>NZ_LJYG01000101.1:180560-191102 GCF_001440035.1 Bradyrhizobium manausense | reverse complement strand
GATCCGAACCTGCTTTATTTGTGGCGTGTCGGCATTCGACCTGCGGCTGGAAGATAGAAGCCGGATGAATCGGGAGATTCACGTCCGGTTTCGTGAGCACCTCGGGGTGAGATTCCCCGGGGTGACTCGACCGACCGTGACCCGCTTGAGGTCCTGGCTGCGCAACGCGCCGGCCTCGTGCGCCACCCTTAAGCTCTCGGCCAGCAACAGCTCCAGCTTGTCGCCAAGCCGCTTGCGCCAGTGGCTCAGGTCCGAGCGCTCATGCGGGAACGCGTGCTGAAAGAACTCTTCACCGGTGAAGTACTGGAAATACGGGTCGTGGACCCAGCGCTCGCACACCCCCTCATCGGACAGGCCGTATATGTGCTTGAGCAGCAGCAGCCCGATCATGAAGCGGGTCGCGATGCCCGGCCGACCGTTCTCGCTGTAGAGCGGCGCGAATCTCGCCGTCGATCCAGTCCCAGTCGACCTTGCCGGCGAGCTGAACCAGCTCGTGCTTCATGTTGATGATCTGGTCCAGCCTGGCCCGGAACAGATCGCCCGATCCCGTCGCTTTGGGCTTCTTCGGTCGCATCGCCACCTCCGATGCGAGGACGGAATCATGACTGGCGATTCGATGGAATCCTCAAAACGAAATTGCAGGGTTCCGATGCCCGAAGCATCAAAACCCTGCAATCCCAAAACAGGCCACAACGAATATTGCGATCCCAGCTCAATCGCTTAGCCGCTCTTCACGGACGACTTGTTCACAAGCGGCATCGCCAAGCTCATCCGGCACCATCGCTGGATACGGATGTATTCGGCTTAGTCGGGTCTCACCAGCGAGTGACGCAACTGATGGTCAGGTCAAGTCTTTCCTGGCCCGCAAATTCCGTGCGGCGCTGCAGGTAAAATTGACGAGGGCCCTTTCAGGCGGCCGAGCAGTCCCCGACATGTCTACCGTGACGACGTTGAGGTCAAGCCCATCGCGGTCCCAGTCCCGACGCTGGCGACACCGCCAGAGGCTCCCTCTCGACGTCCCGAGCGAAACTGGCTTCTGCAACGAGCCGGGCTTCACATGAGCCCCAGGGCTTAGCCATGGACTAGAGTTAGTTTCTGCAAAATATCCCGCGCCGAAACTAATATCCAAGAGCTTTATAGTCACCGCTGACGTGCGCTTACGTACACAACAGCGCGCGGGTGTTCGCATTGACGACTTTGGGACGCACGGCGAATCTATTTTTGATGAGCCAATATTTTTGATGAGCCAATAGGGGTGGCTATGCGTCGGCATCTAGGACAGAGAAACGGCGGAGAGCAGATCGGACGGAGCTTATCCTCAGACCCAAAAATCCCCTTCGCGCAGCGCTTGACCTGTACGATTGATGAAGCGTGTCAGGCGACCGGCTTGGGCCGGACCAAACTCTATGAACTCATAGGAGCAGGGCAGCTCGACACGAGAACCGTTGGACGTCGCCGACTCGTACTGGTTCGCTCGCTCCACTCCCTGCTCGATCTCAATTGTTCAACGACGGACCGAGCCGAAGGTATTTCGTAGCAGCGGTCTTGGGATTGGGCTGCGTCCGAGGTTACGGGCTGACCCGACGTTGAGCCCGGCTGCCCAAGTCCGGCCCGCACCGTTGGCCGGCGAACCCATTCCCCTCTCCCAGTCCAGCGCCGATTCCAAGCGCGGTGGGGGCACCGTGGTCCCCCGCGGTTCCGGTCAGTCGGGCGTGTTCGCGCCGTATCAGTGGTGGGGCGGATGGTGGGGCGGTAGCGAAATGTCGCAAACTTTCCGCAGAAAAAAGTAAGGCGCGACTGGCATCACCACAGTCGCGCCCTACGTCGCCGGCTTATGGGGCAGGGGGGAATAGCCGGCTGTTGAGACGACTCCCGGGCACGAGAGTCGTTCCAGGCGGGCGCAAAATTTTTTGCGGCTTTTTGTGCGCTCTGGCGTGAATTTGGCACACGGTTAAGTGATCTTAACTTTTGGGAAACTCCGGTCCTCCCCTCGCGTTGTTCCCGCGATCGCCATGGGGCGAGGGACCAATAATCATGTCACAGATTCAAAAGGTATTTTTTGGTGCCGTTGCGCTCGTCGCGACGCTTGGCGCCGTCCAGGTCGGCGCCGTGCAGCTGGCTTCCGGCCAGGATCTGGCCGACCGCTGGGAAGCGCTCGCTGACCAGCCGGGCCAGACGTCGGGCCGCAACCTCGCAACTCATAACGTGAATCGCACCAGCAAGTCCGACCGCCTCGCCGACCTGAAGCCGGCGGCGGTTCCGACGCGCACGGTCTCGATGCGGTTGAACGACCTGGCCGATACGTCCGTGCTGCTGCGGGTCCCCGCGACCAACGAGACCGGCAGCGCCAAGCCGGCGTCGTTGCTTCTGACGCCGGGCCGCAAGCCGACGATTGCCTGCGAGCCGATGGTCAGCTCCCTGACCGAAGTCGCCAAGCTGCTGCAGCCCGGTCGCTGCGTGACCTGACCGGCCTGATCGACTTGGCCCGCGCAAAAACGTCCTCCTGCGGGGGGGCGGCTTTGCGCGTCCACTTGATCCGCTCTCCCATCGCGTTATATCCCGGCTTTCTCCATTTTGGATTGACCGGGTAAACGCATGACGACGTCCGATACCGCCACGCATACGCAGCCTTTCCAGGCCGAGGTTTCCGAGCTGCTGCACCTGATGGTGCATTCCGTCTATTCGGAGACCGACATTTTCCTGCGCGAGCTGGTCTCCAACGCCTCGGATGCCTGCGACAAGCTGCGCTATGAGGCGATCGCAAATCCGGCCCTGCTGGGCGAGGGCGATGCGCTCAAGATCCGCATCATCCCGAACAAGGCAGCCGCGACGCTGACCATTGCCGATAACGGCATCGGCATGGAGCGGCAGGAGCTGATCGACCATCTCGGCACCATCGCCCGCTCCGGCACCAAGGCCTTCGTGTCGAAGCTGAAGGAGGCCAAGGACGGGCTTGGCCTGATCGGCCAGTTCGGCGTCGGCTTCTATTCGGCCTTCATGGTCGCCGAGAAGATCGTCGTGATCAGCCGCCGCGCCGGCGAAAGCGACGTGTGGAGCTGGACGTCGTCGGGCGGCTCCGGCTTCGAGATCGCGCGCGCCAGTGACGAGGAAGCGGCGCGCGTTGCACGTGGCACCGAGATCGTCCTGCACCTGAAGGACGACGCCAAGAAATATCTCGAATCCTACGAGATCGAGCGCATCGTCAGTGCCTATTCCGACAACATCCTCTTCCCCATCGAGCTGGTGCCGGAAGAGGGTGAGCCGCGCCAGATCAATTCGGCGAGCGCGCTGTGGCAGCGCGCCAAGTCCGAGCTGACGGCGGAAGACTACAAGAAGGCCTATCAGCAGATCGCCTCCGCCTTCGACGATCCCGCGATGACGCTGCACTACCGCGCCGAGGGGCGCTACTCCTACGCCGTGCTGCTGTTTGCGCCCTCGACCAAGCCGTTCGACCTGTTCGAGCCGAACCGTAAGGGCCGGGTCAAGCTCTATGTTCGCCGCGTCTTCATCACCGACGATGCAGATCTGTTGCCCGGCTACCTCCGCTTCATCCGCGGCGTTGTCGACAGCGAGGATCTTCCGCTCAACATCTCGCGCGAGATGCTGCAGAACAACCCGCAGCTGGTGCAGATCCGCAAAGCCGTGGCGACCCGTGTCGTCAACGAGCTCGAAAGCCTCGCCGAGAAGGATGCGGAGAATTTCGCAAAGATCTGGGACGCCTTCGGCGCCGTGCTGAAAGAGGGAATCTACGAGGATTTCGAGCGCCGCGAGAAGCTGCTGGCGCTATCGCGCTTCACCACGACGTCAGGCGAGAAGCGCGCGCTCAAGGACGTCGTCGCCGATTTCAAGCCGAACCAGACCGAGATCTATTATCTCGTCGGCGACAGCATCGAACGGCTGAAGTCCAGCCCGCGGCTGGAAGCTGCGACCGCACGCGGCATCGAGGTGCTGCTGCTGTCCGATCCGGTCGATGCGTTCTGGACCTCGATGCCATCGGAGTTCGAGGGCAAGCCGCTGAAGTCGCTGAGCCAGGGCGATCTCAATCTCGACCTGATCCCGCGCGTCGACGACAAGGACGAGGCGAAGAAGGACGAGCCTGCCGCGGACGAGGCCGCCACCATTGCGGTGATCAAGGCGGCGCTCGGCGAGCGTGTCAGCGACGTCAAGGCCTCGACCCGCCTCACCAGCTCCGCCTCCTGCCTCGTCGCCGACAGCCAGGGTCCGAGCCGCGAGCTCGAGCGCATCCTGGCGCAGCAGAACCGCGGCATGCGCACCAAGCCGATCCTGGAGATCAATTTGCGTCACCCCATGGTGACGGCGATCACCAGGGCCCAGGCCGGCTCGACGGCGGTCGATGATCTCAGCCTGCTCCTGCTCGAACAAGCGCAGATCCTGGATGGTGAGCTGCCGGAAGATCCGGCCGCGTTTGCGGCGAGGCTCAACCGCCTGGTGCTGCAGGGGCTGGGCGGGTAGTGCGAGCCGCGCTCACCTTGCCGTCATTGTCCCCAGGAACAGTCGCCACTGGCGTGGTGTTGTGCCATAGGAGGGCGTCGGCGTCGGATCCGTCGACGCCACCGATTTGAGGAAATGTCCGATGCGCCTCCCACTCCTGACTCTCACTGCCATCGCCGCGCTGTTCGTCGCGGCGGATGCCAGCGCCCAGACGTATGATCCGAACTATCCGGTTTGCATGCACGTCTACTCGGGCGCTACCGGCGGCGCCGGTGGCGGTGGCGGCGGCTGGTTCGAATGCACATTCACGTCGCTGGAGCAGTGCCGCGCCTCGGCGTCGGGCCGCGCGGCCAGCTGCGACCTCAATCCGTACTTCGCTTTCAATGAGCCGCCGCCGGAACGTAGGCGTCACAAGAAGGTGTACTGAAGCGGCGAGCTATTCCTTCCTGATGCCCGATAGCTCGACCACCTTGCGCCATCGCTCGGTCTCGGCGGCGAGCATGCCGCCGAACTCGCCGGCATTGCCATGCAGCGGGATCGCGCCGAGTTCGGCAATGCGCGCCTTGATCTCGGCATCGGAGAGCGCCGTATCGATCTCGCGATTGAGCAGGTCGACGATCTCGCGCGGTGTGTCATAGGGCGCACCGACGCCGTAAAACGAGGATGTTTCATAGAAGGGCAGCGTGTCCGCGATCGGCGGCACGTCAGGCAGGACGTCCGAACGCTCGCGCGTGGAGACGCCGAGCGCGCGCAGCTTGCCGGCGCGCACCAACTCGAAGGACGAGGTGACGTTGTCGAACATGCCCTGGATCTGGCCGCTCATCACGTCGGTCAGAGCAGGCGCGGAGCCGCGATACGGCACATGTGTGAACTGCACGCCGGCCATCGACTTGAACAGCTCGCCGGAGAGATGCAGCGAGGTGCCGATGCCAGATGAGGCGATCGACATCTTGCCGGGATTGGCCTTGGCATAGGCGATGAAGTCGGCGACGTCTTTCACCGGCAAATCGTTGTTGACGACCAGCAGCAGCGGAATGCGTGCGACGCCGGCGACGGGCGCGATGCCCTTGGCGAAGTCATAGGGCAGCGCCGGATCGAACGAGGCGTTGATCGCGTTCGCGGTCGAGGTCAGCAGCAGCGTGTATCCGTCCGGTGCGGAGCTGATCACGGCCTGCGTGCCGATATTGCTGCCGGCGCCCGGCTTGTTCTCGACGATGAATGTCTGGCCGAGCCGGTCGGACAGCCGCTGGCAGATCAGTCGTGACAGCGCGTCGGTGGCCCCGCCCGGTGCGTAAGGCACTACCCATTTCACGCTGCGCGAAGGATAGGAGGGGTTGCCGATCGCAAAGGCGCGCGGCGCTGCGAGCCCAGCCGCAGCGCAGGCCACGGTCTGAACGAAACGTCGCCTGGTGATCATCGTGGCCTCCAGCTCATGGCGCGCACCGCGCGTCCGAATGACTGGACTTGCTATCGCAAGAATCGCGCGCGGCCGCACGCCGATCCCGCCGGCTTGGTAAAGGATGATCGCGGTTAATCGAGAGCTAACCGGGTTTTACCTTGTCTCTTAACACCTGGGCAGGCCGCGCGAGATAAGCTGCCGGGACCAAGCTGATACTGCGCGAAAGAATGAACGGCATGACCACTGGTGTCATCGAGCAAGCCAAGGCCGGACGCGCGCCTTCGGCCTCAAAGATCTGGCTGAAGGCGATCGAGCTGACTGCGCGGATCGAGACGCTGCCCGGCCGCCTGTTCGCCGACGTCGTCGAGGATTGGGCGCGGCGCCAGCCCGACCGCGTCGCGCTGGTGATGGACGATGCCGCGCTCGACTATGACAGCCTATCGAGACGCATCAATCGCTATGCCCGCTGGGCCCGCTCGGTTGGCGTCGTCAAGGGCGACACAATCGGCCTGATCATGCCGAACGGCATCGATTACGTCGCGGCTTGGCTTGGCATCAGCGGGGTCGGCGGCGTGGTGGCGCTGCTGAACACCAAACTTGTCGGTCGGTCGCTCGCGCATTGCATCGATGTGGCAAAGCCCTCGCATCTCATCGTCGCGCACACCTTGACGGAGACGCTTGGGAGCGCGATTCCGCATCTGAAGACCGAGGCGAAGATCTGGACCCATGGCGATGCCCGCAGGGAGCGCGCGATCGATGTTGCGCTGGCCGCGCTCGATGACGGGCCGCTGTCGCCGGAGGAGCATGGCGACGTCACCATCGATGACCGCGCGCTGCTGATCTATACGTCGGGCACGACGGGCCTGCCGAAGGCTGCCAGCATCAGCCATCGCCGCATCCTCAATTGGGGCTTTTGGTTTGCTGGCCTTGCCGGCGCGACGCCGCAGGACCGGCTGTATGACTGCCTGCCGCTGTTCCATTCGGTCGGCGGCATCGTCGCGCCGTGCAGCATGCTGGCCGCCGGAGGCTCGGTGGTGATCGCGGAGAAGTTTTCGGCGTCGAATTTCTGGCCCGACATCGTCAGGTACGATTGCACGCTGTTTCAATACATCGGCGAGCTCTGCCGCTATCTGCTCAAGGCGCCGCCGTCGGAATACGAGAACCGTCACCGATTGCGGCTCGTCTGCGGCAACGGCCTGCGCGGCGACATCTGGGCGGATTTCCAGTCGCGCTTCGCTATTCCCCGCATTCTCGAATTCTATGCGGCGACCGAAGGCAATTTCTCGCTGTTCAATGTCGAGGGCCAACCGGGCGCGATCGGCCGCATCCCGCCGCTGCTGGCGCATCGCTTTCCGGCCAGTCTCGTCAAGCTCGACCCCGACAGCGGCATGCCACTGCGCAATGACGAAGGATTCTGCATCGCCTGCGCCCGCGGCGACGCCGGCGAGGCGATCGGCCGCATCGGCAAGGCCGAGGAGGGTGGCGGCCGCTTCGAGGGCTATACCGATGCTGAGGAGACCGAGAAGAAGATCTTGCGCGACGTCTTTACCAAGGGCGATGCCTGGTTCCGCACCGGCGATCTGATGCGGCTCGACGACAAGGGCTTCTTCCATTTCGTCGATCGCATTGGCGACACCTTCCGCTGGAAGGGCGAGAACGTCGCGACCTCGGAGGTCAATGACGCCGTGCGCGATTTCACCGGCGTGGTCGATGCCACGACCTATGGCGTCAGCATTCCCGGCACTGACGGCCGTGCCGGCATGAGCGCGATCGTGGTTAACGAGGGTTTTGACATCGAAGCGCTGCCGGCTCATCTCGCCCGCCGCCTGCCGGCCTATGCCCGTCCGGTTTTCATCCGCATCTCGCGTGAGCTCGATGCCACCGAGACCTTCAAGCAGAAGAAGGGCGATCTCGCCCGCGAGGGGTTTGACCCCGCCGGCATCGCCGAACCGCTGTACATGCTCGAGCCGAAATCCGGCGCGTATGTTGCGCTCGATCGAGGCGCATATGCGCAAATCCTGAACGGTACGATCAGGCTGTAGGCGGCAAAATCCGCAGATAGGTCCAATTTTATCTGAATTGTCCAAGAGCCCATTTACTTCTGTCGGGTAAACAGGCCGGCATGGGAGGCGGTCATCAAGAGCCGCCGCAAGACATAAGATCGATTAATTAACTCAGGAAGAGGCGAGCCAGCCATGTCGGTAAGGTCCAAGGTCATCGAGGCGATCCAGCAGATCGCCAAGGAACAGAACGTCGCGCTTCCCGCGCTCACCGACGATCTGTCCCTGCATGAGACAGGCTTTGATTCGCTCGCCTTCGCGATCCTGGTCGCCCGTCTCGAGGACGAGACCGGCGTCGACCCCTTCACCATTTCCGAGGACGCCGCGTTCCCCGCCACCGTGGGTGATTTCGTGCGGGCCTACGAAAATGTCCCCGCGTGAAATCTTTGCGCTTCGCGACTATCTGAGTCCGGAGCTGACGGGGCGCACGCTGTCGGACGCGCATCATTGCGTTTCGCTGACAGATATCCTGTCGCAGACGGTCCTTGGCGGCCGCTTGTGCGAACTGTCCGGCCGCGCCGTCCTGTTGAAATTGTCCGACCAGCTCCGCTCGGGCCTTGCCATGATCGAGCTCGACGGCATCGCCCGTCGCATGCTGCTGTGCCCGCCCGACCTCAATCCGGCGCATCTTGACGCATTGATCGCCGATGCCGGGATCGATGCGGTCGTCACCGACGAGCCCGATCGCTGGGCCGACGCCGGCGTGTCGCTGGTCGTGACCGCACAATTGCCGCTTCAGGCCACCACGCCCGCGAAGACCGAACGCGCAACCGAATGGCTGATGCTGACCTCGGGCACATCGGGCGTGCCGAAGATCGCCGGTCACACGCTGGAAGCGCTCACCGGCGCGATCGTTGCCGAAGGCCCTGCCAAGGGACCCGCGCCGGTCTGGGCCACGTTCTATGACATCCGCCGCTATGGCGGCTTGCAGATCTTCCTCCGCGCCATCCTCTCCGGCGGCTCGATGGTGCTGTCGGACCCGCATGAAGCGCTCGCCGATCACGTTGCCCGGCTGAACGCGCGCGGGGTCTCCCACATCTCCGGCACGCCATCGCATTGGCGCAAGCTCCTGATGAGCGGCTCGGCCGCAAAGTTTGCACCCGGCTACGTTCGGCTCTCCGGTGAGATCGCCGACCAGGCCGTGCTCGATGGTCTGAAGGCAGCTTTCCCGAACTCTTCCGTCGGCCATGCCTATGCCTCGACCGAGGCCGGCGTCGGCTTCGCCGTCAATGACGGGCTCGAAGGTTTCCCGGCCGACTATCTCGGCAATCGCAACGGCGTCGAGATGAAGGTCGTCGATGGCTCGCTGCGCATTCGCTCGACGCGCACCGCGCACGCCTATATCGGTCGCAATGCCGCCGCGCTCACCGATGCGGACGGATTCGTCGACAGCGGCGACATCGTCGAGCTGCGCGGCGACCGCTATTATTTCGTCGGCCGCCGCGGCGGCATCATCAATATCGGCGGGCTCAAGGTCCACCCCGAAGAGATCGAGGCGGCGATCAATCGGCATCCCGATGTCAGGATGTCGCGGGCAAAGTCGCGCCGCAGCCCGATTACCGGCGGCATCGTCGTCGCCGACGTGATTCTCACTGAGGGCACCGATCCGGCACGCGCGAAGGAGATCCGCGACCAGATTCTGGATCAGTGTCGCGCCCAGCTCGCCTCGCACAAGGTGCCGGCAGTGATCCGCTTTGTCGAGGCGCTCGACGTCACCCCGGCCGGCAAACTGGCGCGCACCGATGCATAACGTTCTTGTCACCGGCGGCAGCCGCGGCATTGGCCTTGCGATCGGCAGGCGCCTCGTCGGCGCCGGCTACAACGTGATCGCGGCTGCGCGGCGCGAGAGCGACGAACTCAATTCGGCGATCGCCGCCTCCGAGGGGCGTCTGCATTTCCGTGCCTGCGATCTCTCGGTGATCGATGCGATCCCCGCGTTCGCAAAGCTCGTGCGCGACGAATTCGGCCCGATTTACGGGCTCGTCAACAATGCCGGCCTCGGCACCGAAGGCCTGCTCGCCACCATGCACAATTCGGCGATCGAAGCGCTGGTGCAGCTCAACGTGCTGTCGCCGATCATCCTCACCAAATATGTCGCGCGCCAGATGATGGCCGACGGCGCGGGCCGCATCATCAACATCTCCTCGATCATCGCGACGACAGGATATAACGGCCTTTCGGTCTATGGTGCGACCAAGGCGGCGGCGACCGGCTTCACCCGCTCGCTGGCGCGAGAGGTCGGCAAGCTCGGCATCACGGTCAACGCGGTTGCCCCCGGCTTCATCGATACCGAGCTCACGCACAATCTCTCCGACGAGGGTCGCAAGCGCATCGCCGGCCGTAGCGCGCTGCGCCGCCTGCCGGAGACCGACGACGTCGCGCGTATGGTTGAATATTTGCTGGGCGAGGGCGGTCGCAACGTGACAGGCGCCGTGTTCACGATCGACGCCGGGAATACGGCCTGAGACGGAACCCGGCCGACAAATGATGTTGATCCGGCGCGATGACAACGAGCCGGATTTGGTCGTAAGATGCCGCCTCATCGATTGGGTTACGTCAATCGAACTTCCCTAAAGGAAAGGGAGCAGTCCATGGCAACGCCAAGCGTCAAGGCTGCGATCAAGGGGCGGG
>NZ_LJYG01000101.1:170369-180527 GCF_001440035.1 Bradyrhizobium manausense | reverse complement strand
CCCGCCGATGTCGCATCAGAATTCCGGCAGCCACGGCCACGAAATGTATCCGCAGCAATTCGTGCGGCTGATCGGCTGTCATGATCCTGCCCTCGACGCCTTGCGCAAGCGCGAGAGCGAAAAACTGCATTAGCGCGCGCCCGCGCCTACGTCTGGGGTTTCGGAAGATCAATCCGTGCGTGCGAGAACTCCGGCGGCCCCTCTGTCAGACGGCGAATGCGGCGTTCGCGTTCGTCGGTGGGCAGAGCGGGATCGAGCAGTCCCTCGATCTCGTGCACGGCGACCTCTTCGATCCTGGCGGCGTCGGATCCGACCGCGATGTGTGGTGACGTCGGCGCTGCCGGAGCGATCTTGAGACCCAGCTCGACCAGTTTGCAGATTGCGTCGGCGCGCGACAATTGCTGCGCCTCGGCCCAGGCGTCCACGGCCGCAGTCAGCCCTTCCGGCATCTTGACGGCGCTGATGATGTCCAGGCCGGTACGTTGACGTACCGGACGGGCGGAATCCTCGTTGTCGAAGTCAGACACCCCTGATGTCCCATGTGATCCATAGACGACCCAACCGTAGGCGTGATCCCCGGCCGGCTGTTTGATGCCGATCAATGACGAGATGCGGCATTGCGGCACGGCGCGACCTTGTCGTCCGGCGCCATTTCAGCCAAAGATCGAGGCCTCGAATGGGACCGCCCCGGGGTGAACCCCGATCCATCCTGCCACGTATCTCGTCTGACCTGAAACCAGACTGGCTTCTGCAATGAGCGCCGCATCCTTCTACGGCAGCATCCCTGTCTTCCGCGGCTTCACCAGCCTGATGGACCCGAAACTCTATTCGCCGCTGCCGGCGGATTGGAGCATCGGCGTCGCCGACATCGTTGATTCCACCAAGGCGATCGCGGCGCAGCGCTACAAGGCCGTCAATATGGCGGGCGCTGCCGTGATCGCGGCGGTGACGAACGCGCTGGAGGGACGCGAATTCCCCTTCGTGTTCGGCGGCGACGGCGCGAGCTTTGCGGTTGCGCCTGATGATCTCGAGCTGGCGCGCGAAGCGCTGGCCGCGACCGCGACATGGGTGCGGGAAGACCTTGATCTGAAGATGCGCGTCGCGCTGGTGCCGGTGAGCGCAATAAGGGCCCAGGGCCTTGATGTACGCGTTGCGCGTTTCGGTCCGTCGGCCAATTTGTCCTATGCGATGTTCTCCGGCGGCGGGCTCGCCTTTGCCGATGCGGCGATGAAGCGCGGCGAGTTCGCGGTGACCGAGGCGCCGTCAGGCACGCAGCCCGATCTCTCCGGCCTGTCCTGCCGCTTCGAGGAGATGCCGGCCTCGCGCGGGTTGATCCTGTCGGTGCTGGTGATGCCGGCTGCCGGGGCCGATCCGCTTGCGTTCCGCAAGGTGATCGAGGACATCATCCATCTGGTCGAGCGCAGTCCGGACGCGGGCCGTCCCGTGCCGCCGCAGGGGCCGCCGCTGAAATGGCCGCCGCAGGGGCTGGACTATGAGGCACGGGCGATGCGTGGCGGCTCCTTGTTCAAGCGCCGCGCCAGCCTGCTCGCCTTTACGTTTTTCGCCTATGTCCTGATGCGCTTCGACATCAAGGCCGGCAGCTTCCTGCCAAAGGTCTACAAGCGCCAGGTGGTCGAGAATTCCGACTTCCGCAAATATGATGACGGCCTGCGCATGATCCTCGACTGCACACCGGAGCTCGAGCGCGCCTTGAGCGATCGCCTCGCCACCGCTGCGCGCGACGGTGTCGTGCGCTACGGTCTCTATCCGCAGGATGCGGCCATGATGACCTGCTTCACGCCCTCGGCGCTACGCAGCGATCACGTCCACTTCATCGATGGCGCGCGCGGCGGCTACGCCTCGGCGGCGACGGCGCTGAAGGCGATGGCGGCGGCTGCGAGCTAGAGCATGATCCGGAAAAGTGTGAAGCGGTTTTCCGAAAAGATCATGCTCAAACAAGGAGCTAGAGCGCGATGACGATTCAACCCAATCTCATCGCGCTTTAGCGCGACAGGCGGCTCCAGGTCTCGCCGCCGCAGAGCGCGCCGACGCAGCCTTCGACCCGCAAGGTCTCTGCTCCCGTCACGGTGACGCTGCTGGCATAGGTATTGCCGTCGTCGGCATTGTAGATCTGGCCCGACCATTTGTTCGGTCCTGCGGGCTGCATGCCGGAGAACAGCGGCAGTCCGATCATCGATCGCTTGGCGAGCGCGGGATTGGGATTTTTGCTGTCGGTTGCGGGCTGGCCGGTCGCGGTGTCCGTGGGCTCGCGCAGCCAGACGATGTGGCCGCAGATGCCGCCGCCGCATTTGCTGATCTTGACGCGGGCATCGCCCGCCTGGGTGAGCCAGGTCCCGCTTGCCTCGGCGCTCTGCGCCATTGCGGTTGTCGCGCCCGACAGGGCAGCCAGAAGCACGGTGAGAACAGCAAATCTGCAGGACATGGGGGAGGGACCTCGGAATGGAGGCGTCTCCATAGCAGCAAATTCGAATCGTGCAACGCCTGATGGAATCAAATTCCCGCGCGCATTTGCCCCGGCGAATCTGTCACCAGGGCAGGCCGCACAGGTCGATGGTGCCGAGCGTCGGCGCGCGGACGACGTTGAAGACATAGGGCGCCATGACATCGAAGCGGATTCGTCCCTCCGGCTGCTCGCAATAGACCTCGCCCTTGAAGGGCAGCCAGCTGCGGGCCTGGTAGAACGCGGCATTGTGCGGCTCGCAGAACAGGATCGCGAACTTCACGGCCTCATTGGCGCGCATCGTATGGACCGCCGCGTCGATCGCCATGGTCGCATAACCCCTGTTACGGCGATCCTCACGCGTGCAGACGCCGCCGATACCGCCGACATGCACCTTCTGCCCGTTCCAGGTGACGGTGCGGAAGTAGATGCCGACATGGCAGACCAGCCCGTCCTCGGGCGTCTCGATCAGCACGCGCAAATCGGCATTGGCCCATTTGACGTTCCTCCAAGGCTTGTCTGCGAGCTGTTGCGGGCCCCAGACCGCCTGGTGCAGCGGCTCGGCGGTCTTCCACGAGGCATCGCCGTTCAGGATGTCGATCTCGATGCTCATCGCCTTCTCTCTCGCATCTTCGCGTCGTGGTTGGTTCGTTCTCCCATAAGCGTCTCAAAGGCAATGACATTTTGCGGCTTGTCACGTTGCTGCGGTCGCTTGCGTTGATTTTATGCAATCCGGCCAAGCCGTCGCATCACGCAATTTCGCAAATTGGCGGTATTTAACAGCGGCGGAACCTTCTATAAGGGGTGACCGTTAGAACACGTTCCCACCAGTTGCGGACAAGAACCCATGACATTCACGCTGCCCCCACTCCCTTACGCCTATGACGCCCTCGGCCAGTTCATGTCGAAGGAGACGCTGGAATTCCACCACGACAAGCATCATCAGGCTTACGTCACCAACGGCAACAACGCGCTCAAGGGCACCGAATGGGAAGGCAAGTCCCTTGAGGAGATCGTCAAGGGCTCATTCGGCAAGAACCCTGCGGTGTTCAACAATGCCGGCCAGCACTACAACCACATCCACTTCTGGAGCTGGATGAAGCCCAATGGCGGCGGCACCAAGCTGCCGGGCAAGCTCGCGAAGAAGATCGACGAGGATCTCGGCGGCTTCGAGAAGTTCAAGACCGATTTCCAGGCGGCCGGCGTCGGCCAGTTCGGCTCGGGCTGGTGCTGGCTCCAGGTCAAGAACGGCAAGCTCGAGATCTCCAAGACTCCGAACGGCGAAAACCCGCTGGTGCACGGCGCCACCCCGATCCTGGGCTGCGACGTCTGGGAGCACTCCTACTACATCGACTATCGCAACCGCCGTCCGGACTATCTCAAGGCGTTCGTCGAGAACCTCGTGAACTGGGAATACGTCGAGTCCCTGTTCGAGAAGGCCTGAGATCTCACCTCGTCATTCCGGGGCGATGCGAAGCATCGAACCCGGAATCCCGAGATTCCGGGCTCGCGCTTCGCGCGCCCCGGAATGACCAAAAAGGCGGTCGCTCGCGCGGCCGCCTTTTTGATGTGCGGTTGCCGCTCATGGGCCTCGCCATGTTGATCGGCAAGCCCCTTGATCGGCAAGCCCCAAGCCGGCCGTGGACATTTGTAATGTTATAATATAACATCCCTGCATGGTTCCCGCCGCGTCCCGCTCCCACCATCACGGCCACGCCCATGGTCATTCTGGCCACTCTCACGGCCATTCCCATGACCACGGGCATGACCACACCCACGCCCATGTCCATGACGCCGCCTCGCCGCATCCGGCCCAGGATGCGCCCTGGTCGATCCTGCGCATGACCATGGCCGGGCGCCTTGCGGCCGCTGTGGCCGTCTGCGCCGCGCTCTGGGGCATCGTTGTCCTGGCGATGAGGTGACATATGGCCCAACTCGCATTCCGCAACGTCACGCTCGGCTATGACCGCCACCCGGCCGTGCACCATCTCAATGGCGAGGTCGCATCAGGTGCGCTCGTGGCCGTGATCGGCCCCAACGGCGCCGGCAAATCGACGCTGCTGCGCGGCATCGTCGGCATCCTGAGGCCGCTCGACGGCAGCATCCATCTCGGTGGGCTGGACGCCCGCGACATCGCCTATCTGCCGCAGAGCGCGGACATCGACCGCAGCTTCCCGATCTCGGTATTCGATTTCGTCAGCACCGGGTTGTGGCGCGCGGCCGGCCTGTTCGGCGGCATCGGCAGGGTTGCGCGCGAAAAGATCCTTCGCGCCATCGCGTCGGTGGGCCTCAACGGCTTCGAGAACCGGCCCATCGGCACGCTCTCGGGCGGGCAGATGCAGCGCGTGCTGTTCGCGCGCGTGCTGCTCCAGGATGCGCGCCTGATCGTGCTCGACGAGCCCTTCAACGCCATCGACAGCAAAACCATTGCCGACCTGCTCGCGCTGGTGAAGCATTGGCATCACGAAGGCCGCACCGTGATCGCCGCACTCCACGACATGGAGATGGTGCGCACCCATTTCAGCGAGACCCTGGTGTTGGCGCGCGGCCCCGTGGCCTGGGGACCGACCGCGGAGGTGCTGACGCCGGAGAACCTGATGGTCGCGATGCGGATGTGCGAGGCCTTCGACGACAGCGCCACCGCCTGCGCGGCTGACGATATCAGCTCGCGGGCGGCGTGATTCCAGATGATCTATGACGCGCTGATCGGTCCGTTCGCCGAATTCGAGTTCATGCGGCGCGCGCTCGCCGCCGTGATCGCGCTGTCGCTGGCGGGCGCGCCGATCGGCGTGTTCCTGATGCTGCGGCGGATGAGCCTCGTCGGCGATGCCATGGCGCATGCAATCCTGCCCGGCGCCGCAATCGGCTTCCTGCTGTCCGGCCTCAATCTGTTCGCGATGACGGCCGGCGGCCTCATCGCGGGTTTTGCCGTCGCAATCCTCGCCGGCGTGGTGGCGCGCTCGACCGGGCTGAAGGAAGATGCATCGCTTGCGACCTTCTATCTGGCCTCCCTGGCGCTCGGCGTCACCATCGTCTCGATCAAGGGCACCAATATCGACCTGCTCCATGTCTTGTTCGGCAACATCCTGGCGATGGACGACCAGACGCTGCTGGTGGTCGCCTTCAACGCCACTGTGACGCTGCTGGTGCTCGCGGTGATCTATCGCCCGCTGGTGATCGAGAGTGTCGATCCATTATTTTTGCGCACGGTGAGCCGGGCCGGCGGCCCTGCGCATCTTGCTTTCCTCGCGCTCGTCGTCGTCAACCTCGTCAACGGCTTTCAGGCGCTCGGCACGCTGCTGGCGGTGGGCCTGATGATCCTGCCGGCCGGAATCGCGCGGTTCTGGTCGCGCGATCTCACCGTGATGATCTGCATCGCCGTGGTTGCTGCGGCGGTCTCAGGCTATGCCGGCCTCGTGCTGTCGTTCCAGACCCGCGTGCCCTCGGGCCCGGCGATCATCCTGGTGGCGACGGCGATCTACGTCGCCTCGGTCCTGTTCGGCCGCGTCGGCGGCGTCGTCAGGCAGATGTTTCCCGGCCGGCATCTGGAGGCGTGACGATGCGCGTCCTTTTGCTTCTGGCATCGCTGCTGATGGCCTCGCCACTGCAAGCGGCTGAACGGCTCAACGTCGTCGCGAGCTTCTCGATCCTGGCGGATTTCGTCCGCACGATCGGCGGAGACAAGATCAACCTGACGACGCTGGTGGGTCCTGACAGTGACGTGCATGTCTACACGCCGGCGCCGGCTGATGCGAAGCGCATCGCGGAGGCCAGGCTCGTCTTCGTCAATGGCCTTGGGCTGGAGGGCTGGCTGCCGCGTCTTGTGCAGTCATCAGGGGCCAAGGCGCAGGTTGTCACCGCGAGCGCCGGCATCGCGCCATTGAAGCTCGGCTCGGGCGCCGATCCGCATGCCTGGCAGTCCGTCCCCAATGCCAGGATTTACGTCGCCAACATCACAGGCACGCTGGCTGCCGCCGACCCTGACGATGCGGATGTCTTCCGTGCCCAGGCAAAAGCCTATCTGGAAAAGCTCGAAGCGCTCGACCGCGAGGTCCGCGAGGCCGTCGCAAACATCCCGCCGGAACGGCGCAAGGTGATCTCGACCCACGATGCCTTCGGCTATTTCGCCGCCGAATACGGCATCCAGTTCATCGCGCCCCTGGGCGTCTCCACCGAAACCGAGCCCAGCGCACGGGACATCGCCACCATTATCGGGCAGATCAAGGCCCAAAAAATCCCGGCCGTTTTCCTGGAAAATATCAGCGATGACCGCCTGATCCTCCGGATCGCGGCCGAGACCGGCGCCAAGGTCGGTGGGACCCTGGTTTCGGACGGTTTGACCGGCGAAAAGGGCCCTGCACCCACTTACATTGACATGGTCAGGCACAATATAAAGGCCCTGACCAGCGCGCTTGACCATTAGGGCAGGGGCCACCCCTCGCGGCGACCCCGCCGTGCGTCGCGCGACAAGCCTACGTCCGGAGTTCTTATGCCTGAAGCGACCGCCTCCAAAATTCCCGTGACCGTGCTGACCGGCTATCTCGGCGCCGGCAAGACCACGCTTTTGAACCGCATCCTGTCGGAGAACCACGGCAAGAAATACGCCGTCATCGTCAACGAATTCGGCGAGATCGGCATCGACAACGACCTCATCATCGGTGCCGATGAGGAAGTGTTCGAGATGAACAACGGCTGCATCTGCTGCACCGTGCGCGGCGACCTCGTCCGCATCATGGACGGCTTGATGAAGCGCAAGGGCAAGTTCGACGCCATCATCGTCGAGACGACCGGCCTTGCCGACCCGGCGCCGGTCGCCCAGACCTTCTTCGTCGACGAGGACGTGCAGAAGAACGCGCGCCTCGATGCGGTGGTTACCGTCGCCGACGCCAAATGGCTGTCCGACCGGCTCAAGGACGCGCCCGAGGCCAAGAACCAGATCGCCTTCGCCGACGTCATCGTGCTGAACAAGACCGATCTCGTCACCAAGGGCGAGCTCGCCGAAGTCGAGGCACGCATCCGCGGCATCAACCCCTATGCGAAGCTCCACCGTACCGAGCGCTGCTCGGTCGCGCTGGCCGACGTGCTCGATCGCGGCGCCTTCGACCTCGACCGCATCCTCGACATCGAGCCTGACTTCCTCGAGGCCGATGATCATGACCACGACCATGATCATCACCATCATCACGGCCACGACCATCACCACCATGATCACGGCCACGGCCTGAAGCACTATCACGACGAGGACATGCAGTCGCTGTCGCTCAAGACCGACAAGCCGCTCGATCCGAACGTGTTCATGCCCTGGCTGCAGAACCTGGTTCAGGTCGAGGGCGGCAAGATCCTGCGCTCCAAGGGCATCCTCGCCTTCCACGATGACGACGACCGCTACGTCTTCCAGGGCGTCCACATGATGCTGGAGGGCGACCACCAGCGGAAGTGGAAGGACGGCGAGAAGCGCGAAAGCCGCCTCGTCTTCATCGGCCGCGAATTGCCGGAGAAGGCCATTCGCGAAGGTTTCGAGAGCTGCATCGTTTCGTGATGAAAGAGTTTACGCCGCCTCCCGATTCCGCCTCGATCGTCTCCGTCACCGACCGCGTCAAGCCTGTGACGCTCGGCATGGGCGTGACCTCCGTGCACTTCCTCGGTCCCCGCGCCGCCTTCGTCGGTGGCGAGGAGAACGTTGCGTTCGTCGACGACAAGGGCGAAGTCACCAAGGTTGCCGTGCACAGCGGCGGCATTCTCTCGGCCGCCTCCGACGGCAAGCGCCTCGTCATGGGCGGCGACGACGGCAAGGTCGTCGCGCTCGACGCCAAGGGCGAGGTGACGCTGCTCGCCACCGATCCGAAGCGGCGCTGGATCGATGCGGTGGCGCTGCATCCTGATGGCGCCTTTGCCTGGTCGGCCGGCAAGACGGCGACCGTCAGGAGCGGCAAGGCCGAGGAAAAGTCGCTCGACGTGCCCTCGACCGTGGGCGGTCTCGCCTTCGCCCCGAAAGGCCTGCGGCTCGCGATCGCGCATTACAATGGCGCCACGCTGTGGTTCCCGAACATGGAAGGTTCGGCCGAATTCCTGCCCTGGGCCGGCTCGCATCTCGGCGTCACCTTCAGCCCGGACAACAAGTTCCTGGTCACCTCGATGCATGAGGCGGCGCTGCATGGCTGGCGGCTGGCCGACAACAGGCACATGCGCATGACCGGCTATCCCGGCCGCGTCCGCTCGATGTCCTGGAGCGCCGGCGGCAAGGGTCTCGCGACCTCGGGCGCCGACACCGTCATCATCTGGCCATTCGCCAGCAAGGACGGCCCGATGGGCAAGGAGCCCGCGATGCTCGCGCCATTGCAGGCGCGCGTCGCGGTCGTCGCCTGCCATCCCAGGAACGACATCCTGGCGGCCGGCTACAGCGACGGCACCATACTCATGGTGCGGATGGAAGACGGCGCCGAGATCCTGGTCCGCCGCAACGGCACGCCGCCAGTCGCCGGGCTTGCCTGGAACGCCAAGGGCACGCTGCTCGCCTTCGCGGACGAAAATGGGGACGGCGGGTTGCTGGCGCTTTAATTCGTCATCGTTCAAGCCGTAGGGTAGGCAAAGGCGCTCTTGCGCCGTGCCCACGATCTTTTTTGGTTTGAGGGAGGCCGTGGGCACGCTTCGCTTTGCCCACCCTACGGCAGTTCACATTCATGCGCTTTCTGACGACCTTCCAGCTCGTCGACTTCGCGGACACGCTGGTCAGCCTGTTCACGGCCTTCGTGCTCGGCACGCTGATCGGCGCCGAGCGGCAATATCGTCAGCGCACCGCTGGCCTGCGCACCAATGTGCTGGTCGCTGTCGGCGCCGCCGCTTTCGTTGATCTCGCCATGCATCTGGACGGTGCCGAGGGCGCGGTGCGAGTCATCTCTTACGTCGTCTCCGGCATCGGCTTCCTCGGCGCCGGCGTCATCATGAAGCAGGGCATGGACGTGCGTGGGCTCAACACCGCGGCGACGCTGTGGTCCTCGGCCGCCGTCGGCTCCTGCGCCGGCGCCGACATGGTCGCACAGGCCGCGGCGCTCACCGTCTTCGTCATCGCCGGCAACACGATGCTGCGCCCGCTGGTCAATGCCATCAACCGCATTCCGCTGAACGCGAAGGCGCTCGAGGCGACCTATTATTTCAAGCTCGCGGTTGCGATGGATGCCCTGCCTGACATGCGCGACCGGCTCGTCGACAAGCTCGAGGATGCCAAATATCCCGTCGCCGACGTCGAGGTTGTCGAGACCGGCGACGATCTCATCGAGATCGTCGCGGAGCTGGTCGCGACCGCGGTCGATCCGAACGAGCTCAACGCGCTGGCAACCGAGCTCCAGCACCTGCCCGGCGTCCGTCACGCCACCTGGGAAGTCAGCACGACGGATTGAGCCCGGTTCCCGCCGGCTCCGGTTTCGTTGATCCCGTGGACAAAGGCGGTGATCGACATGACCGGCCAGAACAACAAGCGAAACCTGAAGCTCGACCTCACCATCGCCTGCACGCTGTTCGCAGCGGGTGTCTTGGTGTCCGTGATGTCGCTGGCGCAAATCCGCGCCCAAAGCCGGATGGAGCTGGCGCAGGCCACCCAGCCGCTTCAGGGCACGCCTTCCGACGACCAGACCAAGACGCCCGCAGAGGCAAAACCCGGCGGCGATCGGCCGACCACGCCGGCGCCCGAGCCGGCACGG
>NZ_LJYG01000101.1:159701-170274 GCF_001440035.1 Bradyrhizobium manausense | reverse complement strand
CAAGGACAAGCAGTAGACAGCGCACGCGATTTTGCCGCAGGCGCGCAATGGCCTGCCATTGCGCGGTCTACTGTGCATGGGGTTGTTTTCGCTGTTTTGTCAGCGAGCCCGCTCACCGCACCAGAATGTTCTTGAACTGCCAGGGATCGCTGGTGTCGATGTCCTCCGGGAACAGGCCCGGCCGGTCCGTCAGCGGCGTCCAGTCGGTGTAAAAACCCTTCACCGGGCCGAGATACGGCAGCTGGATCTCCAGGAGGCGATCGAAATCCATCTCGTCGGCTTCGACGATGCCTTCGTTCGGATTCTCCAGCGCCCACACCATGCCGCCGAGCACGGCGGACGTCACCTGCAGCGCGGTGGCGTTCTGGTAGGGTGCAAGCTCCCGGGTCTCTTCGATCGAGAGCTGCGAGCCGTACCAGTACGCGTTCTTGTCGTGGCCGAACAGGAGCACGCCGAGTTCGTCGATGCCGTCGACGATTTCATCCTCTTCGAGGATGTGGTGCTTCTCCTGCATCTTGCCGGCGCGGCCGAACAGCTCATGCAGCGACAACACGGCGTCGTCGGCCGGATGATAGGCGTAGTGGCAGGTCGGCCGGTAGATCGCCTTGCCCGAGGCATCCCGCACCGTGAAGTAATCGGCGATCGAGATCGATTCGTTGTGGGTGACGAGGAAGCCGTATTGCGCACCGCGGGTCGGGCACCAGGTGCGCACGCGCGTGTTGGCACCGGGCTGCATCAGATAGATGGCGGCGCCGCAGCCGGCCTCGTGGGTATGCGCATTCTCGGGCATCCACTTCTCATGGGTGCCCCAGCCGAGCTCGGACGGCTGCATGCCCTCCGACAGGAAGCCTTCCACCGACCAGGTGTTGACGAAGACGTCAGGCTCTTTCGGCTTCTTGGCGCGCTGGGTGTCGCGCTCGGCGATGTGAATGCCCTTGATGCCGGCCTGCCGCATCAGGTCGGCCCATTCGGCCCTGGTCTTCGGCTTCGGCGCATTGAGCTTCAGGTCGGCGGCGACGTTGAGCAGCGCCTGCTTGACGAAGAAGGAGACCATGCCGGGATTGGCGCCGCAGCAGGACACCGCCGTGGTCGAGCCGGCGGGGCGCGCCCGCTTGGCGGCCAGCGTCACCTCGCGCAGCGCGTAGTTGGAGCGGGCCTCGGGGCCCTTGGATGCGTCGAAATAGAAGCCGAGCCAGGGCTCGTTGACGGTGTCGATATAGAGCGCGCCGAGCTCGTTGCAGAGCTCCATGATGTCGGTCGAGCCGGTGTCGACCGACAGATTGACGCAAAAGCCCTGTCCGCCGCCTTCGGTGAGCAGCGGGGTCAGCAATTCGCGATAATTGTCCTTGGTCACGGCCTTCTGGATGAAGCGCACATTGTGCTTCTCGCAATGCGCCCTGCGGCCCTCATCCTTGGGATCGATCACGGTGACGCGCGACTTGTCGTAATCGAGGTGCCGCTCGATCAGCGGCAAGGTGCCCTTGCCGATGGAGCCGAAGCCGACCATGACGATGGGACCGGTGATCTTCGCGTAGATCTGCGAGGGAGGGCTCATAAGTTTCTCCGGAACGTGCTGGCGGACATCTGGTGGGTGGATCAGGCGCGGCGCTTGTCAGACGCTGCGGCGCTTGGCGGTGACTTCGATCTCGACCTTCATCTCGGGCTTGGCGAGGGCGCTGACGACCAGCAAGGTCGCTGCCGGCCTGATGTCGCCGAGAACCTCGCCGCAGACGGCGAAGTGGGCATCGATGTAGCTGGCGTCGGTGACGTAGTAGGTCGCACGGACGATGTCGGCCATCTCGAAACCGCCCTCCTTCAGGGCCGCTTCGATGGTCTTGAAGCAGTTGCGTGACTGGCTCGTGACATCGGAGGGCATCGTCATCGTCGTGTAGTCATAGCCGGTGGTTCCCGCGACGAAGGCGAATTCGCCGTCGATCACGGCGCGACTGTAGCCGACGCTCTTTTCGAGGGGGGAGCCGGTGGAAATCAGGCGACGGGGCATGGATTCGGCCTCGACTGAAAGGGAATTTCGTGGGGTTTATGGGCAATTTCCGGGCCCGCGCAACCCCAAAGGACGAGCTTAACGGAAGCCGCCCAGTGCGGCTCCGGTCGTCGCCATCATGGCAAGTCCTTACGCCGCGCGCGCCTGGAGGGCGCGAACTACCCTCCGTTTGGGCAGGGCCGCGCCGGTCGGGACGATCATCCCTTCGGCGCCATCGAGCACACCGTCGGTGAACTCGATCGCCAGCAGACGGTCGCGCTCGAACGGGCCGGGCAGCAGCAGCGCGCCGGTCTTCTCGGCCGAGAAGCCGAAACGGGCGTAGTAGGGCGCATCGCCGAGCAGGATCACGGCGTCATGCCCGCGCGCCCGGGCGGCGGCCAGCGCTTGTTGCATCAGCGCGGCGCCGATCCCGAGCTCGCGGCAGGCAGGGTCCACCGCCAGCGGTCCGAGGACCAGAGCGGGCCTGCCTGCGGCGCTGACGTGCCACAACCGCACGGTTCCCACGAGCTTTCCCTCACGCACGGCGGCCAGCGCGAGGCCGGCGGCAGGTGCGCGTCCGTCGCGCAGGCGCTGGCAGGTGCGGTCATGGCGATCTTCGCCAAAGCAGGCATCCAGCAGCGCTTCACGGGCGGCGACGTCGATGGCGCGCTCGCTTCGGATCGCGAACGGAGCGGCTTTCGAGGTGAGGGCGACTTGTGGCTTCCGAAAAGCAGTCATGGCGCGTCAGTCCCCGCTTGAAGCCGCGCACCAAGGCACGCGGGCTCAAGCGTCGTCAGAATGGCAATGTCGGGTAAGGAGCCGGCACAAGCCGGCTCCCGGGTTCGTCGTGCCTCGGAGCAGCGAGGCGCTTAGATGTGGTACGTCTTCAGCGGCGGGATGCCGTTGAACGCCACCGCCGAGTAGGTCGACGTATAGGCCCCGGTGCCTTCGATCAGCAGCTTGTCGCCGATCTCGAGCGTGACGGGAAGCGGATACGGGGTCTTCTCGTACAGCACGTCGGCGCTGTCGCAAGTGGGGCCGGCGAGCACGCACGGGGTCATGTCCGCGCCGTCATGCGGGGTGCGGATGGCGTAGCGGATCGACTCGTCCATGGTCTCGGCGAGACCGCCGAACTTGCCGATGTCCAGGTACACCCAGCGCACCTCGTCCTCGTCGCTCTTCTTCGAGATGAGCACGACCTCGGATTCGATGATGCCGGCATTGCCCACCATGCCGCGGCCCGGCTCGATGATGGTCTCCGGAATCTGGTTGCCGAAGTGCTTGCGCAGCGCGCGGAAGATCGAGCGGCCGTAGGTGACGACCGGCGGCACGTCCTTCAGGTATTTGGTCGGAAAGCCGCCCCCCATGTTGACCATGGAGAGGTTGATGCCGCGCTCGGCGCAGTCGCGGAACACCTGCGAGGCCATTGCCAGCGCACGGTCCCACGCCTTCACCTTGCGCTGCTGCGATCCGACATGGAACGAGATGCCGCACGGCTCGAGGCCCAGACGCTTGGCGGCGTCGAGCACCTCGACCGCCATCTCCGGGTCGCAGCCGAACTTGCGCGACAGCGGCCATTCGGCGCCGGCGCAGTCATAGAGGATGCGGCAGAACACCTTGGCGCCGGGAGCGGCGCGGGCAATCTTCTCGACCTCGGGAACGCAGTCCACCGCGAACAGGCGAATGCCGAGCGCGAAGGCGCGCGCGATGTCGCGCTCCTTCTTGATCGTGTTGCCGAAGGAGATGCGGTCGGGCGTCGCGCCGGCGGCCAGCGCCATCTCGATCTCGGCGACGGTCGCGGTGTCGAAGCAGGAGCCCATGGAAGCCAGCAGCGACAGCACTTCCGGCGCCGGGTTCGCCTTGACGGCGTAGAACACGCGGCTGTCGGGCAGCGCCTTGGCGAAGCTCTGGTAGTTGTCGCGCACGACTTCGAGGTCGACGACGAGGCACGGCTCGGTGTCGAGACCTTCCTTGCGGCGGTTACGCAGGAATTCCTGGATTCGTTCGGTCATGGCACTCTCCAACGGTCCCAGCGACAGGATCCGCATCAACGTGACGTCGGATAAGAGTGCTTCGGCCACATCGCGCGATGGAGGCGCGCTGAAGCCAAAAGACTCAAACCAGACTGTGCTGCCGTGGATTGGTTGGGAGAGTCTCCCGCCCGCTCACCTGGCAATGAAGGACAAGCCTTTTCAGTAGCCCGCGCCGGCGGTGGAATGCCGGTAGAGACCAAAAAAGCCCGATCCGTCGTTGCTTTAAGTCGCGTCCCCCGTTGAGAGCGGGGTGCGCCGGTTCGCCTCCGGCTGCCAGTCACGGTTGCAAAGAGCGAAGTCACCTTCGACAAGGCATCTCTTTGAGAGAGATGCTGGGCGCTTCGGAGTCTGCTTCAACCTTCCGGCTTCTGCACTTCCGAAGAGCCCCTCGGCTTCTTCACCCCTTGGCGGCTGTCCGGCCTCTTGTCCGGATACCTACCGACTGACACACGACCACAGGCACGTGCGAAATTGGGCAAAAACGCACATAAGGGTTTTGACTCGGCTTCGCAAGAATTTTTTTAGGCTGAGAACAGAATTGCCTAACATCTGCTTGCGCGGTGTTGCGCGAGCGACGCGGAAGATGAACGTGCGTTAAGTTTTTGGTGTCGCGCGCGTGACTTCAGTCGCGCAAGACGACTCAGCGGCGCTTGAAGAACGGCTCGACGCGCTGAGCTGCGCGGATGAAGGCGGTCATGACCAGCACGCCGAGTGCGAACAGCACGGCCTGAAGGATGTGCGCGCCCTGGTCACCGAGCCCGATCAGAATGGCAAGCGCCCAGCCGCCGGCAAACGCCGCGCCGAACACCTCGGCGCCGATCAGGATGGCGGCGCTGATGACGGTGATGACGCTCGGCCAGACGATCTGACGGGACGACGAGGAGGGCGCGTTCATGGGCGTTGAGGTCCGTGGTTTCGAGGGCCGCAATCTCCCCGAAAAGCCGGGCGGGAGCAAGGCCAAATGGCCCAAAAAAGCCCCATCGCGTGCTATAGCTGGCCCCAACAAATTGCCTCAAAAAACGGGACTTGCGATGTCAGACCCCCGCCAGACTACGGACGCCGAGACCAATCCGCTGCTGAAGGCCTGGGTGACGCCGTTTGCGACCCCGCCCTTCAACGAGATCGTGCCGGAGCACTTCCTCCCGGCCTTCGAGCAGGCCTTCGCCGATCACTCCGCCGAGATCGCGGCCATCACCAATGATCCGGCTGCGCCCGACTTCGCCAACACCATTACGGCGCTGGAACGCTCCGGCAAGCTGCTCAACAAGGTCGCCTCCGTCTTCTACGACCTGGTCTCGGCGCATTCCAACCCGGCCATCCTCGAGATCGACAAGGAGGTCTCCTTGCGGATGGCGAGGCACTGGAATCCGATCATGATGAACGCCGTGCTGTTTGGCCGCATCGCCCAGCTGCACGAGAACCGCGGCAGTCTCGGTCTGACACCGGAGCAGCTCCGCCTCTTGGAGCGCACCTATACCCGCTTCCACCGGTCCGGCGCCGGCCTGTCCGACGAGGCCAAGACGCGCATGGCCGAGATCAACGAGAAGCTGGCCCAGCTCGCGACCGGCTTCAGCCATCACCTGCTCGGCGACGAGCAGGACTGGTTCATGGAGCTGGGTGAGGCCGACCGCCAGGGCCTGCCCGAGAGCTTTATCGCCGGCGCCAAGGCGGCGGCGGAAGATCGCGGCATGGCAGGCAAGGCCATCGTCACGCTGTCGCGCTCCTCGGTCGAGACGTTCCTGAAGAGCTCAAGCCGGCGCGACCTGCGCGAGAAGGTCTACAAGGCCTTTATCGCGCGCGGCGACAACGGCAATTCCAACGACAACAACGCGACCATCGGCGAGATCCTGAAGCTGCGCGAGGAGACCGCCAGGCTCCTGGGCTATCCGACCTACGCCGCCTACCGGCTCGAGGATTCCATGGCCAAGACCCCGGATGCGGTGCGCGGCCTCCTGGAGCGGGTCTGGAAGCCGGCCCGGGCCCGGGCACTCGCCGACCGCGACGAGATGCAGGCGCTGATCACGGAGGAGGGCGGCAATTTCAAGCTCGCGCCCTGGGACTGGCGTTTCTATGCCGAGAAGCTCCGCCTGCAGCGCGCCAATTTCGACGACGCCGCGATCAAGCCGTATCTGACGCTCGACCACATGATCGCCGCCGCCTTCGACTGCGCCACGCGCCTGTTCGGCATCACCTTCGAGGAGCGCAAGGATGTGCCGGTCTGGCATCCCGACGTCCGGGTCTGGGAGGTCAGGGGTCCCGACGGCAAGCACAAGGCGCTGTTCTACGGCGACTACTTCGCCCGGCCGTCCAAGCGCTCCGGCGCCTGGATGACTTCGCTGCGCGACCAGCAGAAGCTCGACGGCGAGATCGCGCCGCTCGTCATCAATGTGTGCAATTTTGCCAAGGGCACAGGCGGCGAGCCCTCGCTGCTGTCGCCCGACGATGCCCGCACCCTGTTCCACGAGTTCGGCCACGGCCTGCACGGCATGCTCTCCAACGTGACCTATCCCTCGCTGTCGGGCACGTCGGTCTTCACCGACTTCGTCGAGCTGCCGTCGCAGCTCTATGAGCATTGGCAGGAGCGGCCCGAGGTGCTGCAGCAGTTCGCCCGGCACTACCAGACCGGCGAGCCGCTGCCGGACGATTTGCTCAAGCGCTTCCTCGCCGCGCGAAAATTCAACCAGGGCTTTGCCACGGTCGAGTTCGTCTCCTCGGCGCTGGTCGATCTCGAGTTCCACTCCCAGCCCGCCGCCGCCGCGCAGGATGTCCGCGCCTTCGAGAAACGCGAGCTGGAGAAGATCGGCATGCCCGAGGAAATCTCGATGCGGCACCGGCCGACCCAGTTCGGCCACATCTTCACGGGCGACCACTATGCCGCCGGCTATTACAGCTACATGTGGTCGGAGGTCATGGATGCCGACGCCTTCGGGGCGTTCGAGGAGGCCGGCAACATCTTCGATCCCGCGGTGGCCAGGCGCCTCCACGACAACATCTATTCGAGCGGCGGGTCGGTCGATCCGGAAGCGGCCTATGAGGCGTTCCGCGGCCGCCCACCTGAGCCCGACGCGCTGCTCCGCCGCCGCGGCCTGCTCGACGACAAGGCGGCTTGATCGACATGCGCGCGCTGCTGGGATGGCTGCTCGCCGTCGCAATAATGCTCGCATCGGACGCGGCGAGCGCGCATCCGCATGTCTGGATCACCGCTTCAAGCGAATTGCTCTACGCCGACGACGGCAGCATCACCGGCGTGCGTCACGCCTGGACGTTTGATGACATGTTCTCTGCCTATGCGGTGCAGGGGCTCGAGAGCAAGAAGAAGGGCGCCTATACGCGCGAGGAGCTGGGGCCGCTGGCGCAGACCAATGTCGAGTCGCTGAAGGAATACGCCTACTTCACCTTTGCGAAGGCCGACGGCAAGAAGGAGCGCTTTGGCGAGCCGGTCGACTATTATCTCGACTACAAGGAGACTGTGCTGACCCTGCACTTCACGCTGCCGCTGAAGACGCCGCTCAAGCCCAAACAGCTCGTGCTGGAAGTGTTCGACCGCTCCTTCTTCATCGATTTCCAGATGGCCAAGGACAATCCGGTCAAGCTGGTCGGCGCGCCATCAGGCTGCCAGATGAAGCTCGATCGTCCGAGCGACGGCACCGCGACCGCGCAGAGGCTCAACGAGCAGACTTTCATGGACGGCCCGAATGCCAATTTCGGCATGATGTTCGCCAACAAGATCACGGTGGATTGTCCGTGAAGCCGAAACTTTCGTCCGTTGCGCGCGGGCTCATCGCTTGCGCCGCCGTTCTCCTCGCCGTCGGCGTGGCGGATGCCGCGCTTCACCATGTCCTGGCGCAAAATCCGTTCGGCGCGCCGAAGCAGGCACCCGCCGCCGAGGCCGAAGCCGGAGGCCTGATCGGCTGGCTGCTGGCAAAACAGTCGGAATTCTATCGCCAGATGTCGTCGACCATCCGCGCTGCCAAATCCGACGGCTCGGCGGTGTGGACGCTGCTCTTCATCTCCTTTGCCTACGGCATCTTCCATGCTGCCGGCCCCGGCCACGGCAAGGCGGTGATCGCCTCCTATCTCGTCGCCAACCGCGAGACCGCGCGGCGCGGCATCGCGCTGTCGTTCGCCTCGGCGCTGATGCAGTCGCTGGTGGCGATCCTGATCGTCGGCATCTCGGCCTGGATCCTGAACGCCACTGCCAGGACCATGTGCAAGGCGGAAGGGGCGATCGAGATTGCAAGCTACGCCTTGATCGCGCTGTTCGGCCTGCGCCTGACCTGGACCAAGGGCCGCACCTTTATCCGCACGCTCCAGGCGACGCAGCCGGTGCCGGCGATCGCGGGCGTGCCCCATGGCCATGATGATCACGGCCATCACCATCATGATGGGCATGATCATCACGACCATGATCACCATCACCACGATCATACGCACCCCCATCACCATCACGGGCATAACCACGTCCATGATGAGCATTGCGGCCATGCCCATGGCCCGACCCCGAGCGAGCTCGCCGGCCCCGGCGGCTGGCGGCGCGGGTTCGCCGCGATCCTGACCGTCGGCATCCGCCCCTGCTCGGGCGCGATCCTGGTGCTGGTCTTCGCGCTGGCGCAGGGTCTGTTCTGGGCCGGCATCGCCGCGACCTTCCTGATGGGGCTGGGCACCGCGATCACGGTCGCGGCCATCGCCGTGGTCGCCGTCTCGGCCAAGGACATCGCCGGCCGCCTCAGCGCGGGCCGCGACGGTGGAGGCGCGCTGTTCATGCGCGGCATCGAATTCGGCGCCGCGGCTCTGGTGCTGCTGTTCGGGGCGGGGCTGCTGTTCGGCTACATCGCGGCCGAGCGGACGACGTGCTTTTGAAGCGAAGGTCTCGTAGCCCGGATGGAGCGAAGCGCAATCCGGGACGGTGCCACCGCGGAGAGACCCCGGATTACGCTTCGCTCCATCCGGGCTACGCTTCCCGAAGCTCACCCCGGCAAAAACCGCTTCAACATCGGCATGAGGAAGATCGCCAGATTGAGTGCAAAACCGACGCTCCAGAGGATGGAGCGGAGGGTCGGCCGGTTGCCGAGATAGGTCAGCACATAGGCGACCCGCACGATCAGGAACAGCACTGCGAGCTCGTCGACCAGGCGCTGCGGGGAGTCACGAAATTCTGCGAGCAGGACGGCGAAGGCGAAGAACGGGAAGGTCTCGATGCCGTTCTGGTGCGCGCCGAGCGCCCGCTGCGAGATGGCGTCTTGATAAAAGGCGGGGTCGCGCGGCCGCGAATTGTCGAAGCCGCGAAACCTGATCCATTTGATCGAGACGATCGTTAAGAGATAGAGCAGCAGCGCTCCGAGAACGCACCATTCCGCGAGCGTCATCTTCCCTCCCCCGCTTGTGGCGGACCCTAGCGAAACCGGGCTCATCTTGACAAGTTCGGAGCAACGCGCGACGCAACTGGACATGACGACCCTGGCCCCCCTCGTTTCAGCGAAGCCGACCGTTCAGCCCAGCCAGCCGCGCGTCGGTGTGCTGCTGATCAATCTCGGCACGCCCGATACGGCCGACGCCGTCGGCGTGAGGGTGTATCTGAAGGAATTCCTGTCGGACGCCCGCGTCATCGAGGACCAGGGCCTGATCTGGAAAGCCGTGCTGAACGGCATCATCCTGCGCAGCCGCCCCCGTACCAAGGCGCTCGACTACCAGAAGATATGGAACGTCGAGAAGAACGAGTCGCCGCTGAAGACGATCACGCGGTCGCAAGCCGACAAGCTCGCCGCCGCGCTGTCGGATCGCGCGCATGTCGTGGTGGATTGGGCGATGCGCTACGGCAATCCCTCGATCAAGGCGGGGATCGATGCGCTGATCGCAAAGGGATGTGAGCGCATTCTCGCCGTGCCGCTCTATCCGCAATATTCCGCTTCGACCTCGGCGACCGTCTGCGACGAAGTGTTCCGCGTGCTCGCCAGCCTGCGCAACCAGCCGACATTGCGGGTAACGCCGCCTTACTACGAGGACGAGGCCTATATCGAGGCGCTCGCCGTCTCGATCGAGACGCATCTGGCGAATCTATCCTTCAGGCCCGAGCTGATCGTCGCGTCCTTTCACGGCATGCCGAAGGCCTATGTCGACAAGGGCGATCCCTATCAAAGGCACTGCATCGCGACGACGCAGGCGCTGCGTCGCCGGCTCGGTATGGATGAGACAAGACTGCTGCTGACCTTCCAGTCGCGCTTCGGCAATGACGAGTGGCTGCAGCCCTACACCGACAAGACGATGGAGCGGCTGGCGAAAGAAGGCGTGCGCCGTATCGCGGTGGTGACGCCGGGTTTCTCCGCCGACTGCCTGGAGACGCTGGAGGAGATCGCGCAGGAGAATGCCGAGATCTTCAGGCACAATGGCGGCGAGCAGTTTTCCGCGATCCCTTGCCTGAACGACAGCGATCCTGGAATGGACGTGATCCGAACGCTGGTGCTGCGCGAGCTGCAGGGCTGGATCTAACATGCCTGGCTCCAGGGAGCGTTTCATGAACCGCCGCGACTGTCTGGCGCTTCTGGGAACGATCGCGGCATGG
>NZ_LJYG01000101.1:134772-159690 GCF_001440035.1 Bradyrhizobium manausense | reverse complement strand
GCCGGCCCAGCAGCCGGCCGCGCAACGCCGGCTCGGGGTGCTCTCGGTCACATCAGCCGATGAGGTGATCGGTCAGGCCAACCTCGTCGAGGCGCTGGCCGCTCATGGCTGGAAGGGAGAGGACAATCTCAGGATCGACTGGCGCAGCAGCGCCGGCGATCGGACGCGCCTCGCGCAGCTTGCCGACGAGCTGATCGCGCTTAAGCCCGACATCCTGCTCGCGCTCGGCACGCCGTCGGTGGAGGAGCTGCGCCGGCGTACCACGACGATCCCGATCGTGTTTGCGGTGGTCACCGATCCGGTCAGCCAGGGCCTTGTCCAGAACCTCGCCCATCCCGGCGGCAACATCACCGGATTCACTGATTACGACGGTCCGCTCGCCGGCAAATGGCTGGAGATGCTGACGCAGGTCACGCCAAAGGTCTCCCGTGCCTTCGTCGTCTACAATCCTGCCACCGCGCCATTCGCGACGCTGATGCTGCATACGCTCGAGCAGGCCGCACGGACGCTGCATGTGACTATCGAGCCTGCGCCGGTGCATGATGTCGCTTCGATCGCCACGCTGGCCGCGCGCAAGGATGGCGGTTTCCTCGTCCTGCCTGACTTCTTCGCCATCGCGAACCGCGCGCCGCTGCTGGCGGCGATTGAGCAGGCGCATCTCCCGGCTGTGTTTTGCATCCGCGCCTTTGTCGATGAGGGCGGGCTGATGTCCTACAGCACGGACAGTGCCGAGCAGCTCCGACGCGCGGCGGGCTATATCGATCGCATTCTGAAGGGTGCCTTGCCGGCCGACCTCCCGGTCCAGAATCCGACCAAGTTCGAGCTGGCGATCAATCTTAAAACGGCCAGGGCGATTGGCGTCACGCTTCCCCCCGGCCTGCTCGCAATCGCGAACGAGGTCATCGAGTAGCGTCGCTATTTGTTAATTTTTGCCGCTAGGTCTGGGCCGTCGCGCTTTCAAGGGCCCTTCGCAAATACATAATCGTGACCGTTCGTGCATCCAGCGTCTTGTGCGGAAAGGCACCGATGCCGACGTGAAAGGCGGCCGCTGAACCGGTAGGGTGCTGATCCCGACCAATGACAGCGCGGGAAGGGCCTGTTTCCCGGCTTCTTTCCCACCTTGGAGGAGATATGAGCGGTTTCGATATTTTTGCGATTGTTCTGGTGTTGCTCGTCATCATCACGCTGATTGCCGGCGTGAAGACGGTGCCACAGGGCTATGACTGGACCATCGAGCGGTTCGGCAAATACACGCAGACGCTGAGCCCCGGGCTCAATCTGATCGTGCCCTATTTCGATCGTGTCGGGCGCAAGATCAACATGATGGAGCAGGTGATCGACATTCCCGAGCAGGAGGTCATCACCAAGGACAACGCCACCGTGACGGTGGACGGCGTCGCCTTCTATCAGGTGTTCGACGCGGCGAAGGCCAGCTACGAGGTCGCCAACCTCAACCAGGCCATCACGGTGCTCACCATGACCAACATCCGCTCGGTGATGGGCTCGATGGATCTCGACCAGGTGCTGTCGCATCGCGACGAGATCAACGAGCGCCTCCTGCGCGTCGTCGACGCCGCGGTCTCGCCCTGGGGCGTCAAGGTCAACCGCATCGAGATCAAGGACATCGTGCCGCCCGCCGACCTCGTCGAGGCCATGGGCCGGCAGATGAAGGCCGAGCGCGTCAAGCGCGCCGACATCTTAGCCGCCGAAGGCCAGCGCCAGTCCGAGATCCTGCGCGCCGAGGGCGCCAAGCAGGGCCAGATTCTCCAGGCCGAAGGCCGCAAGGAAGCGGCGTTTCGCGACGCCGAAGCGCGTGAGCGGTCCGCCGAGGCCGAGGCCAAGGCGACGCAGATGGTCAGTGAGGCCATCGCCAAGGGTGACGTCGCGGCGCTGAACTACTTTATCGCCGATAAATACATCAAGGCGTTCGGCCAGTTCGCGGAGGCGCCGAACCAGAAGATCATCATGCTGCCGATGGAGGCGACCAGCATGCTCGGCTCGCTCGCCGGCATCGGCGAGATCGCCAAGGCAACGTTCGGAGAAAGTGCTGCGTCGGCGGTCGCTGCGGCCCGTCGCGGCGGTTCGGTGCCGCCGTCAGGTCCGACGCCGCCGACTCCACCGGCCGTGCCGTGAAGGCAGCATTGAGAGAGGTCGTGTCATGACCAACATGTTCGTATCGCTCGGCAGCTGGAACTGGCTGATCTTCGGCTTCATCCTGATGGCGCTGGAGGTGGTCGCGCCGGGCGTGTTCCTGTTCTGGCTCGGGCTTGCCGCGCTTTTGGTCGGCCTGATCTCGTTCGTTACAGTGATCTCCTGGCAGATCCAGCTGGTGATGTTCGCGGTGTTCGCAGCGGCCGCCGTGCCGGTATGGCGCCGGCTCGCCCGGCCGAAGCCGGATGACAGTGCCAGTCCCTTCCTCAACAGGCGAACCGAGGCGCTGCTCGGCCGCGAGTTCACGCTGGAGAAGCCGATCATCGACGGCAACGGCACCGTGCGCATCGGCGACACGGTGTGGCGCGTCGCAGGCCCGGATACGCCGGCAGGCACGCGGGTGAAGGTGGTGCAGGTGGATGGTGCCAACCTGACGGTGGCGGCGGCGTGAGCCGCCGTCATTGCGAGCGCAAGCGAAGCAATCCAGACTGTCTCCGCGGAAAGACTCTGGATTGCTTCGCTGCGCTTGCAATGACGAGCTTGCGGATGGAGCGCCAGACTCAGCCAGCGCTCTTGCTTCGCCACCTCTCCGCAAACCGGTGCAGCGGCATGACCATCTCGCCCAGCTCGCGTCCGAGCGCCGTCAATCCATAACCGCCGCCGTCACCGAGCTCGACAAACCCCGCCTCGCGCAGTTCCGTCAGCCGCGCCTGCAGCACTGTCGGCGAAGCCTCGTCGCAGGCCGTGCGCAACGCACGCGAGGTGAGGGGTTTTTCGCGCAACTCCCACAAGATCCGCAAAGCCCAGCGCCGCCCCAGCAGATCGAGCAGCACCATGATCGGCCGCCCGGTGCGCGAGCCGCGCACGCGGCGGTCCCCCGAGCCCGTCTGTTTCGCCATCAGCCCCTCTTGCCACTTGCTACAGATAATGTAGCGTATTGCTACATTATCTGTAGCAAAGAGGGCGCCCATGTCATCCCCGCCTCCGCGTATCGCCCCGCTCACGCCGCCTTATCCACCGGAGACCCAGGCGCAGTTCGATCGCATCATGCGCGGCGCGCCGCCGCTGATGTTGTTTCGGGTGATGGCGGGTCATGGTCGCGCCTGGGACAAGTTTCGCGCCGGCGGCCTGCTCGATCCCGGCCCGTTATCGTTGCGAGAGCGCGAGATCGTCATTGACCGCACCTGCGCGCTGAACAGATGCGAATATGAATGGGGCGTCCATGTCGCGGTCTTTGCCGCGCCGGCAAAACTCACCGAGGATGAGGTCCGTGCGACGGTCGAGGGCGATGCCAGCTCATCCTGCTGGTCACCTGCCGAGCGGGCCCTGATCGCCGCCGTGGATGCGCTGCACACATGCGCGACGTTCACCGACGCCGAGTTCGCAGCACTGTCGGCGCATTACGACGAGGCGCAGATCCTGGAGATCATGTTGCTGTGCGGCTTTTATCGTACCGTCTCGTATCTGGCGAACGGGCTGCGATTGCCGCTGGAAGAGAAGGCGGCGCGGTTTCCAACGGTCTAACCACGCGTCATTGCGAGGAGCTCTTGCGACGAAGCAATCCAGACTGTCCCGCTACGCTCGCAATGACGAGGATAGAGCGGTGCCTTACGCCACGCCCGCGCGCAGCAGATCGTGCAGATGCACGATACCGACCACCTTGTCCGCCTCGGTCACCACAAGCGTCGTGATCTTGCGCGTGTTCAGCACCTCGATCATCTCCGTCGCCAGCATCGAGGGCGGCACGGTCTTGGGCTGCCTGGTCATGATCTCGTCGACCGACGCGGTCAAAAGGTCCGGCCGCATGTGGCGGCGCAGATCGCCGTCGGTAATGATGCCGATCGCCTCGTTGGCGTCGTTGACGATGCAGACACAGCCCAAGCCCTTGGCCGACATCTCCATCACCGCGTCCGACATTTTGGTGCCGAGCGGCTTGACCGGGATTTCGGCGCCGGTGCGCATGTAGTCGCGGACGAATTTCAGCATGGCGCCGAGCTTGCCGCCGGGATGGAAATGCGCGAATTCCAGCGCAGTGAAGCCGCGGCCCTCGAGCAGCGCAATCGCAATGGCATCGCCGATCGCGACCTGCATCATGGTCGAGGTGGTCGGCGCCAGATTGTGCGGGCAGGCCTCGCGCGCCTTCGGTAGCTCGATGACGATGTCGGCGGCCTGGCCGAGCGAGGACGCTGCGTTCGACGTCACCGCGATCATCGGGATTGCAAAGCGCGCCGAGTAGTTCACCAGCGTCTTCATCTCCGGCTGCTCGCCGGACCAGGACAGCGCCATGATGACGTCGTCGGCGGTGATCATGCCGAGGTCGCCATGGGCGGCTTCCGCGGTGTGGACGAAGAAGGCCGGTGTGCCTGTCGAGGCCAGGGTCGCCGCGATCTTGCGGGCCATGTGGCCGGACTTGCCGAGACCGGTGACGATGACGCGGCCCTTGGCGTTGCGGATCAGGTCGACCGATTTCGCGAACGGCTCGCCGAGCGGGCCGCGCAGCGCGGCCGCAAGCGCGTTGATGCCGCCGCTCTCGGTCTCCAGCGTGCGGAGCGCGGATTCAACGGATGTAGGGGTGAGGCCGGATGAGGAGGTCATCAGCGGTATCGAACTCGGCATAGACAAGGTCCAAGGAGGAGGGGCGTCGGCCCAGTGGTCGCCTCCTTAGCACGCCCCGGCCGATCAGGCGACGCGCGCGCCAAAGCCCGCAACGGGTCATTAACCATAATTGTTTTAACTCCATTAACGATGGTTCCCCCGCACCGGCGGAAAGCCGTCGTTGAAGTATTTGATTTTGTTGGAGTTATTTTATCGTGGGGTCGCCTCCAGGCAGGGGCCGGAGCCGCAGCGCGTGCGCTTTCCGCGCTGCCTTGCCGTGCCTGCTGCTATCAGCGCTGGAAAGCTCACCAGTGGCGGCCCAGAGCCTCACGCCCGATCTGTTCAATCCCAGCCGCGGCGGCTTCGTGGCGCCTGACGCGCTGCCGATGCGCCGCACGGCGGGCGTCTTGCAGGCGCCGTCGGACGCGGTCCCGCAGCCGCCAGATCCCAACGGCGATCCGCGCAAGAAAAGCGATGCGCCGGCGACCACGCGCGTCGGTCAGGTGCCCAGCTACGGGCTGCCCGCCGCGAACGGCGCGAGCAGCTCGGGCTACGATTCGCTCAATCGCAAGCGCCAGCAGCCAAAACTCTATCCGGGCCAGCTGAAGCCGAAGAAGCCCGCCGGCCCCGGCTCGCCGGTGCCAGCTGCAACGCCGGCGGTCTCCACGCTGGGACCGCCGCGCATTGCGCCGCCGCCATCGGAGACCGCGCACAAGACGCCGCTGCCGCCGGCGATGGCCGGTGTCGTGCCCGGCCAGCCGCTGCGCCGCCGCCTCAAGGTCGACGACGATGCGTTCGGCGCGGTCGGCGACTACGCCGGCAGTTTTCTGATCAAGGGCGGGCTCGAGCTCTCCACCGGCTATGACACCAATCCGGCGCGTCTCAGCAAGCCGGTCGGCTCGCCTGTCTACGTCGTCGCGCCGGATCTTCTTGTCATGTCCGACTGGGAGCGCCACGCGCTGGTCGCCGATTTGCGCGGCTCGTTCTCCGGCTACACCAACAATATGCCGGCGACGATCGACGGGCTTCCTTCGCCCTCGCCGGTCGAGATCAACCGCCCCGATTTCACCGGCCATGTCGACGGCCGCTACGACGTCGACCGCGATCTCAAGCTGACCTCGCAGCTGCGGCTGCGGCTCGCCACCGACAATCCCGGCAGCCCGAACGTGCAGGCGGGCCTGCAGAAATATCCTGTCTACGCCACCTATGGCGGCACCTTCGGCTTCGACCAGACCTTCAATCGTTTCCAGGTCGCCGCCGGCGCCACGATCGATCGCACCGCCTACACCGATTCAAAGCTCACCGACGGCTCGACCTTCAGCAATGACGACCGCGACTTCAACCAGTATGGCGGCGTCGGCCGCTTCTCCTACGAGCTCAAGCCGGGCTTAAAACCGTTCGTCGAGATCGAGGGCGACAACCGCGTCCACGACCAGGCGGCCGACCGCAACGGTTACTTGCGCAATTCAAACGGCGGTTACGCCAAGATCGGCTCGTCCTTCGAATTCTCGCGCATCCTCACCGGCGAAGTCTCGGTCGGCTATTCCGCGCGCAACTATGTCGACCCGCGCCTGAGCCAGCTCTCGGGCTTCCTGACCTCGGGCTCGCTGATCTGGAACGCCAGCGGGCTGACGACGGTGAAGTTCAACACCGACACGCAGATCGCGGAAACCACCATCCCCGGCTCCTCCGGCGTGCTGGTGCACACCTATGCCGCCGAAGTCGACCACGATTTCCGCCGCTGGCTCACCGCGATCGGCAAGTTCACCTACGGCACCTACGACTACCAGGGCCAGAATCGCAACGACAAGACCTACTCGCTCGAAGGCAATCTGATCTACAAGCTCAACCGCAACATCTGGATCAAGGGGACGCTGCGCCACGACATCCTGGATTCGAACCAGCCGGGCTCGAGCTCGCAGGGGACGGTGGTGATGCTGGGGGTGAGGCTGCAGAATTAGCTCCGCTCGTCATTCCGGGGCGCGCCACTTGGCGCGAGCCCGGAATCCATCAGGCCTCAGTGTTCGCGGATAAATGGATTCCGGGCTCGCGCTTCGCGCGCCCCGGAATGACGAAACCTACCGCGGCAGATCCGTCTTCCCCATCAGGAACGTATCGATCGACCTGGCACACAGCCGACCCTCACGGATCGCCCACACCACCAGCGATTGCCCACGCCGCATGTCGCCGGCGGAGAACACGTTCGGGCGCGAGGTCTGGTAGTCGAGCGTGTTGGCCTTGACGTTGCCGCGCGGGTCGAGATCGACTGCGAGCTGCTTCAAGAGGCCCTCGTGCACGGGATGGACGAAGCCCATCGCGAGCAGCACCAGCTCGGCGTCGAGCTCGAACTCGGTGCCTTCGATCGGCTTGAACTTGTCGTCGACGCGGACGCAGTGCAGCTTCTTGACCTTGCCGTTCTCGCCGGAAAACTTCTGCGTCAGCACGGCGTATTCGCGGATCGCGCCTTCGGCCTGGCTCGAGGACGTGCGCATCTTCAGCGGCCAGTTCGGCCAGGTCAGGGCCTTGTTCTCGCGCTCGGGCGGGGCGGGCATGATCTCGAGCTGGGTCACCGACAGCGCGCCCTGGCGCAGCGAGGTGCCGATGCAGTCGGATCCGGTGTCGCCGCCGCCGATGACGACGACATGCTTGCCGCCGGCCAAGATCTCCTTGACGCCGTTCAGCGGCTCCTCGGAGACGCGGCGGTTCTGCTGCGGCAGGAAGTCCATCGCGTAGTGGATGCCGTCGAGCTCGCGGTCGGGAATCGGCAGATCGCGCGGAGCTTCGGCACCGCCGGTCAGCGCCACCGCGTCATACTCGTTGAGCATCTCGCGCGGATCGACATTGCCGGCCGCGCCGACATGGCTGTTGTAGTGGAAGGTGACGCCTTCGGCTTCCATCTGCTTGACGCGACGGTCGATGATGCCCTTCTCCATCTTGAAGTCGGGGATGCCATAGCGAAGCAGCCCGCCGGCCTTGGCGTACTTCTCGTAGACATGCACGTCGTGGCCGGCGCGCGCGAGCTGCTGCGCGCAGGCCATGCCGGCCGGGCCGGAGCCGATCACCGCGACCTTCTTGCCGGTCTTGACCGCAGCGATCTCAGGCTTCAGCCAGCCATTGTCCCAGGCGCGGTCGACGATCGCGCATTCGATGGTCTTGATGGTGACAGGGTTGTCGTCGATGTTGAGCGTGCAGGACGCTTCGCATGGCGCAGGACAAATGCGGCCGGTGAACTCCGGAAAATTGTTGGTCGAGTGCAGGTTGCGCGAGGCTTCTTCCCAGTTGCCCTGATAGACGAGGTCGTTGAAGTCAGGGATCTGGTTGTTGACCGGGCAGCCGGGCGTGCCCGGCGCGACCGAGCCGGTGCCATGGCAATAGGGAATGCCGCAATTCATGCAGCGCGCGGCCTGGTCGCGCGTTTCCTTCTCGGTCAAGGGAACGACGAATTCCTTGTAATGCTTCACGCGCTCGGCGACCGGGGTGTACTTGCGATCGTGCCGTTCGATTTCGAGAAAACCCGTGATCTTGCCCATTAAACCCGAAGTCCCTGCCGCTTAAATTCGTTCTGTTTCTTGCTCGTCGTCATTGCGAGGAGCTCTTGCGGCGAAGCAATCCAGTCTGTTTCCGCGGAGAGTTTCTGGATTGCTTCGCTGCGCTCGCAACGACGGGGTGTGATGCCTTACGCCCCGATCGCGATTTTCGGCTCGGCGTCCGCGTTGGCCGCCATTTCGCGCAGCGCGCGCCGGTACTCGACCGGCATCACCTTGCGGAATTTCGGCAGCCATTCCTTCCAATTGGCAAGGACGTCGGCCGCGCGCTCGGAGCCGGTCGCCTTGGCATGGCGCGTGATCAGGACGTGCAGCCTCTCGACGTCGGAGGCGAGCAGGTTCTGGAACACGTCGACCCGGCCGTGGGCTTCGAGGTCCCCGGCATGGTGATAGGTGCCGGCGTTGATCAGCTCTTCGGACAACACCGGCTCGAGCTCGACCATGCTGAGATTGCACAGCTTGTCGAAATCGCCGGTCTCGTCGAGCACGTAGGCGATGCCGCCGGACATGCCCGCCGCAAAGTTGCGCCCGGTCTTGCCGAGCACGACCACGATGCCGCCGGTCATGTATTCGCAGCAATGATCGCCCGCGCCTTCGACCACGGCGACCGCGCCCGAGTTGCGCACGGCAAAGCGTTCGCCGGCGACGCCGCGGAAGTAGCACTCGCCCTCGATCGCGCCGTACATCACGGTGTTGCCGACGATGATGCTCTCTTCCGGCACGATGGCGGAGTTCTTCGGCGGCTTGACGATGATCTTGCCGCCCGACAGGCCTTTGCCGACATAGTCGTTGGCTTCGCCTTCGAGCTCGAAGGTGACGCCATGAGCGAGCCACGCCCCGAACGCCTGGCCGGCGGTGCCCTTGAGGCTGACATGGATGGTGTCATGCGGCAGGCCGGCATGGCCATAGATCTTGGCGACCGCGCCCGACAGCATCGCGCCCGCGGAGCGATTGGTGCTGTTGATCGCAGCCTCGATTCTGACCGGCGCGCCGCGGTCGAGCGAAGGCTGCGCCTGCGCGATGAGCGAGCGGTCGAGCACCGCCTCCAGATGATGGTTCTGGCGCTCGGAGTGATAGATCTTCTGGCCCTTCTCTTCCTTCTGCTTGACGAACAGCTTGGAGAAATCGAGGCCCTTGGCCTTCCAGTGCGCCACCAGCCTGGTCTGGTCGAGTAGCTGAACCTGGCCGACCATCTCGTTGAAGGTGCGGAAGCCGAGCGAGGCCATGATCTCGCGGACTTCCTCCGCGACGAAGAAGAAGTAGTTGATCACGTGCTCGGGCTGGCCGGTGAAGCGCTTGCGCAGGACGGGATCCTGCGTCGCGACGCCGACCGGGCAGGTGTTGAGATGGCACTTGCGCATCATGATGCAGCCGGCCGCGATCAGGGGCGCGGTGGCGAAGCCGAACTCGTCGGCGCCGAGCAGCGCGCCGATCACGACGTCGCGCCCGGTGCGGAAGCCGCCATCGACCTGGACCACGATGCGGCTGCGCAGCCGCTCGCGCACCAGCGTCTGGTGGGTTTCGGCAAGGCCGATTTCCCAGGGGCTGCCGGCGTGCTTGATCGAGGTCAGCGGCGATGCGCCGGTGCCGCCCTCGAAGCCCGCGATGGTGACATGGTCGGCGCGCGCCTTGGCAACGCCTGCGGCCACCGTGCCGACGCCGATCTCGGAGACCAGCTTGACCGAAACGTCACCCGTCGGGTTGACGTTCTTGAGGTCATAGATCAGCTGCGCCAGATCCTCGATTGAGTAGATGTCGTGGTGCGGCGGCGGCGAGATCAGGCCGACGCCCGGGGTCGAGTGACGCACTTTGGCGATGGTCGCGTCGACCTTGTGGCCGGGCAGCTGGCCGCCTTCGCCGGGCTTGGCACCCTGCGCCATCTTGATCTGCATCATGTCGGAGTTGACGAGATACTCCGTGGTGACGCCGAAGCGGCCCGAGGCGACCTGCTTGATCGCCGAACGCATGGAATCGCCGTTCGGCATCGGCTTGAAGCGGTCGGCTTCCTCGCCGCCTTCACCGGTGTTCGACTTGCCGCCGATCCGGTTCATGGCGATCGCGAGCGTCGTGTGCGCCTCGCGCGAGATCGAGCCGAAGCTCATCGCACCGGTGGCGAAGCGCCTGACGATGTCCTTGGCCGGCTCGACCTGCTCGATCGGGATCGGCTTGCGCTTCTCTTCCTCCGCGTTCTTGATCCGGAACAGGCCGCGCAGCGTCAGCAGGCGTTCGGACTGCTCGTTCAGGATCTTGGCGAAGGCACGATAGCGCTCCTGCGAATTGCCGCGCGCGGCGTGCTGGAGCAGCGAGACCGACTCGGCGGTCCAGGCGTGGTCCTCGCCGCGGCTGCGGTAGGCGTATTCGCCGCCGACATCGAGCGCGTTCTTGTAGACCAGCGCCTCGCCGAAGGCGTCGGCATGACGGCGCACGGCTTCCTCGGCAATCTCGGCAAGGCCAACGCCTTCGACGCGGGTATGCGTGCCGGCGAAGAATTTTCCGACGAAATCGGCCTTGAGGCCGACCGCGTCAAAAATCTGCGCGCCGCAATAGGACTGGTAGGTCGAGATGCCCATCTTGGACATCACCTTCAGCAGGCCCTTGCCGATCGACTTGATGTAGCGCTTGACGATCTCGTAGTCGTCGAGCGAGCCGGGCAGGCGGTCCTTCATCGCGATGATGGTTTCGAACGCGAGGTAAGGATTGATCGCTTCGGCGCCGTAGCCGGCAAGGCACGCGAAGTGATGCACCTCGCGCGGCTCGCCGGATTCGACGACCAGACCGACCGAGGTGCGCAGGCCCGTGCGGATCAAATGATGATGCACGGAGGCGCAGGCCAGCAGCGACGGGATCGGAACCCGGTCCGTGCCGACCATGCGGTCGGACAGGATGATGATGTTGACGCCCTCGCGCACGGCGGCTTCCGCGCGCGCGCAGAGCTCGTCGAGCACCTGGTCCATCCCGGCCGCGCCGAGACCGGCATGGAAGGTGGTATCCAGCGTGCGCGACTTGAAGTGCGTGTCGGCCACGTCGGAGATCGAGCGGATCTTTTCGAGATCCGCGTCGGTCAGGATCGGCTGGCGCGCTTCCAGGCGCTTGGTGGTGGCAAGGCCCTGCAGATCGAACAGGTTCGGCCGCGGTCCGATGATGGAGACGAGGCTCATCACCAGCTCCTCGCGGATCGGGTCGATCGGCGGGTTGGTGACCTGCGCAAAATTCTGCTTGAAGTAGGTGAACAGCGGCTTGGCCTTGTCCGACAGCGCCGAGATCGGCGTGTCGTTGCCCATCGAGCCCGCGGCTTCCTCACCGGTGGCTGCCATCGGCGTCATCAGGATGGAAATGTCTTCCTGGCTGTAGCCGAACGCCTGCTGGCGATCGAGCAGCGACAGGTTCGAGCGCACGCCGGTGGTCGGCACCTTCGGCAGGTCTTCCAGCACGATCTGGGTCCGCTCCAGCCACTCCTTGTAGGGATGGCTCTTGGCGAGCTCGGCCTTGATCTCGTCGTCAGGAATGAGACGACCCTGCTCGAGGTCGACCAGCAGCATCTTGCCCGGCTGCAGGCGCCACTTGGTGATGATCTGGTCCTCGGGGATCGTCAGCACGCCCATTTCGGACGCCATCACGATGCGGTCGTCCTTGGTGACGAGATAGCGCGCCGGCCGCAGGCCGTTGCGGTCGAGCGTGGCGCCGATCTGGCGGCCGTCGGTGAAGGCGATCGCGGCGGGGCCGTCCCACGGCTCCATCAGGGCAGCGTGATATTCGTAGAAGGCGCGGCGCTTCTCATCCATCAAGGGATTGCCGGCCCACGCCTCGGGGATCATCATCATGACGGCATGCGGCAGCGAGTAGCCGCCCTGCACCAGGAATTCGAGCGCGTTGTCGAAGCAGGCGGTGTCCGACTGGCCTTCGTAAGAGATCGGCCAGAGCCGGTTGATGTCCTTGCCGTATAGCTCGGAGCTCACCGAGGCCTGCCGCGCCGCCATCCAGTTGGTGTTGCCGCGCAGCGTGTTGATCTCGCCGTTATGCGCGATCATGCGATAGGGATGCGCCAGCGACCACGCCGGGAAGGTGTTGGTCGAGAAGCGCTGGTGAACCAGCGCGAGCGCACTCTCGAAATCCTTTTCGTGCAAATCGGGATAGTACTTGCCGAGCTGGTCGGCGAGGAACATGCCCTTGTAGATCACGGTGCGGCAGGACATCGAGCAGGGATAATAGCCCGCAAGGCCGCGGTCGCGGCGCTGGTAGATCGCCTGCGAGATCGACTTGCGCAGGATGTAGAGCCGGCGCTCGAACTCGTCTTCGGTCTTGGCGACGCCGTTGCGGCCGATGAACACCTGCATGCAGGCGGGCTCGGTCGGCTTCACGGTGACGCCGAGCGAGGAATTGTCGGTCGGCACGTCGCGCCAGCCGAGCAGGGTCAGGCCTTCCGCCTTGATCTGGTCGGCGATGATGCTCTTGATGACGTTGCGCCAGGCGGTGTCGCGCGGCATGAACAGCGCACCGATGGCGTATTCACCGGGCGCCGGCAGCTCGAACTTGTTCTCCTTGGCCTTGCGGCTGAAGAAGGCATGCGGGATCTGCACCAGGATGCCGGCGCCGTCACCGGCGCGCGGGTCGGCGCCGACCGCGCCGCGATGCTCGAGGTTGCAGAGGATGCTCAGCGCGTCCGAGACGATCTCGTGCGACTTCTTGCCCTTGATGTTGGCGATGAAGCCGACGCCGCAGGAGTCCTTCTCCAGGCTCGGATCGTACAGGCCTTCGGCTTCCGGCCGTGAATTGTGCTCCTGAATCGGATCGGTCGTTTTCGAGGCGACCGTCGCCGACAGCTCTTCTGCCACGATGTTTCCGCGCTCGAATTGCGACCCGTTCATTGTTCCAATCCTCTCCATGCGGCAAGCTGCCTCACCGCCATCTTCGGCGCACCTTCGGCGTTCCGCGGCACCCGCCTGGGTCACCGCTCGTCCGCTGCGAGCCGCATTTTCTTAAATTCAGGCCAAGGCGTTCTTCGTCCCCGAGAACGGCTTTTCCTGTTGCCTTATGGTGCTCGGAAGCACCGACTTTCGTTGCAATCCCTGTGCCGGGACCGCAAGCAAAATTGAGACAGTCTTCCTGTCCTAAACGTCACCTTGCCAAATTTTTGTCTATCACACAAGCGCGCGGAAGTCCCGATTCCTCATAAGTCAATCGATCGCTTTCCAAAAGTTGCGCGGCCCCGGTTTTGAAGCAAACGCGCCCCGATCCGGCCCAAGCGGCGCCGAAATCCCCAATGAAGCTTCACCTCAGCCCTTCGAAAGGCGCGCCACGCCGCAAGAAGCGAAAGAGCGCTGACCATTCGGGGGCCTGACAGGAGCGTGCCGACCATGAAGTTTTTCACAGGATGTGTGGCCGCCGCCGCGCTGGCGCTGGTGGCAAATGCCGCGGAGGCCCAGGTTTCGGCGAGCGGGGCCTATATCGCGGTCTCGGATTTCGACGGGCCCTACGCCCCGCCGGTGGCCGCGCCGCCACCGCGTTACGGCTATGGCTATGGCTACGGCTATGGCTATGAGGAGCGCGGCGAGGGTCCGGCGCTGCTGCCGGCGACCGAGGTCTATGCCGTGCTGCGCGACAACGGCTTCTCGCCGACAGGCATCCCCCACCTGCGCGGCACGGTCTACACCATCGCGGCGATCGACCGCCGCGGCGGCGACGGCCGGCTCGTGATCGACGCCCGCGATGGCCGGATCATCCGCTTCATGCCGGCCGCTGACGCCTATGGCATGGCGCCAGCCTATGAGGAGCCGCAGGTGGCACCTTACCGGCCGCAAGGCGCACTGCCGCCGCCGACCATGGTCCGTGGCGGCCCGCCGCGCCCGCCTGCCTCGATCCCGCATGTCGCCAGCCGCGCCGTGCCGCTGCCGAAGGCGGCTCCGCAGCGTGCCGAGACGCCGGTTGCGCCAGCCAAGCCGGCAGAGCAGGCGACGCAGGTCCAACCCGCACAGCAGACCGCGGCCGTGCAAGCAAGACCCGCGCAGGCGGCGCCGATCGTGGGCCAGGCCAAGCCGGCTCCGGCGATCCTGCCGACCCAGGAGATGCCGGCGGTGCAAGGATTGGATTAGGCGAGGCTGCGCATCACACCATCGGTGTCGTCCCGGCCCCGTGCGCAATTGCGCACTAGGCCGGGGCGACATCGTGGAGGGAGGTTGGCAAAACGAAAGGCGCCCGAGCACTCAGGCGCCTTTTGCATTTCCGCCATCGCCGCTCAGCTCCGCGGGTACCCCGCCGCCTCCAGGATCAAATTCGCCACCTCCTTCGGATGCGACACCAGCGAGAGGTGGCCGGCGTCGAGCTCGATCGTGGTGGCGTTCATGCGCTTGGCGAGGAAGCGTTCGAAATCGGGATTGATGGTGCCGTCGTTCTTCGACACCGCATACCAGCTCGGCTTCGTGTGCCAGGCGGCCTCCGTGGTGCGGCCGGCGAAGATCGAGGCGGCTGTCGGCCATTGCACGGCGTAGAGCTCCTTGGCTTGTTCCGGCTTCACGCCATTGGCGAAATAATTCAGGAAGGCGTCTTCCGAGAGTTTCGTGAAGCCGTCGCGCTCGACGATGCCGGCGCGTGCCGGTCCCGTCGGAAACTGCTTCGACAGCGCGACAAAGTCCTCGGCGGCATCGGGGGCGCGCGCGGCGATGTAGACGAGGCCGGTGACCTTTGGATCGGTGCCGACCTGGCTGATCACGGTGCCGCCCCAGGAATGCGCAACCAGCACGGTCGGGCCATCCTGCTCGGCCAGCACACGCCTGGTCGCCTCGACGGAGTCCGCAAGCGACGACAGCGGATTCTGCACGGCCGTCACGTGAAGGCCGGCGGCCTGGAGCATCGGGATCACCTCCGACCAGCTCGAACCGTCGGCCCAGGCGCCGTGCACCAGCACGACGTTGTTGGCTTTCACGGTCTGTGGCGTCTGCGCATGGGCAAGGCTGATGGGGGCCGCCAGCAGGCTCGCGGCGACGAAAAGGCTGCGCCAGAAAGTCATGATCATTCTCCGTCTTGTTTTGGTTAGCGATGTCCAAAGGACGGAGCGAGAGGCGGGGGTGTTACGCTGCTCACCTGCCTGTGATGCGGTGCAATATCGTCATTAGATGGGAGACGGCGGCCCAGGACGACGTTGAGGAGATGCTGTGCGTAAAGCGCAAAAAACGCCCCGGGGGCACCGGGGCGTTTTCGCAACTTGGAGATCGCACGTGCGCCTTACGCGGCGACCGAGCTCTCGATCACCTGCGCCTTGGCAGCGCCGGTGTTGATCGCGATCTGGCGCGGCTTCTTGGCTTCGGGGATCTCGCGCACGAGGTCGACGTGAAGCAGGCCGTTCTCGAGCGAGGCGTCCTTCACCTGCACGAAGTCGGCAAGCTGGAAGGCGCGCTCGAAGGCGCGGGCGGCGATGCCGCGATAGAGCACCTCGGACTTCGAGTTCTCGTTGGCGACTTTCTCGCCCTTGATCGTCAGCGTGTTTTCCTTCGCGACGATGGAGAGCTCATCCTTGGAGAAGCCCGAGACCGCAACGCTGATGCGGTAGGCGTTCTCGCCGGTGCGCTCGATGTTGTAGGGGGGATAACCGGGGCTGCCGTCAGTGCCTGCCTGGTCGAGCAGGTTGAAGAGGCGGTCGAAGCCGACGGTGGAACGATAGAACGGGGTGAGATCGTAGCTACGCATGGTCAAGTCCTCCATTGAGCGACTGTTGGTAACCCGCCCGCCAATCGGGCCGGGCTTAGTCTGTGTGCAGCCTGATGTTCCGGTTCCGAAACACTGGTAGCGGCCTGCACTGAAATGATATGGGTGGGTCCAGACGGCGTTCAAGAGGGCGGAATCAGCGCCTTTTCGACGCTCCCGCCCCTTGATCTCAAGCACTTGAGGACAGCACTTGGCGCCCACGCACTCCCGATCATGACGCTGGTTTCGATTCCGTCCAACCCCGTTCCCGAAGACGTCGTCAGCGGCACCATCAAGACCTCGGATGGCGTCGAGCTGCGCTTTGCGCGCTGGGCGCCGCCGGCGAACCGCAAGGGCACGGTCTGCGTCTTCACCGGGCGCAGCGAGCAGATCGAGAAATATTTCGAGACCGTGCGCGATCTGCGCGACCGCGGCTTTGCGGTGGCGATGATCGACTGGCGCGGGCAGGGGCATTCCGCGCGGCGTCTGCGCGATCCGCGCAAGGGCTATGTGCGCAACTTCTCCGACTACGAGATCGACGTCGAAGCCTTCGTGCAGCAGGTGGTGCTGCCGGACTGTCCGCCGCCCTTCTTCGCGCTGGCCCATTCCATGGGCGGCGCGGTGCTGCTGCGGCTGGCGCATGCGGGCAAGCGCTGGTTCGATCGTATGGTGCTGACCGCGCCGATGATCGACCTGCCGGGGCGAGCCACCTCGTTTCCGGTGCGGGCGCTGTTGAAGACGATGCGCATGCTGGGACGGGGCGGCGCCTACGTTCCCGGCGGCAGCGATCACCTCACCGGGCTGTCGCCTTTCATCAACAATCCGCTGACCAGCGATCCCGTGCGCTATGCGCGCAATGCCGCGATCCTCGAGGAGGACCCGACGCTGGGCCTGGCGTCACCGACGGTCGCCTGGGCCGATACCGCCTTTCGCGCTATGCACACCTTCAAGGGCATCAACTACCCCTCCGAGATCCGCCAGCCGATCCTGATGCTGGCGGCCTCCAATGACGCCGTGGTCTCGACCGCCGCGATCGAGGAGTTCGCCTACCATTTGCGCGCCGGCTCGCATCTTGTGATCGCGGGTTCCAAGCACGAGATCCTCCAGGAGCAGGACCGCTACCGCTCCCAGTTCTGGGCCGCGTTCGACGCCTTCGTGCCGGGCACGCCGCTGTTCAAGTAGCCGCATTCTCCGTCATTGCGAGGAGCCCTTGCGACGAAGCAATCCAGACTGCCTCCTCGGAGAGACTCTGGATTGCTTCGCTGCGCTCGCAATGACGGTGCGGAGGCATTTTGCCTCTCCCCGCAGCCGCCTTCGCTGAAGCTGCGGCGGACAAGAGCTGGGAGAGGTGAAACGCTCACAGCGTCTTCAGATACTCGATCAGATCGTAGCGCTCTTGCTCCCTCAGCACGCGGCCGATGGTGCCGTCCTTGCCGGGACCCGGCGTGCCATCGAACGAGTGGCCGGCATTGCTGTTGCCGACCAGGTCGGTGCCGTCGGCAGCTCGCGTCGAGAAGCGCGACTGCCCGGTCTTGCAGCTCTCGCCGTCGGTGACCGCGAAGCCGACCTGCTTCGGATCGTAGTCGCGGCCACCGCCCATGCAGAACGACTTGGGACGTTCGGCTGCGGGGCTCAGCATCCAGTAGAGCGACGGCACCGATCCGTTGTGCAGGTAAGGCGCGGTGGCCCACACGCCGTTGAGCGGTCGGGCGCGATACCACGGCCCCGGCTCGTTCTTCTCGGCAGGCTGCGGACCGGGATTGGGGCAATTCTTTCGCGCACCCCACCAGATATTCTGGACCTTCGGGTCGATCTTGGCGTCGTCCATTGCCTTGCGGCTGACGATGTCGACGAGCACCATCAGGCCAAGCGCGTACGGCATGTCGGTCGAGGAGACATCAGGCAGATTGCAGTTCCACCAGCCATTGAGATTCTGCGTGGGATCGAGCTTGAGAAAGCCCGGCACCTGAACCGTGCGGGTTGCCAACACACTGGCCTGAGAGGAATCGGTCCCCATGCCCCGGGCGCTCTTCTGCACCTCGTTCAGGAATTTGTCGTCGCCGATGCTCTGCCAGCGGTCCGAGGACCAGATGCTCTGTTGCGGAAATTCGATGTCGAACACGGGATCGTTGACCGGACCGAGATGGCATTCGACGCAGATGTCCGCATAGAGCTTGCGGCCGCGTTTGACGCGGTCGCCATCGATCTTCCAGGCATCGTCGCCGAAGATGTCCGAGGGCCATTTCGGCGATGTCAGTCCGGAGAGCTGCTTCTTCGGATAAGGCGCCGATCCTTTCAGCAGATCCTCGATCCAGTTCAGATTCTTGATGTCGATCGACGAGCGGAACAGCGCGTCCTTGGGCGTGGCGTCGGAGAGATTCAACAGCGCGGTCACGCCCAGTGCTTCGCCCGCGTTGCGGATCAGCGGCTGCTCGATGGAGGCGTCATACTGGGCATATTTGAGCCAGGGCACGGTCCAGATCGGCGGGAAGCTCACCGGTGCGTCCCTGGCGTGCAGATTCTTCTCAAAGCCGCTGAGGCCGCTGAGCGTCATGTCCTGGGAGAAGACCTGATTGCCGATGCGATTGAGCGCATCGAGGCGGCCATATCCTTCCTCGGTGTCCTGCTGTGGCTCGTCCCGCCTCGTCTTCTCGTTGAACCTCGTCTTGCCTTCGATGGTTTTGGCGTAGGTCTTCTCCCAGTCGACCAGGAAGGTGCCGATCGCGCTCAGCTTCTGCTTCAGCGCATCGCGGTCCGCATCGCTGGCGGAGGGGCCGAGCACGCGATCGGCAAAGCGCTTGAAGCGGCCCGGCACGTAGAGCGTGTAGGCGATCGACAGGCCGGTCGTGACCTCGAGCTTCCTAAGGTCGGTCATCGCCGGGCCGCCGTCGAAGCGGATGTCGATGCCCTTGTAGTGGATCTGTCCGGTGTGGCAGGCGGCGCAGGTGAGGCCGATCCGGTCCTCGCCGATCTTGCCGGTCGCAGGATCAGGCACGCCGGTCATGCGCGCAAAGCCGACGGGCAGGCCGTCGACGTTTTCGGCCTGCTTGCCCCAATTGACCGGCGGATCCCACAGCCGCCCCGGCACCGGCCTGGTCTTGTCATAGACATTGGCATAGCCGAAGCGGCGCAGCGTCGCCTCATCGGTGTTGATCGTCTGCGGGCTCGGGATGAAGCCGAAGCGCTGCAGATGGTCGCTGTCGTGCAGCATGCCGGGCTTTGCGAAGAAATGCAGCCGCGGCTGCTCCAGCGCCATGAACCAGCTATAGGGCACCGGGAAGGTCGCAGTGCCCTGGCTGGCGTGATGAAACCAGTGCCGGTCCTCCAGCGCCCAGTTTTGCTCGAGCCAGTACGCGGCACGGGGCTCGACGTGCCGGGGTAATGGCGGCGCCACCAGATTGCCGAGGATGCCGGGCAGCATCGGCTGGAATTGATCGGGAAAGCGCAACGCTACGATGCCAAAGACGAGGAGAGCGGCAACGAGGCCGCCGACGGCACGTAAGATCAGTGAAGGCGGGCGGACCGGCTGGCTGACCATCCGCCGGGTGACCCTCTCAGGGAATTTGCGCTCGTTGAACAATGTCCTTACCTCGGCCACGCTGAGATAGCGGTCGTCACCCTGACCCTTGCCCATAATCCTGAGCAGGATCGGCCATTCGAACTTCATCAGGAGCGAGTAATACCAGCGTGCCTGATTGCCGGCGCGCTTGAGATTATCGTTCATGAAGGTCTGGATCTGCGAGGCGTTGAGGCCGGTCTCGCTGCCGCCAGCGGGATCGGCATAGGTGCTGCCGAACCCGGCGAGCCGCGCGATCTGGTCCTCGCTGACCGTCCCGTCGACGCCGAGGATGCGCGAGCCGGCGCCGAGCTTGTCGAGCGGGCCGCCGCGCAAGCGGTTGAGCTGTGCGCCCCAGAACATGCTTTGCAGAATGTGACAGGCGCCGTTGGCGATCAGCGCGACGCCGCGGACCTGGACGCGGGCCGAACTCTTCTTCAGCCCGGTCTCACCGCTTGCATTTGCGATGGTCTGCGACAGCGTCCGCAGCGGCACGGTGCCGCCGTCGACAAAGCCTTCGCCGACGAGGCCACGCAGGAAAGGGCAGGGATTGTTCGGCGAGACCTGAATCGAGGGGTCGAAGGGGGGCTTCGAGACGGGGTCGTTCATGGCCCAAGATCCTGAAAACAGCGAATCGCGAATAAGGACGCGCCGATACAGCGCGGAAAAGTCCTAACAAACCGACAGCAACCTATACTACTTCAACGTGTGGGGAAGTGTGGCCGAATTCACTGTCATGTCAAAAAACCCGGAGGCGCGATCGCGGCTCGGCCTCAGGATTCGGCGGCGCGTCTGACGTCGCTCTGGACCAGCGTCAGCTTGCTGGCCGGTACGCCCGCCTTCAAGAGCCCGTCGCGGTAATGCGCGATGTCCTCGGGCCGCTTCCAGTGAAAATTCCGCAAATGGCGGTCGACATTCAGCGTCGGGTAATTGCGCATCAATACGCCTGTCGCCTCGCTCGCATCAGCGGTCCGGCCCATCTGCGCCAGCGCCGCGGCGCTGATCGCCAGAGCCTGCATATGGTTCGGGTTGATGTAGAGCTGCTCGCGGGCCCAGGACAGAGTCGCGTCATACTGGCGGAGGAGATAATGGCTGAAGGCGTTCAGCGCCGCCCATTGATAGCGCGGGTCGCTGTTGTCGCGCTGGGCGGCCATCGAGAACAGCTCGATCGCCTGGCGGTGCTCGCCGACCATGAAATGGCAGATGCCGAGCACGCCGCGCGCGCCCATGTCGTAGGGGTTGAGCGCGACCGCGCGCTTGGCGGCGTCCATCGCTGCCTCGTGATGCCCCTCCATCGCATGCGCCCAGGACAGGATCGAGAACGCGAACGAGGAGCGCGGGTCGAGCCGCACGCTGGTTTCGGCGAGGTTCATCGCCTCGGCCCACATCTCGCGCGTGCCCTTGACCCAGCCGAACTGGATGCTCTGGATCTGGATCGTGGCGAGATAGGCATGCGCGATCGACAGCTTGGGATCGAGCGCGATCGCTTCCCTGAATAGCGCGACTGCGGTGGCCAGGTCTTCCTTGGTCTGCCGGTAGTAATGCGACAGCCCTTTCAGGAAGCGGTCCCAGGCCGTGACGTCGTTGGTCGGGCGCGCCGGCGCGGAGGCCTCGGCGCGGACGATCTCGGTGGCGATGGCTGCGGACAGATTGGTCGTGATCTCGTCCTGCATGGCGAAGAGGTCGCCGATGTCGCGGTCGTAGCGGCCGGTCCAGAGCTGCTCGCCGGTCTCTGGCGCGATCAACTCGGCGGTGACGCGGATCTTGGCGCCGGCGCGCCGCACCGAGCCCTGGATCAGATAGGTGGCATCGATCTCGCGCGCGATCACGCGGGTGCTCGCGTTCTTGCCTTTGAAGGCGAACGTCGAGTTGCGGCTCAGCACACGGTAGAAGGACTGCAGCGACAGCGCGTGGATCAGGTCCTCGGTCAGGCCGTCGGAGAAATATTCGTCCTGGGAGTCGCTGAGATTGGCAAACGGCAGCACGCCGACGATGGCGGTGCGGTAGGCTTGCGACAGCGTCGAGCCTTCCTTCAGCTCCGGCGCGAGCGCGGCGGCGCCGTCAGGCGTCCAGGTCCAGACCCCGAGCGGATCCTTGATGTTCTTGAAGCGGTGGTTGCCGCCATCGACCAGCGGCACGGTGAGATGCTTGCTGGCCTCGCTGTAGGCCTTGGCCGAGATCGCGAAGCCGCCGGGGCTCGCCACCGATTCGAGGCGGACGGCGATGTTGACGTCGTCGCCGAACACCTCGTCCTCGTCGGCGATGACGTCACCCATGTGGATGCCGAGCCGGAACTGCATGGCGCGGTCGGCAGGCAGATGACGGTTGCGCTCCGCCATCAGCAGCTGCATCGCCATCGCAGCCTCGGTGGCGCCGACGATGGAGGGGAATTCCAGCAGGAAGCCGTCGCCGGTGTTTTTCACGACACGGCCGCCGTGGTTGAGAATGATGGGATGGATCGCGTTGCGATGGGCCTTGAAGGCGGCATGGGTGCCGGCCTCGTCCCTGCCCATCATCCGGGAATAGCCGGCGACATCGGCGCAGACGATGGCGGCCAGACGTCTTTCCATATCCTCGGAGCTCCAAGGGAAAGGGCCCAGCCACTTGCGCGGCGGCAGCCCGCGAATCCCGCATTTCAAGAACTAGGCCTTTATAGAGCAGATGATGCCCAGATAAAGCAGATGATGCCCAGCGAAAGTATGATCCGCATTGCAAATTGATGCAAATCCTGACCATTTCCGATGGTGGACGGCGGGGTGCGAACGGACTAGGGCCAGTCCCTTGGGACGGACCTGCCGGGCGGCGAGGACCTTTTGATGCTGGGCATTCACGAAATCTGGCTCTTTGTCCTGTCCGGCGTGCTGCTCAACATCACGCCGGGGCCCGATACGGTCTATGTGATCGGCCGCAGCATGCAGATGGGCTGGCGCGGCGGCGCGGCCGCCGCCTTCGGCATCAGTTGCGGCTGCTTTTTCCATGTCGCGGGCGCGGCGATCGGCCTTTCCGCGCTTTTGATGGCCTCATCGACCGCATTCGGGGTGCTGAAGCTGGTCGGCGCGGCCTATCTGGTTCTGACTGGTCTTCAGATGCTGTGGTCGCGGCCTCGGCTTTTGGCGGTCAAGGACGAGGCGGAGCGCAGCTCGCTGCGGCGGGTCTTCCTCCAGGGCGTTTTCACCAACGCGCTCAATCCCAAGGTCGCGCTGTTCTTCCTGGCCTTCCTGCCTCAATTCGTCGCAGCCGACGCGCCGCACAAGCCGCTCGCTTTCCTGACGCTCGGCCTGATCTTCATCTTCACGGGCACGCTATGGTGCCTGGTGCTGGCGGCGTTCGCGGCGAAGGCCGCTCACCGGCTGCGGCAGTCCGAGGGTGTGATCGCCTGGGTCAATCGTGCACTCGGCGGCCTCTTCATCTATCTCGGCATCCGCGTCGCCATGCTGGAGACGCGGTAGCTTTGAGGCTGCGCAGGGTGGGTTAGCTTGGCGGCTGCGCGAAGCGCAGTCGCCACGCGTAACCCACCATGGCTCCTCGAATGTGGAACGAAGTTGGTGGGTTACGCTTCGCAGATTGCGCTTCGCGCTATCTGCGAAGCTAACCCACCCTACAGATCTCCTGTCAGGCGAATTCCTTCAGCAGCGCGCTGCCGGCGAGATAAACGCCGAGCAGGATCATCGCGACCAAAAACCAGCGGCGAAATGCCTCCGCCGGCATCCGCTGCCGCACTGACTGGCCGACATACATGCCGGCAAAGGCCATCGCCATGGCCACAGTGCCCGGCACGGCATTGGCTGGCGTCAGCAATCCGCCCGCGGTGAGGTTGAAGGCCAGCGCCAGCGTCGCCGTGGTGAAGAACACGCCGAGGGCCTGCACCAGCTCGTCCTTCTCCATCCCGATCGCCTGCATGAACGGCATCGAGGGGATCACCTGCACACCCGTCGAGGCCGAGATCACGCCGGTGACGACGCCAACCACGCCGCCGACCCATTTCTCGTTCCGGGGGGCGATGTAAAACTTGAATTTGCTGAGGCCAATAAGGGCATAGATCACCAGCAGGACGCCGAGCACCACGGTGCCGTAGCGCGCATGGGGGCCGGTCAGCGCGCCGGCGTTGAGCCAGCATCCGATCACGGTGCCGATCATCAGCGGCCACAGGCGCCTGAGGATGTCGCGCAAATGCGGGCCGACAAAGGTCTGCCAGATGTTGGTGACGATGGCGGGCACGATCACGATTGCGATCGCGCGACTCGGCGCCATGTTCACCGCAAGCAGGCCCATCGACACCGTCGGCAGGCCGAGCCCGACGACGCCCTTGACGAATCCGGCAACCAGGAAGACGGCGGCGATGAGAATGAGGAGTGGGTCAATCATAGCGCCACATTGACCGAAGCGGCGCGTGGGCACAATCTGAAGGTTACGGAGATAGCCTTCGTCGCCAACGAAGGCTGGACTTTGGAGAAAATCATCCGTGCGTTTCGACCTCGTCGACCTCCAGCTCTTCATCGCGGTCGCCGACCAGCGCAGCATCACTCGCGGCGCCGAACGGTCGCATCTGGCGCTAGCATCCGCCAGCGCGCGCATAAAAGGGCTCGAGGACGCGCTCGGCGTCGCGCTGCTCAAGCGCGGACGGCGCGGCGTGGAGCTGACCGCGGCCGGCGAGAGCCTGCTCGATCATGCCAGGCTCGTGATCCACCAGGTCGACGCCATGCGCGGCGATCTCGCCGGCTTTGCCAGCGGCGTGCGCGCCAGCGTGCACTTCCTCGCCAACACCTCAGGTCTCTCGGAGCATCTGCCGAAGGCGCTCGCCGGCTTCCTGCGCGAGCATCGTGACGTCGCCATCGACATCGAGGAGCGCGAGAGCACCGACATCGCGGCCGCGATCACCGCCGGCGCTGCCGATCTCGGCTTTGCCGCGGAGCACGCGCTGCCCGATCATATCGAGCGCTTCGTGTTCAGCGAGGACCGCCTGACGCTGGTGACGTCGAAACGCGGCCCGTTCGCCGGCCGCCGGCAGATCGATTTCCAGGAGGCGGGCTCTTGCGAGTTCGTCGGCCTTACCAGCGCCACCGCGCTTCAGATGCACATTTCAAAGCACGCCGCGCGGCTCGGCATGCGCCCGCATTTCCGCGCGCGCCTGCGTGACTTCGACGCGATCTGCCGGCTGGTCTCGGCCGATGTCGGCGTCGCCGTGGTGCCCGAAGCCGCCGCCCGCCGCTGTGCCAGGCTGATGCCGCTCGCCATGGTCCGCCTGCGCGACGCCTTCGCCAACCGCAAGCTCGTGATCTGCGCGCGCAGCTTCAAGGCGCTGCCGCGCCCGGCCAAGATGCTGGTGGAGCATTTAAGAGCCGAGGCAGTGTGAGGTGGCTCGAGAGACCGTCATGCCCGGGCTTGTCCCGGGCA
>NZ_LJYG01000101.1:81518-134763 GCF_001440035.1 Bradyrhizobium manausense | reverse complement strand
CATCCACGTTTTTAGTGCGGCTTCGAAGGACATGATGGCCGGGACAAGCCCGGCCATGACGATGTAGGAACGGTGCGGCCTACTTCGCCGTCTCCACGCCTGCGTCCTTGATCACCTTCGCCCACTTCTTGGTCTCATCCGCGATGAAGGCGCGAAAATGCTCCGGCTCGTCGCCAACTAGCGTTGCGCCCTGCTGGGCGAGCTTCTCCTTCACTGCGGGATCCGCCATCGCCTTGGTCCCGAGGTCATGCAGCGCGGCGACGATCTCTTTCGGCGTGCCCTTGGGCGCCACCATGCCGTACCAGTTCTCGATGCGCAGATCGGGAAAGCCGGCTTCCTTCGTGGTCGGCACCTCCGGCGCCGTGGGTGTGCGCTCGGCGGAGCCGACCGCCATCGGCCGCAGCGCTCCGGCCTTGACCTGCGGCAGCAGCGCCGGGAGATCGAGGAATGTCATCTGCACCTGCTGGCCCAAGAGATCGTTCACCGCCGGCGCGGCGCCGCGATAGGGCACGTGCACGATGTCGATCCTGGCCGTCAGCTTGAACAATTCGCCGGCGAGGTTTGGCAGGCTGCCGGGTCCGGTCGAGGCGAAGTTGAGTTTTCCGGGCTGCGCTTTCGCGAGCGCAATCAATTCGCCGAGGTCCTTTGCCGGCACGTTGCTGGCGACGACGAGCATTTCCGGCACGGTCGCAACCAGGGTTATCGGCGTGAGATCGGTGAGCGTGTCGTAGGCGACCTTCTCCATGCTCGGGCTGATCGCGAGCGCGCCGGCGCTGGTGATCGCGATGGTGTAGCCGTCGGGCGCGGCCTTGGCCACCGCATCGGTCCCGAGCACGCCGCCCTGGCCGCCGCGATTGTCGATCAGCACCGGCTGGCCCGACAGCTCCGACATGCGCTGGCCGATCACGCGGGCGATGATGTCGTTGGGGCCGCCGGCCGGGAACGGCACAATCAGCTTGATCGGTTTCGCCGGAAAATTCTGGGCGGAGGCGAGGGTCGGAAACAGAAGCAGGATCGAGAGGAGGAGCTTACGCCAATTAGTCATGCAAGCCCCTCGCTCGCCTACGCATTGAGCAACTTCAGTGCTTCTTCGTGAACTCTTGCATCGCCCGCCGCGACGATGCGGCCGCCGCCTTGGGCCGGCTTGCCTTCCCAGGTGGTTACGACGCCGCCGGCGCCGGTCACGATCGGGATCAGCGCTGCGATGTCATAAGGCTTCAGCTCGGTCTCGACCACGAGATCGACATGGCCGGCGGCCAGCATGCAATAGGAATAGCAATCGCCGCCATAACGCGACAGCCGCGCACCCTGCTCGATGCGGCCGAAAATGGCGCGGTCGCGCTCGTTCATCAGCAAGGGAGAGGTGGTGTAGGTCGTCGCCTCCGACAGCGAGGCGCAGCGGCGGACCTGCAGCCGGCGTTCACTGGTGGGGCCTTTGTAATTGGCCGAGCCGTTGTCGCCGGAAAAGCGCTCGCCGATGAAGGGCTGGTGCATCATGCCGTAAACCGGCGTGCCCTTGTGCAGAAGCGCGATCAGCGTGCCCCAGATCGGAAAGCCGCCGATGAAGGACTTGGTGCCGTCGATGGGGTCGAGCACCCAGACATAGTCGGCGTCCTCGCGCTCATTGCCGAATTCCTCGCCGACGATGCCGTGCTGGGGGAAGCTCGCCTTGATCAGCCGTCGCATCACCGCCTCGGCGGCGCGATCGGCCTCGGTCACCGGATCGAAATCCTTGGTCTTGCTCTTGTCGTCGATCGACAGCGAGGTGCGGAAGAACGGCAGGATGGTCTCGCCGGAGGCAGTGGCGAGCCGTCCGATGAAGGCTGAGAAATCGATCACCGTCACGGCGCATCCTCAAAACGAAAGTTGGCTGAAGCTCGCATCTGCCTAGCTCAATTCGCCGCTTGCGTGCAGCGCTGTCTTGATTTGCACCCTGGTATTTTGGGTCCGGCGACCGGTCGGCCCGGCAAGCCAAATAGTCAGACGATTGGCGAGCCATCTGCTGGCCAAATATCGATCATTGAGTTGAAAACTTAGTTCCGAACATGCCTTGTTCGTATGCAAGCGACTATCAACCCATTGAATTTCCTTATCAAAGAAACTGAATCTGGGTTTCTCTGGGAGCAACTGAGCCATGTGTTTTTGCATGGGAAACGGCTCAAAAGCCCTTGCACTTTGTGCGGCGCGGCCGCATATTGTTGCGGTGCGGTAGCGCTTCTCGCGTTACCGCTGCCCTCCTTGGGCGTTTCCTCCCTAGACTTGGGCCGCTTGCGTCATTCGCGAGCGGCCCTTTTTTCTTGTCTGTCTGTTTTCAGTTTGGCGCGCGATCTCAAGCCAAACGCAAACGCCTTCGCGTCAATCGCAGGCAAGGTGATCGTTCGAACCCGCGCGTCTATTCCGCCGCGGCCTGGAACGGGCCGAGATCGCCGAACGGGATCGTGGTCGCCAGCACCTCGGCGAGAACGCCGAAATCGCTCGCCACTTGCGCAAAGCGCGGGCTGCGCTCGCGGCGGCGCTCATCCATGTAGATCGCGCGGTTGAACTCGAGCTGCACGGCATGCAGGCCGCTTGCAGGGTTGCCGTAGTGCTCGGTGATGAACCCGCCGGCATAGGGCTTGTTGCGGCCGATCGAATAGCCGAGCCCCGTCATGGTCTCCTCGACGCGGTCGGGCAGCAGCGGCGTGCAGCTCGTGCCGTAGCGGTCGCCGATCACGACGTCGGGGCGGCGCGGCTCGTCCCTGCTGACGCCGACCGAGGGCATCGAGTGGCAGTCGACCAGCACCACGGTGCCGAACATCTGGTGCACCTTGTTGATCAGCCGGCGCAGCGCGCGGTGGTAGGGCTTGTACAGCGTCTCGATCCGCGCCAGCGCGTCGTCGACCGCGATGCGGTCGCGATAGATCTCCTGGCCGTCGCCGACCACGCGCGGAATCGTGCCTAATCCGCCGGCGACCCGCATCGAGCGGGTGTTGGCGAAGCTCGGCAGGCGGCCGGTGAACATGCGGGGGTCGAGCTCATAGGGCTCTCTGTTGACGTCGACATAGGAGCGGGGAAAGTTGACCCGCACGGTCGGAAACCCGCGTGCGCTCAAATGGCCGATCAGCTCGTCCATGAAGGAGTCTTCCGAGCGCCGCAGCGTCGGCAGGTCGATCCGGGATGCGTTCAGGAATTCGTCCGGGTAGGTCGAGCCGGAATGGGGCGAGTTGAAGATAACAGGCGCGCGCCACTCGGCGGGCTCCACGATCTCGAAGGCTGGCGACACCTCGCCGTCAAACCGGGTCATCTTCTCAGGCTTCGTCCCTTCACGCCGCACGATCCAGCATGGGTCCAGATCGGGTGATTCGGCCGATCGAGCGGCTCTTATGTGTCGCCATTGTCCGGAATCGCAACCATTCTGCCAAGCGAAAAAGCGTGATCCGCGCTGGAACATGTCTTAACCGTGTGGGCAGGCAGGCGTGGATGCGTGGGCGCACCGGAATTGATTCGCCGCCCGTTCCGGTTCACAACACCTCGCAGTGGCGAGCCCATAGGGTTAAGATTTTCACCCCAAATTTACCCTCTGTCGGGCTTAGTAACCTCTGCATATCCTCTGGGGATCGACGTTCCGCCCATGCCAAAAATCCTGCTCGCCGAAGACGACAACGACATGCGCCGTTTCCTGGTCAAGGCGCTGGAAAACGCCGGTTTTCAGGTCTCGTCCCATGACAACGGCATGGCCGCCTATCAGCGCTTGCGGGAAGAGCCGTTCGAGATGCTGCTGACCGACATCGTGATGCCCGAGATGGACGGCATCGAGCTCGCCCGCCGGGCCTCGGAACTCGACCCCGACATCAAGATCATGTTCATCACCGGCTTTGCCGCAGTCGCCCTGAACTCGGATTCGGACGCCCCCAAGAACGCCAAGGTGCTGTCGAAGCCCGTTCACCTCCGAGAATTGGTGAGCGAAGTGAACAAGATGCTGGCGGCCTAAATCGGCCGCGTTCCGTCCTTGCGCCGGCTCCCCTGAGCCGTTATAGGACCCCCACCCGACCTATCCGGACGATTAGGGCACGTAGCTCAGCGGGAGAGCACTACCTTGACATGGTAGGGGTCACAGGTTCGATCCCTGTCGTGCCCACCATCCTCTTCAATGATTTAGGCGTTCGGCGCCCGAGGCCTGAAGGGGTGGTTTCCACGAAATTTCCACGAAGGCCCATTTTCGCTCGGGCCGGCCCGCCCAGATGAAGCCGGCCGCCCCAAGGCGGTCGCTTGGTTTCCAGACCCCTGGAGAAGGATGCCGAAGCATAACCTCGCTTTCCGGTGGGGCCGGTGATCAATCACTCGTCTGGCGAGACTCATCCGAACGCGAACCATGCCAGCACGGCAAATATCGGGATAAGTGCCACGCCGAACAGTACGAGGGGCGACGGCTCGTTGCCTGTGCGGTCATCCCTCATGTTCTAGTTCCTCGGAGAAAACCCCGCGACGGAGGCGAAGCGGGCTTGCCCTGCTATGAGGAGATGCGTGGTCCACCCGCAGAATGAATGCCCGCTCGGGAGATCAGTTCCTAAAGACAAGATCTCGGACGCGCTTGATTTTGCCGGCTAGGCAAGTCGTCGAGGTAGACTGTTGTGAATGGTGCAGGCCGCTACTGCGGCGTGGCCAAAGGCGACAGAGATTTGGTGCAGATCGACGACAAGATCTCCAACACCGTAGAGACCGGCGATCGAGGTCCGTTGGTGATCGTCGACCGTGAGATAGCCCCCATCGGTATGCGCTGCGCCAAGCGATAGTGCGAGTTGCGAGCGAACCTCGGCGCCCATGGCCGGGTATATGACATCGAACTCGACCGCCGTGTCGGCAAGCACGGCCTCTAGCTTGTCACCGGAGCGTCTTAAGCTCACGTCTGGCGCATGGATGAGGGAAATATCGGTTTCGGCAAGCACGGATGCCAAACCGTCCCCATTCATGCGGGTCGCGAGCACGGTCACGTCCGTAGAGAAGCCGCGCAGAAATAGTGCCTTGGGCGTCGCTTGGTCTAGCGGCCCCACCACCGCGACACGACGGCCCGTCGCTTCATAGGCGTCACATACGGGGCAATACCGCAACAGTCCCTCAGCGACCGCAAGGCGCCATTGTTCACATGTCGGATGGATGTCGACGATCCCGCAAGCGAGCACGACCGTCGCGGCATCGGCGCCTCCACCGGTCCAGGTTACCTGAAATCCATCCTGAGCTTTTTCGAGCGACGTGACCTCGGCACGGACCAGCGGCACCTTTAGCTCCGCGAGTTGCGCGGTCATGCGCGCCAGAAGCTCCGTTCCGGGTAATCCGCCGGCAAAACCCGGTAGATTGTGGCTGCGGGGGATGAGGGCGGCCCGACTTGCTCCGGCATCAATCACGCAAACGCTGCGGCGGAAGCGGGCCAGGTAGATGGCAGTCATCAGTCCCGCGGGCCCGCCGCCGACGATCACGCAATCGAGCGACATCGCATCCTCATATGAACCATGTCATGACCAATCCGATGCTGGCGGCAAAGATCACAATCACTGTCGCACAAGACAGGATGTTGAGCGGCAGGCTATTGACCTTGTCGCCCATGATACGGCGGTTGTTCGTTATCATCAGGATGAACAGAAGCAGTGGCGGCGTCGAAAACCCCTGCACGATGCCGGAATAGATCAAGGCTCGCATCGGGTTGAGGCCCAGGAAGTTCAAACAGGCAGCGGCGGCCGTAAAGGCTGTGATGACGAGGTAAAATGCCGGCGCTTCGCTGGGCTTCTCATGAAGGCTGCTCTTCCAGCCCAAGACTTGACACAGGTCATAGGCCGCGCCCGTTGTCATGACCGGAATAGCGAGAAAGCCGACCGCGATGATGCCGACGGCAAACAGGATGCCTGCAGCGTCACCCGCAAGTGGACGCAAGGCCTCGGCGGCTTGCGTTGCGGAATCTATGTTGGTCTGGCCGGCCTTGAACAACGTGGCTCCGGTCGCCAGGATGATGAAGTACATGATGACGTTGGAGAACAGCATCCCTGTCAGGATATCGATCCGGGATTTGTGCAAGTCGGACTCGCTGGAGCCTTGGCGCTCCCTCAATTTGACTCGCCCCTGGGCAATCTTCTCCTCGACTTCAACGTTGGACTGCCAGGTGTAAAGATAAGCCGAGAGGCTCGTGCCGATGATCGCGACGAGAATGGATAGGAAATCACGTGAGAAGTGGATCGTCGGTACAAGCGTTCCACGCAGGACTTCCCAGGGGTCGGGCCTCGCAAGCAACGCCGAGGCCACGTAAGCAAAGAGAGCGAGAGCAAGCCATCGGAAGATGTTCCGGATGAGTTCGTAGGAGCCGCATAGCTGGAGCGCCACGATCATTGCGGCAATGATGACAACGATAATGGGTGTTGCAATTGGAATGAACAGCTGGAGGGCCGCTGCCATTCCGCCGAGGTCTGCCGCCGCCTCGATGGTGTTTCCGATCAGGACTCCGATCAACGTGGGCCACAGGATCCAGCCCGGATAGATCTCCCGGATGACATGAAACAGACCTTTCCCGCTGACCTGCCCCAGTTTGGACGAGAGATACACGACCGCGAACATCATGGGGAAGGTCACCGGCGCGGTCCATAGAAGTGCCGTGCCGAATTGAGCGCCTGCGCTCGCGTAAGTCCCGATCGCAGAACAGTCGTCATCTGCTGCGCCGGTCACCACCCCCAGACCAACTGCACGCGCAAAGCGGCGGTGACCTGAACTACCCGTGGTTGGCTCTGATGGCTCCTCGGCGCGCTCTGCTTGGGGCATCAACAAGCCACTGCTGCTAGACTCTTGCACATCTGCGGAGCCAATCTCGTCCCGATGCAATAGTTCCTGCAGCCTGGGTGCCGGCGGCAACTGGATTGTGCCGCACTTAACGTTTGTGAATGTGGATCAAGCAACGCTCTGTTAGCTTAGCCGATGACTTGGGGGATGCTGCTGACGCTCTACGCGGGCGAGGCGGCTGCTTCCATGGACATTCTTTATTGCCGGCTTGTTCGTGGGGCAGGTCATGTTGCTTTCCGAAAGATTTAGTGAGCGAACCATCTCCAACATGGATGTCGCATTGGAGCGGGCTTGCAGGCTGATGCCGTTGACGTTCGAAGGACATCCAGCGCGGAGATATGTCGCAGAAAAGATCGTCGAATGTGCCGCTCGGCACACACAGACGCTCGGGGGAATGACGGAGGCCGCAAGACGGGCTGTGGCTGAACTGGCGGCCGAGATAGTGGAGATGGATTGACGATCTGCGCCGCTGTCTCCACTCCTGATCCTACGACAGCCGCATCGCGAGATCTGGTCGTCCGGAAGATCTAGCCGATCGATAACGTGGCGGCCGAGGTCGTGCACATCAGCGGAGCCGATTGGTCAGAGCCCGACAGGCACGCCGAGGCGTCCGAGGCCCGGCAGCTTGAGCGCGGGACGCCGGATATCAAATCCGAGAACGGCGCCGAAGACGTTTATCTCCAGGCCTTCGACCCATCCGACCGTGAGCCCCGCATATCCGCCAAGCGAAGCGAAGACGCCGGTGCCGGATGGCGTCAGGCCGATCCAATGGCCGTCATACGGGAAGTCCTTGCCGATAGCAGTCGGCGGCAGGACGGCCCGAAGCTCCGGTACGGCATCGAGCGCGGCCTGCACGAAGGTATTCGAGTTGGGGCCGGGCCACGCGCTGTAGTCGCCGTAGGCTCGAAACCTGTAGTTCTCGATCACGTACCGGATCTTGGGAATGAGTGCCGCAGCCCGGTCCCCATCGATCGCGACGATGGTCTCGGGCATGGCGCCGAACCATCGCCCGTCGGGGGCGAAACCGTTCGCGCGGATCGGCTCGCCCCAGGCGGTGTAGTCGTATCGGCTGTACGTTGCCGCGCCCTTTTCCTTCACCACGATCCAGGTATGTACCGCGAATATGCTGCGCCAGCGAACGGTTCGCGCAGCGAAGACGCGGACCACCGCATCCGGATGGGTCGCTGCGGCCGGCAACAAGCCGGCGCTGGAGCGATCGGCGGTTTGCCAGTTGCCGCGGCCATCGCCAAGCCAAAGATACCGCGCAGCCGATGCGGCGAGCGGCACGAAGATGAGAACAAGAAAGACAAGCAAGATTTTTTTCACGTGGTGCTGCGGAGAAGCTGGCCACATATAAGCCGGATCTTTGCTGGCGCCACAGATGCTGCCGTTGACGAGGTCTCGATTGACCTGATCCGGCGAGCTGACACGCCTTCAGAACAGCCCGCTGGGCGACACGCTGTGCGGGCGACTGCCGAATGGAATCGGCTTGGCATCATCGCAGTCCCAGGAACTCTTGCTCATGATGGAAGCTTGAATCCGCGGGTCAGCGTCGCGCCCGATGGCTGGCCTGCGCGGCCCCGCCTCAAAGTCCCCCAAGCCCCCAAAGGGTGGGGCCGCGCTTCACGACAGGAGATGCAATTGTCCGAGCCGAGCGAGCAAGAGATCAGAGAGCGCGCCCACCAATTGTGGGAGCGCGCCGGCCAGCCCGAAGGCCGCGAGGAAGAGTTCTGGCACGCGGCCGAGCAAGAGCTGCGCAACGAGGATCGATCCAACACGCTGCGGACGCCGGATACGCTATGATCAGGCCGTGCCGCTTCTGCCGCAGTGGGCTGGATTTGCGCAATCATGCGGCCGATCTTGGAGCTGCAACTGCCGCGAACGCCGAAAGTGCCTGATCGAGCGCGGCTACGACGAGGCCGACGATCCGTTTCGAAACAAGGAGTCAAAATAGGTCATGAAGTAGAGGCCATTTGACAGAAAAAGCCCCGCGTGAGCGGGGCTTTGAGTTGATTGGAATGGGACGTTTTCGCTCAGTATCTGGCGACGACCGGACCTCCGAAGCGGTAGTTCAGACGACCCAGGATCAGATCGGTGTCACCGCCGGTCGAGAAGCCGGTCACGCTGCCGCCGCCCGGGATGGTGAACGTCGCACCATGGCGGTTCTCGAAGATGTGGTCGTACTCGACGCCCAGCGACCAGTTCTGGGCGAATGAGAACTCGAGGCCGGCGCCGACCGTGCCGCCGAGACGGGTGCCGTAGCCGGTTTCCGAAGCGAGTGCGCCGCCAGCCGTAAGGAACTGATAGTTCCGGTCGGTGATCGAAGCGCCGCCCTTCACGTAGAGCAGGACGTTGTTCCAGGCGTAACCGACCTGGCCGGTGAACAGGCCGAATGCGTCCATCTTCGAGCGGACCGTGCCGCCGGGGACGACGAGGTTGCCGGTGCTGCCGGAGATGTCGGCCCAATTGCCCTGGGCCTCAAGTCCGAACACCCAGCCCGCGGATTGCCAGCGATAGCCGACCTGGCCGCCGACCGTGCCGCCGTTCGCGTTGTAGCTGCCGACCAGCGTCGCCGTCGGGTCGAACACGCGGCGGTCATGGCTTTGTCCCCAACCGCCGTTGATGCCGATGTAGAAACCACTCCAGTCGTAGACCGCGGCAACGACCGCGGGCGGCGCCTTGGTATAGGGTCGCGCAGCGAGGTCCGCGGCGGAAGCCGACGACGCTCCGATGATCAAAGCGCCGAATGCGGCCGAAGCCAAAAGCTTGTTCATTTTCATTTGTTCCATCAGGTCTTGAGCAATCCCCACCCTGCGAGGACCGTATCGGGCAATCAGCGCGGTGGCTGTAGCTGCGCGACCACACATGTGAACGCATTTCGGATTAACATATGTTGCGATGGAACAATCGCGATCGAGTTCCAATGTGGTTGCGCGCGCCAGCACAATATCCCGCGTGGCGGCGAACCCTCGCCGCTACTCGGCGATGGTCATGCGATTGCGTGCTCCACGTCCTGGCCGGCGCGTTGCGATAACGGGAACGAGCGTGGGCGAGTCTGACGCGATGCGAAGTGCGAAATAGGCAATCGTTGCCTTGAGGCCGTCCTCGAGCGCGACGCGCGGTCGCCATCCCAGGATCCGCGTCGCGGTATCGATCACCGGCTTGCGGCGCTTCGGATCGTCCTTTGGAAGCGCCTCGAAGCGGATTGGCGAGTTGGATGCGGTGCAGGCGAGCACCTCGCGCGCGATGGTCTCGATGGTGATTTCATGGGGATTGCCCAGATTGCACGGCCCGGTGATGGACGACGGGCTCTCCATCAGGAGCTGAAGCCCACGAACGAGATCGTCGATGAAACAGAAGCTCCTGGTCTGACTGCCGCTGCCGTAAATCGTGATCGGCTCGCCCCGGAGCGCCTGCACGATGAAGTTGGAAACGACGCGTCCGTCGTTCTCCAACATGCGCGGGCCATAGGTGTTGAAGATTCGCGCGACCTTGATCTCGACGCCGTGGGTGCGCTGGTAGTCGAACATCAACGTCTCCGCTGCCCGCTTGCCTTCGTCGTAACAGGCGCGTGGCCCGATCGGGTTGACGTTGCCGAGATAGGATTCGGGTTGCGGATGAATTTCCGGGTCGCCGTACACCTCGCTGGTCGAAGCCTGGAGAATCCGGGCGCCCTTCAGGCGCGCAAGCTCGAGCAGGTTGATTGCTCCGAGCACGCACGTTTTCATCGTGCCGATCGGATCCTTCTGATAATGCCGCGGCGAGGCCGGGCAGGCAAGACTGTAAACCCGGTCAACCCTGTCTTCGATCGCGATGGGATCACGCACGTCATGCTCGATGAAGCGAAAGTTCGGGTGGTTCAGCAACGGCCGAATGTTGTCGATGCTGCCAGTGAAGAGGTTGTCGAGGCAGATGACGGTCTTGCCGCGTTGCAGGAGAGCATCGCAAAGATGCGATCCGATGAAGCCGGCTCCGCCCGCGACCAGGACGGTCGTCGCGCGCTCGCCGGAGGGAATGATGGCATTGAATGTCATGACGGGCCTTTCAAATCTCTGCAACCTGCATCGGACGGGAGGCGGGAAATTGGGTGGTCTTTCGACGGCGGTGCGCCAAAGCCTCGGCGTAATAGCCTTCCAGCTGCCGAGCGCGGTGATCGGACGTGTGATCGCGAAGCACGCGACGGTGCGCCTGCTCCGCGATGCTCCGCCGTCGGTCCTCGGGCATGTCGCGGAGGATTTCGAGGACCTCGCGCGGGCCTGATGCCAGCAAGATTTCGCGGGACGGCTCAAAGACGGTCTCGAGTCCCGGCCATCGGTCCGAAATGACCGGGGTGCCGCAGGCCGCTGCTTCGAACAACCGAACGCTCGGCGAGAAGCCCAGCGCCTTCATATCAGCGCGGGTGGCGTTCAGGGTAAACCGCTGCTCGGCATAGAACGCGGGATGCCGATCGGGCGAAAGGTGCTCGATGCGGCTGACATTACCGGGCCACACGGTCCCCTCAGGGTATTGCGCGCCGGCAACGACGAATTGTTCCGAGCTAAGCTTGCGAGCCGGGGTGATCAGCAGTTGCTCGAGTACCGGCTGTCGGTCGTCGCTATAGGTGCCGAGATAGCCGAGCGTCCAGCGATTCCTGGCGACTTGCGGCCTGTAGATATCGGTATCGGCGCTGCAATAGAGGGTCCGGGCGAGCGGGCTGCCGTAGCGTTTCTCGATCGTTTGCGGCACCGGTCCGCCAGCGAAGGAAAGATAGAGGTCGAAGCGAGGAATCATCGCAGCCGAGAGATATTCCAGGCCATGCTCGAGGCGTGCAAGCGTGACCGGAGTGTCGATGTCGTAGAAGGCGGTGATCCCGCGCGCATGGGTCGTGACCCATTCGCTGATGGCAATGCCGTCTGGGACATAGGAGCCAATGACGACCAGATCGGCGTTCCGGACCAAGCCGCCAAAGCGCCGTGGAAGGTCCTTCAGGGATTGATAGAGCTCGACCCGCCACGACGCAGGGTTCGTCACATCGCGGTGATCGCGATACCAGGGAGCGTCGCGCTCGAGGAACGTGACGTGATGACCGCGTCGCGCCAAGGCCTCGATCAAGGCGCGATAGGTCGTGGCGTGACCATTGCCCCATGACGAAGTGACCGAGAGACCGATGACGACGATGTTGAGGTTCATTCTGCTGCCTCGATTTGCGAGCTGCTTCCTGTGAAGAGTTCGTTGAACTGGCGCGCGCGATGGCGATAGGTGTGTAGACTGAGGATCCGGGCGCGGGCGCGATCGGCAATGGCGCGGGCGCGGTCCGGGCTGAGCGCCGCGAGGTGGCTCGCAACTTCGCCGCCGTTCGCCGCGACCAGAACCTCCAAACCTGGCTCGAGGAAGTGATCGATGCCCTTCCAGCAGTCGGTGATCAGGCAGGCGCCTGCGCCGATCGCCTCGAACACCCGCGTCGGCGGCGAGAAGCCGAAGCGTGCCATGCTGTCGCGATTGACATTCAGGGTGGCGAGAGCGGAGCCGAAAAAGGCATTATGCGCACCGGTGCCGACGTGGCCCACCTTGCGAAGGTTGCTGGACGTGTTCTTGGTCTCCCAGCCGGAGCCGCCAAGCACGAACGTCTTGCTTGGCAGGTCGCGCGCGACATCGAGAAAGAAATGCTCGACCCTCTGTTCGCGATCGGGCAGGCGATTGGCCAAAAGGCTGAGATCGCAGGTGAAGCCCGGCTCCGCTGGCGACGGAAAATGGGTGCGGGGATCAAGCGCGTTATAGATTGGCACGCAGTCCTGCGCGCCCATGGCGCGATAGGCAGCCACGACACCATCGCCGCCGCCGTAGGTCAGGACGATGTCGTAGGATGGAATAGCGCGGCGCAGATGATGATGCGGATCGCTTGCGATCGCTTCCAGCGTGGCGGGCGCATCGACATCCCAATAGACACGCACGATCCGGGAGGGCAGGGCGGCAACCGCGGTTTCCAGCTCTTGATCGAACACACCGACGCCGCTCGCCTTGATCACCATGTCGGCCGATCGGGCGGCCGTATCGAGCGAATTGCGCCAGCCGTCGGTCGTCGCCGGATAGACGACGACCTGGGCCCAGTGCGGATCGTCGATGTCGCGATGAGCCTGCCGCTCGAAGGCGTCAGGCTCGAAGAAAGTGATCTCGTGGCCGAGCGCCGCAATCTCCTTCAGCATGCCACGGTAATAGGTGGCGGCGCCGTTCCAGTACGAGGAGACAAGGCTTGATCCGAAGAAGGTGATCTTCATGCGGAGGCTCCGATATATCGCAATGGCGGTGACGAGGCATCGGAAGCACGGATCGCCTCAACGATCCCGACGAGTTGTTGCGCGCGATGCCGGCAAGTATGCCGCTCCCGGATGGCGCGGAGGCCTGTCGCTACCAACGCCGAAGACAGCTCGCGATCATCGAGGACGGCACGAAGCTTGCGGCTCATGTCAGCGCCATGCGCCGCCGTGAGATATGCGCCGTCGGGAAACAGCTCCTCTGCGTCAGACCAGGGTGCCGAAACCAGAGGGATGCCGCAGGCCAGCGCCTCGAACACACGGATCGTTGGGATGCCGGGAAGCAATCGGACATACGGGCCGCGCGGCACGTGGATGGTGGCGCGTGCGCCGGCGAAGGCGACAGGAGCCCAGTGGGCGGGAAGCCAGCNNNNCCGCCATACCGGATACCGGCGGTCCGGATCGTGTGGATGGCGTCGTCCGAATAGCGCACGCCATAGACGCTTGCCTGCAGGCTCAGCTCGGCGACGGGATCGACCAGAAATTCGTTGAGTTCGGCGCTGCGTTCTCCATCGCCCCAATTCCCGATCCAGACCAGATCTTCGGCGCGTTCAACATTGGGAATGGGACGATACAAGGCGACATCCGCCGCCTCGTGCCAGGTATAGGCGCGGTTGCCCCAACCCAGTTTCATGTAGATTTGACGGAGGACCTCGCCAAAGGCGAGAACGCCGTCAAACGCATCCAGGTCGAACTGCGCGAGTTCATCCGGCGCCGTGACCGCTCGATGGTGCGTGTCGTGAAACAGCAGAGTAAAGGGCGTACCGTGGGCGCGCCTGCGTCCGACCCGCTCGATCACATCGGGCGAATTCCACTCATGCACAATCACGAGACCGGCGCCATCAAGCGCTTCGTCGAAGTCGAGCGCGGCGTCGTAGCGACGAACGGAGACGCCAGGGAAAAGCCGGCCGACGTCTTGTATGGCCTCGCCGCCGATTTCGCGGATCGCATTCAGCCGGCTCCATCCGTCGATCGGCTCGAACACCACGACCTCATGGCCGAGCGCGGCCAGCTCGCGGGCGTAACCCCGCAGGAAGTGAGCATTGCCATTGTTCCAGCAGGACGTGAACGCGTGATAAAACAGAACACACTTCATGCGCGCACCTCGATGCGGCTGTGCGGTGCTGACGCACGCTCTGAGGTGAGCAGCTCTTCATAGAGCTTGAGATAGGCACTCGTGGTGCGTGCCAGTGAATACGTCAGGGAATGTTCGTACGCGCGGCGCTGCAATTGTGCCCTTTCGAGATCATCGAAACAGAGATCAGCCAAGAGTCTGTGCAGTGTTGGGCTGTCGGAGGGATCGAAGAACAGCGCTGCTCCACTCCATAATTCCCGGAAGGTCGGTATATCGGAGAGGACGAGCGCGCAGCCGGCTGCGGCAGCTTCCAGAACGGAGAGGCCAAACGGCTCGTAGCGTGCGGGGCTCGCAAAGATCGCTGCGTGCTGGAGCCGTTCATGCAAGTCAGGCTGCGGTAACTGTCCGAGCCAGGTGATGTCAGGCGAATCTGTGCCGCCGGGGCCGGCGACGTGAACCGGCCAGTCGAGACCAGGAGCCGCGGCCGCCAACGTCTCGATATTCTTGGCGCGATCCCAGAGGCGGCCCGCGGCCAGGATCAACTCGCGCTTGCGATGGGGTAGATCCCCGGGGGCAATACCGTTCCAGATCACCGCGCCAGGCGACGAAGGGTGATAGATCTTAACGATGTCATCATGGAATGACTGGCTCGGGCAAACCCAGGCCCGGGCGCTGTCGAGTGCCGAGGCGACCGCCTCAGTATAGCGATTCCATCGGGGCTCGTTGAGCCAGGCCGTATCCCGGCAGGCCAGCGCCCACGAATTGACGCAGGAGTGCGCCACGACAACCGTCGGCACGCTCCATCGGAATGTCGCCTCCCGAAAGCTGTTGAGGTGAACGATATCGGGTCTGAATTGGATTTCGAGTTCGGCGAGGATACGCTTTGCGTGGGCAAGATCGTGACCTTCCGGATCCTGCCATTCAAGCGCCAGATTTGTCTCGATCAACCGCACGCGCGAGCCGCAAAACATCTCGCGCTGATCGGCGCGCGGAGGTGGACCTATTGTCACCAAGGTGACGTTGGCGCCGGATGCCGCTAGACTTGAGGCGAGCGCGGAAGCATAGGTCCACACGCCGCCGACCGTATCAGCCGTCATCAGGATGTTGATGGCTGAAGCCGCGCTCATGATGCCACCTGGAGTTCGAGAGCCTCGAGCGGGGCTGGCCGATCGTTCTGCACGTCGCTGAACTGATCGAACATCGCCAGATAGTGGCGGTGGGCGCGCTCCCAGGCGAAATCGTCAGCTTCCCCCCAGAGCTTTCGATAATCTGGCGAACCAGGATACGGATAAAGCGGAACCGGATCGTTCGCCCAGATCCCCGCATCCTGCATCTTGCGGCGCCAGCGCTGTACAACAGGATCCTCGTCTTCGGGCACCTCGATCAGGTTTGCTTGCACGAAGGGCACGTGACGACGAGCTTCGACCAGACGATCGGCGAGCTGGTCGGTGGTCATCTTGCAGTTCTTGGCGAGCGCGGCGCGTCCCTCGACGGTGAGACTCTCGACCCCGGCCTCGATCGAGACGCAACCGGCGCGGCCGAGCAAAGCGAGCATGTCCGGTTTCCACAGATCGATGCGCGTCTGCACACCGAACTTGAGGCCCCGCGCGCTCAGCCCGTCCAGCAGCTCGGGATTGGGCAGGAAGATCTCGTCGATGAAGTAGACATATTGGACGCCTTGTCCGCGCAGGCGATCGATCTCGTCGAGAATGATGGCGGGCGGCCGCTTGCGATAGGCATTGCGGAAATTCTCCTTGGCGCAGAAGGTGCAGCTGTATGGGCATCCCCGCGACGCCTCGACTTCTGCGCCGGGGCCTGCCGGCGCGGCCTCGAAACGGTGATGATGGTGATGATGACGCCGGATCAACTCATCCGGCCAGTCGAGCGCTGGCTGATCGCTGAAGTCGACCGCCTGCGGGCCGCCAATGACCCGGACCGAGGCGCCGTCCGCAAAGCACAGGCCGGAAAAATCGCGTTCGCCATTGGCGAGGCGCAGCAAGGATGCCTCGCACTCGCCCATCACGACGATGTCGACGGCGAGCTTCCTGAGAGCCGCCCGCGGCGTCGTCGAGCCATGCGGCCCGACCGAGACCAGGGTCGGCGCAAGATCCCGTACCGCCAATGCAAGCTCCTGCGGCACGCGCAGTTCCGGCGGTGCGCAGCGCCAGAACAGGTAGGTCGGCGCTGTGCTGATGACGATCAGGTCGGGGCCGAACGCGCGCAGCTCGGCTTCTATGTTCTGGAATGAAAGATCGAACATGTGTGCATCGAGCAGCAGCGTCCGATGCCCTGCCGCCTTCAGGTGATGCTCGGAGATCCCGAGCTCGAGCGGAAGGTGGGGGGAGCGGCAGCCGAAATAGATGCTGCCGCTAAAATCCCAATTCGGATTGATCAGGGCCACGCGCGTCATGCGAGAGCCTCGCGGCTGTCGTGAGCTGCTCCGAAGCGAGTGTCCAGCCAGGCGTGGAGAGAGCGAAGGCCCTCGGCGAAGGGCACCTGCGGCGACCATCCGAGCGCGGTCGACAGCGCACGCGTATCGGTGACGTACCAGGGCTGGTCGCCCGGACGCCAATCGGCAAAGCGGTAAGTGACCTCGCGGCCGGTCAATTCGGCAATGTGGTCGATGAGCTCGCGAAGGCTGACCGCATTTGCGGAGCCGCCACCGAGATTGAACACGCGTCCCCGCGCGAGTGCGATCCGGTCAAGCACTGCAAGCCACGCAGCCGTCGCATCCGACACATGCAAGGCGTCGCGAACTTGATGGCCGTCGCCATAGATCGTGATTGGCTTGCCGCGGATCGCGCTCAGCAGGAAATGCGCGATCCAGCCCTGGTCCTCGGTGCCGAACTGGCGCGGTCCGTAGATGCAGCTCATCCGCATCACCACGGTCTGAAGGCCGTAGACCCGTGCATAGTCGTGGACGTACTGGTCCGCCGTTCCCTTGGAGCAGCCATACGGACTATAGAAATCGAGCGGTGCGTTCTCGGAGATGCCATCCGCCAGCCGGGGGCCGGTAGGCGTATAGCGGCGGCCGCTGAGCGTGATCTCGCCGTCCTCGATCAGGCGGCCGTAGACCTTGTTGGTAGACGCGAACACGACCGGCGCGGTGCTGTTGTGCAGCCGGACCGCTTCGAGCACGTTGAGGGTACCGTGTGCGTTGATCTCGAAATCGGCAGCCGGGTCGCTGACGCTGTCGGTGACGGCGACCTGGGCTGCCAGATGCAGCACGGCGCGTGCCTCGCGCACGGCATCGATCACGGGAATTGGCTCCCTGATGTCGGCGACCGTGATGGTGACGAGATCGCCATATCTGGCCTTCAGCCATTGTGCGTTCTCGCGCACGCCGGCACGGGCCAGGTTGTCCAGAACCAGGACTCGCTCCCCGCGGTGGGCCAGCCGGTCGGCAAGATTGCAGCCGATGAAGCCGCAGCCACCGGTGATCAGGACGGGCCTGTTGTCTCGCTCATTCATCACGCGACCAATCCTCGTTGCAGCAGTTCCTGGGTCGCCCGCTCGGCCTGGTCGTCGGCGATCTGGTCGGCGAGATAGTCCGCGAGCTCCTTGAGGCCATCTTTGAAGGCGACGTGCGGCTCGAAGCCGAGGAGATCGCGCGACTTGCCGATATCGGCGAAGCAGTGCCGGATGTCACCTGCACGGTACTTTCGCGTGATCTCCGGGGCGATGTCGCTGCGGCCCATGACCTCTGCGAGGTCCTCCGCAACCGACAGGATGGTCCGGCTTTGGCCCGAACCGATGTTGAAGACATCCTGCGTTTGCTCCGCTTCCAGGGCAATGCGACAGGCACGCGCGACGTCGTGGACGTGGACGAAGTCGCGCCGTTGTTCGCCGTCCTCGAACACGAGCGGTGGCCGTCCGTTGAGCAGGCGTGCGGCAAAGATCGCGAGCACGCCTGTGTATGGATTCGACAGGGCCTGGCGCGGGCCAAACACGTTGAAGAAGCGCAGCGCCACGGTCGGGATCCCGTAAGCCTTGCCGGTGATCAGGCACATGCGCTCCTGCGCAAACTTGTTCAGGGCATATACCGAGCTAAGCGAGGGCAACTTGCTTTCCGGGGTAGCCACCGGGATGAGCGGATCGCCTGCCCTGTCGCGCAACTCCCACTCACCGCTGCGGAGCTGCTTGATCGAACGTTCGTCGCAGGAGACGACGCTTTGATCGGGCCTGCGATAGAGCCCTTCGCCGTAGATGCTCATGGAAGAGGCGACCACAAGCCGCGCGACCGGACGCTTCGACAGCGCCTGAAGCAGCACAGCGGTACCGAGCTCATTGGTTCGTACATAGGGCTCGATGTCGTACATGCTCTGCCCCACGCCGACCGCGGACGCCAGATGCAGGACCATGTCGGCGCCGCGCAGGGCGTGTTCTACGGCGACGCTGTCGGTGACGTCACCCACTATGAGTTCGGCATCGTCGGCGAGATATGAGGGGCGCTGGCGGTTGCCGCCGTGGACTTGGGGCGAGAGGTTGTCGAGCAGGCGGATCTCGTAGCCGGCGGCGAGCAGCACATCCGCCGCATGAGAGCCGATGAAGCCGGCGCCCCCTGTGATCAATACTCGCGTCATTCACCGCTCCGTACAACCGCGAGACCGAGCCACCCGGGACCGGTCGATGATGTCTGGTGAAGCGCACTTGCTGGGTGGTCGGACGACCCGCGCGCCGGTCACGTTTGGAGTCAGAAGCGATGCAAGGAATGTTCGTTCCTCGAAAATGTACAAACGAATATTTCTCTAACCTGGATCAATAACCGAGGTGAATCGGCGGGCTGCCGGTGGCTAGAAGTGCGCCCCCCGAAGGGCGGCGGGCAGGCCGAGATGCCTTGCCGCGGTCGCGCCGATATCGGCAAAGCCGGTACGCTTGCCGATTGGCGAAGATGATTGCGTCGGCCAGGCAAGGATCGGCACCTGTTCGCGGGTGTGATCGGTGCCGCTCCAGGTCGGATCGCAACCGTGATCGGCGGTGATGATCAGAAGGTCACCGCTTCGCAGGCGGGACGATAACTCCGGGAGGCGTTCGTCGAAGGCTTCGAGTGCCGCGGCATAGCCGGCCACGTCGCGGCGATGGCCGTGGAGCGTGTCGAAATCGATGAAGTTTGCGAACAGTAGTCCTTCGTCCGCCAGGCTCGCCAGCCCTTTCAGGGTGGCATCGAACAGCGCCATGTTGCCGTCGCCCCGCATGTTTCGCCCGGTCCCGCGATGGGCGAAGATGTCGTCGATCTTGCCGATCGTCACGATGTCGCGACCGGCGCTTGTGGCGAGGTCGAGGATTGTGCTTCCGGGCGGCGGTACGGAAAAGTCGCGACGGTGCGCGGTCCGCTTGAAATCGCGCGCGGTTGTGCCGGCGAATGGCCTCGCAATGACGCGGCCGATCTTGAGGGGATCGATCAGCCGCCTCGCAATCGCGCAGATGCAATAGAGACGTTCGAGGCCGAAAGTCTCCTCATGTGCCGCGATCTGGAACACGCTGTCGGCGGACGTGTAGCAGATCGGCATTCCCGTCTGCATGTGCCGCTCGCCGAACTCGGCAATGATCTCGGTCCCCGAGGCGTGGCAATCTCCGAGGATGCCAGGCAATCCGGCTTGCTCGCACAAGCCTTTCGTCAATTCTGCGGGAAAGCACGGCCTCGTGCGCGGGAAATAGCCCCAGTCGAACGGGACGGGTACACCGGCGATCTCCCAATGTCCTGAGGGCGTGTCCTTGCCCTTCGAAATCTCGCTGGCGCATCCGAATTGTCGGTGCTGCACCTGAGCCTCCAGTCCCGGCGGTACGCGCCCCGTGGCGAGGCGGCAGGCCTCCCCGAGGCCGAGCGCCAGGAGATTGGGAATCCGGAGCGGCCCCTCGCGCACGTTGCTGTCGGCGTGTCCAGCCGTGCAGGCTTCCGCGATGTGACCGACGGTATCGGCGCCTTCGTCGCCGTAGCGGGCCGCATCCGGCGCGGCGCCGATGCCGACGGAATCCATGACCAGGATTAGGGCACGCATGTTGGCTCTGCGATGGGAGGATCAGCCGAGGCCGGGGAAGATGCAACACCGGTTCTGGTACAGTAGCGATCGACCATCGACGCGCAGAAATCGGCAAATTCATTGACGTCCAGCGGCGGGCTGGTGTGATGAGGCTCTATGCCCCGATGTTCGGGCGTGAAGCAGAACGTGACCGTGACCTGGAACTCCGCCAACGCCTCCATCTGGCGGTCAAACCAGTCGAGCGCATTGGGGCGGAAGCTGTCGGCCCATGACAGACCGGTCCGCAAGTGAGTCACCCCAAGACGGTGCATCCAGTGCACTGCGTCGTGGAGGCGGTGATCCTCGAAATGGAACCACTGGCACAGGCCCATGGCGGGCGCGTAGGCGCAGAACAGATCGGCGGCGGCTTTGGGCGTGCCGTCCTCGCGCAGCAGGCCCATGTGGAAATGCCGGTAGTAGGAGGAGCCTTCGGCTTCCTTGTGTCGCGTCGTCGCCTCCCAGGCAGAAGGAAGGTCGAAAAGGCTGTACCAATGGATACGCGGAGCCCGGCCGATCAGCAGCTCGGCGGTGCGCGACAGGCCCCAGGCTTGCACCTCTTCGGCGCCGAACGAGGAGACGCCGACCTCCGTCACCCACACGGGCAAGTTGCTGACGGCCTTGATCTCCTCGAGTTTGGCGGGCCACTCACCGATCTGCCACAGGTTCCAGTCGAGCGGAAAGCCGTGCACGGCGACCGCATCAAAATGGTCGAGCACGCCGCGGCTTTGCATGTTGCGCATGAAGGACGGATCGATCGGCGAGATGCCGCCGAGAACGATGGGAAGTAGGGGCCTCGTACTGCGGATCGCCTTTCCCGCTGCGGCGGCAAGGTTTGCGAACATAACCCAGTCCGGGTCGATCAGGAGATCCCAGTGCGACTTGTTGTTCGGTTCGTTCCAGATCTTGGCCGCCTCGATCATCAGCTTGTGCTCCGGGATGGATAGACGGGCCCGTCGATCTGTGGCCGTTCCGTTCGCTTGCAGAGATAGACTTCCTCTTCCGGATGCGCGGCGATGGCAAAGCCGGCGCTGCGCAGCATGGCCTCGACGCAGGCCCGGTTCGGCACCCACCAATTGGTGGGGTCGTCGGCATATTTGTGCTCGATGAAGTGCAGCCTGGGATAGCCGGCCGAATCGAACTGGCCGGTGGTCCAGAAATCGTAGTTTTTCTCGACCGCGTCGACATGACTGGCGCCGCGCTGCATCGACTGGAACAGCAGAAGATCCTTGGCGACGTGCTCGTGGATGAGATCCAGCGCCAGCAGCGGATGACGCAAATGATACAGCACGCCCATGAAGATCACGAGATCGAACTTTTCATGGAGCTGCCCGACATCATAGGCCGACATCTTGCGGAATTCGATCCTGAGACCGTTCACTTCGGCGGCGAAGCGCGCCTGAGCAAGGTATTCGTCGTCGGTATCGAGCCCGAGCACACGCTCGGCGCCCCGCCGCTTCATCTCCATGGCATAGAATCCGGCGTTGCAGCCGAGATCGAGCACGGTCTTGCCTTCAAGGCGGTCCGGAATGATTCCCGAGAAGCGCCGCCATTTCACATTGGGATAGTCGCCGAGAAAGTGGCTCGGTGCGGTCGGCACGCCGTTGAGGTCGAGGTTGTGAAACCAGGGGCCGAGCGCGTCGACGCGCCTGCGGATTTCCTCACGCGTGAGCAGCGCTCCAGTCATGCGGTCGCTCCATTGTCCATTGCATGGGGCGGTCGAGCCCCATCGGACGAGACGCCAGCCCGCAACCGCGACCGGCTGTCGGTGCCTTCGGCTAGAAGAGCCATCGCGGTGCGATAGCCGTCGACGGTCCCGACATCGACATAGGATTCGCCAGCCCTGATCCCGATGCCGAGGCCGCCTGCCTGGAGATAGGCGTTGACGAGCGTCCCAAAATACTCGTCGCGTTGGTCTCGTTCGTTCCAGAGCGCGTGCAATTCGCGAAAGCCGGTGGCCGACATTCGGAACGCACCCCAGATCCACCGCGACGTCGGCTTCGGCTGCTTGACCTGGATCTCCCGCACATTGTCGCCATCGAGCACGACGGCGTCGAAGAATTCCGGGCGCTCGACGGGAAAGAGCAGAAATGAGAGGTCGGCATCGGGCAAGGCCTGCAACGCGGCTTTTGGAAACCAGACGGTGTCGGGCAGGCCGACGACGACGTCTTCATCACGGCCAACGACGGTGCCGGCCTTGAAGACGGCGTCGCACAGCCCGGAGGCGTCCGGCTGGACGACATAGGCGAGCTGGGCACTGCCGTAGTGATCGCCGAAATATTCGAGAATGTCGGACTTGCCCGGCGAGATCACGAAGCAGATCTTGTCCGCGCCGCCGAGGATCAGGCGCTCCAGCAGATACTCGGAGACCGCGCAGGGCCGCTCGGTGCCATCGTCGCGCCGACTGCCCACGGGCAGCAGCTCCTTGGAAAAAGCCAGCGGCTGGATACGACTGCCGCGGCCTGCGGCCGGCACGATGCCCCACATGTCAGGCCTCCTCGGATTGCTGGCGACACGCGCCGCTCGATACCGCCTGCTCGAGCAGTGCCACCAGCTCGCGCGCGCGTTTGTCGGATGTATGCTGTTCCATCGTCCGCTCATAGGCGCGCCCGGCGATGCACTGCAGGTCGGAGCTCGACATCGCCAACGCGCCCAAGGTGTCCTGCGCATCGTGGGCGATCAGGATCTCGCTGCCGGGTGTGAAGAACTCCTCGATGCCCGGCCAGTCGTCGCTCAGGAGCGGAACGCCGCAGGCCGCCGCCTCGAACAGACGGCCGGAGGGGCACCAGCCCATCTCAGCCATGGCGTTGCGCGTCACATTGAGGGTCAGGCGAGAGGACGCAAAGAAGGGCGCATGCTCCGATGGCGGCAGATGCCGCACGAAATAGATGTTAGGCGACCACGGAAAGTCGTCAGGATATTGCGCTCCGCCAATCAGGAAACGCAGGTCTTGCCGCGCTCTCGCCGGTTCGACGAACAGCGCCTGGAGCCCGCGCTGCCGGTCTTCGGAATAGGTGCCGAGATAAGACAGATCCGTGCAATAGCGTGGCTCAGGCGGCACCGGGCGATGAATATCGCTATCGACGTGGCCGTACAGGGGACGGATATCGCGGGCGGCGAGCCGGTCGCGAAATTCCTGGACGACGCGTGGTCCGCCGGTGAAGCTGAGGACGAGCGCGAAATCGCGTAAACCTCGCGTGCCGATATAAGCAACGGATTCTCCCGCGATCAGCCGCGCCAACGTGATCGGTGTATCCAGGTCATAGAAGACGGGAATGGCGCGACCTTCCGACATGATCAGGTCGGTGGCCGCAATTGCGTCGGGACAGTAGGACGTCACGATCGCGACATCGGCATCCGCGATGTCATTGCGGGCGAGGGAGCGGGTCTCCTCCCAATTCGAAAAAAGCCGCAGCTGACCACCGGGCAACTCATTGAAGTCCCGGGCACCGGCATAGTAGGACACGTCGCGCTCGTAGAAGACGACGGTGTGGCCGAGGCGCGTCAGATGTTTGCAGAGGCCGCGCCAGAGCGTCGCGTGGCCGTTGCCCCAGGAGGAGGAGATGGCCAGGCCGAAAATGACGATCTTCACGCCGGCACCCGCTGGTTGATCCCGGTGATTGTGATCCCGCTGATGTCTATGCTCAACGTGCTGATGCTGGATGGTTCAATGTCGATCGACAGGAAGTCGTCCAGGCGCTTGCGTGCGTAGTGCAGAATTGCCGCACGAATGGGTTCGGCATGACTGACCGCGATCACCGTGTCTGCGACGCTATCGCAGCGGAGCCGTTCAAGATGGCCGACGACGCGCCTCTGTAGCGATCTCATGGTCTCGCCCCCCGGTGGACGACTGCTGCCGCGGTACCTGTTCCAGCGCGACCACTGAGCGTCCCGATGGAGATCTTCGAACGATCGCCCGGTCCATTCGCCATAGTCGAGTTCGTCCAGTGCTGGGACGATCTCGATCGGCAGTCCAAAGTGCGCCGCCAGGATACTGGCGGACTGGATGCAGCGCTGTTGGGGGCTCGACTGGATCAGCGCCGGTTGCGGTGTCACTGTGGCTGCGCAACGCGCGATTTCTTCGCAACCGATGTCGTCGAGCACAACGCCGCCCATCCGGCCGCACAGCGTGCGCCCAAGCTGGGCATGGTGGCCATGGCGGAGAAGATGAATGACACGTGCCATTAGACGCATGCCTTGTCGTCGATGAAGGCGCGTGTTCGCCGTCCGGCTTCTTCGTCCGTGAATTGCTGCGGCGGCGATTTCATGAAGTAGCTTGACGGGCCCGTGAGGGCGCCGCCCTGGCCGCGATCCATCGCAAGCTTGGCGCAACGGACCGCATCGATCACGACGCCGGCCGAATTTGGTGAGTCCCAGACCTCGAGTTTGACCTCGGCGCTCAGGGGAACGCCGCCGAAGGTCGTGCCTTCAAGCCGGATGAATGCGAGCTTGCGGTCGGTCAGCCAGGGAACGTGATCGCTTGGGCCGACATGAATGTTGTCGGCATCCATAGGGACGTCAAACTGACTGGTGACGGCCTGGGTTTTCGAAATCTTTTTCGAGGCCAGCCGCTCGCGCTCGAGCATGTTCTTGAAGTCAGTATTGCCGCCGACGTTGAGCTGATAAGTGCGGTCGAGCCGCACGCCGCGGTCGCGAAACAGGTTTGCGAGCAAGCGATGCAAGATGGTGGCGCCGACCTGGCTCTTGATATCATCGCCGACGATCGGAAGGCCGGCATCCTCGAACCGGCGCCTCCATTCGGGATTCGAGGCGATGAATACGGGAATGCAATTGACGTAAGCGCATCCCGCTTCGATCGCGCGCGCCGCGTACCATTCGCTGGCTCGCTGCGAGCCGACAGGGAGATAGGACACCAGGACATCGGTGCGTGATTTGGCCAGGATTTCTGAGACATCGGCCTCCGGAACATCGGCAATCGGGACATCGTCCTTGAGATAATGCCCGATGCCGTCCATGACCGGGCCACGTTGAACAACCACGCCAGTCTGGTCGACATCGGCAAATCGATGCGTATTGTTGGGAGCGGCAAAGATCGCGTCGGCGACGTCGTGCCCCACCTTGCTGGCATTGACATCGAAGGCCGATGCAATCTGGATGTCGCTGATGTGGTACCCTCCAAGATCAACGTTCATCAGGCCAGGCACGGGCTCGTTCGACTTGGCGTTCCGGTAGTACGTCAGTCCCTGGACGAACGAGCTGGCGCAATTGCCGACGCCGACGATGCCGACGCGAACGCGGCGCCTATCCTGAAGACGGGAATGCATGGCGTAAGACCTCCGGAAAGACGGGCGCGTCGAGGTAAGTAGATCGGCGAACGTGGCGGAAGGTATGTTCGTTCCTCCAGTACATGCACAGCGCTCGCGCTCCCGGGGATTCTCGGCAGAAAAAATGCGTCGCGCTTAACCTGGATTAGAATCCGCTGTCGGTGCGAAGGAACGACGATCATCCTGGATGAAGATGAAGAAGATGATGTTCGTCGGCAGCGCCGAAGTCGCGCAAGAACCAATCGGGCCCGCCGGCGTTCATCGAGCGACTAACAAGCGAGGTCCGTCATGTCATCCAAAACGCAGAACAGTGAAGCTCATCAAACCACAGATCATGCTGCCATCCGCAAATGGGTGGACGAGCGCGGCGGCCGACCGGCGACCGTCAAGTCGACCGAGGAGGATGGGCACGCCGGCATCCTCCGGATCGATTTCGACCCACCTGATGACGGTCTCGAGCGTATCGGCTGGGACGAATTCTTCGAGAAGTTCGACGAGGCAGGTATCGCGTTCCTGCACCAGGATCGGACCAAGGAAGGTAAGCTAAGCCGCTTCCACAAGTTCGTCCGGCGTTAGTGGTTGTATGCCGGTGAGCGGATGGACCAAGGCGATGCGGGCGGGCGACTTCGCTGTCGCGTGGAGGATCACCGACCGGGACCTTCGGACATTTGCGTATGCTCCCAAGCACATAGGCCCGCGCCATCTTCAGCGAATTTGGCGCGGCGAGCCGTTCGCGGACAGGGACGTGCTCGTGCGGTGCTATCACGGGCTCGGTGATACCATCCAGTTTCTCCGCTTCATGCGGCCCCTTGGCGAGCTTGCGCGCAGCGTCACGGTCTGGTGCCAAGAAGAGCTTTTGCCGTTGGTCGAGCGCACGGCAGGCGTCGATCGCGCGTTTGCACTCCATGATGGCGCACCCGAAGCGAACTTCGAGGTCGACATCGAGATCATGGAGGTGCCGCATGCGCTGAGGGTTAGCTGTGAGCAGGTCGGGATGCGCGCGCCCTATTTGGAGCTGCCGCGCCAGGATGCGGCGGCAGATCTTGACCGCGAAGGCTTCTCTGTCGGCTTGGTGTGGCAGGTTGGGGAATGGGACAAGAGACGTGCGATTCCAAGTCATTTGCTGCGTTCTCTCGCCGTTCCGGGTGTAACGCTCCACGCCCTCCAGAGCGGAGCGCGGAAGGAGGAGCTTGACCGTATCGGTGCGCGCGACATCAGCACGCCTGGAATCGCGGATCTCGGGCATGTCCTGAACCAGCTCGACCTGGTCATTTGCGTCGATACCATGGTCGCACATCTTGCAGGCGCACTCGGACGGGAAGCGTGGGTGTTGCTGCACACCGACTGCGACTGGCGCTGGCCCCTGTCAGGGGATCGTTCGATTTGGTATCCGAGTATGCGGCTGTTTCACCAGACAAGACCTGGCGATTGGACCGATGTTGTCGCGGAGGTCGCGGTCAAGCTGAGCGCCCGGGCGCAATTCGACAAACCCGGCTAAGCCAAGGCGATATCAGCATTCGTCGAGCGTTGCGACTCCGGCCTCGCGTCTTGCTTTCGGGACCGAATGCCGAGATAGGAGGCATCGAAGTGCGCAAGTCTCACCAGTCCGGACCAGTCGGTGATCGTCAGGACCTTGTTCTGCCACTGCAGCATATTGCAGCGGCGCAGTTCCTGGATCGTGCGGTTCGCGTGGACGGGAGAAATGGCGCAAGCAGAGGCGAGATCCGATTGGGTAAACGGCGACGATAACCGGAAATCCCCCGCGACTCCGACACTTTGAAGACGCACAATGATCTCGCAGATCAAGTGTGCGACCCGCGTCAGCGCATCCCGGCTGCCGAGGTTGACCGTCCAGTTGCGCTGCATCGCGTGTTCGGCAAGCAGCATCAGCAGCAAGGTCCGCGACAGAGCAGGCGACCGTGCGGCCAATTCGCGAAAAAATCGGTGTGGAACCTGCGCCACGACTGCTGGTCCAAGGGCAATGAGGTTGCCGTTGATGCGAGGCCGATAAAGTGTCTGCAGATCGGCGATGTCACCGGGGACCGAGATCGACGTGATCTGACCGTTCGACGCCTCGGGATCCTGCCAGGAGATATAGCCCTGGAGCAGCAGGGTGCATTGAGCGGCATCGTCGCCATGACGTAGAATCGGCTGATGCGGGCTGAAATGCGTGATCGTACTTGGCATGTCTACCAGCAAATCGAGGTCATCAGCCGTTAGCTCGCCGAGACTCGCCAAGCGGTCGGCGAGTTTTGAGAAAGCAAATCCTGCCTGCATGTACCGTCCAATCGCCCTGCCCAATACAAGTCTGCCGAAAAAGCAAAGGGCAGGCATTAACCTTTGATGCGTCGGCTCTCAATGATGAACCGGTGCGTCGATAGATGCGATTCGACGTGCGCCAACCATCTATGTTCCTGGTGGCAAGGACACTTACGTCAGCTGGCGCAGCTTTTTCAGCGGATTGAGTGGGGGCCGCTCCTCGTAATGATTGTTGGGGCGGTCGGCTTCCGCCTTACCGTTGTCGTGGAGAGCTTGATCGCCGATGATCTCGCCGACTGCCTGCTTGGCTTTGCCGACGAGGCGCTGCCTGAGGTCTTTCGCTTTGCTCATCGTCAGTCTCCGATGTCGCCGCTGACCCGGGCGCCTGAAGGGGAACGCTTGGGGGCGGCCTACGGTCATCCGGCAAGGGGGATGCGCCGGACGCCCGGGTGAGACTCCCAGGCTCGATCGAGGTTCCTGAGCGTTACCCGGGGGCACGGCGGGAAAGAATCACGCCCTCATTGCCTCGAAGCAGGACTGAGGCCGCCGCTACAGCCTCGGATGCCCGGTCCAGATAGGTTGATAGCAGGACACGGCCGGAAACCTGGCTGGGCCATTTCCGTGGTTCGTCTGCGATGTTGAGTACTATCAGCATGTGGTGTCCTTCATAGACCCGTTCGAACGCAAGAATGTCGTTCTGCGAGCGCAGCGGTTGGTAGTCGCCTTCACGAAGACATGCATGCTCGCGCCGCAACCTCAGCAGCGCACGAAACAGCATCAGAATCGAACCGTCGTCGTTCTGCTGAGCTGTCACATTGGTCGATCCCGCGGGATCGAGCGGCAGCCATGGGCGTCCGTCCGAGAACCCACCATTTGCTGTATTGTCCCATCGCATCGGAGCGCGTTCGGGATCACGGCAAAGGCCGTAGCCAGGGACGAGCCTTTCGAATGGGTCCTGAACCTGATCAGGCGGAATAGGGACGCGCTTACGACCGATCTCGTCACCCATGTAGATAAAGGGAGTTCCTCTCAGGGTCATCAGGAGCATTGCCAGCACACGTAGTTGCGGCTCGCCGATCTTGCTCGCGATCCGCGGCTTGTCATGGCCGCCAATCACCCACACTGGCCAGGCGCCGTCAGGCAGGGCATTGAAATAGGCGTCGATCGCGGCTTGCAACGACAATGCATTCCAAGGCGCGTCAAGCAGCGCGAAGTTGAGCGGCAGATGCAGCCGCGGGCGCTCCGTGCCGTAGAAATGGCCGATGCGATCGGTTTTGCCTTGAACTTCGCCGCACAACAGCCGCTCGGGATATTCGTCAATCACGCTACGGATGAACTCGATGCATTGCATCGTCTCCGGTCGGTCGTCCGTGAAGACGGGCGTCTGTCGCTGCGGTGGCGGCTTGCCCTGGGCATCGGGATTCGCCGGGTTGTCGCGCAGATGCGCGTCCTTGATCAGAACCGCACTGGCGTCGACGCGGAAGCCGTCGACGCCTCGGTCAAGCCAGAAGCGCATCACATCGGCGATGGCGGAGCGCAGCTGCGGGTTGCGCCAGTTGAGGTCGGGCTGCTCAACCAGGAAGGTATGATAATAGTATTGCCGCCGCGCTTCACACCACTCCCATGCGCTGCCGCCGAAACGGCTGAGCCAGTTGGTTGGCGGACCACCGTTCTCCGCGGCGTCCGCCCAGATGTACCAATCTGCTTTCGCGCTGCTGGGTGAACTGCGGCTCTCCACGAACCATTCGTGATCATCCGCCGTGTGATTGGGAACGAGATCCAGAATCAGGCGGATACCGGCCTGATGCAGAGCGGCGAGAAGCTTGTCGAACTCATCAAGGGTCCCGAAGGCAGGGTCGATCGCGCGGTAGTCGGAGATGTCGTAGCCGAGATCGCGGAACGGACTCTTGTAGATCGGCGTCAACCAGATTGCATCGACGCCCAGCCATTTCAGATAGTCGATCCGGGACATCAGGCCGATCAGGTCGCCCTTGCCGTCGGCATCGGAGTCCTGGAACGAGATCAGAGCAATTTCGTAGATGACCGCGGATTGCCACCACGGGCTTCCGTCACGCGCTGAGCTGTCATTGTCTCGTATCAAGGCTCACATACCCTCGGCTCAGAACTCCTGCCGATGTTCCTTCTCCGGCCAACCGGCTGACATCTAAGTCTTGGAGGGAACGAAGGTTGCTAATGCTGTCGTAACTGATCGTTTCTCCGCGAATTCGCCAATAGGAACCAGTCGGCGAGACGATGATTGGGCGTCATCAGCACAGGCCCCAGGGCAGGCCGATGTGGGTTAGCAAGCCGTTCGAGCGTGACCAGAGAGGCGGCCAGCCATAAGCGACGCGAGAGAACAGGCTAAATCCTCGACAAAGATCACCGTCTACGCGGCGTTGATCGGCAACGTGCTGGTCGCCCTGACCAAAATCGGCGCGGCGGTATGGACGGGGAGTTCGGCGATGACCAGCGAGGCTGTTCATTCGGTTGTCGACACCTCCAATGAAGGCTTGCTGCTTTACGGTTATCGTCGTGCCGATCGGCCGGCCAACGAGGCGCATCCGCTCGGTCACGGGCGAGAGCTCTATTTCTGGAGCTTCATCGTTGCGCTACTGATCTTCGCGCTCGGGTCAGGTGTGTCGTTCTATCAAGGCGTCATGCACGTCCTGCGGCCTCGGCCGATCGACGATCCCGTCGTCAGCTACGTCGTCCTTGGGCTGTCCTTTATATTTGAGGGCGTGTCCTGGCTGATCGCATGGCGTCGGGTCCGGGCCGACGGCAGGAAGTTCGGCTATTACAATGCGTTTGTCCGCAGCAAGGATCCGCCGGCGTTCATGGTGCTGTTGGAGGATAGCGCAGCCTTGATCGGAATCGTCATCGCCGCTGCGGCCACGGTCGCAGCCGTTATGTTCAATCAGCCGGCGTGGGATGGGGTTGGCTCCGTTCTGATCGGGATTCTTCTCGGAATCACGTCAATTGCACTCGCGCGCGAGAGCAAGAGCCTTCTGATCGGGGAGCCGGCAGATCCGGAACTTGCACGATCGGTCGTTGATCTGGCCCGGCGGTCTCCCGGCGTGCTTCGGGCCAACGGCTTGCTCACGGTGCAGCTCTCGCCGACGGAGATCGTCGCAGCCCTCAGTATCGAGTTCGCAGATGACAAGAGGGCGGACGAAATAGAGCAGCTGGTTGTTGCGATCGAACACGACATTCGAAAGCACCATCCGGAAGTTGCCGCGATCTTCATCAAGCCTCAGACCCATACGAGATATCGTCATGTTCGCGCAGAGCGGTTAGGAATGAGCCACCGCGAATGAGGACATCACGAAGTCGAGCGTTGGACAAGATTGGCGACGACCAGAATGATGAAGACGCCGAACAAAAAGCTTCCAGCGGATATCCGCCGCCGACGAATTGGTTTTTGGACGTTTCGCATGGACATGGTCCAGATGACGCTTGGCAATCGAACAGGTGGATTTTAGTTCCTACCGCAGCGGTTCAGGAACGAGCGTCATGTCCGCGATTTGAGCAAGGGCTCATCGGAAGACGCTCATGAACAATTCTGATCCTGCCTTCTCGCTCGCCCGTATAACCAGGGTAACGGACGATATCTGGGTTGCAGACGACAAGCCGATCAGCACGGCGGGTTTGCCTCTGCCCGTCCGCATGACTGTCATTCGGTTGTCGAACGGGGATCTGGTGCTGCATTCACCAGTGCGATATTCGCCGGCCTTGCGCACCGAACTCGAGCGCGTGGGATCAATCAAGTATCTGCTCGCGCCAAATGTCGCGCATTGGATGTTTTTGCCCGATTGGCAAACACAGTGTCCGCGGGCGCTGACCTTTGCAGTGCGGGGGCTCGCCGGCCGGAAACAGGTCAGACAGGCCGGTCTTCATATCGATCGCGAGCTCGGCGACATCACTCCGCAAGAGTGGGCAGGCGAGCTCCAGGCGGTTTTCATAAATGCCCCGATGTTTTCGGAAGTGGAGCTATTCGACAAGCGCAGCCGCACATTGATCCTGACGGATCTCGTGCAGAATCTCGATGCAGACCATCTTTCGGGACCAGCTCAGGCCGCCGCAAGTCTGCTTGGGATCGCCAAGCCGGACGGCAAGGCGCCCATCTATCTGCGGCTGCTGTTGCATCTGGGCGGCCGCGCCGTGCAGGCTGCGGCAGAGCGGCTCGTCAGCCTGGGTCCTGAGCGGGTGATTTTTGCCCATGGAGACTGGTTCGATTCCGACGCAGCCGAGCGTCTTCGTCGCTCGTTGCGATGGCTGCTTCCGAGCCGTACGCCGGGCCTGACCTCACAGTCCATGTCCGGCACCCGCGTCGTCATAACCGGTGCATCCAGCGGAATTGGTCGTGCTGCGGCGTTGGCATTCGCGCGGCAAGGCGCGAGCTTGGCTCTTGCCGCGCGCCGTGGCGAGATCCTGACCAATCTTGCGGCGGAGTGCGAGGCGGTCGGCGGCCGTGCCCTGGCAGTCCCGACCGACGTCACGGATCCCGATGCGGTGCAGAGGCTTGCCATGCAAACCGAAGCAGCGTTCGGAGGTATCGACGTCTGGATCAACAATGCCGGAACCGGCGTGTTCGGCGCCTACCAAAACGCGGATCTTGCCCTTCATCGTCGAACGATCGAGGTCAATCTCCTGGGCACGATGCACGGCGCCTTCGCGGTGCTTCCGTTCTTTTTGCGTCAGAAGCGAGGTATCCTGATCAATAACATCTCTTTGGGAGGTTGGGCGCCGACACCGTTCGCGGCTGCCTATACGGCCAGCAAGTTCGGGCTGCGCGGGTTTACGGCGAGCCTGCGCCAGGAACTCGGCGGCTATCCGCATATCCACGTCTGCGGCGTTTTCCCGGCGATGGTGGATACCCCGGGCTTTGTCCATGGCGCCAACATGTCCGGGAAGAAGCTCGATCCCGGTCCGCTGCTGTACCAGTCCGAAGATGTTGCCCAGACCTTTCTGAACCTCGTCCGCAAGCCTCGCAATGAAGTGGCCGTCGGGTGGCCCGCGCGCGCCGGTCAACTGGCATTCGCTCTCGCCCCGAAATGGACAGAAGACACGCTGGGAACGGCGTTCCGATTTCTGCTGTCGCGGGCGCGACGGGCGCCGGTCACAGAAGGGAGCATCATCGACGCCAGTCCGCTTGGCGTCTCGGTCGATGGTGGCTGGCTGGCTCGCAAGCAGCTTCCGCCGGCGGGCGCGATCGGCAAGGGTCTGGCGGTGCTTGGTATTGCCGCGTGCCTGGTATTGATCGCATCGGCTGCCGCCCGACCGCCTCGGCGTCATATGAAGACCCGCGGGCAATCTCATCGCCGATCTCATAGGCCCGCACATCCTACTTAAGCGTAGCGAGAAACGCCGCAATGTCGCGTGCGTCCTTCTGCGAGATGCCCATGCTTGGCATGGCGTTGCCTGGCAAGGCCCGCTGCGGATCCTCGATCCAGGCCGCCATATTGTCCGGTGAGTTCTGGATGTAGCCGGCGATATAGGTCCGCGTGCCGATCCGATGCAAAGGTGGCCCAACGTTCCCGTCCGCTCCGGCAACGCCGGGAATGTCGTGACAGCCGCCGCAATGATAGTTCTTGACGAGGTCGGCGCCCCGGCGCGCATCGCCGTTGAAATTGTCAGGGCCCGCAGCTTTGGCGTCGCCGCCGCCGATCATCGCCATCCCCATCAGCGAGGTGATCAGCAACCGTGCGGCAAGATGATCGCCCATTCGATACTCCGATCAGGGCTTCTGGCCGAAACTGAAAGTCTTGGTTGCTGACCAGGGATCGGTCGTCGAGACCTGCTCGCTTGGGACCTGCTCGACTTCGGGTGAGAGCGGGTTTGCCGAGAGGGTGCGGCCCCACTGATGGCTCGGCTCGTTACTGATCTTCCCGATGTAGGTCACGAGATCCCAGATCACGCTGTCGGGCAGCACGCCGCCCCAGGCCGGCATTCCGTTCGGCCGGCCCTGGTAGATCGAGAGGTAGATGTTTTCAGGCTGCGAGCCATACGTGAACGTGCTGTTGCTCAGCGCCGGGCCCATGCCGCCGCCGCCATTGGAGGCATGGCAGCCGCTGCAATTGAAATTGATGAAGTACGTCATCCCGCGCTGCTCCGCATTCGGATCGCCTTGCGAGGGGTTCTTGATCTCAGGTGGATCTGGCTGCGCACCCGGATGCAGATGACTGACCGGAACCTGCATGAACACGCCGGGCCGGCCGTTGCCGACGCTGCCGCCGAAGTTCGGGCGCGGGGACAGCGTCGGCATCTGTGCCTCCTGCGATTGCGGCAGGCTTTGCTGGGCGTGAACGGAATGGTTCACGGCGATCAGCAGCAATAGAGACATGGCAGTCGCACGCATCACTCATGTCCTCCGGAAGCGGTTGCGGGGCGCTCAACCAGGGGCACGCCGTAGCTGCGCAGCAGCGAGGCGATGTCGGATTGGTGCTCGTCGATGAATTCATCCAATTGATCGCGCAGAGCGTGGTCGCCCTTGCGTACGCCCATCGAGATCGCGAACTGGAATTGCTGGGGTGCGAAGCGCTCGCCATCCTGCACCGCTGTGACCGTCAGGGGCACGGCGGAATGCCGAGCGAAGTAGCCGCCCAGCGGTCCCCAGGCCGCGGCGACGTCGATGTCGCCGTGCGCGACGGCCTCGATCAGCCGTGCGGGCGGATCGGCTTCCCGATAATCTCCATAGATCGAGTATCCCCGGACATTGTCCACGATGCCTTGCTCACCGAGAGCTTCGGCCGGCGGCGGATTGTTGCCGTCGTCACCGACGAGATGGACGCCGATGACAAGGTGATGAAGGCGAGGATCGAGCAGAGAGGATAGATCGAGGTGCTTGTCCTGTCGGGTGACGAACACGTAGGTGGAGCGATAGTACGGCCTGGTGGTCTCCACGAGATCGTAGCCGGCGGGTACGCCCATCACGACGTCGCACTTCGCGGCCTTCAGCGTGTTGCGGATGAATCCGCGTCGCTGCGCCCACCAGGTGTAGCTGACCTGCCGTCCGAGGAACTGCGCGAGCATCGTCGCGACTTTGTTCTCGAAACCGGCTTCGGCTTGGTTGGAAAACGGCAGATTGTTCGGATCGGCGCAGACGCGCAGCTCACCATCCGCTGCGGCAATCGCGGGAGAGGCAAGCCCGATCAAAGCCCCAAAAGTGAGGGCGATACAATTACTGCGCACGCGCATGGCCGTTGTCCTGACCATTGGGGCCGCCCAGCTTGAAAACCAGCAGCTCGCTGCCGCCCGCGGTGTAGAACGGCAGATCTTGCGTCGCGCCCGTGAAACCGAGCGCGCTGTTGCGGACGCGCTGATCGACCTCGGCGTTGGCGACGACACCGGGCCAACCGCCGACGCCCGACAGGATCGCGATATATTGCTGGCCGTCCGAGCCGCGATAGGAAATCGGCTGCCCAATGAATCCGGAGCCGGCGCGGAATTGCCAGAGCACCTTTCCGTCCTTGGCGTCCACCGCCTTGAACAGGCGATCCATCGTGCCGTAGAACGCGACATCACCGGCGGTCACGAGGGTGCCGCTCCAGACCGGCAGCTTCTCGTGGATTTCCCAGGCTTTTTTCCGCGCGATCGGATCCCACGCCATGAACTCGCCGCGATAGCCGCCTGGTCCGGCATACATGTCGACATCGGCGCCCACATAGGGCGTGCCGGCGATATAGCCGACCTGTGAGGCCTTGAAATCCATGCAGAGGTGCTGGTGCGGTACGTAGAGCAGCCTGGTCCGCGGCGACCACGCGGTAGGCTGCCAATCCTTTGCGCCGGGGGCCGCCGGACAGATGTTTTCCACGGTCTTGCCGACGAGCGGGGTCTTTTCCTCGTTGGGAATGATTTTGCCGGTCTTCAGATCGACGCCCTTGTAGCTGTTCACGAACTCATAGGCATCCGCCGAGATCACTTCCCCGGTGGCGCGATCGATGACGTACATGTAGCCGTTGCGACCGGGATGAATCAGAACTTTACGGGTTTGCCCGTTCAGCGGGAGATCGACCAGCACGTTCTCGTTGATCTCGTCATGGTCGAAAAGATCGTGCGGATTGACCTGATAGGCCCATTTGGCGCGGCCCGTATCGGGATCGCGCGCGAAGATCGTCGTGCTCCAGAGATTGTCGCCCGAGCGCTGGTTTGCATTCCAGGGGCTGGGATTGGCAGTGCCGTAGTAGATCAGGTTGAGCTCGGGATCATAGGAGATCCATCCCCACATCGTGCCGCCGCCAATCTGCCAGCGATCGGCGGGCCAGCTCTTCACGCCGAGATCCTTGCCCTTGAGGTTGTCGTAGAACGGCTTGAAGTCGTCGCCGATCAAAACGTCCTTGTCGGGACCCGTCGTATAAGCGCGCCAGGCGATGGCGCCTGTGTTCTCGTCGAGCGCGGTGACCCAGCCGCGCACGCCCATTTCGCCGCCGCTGTTGCCGACGAGAACCTTGCCTCTCACGATGACAGGCGCCATCGTGATGGTCTCGCCCTTGTTGATCTCGCCGAGCTTCGTGTGCCAGAGTTCCTTGCCCGTCTTGGCATCGATCGCGACCGAGTGATTGTCGAGCGTGTTGAGAAAGATCTTGCCGTTGTCGAAGGCGAGCCCCCGATTGACCACGTCGCAGCAAGCGACACCTGCCGCGGCGGGTTCAGGCTTCGGCGCGTAGGACCATTTCAGCTCACCCGTGGTGGCGTCGAGCGCGAAGACGCGGTTTGGATATGGTCCGGCGTAGGGACCGACCACGTACATCGTGCCGTCGATGACGAGCGGCGCCGCCTCCTGGCCACGGTCCGCACCAATCGAGAACGTCCAGGAAAGCTGAAGGCGCGTTGCATTGCTTGCGTTGATCTGGTCGAGGTCGCTATAGCGCGTATTGGCGTAGTCGCGAGCAGCCATTGGCCATTGACCCGGGTCTTTCATCCGGTCGGCCAGATCACTTTGCGCGAAGGCAGTTTGCGCGAAGGCGGTGGAGAGCAATGCGCCGAAAGCGCAAAGCGCGCCAATCATTCCGCCCAACCGCCGACGGACGCCAAGCATTAACATAGGTGAAGACTCCACGGCATTTGATGAGGCCGTGCCGCGTTGCAGGCCGTTTCGCGGATGTACAAACGTTGCGGGTCTGCTTGGTTCCTAGCGCCGCTATCTCACCACGTTCCCGGAGACGCCCGCCCCCAGGTCGACCGCGATCTGGTCTTCCTTGCCGTTGCATTTGGGATGGCCGAATCCCGACGGACTTTTGCCGTCGGGCCCGATGTCATAGATGATCGCGTCCTTCATGTTCGGGCTGACGCCCGCCGGGACGCGATCGAGACTGAGCAAGTGCCGTATGCGCCAGGCCACATTGTGGTCCGCGCAGGAGCTGTCGCCACTGACCCCCAGCGCGCCGGCGATGCCCTTGTCGTCATAGAGCGCAAGGCCGCCGCCGAAGACGATCACACCGCCCACGGCCTTTCCGACCATCGGATCGTGGTTGGTGCCGAAATCGTCGGGCGTGCCGGCATAGATCGCATCAGCGGAAGGCGGGCTGCTCAATGCGGCGCCGAACAGGAATCCGCCGGGCTGGGCGCCCGCGTAGAGATTGGCGGTCGCCATAGCCTTGTCCTTCAGGCTGAAAGCGTTTGCGGTGTTGGCCTTTTCGGCAGCGATCGCGCGGCTGCCGAGCCACTGATCGTCGACCTTGCTGCCGCTATAGGCGATGGCGCAGACGATCCCCTGGCGATTGACCACAGCCGCCCATTCGTTGTTGTCAAGCCCGCCGTTGCTCGGCCCTCCGCCGGGCTTGACGCTCTTCTTGAGAATGTCTGCAAGCTGATCATGGTCAACCGGGCAGGACGTTGCGGGACGCGGCTGGTCTTGCGCGATCGAGCCGGTGGGCAACGTGAAGCATGCCGCGATCAAGGCTGCGACTGGCAACGCACGAGGTCTGGCCATGTATCCTCCAAGAGAACTGTCATGGGAGCTGTCAAGCTCAACAGCGAACGTCGCTTTGCACGCGCGGTTCCTATGATCCTCAGCCGGGTCGAACGGGAGACAGGCCGGAATGCGGGTCCATCGAGGTCAGCCAGCGGTGTGCGAAGAAGAGCGCGGCACCCGTATAAAGGATGCCCATGGGGACCCACATCAGCATGCCCGCAAGTTGCTGGTCTTCGAGCGGCGTCAGGCCGAATTCAGCCGCGAAGACGCCTTGAGCTGGAATCCACAAGCGTGTCGACAGCGTCAGCAGCGCGCCGAGTACGCCGGAATGCAGCACCGTGATGAATAGGCAGACGATCGCAATGCCGTCGCGAAGCCGCACGCTGCGACCGCTTCCGCGGCCATGCAGCAGCACCCACCAGAACAGCAGCGCCGTTGCAAAGAAGCTGATGTGCTGGAAGCGGTGGACTCCGGTGTTTTGCAGCGCAAGGGCATAGAGTGGAGGCGCGTGCCAGGCCCAGAGGGCCAAGCCATGCAAGGCAGTCGCACTGACAGGATGGCTGATCAGAGCCCATGGCCGTGCCAGGATCGGCCAATTCAAGGCGCGGCCGATCGCAGGGCGAAGCGCAGCCGGCAGGCTCCACATCATCGGTCCGTTGATCCGGGCAAACGCCATCAAGGGAGCGCCCACGACCATGAGCAGTTCGTGCTCGATCATGTGGGCCGTGAACAGACGCTCGCCGAGCCAATGCAGCGGCGAGGTGAGGGCGAGCGCTACGACCAGCCATCCTGTCCAGAACGCCGCGACCTGGGCAAAGCTGACGCCGCGCCCGCCGCCGGCATGGTGCCAGAGTCGCTGCGTTCCCATGTAGAAGCCGATACCGGCGATATAGAGCGGGCTCAAAAGCCAGGGATCAAAGCTCCAGAGCGATCCTGGATCGACCTCCGAAAGGCCATGAGCCATCGCCGGCCCGGCAAGCAGGCCGAGCAGCAATCCTAGCAGCCTCATCGCAGGCATGGGCTGATCATCAGCGAAGCCGCGAGCTGGTTGGCGATGACGAGCGCAAACAGGATGCCGGAGCCGACGCCGAGCCATGCCATGAACGTTCGGGGACCGCCTCCTTGCGCCTCGGCCCATTCCGCGCCGGCGCCGCGACGAACCGCCCGTGCCGAGATCACGGTGCCTGCGAGGGCGACGACAGCCAAAACAGCGCTCATGATGGTCCCGGTCAGCCGTGTCGTCTCGCACGAGAAATGAGCGAGCGCGTAGACGCCCTGCAAATTGATGCCCCAGGCGAGCGGCCCCAGAGCGACACCGGCCCAATAGAGCAGCCTCGGATGTGCGTCGTTGACGGTCATAGGCGAGGCACCCAGTCGAGCAGCACATAGAGCGGCAACCAGGCCAGCACGACGAAATTCCAGTAGAATGCGTTATCGGTGACGTCGCTGAACCGTCGCGGCTTTGCATGGGCCGTGAACATCAACACTGTCAGCACCACCGTGTCGCCGAGATCCGTGGCGAGATGCGTCGTGTGCAGTCCGAGGATCAGCCAGACGACCGACCCATAAGCAGAGTTGTCCCAGCGCGTGTTGAGGTGAGCGAATTCGATGCCGCGGAAAACCAGCAGCACGATCCCGATCAGCGACATCACGATCAATCCGGTACGCACCTTCGCAAGATCCTGCCGCTTCGCCGCGCGATTGGTCATCTCATTCGGGATAATGCTCAGCAGATAAATCGCGACCTCGACGGTCCCGGGCCAGAGATCTGGCGGGGCGGCGCCGATCGGCCAGTCCGAATTCACCGCATAGAGATAAAGATAGGCGCCGATCGCAATCGCGAATCCCATGCCTTCCAGTGCCATGAAACCCATGGCGCCCCACCAGGGGCCGCTTCGGGGTCCGTAGCCGTAGGTCGGAAGCGCGCCGACATTGCGGACGATGGTCTGTCTCACTCCTCGTCCTCCCTGCTGCCGGATGGCCAGAACCAGCCGATCAACGCAACCGCCATCGGCGGTGTGCCCCAGAGCACGGCCCAGGGTGTGAAGATCGACCCGACGAAGAATATCGTCGTCGCGATCGCCGTAATCAGCGGCCAGACGCTGGGCTCGGGGGAAGCCTCGCGAGTCTGCGGCTCGGCTTCCGCGAGGGACGTCAACAGCACTTCCCGCCGCTCGATGCTGAGACCCGCGACGACGGGCAGGCTTTCGTTATCGAACCACAGGGGATCGCGATGTTTGACCACGGGAATGCGATCGAAGTTTTGCGGTGGAGGCGGTGACGAGGTCGCCCACTCCAGCGTCGAGGCGTCCCAGGGGTTGTCGCCCGCAAGTGCGCCGCGGCGAAGGCTGTAAATCACGTTGGCGAGCAAAATCGCGAAGCTGATCGCGAAGACAACCGCGCCGCCGCTGGACACAAGGTTCAGGTGCGCCCAATCCATGTCGGCCGTATAGGTGTAGACCCTGCGCGGCATCCCGATCAGGCCGAGGATGTGCATGGGGAAGAATGCGACGTTGAAGCCGATGAGGGCGAGCCAGAAATTCCAGCGCCCCAGCGTCTCACTGAGCATGCGGCCGGTAATCTTGGGAAACCAGTAGTAGACGGCGCCGATCAGCGGAAAGACGGCGCCGCCGATCAGCACATAGTGGAAGTGAGCGACGACGAAGTAGGTATCGTGGACCTGGGTGTCGATTGGAACGGAGGCCACCATGACGCCGGACAGGCCGCCAAGCACGAAGACCACGATAAATCCGATCACGAACAGCAGCGGCGTCCTGTAGACGGGGCGCCCATCCCAGAGCGTCGCCAACCAGCAGAAGATCTGCAAGCCGCTCGGCACCGCGATCAGCATGCTGGACGCCGTGAACAGACCTGCACCGAGCTGAGGCAGACCGGTGACGAACATGTGGTGGACCCAGAGACCGAACGACAGGAACCCGGTCGCGATGAGCGAAAGAATGACCACGGGATAGCCGATCACGGGACGGCGGGCGAATGTTCCGAGAATCATCGACACCATTCCCGTTCCCGGAATGAAGATGATGTAGACCTCGGGATGCCCGAAGAACCAGAACAGATGCTGCCAGAGCAGGGGATGCCCACCCGACGATGGATCGTAGAAGCGCGTGTTGACGAGCCGGTCGAGGATCAGCGATGTCGACGCAACCATGATCGAAGGCATGGCGAACATCACCAGGAAGCTCGTCACCAGCATCGCCCACACGAACAGCGGAATGCGGTCCAGTGTCATGCCGGGCGCGCGAAGCTTGAACACCGTCACGACGATTTCCACGGACACGGCAAGCGCGGCGACCTCGGTGAAGGTGATCATCTGTGCCCAGACGTCCGGGCGCTTGGTCGGCGTGTACTGCAACGAAGAGAGCGGAACATAGGCAAACCAGCCGACATCAGGCCCGACATTGAGCAGAAAGGAAATCCACAGAAAGCAGCCGCCGAACAGAAACATCCAGTAGCTGAAGGCATTCAGACGCGGAAAGGCAATGTTTCGCGTTCCGACCATCAAGGGAACGAGGTAGACGGCAAAGGCCTCCATGACAGGCACGGCGAACAGAAACATCATCGTCGAACCATGCATCGTGAAGATCTGATTGTACTTGTCCGGCGACAGAAACGTCTGTTCTGGTCCTGCGAGCTGAATCCGCATCAGGATCGCGAGCGCGCCGCCGAGAAGCAGGAACGCGAATGCGGTAACGATGTATCGGCGCCCGATGACCTTGTGGTCGACGGACATCAGTGCGCCGAGCAGCCCTGACGGGGTACGCCACAGTCTCTCGAGGCGAGTGGCGAGCTCGAGGCCATTGAGCGCGTCGTCTCGCAATTCGCGTTCGTCGGCCAACACGGTCACTTGAGTTGCTCCAGATAGTGAAGGATCGCGATCAGCTCGCCGGACTGCAGCGGCATCCTCGGCATGTAATTGCCGGGCTTGATATGCTGGGGATCGGCGATCCAGGCGCCGAGCGTGGCAGGCGTGAGCGGCAGCGTTCCGGCCGCGACCGTGGTTCGGCTGCCCACATGGGTCAGATCGGGGCCCAATTGCCCACCGGCCAGCGTGCCGCGGATATTGTGACAAAGGGCACAACCTCTGGCGCGGAAAAGCTGCTCGCCTTGCTTGCCCAGCACGTCGGTCGGGCTGCTCGCGCTCTGATTTTCATGATCGCGCCAGCGGCCGAATTCGTCCGGCGACAACGCGAGCACGGCAACGGCCATATGGGCATGCTGTAATCCGCAAAATTCGGCGCATTGTCCGCGATAAACGCCGGCGTTCCTGGCTGTGAATTGAAGCTCGTTCTTCTGTCCGGTAATGAGGTCCATCTTCCCGGTCAGGCTCGGCACCCAAAAGCTGTGAATGACGTCGGCGGACTCCAGTTCGACCTTGACGGCTTTGCCGGTCGGAATCCGGATCTCGTTCGCAGTCACGAAGCTCCGATCCGGGCTGTCATCCTCATAGCGGACCTCCCACCACCATTGGTGGCCAATGATCTTGAGCGTCAGGGCGTTGTCGTCCTTGGCAAAGACGGTACGCTGACCGGCGTAGCTGACGATCGAAAGTCCAAGGACAATCACCAGGGTCGCGAACCCCAGGGCGAACACGACGCGACCAGTGGCTTTCTCGAAGTCCTGATGCAGAGCCAGCGGCCGTTCGGGCATGCGCTTTCGGCGCAACAAGCCGATGCCAAGGGCGATTACAACGGCGGTCCACACCACTGCCGCCACCGCCAGAAACAGCAGGAGGGTCCGCAGGATCTGGTCGGATTGCAGCCCCTGCGGTGCAAGCGCCGACTGCCTGCCCTCGCAGGCGGCCAGCGGCAACGTCACAAGTGTCACCAGAGCCGTTCGTATTCTGACGGGCATCGATGTTTCGCCATGCTCCCCTGCTGGCCGAACCGATCAATCCTTTGAAGGTTCCTATTGCCATGACGAGGCCGCGACGGGCGATCGTTGCCGGATCGACATCTTCAACGCGGTCAACGACTTCATGTAAATTGTCGAGAGTCCGACCTAGAGCGGCCATCCTTTGGTCGCGATGAAGATGGCCGCATCGGCGACGGCCATCAGCAGCAGGATGATGACCACGGCAAGCAGCGCCCCAGGCTGAAGAATTGCGCGCAAATCCTCGAGCATATGACGGGTCCATCAATGGATTGCGTGAGCTATCGTGTGACCGGCTTCTGCGGATCGTCCCGGCGTTGCGCTGCTTCGGTGTTCCGATCGAGCTGGGCGCGCTCGCTGCGGCGCAGATGCCCTGACCGCCAGACGCCGTACCAGATCGCTCCGCCGAGGACCAAAACGCCAAGACACAGCAACCAAACCGTTTTGACAGAGAGGTCTCCAAGAAGCATTCCTACGCCGGTGTTGCCCATGTCTGTGCTCCCGTTAGATAGGCGGGCAATTCGAGCGCGGCATTGTCGTTCCTAAACGCGGGTCAAGGCAGCTGTTATGGGGAGATGTGAGGCAATGTTCAGGATCGGCATCATCTCAGACACCCACGGTCTGCTGCGGCCGGAAGTGGAACAATGCTTCCGCGGGACCGCCCACATCATTCACGCCGGCGATATCGGTGCCGAGCATGTCATGGAAGGGCTACGCCGGATTGCCCCTGTCACTGCGATCCGGGGCAATGTCGATGTCGGCGATTGGGCCCGCTTCTATCCCGAGACGACGACCGTTCATCTCGCCGGGCGAGCCTTCTATGTCTTGCATGATATCAGCGAGCTGAAGAGCAGGCCCGCCCCCGCGGATGTCGAAGCCGTGATCTCTGGCCATTCGCATCGGGCAAGCCTCAGGACCACGGATGGTATCACCTATCTGAACCCAGGAAGCGCCGGGCCGCGGCGATTCAAGCTGCCGATCACGCTGGCAACGATCGACATCGACGAGCATGGCGAATTTCGGGTGAACGTACGCACCCTTGATGAATGTTCTCGATAGGTCGGCCGCCTGATGGGAAGCTAGGAACACTTTCGCTCGGGTTCTGTTAGCGCAGCGAATCTCGGAGGCGCTCCATGACCGAATATCCGAAGCCGCCATATCCCCCTCAGCATCAGTCCATGCCTGGCGCGACCCGCGCGATGAACCCGCGGCCCGACCACGGCGAAGAGAGTTATAAGGGCGCCGGTCGCCTGGCCGGCAAAAAGGCCATCATTACCGGCGGAGACAGCGGCATCGGTCGTGCGGTCGCGATTGCGTATGCCCGCGAAGGCGCAGACCTCGCTATCGCCTATTTGAATGAGGATGAGGATGCCGCGGAAGTCAAAGCGCTGGTGGAGCGGGAGGGACGGAAGGCCATCCTGATTGCAGGAGACATCCGCGACCCCGGCCATTGTCGCGCGATCGTGCGGCGCGCCGTCGAGGAGCTCGGCGGACTGGACATCCTGGTCAACAACGCCGCCCATCAGGCCACGTTCAAGGACATCGGCGATATCAGCGATGACGAGTGGCAGCGCACGTTCGAGGTGAACATCCATGCGATGTTCTATTTGACCAAGGCGGCCGTGCCCCATATGCGTCCCGGTGCTGCGATCGTGAATACGGCCTCGGTCAACTCCGACATGCCGAATCCGAGCCTGCTCGCCTACGCAACGACCAAGGGCGCCATTCAGAATTTTACCGGCGGGCTCGCCCAAATGTTGGCGTCGAAGGGCATTCGGGTCAATGCGGTTGCGCCTGGCCCGATCTGGACGCCGCTTATCCCATCGACCATGCCGGAGGAAACGGTCAAGAATTTTGGCAAGCAAGTGCCGATGCAGCGTGCAGGGCAGCCGGCCGAACTCGCGACAGCCTACGTCATGCTTGCCGATCCGCTGTCGAGCTACACCTCGGGAGCGACACTGGCCGTCACCGGCGGAAAGCCCTTCATTTAAGACGTTCCGTCTTGACCTCGATGCGAAACAACGGGCTTCTATCTGGCTTCAGAACCTCCAGCTTCCAGACACCGCCGGGCGCGAGCACATCTTCGATGTCGCGGCTGAGCAGGAGCGTTTTTCCAAGCCGCGGCCTCGTCGGGCAAATCCTCGCCGACCAGATCCTCGAAGGGATGACCGTTGTGAATGTTGAAATAGTAGCGTGGCATCTCGCCAGAACGTCCGATCTCGCTGCAATGTTCCGGCTGCATGCGGCCGCGCAATGGCTGGACCCGGCCGCCCCGCGCAGCCCCTCAGAGCATGATGACATAGACAGCAAAAGGCGATGTCCGCAGCCGAATCGGGAACCAGCAATGCGCAATCATCGCGATTTCGGTCGTCCTCGCAGGCGTCGGCGGCGCACCTTGCCGATCAGCTACGGAAGATCACCATGGCCGCAGCCCTCCGGTCACTCGCGGCAGCGCTCGTCATCGGTGTGCTGACCGGGCGGCGACGCTAGACGGGATAGCCGACGGCGAAGATCGGCGCTATCCAGAGGGGATGGCGCGCAAGCTCAAGACATATCAGACGTCCCTTGGCTTCCACGATCTCGCGGTCGCGGCGCCGTCGATGAAGGCCGCGCTCGAGGCCTGGGGCGCCGGAAGCAACCTCTTTCACCAGGGGTTGGCCACGGAGACCGATGACCCCGAGGTCGTTGCGGCGACCATGGCAAAGCCCGGCGTGGTCCTCCGACGGGCAGTCGGATCGAGCGGACGATTTTCCGAGCACTCCAGCATACCCTCGCAAGCGGCTGCGGATCGTGCGCATGAGCAGCCCGCGCCGCGCCGATCGAAGCCGCACGGGCGACAACCGTCCCAGGTCAGCAGCAAGGCCGCGCGACAAGCGGCTGCAAACTACGAGAAAGAGCAGCGGCGGCGCGAGGCGCGAAGCCGGCGCGAAGAAGCCGCCCGAGCGAAGGTCAGGGAGCGCCAGGAGCGGGCTATCGCAAAAGCGCAGGCTGCGCTCGAAGACGCCGAGCGGGAGCATGGAGCCAGGCTTGAGGCCATTGAAGCCGAGCGGGCCGCGGTGGACGCGCGGGCGGCTGCGGAGGATGAGCGGTGGGCCGGGCAAAAGGCCAAGCTGACGGCCGCGCTGCGTCGCGCGCGGAATAGCGAGTGACCAGCAGATGATCTAGAACAGGCCAGCTGAAGGGTTTGTCTTTGACAAACCCTTCAGCGAAATGAGGCCCGGTTCATTCGGTCTGTTCGACCGCTGCAGGCATCTTTGCCACCGACATCAGCGAGCGGGCGACCTGGTTGAGAAGCTGATCGGCATTCTCTTCTTCGGCAAGCGATTTCGAGAGCAGGCTGACGACGGCGCTATGGCGCAGTTGCTGGGCGAGATTGCGTGCGGTGGTGTATCCGGCGATCTCGTAATGCTCGACCCGCTGGGCTGCTCCGATCAGCGCCAGATCGGCTGCGGCATCCTCCTTCTCTTCGCCTTCGGCGATGATTTCCTGCCCTTCCTCGATCAGACCCATCATCCCCTTGCAGGGCTTGGCCCGCGCGGTCTTGCCGAGCATCTCGAAGCACTCATTGATGCGCTCGATCTGGGCCTCGGTTTCGTTCAGGTGCTGCTCGAACAGCTCGCGCAGCTGATCGAAACGCGCCGCCTGCGCCATTTTCGGCAGGGCTTTTGTCAGCTGCTTTTCGGCGTGCAGGATGTCGCGAAGCTCGTTGATCAGGAGATCGCCGAGACCGGCCTCGTCGACCGGCGGAGAACTCTCGGTGACAAGCGCCGTCGCCGGACCAGGGTCGCCGGCCTGGATAGCCGGGGATTCCGTAAAGACCCACTCGCCGCCCTCGTTCCAGGGGCCGCGGGTGTCGATCTCGCCGTGGTCGCCGGTTCCGGTCGAATCGTTGAAGAACTGGTCGACGAGACCGGGCGTGGGGGCAATCCGGCCGATGCTGAAGGCCGGCTTGGCCATGCTTTCGAGAGCCAGCGCGAACGCCTTCATATGCGTGATCTCGCGGGTCATCAGGAATTGAAGCGCGTCCTTTGTGCCCGCGTCGTCAGAGAAATTGATCAGCCGCTCGTAGACGATCTTGGCTCTCGCCTCGGCGGCGATGTTGCTGCGCAGGTCAACGTCGAGCTCGCCGGTGATCTTGAGGTAATCCGCGGTCCAAGCGTTGCCTTGGGAGTTGAACAGGTTCACGCCGCCGCCGCCTGCAATCGCAATCAGGGGGTCCGCCTCGGCGGCTTGGCGATCGAATTTCGACGGCTTCAGATGCATACGGGCGAGAGTGCCGACCACCTCGAGATGGCTGAGTTCCTCGGTGCCGATATCCATGAGAAGATCCTTGCGATCCGGATCTTCGCAGTTGAGCCCCTGTATCGAATATTGCATGGCAGCGGCGAGCTCGCCGTTGGCGCCGCCGAACTGCTCGAGAAGCATATTGCCGAACCTGGGATCAGGCTCGTCGACGCGGACGGTGAACATCAGTTTCTTGACGTGGTGGTACATGGATTGCCCTTGAGGTGAGAGAGACGCTCCACGAACCGGCGGACACTGACGTTAGTTCCTAGAGTTCGAAGTGGCTTTGTGAGGATGACCTTGCATCGCGCCGAGATGGATTCACACCTCGGTGGTATTGGGCCAGTGGGCCGATCAGGCATCGGTGTTGAAATCGCGCAACTCCCAGCTCTCCTCTTGGAACGTGGCCGTCAACTTTCGCATTATCGGCACGCGCAACCCAGGAGGAGAAGAAAATGCGAAGGCTTGCTATTGTAGCTTTGGCAGTCGGAGCGATTTCGGCTGCAACTGCGGCGCCCGCCGAGGCGCGCTGGCACGGTGGGGGATGGCACGGAGGGTGGGGCGGGCCTGGAATAGGCTTCGGCCTTGCTGCCGGTGCCCTGGCGTTTGGCGCCGCGGCAGCGGCTTCGCCCTACTATTACGGACCGGGATATTATCCAGGTCCCTACGCCTATTATGGCCCGGGGCCCTATGCCTATTACGGCCCACGCTACTACCGTCCGCGCTATTACCGCTCGTATTATCGGCCATACGGCTACTGGTGATGACAACGGCCCGGCTACAAGCCGGGCCTTCATCTCGACAGGCCTTGCCCCTCAGAAGCGGGCGTTCCGACTAATCCTTTGCCTTGTCCAGCTCCGCCGCAACCTGGCCGTAGTTCAACAGGGCGACCAACGTTGTCCCGCCGAGGATATTGCCGAGCAGAGTAGGGACGAAAAATTCAAGGAAGTATTGTCCAAACGAAGCTTCCCGAAGCAGCACCAGGTAAGCACACTCGACCGAGCCCGCGATGATGTGGGCAAACTGCCCGAGCGCCACGACGTAAGTCATGATCAGGACGATATGCGCACCTGATCCCTTGGTCGCCGGCAGCAGCCACATCATCAGCGCGATCAGCCAGCCGGCGAACCCGGCTCGGACCATGGTGGCCGAGAAATTGCCTTCGACAGTGTGCCGGCCAAGCTCGAGAAATGCATCATTGATTTTCGGTCCAAAGATGTCGGTGTGTGCGAGCACGTAGCTGACCGCCCACGTGCCGGCGATATTGGAGGCCAGCACGAGTCCCCACAGCTTCAGCACCTTGGCCAGCGTCGCGAGATTGCGGTGATGCAGCAGAGGAAGGATGGGTGTGAGGGTATTCTCGGTGAAGAGCTGCTGCCGTCCCAACACGACCACCAGAAAGCCGACGGTATAGCCCAGCGGCGCGACGAGCCGCCGGGTCCCCTCATCGGAGATCGCAGCCTGAAACTCGCCCTGGACCACGAGGGACAGTCCCATCGACAGGCCCGCGGCAAGGCCGGACAGGAGGATGGCCCACCACCGCCGCTTGAGTTCCTGCTCTCCCTCGGCTCGTATGGTTTCGTGAATCAGCGCGGCGCTCGGCCTGCTCTGAGACTCGATTTCCTCGGTCTGTCGCGGCGACACGCCATCGAGCTCGGATGCTGCATTGAATGAGGCTGCTTCGCTCGACTTGTTCAATGCGCGCTCGCAAAAGGCTGGGACTTTCGTTCAAAGCCGCCTGATGACGATCCGTTCCTCGCCGCCACTCCCCGGCACCGGGACAGGAGGGAGGCGTAAGGCCAAACCCGGTCATCTCTTGATCGCGTCTTCCAGCCGATCACGCCGGCCGCGATGTCAGGATATCCTACTTGGAAAGCCGCTTGATGGTCTTGGCCGCGTGGTTGGGCCCGCGCCATCCCAGAAATTTGAGCTCCTTGTTCTCAAGCGCGTTTGTCGCGCGGAAGAACTCCTCCAGCTCGCCGCATGCGCGCGAGGGGAGGTGGCGTATATCCTTGAGATCAGTCTCGAGGGGCGATCGGTCCGGCACCGCGAACACGCGATCGTTCCGTTCTTTTCTGCTGCCGCTCTTCTGCTCGACTTCGAGGACGCCGACCGGCCTGCATTTGAGCACGACGCCGGGATATGTCTTCGCATCATGGATGATCAGTACGTCGAGGGGATCGCCATCGGGAGCTTTGGTGGAAGGAATAAAGCCCCAGTCATACGGATAGCTCAGCCCTGCCATCAGCGGCTTTGCCAGCGTAAAGATCCCGAGCTCGGGATCGAAATCCAGTTTGCAGGAGCTCCCGCGAGGCGTCTCGACAACCGCGAAAATTTGTCCGTCGTCAGCCCATGTCGGCAGTTTGAGAAGGTTGGTCATCTCACGCACCCTGTGCTGCACCTACATCACGTGTCATCGCTCCGCGCGATCTTCCTGCACTCTTCAGAACGAGGGCCAAGCAATGATAGTTCCCGCGCACGACCTGGTGGTCACGCCAGGCGCGCAAGGCGTGAATTGAGTAAGCAACTCAAAAACCTGCAAACGGCGGGAATTCCGAGAACTAACCTATGTTCATGCGGGCATTGGCAAGCGGTTGTACAATCCATGCGTAGTGGAAGGAATGACCATGGGATTGAAACGCAAGCGCTTTAAACAGAAGGATTCCCTTGAGACCAGGCTCACGCAGTTCGCGCGGGATATGCGTAGGCGGGCTGATCAGAAGCCACCGGGGGATCAGCGAGATGCGTTTCTGAAGCGCGCTTACAATGCAGACCAGGCGATCGACCTGGAGCGGCAGCTTCGGGAGCATCGATAGGAGCGAACGACCGCAGGTTCGGTTGGTCCGGAGGGGAGCGCTCCCTCAACTCGGCCTCCATTCACGAAGGCCGTTCTGTTGAGAGGGCGCGGGGCTTTGGAATGCGAAGTACGATGGACCGTTCGCTTCGCTGGAAGACCAGTGCTCAAGGGGAACAAAATCCTGTAGATCTTCTTGACGTGTCGGGACAGCAGCGAAATGCGTTCACAAGTGCTGTCAAAATGACGCCGCCATGTTCCGCGAAACGAAGGCCGATGAGAGAATTCCCGAGAGGACCGCTGAAGTGGCGGCGTTCATCGCGGAAGAAGGCTTGCGATACGTCAGTGACGCAAAGCCGGGGTACACCCGCAAGCGCACCGGCACCACCTTCTCCTACTACGACCAGAGCGGCGCCCGCATCACGAACAAGGACATCATCCGCCGTATCAAGTCGATCGGCATTCCGCCGGCCTATGAGCGGGTGTGGATCTGTCCCGTTGCCAACGGCCATATCCAGGCGACGGGCTATGATGCACGCGGCCGCAAGCAATATCGCTATCACGCTAAATGGCGTGAATTGCGTGATCAGAACAAATACGAGCACGTCATGCAGTTCGCAGCTGCGCTTCCTGCACTGCGGTTCCGTGTCGCCGCCGACATGAAGCACGAAGGCTTGCCCCGGGAGAAGATTCTCGCGACCGTCGTCAGCCTTCTCGAGAAGACCCTCATTCGGGTCGGCAATGCCGAGTATGCCAATACAAACAACTCCTACGGACTGACGACCATGCGCCGCAGGCATGTGGCGATCAAAGGTTCGACCCTGAAGTTTGAGTTTACCGGGAAGTCCGGCAAGCAATGGAAGCTTTCGGTAGAGGACAGGCGCATTGCGGCAATCGTCAAGCACTGCGCCGACTTGCCGGGGCATGAGCTCTTCAAATATCTCGACGACGACGGCGAACCACGTACGATCGATTCCGGCGACGTGAATGCCTACATCAAGGAAATCACCGGGCAGGATTTTACGGCCAAGGATTTCCGAACCTGGGCCGGTACCGTGCTGGCTGCGCTCGCATTGGCCGAGTTCAAGACGTATGACTCCCAGGCTGAAGCAAAACGGAACGTCGTGGCCGCCATCGATAAAGTCGCCAGACAACTTGGCAACACGCCAGCCATTTGCCGCAAATGCTACGTGCATCCGGAAATTCTGGGCGCCTACATGTCTGGCGACCTGGCAAAAATGATCGAGGACAAGATCGCGGAGAGGTTCAAGCGTCAGTATAGCAAATTGAGCGCGGACGAAGTGATGGTCCTGGCGTTCCTGAATAAGCGGCTGAAGGCGACGCGCAAGGCGGGGGAGAGCGCCAAGCTCGCGGCGTGATCCTCATGCATTTGATCGAAATCTTCCTGCCTCTCAGCAACAACCACGGCAAGCGGTTTGATTCGAAGCTCTATCAGTCCCTGGAACACGAACTGACCGAACGCTTTGGCGGGGTCACGGCTTTCAAACGGGCGCCGGCCTCGGGCGAGAACAAAGAAGGGTCACAGGTCGTCCGGGATGAGATCATCATCCTTGAGGTTATGACCGAAGAGCTCGATCGTGCATGGTGGGCGGACCGCCGCAAACAACTCGAAGAGATGCTCGATCAGGACGAGATCCTTATCCGCGCCAGCGAAATCGAAAAGCTTTAGTCGTGAAGCGATGAAGGTTTGGTCTGCCGGCGCGCCTATCTGCGAGAGGCAAGGCTTGGACCCGGGGCCTTTGCCTCGATCGCGCCGCCCTGCAGCGCCGCCCGCCTTTCCGCGACCGCATGATCGAACAGCTCGAGGACGAGGCCGAATGCGGCCATGTCCTCCTGCTCGATGGCTCCCTCGTCGTAGCACTTGAGGGTCTCGCCGATGATCGCATCGACCTCCCGTTGCGATGCCAGCAGGTCCTGTTCGGACTCGGCACCGCGAACCTCCGACACCACGGCAAGAATACGGTTGCGATAGCCGGTGTTGTCGTCCCGCTCGTCCCGGTTCAGATAGCGACGCAGCCATGCGGCGGCCGAACCGATCCCGGACAGGAGCAGCAGGGCGAACCAGAAGTAGTCGCTGTACTTGTCCAGAAAGGTCCGCTCGGTCCCGTTGATGACCGCCGCGGCGCCCCTGTGCACGGAGGGCTCCGCCTCCTTCTCCGTATCCGGTTTCGTGATTTGCGTCGCGCCGGCGACACGTTGCGTGATCGTGTCGCGCACCGCGAAAAGCTGCCGGTAGAAGGCTGCCGCCTTGGCTTCCGACAGTTCTTTTCGGGCCAGGATGAGATGGTTGACGCTGATGGTGTCGATCTTGTCCTCGGGCCAGGCCGGGCTCGCGTTGAAGACGCTGCCGGGGATCTCCTCGGCTTCGTAGCGGGGATGCCGCAGGGCAATCGCCTCGGACGCGTCGACGGCAAGAAACTTCGGAGCCCCGCGCGACCGCGAAGTCGCGGCGATCGCGGCGGCGGTGATCTTGCTGTCGAGCGGACCGACCGCAAGATAGGCGTCGAGAGTGGCGTCCTGCGCGAGCTTTTCGATTTCGTCGGTCCCGAATTGAGCCGTGGCAACCTTGTCGGGCTGCACGCCTGAGCCCTCTAGAATTGTCCGCAGGACCGCGACGTTGGCGTCGGTCTTTCCGATGATGCCGACCTTATGCCCCGCAAGATCGGCGATCTCTCCGATCTTCGCGGCGGCCTTCTTCTTGGAGCTCTTGCCTGCGCGTCCAGACTGCGACCATATGACGACATAGTTCTTGCGCAGGACGGCCAGTGTCTGCGCATCAGCCGGCATGGCGAGGTCGCCGCGACCGATTGCCAGGTCGGTTTTGCCGGCACCCAGGAGGGCAAGCGATTCGGCCGCTCCGGCGGTGGCGATAGGGAGCAGTCTAACCGTCCTGCTTTCCTCTTCGAAGGCCTCCGCCATTGCTTGGACCACCTGGTGGTCTTCGCTGCCCGAGGGGCCGACGGCGATCCGAAGAGTCTCGGGCTGCAGGACGTAGAAGAGCGCCGCGGCAGCGGTGCCGAAGACGACGAATCCTAACGCCAACAGGATCAGGAGCCTTCGCTGGCGTCGATCGGGGGCTCTCCTGACTGCATCGGACGGTGGCATCAGCGGGCTCTCCGTGAGCAAGCGCCTGGGAGCTTGGAACGAACCGTCGCCCGACCCGAATGTTCCATCGCATGCGAGGACCTCTGCGGACGCGCGGGAACCTTGGCATCAATCGTGGGTTCTCGCATGCCGCATATGGCGGCGAGGAGAGAAAGATGAACAAGCTTCTGCTGAGCGCTGCGATGGCGGCGATGATCTCGACGGGCGCGATGGCGCAGTCCACCGTCGTCACCACCACGGGCGCGGGACATGCCGCCGCCGTACAGATCGAGCCCGAATACCGCACGAAGATCCGCACCTACGTTACCGAGCACAAGGTTCGTCCAGTGGAGACCCGCGAGAAGATCGTCGTCGGCCAGCCAGTGCCGCGCGAAGTCGAACTCGAGGCGGTGCCCGCCGACTGGGGTCCCTCGCTCACCAAGTACCGCTATGTCTATTCGGGCGAGCGCGTGATGCTGGTCGATCCGTCGACCCGCACGGTCGTCCAGGAGATCGACTAATCCCTCCAGTGGCGGGG
>NZ_LJYG01000101.1:72681-81508 GCF_001440035.1 Bradyrhizobium manausense | reverse complement strand
CCCCTGCCGATACCTGATGTCCCTTTTGCGAGCGGCCGTTCATGCCGATCATTCGTTATTTCGTTTTCGTCGGCGGGCTGCTGCTGGCGCTGCTCTTCGCTGCTGAATGGTACCTGCCGGCCCCCGCCGAGCGCGCGGGCCCATCCGATCCGGACAGGAGCATCATCCGGATCGCCTCGGCGAGGAGCCTCCCGGAGAAGATCGTGTTCGACACGAGTCCGCGCGCCGATTTGCCGACAATGGCGCAGGCCGATCCGCTCCCCGAAAAACCCAAGCAGCAAGTGCGGGAAGCCCTGGCCGCAATGCCTGCAGCGCCTGCCGTCGAGGTCAAGAAAGAGGCGCCCGCCCGCGTCTCCTCAGGCCCCCGTCCGCATCCGAAGCGCTGGGCAAAACTACAGAAAAGGACACCCGACCGACGTCTCGCCTTCGAGCGGCCCGGCCCATTTGCCGGCGGATGGTGGTGACGGAATGCTGGCGCGCGATGCTGAAAATGAAAAGGCCGCCCGGCGACCCAGCGCGGAACGGTTTTGGTGAAAGCTCGCCTCGTCTGGTCGGAGACTATTCCGGACACCCAAGGCAGGCCCGCGTGAAGATACGGAACGCTGCCATTTTCGCGCCGTTGTCGGATCATGGGCGCAGGGTCGAGGAGTCGTCGCGATGCTGGAAACGAACGATCTGCTGGTGAAGTGTCCCCGGTGCGGTGCCTGGCCGATGGCCGTGAGCGCTCGGAGAAGCATGGTTGCGCAGCCCGAGGTTTCCTTCCGCTGCGCGCGCTGTGGCAGCGAGGAAGTCGGTCGCCTGCGTCATGCTGCGGGGCCGTATCCCGGCGGTCGCGGTCGCGACGCTGCGTGACGGGATGGGTCGCCGGCGTTGCGGCTCTTCGGAACGCGTCTCGTTTGGGGGAATTGATGGCCCAGAGGTCAACCTGAGAGGAGACGATCATGAAACCGATCCTTGTTGCCGCGTGTCTGCTGACCCTGGCATCGATTTCGCCGGCGGAGGCCAAGGGGTGCATCAAGGGCGCCATCGTCGGCGGTGTCGCCGGCCATATGGCAGGACACGGCAAGCTCGGCGCGGCCGCAGGATGCGTGATCGGGCATCATGAGGCCAACAAGCAAAAGAACCCGAACGATTCGAATGCCCAGGCGCCGTCGGGCCAGAAGTAGCGGCCGCCGGCCGGGGTGTCAGGGGCGCGTCGGATGAAGATTCGCCCCCATTCGGAAAGTCACATCGTCGGGCTCGAGGACGGCTCGCGCCATGCCCTGCCTTGAAGCGCAATACGGGGATATAGTCTCGCGGCTGCTGGTTTGAATTCGCGCTGGCTTCATTCGAGCCGCGCCTTCCCTCCGCGACGCGAGCATGCCCATGAGCGTTTCCGTCATCGAACAGGCCAAAATCCAGGCGCAGGTCCTGGTCCCGCTGGTCAAGGCGCTCCAGGCCGAGCTCGGCGAGGCGCGTGCCAACGCCATCGTACGCAAGGCGCTTGGCGAACTTTATCGCGGCTTCGGCGAGGCGTTTTGGAAAGCCAAGAACGAGAGCGATCTCGGCAAGGCCGTCGGCTCCGCCTTCGCGACTTACGCGCGCGGCGATGCTCTCAGCTACGACGTGATCGAACAGACGCGGGATGCGTTCGCCTTCGACGTGAAGCGATGCGCCTATGCCGACTTCTACAAGGCGCTGGGTGAGCCGGAGCTCGGCTTCCTCATGGTCTGCACCGCCGACTTTGCGACCGCGGACGGCTTCGCTCCGGATATCAAGCTGACGCGCACACAGACCATCATGCAGGGCGCCGATCATTGCGACTTCCGCTACCGGCGCATTGCGGAGGTATCGAAGGGAAGGGCGGGTGAATGATGCGGACGACTTGGCTTGCCGTCGCGGTGACGGCGCTGACGGCATCGAGCGCGAATGCCGCAATCATCGACTGGCAGGCCGAGCTCCAGCGCTGCCGCGAGCTGCGCGCGAGCGTGGCGCCGCTGCTTCAGGCCGGCGAGGGCATTTCTGCCGTCGGCCGCTCCAACCGATCCGTCCGTCGCTGCATCTGGATTCAGCGCATGGCGGTGCGCAAGAAAGTCCCCGGCGCGGAGACGTGGTAGCGGCGACTGTCAGTCGCGCCTGTTTTTCGGTGCGAGCAGCAAGTCCTTCAGTCCCTGTCGGATAGAGGCTCGGGCCATCAGGCAGATCGAGATCGGCGAGGTCGAACCACCGGGCCACAATCTCTGCGCCGTTGTCCTCGCGGAAGTCGGCCGCGAGCAGGCGCCCGTCGCGCCAGTGCAGGCCGATCGCGACGACGCGAATGTGGGAATGCGGGCGCCATGTGGTCATGGGGCATGGGATAGTCGCAGCAACGCGGTTTCGCAACGAAGGAAGGGGCACAAATGTCTCCCCATCGTCGTCCTGGCGAAAGCCAGGACCCCGGTCGGTGTGGTCGATGCGCGATGTGACTACCAGCGTTCGCAACAACGAAGTTTGGTGGTTATGGGTCCTGGCTTTCGCAAGGACGACATCGGAGCTTTAAGCTGCACCCCGCCAAAGCGCCGCCAAGAGTCTCATGATATCAGCCCTTGACCGCGCCGGCCGTGAGCCCGGACACGAGATAGCGGCGCACCGCCAGCGAGAAGATCAGCACCGGCGCCATCACCAGCGAGCCGCCGGCGGCGATCTTGCCCCATTCCCAGCCCTCGTAGTTCATGAAGTTGACTACGGCGACCGGCGCGGTGCGCGCATGGGTGCGGGTCAGGATCAGCGCGAAGAAGAAATCATTCCAGGCGTAGAGGAAGCACAGGATTGCGGTCGCGGCGATGCCTGGTGTTACCATCGGCAGCACGATCCTGGTGAACACCGTGCGCGTCCGCGCGCCGTCGACGAGGGCGGCCTCTTCCAGCGAGACGGGAATCGTGTCGAAGAACGGCTGCATCATCCAGATCACCAGCGGCAGGTTGAAGCTGGTGTAGACCAAAACGAGGCCGGTAATGGTGTCGAGCAGCCCGATCCAGCGGTAGAACAGGAAGAAGGGAATCGTGAACGCGATCGGCGGCGCCATGCGCGTCACCAGGATCGCGAAGGAGAGCGCATGCTTGGCGCGGCCGGACCAGCGCGAAAGCGCGTAGGCCGCAGGCACGCCGAACAGCAATGCGAGTGCGGTCGAGAGCGAGGCGCTGAGCAGGCTGTTGACGAAGGACGCCGAGAACGCGCTGTGCCAGAGCGCGACGTAATTCTGCAGCGTCGGCGTGAAGATCAGCGGCGGCGGAAATTGCAGGATCTGGTCATTGGTCTTGAAGCTCATCTGCAACAGCCACAGGAACGGCGACAGCAGAATGAGAAGTGTGATCGTGATCGCGATCAGCCGGCCTGAGGTGGCCTTGCGCAAGGACGACGTGCTCACGCCAGCGCCTCCTTGCGCCGGCCCATCCAGACCAGGCCCAGGCTGATGCCGCAGACCAGCAGCAGCATCACCACGGTGACCGCGCTGGAATAGCCGATCTCATTGGTGTCGAAGGCGAGCAGGTACGCATAATAGTTGGTGACTTCAGTGACGGTGCCGGGGCCGCCGCCGGTGAGCAGGAAGATCAGTGGGAACGCCTTCACGCTGTCGATCAGGCGGAACATGCCCGAGATCACCAGGATCGGTGTGATGAAGGGCAGCGTCACGTACCAGAAGATTTGCAGCTTGCCGGCGCCATCGACGAGGGCGGCTTCCGAATATTCGTCGGGAATGGTTTGCAGCGCCGCCAGCACCATCAGGAAGGTGAACGGCGTCCACTCCCAGGTGTCGGCGATGATGATCGAGGCCAGCGCGAAATCGACGCTCGAGGTCAGCGCCGGCAGCGTGAAGTGCAGCGCCTGCGCGGCATAGTAGACCGGGCTGATGTCAGGTGCGTAGATCAGCTTCCAGATCACCGCGACCACGATCGGTGGCAGCACCATCGGAATCAGGAAGAAGGTGCGCGCGAGCTCGACGAAGCGCGACGGCACGTTCAGAAGCAGCGCCAGCAGCATGCCGAGCAGCACCTGGAAAAGCACGCTCGCGACCGACAGCTTGGCCTGCACGGCCAGCGAGTTGACGAAGCGCGGATCGCCGGGCAGCAGCGAATAGTTGCGGAACGGCTCGCTGAAATCAGCGGCCGAGCCCGGCGTCGTCAGCTGGAACGGCGTCAGGCTGGTCACAACGAGATAGATCGCCGGCAGCACGGCGACCGCGAACAGCACGATCAGGCTCGGGGTGAGCGCGAAGGCGATGAACCTGCGGCGCTCCAGGTCAATTCCGCTCTCGGTCAATTCCACTCTCGCTCAAAGCTTCGTCCCGGCGCGGCGGAGTGCGGCGATGGCCTGGTCCTGCGCTGCGTTCATCGCGTCCTTGGCCCGCAGCTGGCCGGTTGCGACCTGCTCGAACGCCTTGTTGAGGATGTCGCCGACGATGGGAAACTCCTTCGAGGTGCGATAGGCCATGTAGTTCTCGCCCTTGCCTGGCAGCTCCAGCACCTCGAGATAGAGCGCGCCGAGGTCCTGGCCGTTCACCGTGTTGAGCTTGCGGTAGTCCTCGCTGCTGATGATCGAGCGGCGGCAGATCGAGGAGTGGCCGTGCTCCTTTACGAGCTTCATCGAGATCTCGGGTGAGAGCGCCCATTTGATGAATTCCCACGCCGCCTTCTGGTTCTTGGCGTTCTTGGGAATGCCGAGGCCCTGGCTGTTGGACGCCGGATAATCGTGCACGGGGCCGGCGGGCGAGCGCACCACGCGCGAGGTGTCCTTCACCTTGCTCTCGTCGGAGAGCAGGATCGGGCTCACCCAGGCGCTGGAATGGATGAAAATGTTGGCGCGGCCGGTCAGCATCGCCTGCCGCGCCTGGTCCTCGGTGTAGGTCAACACGCCCTTCGGCGCGCTCTTCAAAAGGTTCGCGTAGAACTCGACGCCCTGGATCGCCTCGGGCGTATTCAGCGCCGGCATCGGGTCACCGGGCGGATTCCTGAAGATGTTGCCGCCAAAGCCCTGGATGTAGGGCGGCAGATTCCAGTTGTGCAGGAACCACGACACCAGGCCGCTGACGCCATCGGTGCCGTTGATCTCGGCACAGACCTGCTGCAGCTCGGCGAAGGTCGTGGGGATCTTCAGTCCCTTCTTCTCCATCAGGTCCATGCGCGACAGGCCCATCAGCATGGCACCGCCTTCCCAGGAATAGCCGTAAGTGGCACCCTTGCCGTCGCGATAGGGCACCTGCGCGCCGTCGACGAAGTCTTTCGGATTCCACTCTGCCGGCGTCAGATTGGCATCGCTCGTGAACTCGTCGAGATTGGCGAGCAGGCCGGCCGCGATCCAGCGCGTCGCGAGCGTGAAGGTGACATTGACGAAATCATAGGCCGAGCCGCCCGAGGACAGCTCGAGATTGGCCTGCTGGTTGTACACCGGCAGGGCCGAGAGCTGGAGGTCAACCGTCATGCCGGTCTTGTCCTCGAACTCGGGGATGTATTTTTGCAGCAGCGTGAAGAAGCGGTGCTGGAACGAGGCGCCGTGCAGCGTCACGCCGGCAAATGGCTTTGTCTGAGCAATCAGCGGTGCGGGGAATGCGGCAAGTGCCGCGCCCGCGGCGCTGGCCTTCAGCAATTTGCGACGGGTGATCGAGCCTGCGCGCGATGCGTTTGTCATCTTTAACTCCCTCAATGTTGTCTGGCTTCAACGCGTCCGTCTGGTGCGGACGTTCTCGTCTTCGGCGTCTTTCTTCTTCTGGCGCGCCATGGCCGTGATGATGTTCCCTTCGGTGAGGTCCATCAGCTTGTGCATCGCCTGACGCGCACCGTCGGGATTGCGCGCCCAGATCTCGTCGAGCACGGCGCGGTGATAGGGCAGGCTCTTCCGTGGCGCGCCGGGATTTGTGCTCGACAAATCGAATGACATCCGCAGTGCGGCCGCGACCGTCGCGCCGAACGCGATCAGGAAATCGTTGCCGGTGGCGATGAGGATGCCGCGGTGGAATTGCAAGTCGGGCTCGGCATAGGCGACGCGGTCCATGCCGGCCGCGTCCATGCCGCGATAGGCGCGCTCGATCCGGGCAAAATCCTCGTCGGTGCCGCGCACCGCACAGATCGCGCAGGCCTCCGGCTCGACGATGCGGCGCACTTCGAGGATCTGCTTGGCGAACTCTTGCGCCGGCAGGGCCGACAGCGTCCAGTTCAACAGCTCCTCATCGAGCATGTTCCAGTCGAACCGCGCCCGCACATGCGTGCCGGCCTTCTGCTTCGAGGCGATCAGGCCCTTGGCCTTGAGCAGCGACAGCGCCTCGCGGATCGAGGCGCGGCTGACATCGAAGCGCGATGCGAGCTCGATCTCGCGCGGCAGCGTCGTGCCCTCGCGCCAGACGCCGGTCAGGATCATCCGGGCGACCTCTCGGGCGACCTGGGCGCTCGATTGCGGGCTGTCCTTGCTGGGAGATTTTGCCACGGTGATCCCGGATTCACGGAATAAAATGTCTGATTTATTGCGGCTTCCGACGAAGAAGCGCCGAGAACACCGCTCTTGGTTGCAGATAATCAAACCCGGCCTGGTTTGACAAGAATTATTATGTCAGACATATTTTCTATTGACTCGAGCCGCGCAAGGACAAGGCCATCGTGACAAAGCCCCACATCATCCTGGTCATGACCGACCAGCAGCGTTTCGACACGATCGCGGCGACCGGGCATCCCTATATGAAGACGCCGAATCTCGACCGCCTGGTGCGCGAGGGCGTCTATTTCGACAATTGCTTCATCAACGCGCCGAGCTGCGTGCCCTCGCGCGCGGCGCTGTTCTCCGGCCTCTATCCGCATGCCTCGGGCGTGCTGAAGAACGGCCAGCACTGGCAGAAGACCTGGGTGAGCAAGCTCGCCGAGGCCGGCTATCACTGCGTCAATGTCGGCAAGATGCACACCATCCCCTATGACGCGAAGGCCGGCTTCCACGAGCGCTTCGTGGTCGAGAACAAGGACCGCTTCTTCGAGGGGCGCTGGTTCGCCGACGAGCTCGACAAGGCCTTTGCCGCGCACAAGCTGACCAAGCCGTCGCGCGCCGGCTATCGCAGCCTGCCTGATTATGGTGACCGCATGGGCGCCTTCACCTGGGAGATGCCGAAGTCGCTGCACCCGGACATCTTCGTCGCGGAGACCGCGATGTGGTGGCTGGAATCTCGCCCCAAACCCGACGCGCTGTTCATGCAGATCGGCTTGCCCGGACCGCATCCGCCCTATGATCCCTTGCCGGAATATCTGGAGCATTATCTCGCCCGCAACGACCTTCCGGTGCCGCACCCGACCGAGGCCGAGATCGAGGGTCTGCCTGCGTACCTGAAGGAGAAGCGCCGTCACGACACGGAAGTGGACCACGACGCGGTGTCATGGAAGCTTGCACCGACGCATGAAGAGTTGCGCCGGCTGCGGGCACATTATTATGCCAACGTCACGATGATCGACGAGCAGATCGGCCGCCTGCTGACGACGCTGGAGGACAAAGGTTATCTCGACAATTGCGTCGTCATCTTCATGTCGGACCACGGCGACAATCTCGGTGAGCACGGGCTCAGTCAGAAATGGTCGATGTACGAGCCGGTGACGCGCATCCCGCTGCTGTTCTGGTCGCCGCGTCGCTTCTCGGACGGCCGCCGCATCCGGGAAAAATGCCAGCTGTTCGATCTTGCGCCCACGATTCTCGATCTCGCCGGTGCCGAGCATCCAAAGCCGTTTCAGGCCCGCAGCCTGCTGCCGGCGCTGAAAGGTGAGGCATGGACCGGGCGCAACTTCGTGTTCTCCGAGCAGGCCGGCGACGTCGCCATGACCGGCGCAAGGCTGATCACCATGGTGCGTGATGACAGGTGGAAGGTCGTGTTCATCCACGGCGCGGCGGACGGGCAATTGTTCGATCTCGAGACCGATCCACGCGAGCGGCACAATCTCTGGAGCGCAGGCGAGCATGCCGGCGAGATCAGTCGCCTCAAGGACGCCTTCATCGACTGGCGGCAGAACAGCCTGCTCGAGACGATGGACCTGAACGCCGCCGCGCGGTGAGGGCGATTTCTTCGCCTCTCCCCGCATGCGGGGAGAGGCCGTGAACCGCCGCTGCGGATGCAGCACGGATCACTCCACCAAATATTTCCTCACCGCCGCCTCGTCCCATTCAATCCCGTTCCCCGGCTCCTCGCCCGGCAGCGCAAAGCCGTCCTTGATCCTCAGCCGGCTCGCCAGCACCGCATCGGCCCAGTCGACATATTCCAGCCAGTGCGCCGTCGGCGTGACGCAGAGCAGATGCGCGCTGACCTCCGAGAACAGATGCGTCGACATCTCGATGCCGGCGGCGTGCGCCAGTGACGCGGCCCGGAGCCAGCCGGTGACGCCGCCGATGCGCTGCACGTCGGGCATCACGTAGTCGCAGGCCTCCGCCGCTAGCGCCGCCTGCATCGCAAACGCGCTGTCGAAATTCTCGCCGATCTGCACCGGCGTGCGCAGCGCGTCGGCGATGCGGGCGCAGCCCGCATAGTCGTCGTGGCGGATCGGCTCCTCGATCCAGCTCAAGCCTTCGTCGTCGAGCATCTCGCCACGGCGGATCGCCTCGGTGACCGTCAGCGCCTGATTGTAGTCGCACATCAGCGTCACCTCGTCGCCGACCGCCTTGCGCACCGCGCGCACCACGGCGAGATCGTCTCGCGCCTCCGGCCGTCCGACGCGGATTTTTGCGGCGCGAAAACCCTCGGCCAGCAGCTTGTGGGCTTCCTCCACCGCGGCGCCCGCAGGCATGATGCCGAGGCCCTTCGAATTATAGGCCTTCACCGGCTTCGGCGCGCCGCCGAGCAGGCGGGCCAGCG
>NZ_LJYG01000101.1:57013-72674 GCF_001440035.1 Bradyrhizobium manausense | reverse complement strand
GGACGCGCGCCAGCGCATCCCATGCCGCCATGTCGATGCCGGATTGCGCCAGCCGTTGCAGGCCGGCGAGGCCGAGCAGCGTGAAACGCTGGGTCAGCTTGCGCTCGATCTCGAACGGCAGCAGCTGGTCGCCCTTGAGCAGCTCCGAAATCTCCGCGACCATCGCGGTCAGCGGCTTCAGGGCCGACGGGGTGATCGCAAACAGATAGGCATGCCCTGTTACGCCCTGGTCGGTCTCGCAGTCGATCAGCACCAGCGGCGCCTTGGCAACCGCGCCGGTCGAGGTCTGCAGCGGCAAGTTCATCGGCACGATCACGGGGCGCGCATTGAAGCTGATGATGCGGATTGTCTCGGTCATGGGCGGTGGTTCCGGATTTATCAATGCAGGTTGATCCTGATCTTAAACATTCGTCATGAAACGAAAAGGCGCCTGCTGCGACCCACCATAAAATGGGGTTGCGCCGCGCCGCGTTTGTTGGCTCTGTGCAAGCCGGCATGTCGCGCCGCAAATGCCGTTCTTGCGGCAAAAACGCACATCACGGAGCCACAGAGTGAAACAAGCGATCGCCGAAGAGCAGCACAAGAGCGGCATCCTGATCGGGGCCGTGATTGCCTTTCTCCTGCTGGCCCTGCCGCTGGCGGTCTGGCTGGACCTGACTGAACTGAACAAGTCCGCGCTCCGCCGGCAGACCGCAGATCTCAATTCAGTCATCACAAGCGTGCGCAGCTATTATGCTTCCAATGTGGTCGGGCGCATCCTGGCCAACCCCAACGGCACGACCAAGGTCGTTCACAACTACGAATCCGTCCCCGGCGCGATCCCGATCCCGGCGACGCTGTCGCTGGAGCTTGGCCGCGTCATCGGCGCGCAACAGGAGAACATCACTTACCGGTTCGTCTCCGACTTCCCGTTCCAGAACCGCGCCCCGCATCAGCTCGACAAGTTCGAGAAGGATGCGCTCGCCGCCCTGCGCGCCGATCCCGAGCAGAAGATCCTCGACACCGACACCTCGCTGTTCTCCGACAAGGTCCGCTTGATCGCGCCTGTCACCATGGGCCCGGCCTGCGTAAGCTGCCACAACAGCCACCCCGAGAGCCCGAAGAAAGACTGGAAGGTCGGCGATGTCAGAGGCATCCAGGAGGTGATCATCGCCCAGCCGATCGCCGCCAACATCTTCTCGTTCAAGTTCCTGCTGGCCTATTTCCTGGTCGCGGCCGGCTGCGGGCTTTCCTTTCTCTCGCTCCAGCGCCGACAGGCCAGCCGCATCAAGGGCATGAACCGGGAGCTCGAATCCGCCAACGACTTCCTCGCCTCGCTGTCGATGAAGATCTCGCGCTACATCCCGCCGCAGGTCTACAAGAGCATCTTCTCCGGCCAGAAGGACGTCACCATCCACACCGAGCGCAAGAAGCTCACGATCTTCTTCTCCGACATCCAGAATTTCACCGCGACCACCGAGCGGCTGCAACCGGAATTGCTGACCCAGCTGCTCAACGAATATTTCACCGAGATGTCGGCGATTGCGCATGAGCATGGCGGCACCGTCGACAAGTTCATCGGCGACGCCATGCTGATCTTCTTCGGCGATCCCGAGACCAAGGGCGACCGCGCTGACGCGCAGGCCTGCCTGCAGATGGCCTGGCGCATGCAGCAGCGCCTCACCGAGCTCAATGCGAAATGGCGCGCCGCCGGCATCGAGCAGCCGTTCCGCTCGCGCATGGGCATCAATTCCGGCTATTGCAATGTCGGCAATTTCGGCAGCAGCGATCGCATGGACTACACCATCATCGGTGCCGAGGCGAACCTCGCCGCCCGCCTGCAGTCAATTGCCGAGCCCGGCGGCATCGTGCTGAGCTACGAGACCTTCGCGCTGGTCAGCGACATCGTTCGTGCCCATGCGCTGCCCGCGATCACGATGAAGGGCATCAGCCGCGAGGTCATTCCCTATGCGGTCGATGCGCTGGGCGATGCGGCAGCTGAGAAGAGCGGCGTCATCACCGAACGCGCGCCGGGGCTGGAGCTGTACCTCGACCCGGCCGTGGTGAAATCAGGCGATGCCGCACGCGTGCGCTCGCTGCTGGAAAGCGCGCTGGCGTCGCTGAAGCCGGCGTGACCTCACCGCGCCGCGCCTTCCGTAAACGCCGTCTCGATCACCGCCCCGAACGGCTGCCACGACCGCCCGTCGAACTGCACCAGGCGCATCTGCCTGATCGGCAGATAGTTCTCCGGCGACGTGTTCATCCTGATATTGGGCAGCGCGACGGAGGGATGGTAGTCCCGCAGCGACGCCGCCTGGCGCATGATGTTGTCGCGCGAGAGGTCGTCGCCGCATTGCTTCAGCACCTTGGTCAGCGCCTCCGCCGCGGCGTAGCCATAGAGCGCGGCGCTGTTGTTGGTGCTTTCGTCCTTGTGGTACCTGTCCATGAAGGCGAACCAGTCCTTCATGGCCGGATCGTCCTTCCAGGCGGGATCGCTGGGATCCTTCAGGAACGCCGCCGAGATCACGCCGGCCGAATTCTCCAGCCCCGCCGGCGCCATCGCGTTGGCGATCGAGGCGGAGGCATCGTTGACGATGAAGACAGGGTGCCATTTCAGCGACGCGGCGAGCCCGATCACCTTGGCCGCCGTCGACGGCACGCCGAGAAACACGAAGATGTCGGCGTCCGCGCGCTTGAGGATCGCGACGTGGCCTTCGAGATGCTCGTCATTGATGTCGAAGGCGACGTCGACCAGGACGTGTCGGTTCAGATCGCCGAGACCTTCCTGGATGCCCTTGTAGAGCATGCGGCCGAACTGGTCGTTCTGCCAGAGAACGACGATCTTCTTCCGGGGATAATAGGCCTGGATGTAGTTGGCGTAGATGCGCCCCTCCGAGCGGAACGGCGGCTGCCAGCCCATGGTCCAGGGAAACGCCCTGGCCTGGCTCAGCTCCTCGTCGCCGGAGGCGACGAACAGTTGCGGGATCTTCTTCTCGTTCAGGTACCAGCGCGTGGCGAGATTGCCCGGCGTGCCGAACGAGCCGAACATCAGATGCACGTCGTCTTTCTCGACGAGATCGCGCGTCAGCTGCAGCGCAGTGGCGGGATCGGAATTGTCGTCGCGGCTGATGAAGCGGACCTTGCGGCCGTTGATGCCGCCGCGATCGTTGATCATGCCGAAATAGGCCGCTTCCGCCTTGCCGATCGCGCCGAATTCCGAGAGCGGCCCCGAATAGGGCACGATGTTGCCGATGCGGATTTCCTTGTCGGAGCCGGGGTCGGAATTGGGTTGATCCGAACGCTCTTGCGACATGGCCCCGAGCGAGGCGAGCGCCGCGATCAAAACGAACAGCAGTCTGCCGGTGACGCGCATGCTCGACACCTTGTCGTTGGCCCCCGACGAACTCGGCTCACCCTGCATCCGGGTGCGTTGATCTATCTCAAGCGTTTGGCAATCGTGTGGCTGGGAGCGCGATGAAAGCGGCAGGCGTGCTGACGGGCTGTTCGCGATCCGTCATCCTGAGGTGCGAAGCCCGCGATGCAGGGCATCGCGGGCGGAGCCTCGAAGGATGAACAGCCCCGCTGCAATCGAGCGGAGAGAACTGGGCCGTCGCCGTTCGAGGGGCCGCTGAAGAAGCCACCTCCAGCGACAACGGCTTCGCCGTTGCGCGGGGATGACGGTGATAGACTGATCGTCCGGCTACGGCAGGCCCCTTGCCTCCAGCTGATGCACCAGCAGCAGGGTCGGCTCGGCGAGACTGTCACCGGAACCATCCAGCCCGAACGCCGCCGCGATGCCATCGTGGCTACGCAGCAGGGTCGCACGTGGGCAATGGCCGGCGCCGCAGAGCGTCTTCTTCAGGGTCTCGCCCTGCGCCACGATATCGGCGGGATCGTTGGCGGCCCAGGCCAGCAGGATCGGCTCGTCGACATTGAGGACGCCGGGATAGACCGAGCGCTTGTCATATTGAGCGGCGTCATTGCCGAAATAGGCCTTCTCGCTGTCACTGGCATCCTTGCCGGCGCGATAGAGGCCCGAGACCAGCACCACGGCAGCGACATCGGCGCGGTCGGCCTGGAGCTCGGGATGCGCCAGCAGGCTCGCGACATGGAAGGCGCCGGCGCCGTAGCCGACCGCGACGATCTCGCGGGCATCGCCGTTGAACAGGTCGATATTGCCGTGGACCCAGGACAGCGCCGCCGCCACGTCGCTCGCGCCCATCGGCCAGGTGGCGGCGGGCGCGAGGCGGTAGTTGACGCGCACCCCGATCATGCCGTTGCGCGCCGCAAAGCACATCGCGGCGTCCTGCATGTCGCGGGACAGCTCCGGCGCGCCGCGATCGCCGGTGAAGGTGTCACCGGCGACGATCAGCAGCACGGGGCGCGGCGTGTCCGCCTTGGTGGTCTCGCTGGTCGCGACGTCGAGCACGTTGGCCTCGCTGCCGCCATAGCGCAGGCCGCGCGAGAAGGTGACCTGCTCGCACAGCCGCGCGACGCCGCCGGCGGTGGTGTCGCTATCGGTGAGGCCGGTCCGAACCAGATCGGATGGTGCGGCCGGTCGCGCCGGGAGCGGACCATGTGCGGAGGCCGCGGTCACGGTCAGGAGGAGCAAAAATGCGAGACAATTCTTCATCATCAGGGGGCCGGCCTTCCACGCCCCATATTGGTGGGTCGCTTTAGCCTGTCTTTTCAATTCGCCTTATCTTGTTGGTCTTTCTTGCGGCGATTTCACGGCACCTTCGCCCCCGGGTTCAATTCCCCGGCTGGAACGTGCAATCCGCCCCGCTGCCGTCCTTCTGCCTGATGGCGTTGGGATCGATGGTGCAGCTCAGCTTGCTCAAGCTCTCGAAATTCGATCCCGCCGCGCCATCGGGCGGAATGCCGGCCAGCGCCTCGGTCGCGAAGATCTCGTTGGCGGTGGGACCGTTCACGGTCCTGGCCTTCTTGCCGAAGGTCACCTCGCAATTGCGCAACGTGATGTCGACATTGCCGGTGCGGCAGACGATCTTGTCCGCGGTCACGACAACGGGCTTCTTGTAGGGAATGTCGGCATTGGCGGCGAACAGCATCGCCACTGCCTTCTTCTCGGCGCCTGACAGCGTCGGCGACAGCGGCGCGATCACGCCGGCGAGGGCCAGCGCCGTGGAGCCGGAGATCTTGGAGGGCGAAGCGCCGGCGTCCTTGGCGACGGCGGCGTTGGCGACGGCGATTTGGGCGGCGCCAAGGACAAGGACGGCATAGACCGGCATCGTGATCTTCATTGGCGATCTCCTCTTCCGTCGCGGCTTTGCTGCCGGAGGCGCGCAGCCTATGACAGATTTCCCATCCGGGGGAGGGCAATGGTCCCGGTCATCAGCTACTTTGCCGATGAAGCAGGGTGAAGCGTGTATCGATGACGGCCTGTTGCGGCTCGGCGTCGGGATGCAGGATCCGCGCGATGATCAGCCGGGCGGCTTCCTTCCCGATCAGGTCGCCAGGCGGGCGGATCGTCGTCAACGACGGATTTGCGGCCGCGCTGAAGCTCAGATCGCCGAAGCCGACCACCGACAGGCGCTCCGGGATGGCGATGCCAAGCCTCTGGCATTCGAAGATCACGCCGAGCGCGATATGGTCGTTGGAGCAGGCGATCCCGTCGACGGTCGGAAAGCGGAGCCTGGCCTCGCCCAGCAGCATGGCGCCGACCTCGGCGCTTGCCGGTGCAGGGTTCTGGATGATCTCCGCGCTGGCGCCTGGCGTGTTGCGTGCCGCCTCGACGAAGCCTTGGGCGCGCCGGGCCGCGCGGCGATCCTCATGCAGGCGGGCGCCGACAAACAGTAATCGCTTGCGCCCGCGCTGAAGAAGATGCGACGCAGCGGCATGACCGACCTGGTCGTGGTGGAAGCCGACCGCCATGTCCATGGTCGGGGAACCAAGCTCCCAGATCTCGACAACAGGCACCTTGCTGTCGTGGAGCAGCCTGCGCGTTGCTGCGCTGTGAGAGAGGCCGGTCAAGACGACAGCAGCGGGGGCCCACGACAGCGCCGTGCGGACCAGATTCTCCTCGTCGTGCTCCTTGTACTCGGTGTGGCTGAGCATCACCTGCAATCGCTGCTTGCCGAGCTCGTCCTGCAAGGCTGCGACGGTCTCGGCGAAGAACGCATTGCGGACGGATGGCACGATGATGCTCACGACGCGCGATGAGGCAGCCGCCAAGCCACCGGCCATCAGGTTCGGCACGTAATCGAGCGCGTCGATGGCGCGTGCGATCGCTTCGCTCGCCGCCGCCGAGACCGCATCCGGCTTTCTGAAATAAAGCGACACGGTGGAGGGCGACAGCTCGGCGCGCGCCGCCACATCCATGATCGTGACTCGTTGCATCTTGCGCCGGGTGCGTATGGGCTTTGATGCGACCATGGTCATAGCGGCTCGAGATAATAGCGCTATTATGTAACCAATGCGTCGGAGAGATACAACCGCGTTCCGCGCATTAAGCGATATCAATATTCTAATCAAAGGGATGAGAGGGCGATCGGGTCTCTCAATTCACGGGATCAGCCGCCGCGGCTCTGTCATTGATTTTGATATATCGCAGCGCTATTATTCATCACCGCGGCTGCAAGAACCGTCGGGACGGGAGATAAGGGCTCATGGCTTCGGTCAGCCTGCGCAAGCTTGAGAAGAGCTACGGCGCGTTTCGCGTCGTCAAGGCGATCGACCTCGAGATCCTGGACGGCGAGTTCGTCGTGCTCGTCGGCCCGTCCGGCTGCGGCAAGTCGACCACGTTGCGCATGATCGCCGGCCTCGAACGCATCAGTGGCGGCGAGATCCGGATCGGCGATCGCATCGTCAGCGATCTGCCGCCGCGCCAGCGCGACATCGCCATGGTTTTCCAGGACTACGCGCTCTACCCGCACAAGACGGTGCGCGAGAACATGGGCTTCAGCCTGAAGGTGCGGGGCGCGAACGCAGCCGACGCGGACGCCAAGATCAAGGACGCGGCGGAGATGCTCGGCATCACCCACCTGCTCGACCGGCGGCCGGGACAGCTCTCCGGCGGTCAGCGTCAGCGCGTTGCGATGGGCCGCGCCATTGTCCGGCGGCCGCAGGTCTTCCTGTTCGACGAGCCGCTCTCCAATCTCGACGCAAAACTGCGCGGTCAGGTGCGCACGGAGATCAAGCGTCTGCACCAGACGATCGGCACCACCATCGTCTATGTCACCCATGACCAGGTCGAGGCGATGACCCTGGCCGATCGCATCGTCATCCTGCGCGGTGGGGATATCGAGCAGATCGGCACGCCGGAGCAAGTGTACAATCACCCGGCCAGCGTTTTCGTTGGTGGGTTCGTCGGCGCTCCCTCGATGAATTTTGCCAAGGCGAGGGCCGCCCAGGGCTATCTCGATTTCGCCGACGGCAACCGCCTGCCGCTTGCGAGCCTTCTCGGCACAAAACTCTCGGCGGCCGACGGGCGTGAATTCATCGTCGGCATCCGGCCCGAGCATTTCACACCCCGCGGGTCCGATGTCGGCTTGAACAGCCAGGTTCAGGTCGTCGAGCCGCTCGGCTCCGATACGCTGGTGCATTTTTCAGTGGGTGGCGCGACGTTGACCGCGCGGCTGCCGCCCGAGTTGCGCCCGAAGGCCGGCGAAGCGATCAAGCTGGGGCTGGACCCGGCGAAGATTCACCTGTTCGATCCGGAGACGGAGCGCGCCTTGCAGTAAAAGCGCGCAGCGAGACCAACAGAAGCCAGTCAAGCCGCAAGAAGCGGCGATATTTTCCGGGAGGACGGCATGAGTTCAGGACGCATTTCAAAGCTGGCGGGATTGCTTCTCGCCTGTGCAACGGCCGCATTCGCGTCAGGCGCATCCGCCGAGACCAATCTGAAGGTCTTCGTCACCAGCCAAGGACAGCCCGCCATCTGGCGCACGTTGCTCGATCAATACGAAGCGCGCAATCCCGGCATCAAGGTCAGCATCGAGCTGGGCGGCACGACCTCGGACATGCAGGCGCAATATCTCAACACGGTGCTCACAGCGAAGGATTCCTCGCTCGATGTGTTGATGCTCGACGTGATCCGCCCGGCGCAGTTTGCAGCGGCGGGCTGGACCAGCCCGATCGCAAGCGACATGTCTTCCTATCTGCGCGCCTATGCCGAGGCGAACACGATCGATGGCAAGGTGGTGGCGCTCCCCGCCTTCGCCGATTCCATGTTCCTGTATTACCGCAAGGACCTCTTGGACAAATACGGGCTTCAGCCGCCAAAAACCTGGGACGAACTCGCGGACGCCGCCAAGAAGGTCGCGGACGGCGAGAACAATCCGAACCTGCAGGGTCTGTCGTTCCAGGGCAAGGCGATCGAAGGTGCTGTCTGCACCTTCCTGGTGCCGTACTGGAGCCAGGGCAAGGTGGTGACCAAGGACGGCAAGCTCGATTTCGATCGCGAGGCGGCGACCAAATCGCTCGCGCTCTGGAAGGGTTTTGCCGACAGCGGCGTTGCCAAGAAGAACATTGCCGAGGTCGCGACCGACGACACGCGCAAGGAATTCCAGGCCGGCAACGTCCTGTTCGCGGTGAACTGGGCCTATGCATGGGCAATGTCGCAGGGCGCCGAGTCCGCGGTCGCGGGCAAGGTTGGCGTCGCACGGCTTCCGGCCATCAAGGGCGGCGAACAGGCGACCTGCCTCGGCGGCTGGGAGTGGGGCGTTTCCGCCTTTTCCAAGCATCAGGAGGAGGCGAAGAAGCTGGTCGAATATCTGTCGAGCCCGGAGGTTTCCAAATTCGTGGCGATCAACGGCTCCCTGCTGCCGACCTACGGCAAGCTTTACAAGGACGCCGACGTGACCAGGGCAGTGCCGTGGTTCGCGGACGCGCAAGGCATCGTCGAGACGGCAAAGCCGCGGCCGGTGACGCCGCGCTACAACGAGGTCAGTGAAGCGATCAGGACCACGGTCAACGCGGTGCTTGCCGGCGCGACCACGCCGGCGGACGGCGCCGCCCAGATCGAAGCGCGCCTGAAGCGGATCATCCGCTAAAGCGCGTACAGCAATCCGGATCGGACCTGATGACGACGACATCGATGTTCAAGAGCCAGGCCGATCGCCCGGTTGCGCGGCGTCCGTGGCTGTCGCGCTGGTCCGACCCTGATGACACCACGCTTGCCGTGATGCTGCTGGCGCCCGCGGCGATCCTGCTCGGCGTGATGATCGTCTATCCGGTGAGCCGGCTGATCTACACCAGCTTTCTCGACCTGTCGCTGACCTCGGGCCTGCCGGCGCGCTTCGCCGGGCTCGCGAACTTCAGGCAGATGCCCGATGATCCGGTGTTCTGGCAGGCGACCTGGAACACGGTGCTGATCACGCTGATCACCGTGCCCGGCTCGCTCGTGGTCGGGTTCGCACTCGCACTGCTCGCCAATCTGCCGTTCCAGGTGAAATGGCCGGTGCGGCTCTCGCTGCTGATCCCGTGGGCGCTGCCGCTCTCCTTCGCCGGGCTGATCTTCGGCTGGTTCTTCCATTCCGAGTACGGCGTCGTCAACGATGTGCTGGGCCGGATTGGCCTGCCCCGCGTGATCTGGTTCAATTCGCCGCGGCTCGCCTTCGCCGCCATCTGCCTTGCCATCATCTGGAAGGCCTCGTCTTTCATGGCGATGATCATTCTCGCAGGGCTGCAGACCATCCCGCGCTCGCTTTACGAGGCCGCCGACGTCGACGGCGCCGGGCGTATGCGCCAATTCTTCGAGATCACGCTGCCGCTGCTCAAGCCCACGATCGTGGTCGCGCTGATCTTCCGCACCATTACCGCGCTGCAAACCTTCGACATTCCCTACATGATGACGGGCGGCGGGCCGGGCACCGAAACCGCGACGCTGGCCATGTACATTCATCAAAACACGGTGTCATTCCTCGACCTCGGCTACGGATCGGCGCTCGCCGTCGTGATGTTCGGCCTGTCGATGCTGGTCACCGCGCTATACTTGCGCATGATCCGCGGCAGCGGGGCTGCATCATGAGCACGGCTGCCGCCTCTACCTTCGACTCGGCTCTGTCAGGCAAGCCGCTGCGGGCCATCGCCGCGCTCATTCTCATCGTCAACGGCCTATTCCCCGCGCTTTGGATCCTGCTGACCTCGTTCAAGACCGAGGCGGAGCTCACGCAGAAGCCGATCACCTGGCTGCCGCACGCCGCAACGCTGCGGAATTACATCCAGGCGTTCTCCGACCAGCCGCTGCTCACCTTCCTGTTCAACAGCTTCATGGTCGCGCTGCTCTCGACCGCGCTGACGCTGCTGGTCTCCGTGCTCGCAGCCTACGCGCTCGCGCGGCTGAACTTGCGGTTCAGGGGGCTGATCATGTCCGTCATCATCGCAGTCTCCACCTTTCCGCTGGTGACGCTGCTGGTCCCGCTGTTCGAGACCATGCGCGCTCTCAATCTCCTCAATTCTAGGACGGCATTGATCCTGCCTTACACCGTGCTGAGCCTGCCCGTCTGCACCCTGGTGCTGACCTCCTTCTTCGAAGGTATTCCGCGCGATCTGGAGAATGCGGCCATGATCGACGGCTGCACGCGGTTCGGCGCCCTGTTCAGGGTGGTGGTGCCGCTGTCGGCGCCCGGTGTCTTCACCGCCGGCATCCTTGCCTTCGTCAATTCCTGGGACGAATTCCTGCTGGCCCTGTCGTTCAACTCCAATCCGGGACTGCGGACCCTGCCGGTCGGCATCCAGCTCTATCAGGGCGAGTTTGCGTTTCCCTGGCCGGTGATCTCGGCCGCGCTCGTCGTCGGCATCGTGCCCATCGCGATCCTGATCGTGATTTTCCAGGAGCGCGTCGTCTCGGGGTTGACCGCAGGCGGCGTCAAGGGCTGACGGAAAGGCGGGAAGGAATGGACTTGAAACTTGACACGACCTCGTCCGGCTTTGTGCTGTCCGTTTCGGGTCGCCGGATACTCGCGCACAGCGCGGCGGCGCCATGTTTCTTCATCGGCCGCGGCAATGACAGCATCGAAATGCATCGCGGCCGCTTCGAAATCGAGGATCGCCTTGTCGAACGCTGCCCGCTCGCGCATGCCGAAATCGATGGCGTCACGATCATGTTGTCCTCTGCCGCCGGGCAGCCTCCTCGCCTCGCGGCGACGCTCGAGGGCAATGCGCTGAAGCTGCGCTCGCTCGATCCCGCCGTGAACAGGTTCTGGCTGCGCGTTGTGGCCGACCGCGACGAGCATGTCTGGGGTGGCGGCGAGCAATTCTCCTATTTTGATCTGCGTGGACGACGGTTTCCGTTATGGAGTTCCGAGCCGGGCGTTGGGCGCGACAAGACCACCGAGATCACCTTCAAGGCCGATGTCGCGGGGCACGCCGGCGGCGACTACTACCACACCAACTATCCGCAGCCGACCTACATCTCCTCCGCGCGCTATGCGCTTCACGTCGAGACGCCAGCCTATAGCGTGTTCGATTTTCGGGAGGGCGAGTTTCACGAGATCGAGACCTGGTCCATTCCCGAGGCCATCGAGTTGTTTGCCGCGCCGTCGTTTGTCGCTCTGGTGGAGATGCTGTCCGCGCGGTTCGGTCGCCAACCACCGCTTCCGGAGTGGATCTACAATGGCGCGATCATCGGCCTGAAGGACGGCGCGAACTCGTTCGCTCGCCTCGCGGCCATGCGCGCGGCGGGCGTCAACGTGTCCGGTCTCTGGTGCGAGGACTGGGCCGGGATCAGGCAGACCACCTTTGGCGCGCGGCTGTTCTGGGACTGGAAGGCCAACGAGTCGCGTTATCCTGGCCTGCGACAGCGCATCGCCGAATTGAACGATCAGGGCATCCGCTTTCTCGGTTATGTGAATCCCTATCTCTGCAACGACGGCGTCCTGTTCGCGGAGGCCGAGAATGCCGGCTATTTCGTCAAGGATGCCTTCGGACAAACGGCCCTGATCGATTTCGGTGAATTCCACTGCGGCACCGTCGACTTCACCAACCAGGACGCCGCGGCATGGTTCTCCGAGAAAGTCATTGGCAAGCAGATGCTCGACTATGGGCTGTCCGGCTGGATGGCAGATTTCGGCGAGTATCTGCCGGTCGACGTGCGTCTCGCCAGCGGTATCGATGCAAGGCTGGCGCACAACCTCTGGCCGATGCTGTGGGCCGAAGTGAACGCGAAGGCGGTGGCGAGCCGCGGCCGCACCGGCGAGGCCGTGTTCTTCATGCGGTCCGGCTTCACGGGCGCGCAGAAGTTCTGCCCGTGGCTCTGGGCCGGGGATCAATCGGTCGATTTTTCCAGGCATGACGGGCTGGTCACGGTGATCTGCGCCGCCCTGTCGTCAGGATTGCTCGGCAATGCGTATCACCACTCCGACATCGGCGGCTATACAAGCCTTTTCGGCAATGTGCGCACGCCCGAGCTGCTGATGCGTTGGAGCGAGATGGCGGCCTTCACGCCTGTGATGCGGAGCCACGAAGGCAACAGGCCCCGTGATAATCTTCAGCTCGACGGCGATCCGGCGGTTCTCGCGCATTTCGCTGCGATGACTGCAATCTACGTTCACCTCTCGCCTTATCTGCGGACGTTGTCGCTGGAGGCTGCGCGCCGTGGCCTTCCGGTGCAGCGTCCGCTGTTTCTCCATCACGAAGACGACCGGCGAACCTATTCCATTCAGGATTGCTATCTCTATGGCCGTGATCTGCTTGTCGCACCCGTCTGGCAAGCGGGCCAGGATCAGCGGAGCCTGTACCTTCCGACAGGGACCGACTGGATTCATGTCTGGACCGGCCAGTCGTTTGAAGGCGGACACGAGATATCGGTGGCCGCGCCGTTGGGGCAACCGCCGGCGTTCTATCGGATCGACAGCGAGTTCAAGGCGCTCTTCGCGGGATTGCGGGAATTGGGCCGCTGCTAGGGGATAGGAGGTCACCGAGGGTCCGGACTTTCGAGTCTCACTCTTGGTCCTGCGCGACACACGAAACCGGCCGTGCCGGGCGGACGCGGCCATGTTTGGCGCAGGCAGGCAGCTCGCCTGCCTGCGCCAAATCCCGCTCGTCTAGCTGCTCGGGCCGCCCTGCAGGGCATTGAGCAGCTTGCCACCGTCGGGCACGCCCCAGCCGGTGCAGGCGTCCCATCCCGGGCCCGCCTGGTATTGGCCGCCGAGCAGGCCGTCGGTGTCGTTGTTGCCGACGGTGATGTCGCGCAGCACGCCAGCGGGGCCGAACTTGGAATAGAGCAGGGCATTGAAATTGCCGGACCGCGCGCCGAGCGCGGCGTTGATCCGGGCGATCAGGCCGGCCCAGAGCGGCGCGGAGGCACTGGTGCCGCCGACAACGCCGAGCTTGCCGCCCGACATCGTCAGATAACCGGTGGCCGGATCGGCATTGGCCGCGACATCGGGAATCGCGCGTCCGGCAAAGTGCCCGGGATTGATCGACTTCGGCACGATGCCCTGCTGCCAGCTCGGAACCGGCGTGATGTCGCTGACACCGCCGCCGGTGCCGCTGCGGGGGCCGTCGTTCCAGACGGTCTCGGCGACCTGCACCTGCTTCTTCGCGTTCTTGCGCGCGTGCAAGGTCGTGCCGCCCACGGCCAGCACATAAGGACTGCTCGCGGGGAAGTTCACATGGGCCCGGCCGTCCTGCATCTGCGCTTCCGAGCCGTCGTCGCCGGTGGAGACGCAGAACGTGATGCCGAGATGGGCCGCCGCGAGCAAGCTGTGGTTGCAATGATCGATGGCAGCAGGTGACCAGATCACGCCGGCATTGTTGAAGGCCTGGTTCTCGTCCCAGCCCCAGCTGATCGAGACGACCGAGGGATCGTTGTCGGAATCGCTGACGACCTTGGCGAGACAATCGACCAGGCCCTTCTCGTCGAAGGTCGAGAAATAGGTGGCGATCTTGGCGCCGCCGCCGAGCGCGCCGGCGACGTCGACGTCCAGCATCACCTCACCGGTCGAGTCCGGATCGCCGGAAGGATCGGTCGAGACGCCGTCGACCGCGATGACGGCAACCTCCGGCGCGGGAACGCCGATCTTGCTGAAATAAGCCGCGACGTCGGGCGTCTCCACGCCGCCGCCGAACTCGAGCAGGCCGATGCATTGCCTGCTCGCGTCGATGTTGGGGAAATTGTAGATGCCCGCGAGCTCGGTCGGAATGAACCAGTGCCGCACCGCGCTGGCGAAATCCGGCTTGGCGCTGGTCGCCGAATGGCGCGAACGGCGGAGCACACGGTGGTTGTTCAGGCCGAACACGCCGGTGATGGCATCGCCGACCTCGGCCGGGACGTGCACCGGACCGGTGCGGGCGTGGAAGTCGCCGAGATGCGGATGGGAGTAGTCGAACAGCGTGACGCCGAAGGCGCTGCTGACGTCGTCGACCGTCCCGGCGATGCCGAGCCGCGCTGCGGCGGGTTCGTTGCGGGTGACGACCAGCTTGTGCGCCCTGGCGAAATCCTCGATCGTCTTGATGGCCTTGGGATCGGAGCCGTAACCGCTCGCGAGCTGGTCGCGCGTCATGTACTTGCGATCCTTGGGGAGCTTCTTGTCGAGATCGGACAGATCAGGCAGATCGACGGATCGCTTCACGCCGACCGTCAGCTCGATCCAGCGCTGGCCGTTGGTTCGGCGCATCGCTTTCGAGCCTGTCGGCAGTTGATGGACAGAGTTGGGAAGCTGGACCATGTGGGCTGTTGCACTAGGGGACATAGTATTTCCTCCTTGTACGGGGGTGGCGCGCTGGAAAACTGGGATTGCGGACGCGGGTCCTGTCGGTTCGAAAGTGTTCAGGTGTTCGAAAATGGATCGCGGTGATCAGGCCGAAAAAGCCGGCACGGAAACAGATCAAACCTAAAATAGTAAAACGACGCGTTGCATCCTAGCAGCGGGATGCCGATGCGGCAAAGCCGATCGTGCGGTGCGCGTCTCACAATCACGTCAGCCTGTCGGAAGGCACGCCTCGGCAATGAGCCAATCGATCTGACGTAGTTGGCTCATCGCAATCGTCGCGCGTGGGCGGGCGCGTGATGCACGCCGGCGGATGGAGCGCGCGAGTTCGTTCTACTGTGCAGGGGGTTGTTTTCGACTTTTTTGCCACTCGCGCGTCCGTGATGGAACCTAATCGCGGCTGGTGCGACTTATCCATGACACGGGAAAACACGTGCGAGGCTGTCATGGCAGATAAGCATACCGCCGATCCGGCAGAGATCATGCGGGCGACTGGTCATCCTGAGCTGGAATACGCCGCTGGCTGGACCATCGCAGGTCTGGTCACCATCGGCACCATCGTCGCCGCCTGGGTGTTTGCGATCTAGGCAACAGGGAATTGAAGCTCGAAGGCGACGCCGTCGTCGGCCGGCTTGAGCCTGATCGAGCCGCCGTGGCTCGCCATCACCGCGCGCGCAATCGCAAGGCCCATGCCGGTCCCGCCCTGATCGCGGCGGGTCGTGAAGAACGCGTCAAAGATCCTGTCGCGGTTTGGCGCCGAGATCGGCTCACCGTCATTACTGACTGTCAGCTTGAGCGTCGTCCGCTCGTCCACAACCTCCAGCCTGATCGTCCCTGCCTTGTGCCGCACCGCGTTGTCGGCGAGGTGCGACAGCACGATCAGCGCCTTCTCGCCGGACATGCCGATCGTCCGGTCGAGGCTGCCGCTGGCCTTGATGACGCTTTCCGGAAACCGGCTCCTGAGGTCGGCGATGACGGGCGCAAGCTCGGTGCGCTCGTTCTGCGGCAGG
>NZ_LJYG01000101.1:45127-56963 GCF_001440035.1 Bradyrhizobium manausense | reverse complement strand
GAGCCGCTTTGTGTCGGAGAGGATGTTGGCGATGAAGGTCCGCTGCTCTGACGGCGTCAGGCCATCGGGCTTGCCCTGAAATGAATCCTGCAACAGCTCGGCCGCGCCCTTGATCGAGGTCAGCGGCGATTTCAGCTCATGGGTGAGATGGGCCGAGAACGTCGCGATATAGTCGGAGCGCCTTGCGAGCTGCTCGGCCATGCCGAGAAAGCTGTGCGAGAGCTGCGCGAACTCGCGCGTGCCGTAGTGCCGGAGCGGCTGGAACGCCTCGCGGTCGCCGCGGCCGATTCTGGCGGCGCGGTCGATCAACTCGCGCATCGGCAGCGTGATGGTGCGCGAGAATACCAGGCCGATCGCGATCGTGCCGAGAATCACGGCCAGCCCCGCCAGCACGAACTTTGCGCGCTCCTGGTAGAGATGGTCGAAGATATTGCTCGGCGTCCGCGTGGTGTAGATCACCCCGGCGACGCGGTTGTTGACAATGACGGGCATGGCCGAGAATACGTGCACGCCAAGCCCGCGGCTGAAGGAATAGATCGGCGGTGGCGGCTTGTCGGGCACGCGGTTGCGCAACGTCGCGCGGTACTGCCCGTGCAGCGCGTCCGCGACCTCCTCGATATGCGCAAGCGACTGTCCGACCTCCTGCCGCCCCGCGATCACCACGCCTTGCGGATCCAGGATGCGAAACCCCGCCAGCGTCACCTTCTGGGTCTCGCGGATGATCGGCGTCAGCTTGGCGCCGATCTCGACGTAAGCCTGCTGCGCCGGCCGGGATGCGGGCATCGCGTCCGGCCGCCGTCGCAACAGATCATTGGCGGTGAGATCGAGCGCTGGCCGGATCGGCGTGAACTGATCGCCGGGATCTGGCAGCACGTTCGGCGCCACCTCGGCGCCGAGCATCAAGCCGCTGTCGAGCCGTGCCGTGACCTCCTGCGCATAGATCGTCGCCAGCACGCGGCTCTGCGCGATCAGCTCGGCCTGGGTCTGGCGGATCAGCTGGTTGTCGTAGAGGCGGAAGAAGAACAGGCCGACCAGCGGCAGCACGGCGACGGTCGCGAGCACCGCGAAGATCACGAGTCCGAGCGACGGCCGCCATTTGTCAGGCGGAGCGCTCATGCCTCTTTCTCGCAGCGGCCGAGCTTGAAGCCGACACCGTGAATGGTCTCGATCACGTTGTCGCAAGCCAGCGCCGCGAGTTTGGCGCGGATGTTGCGGATGTGACTGTCGATGGTGCGGTCGGAGACCTGGATGTTGAGCTGGTAGGCCGCCCGCATCAGCTGCTCGCGGTTGAACACCGACGTCGGCCGGGTCAGGAATGCTCGCAAGATGCCGAACTCGATTGCAGTCAGCTTCAGCGGCGTACCAGCGAAGGTCGCCACATGCTGCTCGGGATCGATCAGCAGGCCGCCCTGCGACAGCGCGGCGGGCCCAGCCTTGGCTTCGCCATTGCGCGGGCCGAGCCGGCGCAGGATGACATTGACCCGCGCTACCAGCTCGCGGGGGCTGAAGGGCTTTGTGACGTAGTCGTCGCCGCCGATCTCGAGGCCGAGGATGCGGTCGATCTCCTCGTCGCGCGCCGACAGGAACAGGATGGGCACGTCGGAGACTTTGCGGATCTCGCGGCAGACGTCGAGCCCGTCGAACTCGGGCATGCCGATGTCGAGCACGATCAGATCGGGCTTGTCGGTGGCATAGCGGAGAAGCGCCTCCTTGCCGTCGCGAGCCTCGACCACGTCCATGCCGGCTTTCTTCAGCGCAACGCGGATGACCTCGCGGATGTGGCCCTCGTCGTCGACGATGAGAATGCGATGCGCCAAGTCTCTCTCCGCTCACCCTGCCGGCTGATTGCTCGGCGGGCTCTTGGCTTGCGCGTCGAGCCTGCGTTGCAGCCGCCAGCTCCGAAAGCCCCAGGCCCGCCAGGTCAGATCCTGCCGTTGACCTTCTACAAGTCGATCCCGACGTCCCGCAAGACAGTAATCGCCGCCGCGCAGCGCGATGACCTTGTCGATCGCAGGCAGCGCCTGCGGGCCCAATGTGAGGAGGTAGTTGGCATCGATCTTCACGCCGTTCCCTCCCATTTCACTGCTGTGTTTCAGATTGTAGTCGGCAATGAATGCATCGAAGTTCACCAGAGAAGCACCATACAGCACCATCGTTAACGCGATCAGGTTGGCGCCGACAAGCCAGCGGTTCGACCCGTCGAGCGCGATGCGTGCGACGATCAGGATGAGCCCCAGCGCCACGAGTCCCATCCAGATGAAGGCCGCGATGCGCCAATAGGTCAGCATGTAGATGCCCACGTAGAGATCGAGGCGGAGGATGGACGAGGCGACCAGCAGCACGTTCTGCGCCACCCAGAGATAGACCAGCGGGCGGATCACGGTGGATTTCTCTGCCGGCCCGCCCGGACGCATTGCGACCAGCACGAAGGCGGCGGCGAGCAGCGCGGTTGCGATCAACGGATAGGCGCCGCGATGGGCGTAGGCCGCATAGGTCGTGTTGGCGGGCAACGCCACATGTCCCCAGAGATAGAGGCCATCGAGAACGGACTGCGCCGCGAACAGCAGATTGAACAGGATCAGCGAGCGCAGGATGGTGGAGGGGCCAAGGAATTCGACCGAGACGACGGGCGGCAGTGGCGGTGGCACGGGGGCCTCGGCGACGTCTGTGATGACAAGTTTCCTGCGGCGCCAGCGCACATGGATGAACGGCCAGACCAACGCCAGCATCATGGTCCAGAACAGCACGCGCGGGGGGCTGACATGATCGAGGATGATTTTCGGGTTGAGCAGGGATACCCACTGCTCGATCACCGGATTGGCCGCCGCGAACAGGGTGACAAAGACGGTGCCAAGCGTCGCCGGCAGCAGCCAGAGTGCGATGCCGCGGGTGAATGCGGACATGTTGAAGACCTGAAGCGCTTCGAGGAAGACCCTGAAGGGGCCGAGCAGAAAGAAGGTGCGCAGTGCACGCGCACGATCGGCAAGCCCGCTCGTTTCCGGGCTGGTCGCAAACAGCAGGGCAATGGCGAGCGCCGCCACGAGAATCAGGGAGGACAGCGCGTTGAGCTCCTCGATCGCCGGTATCAGGCCCGCAACGAGGATGACGGCCCCGATCATGGCGCGACGCCGATCAAGCGCGGCATAATTGAACAGCATCGACATGCAGACCGTCGCGATCGCAAACAGCGTCAGCGACAGCCCGATCCGATGGCCATAGAACAGCCAGTCGGCGAGCGCAGCCAGCGCCAGCGCGCAGCCAAGCTTGGCTGGAATTGCGGATTGCCTGATCGGCTGGATGTCCGCCGCGATCGTCGAAGCCAGGCTCGTCATGTCCAGAACACCTTTCGTGATGGGTGGCATCGCGAATCTGCACGGCAGATGTGCAGAAGGCGGGATCAACGTCTGCACCGTTTCAGGAGTCTTTTGCAGATTTCGTGCAGGCGCGCTTTTGCCTCTCGCGCAGCGCAAATCGCTTTGGTAGGTGCGGATCATCCGCCATTCCTCGGACGTAACGCATCATGCAGTTCCTCCGTCGTGCCGGCCTGATCTTGCTATGGTGTGCCGCGCCTGTCGTCGCGGTCGCGGCCGCGAACAAGAACGATCCCTATCTGGTCCCGCTGCGTGGTGGTGGAAACATCGCGCTCATCATCGCGAGTATCGCGATCGCCGTCCTGCTCCTTCGCCACGGGCGCTGGCACAGCCTCTCCGGCAGGTTGCTCGTCATGCTCTGGTGCCTGCCGCCGATGCTGATGGCGGCGGCGCATTTCAGCTTCGAGCTGCGCAAGCACGACGTGCTCAGCGCTGACGTGGCCGAGGCACGTCAGCTCGGGCCGCACTTCGTGGTCGGCTATTCCTCTTTTCCAGAGGTCGCGCGCCTTGCCGAACAGGGCCTGATCGGCGGCGTCTACGTCACCCGGCACAACATCCGTGGCCGATCGGTCGATGCGCTGCGTGCCGAGATCGCGGCGCTCCAGGATGTCAGGCGTGCCGCCGGCCTGCCGCCCCTGATCGTCGCCGCGGACCAGGAGGGCGGCATCGTCGGCCACCTCGCGCCGCCGCTGACCAAAGTGCCGGCCCTGGCGACGCTCTCCGGGCTTGCTCCAGAAGACCAGCAGGCCAGGGCGGAAGAGTTCGGCCGCATCCATGGCCGCGAGCTCGCCGGCCTTGGCGTATACCTCAACCTCGCGCCCGTACTCGATCTGAAGCCGCCGCACCGGCGCAACCGCCTCGACTTTCATACGCTGATTGGCCAGCGGGCGATTGCTACAGATCCCGCCGTCGTCAGCACGATCGCTACTGCCTACGTTCGCGGACTCGAAGCGTCCGGCGTGGGCGCCACGCTCAAACATTTCCCCGGCATCGGACGTGTGCGCACCGACACACACCATTTCAACGCCAACCTCGATACGCCGGTCAGGGAGCTGGAAGCGACCGACTGGCGGCCGTTCCGCGAAGTGCTGTCGCAGTCGCACAGTGCGCTGATGGTCGGCCATATCACCCTGACTGCTGTCGATCCTGATCGCCCCGCCTCGCATTCGAAACGCGTCGTCGACGGCATTATCCGCAGCACTTGGAAATACCAGGGCCTGGTCATGACCGACGACCTCGTGATGGGTGCGATCTATCAGCACGACGTCTGCAAAGCCGTGGTCGAGGCCGTCAACGCCGGCGTCGACCTGCTGCTGGTCGCCTATGACGGCGCGCAATTCTACCGGATCTTCGGCTGTGCGCTCGACGGATCGCGGCAGGGCAAGCTCGATGCGGCCATGCTGCGCGCAAGCGCGGCGCGGCTGGAACGGGGTCTTCCGATCGCGCAGGCGCGGACGGCTTCAGGCCCCGTCCGCGTTGTCGAAAAGAACTAACCCTTCGCGAACTGACGATAGTCCGGCTCGCGGTGAAACCAGAATTCGTAGCCGCCGACGTTTTTCTGCATGGCGACGTCGTGGATCGGCTGGTTAAGCGGAATGACGGGAACGTCGCGCATGCAGAGCGCTATGAAATTCTTCACGCAGCTGTCGTATTCAGCGGCGTCAGTGGTGAAGCGCGCCTTGTCGATCAGCGCGTCCATCTCCTTGTTCTGGTAGGAGGAGATGTTGAAGATCGAATTGTTGCCGTGGAAATTCCAGTAGAAGTAATATTCGGGATAGTCGAGCCAGCCACTGAAGCGGTTGAGCGCGAGCGGCAGTTCTTTCTTGTTCAGCGTCGTCCGCCAGTTCGCGCCTGGGATCTTTTCGATTGAGGTCTTGATGCCGATCTTGGCGAGGCTCTCCTGGATCAGGATCGCGGTCGGCTCGCCGACGGTGGCCGTGCCCGTGTCCAACGACAGCGACGTCTCCAGGCCGGACTCGAAACCGGCCTCCTTCATCAGCGCCTTGGCCTTGTCGAGATCGGTAACGTAGGGAGACGGTCGAGGCCAGACCGGCTTCGAGACGTCTGCCGCGCCGCCATACATGGGAACGGCGCGGCCGAAGAAGGCACTGCTCTGGATCTGCTCATAAGGCATCGCCCAGGCGATGGCCTGACGCAGCTTGGCATTGTCGAACGGCGGCTTCGACGTATTCAGCGCGACGTACCAAAGCGCATTCGGGATCGGCACGCCCGAAACCTTGACCTTGCCCTCCCTGATGATCTGCTCGAAATCGCGCGGCGCAAAGCCGCTCGAAATATCGGCATCCCCCCGTTCCAGCATGGCGCGCCGAGTGCCGGCGGAAGGAACGTCGCGCGCGATGACGCGCTTGACCTTCGGCAGCGGTCCGCTCTTCCAGTCGTCGAAGCGCGCCAGCACGGTCTCGCTGCCCGGCTTCCAGCTCTCGATCTTGTAGGCCCCGCCGCCGGCCTCGTTGTTCTTCAGCCACGCCAGCGCCCACGGGTCTTCCGCCGTCGCGTTCTTCTTCGCCAGCTCGGAATTGATGATGAAAGGCACGACGACGGCGACGTTGAACAGCAGCATCTTGTCCTTGCGGACATAGTCGATGCGGAAGGTGTGATCGTCGACCACCACGAACTGCTCCGGCCTTTCGAGCGAGCCCGCCGACATCTGGAAGGTCGGGAAACCGCCGACCTTCACCGCGCGGTCGAAAGACCATTTGACGTCTTTGGCCGTGGCCGGCGTGCCGTCGTGGAATTTGGCGTCCTTCCGCAGCTTGAAAGTGCAGGACATGCCGTCAGCGGCAACCTCCCAGCTCTCGGCGAGTTCCGGCGCGAGCTTTTCGCGGTCGTAAGACAATGTGCCGTCGGGCAGCGTCTTCGACGCATAGGTCAGCAGGCGGTCATAGCAATTCCAGGACAGGCCGTTCACCGTCTGGTTGGAGCCGACGCCCTGCATGTCCAGCGAGTTCGGCCCAAGCTCCTGCACCACCAGCAGCGTCTCGCTGCGCCCCTGCGCCGATGCGAGACGTGGAGCAAATGCTGCCATACCGGCGGCGCTCAGGCCGCCAAGCACCAAATCGCGGCGATTGATGTCAAAAGGTGATGCGCTCATCGGAGCCTCTTTTGCGAAGGGATCAGCGCCCTAAAGAGGCAAGGCGCATGCCATCAGCTGCGCTTCACGGCGTCGCATCTGCGTGCCGCTATCTCAGCTCCTCGGACAGGAAATCGACCAGCGCTCGGACCTTGGTCGAGGGACGCGGGCCCGCTACGGCGTCACCGCTCCGCGCTCGACGCCGCGCGGGGCGGTCAGCTCCTTCCAGGTCGAGTTCGCGACGTGCACCGGCGAGAACGCCGGCCGTTCGACATAATGGCCATCGCCGGCCTCGGCACGCAGATCGCCATCCTTCCAAACGATGCGACCGCGCGAAAGTGTCGCGGCCGCACCGCCGGTGCAGGCAAAGCCTTCGAACACGTTGTAGTCGATCCGGCTCATCTGCCGCTTCGCGCTGATGGTTTTCGTCGCCTTCGGATCCCACACCACGATGTCCGCATCCGAGCCGACGGCGACCGCGCCCTTGCGCGGATAGATGTTGAGGATGCGGGCGATGTTCGCCGAGGTGACCGCGACGAACTCTTCCTTGGTCAGACGGCCCGTGGCCACGCCGGCGGTCCAGAGCAGCGCGAGGCGATCCTCGAGGCCGCCGGTGCCGTTCGGGATCTTTCTGAAGTCACCGAGGCCGAACCGCTTCTGCTCCGTCGTGAAGGCGCAATGGTCGGTTGCGACCACTTGCAGCGAGCCGGACTGCAAGCCCGCCCATAGACTGTCCTGGTGCGACTTGTCGCGGAACGGCGGCGACATCACGCGCTGCGCGGAATGATCCCAATTTTTGTTCTGATATTCGCGCTCATCGAGCAAGAGATGCTGGATCAGCGGCTCGCCATAGACGCGCTTGCCGGCAGCCCGCGCGCGGGCGATCGCCTCATGGGCCTCGCGGCAGCTGGTGTGCACGATATAGACCGGCGTGCCCGTCATGTCGGCGATCATGATGGCGCGGTTGGTGGCTTCGCCCTCGACCTCGGGCGGCCGTGAATAGGCGTGCCCTTCCGGACCCGTGACGCCGCGCGCGATCAAGGCTTCCTGCATCAGCGCGACCACATCGCCGTTTTCGGCGTGCACCACCGGCATGGCGCCGAGATGGGCGCAGCGCGCGAACGAGTTGTAAAGCTCGTCGTCGTTCACCATCAGCGCGCCTTTGTAGGCCATGAAATGCTTGAAAGTGTTGATGCCGTAGGTTTTGACCACGGTTTCCATCTCGTCATAGATCTGTTTCGACCACGACGTCACCGCCATGTGGAAGCCGTAATCGCTCGCCGCCTTCTCGGATTTGTGACGCCATTCCTGATAGGCGGCGAGCATCGACTGGCCGGGATCAGGCAGGCAGAAATCCACCACCATGGTGGTACCGCCGGTCAGCGCCGCTTTCGTGCCGGATTCGAAATCGTCGGCGGTGACGGTGCCCATGAACGGCATTTCCAAATGGGTGTGCGGATCGATGCCGCCCGGAATGATATAGGCGCCGCCGGCGTCGAGGATCTCCGTGCCCGTGGGCGCTGCGATCGATGCACCGATCGCGACGATGCTGTCGCCCTCGATCAGCACGTCCGCCCGGCGCGAATGATCATGATTGACGACGGTGCCGCCGCGGATGAGGAGGGACATGGGAAACTCCGAAAGGAGGGGAGGACGAAACGCGGGAAAACTAAGCACAGCGGGCATGATGTGACAGGCGAAATTTTAGTCAACCGCCGCCCTTGGATTTCCGCCCTTGGCTTCGCTACGCCTCGCGACCGCTAGGTGCCCGCGCGATCAATCCGTCGATCATCGCGCGCACGAGGCCGGCGATTTCCTTGCGCAGCGCCGGTAGCGGCACGGCGACCAGCTTCTGCTCCAGTCCGAGCGCCACCATGCCGTGCACCGCCGAGAACAGGCTGCGCGCGGTGATGCCGAGGTCCTCCGGGCTGCGTCTGGGAAACAGAGCGGCGAGCGGCACATAGATATGCCTGAACAGCCGCATCTGGTCGTCAACGGACCAGTCCGGGACGATCTTGTCGGCCGCCATGCGATGCTCGAACAGCGCGCGCCAGAGCTGGAGATTTTCTGCAGCGAAATCGCAATAGGCAATCGCGATGCGGACCAGCCTCTCCTGGGGCGCGGGCTCGCCGGCGCCTTCCGCGGCGCTGAGCGCGTCGTCCAGTCGATGCAGTGTGCGCGAGCCGACCCGCAGGATCAGCTCGTCCACGTCGGCGACGAGATTGTAGACCGCCCCGTTGGCGCAGCCGATCTCGCTGGCAAGATCGCGGGTTTTCAGGCCCGCCAATCCGCGGCTCGCGATCATCCGCTCCGCCGCCAGGATCAGGTCGGCCCGCAATTTCTCTCGCCGTTCCAAGGCTTTAGTCATTCGCTATCAATTCCGTGAGCGTCGCTCAAATTTATCTTGAGCGACGCTCAAGATGTGCTACAAAGCTGCTATGAGCAATGCTCATAACAGGGAGCAAGCAATGTTCAAGACCGTCGTCACACTTTTCGGCGGCAGCGTGGCCGCCGCCGGCGAGGAGCTGGAGGACCGCACCGCCCTGCTGATTCTCGACCAGCAGATGCGCGATGCGGCTGCGGCCGTCGAGCGCAGCAAGCGGACGCTGGCGCTGGCGATCGCACAGGATCAGCAGGAAGGCCGCAAGCTCGAAGCCACTGTCGCCCGAATCGCCGACCTCGAGACCCGCGCTGTGGCGGCGCTCGATGGTGGCCGCGAGGATCTGGCCAAGGAAGCTGCCGAAGCCATCGCGGGCCTCGAGGCTGACCGTGACGCGGCGTTGACGGCGAGGGCGCTGTTCGCAACCGAGATTGCCCGGTTGAAGCGCCATGTCGCGAGCGCGCAGGCCCGCATCACCGAGCTCGATCGCGGCCGCCGTGTCGCCCGCGCATCGGAGGCGGTGCGCTCGCTCCGTCGCAGCGGCATCGAGGCAGCGCGCCCTTACGAGTCTACGCTGCCCGAGGCCGAGAGCACCTTGCGGCGTCTGCGCGAGCGGCAGATCGAGGCTCAGGCCGCCGACGATGCGCTGGTCGAGCTCGATGCGGCCAGCGGCCCGCTCGCCACCGCCGAGAGACTCGCCGAGCAGGGCTTTGGCCCCCGGCTCAAGACAACTGCGGACGACGTGCTGGCCCGGTTGAAGTCCAAGCGCACACCGACTGCCTGATCTCGAGCCCACTCATCATCGGAACCAACAGGAGACGACCATGAACCAGAACGGCCAACCCCACAGTGGTGCCTGGGTGACCTTCACTTACGTGTCCTTCGCGGCCTCCGCCTTCCTCGTCGCCCTCGGCGTCTTCTTCCTGCCGATCGATCTCTGGATGAAGGGCTATCTCTCCATGGGCATCGTGATGCTGATCCAGACCTGCGTCACCTTGACCAAGACCGTGCGTGACAACCACGAGAGCAGCCGCCTCGTGAACCGCATCGAGGACGCCAAGGCCGAGCGGCTGCTGATGGAGGTCTCCAAAGCCGCGTGAGCCGAACGCCTGGAAGCGGCTTGCAATGTGACCCGGTGGGTGCCGGCGCATCCACCGCGCGTTCGATCCGCATATCGCGCCTGCGAAATGCAACCGAGCCATGACGGATCGCACAGGTCTGCGGCCTTGCGCCGCGGCATCGGCCGGAGCACTCTGCGCTGGCGGTGCAGAGAACGCCGCCAACAAAGAAGGCCCGAGGAAGCTTCCCATGGCGGTGACGCGGATCGACTGCGACATCCATCCGGCGGTTGGTGGCACGCGCACGACGCTGCTGCCCTATCTCAGTGATCACTGGAAAGAGCAGGTGGTCAGCCGCGCCATCGACGGCCTCGATCTTACTTCCTATCCGCCCAGCATGCCGCTGTCGGGCCGCGCCGACTGGCGGCCGGCCAATGGCACGAGGCCGGGTTCCGACCTCGCCATGGTGCAGAAGGGCGCCTTCGACCAGCTCGGCGCCAGCCACGCCATCCTCAACGTGCTCTACGGCGCCCAGGCCGTGTTCGATGCCTATATGGCTGCCGACTTCTGCAAGGCCATCAACGATTGGATCGCCGCCGAATGGCTGTCGCGCGACCCGCGCCTGCGCGCGTCGATTGTGGTGCCGATGCAGGCGCCGGATCTCGCGATCGAGGAAATCGAACGCCGCGCCGGCGACAACAGGTTCGTGTCCATCCTGGTGCTGGCGCAGGGCGAGACTTTGCTGGGCCGGCGGCATTTCTGGCCGGTCTACCAGCTCGCCGAGAAGTACAAGTTGCCGCTCGCGATTCATGCCGGCACGCAATATCGCCAGGCACCGAGCTCGGCCGGCTGGCCCTCGCACCGCTACGAATATTACTTTGTCGAGGCGCAGGCGTTTCAGGCGCAAATCTTGAGCCTGATCTATGAGGGCGTGTTCGGCAAATACCCTGGTCTCAAGGTCGTGCTGATGGAATCAGGCGTGAGCTGGTTGCCGGCCTTCATGTGGCGCGCCAACAAGACCTGGCGCGGCGTGCGCGTCGAGGTGCCCTGGGTCGAGCGCGAGCCGGCCGCGATCATCCGCGACAATTTCCGCGTCACCATGCAGCCGTTCGATGCACCGGGTGATGCCAGAAGCGTCGAGGCGATCATCGACCAGATCGGCTCGGAAAAAATGTTCCTGTTCGCGTCCGATTATCCGCATTGGCAGTTCGACGGCGACGATCCGATCCCGCCGCATCTGCCAAAGAGCATCATTGCGAAAATGTGCGTCGACAATCCGCTGGAGACGTTTCCGCGGCTGTCGCTGGTTAACTAGTTCAGGAGGTTCGCATGAGTGAAGTCATCGACCGCCCGCTGCGCGACGACGAGAAGCCCGCTGTTTCGAGGCTGCGCATCGTCGATTGCGACGTGCATCCGAGCCTGCGTTCGCACGATGATCTCAACGAGTTCCTGCCAAAGCGCTGGCAGCAGCATCTGAAGGAATATGGCAGCCATCTGCGCACGCCCTATCTCTTCACCACGCCATATCCGCGCTCCTCGCCGTTGATCGCGCGGCGTGATGCCTGGCCGCCGACCGGCGGGCCGCCCGGCTCCGATCTCGCCTTCATGCAGAAGCAGCATCTCGATCCGCTCGATGTCGAGTTCGGCATCCTGCAGGTGCTCGATCTCTTCATCTTCTCGCAGCAGAATCTCGAATTCGGCGCCGCAATTCAGCGCGCCATCAATGATTGGCAACTGGCGTTCTGGTCGCATCGCGATCCGCGCCTGAAGGCCTCGATCCTGGTTGGGCAGGACGGGGTGGATCTGGCAATCGCCGAGATCGAGCGCTGCGCCAAAACGGGCGAATACATCCAGATCAACGTCTCGCCGCGCGCCAACGAACCGCTGGGGCGCCGCCGCTACTGGCCGATCTACGAGCGCGCCCAGGCGCTCGACC
>NZ_LJYG01000101.1:40548-45097 GCF_001440035.1 Bradyrhizobium manausense | reverse complement strand
GGCGGCCACGCGCCGACCGGCGGTGGTTGGCCGTCCTATTATGTCGAGGAGCATCAGTCCAACGCGCACACCATCGCGGCGCAGCTGGCCAGCCTCGTCATCGAAGGCGTGCCGGAGCGCTTCCCAAAACTGAAGATCGTGTTCATCGAGGGCGGCTTCGGCTGGATTCCGTCGGCGGTCTGGCGGATGGACCAGCATTTCGAGCGGTTCCGCAGCGAGGTGCCGCATCTCAAGCGCAAGCCGTCCGAATATGTCCGCGAGCATTTCTGGTTCACGACCCAGCCGATCGACGAGCCCGACGAGGCGCGGCATCTGCGTGCGCTGATCGAATGGGTCGGCATCGACCGGCTGCTGTTCTCGTCGGACTATCCGCACTGGGACTTCGATGATCCGCGCTTCGCCTTCAAGACGCCGCTGACCGAGGCCGAGCGGAAGAAGATCTTCAGCACCAATGCACGAGCGGTCTACAAGTTCTGAGATTGGTATGGCCCGTCACATCGTCGCGTCGACTTCAGAGATCCCGCCCGGCGGCAACAAGGTCGTCGACGTCGCCGGCCGCGATATCGTCGTGTTCCATGTCAACGGGGAGTTCTTCGCGCTGCTCAACCGCTGTCCGCACGAAGGCGCGCCGCTGGAGAAAGCGGCCTGTGTGGCGCGGCTGACCTCGCCCGAGCCCGGCGTCTATGAGCGCTCGCGCGTTGGCGAGATGCTGCGCTGTCCCTGGCACGGCTGGGAGTTCGACATGCGCGACGGCCAGTCCTGGTTCGATCCGAAGCGTTTCAGGATCCGGTCCTATCCGGTCGCGGTGGAACGCGGCGAGGAATTGCAGAAGGGGCCGTATGTCGCCGAGACATTTCCGGTCCATGTCGAAGATAGCTATGTGATCGTCGAGATCTGACCCCCCTTCCGTCATTCCGGGGCGCGCGAAGCGCGAACCCGGAATCTCGAGATTCCGGGGGATGCCGTGCATCGCCCCGGAATGACTTCGTCGGTCGCAATGTTTCAGCTTGCCGATTGTGATTCCAACGCAACTACGATATGGCTCTCGCGCTTCCAGAGGCGGAGACCAGCTTTGTCGAAACAATCCCTGCGTGAAGAGGCCGAGCGCCTGATCCGCGAATCGATGGAAAAGAAGACCATCGTCGTGAAGCAGGGCACCACCCGCATCGAGGCGGTCTGCGGCAAATGCGGCGCGCCAAACCGGGTCCAGGCGGAAAAAGGCCAGAGCCGCGTCAAGTTCGCCTGCAAGAATTGCGGGCACAAGCAAGAGACGCTGTAGGTTTCTCGCCTACTCCCCCTTCACGAACCTTGCGAACGCATCGGCGTAGTCCGGATGCCAGCGCGACAGCGGCGGGCGGTTCTCGACGATGTCGCCGGCGGCCCACAGCATGCGCTTCTCGTCGAGCGCGCGCGGCACGTCGTTGTCTGGGCAGAGGATGTAGAAATCGCCGGCTTCAAGCCGCGCCATCATGAAATCCACCGTCTGCTCCGGCGTCCAGGCGCTATCAGGCTTTTCGGTGCGGCCCTTGGCGGTAAGGGCGGTGAACACAAAGCCGGGGATCAAGAGATGCGCGGTGATGTGGCAATCCCTGGTGTTGCGCAGCTCGTGCTGGAGCGCCTCGGTAAACGCCTTCACGCCGGCCTTGGAGACGTTGTAGGCGGGATCGCCGGGCGGGGTCGTGATGCCCTGCTTGGAGCCGGTGTTGATGATCAGGCCTGCCTTGCCGCGCGCGATCATGTTCGGCGCGAAGATGCGCGCGCCGTTGATGATGCCCCACATGTTGACGCCGATGATGTGATGCCAATGGTCCGGCTCGCCGAACATTGTGCTGCCCGGCTGGATGCCGGCGTTGTTCATCAGGAGGTCCGTGCCGCCAAAATGCGCGCCCACGGCGCGTTCCAGTTCCGTCACGCTCTCGGTCCGGCTGACGTCGGTCACTGATGTCATCACGTTCGCCGCACCTGCGATCAATGACAGTCTTGTTGCGGCTTCCGCTAGTCTGGACTCATCGACATCGGCGATGCACACCTTCATCCCGGCGCGTGCGCACGCCGTAGCTGCGGCGAGACCGATGCCTGACGCGCCGCCGGTGATCACGGCAACATTGCCCTTGGCGATGACAGGATGCGGCATGGCTGTTCTCCGGGATCTGCTCTTGATCGTGTTATTGCATGGCATCGCGCGACCCTGCACAAGTCGGCATGGCAGGGCTTCGCTCCCCGCCGACTTTACGCCTTTCAGGCCTCGCTGTATTCTGCCTGACCTAACGATCCCGGCCAGATCGAGCCCATCAAAATCATAAACCCAGGGAGTGCAGACATGGCTGTGTCGCAGGCTATTCCGATCACGCGCCATCCGTTCGCCAACGGGTCCTACAAGCAAATGCTGATCGACGGGAAGTGGGTGGATGCCGCTTCCGGCAAGCGCTTCGAGACCCATAACCCCGCAACCGGCGAACTGCTCGCAACCGTTGCCGAAGGCGACAAGGAAGACATCGACCGTGCGGTCGCGGCCGCCCGCCGCGCCTTCGAGGGCCCCTGGAGCAAGGTCAAGCCGTTCGAACGCCAGAACCTGCTCTTGAAGCTCGCCGACCTCGTCGAGAAGAATTTCGACGAATTGTCGCAGCTCGATACGCTCGACATGGGCGCACCGCTCAGCCGTACCCGCGCCTATCGCCTGCGCGCCGTCGGCATGCTGCGCTATTACGCCGGCCAGACCACGGCGATTCACGGCGAGACCATCGAGAACTCGCTGCCCGGCGAGATCTTCTCCTACACGCTGAAGGAGCCTGTCGGCGTCGTCGGCGCCATCATTCCCTGGAACGGTCCGCTCACTGCGACGATCTGGAAGATCGGCCCGGCGATCGCGACCGGCTGCACCGTGGTGCTGAAGCCGGCGGAAGAAGCGCCGCTGACCTCGCTGCGCATCGCCGAGCTCGCGATGGAAGCCGGCATTCCGCCCGGCGTCGTCAATGTCGTGCCCGGCTATGGCGAGACCGCAGGCGCCGCGCTGGCCTCGCACCATGACGTCGACAAGGTCGCCTTCACCGGCTCGCATATCACGGGACAGTCGATCATTCGTGCGTCGGCCGGCAACCTCAAGCGCGTCTCGCTCGAGCTCGGCGGCAAGTCGCCCGATATCGTGTTCGCCGATGCCGATCTCGATGCCGCCGTACCGGGAGCGGCAATGGCGGTGTTCGCCAATTCCGGCCAGATCTGCAGCGCCGGCACCCGTCTGTTCGTCGAGCAGGCGATCTACGAAGAGTTCGTCGGCCGCGTCGCCGAGTTCGGCAAGAGGCTGCAAGTCGGCAACGGCCTCGATCCCAACGTGCAGATCGGCCCGCTGGTCTCCGAGCAGCAGCTCGAGCGCGTCACCGGTTATCTCGACATCGGCCAGAAGGAAGGCGCGCGAGCGCTCGCCGGCGGTGGCCGCGTCACCGAAGGCGCGTTGTCAAAAGGCTTCTTCGTTTCGCCGACGGTGTTCGCGGGCGTCCAGGACAACATGCGCATCGCACAGGAGGAGATTTTTGGCCCGGTCATCTCCGCGATCGCATTCAAGGACATGGACGAGCTGGTCAAGCGTGCCAACAACACCACCTTTGGTCTCGGCTCCGGCCTGTGGACGCGTGACGTCACCAAGGCGCATGCGGTCGCCAAGCGCCTGCGGGCCGGCTCGGTGTGGGTGAATTGCTACCAGGCGATGGATCCGGCCGTGCCCTTCGGCGGCTACAAGATGAGCGGCTACGGCCGCGAATCCGGCAAGCAGCACGTCGAGGAATATCTCAACGTGAAGGCCGTCTGGATCAAGACGGCGTAGGGCTTGTTCTCTCACGTTCCGCGCGAGGGAATGTCTGCTTTATGAGGGGCGGCGCCTTCTCCGGTGGCTGCCTCTCGCTATATGATCCGCATCCTTCCATAGCTATTCGGGGTCTTCATGAAGTTTCCGGCGTTGTTTCAACCGTTGCAGGTCGGTCCGTACAAGCTTGCGCATCGCGTCGCGATGGCGCCGCTGACGCGCATGCGCGCCGAGCGCGACGGTTTCGCCCCGCGGCCGCTCAACGCCGAATATTACGGCCAGCGCGCGACGAAGGGCGGCCTGATCATCGCCGAAGCCTCGCCGGTGCTGTCGCAGGGCCGCGGCAATCCGGCAACGCCGGGCATCTATTCGGAGGCGCAAGTAGCCGGCTGGCGCAAAGTGGTCGATGCCGTGCACGCCAAGGGCGGCATCATTTTCCTCCAGCTCTGGCATGTCGGCCGCGTCTCGCATTCCTCCTTTCACGGCGGTGAGCTTCCGGTCTCGGCCTCGGCGATCCCGATCAGGGCCGAGGGCATGAAGGCGATGACGGCCGACGGCAAGATCGCCGATTACGAGACGCCGCGCGCGCTGGAGACAGACGAGGTCAAAGGCATCGTCGAGGCCTTCAGGCAGGCCGCGAAGAACGCGCTCGCCGCCGGCTTCGATGGTGTCGAGATCCACGGCGCCAACGGCTATCTGCTCGAGCAGTTCCTGCAGTCACGCAGCAATCAGCGTACCGACCAATATGGCGGG
>NZ_LJYG01000101.1:38153-40489 GCF_001440035.1 Bradyrhizobium manausense | reverse complement strand
CGTGCGGCTGTCGCCGCATGGCATCGCCAATGATTCCGCCGAGCCCGATCCGATGCCGCTCTACACCCATGTGGTGCAGGCGCTCGACAAGCTCGGCCTCGCTTATCTGCATCTGATCGAACCGCGCTCCAGCGGCGCCGGCCGCGCCGACGTTCATTGGGAGAACGTGCCCTCCGCCATGGTGCTGTTCCGCCCGCACTACAGCGGCGTGCTGATGACCGCCGGCGGCTTCACCGGCGAGACGGCAAATGCCGCAATCGCCGAAGGCCACGCCGACATCATCGCCTTCGGCCGCATCTTTATCTCCAACCCGGATCTGCCGCGGCGTCTCGAGCACGACTACCCGATCACGCCGTACAACCGCGCGACCTTCTATGGCGGCGAGGAGAAGGGATATACGGACTACCCCGCTTACGACGAGCTGACGCCGGCGTAGACACACTCCTTCGTCATTCCGGGGCGCGACGAAGTCTCGAACCCGGAATCCATCAGGGCGCATAGCTTGAGGTGGAATGGATTCCGGGCTCGATGCTTCGCATCGCCCCGGAATCACAGACTTGATTTGTTGCGCGACCGCACCCACAAATTCCGTTTGCGAGCGCAGCGAAGCAATCCGGAATCTTTCCGCGGCGACAGTCTGGATTGCTTCGCTGCGCTCGCAATGACGACAGAGAGACCTACCATGGCCAAAGCCGCAGCCGCCGCAGGAACCGCCACGGGCCAATGCCTCTGCGGCAAGGTCACCTTCGAGATCGACGTCCCCGCGCGCTGGGCCTGGCACGATCATTCCGCCGCCAGCCGTCGCGCCCATGGCGCTGCCTACGCGACCTATGTCGGCAGCTGGAAGAAGCGTTTTCGCATCACGTCGGGCGAGACCACGCTGGCCCGCTACGAGGACAAGGCGACCAAGACCGCGCGCAGCTTCTGCTCGCATTGCGGTACGCCGATCACTTATGAGCGCCCGCGCGGCCCGCACATGGTCAACATTCCCCGCGCCCTCTTCAAAGAGCGCACCGGGCGCCAGCCGCTCTATCACATCGCGATCGAGGAGCTGCAGGAATGGGCCTATACCGGCGAGCCGCTGGTGCCGCTGAAGGGCTTTCCGGGCGTGGTCTGGCAGCGCTCGAAAAAGAAGAAGCGCGCTAGCGGCGAGGATCCATTCGAACTCGGGCGCGAGGAGATGTAACGCCCCGCTCTCGTGCCGGGACACGATAGCGCAGTTCGCTGCTCACGCGCAACGCAGCCATGACCGCGCTTCCTTGCGCGCGCCCCGAAAGTTCGGCCATCATGTCTTCCGTCCTTGCGGCAACGTCCGCTCCTGGAGGAAACATGAAGAACAAGATCACCGGCCGTTCCGCCTTTCTCGCGCTGCTCAAGGACGAGGGCATCACGCATCTGTTCGGCAACCCTGGTACCACCGAGCTGCCGATCATGCATGCGCTGAAGGACCATCCTGACTTGACCTATGTGATGGCGATGCAGGAGAGCCTGGTGGTCGCGATCGCCGACGGCTACAGCCGCGCCTCCGGCAGGCTCGTCGCCTGCAACGTCCATGTCGCACCGGGCCTCGGCAACGCCATGGGCTCGCTCTACAACGCCCGGTTCACCGGCACGCCGATGATCTTGACCGCGGGCCAGCAGGAGCAGGGCCATGGCCTGATGGAGCCGGTGCTTTACGGGCCGCTGGTGCGCATGGCCGAGCCGCTGGTGAAATGGGCGGTGGAGGTGACGCGGCTGGAGGACCTGCCGCGCATCGTGCGCCGCGCCGCCAAGGTGGCGATGACGCCGCCGACCGGGCCAGTGTTCATTTCGCTGCCCGGCGACATCCTCAACAGCGAAGCCGGCATCGATCTCGGCCGCTCCACCCGCATCGACGCGCGCACAAAGCCGTCGGATGAGGTGCTCAGAGCATTCGCCGCGCGGCTCCTGAAGGCAGAGCGCCCTGTGATCGTCACCATGGACGAGGTGGTCAAGAGCGATGCGCTGAAGGAAGCCGCCGAGCTCGCCGAGCTGCTCGGTGCTGCGGCCTATCAATCCTCGACGCCGTATGGGTCGCACTTCCTCTCGGAGAGTCCGAGCTTTGTCGGAACGCTGGCGCGCGTGCAGAAGGTCGCGCGCGACACGCTCGCGCCTTACGATCTCCTGATCGCGCTCGGCGGCGATCCCCTGCGGATGTCGGTCTACAGCGAGGTTGATGCCTTGCCCGATGGTCTCGACATCGTCCAGATCGGTCTCGTCGATTGGGAGATCGCCAAGAATTACGGCGCCGAGATCGCGCTCAAGGCGGATGTCAAGGAAACGCTGCGCGCGCTGATCCCGGTGCTGAAAGAGACGGG
>NZ_LJYG01000101.1:32042-38118 GCF_001440035.1 Bradyrhizobium manausense | reverse complement strand
CCTCGCCGAACTCGCACCGAAGAACTGGACCGCGCGTCGCGCCGCGCTGGTCGAGCAGATCGGCAAGAGCGCCGGCCGCACGCCGATCGATCCTGATTATCTGGTGCTGCAGATGGTCGAGGCGATGCCTGACGATGCGATCCTGGTGGACGAAGGCCTCACCTCCAGCCGCCAGATCACGAATTTGCGTCCGCACCGTGATCGCTATGGCTATCACGGCCTTGCCTCCGGCGGCATCGGCTGGGGCCTGCCGGCCTCGGTCGGCGCCAGCATCGCCAATCCGGATCGGCCCGTCGTGTGTTTCTCCGGCGACGGCAGCGCAATGTATTCGATCCAGTCGCTGTGGACCGCGGCGCATCACAAGCTGCCGCTCAACGTCGTCATCGCCAACAATGGCGGCTACCGCATCATCAAGCAGCGCCTGCTCGCCTTCCATGGCGACGACAATTACGTCGGGATGGATTTCGCCGATCCGCCTGTGGATTTCGCCGGCGTGGCGAAGGCACTGGGTTGTGAAGCGATCAAGATCAGTGATCCGCACGAGCTGAAGGGGACGCTGGCGTCGGCGTTTGGCCGACCGGGGACGAAGCTGATCGAGGTGATGGTGGACGGGAAGGTGTGAGCGGCCGCTGCCTCCTGCCGTCATTGCGAGGAGCCCGCGACAAAATTGCGTAGCAATTTTGCGCTGGTGCGACGAAGCAATCCAGACTGCCGCCGCGGAAAGGCTCTGGAATCTTCGCGGAGCCTGTCATCGGGCCGCGCGTTGCGCGGACCCGGTGGCTCGCAATGACGGCGTAGCGGCAGCCGGGCCACAATCCCTTGCGGAGCCCGACGGGCAAAACACCCCAGCATCAGGTCAATAGGCACGCCTGAAAATATTCCGCTTTACCGAAATTCGGAAACGGCGTATATGTTTCGGCAACCCGGCCCAAGGAAGAGGGGCGTATCGCGATCGTCACGAACGCGGGCCGGGCGGCGGTGGACGTGGGTCACATCGGCGCGAGGGCAATCGCAGGGCGGGCAACCGTGAGCGAGACACTCGCGCCTACGACAGGTGTGATCCGCGTACGGCAAAATCGTGTGGTCCTGGCGCCCGGAGCCTGTGCGCCAAGTCTTGTGGTGATGCGTGTGGCCCAACCGGGTTTTCGCATCAGCCATCCGCAAGGCGACGGGGGCAATAGTGCATCGCTCCCCGGGGAGAGCACGACATAAGCCGTCAACCCACTGCGCAGGGAAGGCCGGATGTTTCGGCTACACCTGTATGCCGCTGTGCAGCCTCTTGTAGCGCAATCTTCGCACAGTGGACCGCGGGTGCCAGTCGGGCACCCGGTCTTCCCTGCACCCTCTTTCATTTGAGGGTAAGGCGATGAAGCAAAGCTCGGGCGAGATGAGCCGCGAGGATGATTATCTGTGTTCGACGTTGAACAAAAGTCTCCTGCCCCGGACGCCATGAGCGCGTTTACGCGCGTCTTTGACGCGCCATGGCAGCGCCCCTTCGGCTCTGCGCAGCAGTGTAAGAACGCTGCGGCGCGTCCGGGACACGAGAGAATGGCGCGAGCCTACCCCTTCTTCCCCGCGCGATACCCCGCCGCAGGATGCGGCGCATCTAACCGGGCGCGGCCGTCGCCGAACAGCTTCTCCCGCAGCGTGCCCTCCGCGTATTCCGGCTTGTAGCGGCCACGCTTGGTCAGCTCCGGCACCAGCATATCGCTGATATCCTCGAAATCGCCGGGCGAGATTGCAAAGGCGACGTTGAGCCCATCGACGTCGGTCTTTTCGAACCAGTCCTCGATCTTGTCGGCGACGCTCTCGGGCGTGCCGATCACGACCGGGCCGGCACCGCCGATGCCGACATGCTCGATGACGTCGCGCACCGTCCAGACCCGGTCGGGGTCCCCGCGGGTGACGTTGTCGAGCGCGCTGCGGCCGGCATCGTTCTGGACGTGGCGGACCTGCTGGTCGAGTTCGTAGCCGGAGAAGTCGATGCCGGTCCATCCCGACATCAGGGCGAGCGCGCCTTCGGGATTGATGTGCGAGCGGTAGTCGGCATATTTCGCGGCAGCTTCAGCCTCAGTGTTGCCGAGGATGATCGTCATCATGTTGAACATGAGAATCTCGGCCGGGTTGCGGCCGAGCCTGGCAGCTTCCTCGCGGATCGCGGCGACGCGCGGCGCGATGATCTTGGCTGACGGTCCCGACATGAATACGCATTCGGCGTGTTTTGCCGCGAATTGCCGGCCGCGCGGCGAGGTGCCTGCTTGATAAAGCACGGGTGTGCGTTGCGGCGACGGCTCGCTCAGATGAATGGTGTTGTTGACGCGGTAGTTCGCGCTCTCGTGATTGATGCGATGAACCTTTGAGGGATCGGTGAAGATGCCGCGTTTGCGATCGCGCAGCACGGCGTCGTCCTCCCAGCTTCCCTCCCAGAGCTTGTAGACCACCTCCATATATTCGTCGGCGATGTCGTAGCGGTCGTCATGTCCGGTCTGCTTGTCCTTGCCGGCGCCGCGCGCGGCGCTGTCGAGATAGCCGGTGACGACGTTCCAGCCGATCCGTCCCTCGGTGAGATGGTCGAGCGTCGACATCCGCCGCGCGAACGGGTAGGGCGGCTCGAAGGAGAGATTGCTGGTGACGCCGAAGCCGAGATGTTTCGTTACTGCCGCCATCGCCGAGAGCAGCAGCAGCGGCTCGTTCGACGGCGTTTGTGCTGCATTGCGTAAGGCTGCGTCAGGGCTGTTGCCATAGACGTCATAGACGCCGAGCACGTCGGCCAGAAACAGGCCGTCGAAACGGCCGCGTTCCAGCGTCTTGGCGAGATCGATCCAATAGGGCAGGCGGTTATATTCGGCGGTGCGGTCGCGCGGATGGGTCCACAGCCCGGGCGATTGATGCGCGACGCAATTCATCGCAAATGCGTTGAGCCTGATTTGCTTGGCCATGCTGGTCCCTCGGCGCCCTGTACTGAGCGCTCTTTGAATGATAGACGTGCGCCCCAACTTGGCGAAGTTCTTGCATATAATTGGCCCTTGGCAAGGGCCAAGAATAGAAAGGCTCGAGCTTGGCAAGGCCAAAATCGGCGGCACACCCGCTCTTGGCAAGTCAGGCTCGAGAGAGCAAGAACGAAATCGCAAGCCCCGCCACTTTCGAGCGTCCGCGTAGTCCGCTACGCTGCCTCGTTCCAGGACGTTGAAGACGATACTGATGACCAGAGCCGACGCCATCGCCCGCGCCCGGGACGACTTCCAATCCGGTGCGTTCCTCTCCGAACTCGACCGCCGCGTCGCCTACAAGACCGAGAGCCAGAACGCCTCGCGCGGCCCCGAGCTGCGCGCCTATCTGGAACAGGAGATGGTACCGGCCTTTGCCGCGCTCGGTTTCGAGAGCCGCATCGTCGAATCCCCGAGCGGCAAGTCGCCGTTCCTGTTTGCCGAGCATCATGAGAGCGCGTCCGCGCCGACCGTGCTGGTCTACGGCCATGGCGACGTCGTCGACGGCATGGAAGGCGAATGGCGCGAGGGCCGCGATCCCTGGCGCACGACGAAGGCGGGCATTCGCCTCTACGGCCGCGGCACGGCCGACAACAAGGGCCAGCACAGCATCAACATGGCGGCGCTCCGCGCGGTGCGCGAGGCCCGCGGCGGCAAGCTCGGCTTCAATGCCAAGTTCATCGTCGAGATGGGCGAGGAGATCGGCTCGCCCGATCTCGGCAAGGTCTGCGATCTCAATCGCGATGCGCTCAAGGCGGATCTGTTCATGGCCTCGGACGGGCCGCGGCTATCGGCGGATCGGCCGACTCTTTTTCTGGGCTGCCGCGGCGGCATGCGCATTCATCTGGATGTGAATTTGCGCGACGGCGGCAACCATTCCGGCAATTGGGGCGGCGTGCTCGCCAACCCCGCGACCATCCTGGTCAATGCGATTTCGACGCTGGTCGACGGCCATGGCCGTCTCCAGTTCGAGGCCTTGAAGCCGCCGCGGCTGACCAACCAGATCCGCAGCTATCTTGCGGATGTACAGGTGGTGCCGACCGCGGACGAGCCACAGCTTGCCGAGAACTGGGGCGAGGAGGGGCTGTCCGCGGCCGAGCGGCTCTATGCCTGGAACACGCTGGAAGTGCTGGCGATGTCGTCGGGCAATATCGAGAAGCCGGCCAATGCCATTCCCGGCCACGCCAACGCCGTGCTGCAACTGCGTTTCGTGGTCGGCACCAAGGTCGATGGGCTGATCGATGCTATCAGGGCGCACCTCGTCGCAAAGGGCTTTCCAATGGTCGAGGTGCGGGCGGGCCAGAGCTTTGCCGCCTCGCGCACCGATTTTGACAGCCCCTGGATCAAATGGGCGGCTGACTCGGTCCACAACACCACCGGCAAGGCGCCGGCGGTGCTGCCGAATTTCGGCGGCTCGTTGCCGAACGACGTGTTTTCGGAAATTCTGGGCCTGCCGACGATCTGGGTCCCGCACTCCTATCCCGGCTGCTCCCAGCATGCGCCCAATGAGCACATTCTGCTGCCGTTGACAGAAGAGGCCTTGACGGTCATGGCCGGCTTGTTCTGGGATCTCGGCGAATTACCGCGGCCGTTAACCTGAGCTGGCATCCAGCCAAAAGTCACATTCTAATCCGGCCCGAGATGTGCTTGCATCCGGCCGCATCATCCGAAAGGGGAGAAAAAGTGAAACATTTCCGTCACATCGGCCTCGCGCTGGTCGCCACCTTTGCTGTGAGCCAGGCTGGGGCCGAGGAGCTCACCGGCACGCTGAAGAACATCAAGGACACCGGCGCCATCACGCTCGGCTTCCGCGACTCCTCGATCCCGTTCTCCTATCTCGACGACAACCAGAAGCCAGTCGGGTTCGCGATGGACATCTGCTACAAGATCGTCGACGCCGTGAAGAAGGAGCTCAAGCTCGACAAGCTCGAGGTCAAGCTCAACCCGGTGACCTCGGCCACGCGCATCCCGCTGATGGCGAACGGCACCATCGACCTTGAATGCGGCTCGACCACCAACAATGCCGAGCGCCAGAAGCAGGTTGCCTTCACCAACACCCACTTCCTGACCGCCAGCCGCTACGTCTTCAAGAAGTCGAGCGGCATCAAGTCGATCGACGACCTCAAGGGCAAGACGGTGGTGTCCACCGCCGGCACCACCAACATCAAGCAGCTCACCGAAGCCAATGTCTCGAAGGGCCTCGGCGCCAACATCATCCCGGCCAAGGATCACGCCGAAGCCTTCCTGATGGTCGAGACCGATCGGGCGGTCGCCTTCGTGATGGACGACATCCTGCTCGCCAGCCTCGTCGCCGGCTCGAAGTCGCCCGATGACTACACCATCTCCAAGGATGCGTTCTCCAAGCCCGAGCCCTATGGCATCATGCTGCGCAAGGACGACGCGCCCTTCAAGAAGGTGGTCGATGCGGCAACGGCTGCGCTCTACACCTCTGGCGAAGGCGAAAAGATCTACGACAAATGGTTCACCCAGAAGATCCCGCCAAAGGGCCTGAACCTGAACACGCCGATCTCGCCCGAGCTGAAGAACGAGTTCGCCAAGCCGACGGACTCGCCGAATCCCGACGACTACAAGTAGGATGCCGTTCGCCTCTCCCCGCTCTTGTCCGCCGAAGCCTTGGCGAAGCCGGATGCGGGGAGAGGTAAGAAATTCCGGCCATTCTGGGGGGAGTGGCCGGACATTTGCATAAGCGCCCGGGACACCTCTGACGGGCGCGTTCGCGCGGGGGACACGTGAACTACCATTGGAACTGGGGAATTTTCTTCGAGCCGAATCCGATGGGGACCGGCACCTATCTCGACATGCTGCTGTCGGGCTTGGTGTTGACCCTGAAGACGGCGGTGCTCGCCTGGATCATCGCGCTGATCTTCGGCTCGATCGTCGGCGTGATGCGAACGCTGCCGTCCAAGGCGGCGTCTTGGTTCGGCTTCTGCTGGGTCGAGTTCTTCCGCAACATGCCGCTCCTGGTGCAGCTGTTCCTGTGGTTCTTCGTGCTGCCGGAGCTGTTACCGAAGCCCGCCGGCCTGTGGCTGAAGCAATTGCCGAACGCGCCGTTCTGGACGGCGGCGATC
>NZ_LJYG01000101.1:0-32034 GCF_001440035.1 Bradyrhizobium manausense | reverse complement strand
GATCGGTATCGGCTTCTTCATGTCGGCTCGTGTCGCAATCCAATTGCAGGCCGGCATCTCCTCGCTGCCGCGCGGGCAGAAGATGGCCGCCACCGCGCTCGGGCTGACCACCATGCAGGGTTATCGCTACATCCTGCTGCCGATGGCGTTCCGGATCATCCTGCCGCCGCTGACCTCCGAGTTTCTCAACACCATCAAGAACACCGCGGTTGCCATCACCATCGGCCTGATCGAGCTGACCGGGCAGGCGCGCTCGATGCAGGAATTCTCGTTCCAGGTGTTCGAGGCCTTCACGGCCGCGACCATCCTCTATCTCCTCGTCAACGCCGTCGTCGTGACCGCGATGCGCTTCCTCGAGCGCTGGGTCGCGATCCCCGGCTACATCACGGGGAAATAGCGCCATGTTCAGCAATTTCGATTTCGGCGTCATCATCCGCGCGTTGCCCTACCTGTTCTACGAGGGCATGACGTTCACGCTGATGCTGACGGGCCTCGCAGCATTCGGCGGACTCGTCTTCGGCACGGCGATCGCCTTGATGCGGCTGTCCGGCTACAAGGTGCTCGGCCGCATCGCCGGCGTCTACGTCGACTTCATGCGCTCGCTGCCGCTGGTGCTGGTGATCTTCTGGTTCTATTTTCTGGTGCCCTATATCGGCCAGTGGCTGACCGGAGCGTCGCGCCCCATCAGCGTCGGCGCGTTCGCCTCCTCGCTGATCACCTTCATCATGTTCGAGGCGGCCTATTTCTCCGAGATCATGCGCGCCGGCATCCAGTCGATCTCGCGCGGGCAGCCGGCCGCGGCCAGCGCGCTCGGCCTGACCTACGCGCAGACCATGCGCTACGTCGTGCTGCCGCAGGCGTTCCGCAACATGCTGCCGGTGCTGATCACGCAGACCATCGTGCTGTTCCAGGACACCTCGCTGGTCTACGTACTGTCGATCACCGACTTCCTCGGCGCCGCCAGCAAGGTCGCGCAGCGCGACGGCCGTCTGGTCGAGATGTATCTGTTTGCCGCAATCGTCTATTTCACCATTTCCTGTATCGCGTCCTTCGGCGTCCGCCGCCTCCAGGCGCGCATCGCCATCATCCGCTAGAGTAAAGCCGGTCATGATCGAAATCAGCCACGTCAACAAATGGTACAGCCCGACCTTCCAGGTGCTGACCGACTGCACCACCAGCGTCACCAAGGGTGAGGTCGTGGTGGTCTGCGGCCCCTCGGGCTCGGGCAAGTCGACCCTGATCAAATGCGTCAACGCGCTGGAGCCGTTCCAGAGCGGCGACATCAGTGTCGATGGCACCAAGGTCAACGATCCCAAGACCAATCTGCCGAAGCTGCGTTCGCGCGTCGGCATGGTGTTTCAGCATTTCGAGCTGTTCCCGCATCTGAAGATCATCGACAATCTCTGCCTTGCGCAGGAGAAGGTGCTCGGCCGGGCCCACGACAATTCGGTCACCAAGGGCATGCAGCTCTTGGAGCGCGTTGGCCTGAAGGAGCAGGCGCAGAAATTTCCGGCACAGCTCTCCGGCGGCCAGCAGCAGCGCGTTGCCATTGCTCGCGCGCTCGCGATGGACCCGATCGTGATGCTGTTCGACGAGCCGACCTCGGCGCTCGATCCGGAAATGGTCAGCGAGGTGCTCGACGTCATGGTCGATCTCGCCCGCGAAGGCATGACCATGATGGTCGTAACCCACGAAATGGGCTTTGCCCGCAAGGTCGCCAACCGCGTCATCTTCATGGACCGCGGCGAGATCGTCGAGGACGCCCCGAAGGACGATTTCTTCGGCAAGCCGAGAAGCGACCGCGCACAGAAGTTCTTGTCGAAGATTCTGTCGCATTAAGCGGTCGTCATCCCGGGGCGCGCATCGTGCGAACCCGGGATCCATCGGGCGGCAGTCCATGGCGTGAGATGGCTTCCGGGCTCGTCGCTACGCGCCGCCCCGGAATGACGAAACGAGGGTGCTTGGTGCCCCCGTTTCGCGTATAAGCGCCCCAAATCCCCCTTCCCGCCAGGAGACCCGCCTTGGACCCGATCGCCTACGTCAACGGCTCATTCGTCCCGCTCGCAGACGCGAAAATCTCGGTGCTCGATCGCGGCTTCCTGTTCGCCGACGGCATCTACGAGGTCTCGGCCGTGCTGGACGGCAAGCTGGTCGACAACGCCTCGCATCTGGCGCGGCTGCAGCGGTCGGTCGGCGAGATCAAGCTCAGGCTGCCGGAGACGCTCGATCGCATCACCGAGATCCAGAAAGAGCTGATCGCCCGCAACAAGCTCGAAAACGGCCTCGTCTATCTCCAGGTCACCCGCGGCGCCGACAAGAGTCGCGACTTCCCGTTCCCCAAGGCCGACGTCAAGTCGAGCCTGGTGATGTTCACCTCGGAAAAGGACATCATCAACGCCCCGGTCGCAAAGACCGGCATCAACGTCATCACGGTCCCCGACATCCGCTGGGAGCGCCGCGACATCAAGAGCGTGGCGCTGCTGGCGCAGGTGCTGGCGAAGCAGGTCGCGGCAGAAGCCGGCGCCGGTGAAGCCTGGATGCTGCAAGACGGTTACGTCACCGAAGGCGGCTCGTCCACGGCGTTCATCCTGACCAGGGACGACGTCATCGTCACCCGACAGAATTCGAACGCGATCCTGCCGGGTTGCACCCGCAAGGCGGTGATCGCGCTTGCGCAGGAGCGTCAGCTTCGCGTCGAAGAGCGTTCCTTCACGGTCGCCGAGGCGCTCGCCGCCAAGGAGGCGTTCATCACCTCGGCCTCGGCATTCGTGCAGCCGGTGATCGCCGTCGACGGCAAGACGATCGGCGACGGCAAGCCCGGCCCGATGGCGACGCGCCTGCGCGAGATCTATGTGGAGTTCGCCAAGGCGACGGCGGTTTAGGCGACACGCACCGCTGCCGTAGCTATCGTAGGGTGGGCAAAGCGAAGCGTGCCCACGTCTTCTTGAATGCACGGAGAGATGGTGGGCAAGACGCAAGTGCGCCTTTGCCCACCCTACGAGACCGTCGTTGTGGTGAGCTTACGCCACCGACGCCTTCACCTTCACCGGATGTACCGCGCGGAACGCGATCGCCAGCCTGTTCCAGGCGTTGATGGCGCCGATCAGCATGGTCAGGTTCACCGTCTCCGCATCGGAGAAATGCGCACGGACCTGCTCATAGACATCGTCGGGCGCATGCGTCTCGGAGATCAGCGTCACAGATTCGGTCCAGGCCAGCGCGGCGCGCTCGCGGTCGGTATAGAGCGGAGACTCGCGCCAGGCGTTGAGCAGATAGATGCGTTGCTCGGTCTCGCCGCGCTTGCGGGCGTCCTCGGTGTGCATGTTGATGCAGAAGGCACAGCCGTTGATCTGCGAGGCGCGAATCTTGACCAGCTCGATCAGCGACTTCTCGAGTCCGGTCGACTGGATCTGCTCTTCCAGCGCCATCAGCGCCTTCATCGTATCGGGGGCGGCCTGGTAGAAATTCATGCGGGGCTTCATGGTCGTTCTCCTTTGGCTTGGGGTCAGTGGGCTTCCCCGGCCGAGACATGGCCGGGCTTCTTCAGGAAGAGAACCGCGATCAGGGCCACGATCAGCGCCATGCCGAGCAGATAGAACGTGTCGCTGAAGGCGAGGATGTAAGCCTGCTTCTGTACGACATGGCCGATCGCAACATAGGCGCGATGCGACGCATCCGCACGGTCGAGCACGCCGTGACTGATGAAATACTGCGTGAGCTGTTCCAGCCGCGTGCGGGTGGCCTGCTCGAACACCGAGACCGACTGCATCAGCACGTCGGAATGATACTGTTCGCGCTTGGTCAGCACGGTCTGCAGGAGCGCGATGCCGACGGCGCCGCCGAGGTTGCGCATCATGTTGAACAAGCCTGAGGCCGATCCCGCGTTCTCGGCTTCGATGCCCGATGTTGCGACCGCCGAGAGCGGCGCCATGACCAGCGCCTGGCCGATGGCGCGGACGACGTTGGGCCAGAGCAGCTGATCGGCGGCGTAGTCGTTGGTCATGAAGATGTTCATGAAGTTCGAGCCGGCGAACAGCACGAAGCCGATGGCGATGATGATCCGCGCGTCGAACTTCTGCATCAGGCGCGGCACCAGCGGGATCAGCACCAGCTGCGGCAATCCGGTCCAGGCCAGCACCGTGCCGATCTGCTCGGCATTGTAGCCCTGGATGTGCGCCAGATATTGCGGCAGGATGAAGACCGAGCCGTACAACGCGACGCCGAGCAGGAAATTGGCGAGCATGCCGAAGCCGAAATTGCGGCGGGCCAGCAGGCGCAGGTTCAACAGCGGCTTCTTCACGGTCAGCTCGATGATCAGGAACACGGTCAGCGCCACGGCCGCGATCACGCTGAGCTTGACGATGAAGGGTGAGCCGAACCAATCGTCCTTGTTGCCTTCTTCCAGCACGGTCTGAAGCGCGGAGAGGCCGATCGCCATCGTGATGATGCCGGCCCAGTCGCCGTCGCGCAGCAGTGACAGCTTCATCGACTTGGGCTCGAGCGCATACCAGAGCATGCCGACCATGATCGCGCCGGGCACGAGGTTGACGTAGAAGATGTACTGCCAGCCAAAGTTCTCGGTGAGATAGCCGCCGATCGTCGGGCCGATCGCCGGCGCGAACGTCGCCGACAGCGCGAACAGTGCAAGCCCCACCGGCTGCTTGGCACGCGGCAAGAGTGTGATGATCAGCGTGAAGGCCATCGGGATCAGCACGCCGCCGCTAAACCCTTGCACGGCGCGCAGCACGATCATCTGTGGCAGGTCCTGCGCCAGCGCGCAGGCTGCCGACAGGCCCAAGAACAGGATCGCGTTGGTCAGCAGATAGATGCGGATCGAGAACACTTGCGCGAGCCAGCCGGACAGCGGGATCACCACGATCTCGGCGATCAGGTAGGAGGTCGAGATCCAGCCGCCGTCGTCGATGCCGGCGCCGATCGCGCCCTGGATGTCGGCCAGCGAAGCGTTGACGATCTGGATGTTCAGCACCGCCATGAAGGCGCCGAGCGTGGCGCCGACCACGGCGATCCAGGTTCTCGCGGAGACGACAGGCGTTGCGGCGGCTGCTTGTGGGGCCGGGAGGTTGGCGGCCGATGCGGCATCGAGTGTCGGTTGAAGCGTGCTCATGGAAGCCTCGTCTCTGATACGGGAGACAGGATGCGTTGGTCGGGACGTTTCGATAACAAGGGAAGTCCGGGAAGGATCATCAGGCAGGACTTGACGATCCCGCCGCGATCCTCGGCGACATCAACCTCCGTTTGGCCGCGGCGCGTTGTCGGCGACGCGCTTGGCCGTCTCGCGCTCGGCCACGACCGTTGCTTTGGTATCGACCGTCGGCACCGCCGACATGCCGGGGCGCAGCAGGCCCGTGAGGCTGTGATCGTCGAGCACGATCTTCACCGGCACGCGCTGCACGATCTTGGTGAAATTGCCAGTCGCATTGTCGGGAGGCAGCAGAGCGAATTCAAGCCCGCTGGCCGGCGAAAGGCTGTCGACATGGCCATGCAGCGTGCGATTGCGAAAACTGTCGACCTGCAGCTCGACCGGCTGGCCCGCGCGAACATGCGTGAGCTGGGTCTCCTTGAAATTCGCGACGACGTAGACCGCATCGAGCGGAACCACCGCCATCAGCTGCGTGCCGGCCTGCACGTACTGGCCGACCCGCAGGCTGCGGGCGCCGACGGTGCCGTCAACAGGCGCGGTGATCTCGGTGTAGGACAGGTTCAGTTCGGCCTGATCGGCCACCGCGCGAGCGCGATCGAGCTGCGCAATGGCCTGTGCACGTTGGGTGGTCAGCACGTCGACCTTGCGTCGTGCGGCAACGAGGCCCGACTCGGCGTGCTGCAATTGCGCGTTGCTGGCGCGGAGCGCCGCATCGGTCTGCTGCGCGCGCTGGATCGTGCCGGAGCCAGACTTCATCAGCTCGTCGTAGCGGGCCCGCTCTTCCTGCGCAAACTTCAGATTGGCATCGGCGGCCGTGACGTCGGCGGTGCTCTGCGCGATCACAGGCTGTTGCAGCTCGAGCTGGGCGTCGAGGTTGCTTACGGAGGCTTCGGCTGCCGCGACATCGGCGCGGGCCTGGCCGAGCGCCGCCTTGAAGTCGCGGTCGTCGATCCGGGCCAGCACCTGGCCGGACCTGACCTTCTCGTTGTCGCCGACCAGCACCTTCGCGATATAGCCGGAGACCTTCGGGGCAATGATGGTGGAATCCGCCTTCACATAGGCGTCGTCGGTCGTTTCAAGGTAGCGGCCGGTGGTCCAGTAGTCGTGCCCGTAATAGGCCATGGTTGCAGCGCCGGCGATGAGCGCGAGCGTCAGGGCCGCGCGTCGAACCATCTTGCGGGCCGCGATTGTTGCCGGCGCCTTGGCGTCGTCACGCGTAATTTCAGTAGCTTGCTGGAAGGTCTCGGTGCGGGGCATTTCAGACATGGCGCTCTCCGGTCGGCTCGCTGAGACTATCGGTCTTGCCGGGGCAAGTGATAATTGGCAAAATTCTGGAAGGATTATCCATTCAAGGTGGATAATCGGGGCCGCCGGCTTGGTGCCTGATGTCTACCGGGTGAGGCTTGCGACTGCCCCAGAGCGATTGCCGTTCCTGTCGCGCGATTGCTGCCGAGGTGGTGCCATGGACCGATTGACCAGCATTGAAGTGTTCAGCCGGGTGGCCGAGACCGGCGGTTTTTCCGCAGCAGCCCGCAAGCTCAACATGTCGACCACCATGGTGAGCAACCACGTCCAGGCGCTGGAAGAGCGGCTCGGGGTGAGGCTGCTTCACCGCACCACGCGCAAGGTCAACCTGACTGAAATCGGCAAGGCCTATTACGACCGCTGCGTCCAGATCCTTGCTGACATCGAACAGGCCGACGACATCGCCGGCGAATTGCAGTCGGTGCCGCGCGGCACGCTGCGCATCCACGTCGCCACCCATATGGTGCCATTCGTGGCGGGCGTCGTGGCAAAGCTGCTGTCGACCTATCCGGAGGTGAAGGTCGACTTACGCATGGGGGAAGCCAATGTCGATCTGATCGAGGAGGGCTACGACGTTGCGCTGCGCATGACGCCGCCGCCGGATTCCAGCCTGATCGTCCGTAGCCTCGCTACCTGGCGCCACGTGCTGTGCTGCTCGCACAACTATCTCGAGAAGCACGGCAGGGTGCAGCAGCTCGCCGAGCTTACCGAGCACAATTGCGCCCGTCACCTCAACTATCCCTTCGGCGACGAATGGCGTTTCTTTGATCGTAAGGGCGCCCCGGCCTCCGTGCGGATCTCGGGCAGCCTTGTCACCAACAGCGGCGAGGCACTGCGACGGACGGTGATCGAGGGCGCCGGCATCGGCCTGCTCGCGGGATTTCTGGTGCGCGACGATCTCGATTCCGGGCGGCTGGTGCGCCTATTGCCGGAATACCGGCCGGTCGAGATGTCGATGAACGCGGTCTATCCGCATCGCCATCACCTGTCGGCGAAGGTGCGCACCTTCATCGACATGCTGGTACAGCACAGCGCCGAGCAGCAGAAGCTGATCAATCCGTATTCGTGAGACGCAGACGTCGGTGCCGTAGGGTGGGCAAAGGCGCCCTTGCGCCGTGCCCACGATCTCTTCCGATTGATGGAGGTGGTGGGCACGCTTCCGCTTTGCCCACCCTACAAGAGCGTCAACCGATGGCGCGCATGTTCGCCGGCGAAGATGTGGCCAAACGCGCAAGCAGCTGCTCGACCTCGGGCTTCACTTTCGCGATGGCGATGTCTTTCACCGGCCCATAACCGCGGATCTCCATCGGCGCTTTGGCGATGGCGATGAGATCGGGCAGATGCGCAGCATCGAACTTGCCGAGCATTTGCGCGATGATGCTTTCGTACCAGGCAATCAGCTCGCGCTCGGTTCGCCGCTCGGCCGCATAGCCGAACGGATCGAACGGCGTTCCGCGCAGCGCCTTGAGCCGCGCCAATACCGCGAGCGGCAGCCGGATCCACTGGCCGAAAGCGCGCTTGCGCGGGCGGCCGCGCGCGTCGTGACCGGACGGCAGAAATGGCGGCGCGAGGTGATACTGCACGCTGAAGCCGTCTTCGAATTCGCGCTTCAGCTCATCGAGGAAGCCGCTTTGCATGTGCAGACGCGCGACCTCATATTCGTCCTTGTAGGCCATGAGCTTGAACAGGGCGCGCGCGACGGCTTCGGTCAGCGCCTCGCTGTTGAGCCCGGCTTCGGCCTCGCGGACTTTTCCGACCAGCGCCCGGTAGCGCGCCGCGTAGGCGTCATCCTGGTAGGCCGTGAGGAAATCGGAGCGTCTGAGGATGATCTGGTCGAGCGTCTCGGCCTTCGGCGCTTCATTCGTCTGCGGCAGGAAGCCCGGATCGGCGGCAGCGATCCTGCCCCACGCAAAGGCCTGCTTGTTGCGCTCGATCGCGACACCATTGAGTTCGATCGCGCGCAGCAGCGCCGATAGCGAGACCGGCACCAGTCCGCGCTGCCAGGCAAAGCCCAGCATGATGATATTGGCGTAAACGGCATCGCCGAGCAGGCGCTCGGCGAGCGCATTGGCGTCGATGCTGTCGACATTGTCGTTGCCGGTGACCTGCCGGATTGCGCGCAGGCGCGCAGGCGAGGCGAGATCGGCGTCGCGGAGGCGGACGACGTCGCCCGTCGGCATCTCTGCAGTATTGATCGCCGCGCGCGTGCCGCGGCGATAGGTGCCGGAGGCCTTGGGCGAGGAGCTGACGACAAGGTCGCAGCCGATCAGCGCGTCGGCTGCACCCTGGTCGATACGGACCTGATGCAGCGCCTCAGGGCTTGCGGCCAGGCGGATGTAGCTCAGCACGGGACCGAATTTCTGGGCAAAGCCGGTGAAGTCCAGCACCGAGACGCCGCGACGCTCGAGATGAGCGGCCATGCCGATCAGCGCGCCGACCGTGATCACGCCGGTGCCGCCGACACCGGTCACGAGCAGGTCGTAGGGCCGATTGAGCGTTGCGGGGGCGGGAAGGGCGAGCGTCGCTGCATGGCCGATCGCGTCGATCCGGCTGGCGCTCTTCTTCCGCCGCGTCGCGCCTTCGACGGTCACAAAACTCGGGCAGAAGCCGTTAAGGCAGGAAAAGTCCTTGTTGCAGGCGGACAGGTTGATCTGTCGCTTGCGGCCGAACGGGGTCTCTCTCGGCTCGACGCTGAGGCAGTTGGACTCGACCGAGCAGTCGCCGCAGCCCTCGCAGACGAGGTCGTTGATATAGGCAAAGCGCTTGGGATCGGCCATCTGCCCGCGCTTGCGCCGCCGCCGTTTCTCGGTGGCGCAGGTCTGCTGGTAGATCAGCACCGAGACGCCGGAGACCTCGCGCAGCTCGCGCTGCACCGCGTCCATCTCCTCGCGCGGATGGATGGTGACGCCATCAGGGAGATCGGCCGGCGAGAATTGTGCGGGATCGTCCGACACCAGCGCGATGCGCGTCACACCCTCGGCGCGGACGCTGTGCGCGATCGCCTGCACGCTGACGGGGCCGTCGACCGGCTGGCCGCCGGTCATGGCGACGGCGTCGTTGAACAGGATCTTGTAGGTGATGTTGGCTTTCGCAGCGATCGCCTGGCGGATCGCCATCGAGCCGGAGTGGTAATAGGTGCCCTCGCCGAGATTCTGGAACACGTGCTTGTGGCCGGTAAATCGCGACGAGGCCGCCCAGTTCACGCCCTCGCCGCCCATCTGGATCAGCGACGAGGTCTCGCGGTCCATCCAGCTCGCCATGAAATGGCAGCCGATGCCGGCCAGCGCCTTTGAGCCCTCGGGCACTTTTGTCGAGGTGTTGTGCGGGCAGCCCGAGCAGAAATACGGCGTACGTGTCGCGCCCAAGACGTTGATCGTGCGCGCAGCTTCCGGCATCAGGGCGGCTGCACGCGCGGCAAGATTGAGCCCTGGAAACATCGGATCGAGTCGGCGGGCGAGCACGCCAGCCAGTGCGCGTGGTGACAGCTCGCCGATCCAGGAGATCAGTCGTGCGCCGTTTTCGTCATGCTTGCCGACCATGCGCTCGGGCTTGGCGCCGGGATAGTCGTAAAAATATTCCTTGAACTGACTCTCGATGATGCCGCGCTTCTCCTCGACCACGAGGATCTCGCGTTTGCCCTTCACGAAATCCATGGCGTCGTGCAGCGCCAGCGGCCAGACCATGCCGACTTTGTAGATATCGATGCCGATACTGCGGCAGGCGGCCTCGTCGAGGCCCATCAGCCGGAGCGCCTCCATCAGGTCGAGATGCGCCTTGCCTGTGGTGACGATGCCGTAGGTGGCGTTTGGAATGTCGTAGATGTGGCGATCGATCGGATTGGCTTTTGCGAAGGCGTACACCGCGTGTTTCTTCGCCTCCAGCCGCTCCTCGATTTGCGGGCCCGGCAGATCGGGCCAGCGATAGTGCAGTCCATCAGGCGGCGGCCTGAAGTCGGGTGTGCGAAAAAGGCGCGGCGGGCGCAGCGCGACGGAGGCGCCTGACTCCACGATCTCCGAGATCGCCTTGAAGCCGACCCACATGCCGGAGAAGCGGCTCAGCGCATAGCCATATTCGCCGAATTCAAGATATTCGTCGACGCTTGCGGGGTGCAGCGTCGGCATGAACCAGCTCATGAAGGCGACGTCGGACTGGTGCGGCATCGAGGACGACACGCAGCCATGATCGTCGCCGGCGACGACCAGCACGCCGCCATGTGGCGAGGAGCCGTAGGCGTTGCCGTGCTTGAGCGCGTCACCAGAGCGGTCGACGCCGGGGCCCTTGCCGTACCACAGCCCGAATACGCCATCGACCTCGCGCTCTCCTTGCGTCTCCACCTGTTGCGAGCCGAGCACCGCGGTCGCCGCGAGGTCCTCGTTCACCGCGGGGAGGAATTCGATGCGGTCTTTCTCAAGCCGCTGCTGGATGCGCCAGAGCTCGAGATCGATGCCGCCGAGCGGCGAGCCGCGATAGCCGGAGATGAAGCCGGCGGTGTTGAGCCCCGCCGCCCGGTCGCGTCGCACCTGATCGAGTGCGATGCGGACAATGGCCTGCGTGCCCGTGAGGAAGACCCGGCCCTCCTCGCGATCGTAGCGGTCGGAGAGCTCGTAGGCATCGAGTGACGGAATGGCGTCCATGGTGGACCTCGCGCGGCGTCCTGCCGATAGCGAAGGTTAGGCCCGGGGGACTGGTAGGTCTTACCTATTTTTCCCAGTTAAGCTACTGTATCGGCAGATTTTTGCTAATTCCGACGAAATGTGGTATATTTTATCAATTTGAGGCTCTCGATGGTTGAAGACCAGGACGTCAGGATTCTCGCTCACCTCCAGAAGGACGGTCGCGCCACCAACCAGCAGCTCGCCGACGAGGTCGGCATGTCGACCTCGGCCTGCTGGCGCCGGGTGCGCGCACTCGAGGACAGCGGCATCATCCGCGGCTATGCCGCTCTCATCGCGCGCGAGCAGGCGGGCTTTGCGATGTCGGCCATCCTCCATGTTTCGCTGGAGCGGCACGACGCCAAATTCGTCGACGAGTTCGTCTCGCGCGTCACCACGCGCCGCGAGGTGCTGGAGTGTTTTGCGACCACCGGTGATGCCGATTATCACCTGCGCGTCGTCGTGCAGGACATGGCGGCCTACAATCGTTTTCTCGACGAGTTCATGTTCCGCATCCCCGGCATTCGCTACGTCCGCAGCAATGTGGTGCTGAAGGAGATCAAGACCAGCGTCGCGCTGCCGTTTTGAAGAAGCTGCCGTAGGGTGGGCAAAGCGAAGCGTGCCCACGTTATTTCATGGCGGAGAAAGATGGTGGGCACGGCGCAAGAGCGCCTTTGCCCACCCTACGGCACCGGTTACCGTTGCTCCCGCACAAACCTGTTCCGCAACGTCCCGACACCGGTGATGTCGATCTCCACGACATCGCCGTGCTTGATGTCAGGTGACGCACCATCGGTGCCCATCCAGATCACATCACCCGGCCACAGCGTGAAATACTTCGTCAACTCGACCAGGAACGGCACCACGCCAAAGATCATGTCGTTCGTCGCGAAGCGGTTGGTCTCCTTGCCATTGACGCGCACGATCGTCTTCATCTTGGCAAGATCAGCCTCGGTCTCGATCCAGGGACCCATCGGCTTGAACGTGTCGGCATTCTTCGAGCGCCACAGGCTGCGATCGGCCTTCTGCCATGAACGTTCGCTGACGTCGTTGCCGATGGTGTAGCCGAACACGCACTCCATCGCGTTCGCTTCGGTGAGGTGCTTCACTTTCTTGCCGATGACGACCACGAGCTCGCCCTCGTAATGGATCTTCTCCGTCGCAAGCGACGGGATCACGACATCCTCGTCATGCGCGATCAGCGCATTCTGGGCGCGGTAGCCGATCTCGGGGCGATCAGGCACGGCCGGCACCATACCGGCCTTGTCGGCGGCTTCCTTGAGGTGCTTCAGATAATTCAGCCCGACGCAGTAGAAGGTGCGGGGGATCAGCGGCAGCTCGATCTTCACTTGCGACAGCGGATGCGTGCGCGACGTGCGCTGCCATTCACTGAGAGGATCGCCGTCGACCGCGATCACTTGATCGCCTTCGACCACGCCCCAGGAGGTCTTGCCGGAGGCGGTGAATTTCAGCCAGCGCATGTTCTGTCCTTGTTGTTATTCCGCGGCATCGTGCGGCTGCACTTTCCAGGCACCGGCGGCCGGGCGCGCCAAGCCGAGATTCTCCCGCAGCGTTTTGCCGCGATAGTCCTTCTGGAACAGGCCGCGCCGCTGCAGCTCCGGCACGACATGCTGCACGAAATCGGCATAGGAGCCGGGCACGTACGTCGCCGCGATGACAAAGCCGTCGCAGCCGCGCTCGACGAACATTTCTTCCAGTCTGTCCGCGATCTCCTTGGGGCCGCCGACCATGGCGTCATGCACGTGGCCGCGGCCGGAGAAGGTGACAAAGTCGCGCGCGCTCGGATTGCTCTTGCCCGAAGCCTTCAGCACGCCGTCGCGGATGCCCAGAATGCCCTGCATGCTCCTGAGGTCGTCCGTCGTCAGCGGTTCGTCGAGACCTTTGGAAGCAAAATCGTAATTGAGCGCTTCTGATAGCAGCGACAGTGCGTCGATCTCGAGCGGCAGCTTGTTGATCAGCGCCATCTTGTCTTCGGCCTCCGCCTTGGTCGCAGCGCAGACCGGGGTGGTCAGATTGCAGAGGAACATCTGATCAGGATCGCGGCCGGCCTTGGCGGCCTCGTTGCGCACGGCGGCGTAACCGTCCTTGGCGCCCTGGAGATTGCGCGCGGCGGTGAAGATGACTTCGCCCCAGCGTCCGGCAAAGCGCTGGCCGCGGCCGGATGCGCCGGCCTGGATGATGACAGGATGGCCCTGCTGTGAGCGCGGCACGGTGAACGGCCCGCGGGACTTGAAGGCCGCGCCCTTGTGATCGAGCCGCTTCACCTTGGTCGGATCGGCAAAGCGGCCGGTCTTTTTGTCCATGATGAGCGCGCCGTCCCCCCATGTGTCCCAATGGCCGAGCACGACCTCCATGAATTCGTCGGCCTTGTCGTAGCGGGAATCATGTTCGGGATGGGAGTCCCGTCCCATATTGAGCGCCTCGCCGTCGTTGAGCGAGGTCACGACGTTCCAGCCCGCGCGCCCGCCCGACATCAGATCGAGCGTGGCAAAGCGGCGCGCGACGTCGAACGGCTCGTAATAGGTGGTCGAGCAGGTTGCCCCTAGGCCGAGCTTGTCGGTCACCATGCCCATCGTGGTCAGCACGACAATCGGATCCATCTTCACGCAGCGGATGCCGTATTCGACGGTATGGGCGTGGTCGTTGCCGTAGCGGTCCGGCATGGCGAGACGATCGTCGAAGAAGGCCATGTGGAATTTGCCGGCTTCGAGAATTTTCGCGATCTCCTGGTAATAATCCGCCGACATGAAGTCGCTGCGCGAGTCCGGATGCCGCCACGAGCTCGGCAAGTTCGTGCAGTTCTGCGCCTGAAGGAAGCCGACCAGGACCATCTGCCTGTCCATGCTGCTGTCTCCGGATGTGTCAGGACAGATCGAGGGCGATGTGGAAGTCCTCGGAGGCGCCGGCGGCTCGGAGCAGCGCCGCGCTGACGCGCGTGAGGCGGTCGGCCTTGATGATCGGCATGGCGTTCCCTCGGCTTTCGTGCCCTTAACGGACCTGTTGTTGGGTGCCATCGTCTCAAAGCGGAGGTGTGATATCAATCTCCCGTAAACCAATACAGGGCTGCAAATTCGTAGACAGAGCGCGCCTTTGGTCGAAGGCTCCTGCCGCGCGGCGGTATTCCCGGACATTTTTCAGCTATCATTCGCTGCTCGTTCACCCTGATTGGCGGTTTCCCTGCCGCAATAACGACCACTTAGGCGATCCCTATTCATAAGGTACCCGGGAAAAATCGGCAGAAATGCCCGGGAGTTGAGATCGTGTCGACGTCACTCGCGCGCACCTTTGCGGCGCTGAGCGCCATTAACGAAGCGATCCTCTACGCGAAATCGCCGGAGGAGCTGTACCAGATGGTCTGCGACGCCGGGTTTTCCAGCGGAGACTTCATGGCCGTCGCGGTGTTCCTGGTGGAGCCGGAGGGCCAGCACCTGCGTTTCGCTGCCGGTCGTGGCGACGACGTGGCTCGCCTGCGCGCGCTCAAGATCACCACCGAAGCCGGCGCGCCCGAGGGCTTGGGTGTCGGCGGCGAGGCGTTTCGCACCCAGAAGCTCTGCATCAGCAACGACTATCTGAATGATCCGCGCTCGCTGGCATGGCGTGAGGGCGCGACCAAAGCGAATATCGGCGCCGCGGCGGCGCTACCGCTTCTATGTAACGGCAGCAGCGTCGGTGTGCTGTACGTGACCCGCAGCGAGGCCAACTCGCTGAACGAGCAGATCGTGTCGCTGTTCGAGCGCATGTCGACCAACATTTCCTACGCGCTGGAGAATTTTGCGCGCGAGGCCGCGCGGCAGGCCAGCGAGCGGACGACGCGGCGGCTCAACCGCATGTTCGGCGCGCTCAGCGCGACCAATGAAGCCATCCTTCGTGCAAAGAACGAGCAGGAGCTGTATCAGCTCGTGTGCGACGCCTCCGTGCACGGCGGCAAGTCGCTGGCGACCTTCGTTCTGTTGAAGGAACCGGATTCGCACTGGTTGAAGCCAGTCGCCGGCACCGGCGAGAATCTGGAGACCGTGGCGCAGACACTTTACTCTACTGATCCCGACAATCCCTACGGCCGCGGCATTTCCGGCGAAGTGTTTCGAACACAGAAGCCCATTGTCGAGCGCGATCTCGCACGTCGCACCAAGGGAACGCCGTGGGAGCAGCCCAACGTCAACACCGGCGTCGCCGCGCTTGTCGCGGCGCCGCTGGTCAAGCACGGCCAAAGCATCGGCGTCATCCTGGCCTTCCTCAGCCAGTCGTGGGCCGCCGACGGCGAAGTGGTCGGGCTGATGCTGCGCATCGCCGAGAATGTCTGCTTTGCGATCGACAACTTCGACCGCGAGGCCGAGAAGGCCCGGATCGCCGAGGAGGAGGAACGCCTGGCGCGCATGTATGCGGCGCTGAGCGCGACCAACGAGGCGATCCTGCGCGCCCATTCGCGTGCCGAGCTGTTCGATCTCGTTTGCGAAGCAACTGCCAAAGGCGCCAAATTCACCTCGGCCGCCATCGCGCTGGTCGATCACCAGGCCGAGCTGCTCCGCGTCGCCGCCTGTTACGGTCCGAACGCAGATGCGGTTCGCAACTTCAGATTTTCGACCTCGGATCAGGTGCCCGAAGGCCGCGGGTTGACCGGAACGGCTTTCCGTACCCGTCAGCCCTGCATCAGCAACGACGTGCTGTCCGACGACCGGATCAAGCCCTGGGCGGACAATGCCCGCCGCCACGGCATCGGATCAGCCGCGGCGTTGCCGCTGTTCAGCGGCGACCGTATCGAGGGCGTATTCGTGTTCAACTCGCCGGAGCGCGGCACCTTCACGCCGGAATTTGTCGAACTGCTGCAGCGGCTGCAGGCCAATGTCGCCTTTGCGCTCGACAATTTCGATCGGGCCGACGAACGTGCGCGGGCCGAAGCGCAGAAGGAGCGCCTGACGCGCATGTTCGCGGCACTCAGCGCCACCAATGAAGCGATTGTGCGCGCCAAGTCTCGCACTGAGCTGTTCGAGCTCGTCTGCCGGGCCGCGTCCACCGGCGGCAAGTTTACCTCGACGACCATTGCGCTCGCCAGTGCCGACAGCGATCGGCTCGCGATCGTCGCAAGCGCGGGACCTTCCGCCGAGACCACCCGCAACGTCCGTCTCTCCGTCGACGCCGACCGGCCCGAAGGCCGTGGCATGAGCGGAACGGCGTTCCGCACCCGCCAGCCTTGCATCGTTAACGACTACGTCAACGACGGCCGCGTCAGCGCCTTCCATGCTGTCGTCCGGATCGACGGCGCACGCTCCGGCGCGGCATTTCCGCTGATCACGCACGACAAGGCCGTTGGCGTCATGATCTACATGTCGACGGAACAGGACACCTTCACATCCGAGTTCGTCGAGTTGCTGCAGCGTCTCGCCGACAACGTCTCTTTCGCGATGGAGAATTTCGATCGCGCCGACGAGAAGAACAAAGCCGACGAGCGGATCGAATACCTCGCCTCGCATGACAGCCTGACCGATCTGCCGAACCGCGAGACCTTCAACGGGCTGCTGCGCGAAGCGATCGACAACGCGCAGCGCCATGATCACCGCTTCGCAGTGCTGTTTATCGATCTCGATCGCTTCAAGGTCATCAACGACTCGCTCGGACACGAGGCCGGCGATTTGCTTCTGCTCGAGGTGGCAAATCGCTTGCGCGGCGCACTGCGGGCCAGCGATGTTGTGGCGCGCCTCGGCGGTGACGAGTTCGTGGTGATCCTCGATCAGTGCGGCGAGATCGACGATGTCCAGCGCATCGCCGCCGGGCTGCTCGCCGCACTCGCCGAGCCGATGGAGCTCGCCGGTCACGAATGCCACACCACGGCGTCGATCGGCATCGCGATGTATCCGGCCAACGGCGCCGATGCACAGACGTTGACCAAGAACGCCGATATGGCGATGTACCTCGCCAAGGAAGACGGCAAGAACGGCTATCGCCTCTTCTCCAAGGAAGTAAAGACGCAGTCGATCGAACGTTTGTCGCTCGAAAGCGCGTTGCGCCGGGCGCTCGAACGGGAGCAGTTCTCGCTGAACTACCAGCCCAAGGTCGACATTGAGACGGGGCAGATCACCGGCGTGGAAGCGCTGCTCCGCTGGAACCACCCCGATCTCGGCAACGTCTCGCCGGCGCAGTTCATCCCGCTCGCGGAAGAAACCGGCCTGATCGTGCCGATCGGCCGCTGGGTGCTGAAGGAAGCCTGCGCGCAGGCGATGGCCTGGCAGCGCCGCGGCCTGCTGCCGTTGTCGATGGCGGTGAACCTGTCGCCGCGGCAGTTCGCCGACGAGCATCTGTTGCAGGACGTCGACGAGGCGCTGGCGGCCTCCGGCATGTCGCCGGTGCTGCTCCAGCTCGAGGTCACCGAGAGCATGATGATGCGCAATGTCGGGCGTGCGCTGAAGGTGCTCGATGCGATCCAGAGCCGCGGCATCCGCCTGGCAATCGACGATTTCGGCACCGGCTATTCGTCGATGTCGCTGATGAAGCATTTCCCGATCGACACGATCAAGATCGACCGTTCCTTCGTGCGCGACCTGCCGCAGGATTCGGAGGACCAGGCGATCGCGCAGGCCATCATCAGCATGGGCAAGGCGCTCGGCATGACGGTGGTCGCCGAGGGCGTCGAGAATGCCGAGCAGGAGGCGTTCCTGCGCACCCATGGATGCGACGAGATGCAGGGCTTCCTGATCTCCAGGCCGTTGCCGGCGAAGCAGGTGGCCGAGCTGCTGCGGCCGATCGAGCTGCCGATCGCGCCGCCGCTCCAGCCGGAGACGGACTTGGCCGTGGACGAGGCGGGACCGGTGTTGAAACGCGCAATCGTCTGACGGCTGCGCAACGCAATCGAGGCGGATGCGCTACAGCATGATCCGGAAAAGTGTGCAGCGGTTTTTCGAAAAGATCATGCTCAAACATAACCTAAAAGCGCAATTGTGATTCATCCGGATCACATCGCGCTTTAGGTCTTTAGCGATTGGCCGGCCGGTTGCGGCTGAAGAGAAGATAGATCGCGCGGGGATTGGTGGTCAGATAGCGCCAGAACAGACGGCGCGGCTCGAGCCAGGTGCGCCAGGCCCATTCAAGCCCGAACCTCTGCATCCATCGCGGCGCGCGGGAGCGGCTGCCCGACAGGAAGTTGAAGAGGCCGCCTGACGTCTTGATGACGCCGACATTGGTCAGCCGCGGCGTGTATTCCTCGACAAAAGCCTGCTCGTTGGGGACGCCGAGCGCCACCCACAGGAAGTCGGGCGCAAGCGCGTTGATCTCGTCGACCTTGGCCCGCAGCGCCTCGCCATCGAGATAGCCATGGCTGTATCCGACGATCTTGAGCCTCGGATACATGTTCTGGACGCGCCTGACGGCCGCGGCGTTCTCCTGCTCGCTGGCGCCGAACATGTAGAAGGTGCGACCGGTCACCTCCGCCTTGCGCGCGACGACATGGAACAGGTCGGTCGTGGCAACGCGCTCCGGCAATGGAAACCAGGACTGCAGCTTCGAGGCCGCCACCAGCGGCTGGCCGTCGGCATTGATCAGATCGGCGGCGCGGAACAGACGTTCGATCTGCGGCTCCGTCGAGCAGCGCGCCAGCACCTCGCCGTTGGCGGAGGTCAGGTACAGCGGCCGGTTGATGCGGTGCCGTTGATCGGTCGCAGCGATCATGAAGTCGGCGGTGGCTTCCAGGTCGAGCGCAGCCATGCGCAGGCCACCGACAGTGATCCGGGGCACGTCGGCGGTTGCGGCCCGACCTTCGAGATTGACGCGGCGCTCAAGCATATTGTTTGCCTCGCTGGAGCGTTTGGGTTGCCGGGGTGAGCTCGTCGAGCACGACACCGACCAGCTTGCGCTGGGCGGCGCCGAGCGCGGTCAGGATCTCTTCCATGCTGTCGTTGATGTCGTGGCTGGTCGGCAGCACCGCTACCAGCGCGTCAGCGCCATCGAGCAGCTTGCGGCCGGCGGCCGAGAGCGGCATCGCGGGGCCGTCGAGAATGACGAGGTCATAACCGCCGGCCGCGCGCGCCTGCGCGATGGCCTTGCGGATCGACTCAGTGGCCTTGCCGGCATCGGTCTCGGTCGCCGGCAGCACCGAGATGCCGTTCACGGTCTTGATCTCGCGCGCGGCCTTGCTGCCGATCGAGAACCAGCCCACCTTGCCGGTTTCGCTCTTGCCTGGGCGTTTGATCCTGTTCGAGAGCGCGTGGGATTGATGGTCGGCATCGATCATCAGCACGCGGCTGCCGTCGCGCGCGGCCGCGAGCGCGAAGTTCAACGTGGTCACGCTGCGCTCCGAGGTCTGGCCGGCCCCGACCAGCGCAATCACGGGCATCGTCTTGCTGCCGGCGCGGCGCGCCATCGCCGCACGCATGTCGCGCAGCGCGTTGAGCAGCGTCGTCAACGGAAATCCGGGCCGGAGTGTCGGCCAGCCGATTCGGGTCAGGTCGACGCCGCTGCCGGTTGCGAGAATGGCGCCGAGCGTGCGGATCACGTCCGCCTCCTGGAGCCGGGCGATCAGCGGCTTCTCGACCAGCGCGAGCGCGGGCAGAGGCGCGGTGGCTTCGGGCTCAGGCATCGCAATTTCGGGTTCAGGCTTGCGTTCGCGACGGCTCGGTTCGGGGGCGGTCGTGCCATTGAACAGATGCTCGGCCGCGACGAACCAGAAGATGGCGGCGAGCGCGCCGAAGCCGAAGCCGATCATTGCGAACAGGGTCATGCCCGGCGGGAACGAGCGGCGTTGCGGTATCGTGGCTTCGCCGATGACGCGGGCCGCCGAGGTGTTCAGGGCTTCCTGTTCCTCGGTCTCGCGCGAGCGCTTGAGAAATGATTGGTAGACATCGCGGCTTGCGTCGGCTTCGCGCTCGAGCTCGCGCAGGCGCACCGCCGCCTGGCTCAGCTGCACGCTCTGTCGCTTCTGCACCTCCAGCGCCCGGTTGAGCGAGGCTTCGTAATCGCGGGCGCGGGTCAGGTCGTTCTTGGCGGACAGTGCGAAGCGATCGATCTCTTCGTTGATGGTGCGCTTGAGATCCTCGACCTGCTTCTCGGTCTGCCGCAGCGCCGGGTGGCGCGGGCCGAGTTCGGCGGTCTGCTCCGCATATTTCTTGCGGGCGTCGGCATATTGCGCGCGCAAATTGGCGATGGTCGGCGATTGCAGCGCTTCGGGGATTGCGCCCGCATCCGCGGCGGTCCGCTTGTTGGCCTCGATCTGGTCCAGCCGCGCTTGGGCGTCCATCGTCGCTGCGCGGGCCGCGGACAGGCGCTGGTTGCTGGAGGAGAGTTGCTGATCGGAGATCAGCGAATCCTGGGTGCCGACGAAATTGTTCTGGGCCTTGTAGTTGGCAAGCGCGATCTCGGCGTTGCGCAGCCGCTCGCGCAGCTCCTTCAGCCGGCCCGACAATTCGCTGGTGGCGCGCCGCGCCGCCAGGGCCTGGGAGTTGCGGGATTCCGTGAGGTAGGTGCTGGTCAGGGTGTTGGCCAGCATCGCCGCCTTCGCCGGATCGGTCGACCAGACCTCGATGTCGACGATAAAGCTCTTTTCGGTCTTGCGGATCGTGATGTGCTTGTTCAGCGCGTCGAGCGCGGCGAGCTGCACCTCCTTGGCTTCCGCAGCGGAAGGCGTGCGGAGCTGGAGGCCGATCAGGCCGAGCAAGGAGGCAGCCAGGGTCTTGCCGTCGCTCCCGCCGAATTCCGGATCCTTGTCGAGACCCGCCTGCTGGATCACCTGCAGCAGCACGCTGTTGGAGGTGATGAGGCGCGCCTGGCTCTCCACCAGCATGGACATGCCGGAGACGTCCTGCGCGCGCGGCGTCAGCTCGCGATCGACCAGTTGAAGCTCGCGCGGATCGACATAGAGCTGCGCGGTCGCGGTGTAGCGGGGTGCCAGGCTCTTGCCGACGGTGACGGCGAGGCACGCGCCGATCAGTGCCGCGGAGGCAATCGCGATCCTGCGCCGCCACAGCAGGCTGGCGAGCTCCAGCACGTTGAAGCTGGACCCGGATCTCCGCCGCGAGGCTTCCGACCCGGTCGGATTTTTGGCCCGATCGATCGGCTGGTTGTAGTCAAGCATAGTCCCCAGCTTTCATTGCAACGGTCGCGGGCTGAGGGGTTACTCTTCGCTTTACGCCTCGCACCGGGGATATAGGTGCGCAATCAACGCAACAGGGAAAATTAACCATACTCATTGAGGGACTATTCACCGAAATGGCAAACAAAGCGTTTAAGGGCACGCCGCCTCTTGCCGCGTCGTTGGGCCGCCTCGGTGCCGGCAGCCCTGCAGTGATTAACGGTTCGTTACCATGCGTGCCCGGCGGCGCGCACCGGTCCGGCATCGTCGCTTGAGGGCCGATCAGCGCGCGCATGGCTCAGCGCCTCCGCAGAACGACGTGACAGTCGCCGCGCCGGAGATCGGCGGCACCGTCGAAGGCTTTGAGCTTCGGCCGCGTCGCCGTCGCGAGATCGATCGTGGCTGACCTGCCCATTGTTTCCAACCGCGCTTGTTCGACTTAAATTTACAGGAAAAATCTCGCGACCTCGAAGAGCAAATCCGGTGCCGCGGGGCATCGCCGATCGCGGTGCTTACAGCTGGGTTAATTAGACCCCGCGTTAACTACGGCATCGTTCATGCCTGCGCCGCTGGCGCGTGATGGACTGCGAATTGCAGTGTGAGGCGCGACGGAATTTGCAGGAAAAAGCACGCGAAGCGATCAAGCGCATGACAGGACGCCTCACGGACGCGACATCGCCGTCGCGGTGCAATTTGATCACGCGGGCAGGCCGCTCATACTGGGACGCTTCTGTCCCGTGCGGCCGTGCCGTCGCGGGACAGTCGAGGCAGGGCTTTCTCAACATATCTCAGGCATTGAGAACGCAATGACGCTGATCCCGACAGATTTGTCCGCCAGCCGGATCTCGGAAAGCTTGCGCGATCCCTTCAGGGAGATCGCGGCGAGTTCGCGCGTCATCGACCTCTCGGTCGGCATCGTCGTCTGCATTCCCTGTTTCCGCCGACCTGAACATCTGCGGCTGACGCTGGATTCGCTGGTCAATCAGCGCACCCCGCGCTCATTCGCGGTGGTCATGGTTGAGAACGATGCGGCAGCACGCGCGAGCGCGCCGGTGGCTGCGGAATACCTCGTGTCAGGCAAACTCCAGGGCATCTGTCTGGTCGAGAAGCGGCAGGGCAATTGCCGGGCGATCAACGCCGCGTTCGAGACGGCGCAGGCGGTGTTTCCCGCCGCGACCCGCTTCCTGATGATCGACGACGACGAGATCGCTTCGCCCGATTGGCTCGAGCTGATGGTTCGCACGGCGGAGGCGACCGGTGCCGACATTGTCGGCGGACCGGTGCTGCCCGTGTTTGACGATGACAGCCAGCCCTGGCTCGCGCGTCATCCCGCCTTCTGCCCGGCCTACGACTACACCGGTGCTGTGCCGATGATCTATGGCTGCGGCAATTGCCTGATCACGCGCGCCGCGTTCGACCGGCTCGGCAGCCCCGCCTTCGATCTGCAGTTCAATTTTCTCGGCGGCGGCGATTGCGACTTCTTCTATCGCGGCCGCAATGCCGGCATGATCTTCCACTGGACCGCGGAAGCCGTCATCACCGAGACCGTGCCGCAAAGCCGCACTGGCTTCGGCTGGATCGCCAGGCGGGGCCTGCGCATCGGGGTCATCAACTATCGTGTGCGATCCAAGGCCGCGCACGGTGCGTCGGCACGGGCGCGTCTGTTTGCGCAGACGCTCGGACGGCTGCCGCTGTCTCTGGTCCGCTCGCTCCGCCTGCTGACGTCATCGAGGGCCGTCGTGGCGATGCATCCCTTGCTGGTGGCCGTCGGGTCCGCGCTCGCGGCATTCGGCTTCGATCCGAAGCCTTATGAGGCCTCGAAAATCGTTTCCTGACGGGTTCGCGCCGAGACGCTAGATCCCGAAATAGGAAAGCGCGACCTTGATCGCGGACCGCGGCATCGCCTTGAGCGATCGCTGCCCGACCATGCCGAGATAGGCAAGCGCCTCGCGATATCGCCCGAAGCGCACCGCCTGCGTCGCAGCATAGGTGACGAGATGGATCTCGGCCGCCTGCCGCAGCCGCGCAGCCGCGCCCGATGGCAGCTTGCCCAGGATGAGCTCGTCACCGAACACGCGCGCCACCGCCGGGAAGAAATCCTGCGGCGTCCGCACTGCCGCATTCATCGTATTGGCCGTGTGCAGCCGATAGTCGAGCAGAAGCTTGGGCACATAGGCGAACTCACCGGTTGCGGCGAGCCGGCACCAGCAGTGCCAGTCCTCGCAATAGCGCAGTGAAACGTCGAAGCCGCCGCTGGTGCGGAAGGCATCGGCGCGAATCAGCATGATGCCGCCGTTGACGATGAAATTGCCGCCGGCGAGCCGTTCCAGCACATTGCCCGAGGGCTTGAGCCGTCCCTTCAAGAGATCGCGGCGGCCGATCGTTCGCCCGGCGCTGTCGATGGTGTTGTAGTCGCCATAGACCAGAACCGCCTGCGGCGCGGTCCTGGCCGTCGCCAGCAATGTCTTGACCGCGTCGGGCCGCAGGCGATCGTCCGCATCGAGGAAGAGCAGCCAGTCCCCGCGTGCGTTGCGGGCACCGAGGTTGCGCGCGGCCGAAACGCCGCTGGCGTCGTTCCGCATCAGGCGCAGCCGCGGCTCGCGGATGGCGCGGACGATTGCGTCGGTGCCGTCGGTGGAGCCGTCGTCGACGACGATAATCTCGCCGACGCCGTCCTGCATGAGCGCGCTCTCGATGGCTTCGCCGATATAGGCTGCGGCATTCTTCGCAGGGATGACAACCGACACGGCAGGCGACGTCGCGCGCGCGTCCGCCGCCACCGGGGCTGTGGTCGCTGCATCGAGCATGGCGTCGGCGAGAGGCAAGCGGGGGCTCGTCCTGTTTAAGGATCTGTTAACCAGGCGGCCTGCAGCCGCGGTCCTGGCGTGCGCAGATGATACCCAGATAAGAACCAGATCGGTGTTGCGAACGCGGTCCAAATCATCGGTTTCGTAGATTAGCGTTAAACCCGGGGCGTTAAGTCTGTCGCTGATTTCGACAGGTGCGACAACCGGTCTCGTGCGAAACTACCGGCCTTGATGCCGCGGATGGATGAAAGTGCCCGCAAAGACGTTCGACTACGATCCCGACGACATGATCCTCAACCTGTTCTACGAGGACAAGGACGATCGCTGGTTTCCCGGCGACCGCCATCTGCGTCGCATGGCGCGCAAGATGCTGTTTGGTGAGCCGCGCATGAGCGGGCAGCTGCGCGTGTTCCTCAATCTCTGCGCCGGGCTCGACCGGCTCGGCATCCGCTATCGCGTCAACGACTACGGCTACATCGCGCAACATCAGGAAGAAGTCGCCTGCATCATCGGCCGCGCCTTCCTGCTCGACAAGTTTGCGTGGAAGAACCCGATCCTGCTTGGCGTTTGTGCCTATAACCATCCGTTCGACGATCCTGACCTGTTCAGGCGGCTTCCAGTCAGGAAATTCCTGGTGCCCGGTCCGTGGTATGCCGAGATGTACCGGCCGCATTGGCCTGAGACGGAAGCCTGGCCCGTGGGCATCGACACGGATCACTGGGCGCCGTCGCGCCCACGCGACAAGACCGTCGACGTCCTGATCTACGACAAGGTCAGCCTGGATCGCGAGCGGCACGTGCCGGAGCTGCTCGAGCCGGTTTGCGCAAGGCTGACGAGGGAAGGCCGCTCCTTCACCGAGCTGCGCTACGGCAGCTACAAGGAGGAGGACTACCGGTCCGCGTTGGCCCGCTCGCGCGCGATGATCTTCCTGTGTCAGAACGAGAGCCAGGGCATTGCCTATCAGCAGGCGCTGTCCTGCGGCGTGCCGGTGTTTGCCTGGGATCCCGGCGGTCCGTGGCGGGATCCCGACTATTACCCGCACCGCGTCCAGTTCGCGCCCGTCTCGTCGGTGCCCTATTGGGATGATCGCTGCGGGCTCAAGTTCACCGACCACGCCGGCTTCGAGGAGCGCTGGACCGATTTCTGGGCCGGCTGCACCGCGGGAAAATTCGATCCGCGCGGCTATATTGTGGACAATCTGACGCTGGAACAACGCGCGCTGCAATATTACGAAATCGCGCGCAGCGTCGCGCGGCAGAGCAGGGTCCCTGCCGCCTCGGGCGTGCTGGTTGACGGATGGTTAACGGGGATGGGCTAGACCCGGCGTAGCCCGGTGTAGACCCTTGGAGTCCCCCATCGTCCCGGCAGGCCTTGAGGCATGGATCGCAGCGCCGCAGACATGACCGACGTCGAGGCCCGCTCGCTGGGCGAGGCGCTGCGCGATGCGCTGGCGAAGTTCGACGTCGCGAGCACGGCGCGTTGTCTTGTTGCCGTTGCAAGCCTGCTGCTGGTGCTGATCACGCTCGATCCGTTTGCCGATCTGCGCAACCCCGACGTCGCCGCCATCGTCAGCGGACGATTGGCGACGACCTACGTCTCGTTCGGATTGCTGGCCGCGGTCGCGGTGCTGCTCACCTTCACGACCGATGCGCCCTCGCTCAGAAGCCTGGTCACGCCGCTGCATCTCTGCCTGATCGGCTGGATGATGATCAATCTCGCGTTCTCCGAGAGCCGCGAGATCTCGATCCAGCGCTTCGTGCTCGCGGCCAGCGCCACCACGCTGGCCATCCTGCTGCCGCTGCTGCCGCCGACGCAGCGAAGCTTCGATCTGTGCCTCGGCGGCGCCGCGCTGGTGCTGCTGGTGATATGTTATCTCGGCATCATCCTTGCCCCGCAATATTCGATCCACACCGCGCTCGACATCACCGAGCCGCAGCTTGCCGGCGACTGGCGCGGCAGCTTCGGCCACAAGAACATCGCCTCGCCGGTGATGTCGATCCTGGTCTATACAGGCATTTACCTGACGGCCGTGGGCTCCTACGTGATGGGGCCGGCGATCGCGCTGCTTTCCGGCATCTTTCTGATCTTCACCGGCGGCAAGACGTCCTCGGTGCTGTGTCTTGCGGTCTATGCGCTGGCATCGGTGGTCTATGCCATCAGAAGCCTGTGGCTGAAGCGGATCATCTGCTTCGCGCCGCTGATCGTGATGAACCTGCTGACGGTCGGCAGCGTCACGAGCCCGGTGCTCGGCGGCATCACGCGGGCGCTTCCGATCGACCCCACCTTCACCGGCCGTTCCGAGATCTGGGAGTTTGCGCTCGGAGCCGTTGCGGAAAGGCCGATCACCGGTCATGGCTATGCGGCGTTCTGGGACGGCGCGGCGGAAGGGAAGACCATCCAGGGCTCGGAATGGGCGGTGACCGCGGCGCACAGCCACAACAGCTATCTCGACCTTGCCGTCACCATCGGCCTGCCGGGCCTCTTGCTTGTCATCCTCATCTTCGTGCTCGCGCCGCTGCGCAATTTCCAGGAGGTCCAGGCCCACAATCGCAGCCATGCGCTGGGCAGGCTGTTCCTGACCATCTGGCTGTTCGGCCTCTACTTCGGAACGACCGAGACCTTCCTGGTCGAGCGGCAGAATCCGGTCTGGTTCATGTTCGCGCTCGCGGTCGCGGGGCTGCACTTTCTGGCCAGGTTCCAATGCGTCGCGCAAGGTGAACCCGCTCGCAGACAATCTGTCGCAGCCGCGCGTCCGGATGGCGGCGCGGCTGAAAACATGCGCGCGGGCTGACGGTAACCGCTTAACGATAAGCAGCAACGTAACTTGTAGTCAGCGCCAAAACATCATCTATCTGGACGTGTTCATTAACTGTATGCCCCGCAAATGGCGTTTCTCAGCGTCGAGCAGCTAGACGGTCGGGCCTCAAGCGCGTCGGGAATCTCGGTCGAGTTCCTGCGCGACTGGCAACAGGCGGCATTGCGCCTGAACGGTGGGCATCGCACCGCGTTTCAACATGGTTACTGGCTGGGCGCCTGGTACGAGGCGTTTGAAGGCGTCGCGCCGCTGATCGCTGTCATCACCGACGCGGCGACGGCCAAGGACATCGCTGTCGTGCCGATGTTCAGCCACTTTAGGCGCGGCATCCGTATCGTCGAGTTTGCCGATCTCGGCGTCTCCGACAATAACGCTCCGATCGTTGCGGGGGATGCGAATTTCGATGCGGCCGGCGCCGAGGCGATCAGTGCGGCGCTGGTCGATGGCTTGCGCGCCTTGCCTGATCGTTTCGACCTGCTTCGCTTCAAGAAGATGCCGTCCTATGTCGGCGCCAAGCCGAACCCGCTGGTGTCGCTCGGCCGCTCCGGCTCCTGCTCGCTGAACGCCAATCTCGTGCTGACCGGCGATGACTATGCGGACTATCAGGCCTCGATCAAGCGCATGCAGATGCCGCGCTGCTGGCGCGTGTTCAACCGCCATGCCGGCGCTCGCTTCGAGATCGCGACCGACGTCGAACGCGCGCACCAGCTTCTGGACGTGATCGACATCCAGCAGCAGGAGCGCATGCAGCAGATCGGCTTGCGGTTCGTCCTCAACGACGCGGCCCATTCCCGCTTCTACCGCGATGTCGCCCGTCGCGGCGTTTCGGAAGGCTATGCGGTCATTTCGGCGCTCGTCTGCGACGAGGGCATCGTCGCGACCGCGTTCGGCGTCAGATACGGCGCGACCTTCTATTTGCTGCGGATCGGCAATGCCGGCAAGCGATGGGCGAATTGCTCGCCGGGGCTGCTCGTGACCGAGCGCACCATGGCGGCCCTGCATGCGCAGGGCGTGCGGCGCTTCGATCTCAGCATCGGCAATCACGACTACAAGCGCCGCTTCGGCGCCGAGCCGTTGCCATTGACCGATGTCACCGTCGCGCTGTCCTGGCGCGGGCTGCCTTTTGTTCTGCGCGACCATGCCGCGCAGGGGCTGCGCCGTCATCCAAGGCTTGCGGCCTTGGCCGCGCGGGCCATGGGCAAGGCGCGCTGAACCGTCGCCGGTTGCAGCGGTCGCTCGGATATCGCATGAATTGTGCTATCGTGACCGCCTCAGCCAGGAGGCGACATGCACGATCGTTCGGACAAATATCGCGCGTTCTTTGCGCAATTGATCTGCGCCGCGGCCAGGGCCACGGACCCTCGCCTCGAGCAGGCCTTTCGCAAGGTGAGGCGCGAACCCTTCGCCGGGCCCGGGCCGTGGTCGATCACGCTGGGCGGCCATCCCTATGTCGTGACGCCCGATGACGATCCCGCCTTTCTCTATCAGAACACGCTGCTGGCGCTGGATCCGGCGCGGGGCATCAACATCGGCATGCCCGGCGCGCACGCGCATTGGCTCAGCGGCTGCGGTGTCAAGGAAGGAGAGACGGTGCTGCAGATCGGCGCGGGCACGGGCTATTACACCGCGATCCTCGCCGAGCTCGCCGGGCCTGGCGGTTGCGTCTATGCCTATGAGGTCGACGAACGGCTCGCAGCGCTTGCGCGCGAGAACCTGAAGGACATCGCCAATGTCGAGCTGCGCGCGCGCTCGGGCGTTGCCTCCGATCTGCCCGATGTCGACGTGATCTACGTCTGTGCGGGCGCGGCGCAGCCGGCGCCGGAATGGCTGGGGGCGCTGCGGCCCGGCGGCCGGCTGGTGTTTCCGCTGGCGCCCGCGGGCGTGCTCGGCGGCATGTTGATGATCACGCGCCCGCAGCAGGGCACGGCCTGGCCCGCGAAATTCCTGAGCCGCGCCCAGTTCATCGGCTGCGCCGGGCTTCAGGATGGGGAGGCGGGCCGGCGACTGGCCGAAGCGTTCGCAAAAGGCTGGGAGGGCGTGCAGTCGCTACGGCGGGGCGAGGCGCCCGACGAGACCTGCTGGTTCGCCGGCGACGGCTGGTGGCTTTCAACGGCATCCGCATCTGCGCCTGATGTCAGCATCCCGCCGCACGCGGACATCACGCGGGCGTGACGGATTACGAGCCGGTGCACTCGGCGCAGTGAAACCGGCCGCGCGAGGCGCGAAACAGGCTGCGGCAATACCAGCGGCGCGCCAGCGCCTGGGCCGGCCTGCGGATCATCTGTGCAATCAAGAGAAGTTCGAAAGCCATCGCTATCGCAAGGTCCTGTCCGGAAGTCGTCTCGTCGTCGCTCATAGAGATGGGGCGGCATTCCCGTGAGAGAATGCCGCCCGCGTCGCATCTGCCATGCAGCAGATTGAAGCCATGGCCTAACCGTGCAGCTTCTTCGCGGTCTCCGCGATCTGGCGGCCCTGATAGCGCGCGCCGGCCAGCTCGTTGGCGCTGGGCTGGCGGCTGCCGTCGCCGCCGGTGATCGTGGTGGCGCCGTAGGGCGCGCCGCCGGTGACCTCGTCGAGCTTCATCTGGCCGGCAAAGCCGTAGTTCATGCCGACGATCACCATGCCGAAATGCAGCAGGTTGGTGATGATCGAGAACAGCGTCGTCTCCTGGCCGCCATGCTGGGTCGCGCTTGCAGTGAAGGCGCCACCGACCTTGCCGTGCAGCGCGCCCTTGGCCCAGAGCCCGCCGGCCTGGTCGAGGAAGTTCGCCATCTGCGAGGCCATGCGGCCGAAGCGGGTGCCGGTGCCGACGATGATCGCATCGTAACTGGCGAGGTCTTCGATCTTGGCGATGGGGGCGGCCTGATCGACCTTGTAATGTGAGGCTTTCGCGACTTCGGCCGGCACCAGCTCAGGCACGCGCTTGATGTCGACGGTGGCGCCGGCTTCGCGCGCGCCTTCCGCGACGGCATCCGCCATCGCTTCGATATGGCCATAGGCGGAATAATAGAGGACGAGAACTTTGGTCATGGTGGTCTCCGTTGGTGTTCGTGATTTCTCCGTCGTTCCGGGGCGATGCAAAGCATCGAACCCGGAACCTCGAGATTTCCCGGTGCGCAATTGCGCACCTGAGGTTCGGCTCTTCGAGCCGCCCCGGAATAACGATCGATGATGTGGTTACGCCGCGTCGACGAGCACGAGCTCGGAATCTTCGAGCGCCGTGATGGTCAGCTTGCTCTCGTCGCGGATCGCGGCCCCGTCGCGCGCATTGACGCGCACGCCGTTGATCTCGACCGCGCCGGCCGCGGGTACCAGATACAGGTGGCGCGCCTTGTGGGGCTCGTACTCCGCGCTCTCGCCGGCCTTCAGCGTGGTGGCGAGCACCCGCGCATCGGCGCGGATCGGCAGCGCGTCGGTGTCACCGTCAAGGCCGCTCGCGATGGTGACAAGTCTGCCGGAGCGATCCGCCTTCGGAAACGGTTTTGAGCCCCAGGTCGGCTGTCCGCCGCGCGCCACAGGCTCGATCCAGATCTGGAAGATCCGGGTCCTGGTCGGCTCGAGATTGTACTCGGAATGGCGGATGCCGCTGCCGGCACTCATCACCTGCACGTCGCCCGCTTCCGTGCGGCCCTCGTTGCCGAGGCTGTCTTGATGGGTGATCGCGCCTTCGCGCACATAGGTGATGATCTCCATGTTGGCGTGGGGATGGGCGGGAAAGCCGGTGTTCGGCGCGATCTCGTCATCGTTCCACACCCGCAACGCGCCATGACCCATGTTGTTCGGATCGTAGTGACTGGCGAAGGAGAAATGACGCTTGGCTTTCAGCCAGCCGTGATCGGCGCCGCCGAGCTTATCGAAAGGTCTGAGTTCGATCATTTGCGTCTGGGTTGGAGCAGTCCTCAATTCCTGATGGACCTTGGATAAGCCGTCGCCTGTGGTATAGAAATAGAAACTGTCGAAACACATTGTTTCCCAAGATAACCCTGACGGACCCAGCCATGGCCAAACTCCCCGATTTCGAGGCGCTCGCGATTTTTGCAAAAGTCGTGGAGCTACGGTCGTTTGCGGGGGCCGCCAGCGAGCTCACAATGTCCAAGGCGACAGTGTCCAAGGCTGTCACCCGCCTGGAGGAGCGGTTGGGGGCCCGCTTGTTCAACCGCACCTCGCGGCGGCTCGCGCTGACCGATGCCGGCCACAAGCTCGCCGACCGCGCCACGCGGCTGCTCGCCGACGGCGAGGCAGCCGAGAACGAGGCCTTGGCGCAATCGGTGGCGCCGCGCGGGCTGGTGCGGCTGGCGGTGCCCATGACGTTCGGCATCAAGGCGGTGGCGCCGCTCTTGCCGGAGTTCTTCGAGGCCTATCCGGAGGTCTCGGTCGATCTTCACTTGAGCGATGCGACCGTCGATCTGATCGGCGAAGGTTTCGACATGGCGGTGCGGATCGCGCGCCTGCCGGATTCCTCGCTGATCGCGCGACGGCTGTTCACCATGCCGCGCTTCACCGTGGCCGCGCCGTCCTATCTGAAAAAACACGGCCGTCCCACGCATCCGATGCATCTCGCCGAGCACAAATGCTTTGCTTACGCCTATCTCTCGACACCGAACCTCTGGCACTACACCAACGCCGCCGGCGAGCAGGCCAGCGTCCGTCCCGGCGGCCAGCTTCGCGTCAACAACGGTGAAGCCGTGATGCCCTCGCTCATCGCCGGCCTCGGCATCGCCGAGCTGCCCGAGTTCATCGTCGGCGAAGCCATTTCGTCCGGCGCCGTCGAGGTCATCCTGAAAGACTGGAAGCAGGCCGAAGGCGCCGTGCACCTGGTCACTCCGCCCGGCGGCCCGCGCCCCGCGCGCGTCGAAGCGCTCGCTGATTTCCTGGCGGCGAAGCTGCCCGGCACCTGCAAGCGGAAGCCGCAGAAGCGTGCGAAGGCGGGATAGCCACTATGGAGGCCGTTAGTCTATCCTGCAAACAGCTATCGTAGGGTGGGCAAAGCGCAGCGTGCCCACGTCTTTGCCCCGGGTGATCGCAAGCGTCTCGCCATCGGCGCCCACAAGGGAGCGTCTTGCTTGCAGGGCTATGCCCGACAGCCGGGCATTCGGCGAGTGATCGTGGGCACGGCGCGCGAAGAGCGCGCCTTTGCCCACCGTACGAGATCTCGCTAGTCTATCCCTCGAGCAAACTATCGTAGGGCGGGCAAAGCGAAGCGTGCCCACGTCTTTGCCCCG
>NZ_LJYG01000100.1:8440-49055 GCF_001440035.1 Bradyrhizobium manausense | reverse complement strand
CTTCCAATTACCCACAATTTGCGGTCGATTTAGACGACGTGTCCGCGGCGAAAACTTGAATCGGCAGAATCTCTTGTGATTCGTTGTCGAGCACCTGATTCGAATTTGATGGTGCTTGGTGGGCTTGGTACTAAAGGATCTTGCGGAAGCGCGTGCTCAGCGATTGACGACCGGCATCGAGACGTGGGTTGATCGGGAAGTTGCGGGATGCGAGTTTAAGGATGAGCGGCTCGGCCGCCGATTTTGCAAGTTGCTCGGGCTGATCGGGAGCGACATGGGTCAGAGCATCCCGCTGGTTTGTCAGGACTGGGCGAACACGAAGGCCGCGTATCGCTTCTTCTCCAACGAACGGGTCAACGAGGCGGATATTCTTGGCGGCCACTTTGAGGCGACGCACGGGCGCGCGACGACAACGGAGGGGCCGATCCTTGTCCTCCATGACACGACGGAATTCAGCTTCAAGCGAGAGAAGCCGGATCTGATTGGCTTTACAGGTAAGACGGCAGGGCGCACGCAGTGCGGCATCCTGATGCATTCGAGCCTCGCCGTGACGACCGAGGGGCTTCCGCTCGGACTGGCGGCAATCAAGTTCTGGACACGCAAGAAGTTCAAGGGGACGACGGCCCTGAAGCGAAAGATCAATCCGACACGGGTTCCGATCGAGCAGAAGGAGAGCATCCGCTGGCTGGAGAATTTACGACAATCGACCGACCTTCTCGCTGCCCCTGGACAATGCGTTCATATCGGCGATCGCGAGAGCGACATCTATGAGCTGTTCTGTCTGGCCGAAGAGGTTGGAACGCATTTCCTGGTGCGAACCTGCGTTGATCGACTCGCCGGGGACGGCAATCATACAATTGCCGACGAAATGGACGAGGTCGCGGTCAAAGGTCTGCACCGGGTGGCTGTCAAGGATGACAAAGGTGATCCGGATGAAGCGCTTCTTGAAATTCGATTCCGCAAGCTTCGAATTCTGCCGCCGATCGGCAAGCAGAAGAAATATCCTGCACTCACTCTGACCGTGATCCATGCTCAAGAGCGCGGAACGCCGAAGCGGCGAAAGAAAATCGAGTGGAAGCTTCTCACCGATCTCCCGGTCCAATCGCGCAAGGACGCCATCGAGAAGCTCGAGTGGTACGCGCTGCGGTGGAAGATCGAAGTCTTCCATAAGATCCTCAAATCGGGCTGCAAGGCGGAGGAGTCGAAATTGCGAACCGCTGAGCGATTGGTCAATCTGATCGCGGTCTTCTGCATTGTGAGCTGGCGCGTCTTCTGGATGACGATGCTCAATCGCTCCACGCCGAATGCGCCGCCGCAAACGGCGCTGACGGAAACCGAAATCAAGCTTCTCGATCATTTGGTGAAAGATCGGGGTGCCAACCGCTCTCAACGAACCACGATCTCCCACTACGTCGTCAAGATCGCGCGGCTCGGAGGATACTTGGCCCGAGCCAACGATCCGCCTCCAGGAAATACCGTGATCTGGCGCGGACTATCGCGACTGATCGACATCGAATTGGGGGCCGCGATCGGGGCTAAAATTATGGGTAATTGAAAGGTAAGCCTCGGCCCTACTCCGCGGCCGCAGCCGCGCCTCCAGCGCGTCGAGCTTGCTGCCGTCACGCCAATGTTGAACGAGGACACGCGAAGCGGCTTCGATCTGATTCTTGTCGAGCATGTGTCCTTACCCGATGATGATTCTTGTTCTTGGTCCTATCCGCCACAGCAGCTGCAGCATGGCCGCTCGTGTCATGGAGATGCAGCCTGCGGTCGGGCCGAAATTGTCGCGCGCCAGGTGCAGGAACACCGCGCTGCCGCGGCCGGCGATGCGCGGGCATGTGTTGTGATCGATCTCGATGATGAAATCATAGAGATGGTCGTCGCGCTTGAGCCGATCACCGCCCTCGCCCTGCCCGCGCCGGATCCACTGGTTGTAATGGCGGTCACCGGGGTCCTCGCACCAGGCGTCCGTGTCGGTGATGATGCGCGCCGGCAGAAACGTCCTGGGACGGCTGTGCCGGTCGCCCCGCCACCATAATTGCCGGGGCCGAAAGCTGCCCCTGGGAGTGCCGCCATCGCCTTCGCGCTTGTTGGCCAGAATGCCGCCGCGCCCCAGCGCCACCGGGATTGTCAGGCCGCCGGCCCTCAGCCAGCCCCTGCGCGGATTCCCGGCGGCAGGCTTAACGCGGATCGCGGACAGTGGTCCGTTGCCTCGATTCCCGGTGTAACTAACTGACACAGCTTTGTTTTTCATGTGAAATCGCGATGTCGAATTCATTACAGGACATTCATCGAACCGTCCTGCTATTCTAGGTTAGAGTGTTTCCGGCTTGTGAATCGGTAGCAGCCCACTACTTCAACACGAACAACAATAAAAACAGCGACCCCTAAACTTTCCCATCACGGCTGGGTGCCGCATGCATGCGCGCCTCGCCGGACTCCAAAAGGATGATCCCCCATGGCCAATGCCCGCAAGATCCTGATCGTGGATGACGATACCGATCTGCGCGATACGTTGGTGGAGCAATTATCGCTACACGAAGAGTTTGAAGCCTCCGCCGTCGATACCGGCGCCAAGGGCGCCAGCGCCGCAAAAGCCAACGCCCCTGATCTTGTTCTGATGGATGTCGGCCTCCCCGACACCGACGGCCGCGAGGTGGTCCGCTCCCTGCGCAAAGGCGGCTTCAAGGCGCCGATCATCATGCTGACGGGGCACGACACCGATTCCGACACGATTCTGGGCCTGGAATCAGGGGCCAATGACTATGTCGCGAAGCCCTTCCGCTTCGCCGTGCTGCTCGCCCGCATCCGCGCCCAGCTGCGCCAGCACGAGGCCAGCGAGGACGCGGTGTTCTCGGTCGGCCCCTACTCCTTCCGCCCCGGCTCCAAGATGCTGACCGCGGCCAATGCCCGCAAGGTCCGCCTCACCGAGAAGGAAACGGCGATCCTGCGCTTCCTCTACCGGGCCGGCCAGATGCCGGTCTCGCGCGAGACCCTGCTCCAGGAGGTCTGGGGCTACAATTCCGGCGTCACCACCCACACGCTGGAAACCCACATCTACCGCCTCCGCCAGAAGATCGAGAAGGATGCCGCCAACCCGGAGATCCTGGTCACGGAAGCCGGTGGCTACAAGCTGGTGCCGTGATACGTTCCGGATACGCGCGATTCGTCGTAAATTGGCGCGTTCCTCGAGCCTCGGACCGGAATGTCAATCGACGATGACGTAGCGCTGCTTGAGCGTGTCCCGACACTGCGCCTGTTGGGAGACGCCTCGTTGCGCATGCTGGCGATCGGCTCCGAGCAGCGCGACTTCGTCCGCGGCGACATCCTGTTCAATCTCGGGGACGATGCCGACGCCGGCTTCGTGGTCCAGCGCGGCGCCTTTCGCGTCGATGACGGCGCCGGCGCCGAGATGATCGCAGGTCCCGGCACGCTGATCGGCGAGCTCGCCCTGGTCGTGCCGATGAAGCGGCCGTCCGGTGCGGTGGCGCTGGAGAACTCCTCCGTCATCCGCGTCGCACGCAGCCTGTTTCAGCGCGTGCTCGAGAGCGATCCCGCCGCCGCGGTGCGCCTGCGCGACGAATTCGCCATCCGCTCCAGCCAGATCGCCAGCGATATTCTGATGGCGGGTTCGAAGCTGAGTACGTAGCTCATGGTGCCGTAGCCCGGATGGAGCGAAGCGCAATCCGGGGCAGTCTTTCCGCACGCGAGAATCCCGGATTTCGCTGCGCTCCATCCGGGCTACGGGCGCTCATACCTCCAGCGTCACCGTCACAGGCACGTGGTCCGATGGCCGCTCCCAGCTGCGGGCATCGCGTAATATCTTGAAATCCTGCACCGCGTCCTTCAGCGCGCGCGAGACCCAGATGTGGTCGAGCCGCCGGCCGCGGTCGCCGACGGTCCAGTCGGCGGAGCGATAGCTCCACCAGGTGTAGACCTTTTCCGACATCGGAATGCGGTCGCGTGCGACGTCGACCCACTCGCCGGCCTCGAGCGCCGCCTTCAGCTTTTCGGTTTCTACAGGCGTGTGCGAGACGACCTTCAGCAGCTGCTTGTGCGACCACACGTCGTTCTCGTGCGGCGCGACATTGAGATCGCCGACCAGGATGTGACGATCCTGCTCGCGCGGATGCAGCGGCTCGCAGGCCTTCATCTCGTCGAGGAAGCGAAGCTTGTGGTCGAACTTTTCGTTCAGCGCCGGATCGGGAATGTCGCCGCCGGCGGGGACGTAGAAATTATGCAGCACCAGCGGCTTTGCGATATTGGCCTTCTCGCCGAACGAGACCGAGATATGGCGCGAATCCACCTTGTCGCAGAAGGTGCGGATGTCGGTCGACTCGAACGGAATCTTCGAGACGATGGCGACACCGTGATAGCCCTTCTGTCCGTTCAGCGCGACATGCTCATAGCCGAGTCGCTTGAAGCGCTTCAGCGGAAAGGCATCGTCGATGCATTTGGTCTCCTGCAGACACAGCACGTCCGGCCGCGCGCTTTTGAGAAATTTCGCGACCAGATCGATGCGCAGCCGCACCGAATTGATGTTCCAGGTTGTCAGGGAAAGACGCATGGGAGGTGCGTCTTAGCATGGATTGGCGTGGGCGAAATGCCTGTCCACAGGGACGGTGCCGTAGGGTGGGTTAGCCGTGCAGGTGCGCGAAGCGCATCTGCTCGGCGTAACCCACCAACCTCTGCATCCGCGGAGCCAAACAGTGATGGGTTACGCCTCGCGGTTTGCGCTTCGCGCAATCCGCGGGGCTAACCCGCCCTACGGCGCCGTCAGCCCGGCGACGGCACGTTGTAATTGGTGAAGTCGATCTTGAACATGTTCGGATCGAGCTTCTTGGTCGTGTCCAGATTGTAGACCGCAAATGTGGTGTCGTAGCCTTGCGGATCGGTCACGGTCCATTGCTTCAACTGGCCGTCCTTGGCGCCGAGCATCAGCAGGAGGCGGCTGGTGCCGACCAGTGCCTGCTTCTCCTCGATCGTGACGCTGATGAAGAGGTCGTCGGCGGAGACGTTGACGACGTTGGTGTCCTTCATCAGGTCGATGCGATCGGACAGCAGGAAGCGGAGCGGCGTCTGCGACAGCGGATAGACGTCTTGCGTCGCAAGCTTGCGATCGCGCACCACGACGGAGGATCCATCGGCGACGATGTCGATCGGGCTCGGCGGATCATATTCGACACGCATCTTGCCCGGTTTCTGGATGTAGAAATCGCCCTGCGTCTTGCTGCCGTCGGGGCCGACCTGGACGAAATTTCCGACCAGCGTCTGCAGCGATGACAGATACGCACTGACCTTGGCGGCCTGCGCCTTCTGCTTGTCGTCGAAGGTCTGGAAGATGCTGCTCGGCACGTTGCGGCGCGGATCCGGAATAATCGGATTCGGTGGCGCTTGCGTTGCGCCTGAGATCGCCGGTCCGCCCGATGGCGGAGCGGCGTCACGCGCCTTCGGCGCCGGCTTCGGCACGGGGACCGTCTGCGCGACCGACGCTACGGTCATCGTCGCGGCGGTGACGAGAAGCACGCCGGCCACGCGCGCGCTGCGCGCGGCGAGAGAGGCTGCGAATCCAAGGTCCGGATGTCTGGTCAACGCGTCGTCCTAACGTGGCTGGCGCCGTTTTAGCGTGATTTCGGGCAAAAGCAGAGATCGAATTTGCGTGACAATAGCGTTCGGAGGCGGGTGGGTCGCTCGTTGCCTCACATGTGACTGTCTTCTTCCTCGACCAGAATCTCGCGTTTGCCGGCGTGATTGGCGGGTCCGACAATGCCTTCCAGTTCCATGCGCTCCATCAGCGATGCAGCACGGTTGTAGCCGATTTGCAGGCGGCGCTGGATGTAGCTGGTCGAGGCCTTGCGGTCGCGCTTGACGATCGCGACGGCCTGCTGGAACAGATCGCCGCCACCATCCGCACCCATGCCGCTGGCGTCGAACACGGCGCCGCCATCTTCGTCCTCGGTCGGCTCTTCGGCCGTGACTGCTTCCAGATATTCCGGCTGGCCCTGCGTCTTGAGATGGCGCACCACCTTCTCGACTTCCTCGTCCGAGGCAAACGGCCCGTGCACGCGGCTGATGCGGCCGCCGCCGGCCATGTAGAGCATGTCGCCCTGGCCGAGCAGCTGCTCGGCGCCCATCTCGCCCAGAATGGTGCGGCTGTCGATCTTGGAGGTGACCTGGAAGGCGATGCGGGTCGGGAAGTTTGCCTTGATGGTGCCGGTGATGACGTCGACCGACGGACGCTGTGTCGCGAGGATCACATGCAGGCCGGCGGCGCGCGCCATCTGCGCGAGGCGCTGCACCGCGCCTTCGATGTCCTTGCCGGCGACCATCATCAGGTCGGCCATTTCGTCGACGATGATGACGATGTAGGGCAGCGGATCGAGCGAGAGCTTCTCTTCCTCGTAGATCGCCTTGCCGGTTTCCTTGTCAAAGCCGGTATGCACCGTGCGCGTCGGCTCTTCGCCCTTGGCCTTCAACTCGAGCAGGCGCGTGTTGTAGCCGTCGATGTTGCGCACACCGAGCTTGGCCATGTTCTTGTAGCGCTCTTCCATCTCGCGCACGGCCCATTTCAGCGCGACCACCGCCTTCTTCGGGTCGGTCACGACGGGCGTGAGCAGATGGGGAATGCCGTCATAGACGGAGAGTTCGAGCATCTTCGGATCGACCATGATCAACCGGCACTGATCGGGGCGCAGCCGGTAGACCAGGCTGAGGATCATGGTGTTGATCGCAACCGACTTACCGGAGCCGGTGGTACCGGCGATCAGCATGTGCGGCGTGCGTGCGAGATCGATGATGACGGGGTCGCCGCCGATGGTCTTACCAAGGCAGAGCGGCAGCTTCGCGACCGTGTCGGTGGCTTCCTTCGCCACCAGCAATTCGCGCAGGTAAACCTTCTCGCGGTGCGCGTTCGGCAACTCGATGCCGATGGCGTTGCGGCCGGGCACGACCGCGACGCGCGCCGACAGGGCGCTCATCGAGCGGGCGATATCGTCGGCAAGGCCGATCACACGGGATGATTTGATGCCCGGTGCCGGCTCGAGCTCGTACAGCGTGACGACGGGACCCGGATTGGCCTTCACGATCTCGCCGCGGACGCCAAAGTCCTGCAGCACGCCTTCGAGCGAGCGCGAATTGGTCTCGAGCTCGGCCTTGCTGAGCGGCTGGCGATCGCCGGCCTTCGGCGCGGCCAGCATGGAGACGGAGGGAAGATCGAACTTGTCGGAGCCCTTCTTGGGCGCCGCCTTCGGCGCAGCCTTCTTGCGCGAGGTGCGCGCGGGCGCCTCTTCCTCTTCTTCCTCCTCCTCGACTTCTTGCTCGTCGTGCTCGTCCTCGTAGTCGTCGTCCGCGGCCTGCGGCGAGATCGAGGGCGCGACGCGGCTGCCACCAAGATTGGGCTCCTGCCGACTGAACGAAGCCGGCTTGGTCTTGCTGCCGCTTGAAACCAGCGAGCGATAAGCAGCCCCACAAAGCCAGATCAGGCGTGCCTTGGTGCTCATCAGCGCGTGGAACAGAAAGCCCAGCGACACCGAACCGCGATCGCTGTCCTCGCCGTCTTCGAGCGGCTTGTCGTCGTCCTCGATCTCCGCAAGCTCCTCGTCATGCTCGCGCGCGCCGAGGCCGCAGGCGATCAGGAAGGTTGCTGTGAGCGCCACGAACAGGATAGCGCCGAGCACGATGCGATAGATCGCGCCAGGCGGTCCGAAGATCACCGCTGGCGCGCGCACCAGCGCATCGCCAACCACGCCGCCGAGCCCGGTCGGCAGCGGCCAGGCGCCGCCATGCGGCCAGCAGCTGACGAAGCCCGCCGCGATCACCGTGCACAGAATCCAGCAGCCGAGCCGCAGCGCCTCGCGGTCGAACGGGCGGTGGGTCATCATGCGCCAGCCCCACACCGCGACCGTCAGGATCAGCATGATGGCGCCGAGGCCGAGGATCTGCATCGCGAGGTCGGCGCCGATGGCGCCGGCATAGCCGAGGATATTGTGGATCGGCCGTGAGGTCGCGTGGCTGAGGCTCGGGTCCTGCACCGACCAGGTCATCAACGCGGCGGAGGCGACGCCCGAGAGCGTGACCAGGCCAAAGCCGGTCAGCTCGCGCAAACGCCGGCTCAGCGCTTCGCGGATCGAAGGCGGCAGATGGCCGACCAGGGGAATCACACGTTCGATTGCCGACATGCTCATGGGCCCCGCCTAACCCAGAGTTTCGACCAGCCGGTGCAGCGCCTGCGCCGTGGTCTCACTGTCCTGCACCAGCGCCAGGCGGATGTAGCCGGCACCGGGATTGAAGCCGTCGGGCTGAAGCCGCGCCAGATAGGAGCCGGGCACCACGCGCACGCCGGCCTCCCTGAAGAGCTTCAGAGTCACGGCGACATCGTCGCCGATCTCTGACGTGTTGAGCCAGACGCAGAAGCCGGCATCAGGCCGGCGATAGCCGTAACGATTGCCGATGATCTGGTCGGCGAGATCGAACTTGATCCGGTAGAGCCTGCGGTTCTCCTCGACATGCGCCTCGTCGCCATAGGCGACGATCGCGACCTGCTGCAATGGCATCGGCACCTGGGGAGCTGCGATGTTGCGCAGCTCCAGGAACTTGCCGATGAACGTCTTGTCGCCGGCGGCGAAGCCGACGCGCAGGCCCGGCAGGTTGGAGCGTTTCGACAGCGACTGGAACGCGGCAACGCGGGTGAAATCGGGCCCTGCGCATTCGAGCGCGCTGCCCGGCGCCTGACGGGTGTAGATTTCCGAATAGCACTCGTCGCTGAGGATCATGAAGTTGTGGCGATCGGCGAGGCTTTTCAGGCGGGTGAAATAATCGCGCGAGGCGACCGAGCCCTGCGGGTTGGCGGGCGAGGCCAGATAGAACGCCACGGTGCGCGCCAGCGTCGCCTCGTCGATGGCATCGAGATCGGGCAGGAAGCCGTTTTCGACCGTGGTCGGCAGATAGACCGGCTCNGCCGCTGCACCGGCGCCGGCGCCGTAGACCGGATAGAACGGGTTCGGCATCAGGATCGCGGGCTTGCCGGGCTTCGGGCCGACATAGCGCGCCGCCGCGATCGCGGCGAGGAACAGCCCCTCGCGGCTGCCATTGAGCACGAGAAGCTCGCTTTTGGGGTCGAGCGCGCGCGGCAGCTTGAAACGCGACGACAGCCAGGCGCTCGCAGCGTTGCGGAACGGCTCCATGCCCTGGTTCATCGGGTAACGGCCGAAATCGGCGACGTGCTTGGCCAGCACCGGGCCGACGAAGTCAGGCACGGGATGCTGCGGCTCGCCGACAGCCAGCGAAATCAAGGGCTTGCCGGGCTCATGCGGAGCCAGCAGCTCGTTCAGCCGGACGAAGGGCGAGCGTTGGTTGTCGGAGCTTCCACTGGCCTGCGGCGCACGGGATGAAGCGGTCATGACCATTCTGGGCGCCAGTACTCTCGGAACGGCCGGTCGCGCGCTGCGCGCCGGCGGGAAAGCGGTTCAGTTCACCATAGATAGGGCGAGGTTAAGACGCGATTAACCATCGGCGGGCCGCTCCGTCCAGAGCCGGAAAAATGAGGCCGGATAACAACGGGATGGCGGGGTGGTCACCTCTCCCCCAAGGCACGCGGGGGAGGGAGCGCACCGTCATGGTGGCTTAATGCCCCGGCAGCTTCTCGAATGTCATCATCCCCGCGGGGATCGCGTGGAACTCCTGCTTGTCGCAGGTGTAGATCGCCACCTGCGGCTGGAATTGTTCCGGGTCGTCCAGCGTGCCGACCTTGACCACGACGGCCGGCAGGCCGGGTATTTTCGTGATGAGATGGGTGCCGCACTCGGGGCAGAAATCGCGCGTGACGGCGCGCTCGAGGTCCTTGCGGGTGAACTGCTTGGGCTGGCCAGTGATGTAGGTGAAGCCGTTCGCCGGCATCGCGATGAAGGTGTTGGGTGCGCCGCCTGAGATGTACTGGCACTCGCGGCAGTGACATTGCCCCTGCATCATCGGATCGCCCTCGGCCGCGTAGCGCACCTCGCCGCAATAGCATCCGCCTTCCAAGCGCATCACGACCTCCCGTGTTGTTATTCGTTGTGGTCGTTATTTCTGCGCCGGCAATCTGGAATGGCAATGCTTTTCTTAGGGTCGCCGGACCTAAAAGCAATCTGGCAAAAAAAAAGGGCTCCAACTTGCGCTGGAGCCCCTCAACGGTCGGGGCATTGCCGGGTATGTGCCCAAACCGTAGGAGTGGACGCGATCTCAAGGGAAATCGCGGCCGGGAGGAGACGTTACATGTTGTAGGCGCGCTCGGTGTGCTCGGTGATGTCGAGGCCTTCACGCTCGGTCTCGACATTGGCGCGGAGGCCAACGATCACATCGACGACCTTGTAGAGGATCGCCGAACCGATGCCCGACCACACTAGCGTGGTGCCGACCGCCTTGAGCTGGGACAGCATCTGCGCAGCGAAGTCGTAATCGGCAACCTTCGGCGGGATCGCGGTGTAGTCGATGATGCCGGCGCCGCCGAGAGCCGGGTTCACCAGGATGCCGGTGCCGAGGGCGCCGACGATGCCGCCGATGCAGTGCACGCCGAACACGTCGAGCGAGTCGTCGTAGCCGAGCGCGTTCTTCACCACGGTGCAGAAGAACAGGCAGACCACGCCGACCACGAGACCGAGGACGATCGCACCCATCACGCCGGCGAAACCGGCGGCAGGCGTGACGGCCACGAGGCCCGCGACAGCGCCGGAGATGACGCCGAGCACCGACGGATGACCCTTCACGATCCACTCCGCGAACATCCACGACAGCGCGGCGGCTGCGGTGGCGACGAAGGAGTTGGTCATGGCGAGCGCAGCGCCGCCGTTGGCCTCCAGGTTGGAGCCGGCGTTGAAGCCGAACCAGCCGACCCAGAGCAGCGAGGCGCCGATCATCGACATGGTCAGCGAGTGCGGAGCCATCAGCTCCTTGCCGTAACCGACGCGCTTGCCGATCAGGAGGGCGCCGACCAGGCCGGCGATGCCGGCGTTGATGTGCACCACGGTGCCGCCCGCGAAGTCGATCGCGCCCGCCTTGAAGATCCAGCCGGCGTCGGCGTTGATCTCGTCGAGCTTGGCCTGAGCCGCGGTCTTCGCCGCCGCATCACCCGCAGCAGCCAGAGCCTTGGCCGCGTCCTGGATCGCGTCCGGGCCGGGCCAGTACCAGACCATGTGCGCGATCGGGAAGTAGATCAGCGTGACCCAGAGCGGGATGAAGAGCGCGACGGCCGCGAACTTCATGCGCTCGGCGAAGGCGCCGACGATGAGGGCGGGCGTGATCGCCGCGAAGGTCATCTGGAAGCACACATAGACGAGCTCCGAGATGTTGGCGTCGACCGAGAAGGTCGCGGCCTTCGAGTCGGTGGTGACGCCCATCATGAAGGCCTTGGAGAAGCCGCCGATGAAGTCGGAGCCGCCGGTGAAGGCGAGGCTGTAGCCGTACACGGCCCAGATCACGGTGACGACGCAGACGGTGTAGAACACCTGCATCAGGACCGAGAGCATGTTCTTGGAACGAACGAGGCCGCCGTAGAACAGCGCGAGACCCGGGATCGTCATCAACAGCACGAGGACTGTCGATGTCAGCATCCAGGCGTTATCCCCCTTGTTGACCGTTGGCTCGGCATAGGCTGCGGTCGCAGCGAAAAGGCCGACTGCGAGAGCCGCCAATCCCGCGCCATAGGGACGCTTAAACGTCATTGCATTTACTCCTGATTGAATTTTGGTTGAGCGCGAAATCAAAGGGCCGCGCCGTCGGCCTCGCCGGTGCGGATGCGGACCGCATGGTCGAGGTTGATGACGAAGATCTTGCCGTCGCCGATCTGTCCGGTTTTCGCAGCGGACGTGATGGCGTCGATGGTTTTGTCGACCTGCTCGGAGGCGACAGCGACTTCGATCTTGATCTTGGGCAGGAAGCTCACGGCATATTCGGCGCCGCGATAGATTTCCGTATGGCCTTTCTGCCGGCCATATCCCTTGACTTCCGTCACCGTGAGACCGTGAACGCCAATGGCGGTCAGGGCGTCACGGACTTCTTCCAACTTGAATGGCTTGATAATCGCCATAACAATTTTCATGGGTCCTATCCCCGCTTGGCCCGGTCCGGACATGGCCGGGCGTTTCTCGACTGGTTCGCCACGAGGGAGACGTTTCACTACGCGGGCACAGCCACGCGCCGTAGAATCAAATGCCGTGCCAGATCGGGCGGGTTGCCTAACGGACTATGAAAACGGGTGTTTTCGCGCCCAGCTTGTATTGCGGTGCAGTGCGCCAATACGTCGCGCTCAAAACGTGATCAGGACTGATCAAAATACAGGCACGACAGGCTGCCGACACAATGTTGCTCATGCGTCGGGCAGTAGAAAGGTATTTTCTTACAGGGTGAGGCTCACCGAAGAGCGCCGCTGCGCTGCAGAAGATGGAGCGCGACCTTCGGCTGCTTACAGGATGGTCGGAACCGACGGGGATAATCAGGCCGGGGCGCGTTCCGTGAACACCCGGTCGACCAGGCCCCATTCAACCCCCTGCTGGGCGGTCATGAAGTGATCGCGGTCCAGGGTGCGCTCGACCTCCGCTTCGCTACGGCCGCAATGCTGCGCATAGAGCCGGATGATGCGCCGCTTGGTTTCCTGCATCTCGTTGGCATGGATCAGGATGTCGGACGCCTGACCCTGGAAGCCGCCGAGCGGCTGATGCACGTGAAGGCTGGCATTGGGCAGCGCGGCGCGGTGACCGGGCTCGCCGGCCATCAGCAGGAATGAGCCCATCGAGCGCGCCGTGCCCATGCACAGCGTATGCACCGGCGCCTTGATGAACTGCATGGTGTCGTACATCGCCAGCCCGGAGGTGACGACGCCGCCGTAGGAATTGATGTAGAGATTGATCGGCCGGTTCGGATTCTCTGCTTCCAGAAACAACAGCTGTGCGCAGACCAGGCCCGACATCGCGTCGTTGACCTCGCCGTTGAGGAAGATGATGCGCTCGCGCAAGAGGCGCGAATAGATGTCGAAAGATCGTTCGCCGCGCGCGGATTGTTCGACGACCATAGGCACGAGCTGAAGCATGTCGCGCATCGGCGACCTCCATGTCTAGAGGTGATGAAGTTTGTGGGTGGTTAGGCCGCCGCGCGCATCACGCAGCAATTGCTGTTGGCCGGCTGCGGCAGCTTGGCGCAGGCCTGCTGAATGATGCGAAAGCGCGTGCCGCCTGACACGTTCGGCTCGATCTTGAAGATGACCTGGCTTTCGCGGAACGGCGGCTCGGAATCGCGCATCCGGTAGCGCACCTCTGCGCCGGGAATCGATGTTTCAGGTTCAGTGCCGGCCAGGTCGCAATCCGGCAGCCAGCGCTCGCGCAATTCGGGAATCGTCACCGCGCGCCAGACTTTTGCAGGCGGTGCATCGAATTCAAACTCGAGCACCAAGGCTTCTTCGACTTTGTCTTCGGAGGGATCAGGCTTTGCGGCGTCGCTCATTGATCCATCTCCTTCAGGAGGTCGGCGAGTGCGTCCATGCGCTTCGGCCAATAGGCGCGGTAGCGCGCAAGCCAGGCCCCGATGGCGACAATTCCTTCGGGATCGACTTCGTAATTCACAAAGCGGCCCTGCCGCTGCTCGCGCACGAGACCTGCCGCGCGCAGCACTGAAAGATGTTGCGACATCGCCGGCTGGCTGATCTCCAGGCCGTCGCGCAAGGCGCTCGCATTGAGGCTGCCGCCGGCGAGCTTCTCAAAGACCTTGCGGCGGGTCGGGTCGGCCAGCGCCTTGAAGATGTCGGCTTCGATCATGTCAACACATAAGCACGCGCTTATGTGTTGCGCAAGTCCCTTACTGAAGCGCCTCACCGTGCTGTGAAATGTCGAGCCCCTCGAGCTCGTGCTCCGGCGACACGCGCAACGGCACGAACAGGCCGACCAGCTTGAGCAGGATGAAGCTCACGCCCGCCGACCAGGCGAAGGTGACGGCGACGCCGTAGAGTTGGATCAGCAATTGCTGCGGATGCCCTTCGAGCAGGCCGGCGGTGCCGCCGATCGCGCTGGTGGCGAATACGCCGGCGAGCAGCGTGCCAGTCAGCCCGCCGATGCCGTGCACGCCGAACACGTCGAGCGAGTCGTCGTAGTTGAAGCGGTGCTTCAGCCAGGTGCAGGCCCAGTAGCAGACTGCGCCTGCGGCGATGCCGATGACGATGCCGTGCCACGGTGCGACAAAGCCCGAGGCCGGCGTGATGGTGCCAAGGCCGGCGACCGCGCCCGAGATCATGCCGAGCACGGAGGGCTTGCGTCGCGTCGACCATTCGATCGCGCCCCAGGTCAGCGCGCCGGAGCAGGCTGCCAGATGCGTTGCGATGATCGCCATCACCGCGCGCGAATTGGCCGCACCCGCCGAGCCGCCGTTGAAGCCGAACCAGCCGACCCACAACAGGCCCGTGCCCATCACCGCCAGCGACAGATCGAACGGCGAAAGATTTTCGGTGCCATAGCCGTGCCGCCGTCCCATCACCTTTGCCGCGACGAGCCCGCCGGTGCCGGCCGACAGATGCACGACGAGGCCGCCGGCGAAATCCAGCACGCCCATGCTGTTGAGGAAGCCGCCGCCCCAGATCCAATGCGCCAGCGGAATGTAGACGAAGATGAACCAGGCGACCGAGAACAGCAGGTAGGCGGAGAATCGCATCCGGTCGGCGACCGAGCCCGCGACCAGCGCCACCGTGATGATCGCAAACGTCATCTGGTACAGCATGAACAGCGCTTCGGGGATCGTCTTCGCTGCCGGGCTGACGCTGTCCATGGTCATGCCGGCGAGGAACCAGCGGTCGAGCGTGCCGAGCCATGGGCCGTCGCCGACGAAGCACAGCGAATAGCCGAACGCCACCCAGAGAATGGAGATCAGGGTCACCGCGGCAAGGCTCTGCGCCATGGTCGCGAGCACGTTCTTCTTGCGCACCATGCCGGAATAGAACAGCGCCAGTCCCGGGATCGTCATCATCAGCACCAGCGCAGTGGCGACGATCATCCAGGCGGTGTCGGCGGTGTTGATCTCTGATGTCGCGGCCCGCGCCGGCGCAGCCTTGAACAACGCAAACCCAATCGGCGCAGCCATAGCGGCTACGCGGCGCAACAATCCCGCCATGTCATTTTCCCCGGCATAGTGATGGCGTCGCACGCTGTGGCGTCGTTGCCGGTGCGATCGACGATGAAGAACTTGGAGCTAGAGCGCGTCGCTGTCGGTCTCGCCGGTGCGGATGCGCAGCGCATGGTCGATCGGCGTGACGAAGATCTTGCCGTCGCCGATTTGCCCGGTGCGCGCCGTGGCTGTGATCACCGCGACCGCCTTCTCGGCGACGTCGGAGGCAACCGCGATCTCGATCCGCAGCTTGGGCAGGAAGTTCACGACGTATTCCGCGCCGCGATAGATCTCGGTGTGGCCCTTCTGGCGGCCATAGCCCTTCACCTCGGTCACGGTCATGCCGTGGACGCCGATCGCCGTCAGGGCCTGACGGACTTCATCGAGCTTGAAGGGTTTGATGATCGCGACGACGAGTTTCATGATTCAGCCTGTTCCCCGGGATGCGCCCGCCGTGTGTCCCCGGCGATGCGTCAATCTGGCATCTTTCCGGGCAAATGGCACAAAAAACTTGCAGATTGAAGCGGAAAAACGTTGGGCCAAGGGCGGTCATGTGAACGGCCGCCTCTGTACAGGGCATCCGTTCGTCGCTCACAATGCATTTTTGGCATGGATGCGGTGAACCCGCGCCGGCTGAGCGGTACATAAGTATTTTGGGGGGCGCGTCATGGCGAGTTGGTTCTACGCATCCGAGGGCAAGCAGCAGGGGCCCTATCCGGAGGGGCAATTCCGCGACCTGATCGCGCAAGGCGTCGTGCGCGCGGATACGCTGGTGTGGTCCGAGGGCATGGCCGGCTGGCAGAAGGCCGCCGAAATTCCTGGATTGATCTCCGGCGGCGGCTCGCCGCCGATCATTCCGACCGGGGGGCCGCCGATGATGGGTGGTGGCGCCTATACCGGCGCGGGCAGCGCCGCCGGCGGATCGCTGTCGGTCGATTTCGGGATCGTCGACTTCACCTGGCGCACGCTGGTGATGCTGATCCTCTCGTGCCTCGTCATTCCGGTGCCGTGGGTGTTCGTCTGGTACACGAAATGGATCGTGTCCTGCGTCAAGGTCCCGGGGCGGCCGAACCTGTCCTTCACCGGCAATGCAATGACGATGGTGCCCTGGTTCTTCGGCTTCATCGTTCTGGCAATTGTGATCGGCTACATCGGCAGCCAGATCCTGAGCACCGCTTTCTACATCGTCCAGATCGTTCTCTACTGGATGCTGCTCAAATGGATGATCGCGAACATCGCATCCAACGGGCAGCCGCTCGGCCTCAGCTTCAACGGCTCGGTGCTCGGCTATATCGGCTGGAACCTGTTGTTCGCGATCTCCCTCATCACCATCATCGGATGGGCCTGGGTCGCGGCCGCCCAGCTGCGCTGGATCTATCGCAATATCGAGGGCACGCGTCGAGAGATCATTTTCAGGGGCAGCGGGCTCGGGATTCTCTGGCGGGGCATCGTGGCGGCGATCCTGTGCAGCTTCATCATCCCGATTCCGTGGGTCTATCGCTGGATCATGAACTGGTTCGCATCGCAGACCGAGCTCGCGCCGCGCGGATCGATGTAAGCACGATCAAGCCATCTCGAGCGCGATGAATTCGCGCTCGGGATCATCAGCTCCTGCGCTCGCGCACAGAGCCCTCCTGCGCGACCGAGGCGACCAGCGTGCCGTCAGGCTTGAAGATCGAGCCGCGGGTCAGGCCGCGGCCGCCTTGCGCGCTCGGCGAATCCTGCGAATAAAGCAGCCATTCGTCGGCGCGGAACGGGCGGTGAAACCACATCGCGTGGTCGAGGCTTGCCGGCATCATGCGCTTGTCGAACAGCGTGCGGCCATAGCGCGCCATGATCGCATCCAGCAGCGAGAAGTCCGAGGCATAGGCCAGCGCGCACATATGCAGCGCCGGATCGTCGGGCAGCTTGGCCGCCGTCTTGATCCAGACATGGATGCGGCCGTCCTCGATCTTCTGGCCGAAGTAACGGCCGAGCTCGACCGGGCGCAGCTCGATCGGCCGATCGGATTCGTAGTAGCGGCGGATGAACTCTGGCATCTCGCGGAACATCGGCTGCTTCGCCACCTCCTCCGCGGTGAGCTTGTCCGGCGGCGGCACGTCAGGCATCTTGTCCTGGTGGTCGAACGCGGTCTCTTCCTCGGCATGGAACGATACCATGATCGAGAAGATCGCGTTGCCGTGCTGGATTGCGGTGACGCGGCGCGTCGAATAGCTCTTGCCGTCGCGCAGACGTTCGACCTGGTAGATGATCGGGATCTGCGGATCGCCCGGCAGGATGAAATAGCAATGCAGCGAATGCGGCAGCCGGCCCTCGACCGTGCGGCAGGCCGCGACCATCGCCTGCCCGATCACCTGGCCGCCGAACACCCGCTGCCAGCTCGTCTTCGGGCTGTTGCCGCGGAACAAATTCACCTCGAGCTGCTCGAGGTCGAGGATGGAAATCAGGTCGATCAGGCTTTTGGACATGGTGGTGCTTTCGCATTGTCGTCATTCCGGGGCGCACGCAGTGCGAACCCGGAATCTCGAGCTGATAACCTCTGGATTCCGGGTTCGCGACTTTGTCGCGCCCCGGAATGACACAGACGGGCCGTTCCGCCCTTGTTTCACCGCCCTGTTTCGCCCAGCTCAAGTCTGCTAGCAAGACCCGAGAATTGACTGGGAAGCTTGGCAGAGAAAACTTGGTATGTCGGTACAGGGTCACATAGTCATCGGCGGCGGCGCATTTGCGGGCCTGGCGCTCGCGCTGGCACTGCGTCAGGGGCTCGGCCCCGAGATTGCCGTCATCGTCGCCGATCCCGCGCTCAGCTCACGGCCAAGCCGGGATCCCCGCGCAACCGCGATCGTGGCCGCCTGCCGCCGCCTGTTCGAGGTGCTCGGCGCCTGGGACGATGTGAAAGCCGAGGCGCAGCCGATCCTCGACATGGTCGTCACGGATTCGAAGCTGGAGGACGCCACGCGTCCGACCTTCCTGAATTTCGCCGGCGACGTCGCTCCGGGCGAACCCTTCGCGCACATGGTCGAGAACCGTCGGCTGATCGATGCGCTGGTGGTCCGCGCCGAAGCCGCCGGCATCGATCTTCGCGCAACCACCGTCGCGTCCTACGACGCCAGCGCCGATGGCATTGACGTCACGCTTGGCGATGGCAGCAAGATTGCGGCCAGTCTCCTGGTCGCAGCCGACGGTGCGAAATCGAAGCTGCGCGAGCGCGCCGGCATCGCCACCCATGGCTGGGACTACGACCAATCCGGCATCGTCGTCACCGTCGGCCACGAGCGCGATCACGAAGGCCGCGCCGAAGAGCACTTTTTGCCCGCGGGCCCGTTTGCGATTTTGCCGCTGACCGGAAGGCGCTCCTCGCTGGTCTGGACCGAGCGTCGCGCCGAGGCCGCACGCATCATCGGGCTTGGCGACGAGGAATTTCACGGCGAGCTCGAGCAGCGTTTCGGCTTGCATCTCGGCGAGGTCAAGGCGCTGGACAAGCCGCGCGCGTTTCCGCTGTCCTATTTCGTCGCGCGCTCCTTCGTCGCCGAGCGCCTCGCGCTGGTCGGCGATGCGGCCCACGTCATTCACCCGATCGCGGGGCAAGGCCTCAACATGGGGCTGAAGGATGTCGCCGCGCTGGCCGAGGTGGTGGTCGATGCCGCGCGGCTCGGCATGGATCTCGGTGGCGCTGACGTGCTCGAACGCTACCAGCGCTGGCGTCGCTTCGACACCATGGCGATGGGCGTTGCCACCAACTCGCTCAACTTCCTGTTCTCGAATAAGTCGACGCTACTGCGCACCGTCCGCGACATCGGACTCGGCATCGTCGACCGCACCCCGCCTCTGAAGAATCTGTTCATCCGCCAGGCGGCCGGCCTCACCGGCGAAATCCCTCGCCTGCTAAAGGGCGAGGCGTTGTAGGCGAGTAGCGAATAGAGAGTGGCGAGTAGAGTTTTGCGATTCGCCACTCGCCACTCCCTACTCGCTTAGTCGATCTTCCTCGCCTCTTCCGGCAGCATGATCGGAATGCCGTCGCGGATCGGATAAGCGAGTCTCGCAGACCGCGAGACCAGCTCCTGCTTGGCCGCGTCGAATTCCAGCGGGCCCTTGGTCAGCGGGCAGACCAGGATCTCCAGCAGTTTCGGATCGACGCTGTTTTCGGGGCGTTCGGTGGGCGCGTTCATAGGGGTCTCCGGCATTGGCTTGCCTCTAACACAGAAATTCGCGGTCGCCCATCACCGGCCGTAGCGTTTTCAAGCGAAGTGGACGCCGGTTCGCGTTAAGAAAACGCGTCAAACGCTAGTCAGAGACCATCTTCAGGATCTCGTCGAGCAGGCCCTGGAGCCGCGCGCTCGGCACGGGCGCTGCCGAGAGCGCGAAGCCGAGAAAGGTCCAGTACAGGATTTGCGCGCGCGCCTGCGCTGTCGCGGCGTCGAGTCCCCGTTTCGCCAGCAAGGCCTCGATATAATCGAGCCTGCGGCGGTCGATGGCGCGGACCGCCGCCTGCGCCGCCGCGTCGAACGCCGCCCAGTTACGCACCGCGCGCTCCAGGTCGAGCCGGGCGCCGAAGGTCCTGCGCAGCAGCGCTCTGAGCGGCTCGTCGCTGTCGGCCTCGACGCGAGCGATGATCTCCTCGGCCGCGATCTCGCGCCAGCGCCTCAGCACGGCGGCGTGGAACGCGCCGAGATCGGCAAAATGCCAGTAGAAGCTGCCGCGCGAGACGCCCATGGCCCTTGCCAATGGATCGGCCTTCAGCGCGGTAAAGCCGCCTCTGGTGAGCGCCTTGATGCCCTGGCTGATCCAGTCGTCGGCGGTGAGCTGTTCGGTCATGTCGGGTTCCGATCCCAGACCATACACTAGTGTATTGACAGCCGGCAGGCTAGCCTTTATCCCACCATACACTGATGTATGGAGGCCTTGATGCGTGATCTCTTGCTGCAGTGTGCCGGCGTCGGCGCCATCATCGTGGCGCTCATCCATGGCTATCTCGGAGAAGCCAAGGTCTTTCCCCATGCCACCATCGAGCCGCCGCGGCTCCGCACCCTGGTCCGCCTGGTCTGGCAGGCTTCGACGGTGGCCTGGATCGGCTGCGGTGTGCTGCTGGTCGCCGCGCCCTGGATGGATTCAGCCTCGGCGCGTCGCTGGATCGTCCTCACCATGATCGGCGTGTTCGGCCTTTCCGCCTGCGCCAACGCTTGGGCGACGCGTGGTCGCCACTTCGGCTGGATGGCGCTCACGGCCGTCGTGGTGATGGCGGCGGCCGGTTACTGATCGTCGCAACGACTGCCATCGTCAATTTTCTCCGACGTTAGAGCTTATCTAAATCACGCCCTACCCGAGCCGATTGACTTCATGCCCGCCTTTGCTTCCTTCGGACGCGCCTCGCGCAACGCGGTGCGCAGATGACGGAAAGGAGATGTTCGTGAAGGTCATTCGTGTTGTTGCCATGGCATTGGCGATCGGACTCGGCGCTGGATCGACCGCGATGGCCGACGGTTTCAAGAATTGCACCAAGCTCGACAAGGCGTCATGGAAGCCGGCCAGCGACGCCGAAGCCAAGGCGACGGCGCTGGGTTACGAAGTGCGTCGCTCCAAGATCGAAGGCTCCTGCTATGAGGTCTATGGCGTCAAGGAAGGCAAGCTCTATGAGCTGTTCTACAGCCCGGAAGATCTCAGCCTGAAGCACACGATCGCCAAGTAGGTTTGCCAAGTAAGTTTGCCAGGTAGGGCTTATGCTTTGAAAGTGGTCCCGGCTTGAGCGGCAACGCGGTATCAGACACGTGCGGGGGGGCGAAACGGACCCCCGCGGATCGGACGGTCGCAATCTGGGACCTTCCGCTCCGGCTCTGGCATTGGGCTCTCGCAGCGTGCGTCCTGGTGGCGTGGTTCACACCCACCGTCTACGACAGGCTTCACCGCATCGTCGGCTATGCGGTGATCGGGCTTCTCGTCTTCCGTTTGGCCTGGGGCTTCTGGGGCAGCCGCTATTCGCGCTTTCGCTTGATCGGCGTCCGCCTTCGTGCCGCGCCCTCCTATCTCTGGAACCTGCGCCGCGGCATCACCGGCCGCTATATCGGGCTCAATCCCGCCGGGACGCTGATGCTGGTGGCGCTGCTGCTGTCAATTGCCGTCTCGGCGATCACAGGCGCGCTGTCGGTGACAGTCACCCTCTTCGGCGTCTGGTGGATCGAGGACACGCATGCCTTCGCATCGGACGCCGTCATGATCCTGGTCCTGCTGCACGTTGCAGGCGTGGTGCTGATGAGCCTGCTTCAGCACGAAAACCTGATCCGGGCCATGATCACGGGCCGCAAGCGCATCCGAGGTCATTGATTTGGAATCATCGAGCCGCGGAGCGAAGCGACGCGGGTGAGGGCTTTCTCCTCCAGGGGACTGTCCCATCGAGGAGAAACCCTCTCCCCGACCTCTCCCGCAAGCGGGAGAGGCGGCGCAAGCTCGCTGACAATCTTCGTGATTTGATCCAGCGCAACGCGCTCCTGCATCATTTTGCCTAGTGTTGCTCCAGTTCCGACGTTCGAATGGAGCTTTCCATGAGCACCGCAAGCAGTCCCTACCCCATCGTCCAGGACCTCATCGAGTCCTTCGCGAGTTGGCTGAAGCATCGCCGCGAGATGGCCGAGATGCGGCAGCTTGATCGCTTCGATTTCGACCGGATCGCGAACGATCTCAGGATCGCGCCTGACGACCTCGAAGAGCTGGTCCGCAACGGCCAGCATGCCGCCGACGAATTACCGAAGATGCTGGAGCAGCTTGGCATTAGCGCGGAGGGACTCGGACGCCCACAGCCGCTGCTGCTGCGCGATATGGAGCGGGTCTGCTCGCTCTGCCATAACAAGGGCGAGTGCGACCGCGATCTTGCCGACGGCACCGCGGCTGAAAACTATCACGGCTATTGCGGCAACGCCGCGACGCTGGAATCGCTCGATCGCACTGAGGTCGCGCCGCGTTGACGCGATCCAGTCTGGCACGTGAGGTAGCCCCTCACTCTGCGCCGTATCGTGATTGATCCAGATTTCGGCGTTCTCGGCGCGAAGCAATTCGACGACTTTGGCCATGGACGCGACCGTTGCCTGCTGGTCCGCATTGAAGGACGGCACGCGCATGTGCCGGAGGTTCTCCCTGTTGTGCGCGACGTCGCCGCTCAGCAGCACGGCGCCGCGCCGCGGCAACCTTACAATCAGCGAGCAATGCCCTGGAGTATGGCCCGGCGTGAAGATCATGCGCACGGCGCCGTCTCCGAAGATGTCGTGGTCACCATCGACGATCTCGTAAGGCCGCTCCTTCAACATCTTGTAGTGCGGCAGCGAGTAGCCGAACTCGTCAGGCTCCGGTCCGAACATCGCCTCAAACTCGGCTCGCTGAGCGACCCATTTTGCGTTTTCGAACAGATCGACATTTCCGATGTGATCGAAATGGGCATGGGACAGGACGATCGTGCCGACATCGCGGGGCCGCACGCCGATTTCATCCAACTGGTCGGCGATGGGACGACGCACGATGCCGCGTATGCCATGCGCGATGATCCGTCCTCCGGGTATTTCACCAGCGCATCCTCGATTCCCGTATCCCAGATCAGCCATTCGCCATGATGACTGATGAGATAGGCATTGCAGCTCAGCGTCATGGGGACGCCGACATTGATGCCGGGAGAGTAGATCGAGCCATCCTCGACCTCTGCAATACCGCCATCGAGGATGTAGACCTTGTCGATCGTCGCCATCAGCAACCTTTCACGCCGCCGTTTCGACGCGCCGTTTCATCTCGCGCATGTCGCGCCCGGGCGGCATCCCGAACAGCCGGCAATATTCGCGCGTGAACTGCGTGACGCTTTCGTAGCCGACCTGATGGGCTGCGGCCGCGATGCTCGCGGCATCCGCCAGCATCGCGCGACGCGCCTCAATCAGGCGCAGCTGTTTCTGAAACTTGAGCGGGGTCAAGGACGTGACGCTCCGGAAGTGCGCGTGAAACGCCGACGGGCTCATGCCGGCGGCTCTGGCCAGCCGGTCGATGCGCAACGGCTTGGCGTAGTCGGCACGGATGATGGCAACGGCGCGGCCGATCCGTTTGGCATGGCTGTCGGCAATGCCGAGGGCCCTGATGACGCCACCGTGCCGTCCTGCCAGCAGCCAGTAGTGCAGCTCGCGCAGCAACTGGCCCTGCAAGATCGGCAAGGCTGAGGGACGGTCGATCAGGCGCAACAAGCGGAGCGCCACATCCGCAACCTCCTGTTCCGTAGGCTCGACCCGTAGCGGTTGGGACGGAATGAACGGGAGCGAACCCATCTCGACCACCAGTCCTTCGATGATTGTGGGGTCGAGCTCGAGGACGAGCGAAAGATACGGTGCCGCCGCCGTCGCGCGCGTGATCTGGCTGACAGTCGGCACATCACTCGCAATCAACAGCGAATCGCCTGCACCAAAGTCGAAGGACGTCCGGCCGGTCGCGACACGTTTGGCGCCTTGCAGGACCAATGCGACCAGAGGCTTGGAGATCGCGTACAGGAGCGCGCTCGGCGCGGTCTCCCGGATGATCGAGACACCGGCGAAGGGGGTGGAGGCGATGCCTTTGTCGTCGGCGTGAGCCGCGGAATAACGACTGGCGATCTGGAGCAGCGTTTCGGTCACGCGCCAATTTTAGGCCGAGCCCGGCGCGCAAGCAACAACGCCGGGCAATCAGGCAGAAAAGCAGGAGTTTTGGGCAAGTCCGCCGCCGCCGCATTCTGGAGTGTTGGGCAAGAGGATCCGAGGATCCGGCAACATCGGACGATCGATCGCGGGCAGAAGCAACTCACCGCAACCCCACGAGGAACTTCCGATGCCCACCATTTCGCTCGTCACTGGCGCCAGCCGGGGTCTTGGCCGCAACACCGCGATCGCCATCGCGCGTCACGGCGGCGATGTGATCGTGACGTATCGCAGCGGCGCCTCCGCCGCCCGCGAGGTCGTCACCGAGATCGAGGCGCTCGGCCGGAAGGCCGTCGCGCTCGAACTCGACGTTACCTCCGTCTCGTCATTTCCCGCGTTCGTCGCAGAGGTTCGATCGACGCTGACTATGCATTGGGCCGCGACCACGTTCGATCATCTCGTCAACAATGCCGGCCAGGGCGAGATGGCTTCCATCGCCGAGACGAAAGAGCTGCAATTCGACGCCCTGTTCGACACGCATGTCAAAGGGCCATTCTTTCTGACACAGGCCTTGCTGCCGCTGCTTGCCGACAACGGCCGGATCATCAACTTCTCCAGCGGGCTGACGCGCGTGTCCTTCCCCGGCTTCTCCGCCTATGCAGCCGCGAAGGGCGCGATCGAGGTCTTGACGGTCTATATGGCCAAGGAGTTCGGCGGACGCGGCATCACAGCCAACGTCGTCGCGCCGGGTGCGATCGAAACCGACTTCCTCGGCGGAGCCGTCCGGGACATGCCTGATCTGAACAAGCAATTTGCACAAATGACCGCGCTCGGCCGCGTCGGCCTGCCAGACGACATCGGGCCGATGGTCGCGAGCCTGCTCGGTCCTGACAACCGCTGGATCACGGCCCAGCGCGTCGAGGTGTCCGGGGGCCAGACGATCTGACGAGGCGGCGGCGGTACTCGCGACCGGGTACGAACCGGTCGCGGTCCAGACCCAACGATCAGAAGCCGACGGTCTCGTTCACATAGAACGTGTTGAGAATGGTGACCCGGTCACGATCGGTATGGATCTGCGGACGGCCGTGCCAGCTCATCCGGGTCAGGGTGTGATAGGCCTTCAGGACCACGAAGGCGTAGCCGACATTGGGCAGGAACGGGATCGTCTTCACGGGCTCGAGACAATAGGAGCCGACGTGAAACAGGCCCTTGAGCGAAGCCTGGTAGAGCGTCGTTCCCAGCGCTTCCTGGCTGTCGTCGGCCGGGCAATACAGCTGCATCGTCACGACCTTCTTGCGCGTGTCCGGATGCGGCTTGATCTGATAGCCGTCCCTGTCGACATAGACGACCGGCTTTGCGACCAGCGTCAGATCCTCAGCCTTGGCCACCTTGTCGCCGCGGGCGCGAATCTCGAGCCCGTCATGCAGCCGGTTCCGGATCGCCTGCTCGACAGGCTTCGAGGTCAGCATGGCCGACACGGCCGCCCATGCGGGGCGCAATGACGGCTCGATCTTGTCGACATTTTCACCGTAGAGGCGCAGCGCCATCCGTGTCCCCGTACCGGTGATCGGATCGTAGCCTTGGGTCGGCACGCTCCGGATCATGTCCCGGTAGAAATCCGCGGGGAAGAAATCGCGGAACACGATGTGGGGAAACGGAGACGCGGAATGATCAGCGGCCTCGATGCTGCGCACCGCATGTGCAGTGAGTTCGTCGACGAGATTGGCCGGAGCAGCCACTTCCGCAAGAGCCGTCATGAGGATACCTCACACCAGGTTGGACCCAGTATTTTCAATTCTTTCCGGCATTACCTTGCGACGTGGGCCTTATGCAAGTCAACGGCAGCAACCGCGGCCGATTTTCGCGCGGTCGTGATCAGAAACCTGCGCGGCAAATCAATGCATTCGCGGCGTTTAAAGCCTCAAAACGACCCGCGTTCCGATGCAGTCCAGGTTGACAAAGCGGACTGGCTCACACCTCAGCCCTTGCTCATCGCGGCAATCGCGTCCGCGATCGCGATGGTGCGGCGCGCCATGTCGGCGTGCAGGCGCTCCACCATCGCGCCGTCGAGGCGGATCGCGCCGCGCGAGACGTTTTCCGGCAACTCGAACGCCGCGATGATTTTTCGCGCGCGCGCGACTTCCTCTTCCGGAGGCGTGAAGATCGCGTTGCAGGCTTCGATTTGCGAGGGATGAATCAGCGTCTTGCCGTCGAAGCCGAGATCGCGCGCTTGCGCGCATTCGGTGGCGAAGCCGTCGGGATTGGCGATGTCGCTATAGGGGCCATCGAGGATCTCGAGGCCGGCGGCGCGCGTCGCCAGGATGCAATGCGTGATCATCGGGGTCATCGCGGTGCGGCCGGGCAGCATCCTGATCCGCGTCTCGCGCGAGATGTCGTTGGGGCCGAACACAAAGCCGGCGAGGCGGCACGATGGATCGCGTCCGGCCTCGGCCAGCTCCTCGGCATGCAGCACCGCGCGCGCGGTCTCGATCATCGCCCAGACCTTCACTGATGGCGCGGCGCCGAGATGGGCGAGGTCGCGGCCGATGCTCCGGAGATCCTCGATGCTTGAAACTTTTGGAACCAGGATGCCGTCAGGCGAAGCCTTGGCGGCCATGGCGACGTCTTCGGCCCACCACTGCGTGTCGAGACCGTTGGTCCGGATCAGGACCTCGCGCTTGCCGAAGCCCTTTGCAGCGATCGCGGCGGCTATGCCGTCGCGCGCCGCGGACTTGGCGTCAGGAGCGACGGAATCCTCGAGGTCCAGGATCAGGCCGTCGGCGGCGAGATTCCTTGCCTTTTCAAGGGCGCGAGGATTGGAGCCGGGCATGAACAGATGGCTGCGGCGCGGGCGGGTCATGCTGCGTTCCTTCCTGATGGCTCGGACTTGTTCCAGGTTGGAGGCGATAGCATCTGGCCTGCCCATTCGAAAGGCTTGTTCGCCCTGGCGGTCTATGATTAGGCATAGGTCATGATCACATTCCCGAAGTCCTTGCTGGACGGCTACAACGCCTTCTCCACCAACCGGTTGCCGGCCGAGCAGAACCGTTATCGCGAGCTGTCGGTGAAGGGACAGTCGCCCGAGGTGATGGTGATCGGCTGCTGCGACAGCCGCGTCTCACCCGAGGTGATTTTCGATGTCGGGCCCGGCGAACTGTTCGTGGTGCGCAACATCGCCAATCTGGTGCCGACCTACCAGCCCGACGAGAACGCGCATGGCGTCTCGGCCGCGCTGGAATATGCCGTGACCGTGCTGAAGGTGAAGCACATCGTGGTGCTCGGCCACGCGCAATGCGGCGGCATCCGCGCCTTCGTCGACAAGATCGAGCCGCTCACGCCGGGCGACTTCATCGGCAAATGGATGCAGATGTTCATCAAGCCGGGCGAAGTGGTGGAGCAGCGCGACCACGAGACCATGGCGCAGTTCGTCGAGCGCATCGAAAAGGCCGCAGTGTTCCGCAGCCTCGAAAACCTGATGACGTTCCCGTTCGTGCGCAAGGCCGTCGAGAGCGGCCAGATGCAGCTCCATGGCGCCTATTTCGGCGTCGCCGAGGGAACGCTGTTCGTGCTGGACCAGGCGAGCAAGCAATTCAGGAGCGCGCGGAGCGTGACGTGAATTCGTAGGGTGGGTTAGCCCTGCGGATTGCGCGAAGCGCAAACCGCTTGGCGTAACCCACCGCTTCTCTCACCGCGGAAATGAAAGAGGTGGGTTACGCCGAGCGCCTGCGCTTCGCGCAGCCGCCCGGCTAACCCACCCTACATTCTACATCTTCTTTACGCCGCCTGCTTCTTTGCGCTGATCAGCTTGCGGTTGATCAGGACTTCGGCGATCTGGATCGCGTTCAGCGCGGCGCCCTTGCGCAAATTGTCCGATACGCACCACAGCACGAGTCCGTTCTCCACCGTCGCGTCCTCGCGGATGCGGCTGATATAGGTGGCGTCCTCGCCGGCGGCTTCATACGGCGTGGCGTAGCCGCCGGGCTCCTGCTTGTCGATGACGAGACAGCCGGGCGCCACGCGCAGGATGTTGCGCGCTTCGTCGGCGCTGATCGGATTCTCGAACTCGATGTTGACGGCCTCGGAGTGGCCGACGAAGACCGGCACGCGCACGCAGGTCGCGGAGAGCTTGATCTTGGGATCAAGGATCTTCTTGGTCTCCGCCATCATCTTCCACTCTTCCTTGGTGTAGCCGTCCTCCATGAAGACATCGATGTGGGGGATGACGTTGAAAGCGATGCGCTTGGGAAACTTCTTCGCGACCAGCTCGTCATTGGTGTAGACGGCCTTGGTCTGCGAGAACAATTCGTCCATGGCATCCTTGCCGGCGCCCGACACCGATTGATAGGTCGAGACCACGACGCGCTTGATGGTGGCCTTGTCGTGCAGCGGCTTCAGCGCGACCACGAGCTGCGCGGTCGAGCAGTTCGGGTTGGCGATGATGTTCTTCTTCCTGAAGCCTTCGGTCGCGGCCGCGTTCACCTCGGGCACGATCAGCGGCACGTCCGGGTCCATGCGCCAGGCCGATGAATTGTCGATCACGACGGCGCCGGCGGCGCCGATCTTCGGCGACCATTCCTTCGACACCGAGCCGCCCGCAGACATCAGGCAGATGTCGACATCGGAGAAATCGTAATGCTCGAGCGCTTTGACCTTCAGGGTACGGTCGCCATAGGAGACCTCGACGCCGACGCTGCGGCGTGACGCCAGGGCCACGACCTCGTCCGCGGGAAATTTGCGCTCATCTAGGATGTTGAGCATTTCCCGTCCGACATTGCCGGTCGCGCCGACGACTGCGACTTTGTAACCCATCGTTCACTCTCCGATGAAAAAGCCCGTTCCTGAAGCTGACGCTTAAACAGGAAGAGCAGCGCTTCTATGCGAGAACCGGCCTCAAGACAACGTTGGACCCTGCCTGAAGGCCGTGGATGCAGTCGCCTGAGGCCAGCACGGCCGCAAACCCCACCCAGATCCATCTGGCGCTTGCCAATTTCGCCGACGAGGTGGTCGGCACGCTGGCGCGCCTGTTCGCCTATGTGGGGGCGCTGGCCCTGTTTGCCATCCTGGCGCTTGCCGGGCTCGGCCAGCTGCCCGATTTGCGTGACGACCAGCCCGCCGCGAAGCCGGGGTGGGCTATCGCTGACCGTTCGCATCCGGCCTTCGCCCTCAGCCGGCTCGATACATCAGAGAAAACAGCCTCTTATACGATTTTCAGGCACCCCGAAGGCGGCCGCCGCGACGTCATGCGCTGGGCTGGCAACGCCGACAGACCTTGGGCCGAGCTCGAGATTTACCGGGAGGGCAACGAATTCGACGTGACGCGTCCGGCAGCCGCCGGCCTCGCCATCCAAATGGGCCTCGTGGCGGCCACCGCGCTGGAGCAGGCCGGCCTGATCGACACCAAGTTCGGCCCTGTCGCCCTGTTTCGGCCATCGGGCACAGCGGACGGCTCGCCGGCGTGCCTCGGCTATCTCAAGCGCAACGAGGAGCCACCGCTGCAGATCTCCGGCTTCTCCTGCCAGGGCGACACCATGCCGGCCCGGCGCGCCGCGATCGCCTGCACGCTGAACCGGCTGACGCTGCTGACCTCGGGCAACGAGCCGAAGCTGGCGGAGATGTTCGCCCATGCCGAGCTGAAGCGCCGCGCCTGTGATCCCCAGGGCTCGTCTCCAGGCTCGGCCGACTGGCTGCTGGGCGCGGCGAATGCGCAATTGCGCGGCGCGCTTTGACCCGCATCAAGCTCAAGTCGCTGGTATTCATGCAACTTTTGCCGGCGGGCCCGATTATTCCGTCTTGGTGTGACTGAATAGACCTAGTTGCAGTGCCCTCGGCCGCGCTAGTATGGGGTGAAATCGACTGGCGGCTTGCCGCCTGAAGGGGACGTGATGAGCTTGAATTTCTCTGCCAAACTGGCGGCTTGGCTTGCGGCTGGCGCTGTTGTCGCTGTGGCCTTTGCGGCGCCGGCTTCGGCCGACACCAGGACCAAGCAGCGCTATGACGATCGCGGCCGGATCTATTACGGTCCCAGCGGCCCCAACGCGGTCTACCAGCAGGGCCGTACCCGTATTTACGTGAGCAAGCGCTCCTGGCTCGACGGCGGCACCGAGGTCAATCCAGGCGACCGCAAGTTCAGCGATTACGCCTTCCCGCCGGCCGTCGGTTATCCGTCCTTCGCCCGCGAAAACCTCAACCGCCCGATCGATCGCCAGCCGCTGGCGACCCCGGCCGATGTCGGCGGCTACCCGCAGAATTTCCCGCTGTACTGAGCGGGCATATCGTTCGAATCAAAAGGCCGGGCTCGCGCCCGGCCATTTTTGTTTTTGCGAGATCTCGTAGGGTGAGTTAGCCCTGCAGATGCGCGGAGCGCATCTGCGTGGCGTAACCCACCACTTTGGTTTCCGCAGCGACAGAAGAGGTGGTTACGCCATGCGAATTGCGCTTCGCGCAATCGCAAGGCTAACCCACCCTACCATTCAGCGGCCAGCCGCAAAAGCCGGATCATGGCGCCGGCAAAACTCCTCGATTGCCTCGGAGCGGAAATCGGCGAGGCGTTCGAAGATCAGCTCGTCCGGCCAATCCCACCAGGCGATGCGGCGCAGGCTTGCCGCGACAGCATCATCGAAGCGCTTGCGGATGGCGCGCGCAGGCACGCCGCCGACGATGGTATAGGGCGCGACATCGCGGCTGACGACGGCGCCCGCGCCGATCACCGCGCCGTCGCCGACGCTGACGCCCGGCAGCAGGATCGCGGCGTGGCCGATCCAGACATCATTGCCGACGATGACGCGGTCGTCGCGGCGATCGGCGAAGAAGTCGCGATCGCGCGTTGCGCCCGCCTCGTAATATTCGGGGACATAGGTGAAGCGATGCTGCGACGGCCGCCCCATCGGATGATTGGGCGCGCCGATCCGCACCGAATTGGCGATGGCGGTGAACTTGCCGATCACGGCGTCGGCGACGTCGCAGTTTTCGCCGAGATAGGAGTAATCGCCGAGCGCGGCGTATTCGATGCGGGTATGGCTAAGGATCTCGCAACGCCGCCCGATCTGCGCCTCGCGCTGGCGCACCGTGTCATGGACGAAGGTTTCCGCGATCTTGGGGCGGGGTGCGTCCATGAACGGGCTCCTGACTTCGTAGGGTGGGTTAGCTGCGTGGCTGCGCGAAGCGTAGTCGCGCGGCGTAACCCACCACTTTGGTTTCCGCGGAGACAGAAGAGGTGGGTTACGCCCAGCGAATTGCGCTTCGCGCAGTCCGCAGGGCTAACCACCCTACGACAGCGTTCTTACGCGTGCAGCTTCTGCAATTCCTTCAAAATCGCTTCGCCCATTTGCGTGGTCGAGGCGGCGGTGGTGCCTTCCGACTTGATGTCGGCGGTGCGAAGACCGCTGGCGAGCACTGCGGCGATCGCCTGGTCGACCTTGTCGGCGAGATCGCCCATGTCGAAGGAATAACGCAGCGCCATGCCGAAGGACGAGATCATCGCGATCGGATTGGCGAGACCTTTGCCGGCGATATCAGGGGCCGAGCCGTGCACCGGCTCGTACAGCGCCTTGCGCTTCCCGGTCTTGGCGTCGACCTCGCCGAGCGAGGCCGAGGGCAGCATGCCGAGCGAGCCGGTGAGCATCGCGGCGATGTCGGACAGCATGTCGCCGAACAGGTTGTCGGTGACGATGACGTCGAACTGCTTCGGCCATTTCACCAGCATCATGCCGCCGGAATCGGCGAGCTGGTGCTCGAGCGTGACGTCAGGATATTCGCGCTTGTGGAGCTGGGTCATGACCTCGTTCCAGAGCACGCCCGACTTCATGACGTTGCGCTTCTCCATCGAGGTCACCTTGTTCTTGCGCTTCCTGGCAAGCTCGAAGGCGACGCGGCCGATGCGCTCGATCTCATAGGTGTCGTAGACCTGGGTGTCGATGGCGCGCTTCTGGCCGTTGCCGAGATCGGTGATGGTCTTGGGCTCGCCGAAATAGACGCCGCCGGTGAGCTCGCGCACGATGACGATGTCGAGGCCCTCGACCGCCTCGCGCTTCAGGCTGGAGGCATCGGCCAGCGCCGGATAGCACACCGCCGGGCGGAGGTTGGCGAACAGCGCGAGATCCTTGCGCAGGCGCAAGAGGCCGGCTTCCGGGCGGACCTCATAAGGCACCGAATCCCATTTCGGACCGCCGACCGCGCCGAAGATCACGGCATCGGCGTCCTTGGCCTTGGCCATGTCGCCTTCGGAGACCGACACCTTGTGGGCGTCATAGGCGGAGCCGCCGACCAGGCCCGTATCGGTCTCGAATTTGGCGATCCCTGATGAATTGAGCCAGTCGATCAGCCGCTTCACCTCGCCCATCACCTCGGGGCCGATACCGTCGCCGGGGAGCAGCAGCAATTTGTGGGTCGCCATATCAGTTCTTCCTCGGTTTTCCTCGTCATTGCCGGGCTTGACCCGGCAATNAATCCAGCTTTTTTGAAAGATGGATGCCCGGGTCAAGCCCGGGCAAGACGAGCAGGATGAAATTCGGCCGGAGTGCTAGAGCGGCGTTGCGCGCTTGGCAAGACACCATTGCCGGGGTGCGGCTGTGCAAGGCGGACCGGGCCTGCCACACTGCGCCCCGCCGGAGTACCCCCTTGCCCGCACCTCGCCGCCCACCTGTCGCGCATCCCGCGCGGCTGATCCTGACCCTGTCGCTGGCCGCAACCGTCGGGCTCGGCATCGGCCGCTTTGCCTATGCGCTGGTGCTGCCCGACATGCGGGAGGACCTCGGCTGGTCCTACTCGGCGGCGGGTTTCATGAACACCATCAACGCCGTCGGCTACCTCGTGGGGGCGCTGGCCGCGTCCCGGCTCATCCAGCGCATTGGCTGGTCGGCGGCGATCCGCGGCGGAACCCTCGCCTGCCTCGCCGCGCTGGCCACCTGTGCACTGACGGGGAATTTCATCGCGCTGAGCCTCGCCCGCCTGGTGCTCGGCCTCGGGGCCGCGGCCGGCTTCGTCGCCGGCGGCGCGCTGGCGGCTTCAATCGCGCAGTCGCGCCCTGAACGGGCCAATTTCCTGCTGAGCCTGTTTTACGCCGGGCCCGGAATCGGCATTCTCGCCTCCGGGCTGATCGCACCGTTCACGCTGCAGCATTTCGGTCCGGGCTCATGGTGGATCGTGTGGTGGGCAATGACGCTGCTCTCGGCCGCGATGACCGTGCCACTGTTTCTGGTGCGGATCGAGAGCGGCGCGCGCTTTTCCGAAGGCAGAAACGGCGCCTTCGCAGTTCTCCCGGTGCTGATCTATCTCGCCGCCTATTTCCTGTTCGGCGCCGGTTACATCGCCTACATGACCTTCATGATCGCCTATGTGCGCGACGGCGGCGGCGGGGCCGCGGCGCAGGCGGCATTCTGGGGCCTGATCGGCATGAGTGCGTTCGTCACGCCCTGGGCCTGGCGGGGTGTGCTCGCGCTCGACCGCGGCGGTCTCGCCACCGCGATCATCCTCGGCACCAACGCTGTTGGCGCGGCCTTGCCGATCCTCGGGCACTCGCCCGCATGGCTCGCAATCTCGGCGCTGGTGTTCGGCGTCGCCTTCTTCGCGGTCGTCGGCTCGACCACTGCCTTCGTGCGCTTCAACTATCCGCCGCCGATGTGGCCGACCGCAATCGCGGCGATGACGATCTCGTTCGGCATCGGCCAGACGCTCGGCCCGATCGTGGTCGGCGCGATCACGGACGCGCTGGGGAGCTTGAGCTACGCGCTCAACGTATCGGCGGCGCTGCTGGCGTTGGGCGCGGTGCTTGCGCTGCTGCAACGGAAGGTGGGGCCGGCAAAGCAACCGGTGCCGTAGGGTGGGCAAAGCGAAGCGTGCCCACGCATTTTTCGCGATCGAGAGAGAGGGTGGGCACGGCGCTGCGCGCCTTTGCCCACCCTACGGCAGGGGAGTTCGCCGCTAGCTCCCACTGAACGAATTATAGCCCTGGTCTTCCCAATAGCCGCCCTTGTAGTCGTTGGTGACTTCCATCGAGACGACGTATTTCGGGTTCTTGAAGCCGAGCTTTGTCGGCACGCGAATCTTCATCGGAAAACCGTAGGCGCGCGGCAGGATCTCGCCCGCATATTTGAATGTCATCTGCGTCTGCGGATGCAGCGCGGTGCGCATGTCCAGGGGCGAGTTGTATCCGTCCTTGTCGGCGCACTGGAACCAGACGTATTTCGCGCGGGTGTCGGCGCCGACAAGCTTGAGGAAATCGCGCAAGGGCGTGCCGGTCCAGCTGCCGATCGCGCTCCAGCCTTCGACGCAAATGTGACGCGTGATTTGCGTGAACTGCGGCAGCTTATAGAGCTCGTCCAGCGTCCAGGATTTCTTGTTATCGACCAGGCCGCGCACCTCAAGTTTCCAATCCGCGGCCGAGACCTCAGGCGCGTCGTCGAGATCGTAATAGGCGTTGAACGGGAACGGCTTCGTAATCGCGCTCTCGGGAAAGGTCGGCGCCAGCGCGTCGGGATTGAAGATGAAATCCTGCACCGCGTCGTTGAACTTCGAGACGGACTTCAGCATCTCCTCGGCCGAGGACGAATCGATCACGTCGCAGCCGGTGAGCAGCGTCAGCGCCCCGAGGCTGGCGCCGCCGGCGATGAAGCGGCGGCGGGTGAGATCGGGCATCACCTTGAGGGAGTCCTTGATCAGCAGCCGCTTGTCGACGCCGGGGATCAGGAATGAGCGCTTGGCCATGGTCTCCTCCTCAGCGGCCGATGATCATCGCGCGCAGGCTCTTCGGCACCAAGAGCGCGAGCAGCACGTGAATGACGAGGAAGGCGCAGATCGCGGCCATGCAGAAGAAATGGACGTAGCGCGCGGTCGGATAGTCGCCGAACAACGTCACCAGCCAGTGCAATTGCACCGGCTTCCACATCGACAGGCCCGACAGCACGATCAGCACGCCGACCACGATGATGCCGGCATAGAGCAGCCGCTGCACGTAATTGTAGACGGTGAGATCGTCATGGGCGAGCTTGAACGACAAGGCCGCCTGGACGTCGTGGATCACGCCTGAGGGCGTGATCGGCAGCAGCTTTTTCCGGAAGCGGCCGGTGGCGAAACCGGTGATGAGATAGGCGAGGCCGTTGACCATCAGCAGCCACATCGCCGCAAAATGCCAGAGCAGCGCGCCGCCGAGCCAGCCGCCCAGCGTGATGTCATGGGAGAAGCGGAAGTCGAACAGCGGCGAGGCGTTGTAGATCTGCCAGCCCGACATGATCATCAGGATCATGGCGACGGCGTTGGTCCAGTGCATGACGCGGACCCAGGCCGGCTGGATCACCTTGGCCTTGGTGGCGCTGATTTGCTCGTCGGTCGCGGTAAGGCTCGACATGGTGGTTCCGTCCTGAACGTCGGTGTCGGTGATTATACGCCGGTCCGGCCGCTTTCGTTACGCCACGCGGCAAATCGAATCGATACCGTCAGGCTATGGTGGTCAAAATAATGCGAGCCGGGTGTCCCCGGCTCGCTAATTCGTCCGCATCCTGTCGGGGATGAAACAGGAGGGTGCGGTGTTACGTTGCCGGCATCAGCACGGTGTCGACCACATGGATCACGCCGTTGGACTGGTTGACGTTGGAGATCGTCACCATCGAGGTGCCGCCCTTGGCATCGATGATCCAGACCTTGCCGTCCTGCTTCTTGACGGTGAGTTCCTCGCCCTCGGCCGTCTTCAGCTTCTTGCCATCGCTGAGGTCGGAAGCCTCGAGCTTGCCGGGCACGACATGGTAGGTGAGGATCTTGGTCAGGGTCGCCTTGTTCTCGGGCTTGACCAGGTTATCGACGGTGCCGGCCGGCAGCTTGCCGAAGGCGGCATTGGTCGGCGCGAACACCGTGAACGGGCCCTTGCCTTCCAGCGTCGGGACGAGACCTGCCGCCTTCACCGCCGCCACCAGCGTGGTGTGATCTTTCGAATTGACCGCGTTCTGGACGATATTCTTGGAGGGGAACATCGCGGCGCCGCCGACCATGACGGTCTTTTCCTCGGCGCGGGCGGGCGCGATGATTGTTGCGGTGATGGCCAGCGCGCTGAAGGCAGCAGCGGTGAGATAGGCAATGCGTTTCGACATGGAGAGACTCCCGATTGTGACCGGCGATCGCCGGCGTTTGCGTTGGGGCAACAACGGCGTCTGCGACAGTTGACGTAAAGCAGCAGCGCGTCGTTGGCCGAACTACGGGAGGGTTCGCGCGGCGGTTTCGGGGAATAATTTATTGTGATGCGTGAAACTATGGAGCGGCGTGTCCGTGTGGGGTGGGTGCGCAATCGCACGGTGCCGTAGGGTGGGCAAAGGCTTGAAGCGCCGTGCCCACCATCTCTCTCGATCACGGAAAATGCGTGGGCACGCTTCCGCCTTCGCTCTGCGAGCTACGGCGGACAAGTCGCTTTGCCCACCCTACGGCAGGGTGCCCGCCTCAGTCTCTATTGTTCGGTGTCTGAATAAAGCCGCGATTATGGGTCGGGCTGATCAGGAGCTCGTTGATGCAGACGCGCGGCGGCATCGAGGCGATGAACGCGATGGTGCGGCCGAGATCTTCGGGCTGCAGCATCTTGGCCTGCTCCTCCTCGCTCGGCACCACCGGGCGCAGCTTCAGGATTGGGGTCGCCACTTCGCCCGGCATCAGGCAGCAGGCGCGCAGACCATTGACGCATTCGTCCATGTTGAAGGAATGGGTCAGCGCCAGCACCGCATGCTTGGTGGTGGTGTAGGCCGGGCCCGGCATCTTGGAGACGTGGCGGCCGGCCCAGGACGAGACGTTGATGATCGAGCCGTCCTGCTGCTTGCGCATCGTCGGCAGCACTGCGCGCATGCAATAGAGCACGCCGTTGAGATTGACCTGGACCAGCCTGTCCCAGCCCTCCAGTTCCATATCCTTCCAGCTGCGCTTGGGGACATTGATGCCGGCATTGTTCACGAGCAGATCGATGCGGCCATGCTTCGCGACGATTCCGTCGGCCGCCGTCTGCGCCTGGTCCGCATTGGCCACGTCCAGCGCCATGGCTTCGGCCAAGCCGCCCGCCTTAGTGATCTTCGCGACCACGGTCTCCAAAGCGTCCTTGCGGCGTCCCGAAACCACCACCGTCCAGCCGTCGGCGGCTAACGCCTCGGCGCCGGCCTCCCCGATCCCGCTGCCGCCGCCGGTGACCCAGGCCACGCGTTTCCCATTTTTTGTCATGCAAACTGTCTCCGTTGCTTCATTGGGGCGGTTTTTGCTAATCCAGCCCTCGGTTTTGACCGGCCTTGTCAGTCCTGCGGTCGAGGAAATCTTGCATGAACCACGCAGCCAACGCCAACCTGTTTTCCCGCCTGTTCGACGGCCTCGACGATCCCAAACGCCTCGCGATCGAGACACAGGACGGTGCCCGGATCAGCTATGGCGATCTGGTCGCGCGGGCAGGCCAAATGGCGAATGTGCTGGTCGCGCGCGGCGTCAAGCCCGGCGATCGCGTCGCGGTGCAAGTCGAAAAATCGGTCGCCAACATCGTGCTGTATCTGGCGACCGTGCGGGCCGGCGCGGTCTATCTGCCGCTGAACACCGCCTATACACTGAACGAGCTCGATTACTTCATCGGCGATGCCGAGCCGGCGCTGGTGGTCTGCGATCCCTCCAAGGCGGAAGGCCTCGCCCCGATCGCCGCCAAGGTGAAGGCCAGGATCGAGACGCTCGGAGCTGACGGCAAGGGCTCCCTGACCGACGCCGCTGACAAGGCCAGCGGCGAATTCGCGACGGTCGCACGGGCCAACGACGACCTCGCTGCGATCCTCTACACCTCGGGCACGACCGGCCGCTCCAAGGGCGCGATGCTCAGCCACGACAATCTGGCCTCGAACTCGCTGTCGCTCGTCGACTATTGGCGCTTCACCGACAAGGACGTGCTGATCCACGCGCTGCCGATCTATCACACCCACGGCCTGTTCGTGGCGACCAACGTCACGCTGTTCGCGCGGGCCTCGATGATCTTCCTGCCCAAGCTCGATCCGGATCTGATCATCAAGCTGATGGCGCGCGCCACCGTGCTGATGGGCGTGCCGACCTTCTACACGCGCTTGCTGCAGAATCCTGCGCTGTCGAAGGAGACAACGAAGCACATGCGGCTGTTCATCTCGGGCTCGGCGCCACTGCTGGCCGAGACCCATCGCGAATGGTCCGCACGCACCGGTCACGCCGTGCTCGAGCGCTACGGCATGACCGAAACCAACATGAACACGTCGAACCCCTATGACGGCGAGCGTGTGCCCGGCGCCGTCGGCTTCCCCCTGCCCGGCGTCTCCGTCCGCGTCACCGAGCCCGAGACCGGCAAGGAATTGCCGCGCGACGAGATCGGCATGATCGAGGTCAAGGGCCCGAACGTGTTCAAGGGCTATTGGCGCATGCCTGAGAAGACCAAGTCGGAATTCCGGCCCGACGGCTTCTTCATCACCGGCGACCTCGGCAAGATCGACAACAAGGGCTACGTCCACATCCTCGGCCGCGGCAAGGATCTCGTCATATCAGGCGGCTTCAACGTCTATCCCAAGGAAATCGAGAGCGAGATCGACGCCATGCCCGGCGTGATCGAATCCGCGGTGATCGGCGTGCCCCATGCAGATTTCGGCGAAGGGGTGACGGCGGTGCTGGTCTGCAACAAGGGCGCCGAGGTCACCGAGGCTGCCGTGTTGAAGGCGCTCGACGGACGGCTCGCCAAGTTCAAGATGCCGAAGCGGGTGTTCGTCGTCGATGAATTGCCGCGCAATACGATGGGCAAGGTGCAGAAGAACGTGCTGCGCGATACGTACAAGGATATTTACGCGAAGAAGTGAGGGTGGCGTCTCGTCGCGCGGCATGCGGATGTCGAGAGGCACGCCGCCGATGCCTGAGCATTCGTAAAAACACCGGTACGAGACATGCCGCGGCGGCCGTCTGGGGTGGATTGCAGACGGCGCATATCCGCCGCCTTGCGGAAAATCGATGCGTCTCGCGGAAATAGGCAATGGCACGCACGCTTGCGAAGCGGTCGACGCGCCATGAACTGACTGGTTCGAACCTCGACAGCCGGTCGGCAGCTTGGAGCCGTTCCAATAGTAATTTCAATGCGCCTCAACGGCCGCCACAAAGGATGAACTATTGTTCGTTTCTTCGCCGGTGCACCATTGCTCTGGTATACCAAGGCCCTGATTGGCTTGATGCATCAACGCCGTAGAGCTGAACCCAGGTTCGATTTATGGCGATTTGGTGATTGCGCAGGCGAAATCGACTCCGTAAATAGAGCCGACCTTTCGCGATCCCCGCGCGCGCCCGGCTGGGCCGCCATAAACATCAAAAGCCCATGACCGCACGGATCGAACGACCGCTTTCACCACACATGCAAGTCTACCGCTGGACGCTGACGATGGCGCTGTCCATCGTCCATCGCGCCACTGGTATCGCCCTCTACGTCGGAACCCTGCTGCTGGCCTGGTGGCTGATCGCAGCGGCGTCCGGCTCCGCCGCCGCCTATTCCAATGTGCAGGCTTTCACCGGCAGCATCATCGGCCGGCTCGTCGTGTTCGGCTACACCTGGGCGCTGATGCACCACATGCTGAGCGGTGTCAGGCACTTCGTGTGGGACCTCGGCTTCGGCTTCAAGGCCAATGAGCGCGAGGCGCTGACCTGGGCGGCCCTGATCGGCGGCATCGTGCTGACGGTTCTGATCTGGATCATCGCCTACGCGATCGGAGGTATACGATGAGCGCCAGCGATACGCCGAAGCGCAGCATGCGCACCCCGCTTGGCCGCGTCCGCAATCTCGGCGCCGCGCATTCGGGAACCTCTGACTTCTGGCGCCAGCGCCTCACCGGCGTTGCGATGACCCTGCTGATGCTGCCGGTGATCATCGTCGTCATGATGACGCTCGGCAGCAACCAGGCCGGCGCCAAGGTGATCCTCGGCTCGCTGCCGATCGCGGTGATCATGCTGCTCTTCATCATCGCCAGCGCCTGGCACATGAAGATCGGCATGCAGGTCGTGATCGAGGACTACGTCCACAACGAGAAGCTGAAGCTCATCTCGATCATGCTCAATAATTTCTTCTCGATCGCCGTCGCGCTCGCCTCGACCTACGCGATCATCAAACTGTCATCCGGAGTGTAAGCCATGGCCAACGAGACGAATGGCAAGGCCAACGGCGCTCCCGCCACCAACGGCAAAGCCTATCCGATCGAGGACCACACCTATGACGTCGTCGTGGTTGGCGCCGGCGGCGCGGGCTTGCGCGCCGTGGTCGGTTGCAGCGAGGCCGGCCTGAAGACGGCCTGCATCACCAAGGTGTTTCCGACCCGCTCGCACACGGTCGCGGCCCAGGGCGGCATCTCCGCTTCGCTCGGCAACATGCACAAGGACGACTGGCGCTGGCACATGTACGACACCGTGAAGGGGTCGGACTGGCTCGGGGATCAGGACGCGATCGAATACATGGTGCGCAACGCGCCCGAGGCGGTCTACGAGCTCGAGCATTGGGGCGTGCCGTTCTCGCGCACCGAGGACGGCAAGATCTACCAGCGTCCGTTCGGCGGCATGACCATGGACTACGGCAAGGGCCAGGCGCAGCGCACTTGCGCCGCCGCCGACCGCACCGGCCACGCCATGCTGCACACGATGTATGGCCAGTCGCTGCGCCATGCGGCCGAGTTCTTCATCGAGTTCTTCGCCATCGATTTGATCATGGACGACCAGGGCACCTGCCGCGGCGTGATCGCGCTCAAGCTCGACGACGGCACGCTGCACCGCTTCCGCGCCCAGACCGTGATCCTCGCCACCGGCGGCTATGGCCGCGCCTATGCCTCCTGCACCTCGGCGCACACCTGCACCGGCGACGGCGGCGGCATGGTGCTGCGCGCCGGCCT
>NZ_LJYG01000100.1:0-8397 GCF_001440035.1 Bradyrhizobium manausense | reverse complement strand
CGGCTCGGGCTGCCTTGTCACCGAGGGTGCCCGCGGCGAAGGCGGCTACCTCGTCAACTCCGAAGGCGAGCGCTTCATGGAGCGCTACGCGCCCTCGGCGAAGGACCTGGCGTCACGCGACGTCGTCTCGCGCGCGATGACCATCGAGATCCGCGAAGGGCGCGGCGTCGGCAAGAAGAAGGACCACATCTTCCTGCATCTCGACCATCTCGATCCCGCCGTGCTCGCCGAGCGCCTGCCGGGCATCTCCGAATCCGCCAAGATCTTCGCCAATGTCGACGTGACGCGCGAGCCGATCCCGATCGTGCCGACCGTGCACTACAACATGGGCGGCATCCCCACGAACTATCACGGCGAAGTGCTGACCAAGAAGGACGGCGACGACAACGCCGTCATCCCCGGCCTGATGGCGATCGGCGAAGCGGCCTGCGTTTCCGTGCACGGCGCCAACCGCCTCGGCTCGAACTCGCTGATCGACCTCGTCGTGTTCGGCCGCGCCGCGGCGCTGCGCCTGGCCGAGAAGCTGACGCCGAACGGCAAGCAGCCCGAGCTGCCGGCGAACTCGGCCGATCTCGCGCTCGGCCGCCTCGACCATTATCGCTATGCCTCCGGCGGCACGCCGACCGCAAAGCTGCGCGAAGGCATGCAGCACGTGATGCAGAACAATTGCGCCGTGTTCCGCACCGGCGAAGTGCTGAGCGAAGGCCAGAACCTGATCGCGAAGGTCCACAGCGGCATCACCGACATCGCCGTGTCCGACCGCTCGCTGGTGTGGAATTCGGATCTCGTCGAGACGCTGGAATTCGACAATCTGATCTCGCAGGCGGTGGTGACGATGAACTCGGCCGCCAACCGCACCGAGAGCCGCGGCGCGCATGCGCGCGAGGACTTTTCCGCGCGCGACGACCAGAACTGGATGAAGCACACGCTGGCCTGGCTCGACGACAAGGGCAAGGTCAAGATCGAGTACCGCCCGGTTCATGACTACACCATGACCAACGACGTGCAGTACATCCCGCCGAAAGCGCGCGTGTATTGATCCAACAGTAGCCGTCATTCCGGGATGGTCCGAAGGACCAGACCCGGAATGACGAAAGGTTAGAGCAATGGTTGAATTCGCACTTCCCAAGAACTCGAAAATCACCGGCGGCAAGACCTGGCCGAAGCCCGCAGGCGCGACCGAGACGCGCGAGTTTCGCGTCTATCGCTGGAATCCTGACGACGGCAAGAATCCGAGCGTCGACACCTATTACGTCGACGTCAATGATTGCGGTCCGATGGTGCTGGACGGCCTGATCTGGATCAAGAACCACATCGATCCGTCGCTGACCTTCCGCCGCTCCTGCCGCGAAGGCGTCTGCGGCTCCTGCGCCATGAACATCGACGGTCAGAACACGCTGGCCTGCACCCGCTCGATGCACGACGTGAAGGACGGCGCGGTGAAGATCAACCCGCTGCCGCACCAGCCGGTGGTCAAGGACCTGGTTCCGGACCTCACCAATTTCTACGCGCAATACGCCTCCGTCGAGCCGTGGCTGAAGACGACCTCGCCGACGCCGCAGAAGGAATGGCGCCAGAGCCACGAGGACCGCGAGAAGCTCGACGGCCTCTACGAGTGCATCCTGTGCGCCTGCTGCTCGACCTCCTGCCCGAGCTATTGGTGGAACAGCGACCGCTATCTCGGCCCGGCCGCGCTGCTCCAGGCCAACCGCTGGGTGTCCGACTCACGCGATGAGGCGACCGGCGAGCGGCTGGACAATCTCGAGGATCCGTTCCGCCTGTACCGCTGCCACACCATCATGAACTGCGCCAAGGCCTGCCCGAAGGGCCTGAACCCGGCCGAGGCCATCGCCGAGCTCAAGCTCAAGATGGTCGAACGCCAGATCTAGGCCGCATCGACGCTGGCTCTGCCCCGGCCCCGGGCGGCCGGGGGCAATTTGCGATTGAAACAATTCGGATAAAATTCGCTCGATCTCGTGTCGCGGGCGATTCGACGGCTTACAACCTCCGGTTCCCATCACAAGCCGCTTCCTTCCTGACGCGAGATTCAAGTAAGCTCTCCGGTCGGGGGACCGGAGCGACCGTGCAGGGCGCACAACGCAACTCGCTGAGACTGCTGCAGTGGATGATGGCGGCATCCCTGGCGCTGCCCATTGCGCTGTTCGCCATTGCCTCGACGATTTCCTACAATTCGACGCTTGATATCGCCGACCGTGAGATCGAGCGGACGCTCGATGTCGCGCATGAGCACGCGCTCAAGGTGTTCGAGACCATCGACCGGAGCCTGGCCGAGCTCAACGAGGTCGTGCGCGACCTCTCCGACGACACGATCCGGTCGCGGGAACCCGCCCTGCACAAGCGCCTGAAGCAGCTCGCCGACGCGCTGCCGCAGCTCAAATCCGCCTGGATCTTCGATGCCAACGGAAAGTCGCTGGTCAACAGCCTGGCCTCGCCGCCGCCGAATCAGAGCTTTGCCGACCGCGACTATTTCTATTCCCATGTCGACCAGAGCATCGGAACCTTCATCGGCACCGTCTTGACGCCGCGCCCGCCCTACCAGGGCGCGCGCTTCTTCGGCGTCAGCCGCCGGCGCTCGTCCGACGACGGCAGCTTCATCGGCGTGATCCAGGCATCCGTCCTGCCTGAATATTTCGAGAGCTTTTACGCCAGGATCGGCAGCGATCCGGGCTCCTTCTTTGCGATGGGCCGCACTGATGGCGTGCTGCTGGCACAGCTGCCGCGGCTCGATCGCGATTTCCGGCTCGATCCGAACGGTCAGGTCGGCCGCAGCATCGCAGCCCATCCCGTCCATGGGCTGATGACCATCGCCTGGCCGACCGACGGTCTGGAGCGGCGCATCGGCTACCGGCGCGTCGCCGGATATCCGATCTATGTCAGCGCCGGCCTCGAGACCTCGGCGATCCGCGGCCGCTGGCTCACGACCATCAGCCAGCATCTGGTGTTCGGCCTGCCGGCCACCGCGCTGCTGTTCATCCTGCTGGCCTTCGCCTTCCGCCGCACCCAGCATCTGCAGCTCGAAGCTGCCAAGCGGCGCGAGGCCGAGGAGGCGCTCAAGCACAGCCAGCGGCTGGAGGCGCTGGGCCAGCTCACCGGCGGCGTCGCGCATGATTTCAACAACCTGCTGACCGTGATCCGCGCATCGGTCGATCTGTTGAACCGCCCGCAACTGAGCGAGGAGCGGCGGCAGCGCTACATCACGGCGATCGGGGAGGCCGTCGCGCGCGCGGCCAAGCTGACCTCGCAGCTGCTGGCCTTTGCGCGGCGCCAGACCTTGAAGCCCGAAGTTTTCGACGTCGGCGAGCGGATGCGATCGCTGCGCGACATGCTCGCCACGCTGCTTGGGCCTGCGATCGAGATCGTCACGCAGCTGCCGGCCGAGCCCTGCCTCGTCAGCGCCGATGCCGGCCAGTTCGAGACGGCCATGATCAACATGGCGACCAACGCGCGCGACGCCATGCAGGGCAAGGGCCGGATCGTCTTCACGGTGCACGCGGCGACATCAGTTCCGGATACACTCGCGCATCTCTCCGGCAGCCAGACCCTGAAAAATCCTGGTTTCATCTGCGTCACCGTCAGCGACAGCGGCGTCGGCATTCCCGCAGGCCAATTGGGCCGAATCTTCGAGCCGTTCTTCACCACCAAGCAGGTCGGCCAGGGCACCGGCCTCGGCCTGTCGCAGGTGTTCGGCTTCGCCCGGCAATCCGGCGGCGAAGTGACCGTCGTCAGCGAGGTCGGCCAGGGCAGCACCTTCTCGCTCTATCTGCCGCGCGCGCCGGCCGATCTGTTGCCCCGGAGCCCGGCGCCGACCACGGCCCCGGCTGTCGCCGGCAGCGGCATGTCGGTGCTGGTCGTCGAAGACAATATCGAGCTCGGCAATTTCGCCGCCGACGGGCTGACCGAGCTCGGCTACAGCATCACGCTGGTCGACAACGCCACCGACGCGCTCACCGAACTTGTCAGCCACGCCGATCGCTTCGACGTCGTCTTCTCCGACGTCGTCATGCCGGGGATGACCGGGCTCGATCTGGCGCAGGCGATGTGCGATCGCTGCATCAGCGTACCTATCGTGCTGACCACCGGCTATAGCCAGGCTCTGTCCCAGGACGGCATCGCCGGCTTCGAGCTGGTGCAAAAGCCCTATTCGATCGAAGAGCTGTCGGGGGTCCTGCACCGCGCGGCGCGCGTGAAACGGGTGCGCGACGGCGCCGCCGAGTGAGATCAGGAACCCGAGGGAACCGGCTCGCGTTGTCGGCTCATGCAGAAGCCGGTCCGAAACAGTGAGCCGGGCAAGACACCGCCCATCGTGAAGATTACCGGCGAGAATGGCGATGAGGTCGCCCCGCCGCCGCCGGAAGTGCTCGAGCCCGATTCCGAGCTTACGCCCGAGGAGGTCGAGCAGGCGCGCAAGGATTATCTCCTCACCCGCTTCTGGATCAGTGCGCGCGGCTTCTGGAGCCGCAAGGGCGACCGCCTGGCCTGGCCGTTCTCGATCGGCCTCGTCGTACTGATCGTTCTCACCGTCGGCTTCCAATACGGCATCAATGTCTGGAATCGGGCGATCTTCGACGCCATCGAGAAGCGCGACGCGACCACCGTCTTCCACCTCAGCGCTGTGTTCTTCCCGCTCGCCATCGGCAGTATCGTGCTCGCCGTCGTCCAGGTGTTTGCGCGGATGGGCATCCAGCGGCGCTGGCGCGCCTGGCTCACCAATAGCGTGCTGACACGCTGGCTCGCGAACGGGCGCTACTACCAGCTCAACCTCGTCGGCGGCGACCACAACAATCCGGAATACCGGATCGCCGAGGATTTGCGCATTGCGACCGACTCGCCGGTCGATTTTATCGCCGGGGTGACCTCGGCGCTGCTGTCCGCGGCAACCTTCATCGTCGTGCTCTGGACCATAGGCGGCGCGCTGACCGTCACGCTTGGCGGCTCCGCCATCACCATACCGGGCTTCCTCGTGATCGCCGCGGTGCTCTATGCCGCGATCGCCTCGGGCTCGATCATGGCGATCGGCCGCCAATTCGTGCAGGTCTCCGAGGACAAGAACCAGGCGGAAGCCGATTTCCGCTACACGCTGACACGCGTGCGCGAGAACGGCGAGAGCATCGCGCTGCTCGGCGGCGAAGAGGAAGAACGCGGCGGCATCGATCGCAATTTTTCCAACGTGCTCAGGCAATGGGCGCGGCTCGCGGGACAACACATGCGGACCACGCTGGTGTCCCAGGGCTCGAGCCTGGTTGCGCCGGTCGTGCCGCTGCTGCTGTGCGCGCCAAAATTCCTCGACGGCAGCATGAGCCTCGGACAAGTGATGCAGGCGGCCTCGGCCTTCACCATCGTGCAGAGCGCATTCGGCTGGCTGGTCGACAATTATCCCAGGCTCGCCGACTGGAACGCCTGCGCGCGCCGCATCGCCTCGCTGATGATGTCGCTCGACGGCCTCGAGCGTGCCGAGCAGGGCGACGGCCTTGGCCGCATCAAGCGCGGCGAAACCAGCAACGATGCGATGCTGGAGCTGCACGACCTTTCCGTCACGCTGGACGACGGCACCGCCGTGGTCGGCGAGACCGAGGTGGTGATCGAGTCCGGCGAGCGGCTCCTGGTCGCCGGCGAATCCGGCACCGGCAAGAGCACGCTGGTGCGCGCCATCGCAGGCCTGTGGCCATGGGGCGGCGGCAGCGTCAACTTCCATCCCGATCGGCGGCTGTTCATGCTGCCGCAGCGGCCCTACGTGCCCTCAGGCAGTCTGCGCCGCGCGGTCGCCTATCCCGGCGCCGAGGAGGACTGGACTGTCGAGGAGATCGGCGAGGCCCTGCACAAGGTCGGCCTCGATCATCTCAAGGAGAAGATCGCCGAAGAAGGGCCGTGGGATCAGACCCTCTCAGGCGGCGAGAAGCAGCGCCTCGCCTTCGCGCGGCTCTTGCTCCATACCCCCGATATCGTCGTGCTTGACGAAGCGACCTCGGCGCTCGACGAGAAGAGTCAGGACAAGATGATGCAGATGGTCACCGACGAACTGCCGAAGGCGACCATCGTCAGCGTCGCGCATCGTGTCGAGCTGGAGGCCTTCCACAGCCGCAAGATCGTGCTGGAGCGCCACAAGGGCGGCGCCAAGCTCGTCAGCGATATCGACCTGATTCCCCGCAAGGGCCGGCGCAGGCTGCTCGGGCGATTCCTGCGCCAGCGGAAGGCGGTGAAGAAGGCGGCGTGAGGTCAGTAGCCCGGATGCGCAGCGCAATCCGGGAAGGCCTGTTCGCAGGGCGGGAATCCCGGATTTCGCTGCGCATCCGGGCTACAAAACCCTCGATTGGAGTCCCCAACAAAACCGGCTATGCATGCGCCGCCTGCAACGAGGACCGCCTGCTTGACGCCCGACAATTCCCTTTCGACTGCGCCATTCGGCGCGTTTGCGCCCAACGCGGCGCAGGCCGCGATTATCAGGCTCGTGCAGGGATCGGGGCTGAAGCGCGGCGCGTTCCGGCCCTGGATGTCGCGGCTGGTCGATCTGCTGCGCAGCGGCCCGGTCGACGTGCAATATCAGGGCGCTTCGTTCCGCTTCTACCATCAGGGCAGCGCCACCGAGCGCGGCGCGCTGTTCAATCCCGATTACAACATCGACGAGCTCGACTTCCTGCGCCAGCACACACCTTTCGGCGGCACGTTCGTTGACGTCGGCGCCAATGTCGGCACGTTTGCTTTGGTGATAGCGCGGCAGGTCGGGCCCGATGGCAAGGTTGTCGCGATCGAGCCGCATCCCCTCACCTTCAGCCAGCTCTCGTTCAACCATTCCGCTTCGAAAGCGACGCAGGTTCGCCTGGTGCAGGCGGCCGCGGGAGCTGCCGACGGCGAGCTGATGATCGAGAGCGGCGGCGGCAATCTCGGCGCCACGCATGTCGTGACCGGCGCGGCCAGCACGGAGGCCATCAAGGTGCCGTCGCTGCGGCTCACACGCATTCTGGACGAGGCCGGCGTGACCCAAGTCGATTCGCTCAAGATCGACGTCGAGGGATTCGAGGACCGCGTGCTGATCGGATTCTTCCGCGACGCGCCCCCATCGCTGTGGCCCCGCGCCGTTGTGATCGAGCATCTGTCACAAAACGAATGGCAGCAGGATTGTATCGCTGACATGGTTGCGCGGGGCTTTACCGTCGCGCGCAAGACGCGCAGCAATACGTTCCTGTCGCGCTGACGCCGAACCCAAGGAGGATACGATGATCGATCATTTGGGCCTCTCCGTCTCCGACTATGAGGCCGCGAAGGCGTTCTATGCGAAGGCCCTGGCGCCGCTCGATTACAGCATGATCATGGAAGTGACGGCGGAGCAGACCGGTCACGCCACGGCCGCCGGCTTCGGCGCGAACGGCAAGCCCGATTTCTGGATCGAGGGAAAGGGCGCGATGAACAAGCCGGTGCATGTCGCGATATCTGCGAAAGATCGCGCCACGGTTGACGCGTTCTACGAGGCTGCGATGGCGGCAGGCGGCCGCGACAACGGGCCGCCCGGCCTGCGCCCGCATTATCACGCGAACTATTACGGCGCCTTCGTGCTCGACCCTGACGGCCACAACATCGAGGCCGTCTGCCACGCGCCGGAATAGGGCAGGGTGAGGCGGAACATCGGCGCCGCATCATCGTTGTCGTTCTCCTGACAACTGATCCCCGTGCTGCCGATGCCGATCGAACCGCCCGAGATACCGCCATCGACACCCGGCACGCCGACCGAGCCGCCGCCCGGCATCCCGCCGGGCAATCCGCAGCCTGAAATCACGCCGCCGGTCCACGAGCCCGGGCAATCGCCGCGACCTGATGAATTGCCAGGCCGCATGCCTGAAGAGATTCCATCGCGCGGACCGAACGGTCCGCTCGCACCCAATCCCGCGACGGATGCCAATTCGTCGCTTGTGTCACATGTGAGACGAGAGCGATCACATCTGAGGCGATTGCGACTCACGCCTGAATGCGCAATGAACGTTGTCCTCGTGACATGAATTGCATGCAGAAATAAATCGCGACGCAACGTCTTGGCCCGCCACAATCCAGCCTAACGCGTAGCTGTTCATCACCCGACTTCACATCGTCAAAGAACCTTCCGGGGAAGTTCAACCACATGACCAACCTTCGTTTCGTGCTGCTCGCCACGACGGCCCTGACCGCGATGCAATTTGCCGGCTCCGCAGCTCATGCGCAAAGCGCGCCGCCGCTCGTGGTCGCGCAGGCCCAGCCGGAGACGGGCCCTGACGGAAAACCGAAGCAGCCTCCGAAGGAAGCGCCAAAGGGACCTCCGCCCGGTGCGCCTGCCGCCCGCCCGTCGACGCCGCCTCCCGCGCCTCCCGCTGCACCGCCTGCTGCGCCCAAGCCCCCGGCCGCACCGCCCCC
>NZ_LJYG01000099.1:146113-170949 GCF_001440035.1 Bradyrhizobium manausense | reverse complement strand
TTCGATATTAAAGAGTGGGTAGCGCCCGCGCTGATGTCGGGGGCCGTCGATGTCGAACCGCCGGGGGATGGCTGTGCTGTCTATGCTTTTGCCAGTTGGTGTCCTTGCAGGATGTTGTTGGTGAGGGCGTACCAGAGCACGACGGCACGGACCTTCTCGATGCCGCGCACGGTCAATTGCCTGAGGTCCCAGTTCCGCCACCGGGCATGGATGCATTCGCAGATCGTGCGGGCTTTGTACTGTGCCTTGCCGGCTTCGCTGGCCATGCGGGCCCGCCAGGCCGCGACGCCAGGACCGTCGCTGCTCCGAGGTAAAAAGGGATCGACACCGCTCCTGGAGTTGGGCGGAGGACAGTAGACCTCGACGCCTTCACCGTGCGCCCATTCGATGTCCTCGCCGCTGCAGAACCCGCCATCGGCGAGGTAGCGACGCGGCAAGCGCTTCAGCCGAGTGCGCGTTCGCTCCAGCATCGGCCGCATCAAGCCGCGATCTGATCCGTTGTTGTCGATGTCGACCGTGACCACGATCAGTTCGCCGGCCGCGCTGGCCACCTGCACATTGTAGGCGGGGCGGAAGCCGGCATCTGCCATCTTCATCACCCTTGCCTGCGGGTCGGTGGTGGAGGCCCGGGGCTCCTTCGGCTTTTTGCCATTGCCGCCTTTTTCGTCGAGTTGCTTGCGCTTCCGCTTGATCTCGTCCAAAGCCCTCTGCGCAGCCTGCACCCGCTCACTGCGTTCGCGTGCCGCGCGCTCTCTGGCCGCCCTGATACGCCGGCTGCTGGCTTCCGGATCCGCATCGACCTCGCGCTTGAGCTCTTCCACCACAGCCTTCGCTTGGGCCATCTGCCGGCCGAGCGTTGCCTCCCGCCGGAACGAGCCGGCCCCCGCATTCGCCCGTATCCGCACCCCGTCCTGGGTCAGCTTCTCCAGATCAATCAGCCCTGCCTCATTCAGAGCCACCAGATGTTCGACCAGCAAACGGTCCAGCAGGTCCGCGCAGCCGACCCGGAAATCCGACAGTGTGTGATAGTTCAAAGACACGCCGCCGCAGAGCCAGCGGTAGACGTCGTGACTGTCGCAGAGCCGATCCAACGCCCGCGCGCTGCCAACGCCATCGCTCGTGGCGTACAGCCAAAGCGCCAGCAGCAGCCGGGGTGATGGCGCCGGATGGCCCGGCCTGTTTTCCCGTGCCTTAACCCGATCTTCCAGCTCGCTCAGGTCGAGCCCCTCGACATAAGCCCAGATCACCCGGGCCAGATGATCCTGCCCGATCAGGCTGTCGATATCGACCGCCCGCAATTCGACCTGATTGCGCACGGGCTCGCGCAGCCGAGGTGCACCCCGCGGCACCGCTTCGGTTCGTGGCGCCGACTGATCCGGCAATTCGCCAAAAAGTCCCTCGTCAGCCATCATCCTCTCCAGCAGATCAGTCTGCCTAGAGAATCACATTCGCCCGACACGCGGTACAAAAGATTCACAGTCTCGTAGGGTGGGCAAAGCGAAGCGTGCCCACCACTTGGTTGCGATGATTGAAAGATCGTGGGCACGTCGCTGACGCTCCTTTGCCCACCCTACGGCACTACGGCACCTATTCCGGCGCCTTCAGATCATCCGGCCTTGGCATCAGCACGATGTTATAGCCACTATCGACATAGTGGATCTCGCCGGTCACGCCGCCGGAGAGATCAGACAGCAGATATAGCGCCGAGCCGCCGAGCTCGTCGAGCGTGACGCCGCGACGAAGTGGCGAATGCTTTTGCATGAATGCAAACATCGCGCGCGCCTCGCCGATGCCGGAGCCGGCGAGCGTACGGATGGGGCCGGCGGAGATCGCGTTGACGCGGATGCCGCGCGGTCCGAAGTCGGAGGCGAGATAGCGCACCGAGGCTTCCAGCGCCGCCTTGGCGACGCCCATCACGTTGTAGTTCGGCATCGATCGCTCGGAAGCGCCGAAGGTCAGCGTCAGCATGCTGCCGCCGTCCGTCATCAGTTCGGCCGCGCGCTTTGCAACCTCCGTGAAGGAGAAGCAGGAGATCACCATGGTCCGCGAAAAATTCTCGCGGCTGGTGTCGGCATAGCGGCCCTTCAGCTCGTTCTTGTCGGCGAAGCCGATGGCGTGGATGACGAAATCGAGCTTGCCCCATTTTCCGCGGAGCGCGGCGAAGGTCGCATCGACGCTGGCGATGTCCTCGACGTCGCAAGGCAGCACCAGCTCCACGCCGAGGGACTCCGCGAGCGGCTTGACGCGCTTGCCCAAAGCTTCGCCTTGGAAGGTGAAGGCGAGCTCGGCGCCGTGGGCATGCAGCGTCTTCGCCATGCCCCAGGCGATCGAATGATCATTGGCGATGCCCATGATCAGACCGCGCTTGCCTTTCATCAAACCTTCCATTGCTTCCTAACTCCAATATTCGGGGTCATCGCCCGCCTCGTGCGCGCTTGCGCACTGGGGCGGGCGATCCAGTATTCCAGAGACCGTCGTGAGAAATCGAGAAGCCGCGGCGTACCGGATGCCCCGCTCCCGTGCGCAATTGCGCACTGCGGGGCATGACAGCGTGCACCGTCACACGTCCATGCGGCTGAACACCAGCGTGGCGTTGGTGCCGCCGAAGCCGAACGAGTTCGACAGCACGGTGCCGATTTTGACGTTGTCGATGCGCTTGCGCACGATCGGCATGTCGGCAAACACGGGATCGAGCTCCTGGATGTGCGCGCTCTCGCAGATGAAGCCGTTGTTCATCATCAGCAGCGAATAGATCGCCTCCTGCACGCCGGTCGCGCCCAGCGAGTGGCCGGTCAGCGCCTTGGTCGCCGAGATCGGCGGGCACTTCTCGCCGGCGCCGAACACGCGACGGAGCGCGTCGATTTCCGGCGGGTCGCCGGCCGGCGTGGAGGTCGCGTGCGGGTTGATGTAGTCGACCTTGGTCTTCACCGTCGACATCGCCATGCGCATGCAGCGCTCGGCACCTTCACCCGACGGCGCGACCATGTCGTAGCCGTCCGAGGTCGCGCCATAACCGACGATCTCGCCGTAGATCCGCGCGCCGCGCGCCTTGGCGTGCTCGAGCTCTTCCAGCACCAGCACACCGGCGCCGCCGGCGATGACGAAGCCATCGCGGTTGACGTCATAGGGACGCGAGGCGGTGGCGGGCGTGTCGTTGTACTTCGAGGACATCGCACCCATGGCGTCGAACAGCACCGACAACGACCAGTCGAGCTCCTCGCAGCCGCCGGCGAAGATGACGTCCTGCTTGCCGATCTGGATCGTCTCATAGGCATTGCCGACGCAATGGTTCGACGTCGCGCAGGCCGAGGAGATCGAATAGTTCACGCCCTTGATCTTGAACCAGGTCGCAAGCGTTGCCGACGCCGTGGACGACATCGCCTTCGGCACCGCAAACGGACCGACGCGCTTCGGTCCCTTGCTGCGGGTGATGTCGGCGGCTTCGACGATGGTGCGGGCGGACGGACCGCCGGAGCCCATGATGATACCGGTGCGAATGTTGGAGACTTCGTCCGGCGACAGACCGGAGTCCTGGATCGCCTGCTCCATTGCGATGTGATTCCACGCGGCACCCTGGCCGAGGAAACGCATCGCACGGCGATCGACGACCGTCGAAGGATCGAGCGTGGGCGCACCTTGCACCTGCGAGCGGAAACCGAGCTCGGCATATTTCTCGGCCCGCGAAATGCCCGACTTCGCCTCGTGAAGGCTTGCAAGCACTTCCTGGGTGTTGTTTCCGATCGACGAGACGATACCCATCCCGGTGACCACAACCCGCCTCATGACAGCCTCGCCTAAATCGTTGTCTTCTTGGTGATGTGCTTAGCCCAGGCTCGTGCCCTGCTTGAACAGGCCGACCTTCAGGTCCTTGGCGCGATAAATAATCTGGTCGTCGACCGAAAGCCATCCGTCGGCAATGCCGAGCACCAGCTTTGAACGCATCACGCGCTTGATATCGACATTGTACACAACCTTGCGGGCCTCGGGCAGCACCTGGCCGCCGAACTTCAATTCGCTGAGGCCAAGCGCACGGCCGCGACCTTCGCCACCGATCCAGCCCAGATAAAAGCCGACCATTTGCCACAGCGCATCGAGTCCGAGGCATCCCGGCATCACCGGATCGTTCTTGAAGTGGCAACCGAAGAACCAGAGGTCGGCCTTCACGTCGAGCTCGGCGCGCACCAGGCCCTTGCCGAATTCGCCGCCATTGTCGTTAATTTCCGTGATGCGGTCGAACATCAGCATCGGCGGCAGCGGCAATTGCGCATTGCCCGGGCCGAACATCTCACCGCGGGCACATGCCAGCAAATCTTCGTATTCGTAACCGTTGCGCCTGTTCAGCATGCGGAAGCCTCTGTTTGAACCCCGATTGAGCGGCGTTTCTGGCAAAAATGGGCCCCGTCCTGCTCGGACGGCAACACCGATTGCCGTCCTCAGGCGCCAATACCGAGAGCCGGATCGGCCGCGGGCCGGGCCCCAATGCCTGGCCGCGCCAAAATCGGTTGGGCGGAACCGCGCGCTCTCTAACACAGGCCTTTTCGGGTAGCAAAGCCGTCCCATGAAGGTAAAATGACGGAGCTTCGGGCCGGTTCCTCCCTGATTAGAACCAGTCTAGTTGCGAGAAACTTGCATCTGCATCTATCTGTCCATATATTGCAGACAGATAGTGTTCACGCGTGCCCGAATTCTGGAAATGAGCGAAAATAACGCGATCCGTCACGACGAAGATGCCCATGCGGCCCTTCTGTCCGGCCGCCAGCCGGCCCTGACCGGCTGCCCCTGGCACGACGTCAACGAAATGCTCCAATCTGCCGGTCTGCGCCCGACGCGTCAGCGTATGGCGCTCGGCTGGCTGCTGTTCGGCAAGGGCGCGCGCCATCTCACGGCTGAAATGCTCTATGAGGAAGCGACGCTGGCCAAGGTTCCGGTCTCGCTCGCGACCGTCTACAACACGCTGAACCAGCTGACCGATGCCGGCTTGCTGCGCCAGGTCAGCGTCGACGGCACCAAGACCTATTTCGACACCAACGTCACCACCCACCACCATTACTACCTCGAGAACAGCCACGAGCTGGTCGATATCGAGGATCCGCATCTGGCGCTTTCCAAGATGCCGGAGGTGCCGGAGGGCTACGAGATCGCGCGCATCGACATGGTCGTGCGCCTGCGCAAGAAGCGCTGAAGCGCTCTTCAACTGCCAGTTAGATCGTCATGGCCGGGCTTGTCCCGGCCATTTCCTTTCAGCTCGTCATTCCGGGGCGGTGCGCAGCACCGAACTATGGTGCGCACTTGCGCACCTGGGAATCTCGAGATCCCGGGTCTGGCGCTTCGCGCCATCACGGGATGACGCCTGCGGCGTCAATTCACCTGCTCGTCGGCATAGACGCCCCAGAGGCGCTCCTGCTGGATCCAGCCGTCAAAGCCGTTGCCGGTGACGTGGCACCAGCTGGTGGTGCATTTTTTCACCGTCGCCACGACGCCGGCCTGGAGCTTTGCGGCCACCGCGCTGTCGGGATCGGCGCGGTCATAGATCGGCGCGAGCTCGTCCTTGTTCTTCATGGTGACCACCGCAGTGCGGCGTCCCGACAGCAGGGAGTGATAGACCCAGCCCTCGGCGCCTTCGGAATCGCGCACCCGGCGCCAGTTCTCGAACTCGGCGGTGATTTCGACCGGCAGGCCGGCACGGGTGTAGACCCAGGCCACATCATTGTCCTTGGTCGGGCCGGCGCGGACGTTGACGTGATCCGATTTGAGGCTGACGTAGCGCGGCACCGGCAGGCCGCTGGCGGTCTGCGGCGTGGTGTCCTTGGCCGAGTGCGAGGGCCCGACCGAGGCGCTCCACCAGGTGCAAACGAGCGCCATCACCGAACAAAAACGCCCCAACGCCATCAACCGTCTCCTGTCGAAGACCCGGCTGAACCGGGTCCTCACCCCAAATTCCAAAACCTGCCCCGCAACGCCCCTCTCCCGCCCCACGCGGGTGTTCCCGATGCCAACTTGTCTTGGCCCGGCCTTCTGCTAGAGAGGACGGACGCTTGAACAACCAGTTTGCCCCGATTTTCCGGCCGGAAATCTCGGGAAAGCTTGAAGGAAACGCCGGGGACGACACGGCAAAGCCAGTGTCGAACAACCGGGTTAATGAGGCCTCAACAGCCGGCCTTTGGCGACAAAGGCGGCCTGCAACGCCTCATGAGGGCAGGACATGTCGGTGAAGAAAAAGCCCCTCGTCGTCGTGACGCGCAAGCTGCCGGACTCGATCGAGACCCGGATGCGCGAACTGTTCGACGCACGCATCAATCTCGACGACACGCCGATGTCGGCCGAGCGGCTCGCCGAAGCCGCGCGCACCGCCGACATCTTGGTTCCAACAGTCACCGATCACATCAGCGCCGACATCGTCAACCAGCCCGACTGCAAGCTGAAGCTGATCGCCAATTTCGGCAACGGCGTCGACAATATCGATGTCGAGGCCGCGCATGCCCGCGGCATCACCGTGACGAACACGCCGAAGGTGCTGACCGAAGACACCGCCGACATGACCATGGCGCTGATCCTGGCCGTGCCGCGCCGGATGATCGAAGGCGCCTCGGTGCTGACGGAAGGAAAGCCCTGGGCCGGCTGGTCGCCGACCTGGATGCTGGGCCACCGCATCGGCGGCAAGCGCCTCGGCATCATCGGCATGGGCCGCATCGGCCAGGCGGTCGCGCGCCGTGCCCGCGCCTTTGGCCTGCAGATCCACTATCACAACCGCCGTCCCGTCGCGCCGAAGATCGCCGAAGAGCTTGGCGCGACCTATTGGGAGAGCCTCGACCAGATGCTGGCGCGGATGGACATCATCTCGGTGAACTGTCCGCATACGCCGGCGACCTATCATCTGTTGTCGGCGCGACGGCTGAAGCTGATCCGCAAGGACGCCTACATCGTCAACACCGCGCGCGGCGAAGTCACCGACGAAGACACGCTGATCAAGCTGATCGAAGGCGGCGAGATCGGCGGCGCCGCTCTCGACGTCTATGAGCACGAGCCCGCAGTCAACCCGAAGCTGGTGCGGCTTGCGAAGGCCGGCAAGGTGATCCTGATGCCGCATATGGGCTCGGCCACGATCGAGGGCCGCGTCGAGATGGGCGAGAAGGTGATCATCAACATCCGCACCTTCCTCGACGCCCACAAGCCGCCGGATCGCGTGCTGCCGAGCATGCTGTGAGCTCGCAACCGATCGCGCTCACTCGCGGTGCACGCTGAGATCCTCGAACACGGGCCCATCGCCGTTGAGCGGATTGGCGGGATCGCGCGCATAGCGCAGCGTCTCGAAGCGCATCGCACGCGCATCGATCATCAGAAGGCGGCCGACGAGGCCCTCGCCGAAACCGACGATCTCGCGGATCGCCTCCAGCGCCATCATCGAGCCCATCACGCCCGCGAGCGCGCCCATGACGCCGGCCTCGGCGCAGGCCGGCACGGTGCCGGGCGGCGGCGGCTCCGGAAACAGGCAGCGATAGGTCGGATTGAATTCGCCCTGCTCGTTGGTCTCATGCGCGCGGATCGTGGTGAGCGAGCCGTCGAAGGTGCCCAGCGCCGCGGTGATCAGCGGCCGCTTGGCGAAGAAGCAGGCGTCGGAGGCCAGATAGCGCGTCGAGAAATTGTCGGAACCATCGAGCACGAGATCGTAATCGCCGATCAGCGAGAGCGCATTGTCGGCATTGAGCCAGGTGGCGTGGCCGACGAAGCGAACATGCGGATTGAGTTCGGCGATCCGCTCAGCCGCGCTCTCGACCTTGTGCCGGCCGATGTCGGGCGTGGTGTGGATGACCTGGCGCTGGAGATTTGACAGCGACACCACGTCGTCATCGACCACGCCGAGCGTGCCGACGCCGGCGGCGGCCAGATACATCAGCGCCGGCGCGCCGAGCCCGCCGGCGCCGATCACCAGCACGGAGGCCCGCTTCAGCGCGGCCTGGCCGGGACCGCCGACATCGCGCAGCACGATATGGCGGGCATAGCGTTCGAGTTCGTCCGGGCTCAGCACCGTCTCTTACTCCTGAACCAGCCCAACATTGTTCGCGACCAACGAGATGTGCTTCAATGGCAGCGCGTTCAATGGGCTGGCTGGATTTGTCATGAGATCGATGCTTGCGGCAACACTGATGTTGGCGTCCGCCACAGGCGCCGGCGCCCAGATGACAACGCCCCCGATCCCCGGCACCAAGCCGAAGGTGGTCCAGACCGTTCCGATCAAGCCGCCCGCCCTGCAAACACCCTCGGAAACCGCCGACGCGATGGCGCAGGCCGAGCGGTTGGCGCTGCAGTCCGACCTTGCCTGGGTCGGCCAATATAACGGCGCCATCACCGGCGACGTCAGCTCGCGCATGGTTGACGCCATCAAGGAGTACCAGAAGGCCAAGGGCGGCAAGCCGACCGGCGTGCTCAATCCGCAGGAGCGCGCCGCGCTGGCCGAGACCGCACGGCGCAAGCAGGACGGCGTCGGCTGGAAGATCGTGACGGAGATGACCAGCGGCGCGCGGCTCGGCATTCCCTCCAAGCTGGTGCCCAATCAGGCGACCGACGCCAACGGCTCGAAATGGAGCTCGCCGACCGGCACGGTGCAGGTGCTGCTGAACCGCCGCAAGGAGGCGAATCCGACCACCGCAAAACTTGCTGAAACCGAGAAGAAGGAGCCGGCCGGGCGTAAGGTCGACTACACCGTGGTGAAGCCCGACTTCTTCGTGCTTTCAGGGTTGCAGGGCCTGAAGAAGTTTTACGTGCGCGGCACGTTCAAGGGCGACGAGGTCCGCATCATGACGATCCTGTATGACCAAGCGATGGAGAACACGGTCGAGCCGGTCGTGATCGCGATGTCGAGCGCGTTCAATGCGTTTCCGTCGGGGCCGCAAGCCGGGCCGCCGCCGCGCAAGACCGTCGAGTACGGCACGGGTATCGTCGTCAGCGACGGCGGCGCGATTCTGGCGGACCGTCTCGTCACCGATGCCTGCCTTGCCATTACGATCGGCGGCTATGGCAGTGCCGACCGCCTCGCCGAGGACAAGGATCACGATCTCGCGCTGCTGCACATCTATGGCGCGCGCGGATTGAAGCCGCTCAGCCTGACCGGCGGCGTGGCGAAGACGAGTGTCGACGTCGTCGGCATCGCCGATCCGCAGAGCCAGGGCGGCGCGGCCGGCGTGTCGAGCGTCAAGGGCGCGCTGACGCCGGTGACCAGCAGCGACTCCGCGCTGTCGCCTCCGCCCGCGGTCGGCTTCTCCGGCGGCGCGGCCATCGACGGCGAGGGCAAGTTCGTCGGTGTTGCCTTGTTGAAGCCGGCGATGGTTGCGGGTCCCGCGACCTCGATGCCGGCGTCACAAGCGGTGATGGTCTCTGCGGAGACGGTGCGCGATTTCCTGAAGGCGAACGCCGTCCCGGCGAACGGCACGTCGACCGATGCGAAAGCCGCCGTCGTGCGCGTGATCTGCGTACGGAAATAACGCTCAACTCAGCCTGAACCTGATCCCCGCCTTCGCGAGCCCGCCGGAGATCCCGACCGGCGTGCCGTCTGCGCGCCAGCAGGCGGCGCCGGTCATGGTGCCGTCGTCGTGGAAGGCGATGCCGTTCATGCCGCCAGCGACGGTTGCGACCGGCTGGACCTTGTGACCGAGCGAGGCGAGTTTCGCGCGCACGATCTCCGGCACGGCGTGCTCAACCTCGAGCGCGTTGCCTTCGGTCCAGACCCGCGGCGCTTCGACCGCTTCCTGCAAGCTCATGCCGTGGTCGATCAGGTTGACCAGTGCCTGCATCGCGCTCGGAAAGATGCGCTTGCCGCCGGGCAGGCCGAGCGCATAGCGCAGCTTGCCCTCACGCAGCGCCATCATCGGCGACATCGAGGTCGTCACGCGCTTGCCCGGCGCAAGCGACAGGGCATGGCCCGGCCGCGGATCGAACAGGTTCATGTAGTTGTTGGCGATGGCCCCCAGACCCGGGATCATGATCTTGGCGCCGAACAGATTGTTGATGGTCTGCGTGGTCGCGACGACATTGCCAAAGCTGTCCGCCGCCGTCATATGCGTGGTGTGCGCGCTTTCGAGCTGGGTCACGCCGGCGCCAAAGGCCTGCGCGCGCGCCGGATCGATGGTGCGACGGCGCTCCTCGGCATAGGCCTTCGAGGTCAGCTTCTCCACGGGCACGCCGACATAATCAGGATCCCCGCTGGCCGCGGCGCGATCGGCGAAGGCGATCTTGAGAACCTCGGCGAGGTAGTGAATCGTCTCCGACGTGCCGAAGCCGAGGCGGCCGATGTCGTAGCCTTCAAGAATATTCAACATCTGCGCGATGTGCACGCCGGAGGCCGCGGGTGGCGGCGGGCCCAAAATGGTCCAGCCGCGATAGTCGGCGCGGNTGCCGCTCGACGGTTTTGTAATTGGTGAGATCGTTGCGGCGGATGAAGCCGCCTGATTTCTCCATGTAGTCGACGAGGATGTCGCCGAGCGGTCCCTCGTAAAGAGCCTTCTCGCCGTGATCGGCGATGGTGCGGAGCGTCTCGGCATATTCTGATTGCACCACGCGCTCGCCGACCTTGAGCGGCTCGCCACCGGGCAAATAGATCGCCGCGATCGGCTTGTCCTTGCGCATCGTGGCCGCGCTCTCGCTGATGCATTCATGCAAATATGGCGTGACCGCATAGCCACGGGCGGCATGCTTGATCGCGGGCTGCATGACGTCGGCAAGCGACATGGTGCCGAACCGTTGCAGCGTCTCGCACCAGGCTTTCAGCGAGCCTGGCGTCGCGACCGCCTTTGGACCGTTGAGGTTCTCATTGCCGACGGTGTCGAACACGTCGTGGGCCGAGCCCGGCTTCGAGGTGTAGGTGGTGTCGTGCACCGAAGCGGGCACGGTGCTCTGTCCATCGATGACGCGGTGGCTGCCGTCGGCGAGACGAATATGCGCCATGCCGCCGCCGATGATGCCGACCATCATCGGCTCGACCACGGTCAGCGTGAACAGCGTGGCTATGGCAGCATCGACAGCGTTGCCGCCGGCGGCCAGCATCTCGGCTCCGGCGCTGGACGCCAGCGGGTGGTTGCTCACAACCATGCCGCGGCTCGAGACCGCCGGCATCTTCTGGCATTCAAAGCTCGTTGCCGTCCGGTCGCGCCAGTTTCCGCCCATGCCTGATGTCCTTCCTGTTCGCGATACCGAGCACATCACACGCGGGATGACGGGTCCAGTAATGGTACGGATTAGCTGGCATTCCTGATTCTGCCATCATCGCTACCGTTGATTCGGACATCCGCGGTCCCTTTGGATCGGGCAGGGCACGTCCTGAGCGAGAAGAGCTCAGCATCGAAAAAACGATGCACGTTCGCGTGGCGTGATCCCAAGACCCAGGCACTCCAAAGGATTCAACTCTCCATGCACACGATCGTACTCGCCACCCAAAAGGGTGGCAGTGGCAAGAGCACCCTCGCCATCGGCCTCGCGCTGGCCGCCAAGCAGGCCGGCTTCACCGTTCGCCTGATCGAGACCGACCCGCAGGGCACCCTCTCCAACTGGTCGCGCCGCCGCAACAACCACGATGTCGTGGTCGAGCCGATCTATCACGCCGCCGATTTCGCGCCGCGACTGAAGATGCTGGCCGACAGCGGTCTCCAGCTCGCGATCGTCGACACCGCAGCCGGCCTGTCCGCCGCGACCACCGCCGCGATCCGCTATTCCGACCTCTGCCTGATCCCGGCCCGCCCGAGCGTCGCCGACATCGAGGCGACCGCCTCCACCGTCAGCGTCGCCCGCGCCTGGAAGCGGCCCTACAGCTTCGTCTTGAACCAGACGCCGATCCGCGGCCAGCGCATCGACAACGCGGCCAACGCGCTCGCCGAGGAAGCCGCGCTCGATCTCGCTGACGTGCTCGCCCGTCCGCTGATCGTGATGCGCAACGACCACCAGGACTCGCTCGCCTCGGGCCTTGCCGTCAGCGAGTTCGCGCCGAGCGGCAAGTCGACCGAGGAGGTCCGCGGCCTCTGGCGCTGGATCGAGACCCGCCTCGAGCTCTCCGCCGGCAATCTCCTGATCGATCAGGTCCTGTCGGCGGTCCACGAAGTGCTGCATGCAGCCAGCGGGCTGTCTGCGGGCGAGACCACAGTTCTGGCGTCCTGAGCGGGGCGATCGCTCCAGGCGCGGGCGGGCTCGTCGCCATCCGATGAATGAACCCAAGCGACGATGCAATCCGGCCACCAGCCCGGCCGGGCTGCTTCGGTCGCTTTTGGCGCGGGCGAATGTGTCCTCGAACAAATCTCGAAAACAACCCCATGCACAGTAGAACCGCTTCCGGTCATGGCGAACCGGTGACGGAGCGCAGGCATTTGACCTGTCGGGCTAAATAGCCGCGCGCGAGCTTTCGTAGCCCGGATGGAGCGAAGCGCAATCCGGGGCATCTGCATCTGTCGCGCAAAGGTCCCGGATTACGCTTCGCTCCATCCGGGCTACGAAGCTAAGTCACTTCTGACATTTCGGACACCAGAAGGTCGAGCGGCCGTTCTGGGTGAAGCGCCTGATCGTGCCGCCGCAGCGCGGCGCGGTGCATGTCTCGCCTTCGCGGTCATAAACCTTGAAGGAGTGCTGGAAATAGCCGAGCTCGCCCGAGGTCTGGCGATGATCGCGCAGTGACGAGCCGCCGGCCTTGATGGCGTCGTTCAGCACGGTGTGGATGGCAGCGACCAGGCGCTTGGCGTGATCCGTCGGCTCACCCCCGGCAACGCCCTTGCGTTGTCCGGACTTGGTCGACAGCGTCGCGGCGATCCGTCGTGGCGACAGGTGCGCCCGGTGCAGCGCTTCGCAGACATAGATGTTGCCGAGCCCTGCCACCACGCGCTGGTCGAGCAACGCGGCCTTCAGGCTGGTGGTCTTGTCCTGGCAGGCGCGCGCCAGCATCGCGGCGTCGAACTCGTTGCCGAGCGGCTCGGGACCGAGGCCGCGCAGCAGCGGCTCGTCCTCGAGCGCATGGCGCGCAATCACTTTCATGTAACCGAAGCGCCTGGGATCGTTGAAGATGATGTCGGCGCCCGAGGACATCCGAAACAGCACGTGATCATGCGCGGAGTCCTTGCCCTTGGGATAGTGAAATTCGCCTGATACAGCCTCGTTGTCGGGCTTGATGACGCGGAACGAGCCCGACATGCCCAGATGCATCAGCAGCACGTCGCCGGAGCCGAGATCGGCCATGAGATATTTTGCACGGCGGCCGAGCCCCGTCACGATCTGTCCCTGCAGCCGGGCCACGAAATCGGGCTGGAACGGAAAGCGCAAATCCGGCCGGCGGGCCTCCGCGACGACGATTTTCGCACCCTCCATGACGGGCTGAAGGCCGCGGCGGACGGTCTCGACTTCGGGCAATTCAGGCATGGTCAGGCATTCACCTTATGAAGGCGGTGTGATAGCGCCATTGCGGCGGGCGGGCTATGGTCCGCTCCACGGAGTAGAGTAATGGATCGGCCGGGCGAAACCACGCATTTTGGCTTCAAAGACGTTCCCCTGGGGGACAAGCAGACGCTGGTGAACGATGTGTTTCACAGCGTGGCGTCGCGCTATGACTTGATGAACGATTTGATGTCCGGTGGCCTGCACCGGGTCTGGAAGGACATCATGATCAACACGCTCGACCCGCCCCGCGGCGACCGGCCGTTCGCGTTGCTCGACGTGGCCGGCGGCACCGGCGACATCTCGTTCCGGGCTGCCAAGGCGGCGGGCCCCGGCTTCCACGCCACCGTCTGCGACATCAATTCCGACATGCTCGCCGTGGGCCGCGAGCGTGCGGCCAAGCGCCATCTCGAGGGCCAGGTCGATTTCGTCGAGGGCAATGCCGAAGCGCTCTCCTTCGCCGACCGCAGCTTTGACGCATATACGATCGCTTTCGGCATCCGCAACGTGCCGCAAATCGACAAGGCGCTGCGCGAGGCCTATCGCGTGCTGAAGCCCGGCAGCCGCTTCCTGTGCCTGGAATTCTCCACCGTCGAGGTGCCCGGTCTCGACAAGCTCTATGATCTGTTCTCGTTCAAGGTGATCCCGCCGCTCGGACGCATGGTCACGGGCGATGCCGAGTCCTACCAGTATCTGGTCGAATCGATCCGCAAGTTTCCGAGGCCTGCCGCCTTCGCCGCCATGATCCGCGAGGCCGGCTTTTCCCGCGTGAGCTGGCAGACCCTGACCGGCGGCATCGTCGCACTGCATTCGGGCTGGCGTTTGTGATCTCTGCCATCACCCACATCACGCGCCTGATCCGCGCCGCGTTCGTGTTTGCGCGCGAGGGCGTGTTCGGCGCCGTCGACCCGAGCCTGGTGCCTGCGCCCGGACAGCTGGCGCTGAAGCTGGCGCGGCTCGTCGAACGCCGCGGCGCCAAGCAGGGACCGCGGATCTCGCGCGCGCTGACACGAATGGGCCCGGCCTATCTCAAGCTCGGCCAATTCCTGGCGACGCGCCCCGACGTCGTCGGCTTCAACATGGCGCGCGACCTCGAAAGCCTGCAGGACCGCCTGCCGCCGTTCTCGCAAGCCGAAGCGGAAGCTGCGATCACCACCTCGCTGGAACGGCCGCTGACGGATGTGTTCGCAAGCTTCGGACCGCCGGTCGCGGCCGCCTCGATCGCGCAGGTGCATCGCGGCGAGGTCTTGCGCGACGGCATCCGCAAACCCGTCGCGATCAAGGTGCTCAGGCCCAACGTGGCGGCGCGCTTCCGCCGCGACCTCTCCGATTTCTTCTACGTGGCACACAAGGCCGAGGCCTATTCGGCGGAGGCACGGCGCCTGCGCCTGGTCGAAGTCATCAACACCATGTCGCGCTCGGTCGCGATGGAGATGGACCTGCGGCTGGAAGCGGCTGCGCTGTCGGAGATGGCGGAGAATACGGAAGGAGATCCTGATTTCCGCGTGCCCGCCGTCGACTGGGACCGCACCACGCACAACGTGCTGACGATGGAGTGGATCGACGGCATCGCGCTGAACGATCACAAGCGCCTTGCGGAGGCGCAGGTCGACCTGCCCGATCTCGGCCGCAAGGTGATCCAGAGTTTTCTGCGCCATGCGCTGCGCGACGGCTTCTTCCACGCCGACATGCATCCGGGCAATCTGTTCCTCGATGACGCCGGCCGTCTGGTCGCGGTCGATTTCGGCATCATGGGCCGGCTCGGCATGAAGGAGCGGCGCTTCCTCGCCGAGATCCTGCTCGGCTTCATCACCCGCGATTATCGCCGCGTCGCCGAAGTGCATTTCGAGGCCGGCTACGTGCCCTCGCACCATTCGGTCGAGAATTTTGCGCAGGCCATCCGCGCCATCGGCGAGCCGATCCACAACCGCACCGCCGAGGAAATCTCGATGGCGCGGCTGCTCACGCTGCTGCTCGAGGTTACCGGCCTGTTCGACATGACGACGCGGCCCGAATTGATCCTGCTGCAGAAGACCATGGTCGTGGTCGAGGGCGTGGCGCGCGTTTTCGATCCCAAGCTCGATATCTGGAAGGTCGCTGACCCCGTGGTGCGCGAATGGATCGAGCGCAATCTCGGACCGATCGGACGGGTCCAGGGCGCGCTCGCTGGCGGCGGCGATCTCGCCAAGGTGCTGATGCGCCTGCCTGATATCGCCCAGCGCTCGGTCGCGGTGCTGGAGCAGCTCGAGACCATGACCCGGGAAGGCCTGCATCTGTCGCCGGAGAGCATCGCCGCCATGGGCCGCAGCGAGGGCCGCAAGAACCGCTGGCGCACCGTGGCCGTCTGGATCATCGCCGTGACCTTCATCGGCATCCTGATCGCCGTCCGGAATCTGTGACGCCAAAAGCTTGATTGCACTGCAATCACGAAAATGATAGCATCGCTATCATTCCGTGCTGGAGAGCGTCATGGCAAGCCTGACCATCCGTAAGCTCGACGACACCGTCAAAACCTATTTGCGGCTGCGCTCGGCCAGGAACCACCGCTCGGTCGAGGAGGAGGTCCGGGTCATCCTGCGGGAGCTGATCGAGGGCCGCGAGGAGCCGCTGACGCCGTTCTCGGCGCCGCCCGAGGCATCCCCGGCGCCGGCGCCCCAGCGCTCCAGTGCCGTCCCTGAGGCCAGCGTCACCCTGATCATCGGCGGCGGCATCGCGGCCTACAAGTCGCTCGACCTGATCCGCCGGCTGAAGGAGCGGCGCATCGAGGTCCGCTGCGTGCTGACCAAGGCCGCCGAGCAATTCGTCACCCCGCTCTCGGTCAGCGCCCTCTCCCATGAGCGCGTCTACAATGATTTGTTCGATCCCCAGAGCGAGTTCGACGCCGGTCATATCCGCCTCGCCCGCGACTGCGATCTGATCGTGGTGGCGCCTGCTACCGCCGACCTGATGGCAAAGATGGCGAACGGCCATGCCGACGATCTCGCCAGCGCCATCCTGCTCGCGACCTCAAGAAAGATCCTGCTGGCGCCGGCGATGAATCCACTGATGTGGAGCAACGCCGCGACCCGCCGCAACGTCGCGCAGCTGCAGCGTGACGGCGTGCTGCTGATCGGCCCCAATTCCGGCGAGATGGCGGAAGCTGGTGAAGCCGGAATGGGGCGCATGTCCGAGGCGATCGAGATCGCCAATGCCGCGGAGAAATTGCTGCGGCCGCCGGTGCCGCGGCCGCTCGCGGGCAAGCGCGTACTGATCACCGCAGGGCCCACGCATGAGCCGATCGATCCGGTGCGCTATATTGCCAATCGCTCTTCCGGCAAGCAGGGATTTGCCATCGCCGCCGCGGCGCAGGCCGCGGGCGCCGAGGTGGTCCTGGTGAGCGGTCCGGTCGATCTCGACGATCCCGCCGGCGTCACCGTCAAGCATGTGGAATCGGCGCGGCAGATGCTGGACCAGGTGCAGGCGGCGCTTCCTGCCGACATCGCGATCTTCGCCGCCGCCGTCGCCGACTGGCGTGTTGCCGTCGAAGGCGAGCAGAAGCTGAAGAAGACTTCGGCCGGCATGCCGCCGCTGCAGCTGGTCGAGAACCCCGACATCCTCGCCACCATCTCGAAGCTGACCGACAAGCGCCCGCCGCTGGTGATCGGCTTCGCCGCCGAGACCGAGCATCTCATCGACAACGCGAAGTCAAAACTCGCGCGCAAGGGCTGCGACTGGATCGTCGCCAACGACGTCTCGCCCTCATCAGGCGTGATGGGCGGCGACCGCAACACCGTGCACCTGATCAGCAAGAATGCTGCTGATAACGGCGAGATCACAGTTGATTCCTGGCCTGTCATGACCAAGGAACAGGTCGCTACCGAACTGGTCGCGCATATCGTCAAAAGCGTGACCGACAAATCACTGGAGCCGGCATCTTGAGCAGCAAAGTCACGGTCGAACTGCAGCGCCTGCCCCACGCGGACGGTCTGGCGCTGCCGGCCTACCAGAGCGCGGAGGCCGCCGGCCTCGATCTGATGGCGGCGGTGGCGGAGGGCGAGCCGATGACGCTCACGCCGGGCCAATATGCGCTGGTGCCGACGGGCCTTGCGATTGCCCTGCCGCCTGGGCACGAGGCGCAGGTGCGGCCGCGCTCCGGCCTTGCGGCCAAGCACGGCGTCACCGTGCTGAATTCGCCCGGCACTGTCGATGCCGACTATCGCGGTGAGATCAAGGTGATCCTGATCAACCACGGCCCGGCACCATTCGTGATCAAGCGCGGCGAGCGCATCGCACAGATGGTGATCGCGCCGGTGGTGCAGGCCGCGCTGGTTCCGGTTGCGACGCTGTCGCCGACCGATCGCGGCGCCGGCGGGTTTGGCTCGACGGGGCGGTAGTCGGGGCAACAATCTCATCTGGCCGCCAACACACGACAACTCCAGCCGAATCACCCGCAGATCTACGTGAGGCTGGAACTCCACGCCCCGCATTTTTTTGGGGCCGCGTTTGCGTTCACGGTCTGGACTCTTACCGGTGGAGTCGCGGTGGGGGTATTGTCGTTTGATTCGCGCGCGACGGGGGTCGCCGCGAGGTCAATTCGTGCGGTCTTGGGGCAACTATGTCAGGCGTGATCGTGTCGATGCGTCGGACGCTGCTGTCATGCACTTCGCTTGTGCGTAACAGCCTGTTGGGAGGCGCTCTCGCAGCGCTGCTGCCGGCTGAGCCGGCTGATGCCGCCGACCTTGTCGACACACTCTCGATATTGCTGGATTTCAACCGGCAGGAACTCGCGGTGCTGGCCACCGCGCTGGCTCTGCTCGGCTTCTCGGTCATGGCCGCGATCCTCTTGATGCGCACGCGCGTGCGCACCGCCAAGAACGAGGCGGCGCTGCTTGAACGGATCCGGGAACTTCAGTTGCAGACCGACCGCTTCGGCGCGCTGCTGTTCGCCGAGCCGCAGATCCTGATCTCGTGGCCGGCCGGCGATGATCGCGCGCAGATCTCGGGCGACATCTCCATGGTGCTGCCGCGCGATTCGTCGCCGCAGCGCGTGCTCGCCTTTGGAACCTGGCTGCCGCCGGACCCGGCGCTGCAAATGGATCACGCCGTCGACGGCTTGCGCGAACGCGGCGACGGCTTCCAGCTGACGCTGACCACCGCCAACGGCCGCACGCTGGAAGCGATCGGCCGCGCCATCGGCGGCCAGGCCATCGTCCGGATTCGCGAGCTCTCCGGCCTGCGGCGCGATCTCGCCGAGACCCATCTGCGCTACCAGGCGCTCTCGGACGAGACCGAGATGCTGCGCGGCTTCGCCGCCGCCGCGCCATGGCCGATCTGGGCCAAGGGCGAGAACGGCGCGTTGACCTTCGCCAACCCGGCCTATGTGCGCGCGACGGAAGCGACCAGCATCGCGGACGCCCAGCACCGCAAGCTCGAGCTGCTCGACAGCGCCGACCGCACCGCCATGGAGCGCAGCCTGAAGGACAGCGCCCAGTTCACCTCGCGGCTGCCGATCGTGATCGGCGGCGAGCGGCGCATGTACGACGTGCGCTCCGTCAATGTCGGCCAGGGCAGTGTCGGTGTCGCGATCGATGCGAGCGAAGCCGATGCCCTGAGCGCCGCGCTGGTGCGGATGGCGGAGGCGCATCGCCGCACGCTCGACCAGCTCTCGTCAGGCGTTGCCGTGTTCGACGGCCAGCGGCGCCTTGCCTTCTACAACGATTCCTACCGGCGGCTGTGGGACCTCGACCGCAATTTCCTCGACGCCCACCCCGACGATTCCAGCGTGCTCGACCAGCTCCGCGCCGCGCGCAAATTGCAGGAGCAGCCTGACTTCCGCGCCTGGAAGGCCAAGCTGCACGAGGCCTATCGCGCGGTCGAGGCCGCGAAGGACACCTGGTACCTGCCCGACGGCCGCGCGCTCTCGGTCGTCACCACGCCGAACCCCGAAGGCGGCGTCACCTATCTGTTCGACGACGTCACCGAAAGCCTCGAGCTCGCCCGCCGCTTCGACGGCATGATCCGGGTGCAGCGCGAGACGCTGGACAGCCTCGCCGAGGGCGTCGCCGTGTTCGGCAGCAACGGCAAGGCGCAGCTGTTCAATCCGGCTTTCCTGCGGATGTGGAAGCTCTCCAACGATGCCATGCGCGAGGAGCCGCATATCCAGACCGTCGAGGGCTGGTGCCATCAGCTGTTCGACGACCCCGTGGTGTGGCGGCAGATCCGCGAGGCCATCACCTCGATCGAGAACCGCGTCGACGTGCCGATCAAGCTGGAGCGCAAGGACGGCAGCGTGCTCGACGGCATGATCCGTCCGCTGCATGACGGCGCGACCATGCTGACCTTCCTCGACATCACCGACACCGAGAATGTCGAGCGCGCACTGCGCGAGCGCAACGAGGCGCTGGAGGCCGCCGACCAGATGAAGGTGGATTTCGTCCACCACGTCTCCTACGAGCTGCGCTCCCCCCTCACCACCATCATCGGCTTCGCGCATTTCCTCAGCGATCCCTCGACCGGGCCGCTGACGCCGAAGCAGGCCGAATATCTCGACTACGTCACCAAATCGACCAATGCGCTTTTGGCGCTGACCAACAACATTCTCGATCTCGCCACCATCGACGCCGGCGCCATGAAGCTGGAGCTTGGCCCGGTCGACGTCAGCAAGACCATCGAGCTGGCCGCCGAGGGTATCCAGGACCGGCTCGCCACCGACCGCATCCGCCTCAAGGTCGAGATCGCGCCCGATGTCGGCAGCTTCATCGGCGACGAGAAGCGCGTGGTGCAGGTGCTCTATAACCTCCTCGCCAACGCCGTCGGCTTCTCGCCGCAGGATTCCACCGTCGGGATCAGCGCGCGACGCACCGAGCGCAGCGTCGTCTTCATTGTGACAGATTCCGGACCTGGAATACCCGCCGACATGAAGGACAGGGTGTTCAACTGGTTCGAAAGCCGCTCGCAGGGCTCGCGTCATCGCGGCGCCGGGCTCGGCCTGTCGCTGGTGCGCTCCTTCGTCGAGCTGCATGGCGGCAAGGTGCAGGTGGATTCGGCCGTCGGCAAGGGCACGGTCGTCACTTGCGACTTCCCGACCGACCAGGCGGCGCATCGCGACGCCGCCGAATGAGCGAACCCACCAAACTCTCCGTCGCGCTCCACAACGAGACGGCGACCGCGCAATTGATGGCCGACCTCGCGCTGCTGGTCGGACCCGGCGACACCATCACGCTGACAGGCGATCTCGGCGCCGGCAAGACGGCCGCGGCCCGCGGCCTGATCCGTTACCTCGCCGCCGACGACGAGCTGGAAGTGCCGAGCCCGACCTTCACGCTGGTGCAGGGTTATGAGCTGCCGGCCTTTGCCGTGATGCATGCCGACCTCTACCGCGTCGAGGACGAGAGCGAGCTCGAGGAGATCGGGCTGTCGCCGCTCCCCGATGCGACGCTGGTGCTGATCGAATGGCCCGAGCGTGCGCCGTCGGCGATGCCTGAAGACCGCATCGACATCGCGCTGACGCATCGCCCGGCGCTGGGCTCGACTGCGCGCGCCGCCGACATTACCGGCCATGGCAAGAGCGCAGCCATTGTTGCGCGACTGAAGACGCTGCGCGAATTCCTCGACGCCTCGGGCTATCTCGCCGCGACGCGCAAGCGCATGCCGGGCGACGCCTCGACCCGCTCCTATGCGCGCCTGATCCGCGACGATCGCGCCGTCATCCTGATGAACTCCCCGCAGCGCCCCGATGGTGCCGCGATCTACAACGGAAAATCCTACAGCGCCGCGGTGCATCTGGCCGAGAACATCAAGCCGTTCGTCGCCATCGACGAAGGCCTGCGCGCGGCAGGTATCTCGGCGCCGAAAATCCACCATTGCGATCTCGAGCACGGCTTTCTGATCTCGGAGGATTTCGGCAGCGAAGGCGTGATCGAAGGCAATCCGCCGCGGCCGATTGCCGAACGCTATGAAGCCGCGACCGATGTGCTGGCCGTGCTCCACAGCAAGAGGATGCCGGAGACGCTGCCGCTGGACGGGCAGACTTATACCATTCCCGCCTGGGACACCGACGCGCTGCTGATCGAGATCGGCTTGATGCCGGAATGGTATCTGCCCGATCGCAACGCGCCGCTGAGCCGTGAGAAGCGCGCCGAATTCTTTGCGATGTGGCGCGAGCTCCTGAAGAAGCCGATGGCCGCGCCAAAGACCTGGATCATCCGCGACTACCACTCGCCCAATCTGATCTGGCTGGCGGACCGTGCCGGCATGGCGCGCGTCGGCGTGATCGACTTCCAGGACACCGTGCTCGGGCCGCACGCCTATGACGTGGTGTCGCTGCTTCAGGACGCCCGCATCGACGTGCCCGAGAGCCTCGAGCTGACGCTGCTGTCGCGCTACATCAAGGCGCGCCGCAAGGATGATGCGAGCTTCGCTGCCGCCAGCTTTGCCGAGCTCTATGCGATCATGTCGGCGCAGCGCAACACACGCCTGCTCGGCACCTTCGCCCGGCTCAACCGCCGCGACGGCAAGCCGCATTATCTGCGCCACCAGCCGCGGATCTGGACCTATCTGCAGCGCTCGCTGGCGCATCCCGCGCTGGAGCATCTGCGCGACTGGTATCTCGCCAACGTCCCCCCGCCGCAACGGCCGCCTGAAGCCTGAGCCGGAACCGGTTTACCGGCTGTTAGCCATCACGCCGGTATCATCGCCCCGCGGGCAGCCGGACAAATACGGGGCTGGAGCTTGAGGCAGATGGCGGTCAAGGCGGATCATCGCGGGAACAACAGGGTTGTTTTCGAACGCGGGATTTCGGCCCAGATGATGGGCATTGACGGCACCTGGCGGCGTGAATGCATCATGGAGGACGTCTCCGACAGCGGCGCCAAGCTGACCATCGACGGCTCGGTCGAAGGCCTGCATCTGAAGGAATTCTTTCTGCTGCTGTCGTCGACCGGACTTGCGTACCGGCGCTGCGAACTGGCCTGGGTGAATGGCGACCAGATCGGCGTCACTTTCCTGAAAGTCGGCGACAAGAGGAAAAAGGCGCGTTCCACAGCCGTCGGGGCGTGACGGCAACACACGTCGCACAACCGTCACGGCGGCCGGCTAAGGCCGTTGAGATGCGGTGCGGCCGTGTCAGGTCCGTGCTAGGTTTGCTGCAAACGCGAATTTGAGGTTCGAGAAAGTCAGGCATGTCCGTCAAACCGACCAAAGCCATGGTGCTCGCCGCGGGGTTCGGCCTGCGCATGCGTCCACTGACGGACACGATGCCAAAGCCGATGGTGCCGGTGGCCGGTCAGCCGCTGCTCGACCACGTGCTCGACAAGCTTGCCCAGGCCGGCGTCACCGACGCCGTCGTCAACGTGCACTACCTGCCCGACCAGATCATCGAGCACACCAGGGCACGCCAGCATCCGCGCGTGACCATCTCGGACGAGCGCGACCAGGTGCTCGGCACCGGCGGCGGCGTGGTCAAGGCGCTGCCGTTGCTCGGCGATGGGCCGTTCTTCCACGTCAATTCCGATACGCTGTGGATCGACGGCGTGCGCTCCAATTTGACGCGGCTCGCGGAAAACTTCGACCCGGCCAGCATGGACATCCTGCTGCTGATGGCGCCGACCGCAACCAGCATCGGCTATAGCGGCCGCGGCGATTACGGCATGCTGCCCGACGGCGCCTTACGCAAGCGCAAGGAAAAGGAGATCGTCCCGTTCGTCTATGCGGGCGCGGCGATCCTGTCGCCGAAGATCTTCGAAGGCGCGCCGCAGGGCGAGTTCTCGCTGACAAGGATGTTCGACCGCGCGGGTGAGCAGGAGCGCCTGTTCGGCCTGCGCCTCGACGGCGTCTGGATGCATGTCGGCACGCCCGATGCGGTGCACGCCGCGGAAGAGGCGTTTCTGGAGAGCGTGGCGTAGGGGCCACTCCAGGCATGGTGCCGTGGGGTGGGCAAAGGCGCCCTTGCGCCATGCCCACCATCTCTCTCGATTGCGAGAATACGTGGGCACGCTCCGCTTTGCCCACCCTACGAGACCTGTTCCTGGTGCACAAACAGCGGGGACGATTTCGCCCCCACACATGACCATTCGAGTCCGCCTCCCTATATTGCCTGATCGTTCGAATCAGGCAGCTCATGCGCGTTTTCAGCGTCCCCCTCTCAGTTCCGTTCCTGCGCACCATCGTCTCTGCCCTGCTCGACGGCCGGCTGGTCGAGGGATTCGAGGCGCGCCAGGAACCGGCGCGGCTGGCGGACGCCACGCTCTATCTGCCGACGCGGCGCGCCATGCGCGTGGTCCGCGAGATCTTTCTCGACGAGATGAAGGCCGACGCCGTGGTGCTGCCGCGGATCGTCGCGCTCGGCGACATCGACGAGGACGAGCTCGCTTTCGCTGACGAAGCCGAACAGTTTTCCGGCACGACGCCGCTCGAGATTCCGCCGCGGCTCGGCGAGCTCGAGCGGCGGCTGACCCTGGCGCAGCTGGTCGCCGCCTGGGCCAAGGGCCCGGTGCTGGCGCCGCTGGTGGTCGGCGGCCCCGCTTCCACCCTGGCGCTGGCCGGCGACCTCGCGCGGCTGATCGACGACATGGTGACGCGCGGCGTCGACTGGAGCGCGCTCGACGGTCTCGTGCCTGACATGCTCGATCGCTACTGGCAGCATTCGCTCGATTTCCTGCGCATCGCACGCGTCGCCTGGCCGCAACATCTCGCCGAGATCAACCGCATCGAGCCCGCCGCGCGGCGCGATCTCTTGATCGCGGCCGAAGCCAGGCGGCTGACCGCGCATCCCCGTGGTCCTGTGATCGCAGCAGGCTCGACCGGCTCGATGCCGGCCACTGCGAAATTCCTCCATGCCGTCGCTTCGCTGCCCCATGGCGCCGTGGTGCTGCCGGGGCTCGACACCGATCTCGATGAGGAAGCCTGGCGCAGCATCGGCGGCAGCAGGGACCTGCTGGGCATCACCGAGACTCCCACCTCGAACCATCCGCAATATGCGATGCATGCGCTGCTCCAGCGCTTCGGCATCAAGCGCAGCGATGTCGAGATCCTGCAGCCGCCGGCGAAAAGCGGCCGTGACTTGCTCGCATCGGAATCGATGCGGCCATCCGCCAAGACGGAGGTCTGGCATGATCGGCTGAAGCAGCCTGACGTCGCCGCGAAGATCGCTGGCGGCATGAAGAACCTCGCGGTCGTCGCGGCGCCCAATCCGGAGATGGAAGCGCTTGCCATTGCGATCGCGATGCGCGAGGCGCGGCATCTCGATAAATCGGCGGCACTGGTGACGCCGGATCGCGCGCTGGCGCGGCGGGTGATGGCGGCGCTGACCCGTTGGGACCTCGCCTTCGATGATTCCGGCGGCGACGTGCTGATGGAGACCGCAGCCGGCGTCTTCGCGCGCCTTGTGGCGGAGGCCGCGACCAGGGGATTGGAGCCGCCGACGCTGCTGGCGATGCTGAAACACCCGCTGTGCCGGC
>NZ_LJYG01000099.1:74574-146053 GCF_001440035.1 Bradyrhizobium manausense | reverse complement strand
CCGCCGGCGGGCACGGGTGGCCTGCTGCGCGAGTTCAACCGCTTTCGCGAGGAGCTGGCAAAGCTCTGGCGCCATGACGTCTCCGCGCTGCACGCGGCCGAGCCGCGCGCGCGTCTCAAGGCGGAAGATCTCGATCGCATCCAGGCGCTGATCGACACGCTCCGACAAGCGTTGGCGCCGATCGAGAGCCTCGCATCATCAAAACCGTTCGACTTCGCCGAGCTGGCGCATCGCCATCGCGAGATCCTGATCGAGCTGTCGCGCGACGAGCAAGGCGTTCCGCTCGCGTTCGAGGAGCGCGAGGGCCTTGCGCTCGCCAGTGCATTCGACGATCTCCTGCGCGGCGGCACCACCAGCGGATTGATGGTGACGCTGCCTGATTATGCCGATGTGTTCCAGACCGCGTTCAGCGATCGCGCGGTGCGACGGCGCGACAAGCCCGGCGCGCGCCTGCAGATCTACGGCCCGCTGGAATCGCGCCTGATGCAGGCCGACCGCATCATCATCGGCGGCTTGATCGAAGGCGTCTGGCCGCCGGCGCCGCGGATCGATCCCTGGCTGAGCCGGCCGATGCGGCACGAGCTCGGTCTCGATCTGCCGGAGCGGCGTATCGGCCTCTCCGCTCACGATTTCGCGCAGCTGCTCGGCGGCGACGAAGTAATCCTCACCCATTCCGCCAAGGCGGGCGGCGCACCGGCGGTGGCTTCGCGCTTCCTGCACCGGCTGGAGGCGGTCGCGGGCGACGAGCTCTGGAAGGCGGCGGTTCGCGCCGGCGAAAAATACGTGCAGTTCGCTGGCGCGCTGGACCAGCCCGCCGAGGTCAGGCCGGTCAAGCAGCCCGAGCCTCGGCCGCCGCGCGCGACGCGGCCGCTGAAGATGTCGGTCACCGCGATCGAGGACTGGCTGCGCGATCCCTACACGATCTACGCCAAATACATCCTGAAGCTCGACACGCTCGATCCCGTCGACATGCCGCTGTCGGCAGCCGACCGCGGCTCGGCCATTCACGATGCCATCGGCGAGTTCACCGAAACCTACGCCAGGCATCTGCCCGACGATCCCGCCCGCGTGTTGCGCGCGATCGGCGAGAAGCATTTCGCCCTGCTGATGGAGCGGCCCGAGGCGCGCGCGCTGTGGTGGCCGCGCTTCCAGCGCATCGCGCAATGGTTCGGCGAATGGGAGACGGCGCGGCGCGATGCGATCGAGGCGATCGCGGCCGAGACCCGCGGCGAGATCTCGATCCGGCTCGATCATCAGCGCAGCTTCATTCTCTCCGCCCGCGCCGACCGCATCGAGCGGCGCCGGGGCGGTGGCTACGCCATCCTCGATTACAAGACCGGTCAGCCACCGACCGGCAAGCAGGTCCGCATGGGCCTGTCGCCGCAGCTGACCCTGGAAGCCGCCATCCTGCGCGAGGGCGGTTTCCCCGACATCGACGCCGGCGCATCGGTGAGCCAGCTCGTCTATGTCCGCCTCAGCGGCAACAACCCGCCGGGCGAGGAACGCATCCTCGAGCTCAAATACAAGCCTGGCGACGAGCCGCAGCCGCCGGACACCGCGGCCGCGGAAGCGCGCGCCAAGCTGGAAGCGCTGATCCGCGCCTTCGACGACGAGAGCCAGCCTTACACCTCGCTGAACCTGCCGATGTGGACCAACCGCTACGGCGCCTATGACGATCTCGCCCGGATCAAGGAATGGTCAGCGGCCGGCGGCCTGGGGATCGAGGAATGGTGAAGCTTCCGCGCCCGATTCCCGACGAGGTGCGCGCACGGCAGGCGCGTGCGTCGGACCCGACCGCGTCAGCTTTCGTGTCGGCCAATGCCGGCTCGGGCAAGACGCATGTGCTGGTGCAGCGCGTGATCCGCCTTTTGCTGTCGGGCGTGCCGCCGGAAAAGATCCTCTGCATCACCTTCACCAAGGCCGCCGCCGCCAATATGGCCGAGCGCGTGTTCACCACGCTGGGACATTGGGTGACGCTCGACGATGCCGGGCTCGACGCTGCGATCCGCGCCATCGGCATCCCGCATCCCAGCGCAAGGCTGCGGCGCGAGGCACGAAAGCTGTTCGCCTGCGCGCTGGAGACGCCGGGCGGATTGAAGGTGCAGACCATCCACGCGCTCTGCACCCGCCTGCTCCAGCAATTTCCGTTCGAGGCCAACGTGCCGGCGCGATTCGCCGTGATGGATGACCGCGACCAGAACGACATGATGGAGCGCGCCAATCTGAAGGTGCTCCTGGAGGCCGCGCGCGATCCTGACAGCGTCACCGGCCGCGCGCTGCTGACGGCGATGGCGAGCGCCGCCGACGTCACCTTCAAGGAGGTCGTCCGCGAGGCGTGCCTGAGCCGCGACCATTTCATGGCCTGGACCGATGGGGCCGGCAACGCGGAAGCCGCCGCTGCGCAGATGACGGCCGTATTGGGCGTGGATGCGAGCGATCGCATCGAGGATGTCGAGAATGAAATTCTCGACGGACCATACCTGCCGCGCTCCCGCTGGGACGACATTGCGTTTGCGCTGGAGGACGGCAGCAAATCGGACAACGACCAGGCAAGCCGGCTGCGCGAGGCCAAGGCGTTTTCAGGCGCGTCGCAGGTCGACGCCTATCTCTGCGTCTTCCTCACCGACGAAAAGCTGCCGCGCAAGGCGGTGCTGACCAAGAAGTTCGGCGAGCTCAATCCGTCCGTCGCGCGCCTGTTCGAGAATGAAGCAGTCCGCCTGAACGGATTGATCGAGAAGCGCCGCGCGGTCGCCATGCGCGACCGCACCGCGGCTCTGCTGCATATCGCGACCGCAGCCGCCGCGAACTACCGCCGCGAGAAGCAGGAACGTGGCCTGCTCGACTATGACGACCTCATCGACAAGACGCTGGCGATGCTCGACCGCATCTCCTCGGGCTGGGTGCACTACAAGCTCGACCGCGGCGTCGATCATGTGCTGATCGACGAGGCGCAGGATACCAGCCCGCGGCAATGGGATATCGTCGCGCACATCATCTCGGAATTCACGGCCGGCGAAGGCGCGCGCGAGGGGTTGAACCGCACGGTCTTCGCGGTCGGCGACGAGAAGCAGTCGATCTTCTCGTTCCAGGGCGCAGCCCCGCACGAGTTCGATGCGCGCCGGCGCGAGTTGCACCGCAAATTCACCGCGACCGGGCTGAAATTCGATCCGGTGGCTTTCACCTATTCGTTCCGCTCGGGCGCGGCGATCCTGCATTCGGTCGACCACGTCTTCCGCGATCCCCAGATCTACAAGAGCATCCATTCGGTCGAGATCGGCCATCCCCTGCACAATGCGCTCGCCGATGCCGGCCCGAGCGTGATCGAACTCTGGGATCTGGCCGAAGCCGACGACCGGCAGGAGATCGAGGGATGGCGCGCGCCGTTCGATGGCGTCGCCGTGACCAGTCCCGAGGTCAAGCTCGCCCGGCGCATCCAGGCCGAGATCAAGCGGCTGGTCGAGAGCGGCACGCTGACGGGCCATGAAGGCGAGCGACGCCCCTTGCGCTATGGCGACATGCTGATCCTGGTGCGACGGCGCGGCAATGCGTTCGACGCGGTGATCCAGGCGCTGAAGCACGCCGGCGTCCCCGTCGCCGGCGCCGACCGGCTCAAGCTGACCGAGCACATCGCCATCATCGATCTGATGAACCTTGCGGACGCGCTGCTGCTGCCGCAGGCCGACCTTGCGCTGGCGGTGGCGCTCAAGAGCCCGCTGTTCGGTCTCGAGGACGACGATCTGTTTCAGCTCGCCCATGACCGCAAGGGATCGCTGCGCCGCGCCCTCGGCGAGCATGCGGCTGGAAACGGGAAATTTGCGACCGTGTTGCGGCGCCTGGCAGCCTGCGGGATCCGGGCCCGCGAGGAAACGCCGTTTGCCTTCTATGCCTGGCTGCTCGGCGGCGACGGCGGCCGCGCGCGGATCCTGCGCCGGCTCGGTCACGAAGCCAATGACGCGCTCGACGAGTTTCTGGAGCTGGCGCTGAATTACGAGCGCAAGGCACCTGCCTCGCTGCAGGGTTTCATGGCCTGGCTGCGCTCGGCCGACACCGAAGTGAAGCGCGACATGGAGATCACCCGCGACGAAGTCCGGGTGATGACGGTGCACGGCGCCAAGGGCCTCGAGGCCTCGGTCGTGTTCATGGTCGACACCACGTCGTCACCCGCGGACTCGCAGCGGGTGCGGCTCATCAACGTGCCGCGCGGCAATGGCGGCGAGGTCGTGGTCTGGGCTGGGCGCAAGGCGGACGATCCAAAACCTGTCGCCGAGGCGCGCAAGGCGATGCTGGAGGAGACCGAGGACGAATATCGCCGCCTGCTCTACGTCGCGATGACGCGCGCCGCCGACCGCCTGATCGTCGGCGGCTGCATGCCCGGCAATATGAGGACCGTCCGCAAGCTGAGCTGGTACGATCTGGTCGACACCGGTCTGTCAGGCTCGGGCCTGGACAAGCAGACGATCGAGACGCCGCTCGGCAAGGTGACCCGCTTCGCCCGCCCCGAGGATGTGGCGGCGCTGGGCACGCCGGCGAACTCAGTCGATCAGACGATCGCGCTGCCGGACTGGCTGCGGACGCCGGCACCGCGCGAGATGATCGAGGACGATCCATTGCGCCCCTCCGGCCAGCAGGCCGAGGACGGCCGCCGCGTGCGATCAGGCGAATCCGTGCAATCGCGCGCTCTGGCATTGCAGCGCGGCACGCTGGTGCACCGGCTGCTGCAATCCCTGCCCGATATCGCCACCGAGCGCCGGCGCGAGGCCGCGCTCGCTTTCATGGCCCGCAACGCCGCTGATTGGACCGAGGCCGATCGCGTCGCGCTGGCCGACAAGGTGCTCGCCTTGATCGCCGAGCCGCGCTTTGCGCCGGTCTTTGCCGCCGGCAGCCGGGCGGAGGTGGCCATCGTCGGCAAGCTCGATCGGCCGGGCCGGCCGCCGGCGCTGGTATCGGGGCAGATCGACCGCCTGGTGGTGACGCCATCAGAGGTTTTGATCGTCGATTTCAAGACCAACCAGACGGCGCCCAGCAGCGCGGCCGAGGCGCCCGCCGCCTATGTCAGGCAGCTCGCGCTCTACCGGGCGATGCTTTCCAGGCTTTATCCCCGGAAGCCCGTCCGCGCCGTGCTGCTCTGGACCGAGGCCCTTGAATATATGGAGATTTCGGCCCCCGCGCTGGACGCGGCGCTGGCATCCCTTCATCTCGGCGTGAGCGTCCTTGACCCGGCAAGGGGCCGTTCATAGGTTGGGACCATGATCTCCGGCGCGATTCCAGGTCGCGCCGATTCTCTTTCAACCGAGTGAGGTACTCCAATGGCCGTTGGCAAGGTTTCTGACACCGATTTCGAAGCCGAAGTGCTCAAGGCGAACGGCCCCGTCGTCGTCGATTTCTGGGCCGAGTGGTGCGGCCCCTGCCGCATGATCGCCCCCGCCCTCGACGAGATCGCCGGCGCGATGGGCGACAAGGTCAAGATCGTGAAGCTCAATGTCGACGAGAGCCCGAAGACCGCGTCGAAATATGGCGTGATGTCGATCCCGACCCTGATGATCTTCAAGGGCGGCGAGATGGCCTCCCGTCAGGTCGGCGCCGCGCCGAAGGCGAAGCTGCAGCAGTGGATCACCTCCGCGGTCTGATCCACGTCGCGAGCACGAGCGAATTTTACAACGGCCGGCGAAACGCCGGCCGTTTTGTTTTGCTGGTAGCCCCGGATGGAGCGAAAGCGTAATCCGGGGTCGTGCCCCACGCGAACCTTCCCGGATTGCGCTGCGCTCCATCCGGGCTACTCATCAACGCGCTCGTTGCCCTCGACGAGCGACTGAAACATCGCAACCAGCCGCTTGGTGTCGGACGCGAGCGGCTTGAAGAACGCGGCGTCGGCGTCCTCGACGGCCACGACGGCTTTCCGCGCGAGATCGCGGCCCGCCTTGGTGACGGTGATCGCCTTGGCGCGCGGGTCCTGAGGATGATCGATCCGCTCGATCAACCCGGCCGCTTCCAGCGCGCGCAACACCTGCGACGTGGTCATCGGATCGATGCCACTGAGCTGAGAGAGCCGCGCCTGGGTCAGCGTTTCCTCGGCGCCAAACCAGGTTGCCGTCGCCAGCAGCACGAATTGGGAATGCGTGAGCCCGTAAGGCTGAAGCGCCACCCGCAACCGGCGTTGCCACGCGTTCGAGATCTTCCAGAGCAGGAAGCCCGGGCTTTCGGCGGGGCCGGACAGACGGGTCGGAAGCGGCGGCTTGGTCATCGTGTCGCTTCAGCCAGCTTGGCAAGGCTCGCCAGCACCTCCGGGAAATCGGCGGAAACAGCCGGGCCGATTTCGGCAGCATGCGGCCCGCGGGCGTCGACCGCGTAAACGATACGCGTCCGTCCGGGTCCAAGCGATTCGATGCGATGGGCGACAAGGATGGCGAGGTCGCCGACCCGCGTTTCATCGACGAAGCAGACGTTCTCGCGCACATCGACCAGTTGCGAGCGCAGCGCCTCCTCGCCGGGCGGCTTCATGGTGAACCAGGTGCCTGATGCAAACGGCCCATCGATGGCGATCTGCTCGATGCCCGCGTTCCAGTTTTTCCAGGCGGCGACATCGCGAAAGATGCTCCAGATCGCCTCCGGAGAGGCCGTGGTCTCGATGGCGTATTCCGTCTGCCAGGTGTTTTCGTCGCTCACGATGCGGCCTCTCTTTTAATATGCGCGCTTATAGTAAGCGCACATATTATCTTGTCAAGGCAGCTGGCAGGAGCAAATTTACGGGCCCGGCGTTGAAGCGCATGTCCTGAATCAAAGAGCGTTCGCCGTGCCCTCTCCTCGCCGCGCAACCCGCCGAAAGCCCGCCCGGCTGGCCGCCATGGAGGCGCGTTCGGTCGATGCCATCCCGCGCGGCGGGGAGTGGCAGTACGAGCCGAAATGGGATGGCTTCCGCTGCCTGCTATCGCGCGACGGCAGCACCGTTGACCTGCGCTCGAAATCCGGCGAGGACCTCGCGCGCTATTTTCCCGAGATCGTCGCCGCCGCGCTGAAGCTGAAGGCGGATCGGTTCACGCTCGATGGCGAGATCGTCGTTCCGCAGGGCAAAGGTTTTTCCTTCGACGCGCTGCTGCAGCGGATTCATCCTGCCGCAAGCCGGGTGAAGAAACTGTCGGAGGAAACACCGGCGCTGTATCTCGTGTTCGACCTGCTGGCGACGGCGAACAGGAGGGAGCTTGCCGATGCGCCGCTCACCGAGCGCCGGCCGGCGCTGGAGGCGTTTGCGAGGGCCAACCTGAAAGGCGGTCTCTTCCGCCTCTCTCCTTTCACGATGAGCTACTCGACGGCCAAGAAATGGCTGGCGCAATCCGGCGGCGGTTCGGACGGCGTGATCGCCAAGCGCATCGACCTGCCCTACCAGGCCGGAAATCGCGACGGCATGCAGAAGATCAAGAAGTTTCGTAGCGCCGATTGCGTGGTCGGAGGCTTCCGCTATGCGACCAATAAGATCGCGGGCCGGAAGGTCGTGGGCTCGCTACTGCTCGGGCTCTACGACGACAAGGGCCTGCTGCACCATGTCGGCTTCACGTCAGCGATCAAGGCTGATGAGAAGCCTGCCCTGACCGACCGGCTGGAAGCGCTGATCGGCGAGCCCGGCTTCACCGGCAACGCACCTGGCGGGCCAAGCCGATGGTCGACCGAGCGCTCGGCCAAATGGTGCCCGCTCAAGCCGAAGCTGGTGATCGAGATCTGCTACGACCATTTCAGCGGCGAGCGCTTTCGCCACGGCACCTCGATCCTGCGCTGGCGCCCCGACAAGGCGCCCCGGCAGTGTACCTTCGAGCAGTTGAAGCAGAAGGCGGCCGATCCGATGAAGCTGCTGGAGTGAGTTTGATCGTAGCCCGGATGGCGTAGTCCGGGATCTGTGCCACAAACGATGACGGCCCCGGATTGCGCTGCGCTCCATCCGGGCTACGGGCGTCTACGTGATCCACCCCGTCGCCAGCGCGTTCGCCAGCTCGGGCTGATTGTTGCGGCGGGCGAGCGCGGCCATCGCTTCATGGTCGTAGGCGATCTGGCGGAACGTCACCTGCCAGGCGCCATCAATGAGTTCGAGAATTGCATAGCGCGCGTGCGGCGTGCCGGCTTCGACGACATGCGGGAACGGGTGCTTGTCGCGATAGCCGGGGCTGCCGACGCTGCCGGGGTTGACGATCAGCCTGGTATCGCGAAGCCGCACGGCGCGGGCGAGATGGGTGTGGGCGCAGAGGATCAGCGATTGCGGGATGCCTTGCGCGAACTGCTCGATGCGATCGAGCGGCGACGGCGCGACGGTGCCCTCAGGGTGCACGGTGTCGAGCCAATAGATCTCATCGTTCTCGGGCGTTGCGTGGCAGAGGAAAACCTGGTCCCGAAACACGCGCGTCATCGGTTGCGCGCGCAGCCAGTCGAGCTGGGCGGCATTGAGCTGCGCATGCGCAGGACGATCCCACGAGCCCATCTTCTCCGGGGGCCGGTCGAGCAGATAGCGGTCGTGGTTGCCGACCACGTGCACGGCATCGATCGCCATCAGGATCTCGATGGTCCTGACAGCATCGAGCGGCCCGCTCAGCATGTCGCCGAGATTGACGATGTCGGTGATCCCAAGCGCGCGAATGTCTGAGAGCACCGCCTCCAGCGCGAGATAATTTCCGTGGACGTCGGCAATCGCGGCAAAACGCATTGTGGGTCACCGTAGCCCGGATGAAGCGCAGCGCAATCCGGGACTCTAACTGCTTGGCGAAATGTCCCGGATTGCGCTTCGCTCGATCCGGGCTACGTGGCTCTCATGCAGGAGGCGTGCCGTTGAGGCCGAGCACGTGGCCGGCGAGATAGAGCGAGCCCGTGATCAGGATGCGCGGCGGTACCTCGTAGGCGAGCTTCGTCAGGGAACGCAGGGCGGCCTCGACGCCGGGGGCGGTCTCGACGCGCATGCCGAGGCTGCGGACGGCGTCCGCAAGATGGTCGACCGGCATCGCATGCTCGGTATCAGGGATCGGCACCGCGATGATATGACGGGTGAGCCCTGCGAAATTGGCCAGAAACGCCTTCGCGTCCTTGTTCGCCATCATGCCCGCGATGACGACGAGCGGCCGCGACACGCGTTCTTCGAGATCGCCGAGCGCGGCGGCGGCGACGCGGCCGCCGTCGGCATTGTGGCCGCCGTCGAGCCAGATCTCGCCGCCTTGCGGCCCGAGAGCCAGCAACTCGCCCGAGGTGAGCCGCTGCATTCGCGCCGGCCACTCGGCAGCGACGATGCCGGCCTCGAATGCCGCCTGGTTGACCTTGAAGGTCGAAATCGCGCGCAGTGTCGCGATGGCAAGGCCGGCATTGTCGAACTGATGACGGCCGAACAAGCGCGGCGCGGCGAGATCCATCAGGCCACGCTCGTCGGAATAGACCAGGCGCCCATGCTCGACATTGACGTGCCAGCTTTCGTTCGCGGCAAACAGCGGCGCGCGCATCTGCCTGGCCTGCGCCTCGATCACAGCCATCGCCTCGCCCGTCTGCTCGGCGCAAACCACCGGCACGCCGCGTTTGATGATGGCGGCCTTCTCGGCGGCGATCGACGCCAGGGTCGACCCTAGGAAATCCATGTGGTCCATGCTGACAGGCGTGATCACGCAGGCAGCGGGCGTATCGACCACGTTGGTCGAATCGAGCCGGCCGCCCAGGCCGACTTCGAGCAGCACCGCATCGGCAGGATTTTGCGCGAACAGCAGGAATGCCGCCGCGGTCTTCAGCTCGAAGACTGTCGCGGGCTCGCCGGCATTGACGCGCTCGACCTGTTCCAGCGCAGCAAGCAATTCGTCGTCGGTGACGAGCACGCCACCGCCGAGGCGGCCAAGGCGGAAACATTCGTTGATGCGGACGAGATAGGGCGAGGTGTAGGCGTGGACGCGCAGGCTGGCTGCCTCCAGCGTCGCGCGCAGGTAGGCCACCGTCGAGCCTTTGCCGTTGGTGCCGGCGACATGGATCACCGGCGGCAGCTTGCGTTCGGGATGATCGAGCCGCTCGAGCAGACGGTGCATCCGCTCGAGCCCGAGATCGATGCGCTTCTGGTGCAGGGCCGACAGCCGCCCGATCAATGCATCGAGCGACGCTTTTGTGCTGTCGGGGGACGCGTTCACGCGTGGGGCGCAGCCGGCGCCGTCTCAGCAGCCGATACGATCTGCGCCGGGCTAGCGACGGGCTGCGTCGGCTTGGACACGTTCTCCTGCGCGGGCGCCTTGGTCAGCAGGCGGCACAGCCGCGCCAGGGTCGGACGCAGCTCATGGCGATGCACGACCATGTCGACCATGCCGTGCTCTTTCAGATATTCGGCGCGCTGGAAACCCTCCGGCAGCTTTTCGCGAATGGTCTGCTCGATCACGCGCGCGCCGGCAAAGCCGATCAGCGCACCGGGCTCGGCGATCTGGACGTCGCCGAGCATCGCGTAGGACGCAGTGACGCCGCCGGTGGTCGGATTGGTCAGCACCACGATGTAGGGCAGCTTGGCTTCGCGCAGCATCTGCACCGCGACGGTGGTGCGCGGCATCTGCATCAGCGACAAGATGCCCTCCTGCATGCGCGCGCCGCCGGATGCGGCGAAGACGATGAAGGGCGACTTCTTCTCGACCGCAAGCTCGAGCCCGCGGACGATGGCTTCGCCCGCGGCCATGCCCAGCGAGCCGCCCATGAAATCGAAATCCTGCACGGCGACGACGACGCCGGCGCCTTCGAGCTTGCCGTAGCCGACCTTGATCGCATCGTTCAGATTGGTGCGCGCCCGCGCATCCTTGATGCGGTCGACATACTTCTTCTCGTCGCGGAACTTGAGCGGATCGGCCGTCACCTCGGGCAGGGCGACGTCGAACCAGGTCTCGTTGTCGAAGATCGACTTCAGCCGCGCCACCGCGCCCATGCGCATGTGATAGTTCGAGCCGGGGATGACGAACTGGTTGGCCTCGACGTCCTTGTAGAACACGAGCTGTCCGGAATCCGGGCACTTGATCCAGAGATTCTCCGGCGTCTCCCGCCGCAGCATGTTGCGGATCTTCGGCCGGACCACATTGGTAAGCCAGTTCATGGTTTGCTCCGATGTGCGATCCCGCTGGGAATCGCCTGAAAGGATATATGGCGGCCGGGCCGTTGCCCGGCAAGCCGCCGTGTCATCCACCGCAAAAGCGGAATTATGGCCTATTCGGCCGCTTGTTTGGCGCCCTTGACGCCCCGGGCCAGGGCCGCGGTCAGCTCGGCCACGGCGTCAACGGTTTTGGCGGTCGCCCGCCCTTCCGCATCGAGGCTGTTCCTGAGCGCGTCGACCAAGGCGGTGCCGACCACCGAACCATCGGCCTTCTCGGCGATGGCGCGCGCCGCCTCCGGCGTCCGGATGCCAAAACCGACGCAGATCGGCAGCTTAGTATGCCGCTTGATGCGCGCGACGGCGTCTCCGACGACATTCGCATCCGCCGCCGCTGCACCGGTGATGCCGGCGATCGAGACGTAATAGACAAAGCCTGACGTGTTCGCGAGCACCGCGGGCAGGCGCTTGTCGTCGGTAGTCGGGGTCGCCAGGCGAATGAAGTTGAGGCCCGCCTTCAGCGCGGGAATGCAGAGCTCGTCGTCTTCCTCCGGCGGCAGATCGACGATGATGAGGCCGTCGACGCCTGCAGCCTTGGCATCAGCCAGGAACTTGTCGACGCCGTAAATGTAGATCGGATTGTAATAGCCCATCAGCACCAGCGGCGTGGCATTGTCATCCTTGCGGAAGTCGCGCACCAGCTCCAGCGTCTTCTTCAAGGTCATGCCGACCTTGAGCGCGCGCAGACCTGCCGCCTGGATCGAGGGCCCATCCGCCATCGGATCGGTGAAGGGAATGCCGAGCTCGATGATTTCGGCGCCGGCCTTGGGCAGCGCCTTGACGATCTCGAGCGACGTCGCCGGATCAGGATCGCCGGCCATCACATAGGTGACAAAGGCCGAGCGGCCCTGCTTCTTCAGCTCGGCAAAACGGGTGTCGATACGCGTGGTCACTTGCTCTTGCCCTTCAGGATGTCGCCGACCTGCGGGACGTCCTTGTCGCCGCGGCCGGAGAGATTGACGACCATCAGGTGGTCTTTCGGCCGCTGCGGCGCGAGCTCCATCACCTTGGCGATGGCGTGGGCGGGCTCGAGCGCGGGGATGATGCCTTCGAGCCTGGAGAGCAGCTGGAACGCGGCAAGCGCTTCGTCATCGGTCGCGGAGAGATAATTGACGCGGCCGACCTCGTGCAGCCAGGAATGCTCGGGGCCGATGCCAGGATAGTCGAGGCCGGCCGAGATCGAATGCGCGTCCTGGATCTGGCCGTCGGCATCCATCAGGAGATAAGTGCGGTTGCCGTGGAGCACGCCGGGGCGGCCGCCCGCGATCGAGGCCGCATGCAGCTGCGTGAGGCCGTGGCCTGCGGCTTCGACGCCGAAGATCTCGACGCTGGGATCGTCGAGGAACGGATGGAACAGGCCCATCGCATTGGAGCCGCCGCCGATGCAGGCGACCAGCGAATCCGGCAGGCGTCCCTCGACCTCCTGCATCTGCGTCTTGGTCTCGACACCGATGATCGACTGGAAGTCGCGCACCAGCGTCGGATAGGGATGCGGGCCCGCCACCGTGCCGATGCAATAGAAGGTGTTGTGCACGTTGGTGACCCAATCGCGCAGGGCCTCGTTCATGGCGTCCTTCAGCGTGCGCGTGCCCGACTGCACCGGGAACACCTTTGCGCCCAGCATCTCCATGCGGATCACGTTGGGCTGCTGCCGTTCGACGTCGACGGCGCCCATATAGACGACGCATTCGAGGCCGAAGCGCGCGCACAGCGTCGCGGTGGCGACACCGTGCTGTCCGGCACCGGTCTCGGCGATGATGCGCTTCTTGCCCATGCGCCGCGCCAGCATGATCTGGCCGAGCACGTTGTTCACCTTGTGCGAGCCGGTGTGGTTGAGCTCTTCGCGCTTGAGGTAAATCTTGGCGCCGCCGAGATGTTCGGTGAGACGCTCGGCAAAATACAACGGCGAGGGCCGGCCGACATAGTTCTTGAGATAGCCGTTCATCTCGGCCTGGAAGGCCGGATCGGCCTTGGCCGCGGTGTAGGCCTTCTCCAGATCGAGGATCAGCGGCATCAGGGTTTCGGCGACGAAGCGTCCGCCGAAAATGCCGAAATGGCCGCGCTCGTCGGGCCCGCTGCGATAGGAATTTGGTTTGGCGATGGTCATCGAACGCTCAACTCTTGAGTGGCGCGCGCGGCGCGAATGAAGGCCTCGATCATTTCAGGATCTTTCACGCCGGGAGCGCTCTCGACGCCGGAGGACACGTCGACGCCGCCGGCGCCGGTGACGCGCAGGGCTTCGACAACATTGCCGGCGTGAAGCCCGCCCGAGACCATATAGGGCAGCTTGAGATCGAGATTTTCGAGCAGGTGCCAGTCGAACGGCTCCCCCAGGCCGCCAGGCCTTGTGGCGTCCTTCGGCGCACGGGCGTCGAACAGGATGCGGTCGGCGACCGCGGCGTAACCTGGCAGCACCGCGAGATCGGCCGCGGCCGCGACCGGCACCGCCTTCATCACCGGGCGGCCGAACCTCTGCTTGATGTCACGCAACCGCGCCACGCTCTCCTGGCCGTGGAGCTGGAAGATGTCAGGCGACAGCGCGTCCATGATGTTGTCGAGCGTGGCATCGTCGGCATCGACCGTGAGCGCCACTTTCAGCGCGCGCTTTTTCACCTGCCGGCCGAGATCGCGTCCCGTCTCCAACGAGACGTGCCGCGGCGAGGGCGGAAAGAACACGAACCCCACCATGTCGGCGCCCGCGTCGAGCGCCGTTTGAAGCGTCTCGCGCGTGGACAGGCCGCAGATCTTGACGAGCAGGGACATGGCCTCAAAGCAGTTGGAGGCCGCAAGCGGCGGCCGGGAAACGGGCTTTTCAGTTCGGGCCGCTTCTACAACGTCGCGCGCTGCTTGTCTCGCCCGATAGGCCCGTAAAGGCCCACTCCTGAGGGCACCGGGAGGCGCTGGGCCTCGGGCTTGGCCGCTGCCGCCTGAGCCCGCAGCCCGGCCAATTCGCCCCGCGCGGCCCGGGCATCCGCCTCATGCCGGCGTGCGGCGCGGCGCCAGTGCCGCTGGCCGAACCAGACCGCGCAGCCGCCGACCACGACGCCCAAGGCAGCCGTCAGGATCAGCAGCAGGAACAACGGAATGTCGCGCGACAGCGCCGGATCCTTCGCCATGAAGGGATCGAAGGAGACGGTGACCTCATGCCGGTTGGCGGCCGCAAAGGTCACCAGGATCAGGACCAGCGGAGTCACGAACAGCCAGGTCAGAAACTTTCGCATCGCGTGTCGCTCGCCTTGAATCACCTGCCGCCGCATCAAACGGCGGTTCGGCCAAACCCGGACGACAGACCTAATCGGGCGCGCCTGGATCGGGATGGTCGCGGTTAAGCCGCTCGCGCATTTCCTTGCCGGTCTTGAAGAACGGAACGCTCTTCTGATCGACGGGGACATGCGCGCCGGTGCGCGGATTGCGACCGGCGCGGGCGGGGCGATGCTTGACCGAGAAAGCGCCGAAGCCGCGCAGCTCGACGCGGTCACCGCGCGCGAGTGCCGCTACGATCTCTTCGAGAATCGCATTCACAATGTTCTCGACATCCCGCTGGTACAGATGCGGGTTGTGCTCGGCGATACGCTGAACAAGTTCGGATTTGATCATCGAGAGATAGGACCCGGAAGCGTGCGGATGACCATTTCCGTGAAAATGCCTTGATCTGTCAAGACGCTAAATGAAGGGTAGGCGTCGTGAAAGTGCGTGACATTTGCCGAAAAAGCGGGCTGCAAAGCCACCCGCCGGACGGGAAAAGGGTCTGGAGCTCGCGCGGTTCCGTCAGTTTCAGCTCAATTCGACGCGGCCGGCTGCCACAGCGCCAGCATTCCATCCAGCCCGGCACGATCAACCGCCTGCACGACGCCGGTTTGCTCGATTTGATGCGCAATCGCGCTGAATCCAAGCGCTTCCAGGGTCACTGAGGCCGCCGTCTTGAAGAGGGTCAGGTCGCCAAAGCGCGGCTCGAGCTTGTAATCGCGCACGGAAAGACCCTTCTTGACGCCTTTCTGTTCCTCCAGCCAGGTGACCGCGGTCTTCTCGTCGCCGAGCTGATCAATCAGCTTGAGATCGATGGCCTGGCGGCCGGTGAAGACACGGCCATCGACGACTTTTTCGAGCTGCGTGTCATCCATGCCACGGCGCTGCTTCACCAGATCCTTGAACCAGGCATAGGAATCCTTCACCAGCGCATCCAGTGCGGCGCGCGCTTCCGGGCTGGTCGGCTCAAAGCCGTTGGGCGCGGCCTTGAGCGGCGTGGATTTTACCTCCTCGACCTTGACGCCGATGGTCTTCAGGAGCTCGGCGACGTTGGGGAACTGGAACAGCACCCCAATCGAGCCGACCAGCGAGCTCTGCTGGGCGATGATGTGGTCGCTCGCGATCGCGGTGATGTAGCCGCCGGAGGCCGCAAGGCCCTCGACCACCACGACCAGCGGCTTCTTCGCCTTCAGGCGCATCAAGGAATCATAGAGCTGCTCGGAGCCGGCGGTGGTGCCGCCGGGCGAGTTGACGTGAACGATCACGGCGGCGGCCTGCGAATTCTCCAGCCGCTCCAGCGCCCGCGTGCGCTCGGCATCGCTGCGGATCAGGCCCTCGATCTGCACACGCGCGATGGAGCCGGCGGAGACGAAGCTGCCGCGCGCACCGGGCGTTGCGATCAGCGCAAAGCCCGCGATCGCGGCGATCGCGATCAGCGCGGCCACCACGCGCCAGAACGTCAGCTTGCGGCGGATCTTGCGGCGATCGACGATGATGTCCGAATCGAGCGACATCGAGATATCTCCAAATGAAAGGCCGCTGGCATTGTACGGTCACATTGTGACCCTCAGCTCGCCTGGATACATCAATTGCGGCGCAATTTGAAGAAAACAAGGCTGTGGCTGCGTAGCCCGGATGCAGCGCAGCGTAATCCGGGTTCTGCCGCACGGAAGACTGTCCCGGATTTCGCTGTGCTCCATCCGGGCTACGGGCACCAACAAAAAAGCCCCGGCCAGAGCCGGGGCTTCGATGTCAGCGAAACCAGCGTTTCGCTTACTTGCTGTCGCGGTTCTTGAGCGCGGTGCCCAGGATGTCGCCGAGCGTCGCACCCGAATCCGACGAGCCGTACTGCGCGATGGCTTCCTTCTCTTCGGCGACCTCGAGCGCCTTGATCGACACCTGGACCTTGCGGGCCTTCTTGTCGAACTGGATCACGCGGGCATCGACCTTCTCGCCGACCGCGAAGCGTTCGGCGCGCTGGTCGTTGCGGTCACGCGCGAGCTCCGAGCGCTTGATGAAGGTCGAGAAGTCGGTCCCGGCGATCTTCACCTCGATACCGCTCTCCTTCACTTCGAGCACTTCGCAGGTCACGACCGCGCCCTTCTTGACATCGCCCGGCTCGGCGAAGGGGTCGCCTTCGAGCTGCTTGATGCCGAGCGAGATGCGCTCCTTCTCGACGTCCACATCGAGCACCACGGCCTTCACCATGTCGCCCTTCTTGTAGTTGTCGATCACCTGCTCGCCCGGAAGCTTCCAGTCGAGGTCGGAGAGGTGGACCATGCCGTCGACGTCGCCCTCGAGGCCCAGGAACAGACCGAACTCGGTCTTGTTCTTGACCTCGCCCTCGACCACCGAACCGGTCGGGTGACCTTCGACGAAGACCTCCCACGGGTTGCGCATGGTCTGCTTGAGGCCGAGCGAGATACGGCGCTTGACGGAATCCACTTCCAGCACCTGCACGTCGACTTCCTGCGAGGTCGACACGATCTTGCCCGGGTGCATGTTCTTCTTGGTCCACGACATCTCGGAGACGTGGATCAGGCCTTCGATGCCCGGCTCGAGCTCGACGAACGCACCGTAGTCGGTGATGTTGGTGACGCGGCCGGTGAAGCGGGCACCCAGCGGGTACTTGGCTTCGATGCCCTGCCACGGATCGTCCAGCAGCTGCTTCATGCCCAGCGAGATGCGGTGCGTCTCGTGGTTGATCTTGATGATCTTGACCTTCACGGTCTGGCCGATCGAGAGCACCTCGGTCGGGTGGTTGACGCGGCGCCACGCGATGTCGGTGACGTGCAGCAGGCCGTCGATGCCGCCGAGATCAACGAACGCACCGTAATCGGTGATGTTCTTGACTACGCCGTCGATGACCTGACCCTCTTCGAGGTTCTGCACCAGCTCCTGACGCTGCTCGGCGCGGGTCTCTTCGAGCACCGTGCGGCGGGAGACGACGATGTTGCCGCGGCGGCGGTCCATCTTGAGGATCTGGAACGGCTGCGCGTTGTTCATCAGCGGCGCAACGTCGCGGATCGGACGGATGTCGACCTGCGAACGCGGCAGGAAGGCAACGGCACCGTCGAGGTCGACGGTGAAGCCGCCCTTGACCTGGTTGAAGATGACGCCCGTGACCTTCTCGTTGTTCTGGAACGCCTTCTCCAGCTTGCCCCAGCTCTCTTCGCGGCGCGCCTTGTCGCGCGACAGCACGGCCTCGCCGAGGGCGTTCTCGATGCGATCGAGGAACACTTCCACCTCGTCGCCAACCTTGATTTCGCTGTCACGGCCGGGGCCGGAAAATTCGCGCAGCGCAACGCGGCCTTCGGTCTTCAGGCCGACGTCGATGACGGCCATGTCCTTTTCAATTGCAACCACCTTGCCCTTGACGACCGAGCTCTCCTGCAGGTTGCCACCCGCGAAGGACTCGTCGAGCATCGCGGCGAAATCGTCACGCGACGGGCTATAGGTATCAGCGGAAGTCGAAGCCATTTGTTCTCCAGTTGCGGATGTCTTGCCGGCCGTTGGGTTCATGGGCGTATCGCGCGCGCAGTGTCGGAAGGCCCGCAAGACCTTCGAGCGACCGCTCGCTGCTCCGGCCTGAAACCGAAACAGCGGAAGCGGGCCGGCAGAGGCCCGCGCGTTCGATACGTGGAAATCGTTGTGTCCGGAGCCTGGATCGCGTCGATCCCCAAACAGGGACCGAGAGTATCGACCTCAAAGAGCGGGAGCGGGCACTTCCTCCAATGACGGCTGCGGCTTAACCCCGCGACCGGCCCGCTCGGACAGCCTCGATAATGTCGATGGCGGCCCGGACGCCGCCTTCTATATCCAGTTGGGAGTTATCTAGCAAGTAAGCATCCGGGGCCGGTTTTAAAGGCGCAATCGGCCGGTTCTTGTCCCGTTCGTCGCGCCGGATGATGTCGGCGAGCACGGCCGCCTCGTCCGCGTCCTCGCCCCGCGCCCTGGCCTCCATGGTGCGCCGGCGAGCGCGGACCCTGGGGTCGGCCACGACGAAGATTTTCACGTCGGCATGGGGGCAGATCACGGTTCCAATGTCCCTTCCGTCCAGCACCGCCCCGGGCGGGTCGGCGGCGAATTGCCGCTGGAAATTGACCAGGACCTCACGGACTTTGGGGATCGCCGAGACGATCGAGGCGCCCTCACCGGCCTCCTGGGTCTTCAGGGCGGGATTGCCGAACTTTTCGGGATCGAGTTCCAAAGCGGCCTGCACCGCCGCGGCCTCGTCGTGGAGATCGGTGCCGGACTGCATCAGGGCATAGGCCACCGCGCGGTAGATCACGCCGGTATCGAGGTGACGATAGCCATAATGATGGGCGAGGCGCTTGCCGAGCGTGCCTTTGCCCGAGGCCGCGGGACCATCGATGGCGATAATCATGAAAACTCGGCCCCAAGGGAACGCATCATCGGAATGAAGTCAGGGAAACTCGTGGCGATGAAGGCGGTGTCGTCGACGATCACCGGCTGGTCGGAGGCGCAGCCCATCACCAGCGCAGACATCGCGATGCGGTGATCCATATGGGTGGCGACAGTCCCGCCGCCGGGCACATGGCCGCGCCCCTCGACGATCAGGTCGTCGCCGGAGACCTCGACCTTGACGCCGTTGACGCGGAGCATCGCGGCGGTGGCCTCGAGCCGGTCGGATTCCTTGACGCGCAGCTCCTGCAGGCCCCGCATGATGGTGGTGCCTTCGGCAAACGACGCCGCCACGGCCAGCACCAGATACTCGTCGATCATCGAGGGCGCGCGCCCCGGCGGCACCTCGACGCCGCGCAGCTTTGAGGCGCGCACGCGCAGGCGTGCCATCGGCTCGCCGGCATCACCGCGCATTTCGCTTTCCTCGATCGACGCGCCCATTTCACGCAGCGTCGTGAACAGGCCGGTGCGCAGCGGATTGGTCATCACGTCGGACAGAACGATGTCGGAGCCTTCGACGATCAGTGCCGCGACGACAGGAAAAGCTGCAGACGAGGGATCGGCGGGCACGATGACGGTCGCGCCATGCAGCTCGGGCTGGCCGACCAGCGTGATGCGGCGGCCGTGAGCTCCCTCGGCGACCGAGGTGATGTCGGCGCCGAAATGCTTCAGCATCAGCTCGGTGTGGTCGCGGCTGGCCTCGCTCTCGATCACGGTGGTGGTGCCCGGCGCGGCGAGTCCGGCCAGCAGCACCGCCGACTTGATCTGAGCGGAGGCGACCGGGGTCTTGTAGGTGATCGGCAGCGGATCGCGCGCGCCCTGGATGGTCAAGGGCAGGCGGCCGCCCTCGCCGCCAGAGACGACCTTGGCGCCCATCTTTTCGAGCGGATCGAGGATCCGGCGCATCGGGCGGCTGCGCAGCGAGGCATCGCCGTCGAAGTCAGCCGAGATCGGGCAGCCGGCAACGGCGCCCATGACCAGCCGGCAACCGGTGCCGGAGTTGCCGAAATCCAGCGCCGCCTTGGGCTGGGCAAAGCCGCCGACACCCACGCCATTCACTTTCCAGGCGAAGTCGCCGGTGCGCTCGACCTTCGCGCCGAGGGCCTGCATGGACTTGGCGGTGTTGAGGACGTCCTCGCCCTCGAGCAGGCCCGTAATGCGGGTCTCTCCAACTGCCAGCGCGCCCAGGATGAGGGCACGGTGGGAGATCGACTTGTCTCCGGGTACCCGTACTTTTCCGGTCAGGGGACCGCTTGGGCTCGACTTCAGGGGTGTCGGCTTGTCGGAATGGGTCAAGATTGTGTCCTTGGCTGCGCCTCGGAGGCTGGCGGGCACCTACCACATGGCCCCCCCGCCGTCACGAGCATGTCTTTCTCCCGTAATGCGCTATTGACAGCGGGCCGCCAACTAGCCAAGTGAAACACCGCTTTTCAGACATCCCAGGATTCCTCTGCCGTGGCCAAGTCCGAACTCGGAACCAAACGTATTTGCCCGACCACGGGCAAGAAGTTCTATGACCTCAACAAGAATCCGGTGATCTCGCCCTATACCGGCGAGGTTGTGCCGATCGCGCCTGTGGCGCCCGCCCGCGGCACCCGCGGGGCCGAGGCCCGCCACGCTGCAGCTGCGGACACCGCGCCGGAGCCGGCCGAGAACGAAGAGTTGGTCTCGCTCGAGGAGGCCGATGCCGAGGAGAACACCGGCAAGGTCAAGGCCGTCGTGCCCGAATCCGAGGACGATATCGAGGTCGACGAGACCCTCGACGACGACGATGACGATGATTCGACCTTCATTGCCGACGAAGAAGAGGGCGATGAGGACGTGACCGACATCATTGGTGATGTCGGGGGCGATGAAGAGACTTGAGATCAGTCCTGATCTGTGAAAAAGGGTGCACCGCGCGAGTCGGAAGGCTCGCCGGTCGGGAGTGATCCCCCAGGATCATCCCAAGGGTTAAGGGGCCATAGCTCAGCTGGGAGAGCGCTTGCATGGCATGCAAGAGGTCGGCGGTTCGATCCCGCCTGGCTCCACCAGCCTTCGCTCGCTTCGCGAGCTTCGGCTGGGCAAGCCTGAGGAAGTCCCTCGTAGCGAAGCGAGCGAAGGCTGTCCCGCCATAGCCCGAAGGGCGACGGCGGACTGGGGCTGATATCCACGCTGTCTGCCCTATCGCCAACAACATCCTAAACGTGTCTCAGATCTGCTATCCTACCCTGTGGGGAGGAAGCAGATTGAAATACGTCTATATCCTCGAAAAGTCTCGATTCCGAGCACTTCTATGTCGGCATCACGGATGATCTGCGGGCGCGCCTGGCAAAACACAATGCCGGCGAGGTGCCGCACACGTCAAAATACGGCCCTTGGCGAATTCGCACGTATTTCGCTTTCGACGACGCTGCACGAGCTGCCGCATTCGAGCGATATCTGAAATCTGGCTCTGGTCGCGCGTTCGCCAAGAAGCATTTCTGACCGTGCGCGTTCGCGGGCCTACTCCCCAATCACCGCATTCAACCGATCCCTCAGCGCGACAATCTCGTCTTTCATCGCGACCAGCTCCGACACCGTGCAATCCGACGCCGCGAGGATCGATTGCGGCACGCTGCGCGCTTTCTCCTTCAGCGCATGGCCCTGCGGGGTCAGGGCGATCAGGACCTGGCGCTCGTCCTCGCTCGAGCGCGTGCGCTTGACGAGGTGCGCGGCCTCGAGCCGCTTCAGGAGCGGCGTCAGCGTGCCTGAATCCAGAAACAGCTTTTCGCCGATATCCTTCACCGGCACGTCATCGCGCTCCCACAGCACCAGCATGACAAGATATTGCGGATAGGTCAGGCCGAGCCGGTCCAGCAGCGGCTTGTAGACGCGGTTGAAGGCGTGCGCGGCCGAATAGACCGCGAAGCAGATCTGGTTGTCGAGGCGTTGCGGATCGAGGGTCGCTGATTTCCGGGCCATAGAGAATCTCTTGAGACTGGCCCGCATTGTGGGACCGGGCGGGCCTACATTCAATTGCGAACAATTAAATGTGAGGCATGCGGATTTCAATTGCGCACAATCTAATTGTTTGCAATACAGACCGCACCCCAACCGAAGCCCCTTAGGGAGACGAAAATGTCCGTGAACGTCCTTTACAAGACCAGCGCGAAAGCCACCGGCGGCCGTGACGGCCATGCTGCGACCCTCGACGGCGCGCTCGACGTCAAGCTGACCACGCCGAAGGAACTCGGCGGCGGCGGCGGCGCCGGCAACAATCCCGAGCAGCTGTTTGCGGCCGGCTATGCCGCCTGCTTTATCGGCGCCATGAAGTTCGTGGCCTCGCAGGGCGGCCCGAAGGTTCCCGCCGACGCCTCCGTGACCTCGACGGTCGGCATCGGCCCGCGCTCGGCCGGCGGCTTCGGCCTCGACATTGATCTCGCCGTCTCGCTGCCGGGCCTGTCCCGTGCGGACGCCGAAGCGCTGGTCGAGAAGGCGCACCAGGTGTGCCCTTACTCCAACGCGACGCGCGGTAATGTCGACGTTCGCTTGGCCGTCGTCTGATCCCGACGGTGAATGGCTGGCCCGGGATCCCTCTCGGGCCGGCCGCTTCCGCGAGATTTCCCACGCTGCGGGATTGCGCGGCGACGCATACGCCCCCACGCGACAGGCCATTGCTGGCGCGTTCGAACCTCGCTAGGCCTGTGATCAATATCGACACAGGGAAGCAAGGCATGACTGACACAGGCGCAATGAGCGGACTGCGCGTCATCGATCTCACGCGCGTGCTTGGTGGCCCCTATTGCACCCAGATCCTCGCCGACCACGGCGCCGACGTGATCAAGGTCGAGCCGCCCGCGGGCGACGAGGTGCGCGACTGGGGTCCTCCCTTCCACGACGACGACGCGGCCTATTTCATCGGCATCAACAGAAACAAGCGCTCGATCGGTCTCGACCTCGCCTCCGAAGGCGGCCGCCTCGTGCTGCTCAAGATGCTGGAGACGGCCGACGTCCTGATCGAGAATTTCAAGCCGGGCACGCTGGAGAAATGGGGCATCGGCAACGATGTGCTCGCCCAGAAATTTCCGCGCCTCGTGCATTGCCGGATCTGCGGCTTCGGCGCCGACGGCCCGCGCGGTGGCAATCCCGGCTATGACGCCATCATCCAGGCCATGACCGGAATGATCGCGGCGACCGGATCGCCCGAGAGCGGCCCGATGCGGATCGGCGTGCCCCTGGTCGACATCACCACAGGCCTCTACGCGGCGATCGGCATCCTGATGGCGCTGTCCGAGCGGCAACGCTCCGGCAAGGGCCAGTTCCTGGAGACGACGCTGTACGAGACCGGCCTTGCCATCATGCATCCCCACACCGCGAATTATTTCATGCATGGCAAGCCGCCTGGCCTCACCGGCAACGAGCACCCGAACCTCGTGCCGTACGCGATCTTCCCGACCAAGACCGACAACATCTTCATCGGCGTCGGCAATGACGGCACCTTCCGCAAGCTCGCCAAGGAGATCGGCAAGCCCGAGCTCGGCACCGACCCGCGCTTTGCCCGCAACAAGGACCGCATCGCCAATCGCGAGGCGCTGCGCGCCGAGCTCGCCGCGGTGTTCAGCCAGCACGAGGCCGAGCCGCTATGCAATCGCCTGCTCGCCGCGGGCCTGCCCGCAGGTCCCGTGCAGAAGATCGACCAGGCGCTGACCAATCCGCACACCGTCGCCCGCGGCGATGTCATCGAGAAGGACTGGTACAAGGGAGTGGCTTCGCCGATCCGGCTCGATCGCAGCAAGNCCGAGCCTGCGCCGGCTGCCGCCGAAGTTCAGCCAGCACTCCCAGGAGGTGCTGGGCGAGTTCGGCTACTCAAGGTCGGAGATCGACGCGATGGTCGAGAGCGGCGTGGTCTGCGGGCCCGAGCGCAAGCGCTAGGCCCAACTGCCGCATCCGACGCGTGATGCCGCAGTGCGGCGCGGGCATTGGTGTGCACCGCGAACGCCCGCCGTTGCGCGGCGCGTTCGCCTATTTGACGACTTCCCTTTTCCGGCGCTTGCCGCTTTCGTTTCGGCCGCTTACACAGTCATGTGAACGTCATCTGGCGCTGCTAGCGCAAGCGCTTCTTTATTGACGGCTGAGGGAGGTTTCTTGATGGCTCTTCGATTTTTTGGGGCGGCTGCCGCTGTCGCAATCGCGGTCGGCATGACGGCTTCGCCGGCGCTGGCCGTGACTGAAATCCAGTGGTGGCACGCGATGACCGGTGCGAACAACGACGTCATCGTCAAGCTCGCCAACGACTTCAACGCGGCGCAGAGCGACTACAAGGTCATCCCGACCTACAAGGGCAGCTATCCCGACACCATGAACGCCGGCATCGCCGCGTTCCGCGCCGGCAATGCGCCGCATATCATGCAGGTGTTCGAGGTCGGCACCGCGACCATGATGGCCGCGACCGGCGCCGTGAAGCCGGTCTACAAGCTGATGGCCGACGCCGGCGAGAAGTTCGATCCGAAGGCCTATCTGTCCGCGATCACCGGCTACTACTCGACCTCGAAGGGCGAGATGCTGTCCTTCCCGTTCAACTCGTCGTCGACAGTCATGTGGGTCAATCTCGACGAGCTGAAGAAGGTCAATGCCGAGATCCCGAAGACCTGGCCCGAAGTGTTCGAGGTCGCCAAGAAGCTGCACGACAACGGCCATCCGACCTGCGGCTTCTCCAACTCCTGGGTCACCTGGGTCAATCTCGAGCAGCTCTCCGCCTGGCACAACGTGCCGCTCGCCAGCAAGGCGAACGGCCTTGACGGCTTCGACACCAAGCTCGAGTTCAACGCACCGCTGCAGGAGAAGCATCTCGAGAAACTGGTCGAGCTGCAGAAGGACAAGACCTACGACTACGCCGGCCGCACCAACCAGGGCGAAGGCCGCTTCACCTCGGGCGAGTGCGCGATCTACCTGACCTCGTCGGCCTTCTTCGGCAACGTCAAGGCGCAGGCCAAGTTCAACTTCACCGCCGTTCCGATGCCTTACTATCCCGACGTCAAGGGCGCGCCGCAGAACTCGATCATCGGCGGTGCCTCGCTCTGGGTGATGGGCGGCAAGTCGGCCGACGAGTACAAGGGCGTCGCGAAATTCCTGACCTTCCTGTCGGACACCGATCGCCAAGTCTACATCCACAAGGCCTCGGGCTATCTGCCGATCACCAAGGCCGCCTACGAGAAGGCCAAGGCCGAGGGCTTCTACAAGGATCAGCCCTATCTCGAGACCCCGCTGCTCGAGCTGACCAACAAGGAGCCGACCGAGAATTCGCGCGGCTTGCGCCTCGGCAACATGGTCCAGCTGCGCGACGTCTGGGCGGAAGAGATCGAGCAGGCGCTCGCCGGCAAGAAGACCGCCAAGCAGGCGCTCGACGCCTCGGTCGAGCGCGGCAACACCATGCTGCGCCAGTTCGAGAAGACCGCCGTAAAATAAGGCGAAGGCGCCGGCGGGCCGCATCGACCAGCGGCCCGCCCGCGCTACCCCATCATGCAAAAGCAAGCGATTTTCCAATCAAAGCTGCTGCCTTACGCGCTGGTTGCCCCGCAACTCGCGATCGTCCTGATTTTCTTCTACTGGCCGGCCTTGCAGGCCGTGATCCAGTCGTTCCTGCTCCAGGACGCGTTCGGGCTCTCGACGAGCTTCGTCTGGTTCGAGAATTATCTCGAGCTGTTCAGCGAGCCCGCCTATTTCGAGACCGTCGTCCGCACCTTCTTCTTCTCGTTCGCGATCGCGACGTCCTCGCTCTCGGTCGCGCTGCTGCTCGCGGTGATGGCGGACAAGCCCTTGCGCGGCGGCGCGGTGTATCGCACGCTGCTGATCTGGCCCTATGCGGTGGCGCCGCCGGTGGTCGGCGTGCTCTGGGTGTTCATGCTGCATCCCTCGCTCGGCGTGCTCTCGCGCTATTTGCGCGCCGCCGGCATCGAATGGAATCCGCTGCTCGACGGCAACCAGGCCGCGACACTCGTCATCCTCGCCGCCGCCTGGAAGCAGATCTCCTATAATTTCCTGTTCTTCCTCGCAGGGCTCGCGGCCATTCCGAAAAGCGTGCTCGAGGCCGCCGCGATCGACGGCGCGCGCCCGATGCGGCGGTTCTGGACCGTGACCTTCCCGCTGCTGTCGCCCACCATCTTCTTCCTGCTGGTCGTCAACATCGTCTACGCCTTCTTCGACACCTTCGGCATCATTGACACCATGACCCGCGGTGGCCCCGGCACCTCGACCGTCACGCTGGTCTACAAGGTCTATAATGACGGTCTGATCGGCGGAAATCTCGGCAGCTCGGCGGCGCAATCGGTGATCCTGATGATCATGGTGATCGTGCTCACCGGAATCCAGTTCCGCTTCGTCGAACGCAAGGTGACCTACTGATGGTCGAGCAAGAGGGCTTCAGGCGTTACGTCGCCCACATCATCCTCTGGATCGGGATCGCGATCGTCGCCTTTCCGGTCTACGTGGCCTTTGTCGCGTCGACCCAGGACAACGCGTTGATCGCCAACGGCCAGATGTCGCTGCTCCCGGGCGGCCATTTCTTCGAGGTCTATTACCAGACGATTTTCGTCGGCACGAGCGGCTCGACCCGCGAGCCCGTCGGCAACATGATGTTCAATTCGCTGGTGATGGCGCTGGCGATCGCGATCGGCAAGATCGCGATCTCGATCATCTCGGCCTATGCGATCGTGTATTTCCGCTTTCCGTTCCGGATGGCGATCTTCTGGATCATCTTCATCACCCTGATGCTGCCGGTCGAGGTGCGCATCTATCCGACCTACAAGATCGTCGCCGATTTGCACATGCTCGACAGCTATGCGGGCCTGGCGCTGCCGCTGATCGCGTCGGCGACGGCGACGCTGCTGTTCCGCCAATTCTTCATGACCGTGCCGGATGAATTGCTGGAGGCCTCGCGCATCGACGGCGCCGGTCCCTTGCGCTTCTTCTGGGATACGCTGCTGCCGCTGTCGCGCACCAACATGGCGGCGCTGTTCGTGATCCTCTTCATTCTCGGCTGGAATCAATATCTCTGGCCGCTGCTCATCACCACGCGCGACGACATGCAGACCATCCAGATCGGCATCCGCAAGATGATGACCACCAACGATGCACTGACCGAATGGCCGATCGTGATGGCGACCGCCGTGCTGGCCATGCTGCCGCCGGTGTTCGTCGTCGTCGCCATGCAGAAATTGTTCGTGCGCGGCCTGGTCGAGACGGAGAAGTAAAGAGAGATGGCCAACGTCACCCTGCGCAACGTCCGCAAGACCTACAGCGGCGGCTTCGAGGCCATCAAGGGCGTCAACGTCGATGTCGGCGACGGCCAGTTCTGCGTGCTGGTCGGACCAAGCGGTTGCGGCAAGTCCACGCTGCTCCGCATGGTCGCCGGCCTCGAGACCGTCACCGGCGGCGAGATCGACATCGGCGGCAAGGTCGTCAACGGCATCGAGCCCGCCGATCGCGACATCGCGATGGTGTTCCAGAACTACGCGCTCTATCCGCATATGAGCGTGTTCAACAACATGGCCTACGGCCTGCGCAATCGCGGCATGCCGGAAGCCGAGATCAAGACCCGCGTCGAGGAAGCCGCGCGGGTGCTCGAGCTCTCCGCCATGCTGGAGCGCAAGCCGCGCCAGCTCTCCGGCGGCCAGCGCCAGCGCGTCGCGATGGGCCGCGCCATCGTGCGCCAGCCCAAGGTGTTCCTGTTCGACGAGCCGCTGTCGAACCTCGATGCCAAGCTGCGCATCTCGATGCGCGTCGAGATCCGCAAATTGCAGCGCCGGCTCAACGTCACTTCGATCTACGTCACCCACGACCAGCTCGAGGCGATGACGCTCGCCGACATTCTGGTGGTGATGAACGGCGGCCAGGTCGAGCAGGTCGGCAATCCCTTGGCGATCTACGAGAAGCCGGCGACGACCTTCGTCGCCTCCTTCATCGGCGCGCCGCCGATGAACCTGATGTCGACACGCCAGGACGAGATCAAGTCGCAGCTCGGCGGCGCCGCAGGCGAGGCCGGCATCCTCGGCATCCGCCCCGAGGATCTCGTCATCACCGACCAGACGCCGTCAGGCGGCGTTGCGCTGTCGCTGACCGTCGACGCGATCGAGCGCGTCGGCGCCGAGACTTTCGTCTACGGCTCGCGCGCCCAGGACGAGCAGCGTGTCGCCGCCACGCCGGGCGAGTTGCCGCCGGGCGAGGTCATCGTCCGCATTCCCGGAACCGAGGCGCCCGCGATCGGCGCGAGGATCCGTGTCGCCGCAGTCCGCAACAAGCTCCATCTCTTCAGTGGCGATGGACGGACGCGGATCGAGGTCTGATCGGTTCCGGCCTAACCTGTCGAAAACAACCCCATGCACAGTAGAAGGGGCTCTGTTTTCATTGGGAGAATCGTCCGGAAAACCGGCACCGCCGCGCGGCAGCGCAAGCAGTGAATCCACACCCCCCTGCTACGTGCTTGAACCCGCACGGGGATATGCCCATATTGCTGACCAAGGGGTGCCTTGATGGGGCCCCGAAACACCAAAGTCGCTTTCCGCGAGGACTTTGTAAACTATGTCTCGTGTTCCCACGCTTTCCAGTCCGTTCCTTCTGGGCTTCGACGAAATCGAGCGCGTGCTCGATCGCGTCGTCAAAGGCGCCGACGGCTATCCTCCCTACAATATCGAGAGGTGCGACCGATCGGACGGCCAGCCCGAGCGTTTGCGCATCACGCTGGCGGTCGCCGGCTTCACCCGCGACCAACTCGATGTAACCATTGAGGAAAACCAGCTCGTCATTCGCGGGCGGCAGCAGGACGACAAGACCCGGCAATACATCCATCGCGGCATCGCCGCGCGCCACTTCCAGCGCACCTTCGTGCTGGCAGAGGGGATGCTGGTGCTGGGTGCGGATCTGAAGAACGGGTTGTTGTCGATCGACCTGGCCCGGCCAGAACCGGAGAGGATCGTTAAGACAATCGCTATCAATGAGCACGAATAATGGAACGAGTAGCGGACTCGACCGCTTAGTTCTGTGAAGGAGTCGAGACCATGAGTGAAGGTCACGTTGCGTTCGAATACGAAGCCAGGAACGTCTCACCCGAGACGCTGGCAAACCTCGGCGAAGGTCACATCGCCTATGTGAAGCAGATCCGCTCCGAGGATGTGCCCGGCCTGTTCCCCGAAGCCCCGAAGATTGCGCCCGGCCTCAAGCTGTTCGCGCTCCACGCCGCCGACGGCACGCCGATCATGCTGACCGACAGCCGCGAAGCCGCAATCGCCAACGCCTGGAGCAACGAGCTGCAAGCGATGAGCGTGCACTGAGCGCGACAAGCGTCGCACGAATAGATTTTTGACGGGCATGCCTTCGCAGGAAGGCGTGCCCGTTTTCATTTTGGGTGATGAAGCTTCCGCGTCGTCATTGCGAAGAGCACTTGCGACGAAGCAATCCAGAATCTCTGCGTGGAAAGATCCTGGATTGCTTCGCTACGCTGGCAATGACAGAGTTTGAGGCGGCGACGCGCCGAAATCTCCTGTCCCGGACGCGCTGCAGCGCGAAGCGGTGCGGCGCAGAACCGGGACCCAGGCCTCGGCTCTCGCGCGCATGCAACCGTCATCAATCCGTGATTTGACAGTTCCTTCACATTTGTCAAATCTGACAAAATGCAGGCCAAGGCCCCTCCCCAGGATCGCATCCTCGACGCCGCCATGCGCGTGTTCCGTCGCCACGGCTTCCGCCGCTCCTCGATCGAGCAGGCGGCGGAGGAAGCCGGGCTGACGCGGCAGGCGCTCTATCATCACTTCGCCTCCAAGGAATCGCTGTTTCGCGCCGTGCTCGAGCGGCTCTACGAGCAGGGGCTCGCTGCCGAAATCGCGGCCGCGAAGGCGGCGGAAGAAGCGGGCCTCGGGCTCGCCGACATCCTGGTCGCCCAGATCGGCGCGCGGATGCAGTCGCTGCTCGCTTCGCTCAAGGACTCGCCCCACACCGAGGAGCTGTTTTCCGAGCATCTCGCGCAGGCGCGCGACCTCTACCAGAGCTATTCCAGCCGTTTCGCCGACGAGATCGCGACCACGATCGCGCGGGTCTGCCGCAAGCGAAAGCTCACCCTCGCAAGCGGCGTCAGCGTGCGCGAGCTGGCGCGCTGCGTCGAGATGGCGATCCACGGCACCAAATCCGCTTTCCCTGCCATGCAGCCGCTCGAGGCGTTCCTGAAACAGCTCGAGACCATGCTGCGCATGCTGATCGCTGGCGCGATGGCGCCGTCAGCGAAGAAGTCCCTGCGCAAAACGGGAGTTCGAAGATGACCGCCACGACCATCAATGGAAGGCCTCTGGTGCTGCCAGACGATCCGGATGCGCTCTTGATCGACGTGATCCGCGATGGCGGCCTCACCGGCACCAAGCTCGTCTGCGGCTCCGGCGTCTGCGGCGCCTGCACCGTGCTGCTCGACGGCGTGCCCGTCGTGAGCTGCCTGTTGCCGGCGCAGGCGGCCGCCGGCAAAGCGCTGACCACCATCGAGGGCATAGGCAGCACCGGATTGCATCCGGTGCAGAAGGCGTTCATGGCGCACGACGCCCTGCAATGCGGCTTCTGCACGCCGGGCTTTGTCGTCGAAGCCACCGCCTTCCATGACAGCTGGCGCGCCACCAAGGGCACGGCGACGCCCTCGCGCGAGGAGATCGCCGCCGCGCTGTCAGGACATCTCTGCCGCTGCGGCGCCTATGAAGGCATTTTTCGCGCGGTGGCGGAGGCTTGTTCAGGCCGCTTCGACGGCAACGATCCCGTCGCGCCGCGGCTGGAAGCCCGCGACAAGGTGACGGGACTGGCCCGCTACACCGTCGACATCCACCATGACGGCCAGCTCGAAGGCGTCATCCTGCGGGTGCACGTCGCGCATGCGAGGATCACCTCCCTTGACCTGGCGCCGGCACGCACTATTCCCGGTGTTGCCGCGGTCGTTCCGCTGCTCGACGATGACAACATGGTCCGCTTCGTCGGCGCGCCGATTGCGGCCGTCGCGGCCAGGGATCGCCGCACCGCATTGCAGGCCATCGCCGCGATCAGCTTCAAGCCCGAGCCTTTCCCCGCGGTGATCGGGCTCGATGCAGCGCGACGCGACGATGCGCCAATCGTGTTCGACAAGAAGGACCGCAAGCGTGCCGGCAACGTGTCCGAGGGCGCCGGCGGCGCTCCGGTGTCGTGGAAGGGCAATGTGCGCGGACCTTCGGCGCCATTCTCGCAGAAAGCCAAGCAGGCCAAAAGCTGGCTTGACGAAGCGCGGGCGCAACGCAATCCGCTGCTGGTCGAGGAAACCTTCCGCGTCTCGACGCAACAGCACGCAAGCCTCGAACCACATGCCGCCGTGGCCAGGTTCGACGGCGATCAGCTCACCGTGCACATCTCGACCCAGGCCATTCACGAGAGCATGGAGAAGATCGCCAAGCGCTATGGCCTTCCGCACGACAAGGTGCGTGTGATCGCCGATCATGTCGGCGGCGGCTTCGGCTCCAAGGGCAGCCTTGGCCTCGAGACCATCGCCGCGATCGAGCTCGCGCGCGCCGCGAAGGCGCCGGTACGTGTCGCCTTCGATCGCGAAGAGGAGCTTTCCGTCGCCGGCTATCGTCCTGCCGCCGAGCTGAAACTGTCCTTGCTGCCTTCGACGGAAGGCCGCCTCAAGGCGCTGTCGCTCACCGCGCATGCCGATACCGGCGCCGCCGTGAACTCGCTGATCGCGGGCTTGGCGCGGCTGATCTATCCGGCCGACGCGAAAGAGCTCGTCGACTACGACGTGCTGAGCAATTTGCCGCCCGGCGCGCCGTTCCGCGGCCCCGGCGGTCCGCCGATGTCGTTTGCGCTGGAGCAGGCGGTTGATGAAGCCGCGCTGCGCATGAAGATCGACCCGATCCGCTTGCGCAAGCTTTGGGACCCCGATCCCAATCGCCAGCGATTGTACGACTGGGCCGCCGGCCTCGACGTCTGGAAGAACCGCAAGCCGGCCGCCGCGCAAGAAGGGCGCTACCGGCGCGGCGTCGGCGTCGCCACCGGCTACTGGCTTTATCTCTGGCAGACCGGCTCCTCGGTCGAGCTCGCGGTCAAGGGCGGCCGCATCGTCGCAAGCTGCGCGGTCCAGGATATCGGCACGGGCACGCGCAGCGTGATCGCGAACACTGTCGCGAAAGCGTTCGATCTCGAGCCACAGGACGTGGAGGTTCGCATCGGCCGCTCCAACCTGCCGCGAGGGCCGGGCTCCGGCGGCAGCCGCGTCACCGCCTCGGTGGTGCCGCCGACCCTGCTCGCCATCGACAAGCTGAAGGCGGAAATCAAGCGCACCGCGTCGCGCACACCCGCTCCGGGCTCGAACGCGCCGTGGCGCGAGATGATCGCGGCTTCCCCTGATATCGCCGTGTCGGCAAGACGCCAGGAGGACGGCACGCCGCCGCCCGGCATCCGGCCCGCGCTGCACGAGGCGGGCATCATGGGCCGGGTGTTCGGTTGGGTGCTGCGCCTGATGAACCACATGGTGGTCGGCGCCGGCGTGCCGAGCTCGGTGCAGGTGATGGAAGTCGAGGTCGACACCTGGCTCGGCCATGTGCGCGTGCTCAACGCCTATACCGGCCTTTCGATCGGCAAGCTCGCCGCGCCGATGCTGGCGCGAAGCCAGGCCGCCGGCGCGGTGATCCAGGGCATCGGCTACGCACTCTATGAGGCGCGGGAGACTGATCCATTGAGCGGCCACATCCTGAGCGGCAGCATGGAGGATTACCGCATTCCGGGGATTGCCGACATGCCGAAACTGGAGGTGCATTTCGACGAGGCCGGTTTCGAGCATGTGCCCGGTGGCAGCGTCGGCATCGGCGAAGTCGCCACCGTGCCGACCTCGCCCGCGATCGCCAACGCCATCCGCGATGCGCTCGGCGTGAGACTGACCGAAATTCCGTTCCGGCCCGATCGCCTGGTGGCCGCGCTGAAGGGGAGGGATGCAGCATGAGTGTCGCCGTCATGACCGCCAGGCCGACTGCCAGGCCCACGCCTGAATTCCGCGCCGGAGGCACCGATTTCAGCGAACGCCGCCGCAGCGGCGTGTCGCAGGGATTGGTGGTCGATATCTCGGCCAGCGGCGACAAGGCGATCACCTGGGACGCCAACGGAGCAGCCCGGATCGGCGCGCTGACCACCATCGCCACGATCGCAACGGACGCGCGCATCGCCGCTGCCTATCCCGGCATCGCGGCGAGCGCGCAAGGTCTCGCCACGCCCCAGGTGCGCCAGGTCGCAACGCTTGGCGGCAATCTCGCGCAGCGGTCGCGCTGCTGGTACTTCCGCCGGGCCGACATCGATTGCCTGAAGAAAGGCGGCACCACCTGCCCTGCCCGGTCGGGCAATCATCTCTATGGCGTTGCCTTCGATCTCGGCCCGTGCGTCGCGCCGCATCCCTCCACCATGGCCGCGGCCCTGCTCGCCTTTGATGCGACCATCGCCACGGACCGGCGCAGCGGACTCTCGATCGCGGATCTGCTCGGCGATGGCTCGGTCGCGCACGCCGATCACACGCTCGCAGCAGGCGAGATGATCAGGAGCATTGCGCTTCCGGCTCCGCTCGAGGGTGAGCGCGCGTCCTACAAGCGCGCGATCAGCCGGACCTATGCGGAATGGCCGCTGGTGGAGCTCTGCGCCCGCGTCGTGATAACAGGCGGCAAGTTCCAGCTGGTGCGTCTCGCTGCCGGCGGAGTCGCGCCCGTGCCGCTTCGCCTCACCGCCGCAGAAGTCGCGCTTCATGGCCAGATTGCCGATGCGGCATCGATCGCAGCGGCGGCGAAAGCGGCGACCTCGGGAGCCAAATCATTGCCGATGACGGCCTACAAGCTCGATCTGCTGCAAGGGCTGATACGCGACGTGCTGGAGCGGCTTTCGGATTAGCCGGCTGCGGCACGCTGCCTCGCGTGCGGAGAGGCAGCCGCATCGTGCGGCCGAACTCGCTTGAACTTGCACCCATCGGGCTTTAGCCGCCTGAACGACCTGCAAGCCGTGCGCGAATATCCGGCTTCAGCACCTTGCCGACCTTGGAACGCGGCAGATCGTCCCAGACCTCGATCTGCTTCGGTGTCTTGACGCTGCCGATCCGTTGCTTGACGAAGGCTGCCAGCGCCGTCGCATCGATGCTCTGGCCGGCGCGGGGCTGCACCACGGCGACGATCCGCTCACCCCATTTCTCGTCGGCCAGCCCGATCACGGCGCAATCCTGCACCGCCTCATGCGCCCGCAGCGCGTTCTCGACCTCGATCGAGTAGACATTGAACCCGCCTGTTATGATCATGTCCTTGGCGCGGTCGACGATATAGAGGTAACCGTCCTCGTCGATGTAGCCGATGTCGCCGGTGTGGTGCCAGCCATGCGCCGACGCCTCCGCCGTGGCTTCAGGATTTTTGTAATAGCCTTGCATCACCAGCGAACCGCGAACCACGATCTCGCCGCGTGCGCCTGATGGCAGCAGATTGCCGTCACCATCCATGATGCCGGCCTGCACCAGCGGACTGATCCGCCCGGCCGAAGCGAGCCGCTCCATCGCGATGGTGCCGTCGGCATTGTAATGCTCGTCCGGTGCCATCATCGAGATCATCATCGGCGCTTCGGTCTGACCGAACAGCTGCGCCATCGGCCCGATGCGCCGGAGCGCCTCCGCAAGCCGCGTGGCCGAGATCGGCGCCGCGCCGTACCAGAAACATTGCAACGATTCGAGCTTGGCGGAGTCGAGCCTGGGATGATCGAGCAGCATGTAGATCACGGTCGGCGGCAGGAAGGTGTGCGTGACATGGTAGCGCTCGATCGAATCGAGGAATTCGGCGATGTCGGGGTGATGCATGATCACGATGCGGCCACCGAGCGCCATGATCGGAAAGCACAGCACGCCTGCCGCGTGGGTCAGCGGGGCGAGCGCGAGATAGACCGGACGGCCCTTGAACGGATAACCCATCAGCGTCAGCGCCGTCATGGTCTCGATGTTGCGGCCCGACAGCATGACGCCCTTCGGCTTGCCGGTGGTGCCGCCGGTGCCGGGAATCATCGCGAGATCGTCGACGGTCTCGCGCTGGTAGGGATCGTTGGGGAGGCCGGCGAGCCAGCTGTCGAACGAGGGCGCGAAGGGCAATTCGGCATCGAGACAGACGAGCTTGCGCAGCTTCGGCAGCTCTGCACGCATGGCCGCCACCATCGGCGCAAAGCTTGAATGAAACAGCAGCAGGCTGCAGTCGAATTGGTCGAGGATGCCACGGTTTTCGGCCGCCTCGTTGCGCGGATTGATCGGACACCAGACCGCGCCCGCGCGGGAAATGCCGAACACGCAGGCAAACGCGACCGGATCGTTGCCGGAGAGGATCGCAACCTTCTCGCCGGGCGCGATACCCGACCGGTCGAGCCCGCGCGCGACGCGATAGCTGAGCTGCTGCACCTCGCGATAGCTGAGATCTCGCCCGTCCATGGTCAGGCACGGCGCATTGGCGCCGAGCGATGCGCCTTTGTCGAGATAGTCGATGAAGCGCATGGTCGCCCCCGAAGCATCGTGAGGTTGGTTAGCTACGAGCTGCGGCGAAGGTCACCTCTCCCTTGGGCGAGGTCGGCGCGGAGCGGCGGGTGAGGGGTTACGGTCTCTCGTTGAGCCGCGCCCCCTCACCCGATTTGCTGCGCAAATCGACCTCTCCCCGATGGGGAGAGGTAAAGAAACATCGCCGTCGCCGCCGCGCTCCTAATCGTGCACCGTCAGAACAGGCTTGCTGACCAGACCAAAACTGCGCAATTGCCCGAGCAGCTCGTGATGGCCGAAGGCCTGGCAGCCGGAGGCGAAGCCCACGCGCTTGGGCGGCTGCTGCAGCAGGTGCGCCGCCGCATAGGCCTGCAGCATGCCGGTCTGCTTGTAGTTGCTGTTGCCGTTGATGACGCAGTGCGCGCGGCCCAGCGGGCCGGAGGCATGCACCGAATCCAGCGACTTGTTGACGCGCGGGTTCTCACGCGGCGGCATTTTGTTCATCACGCCGGCGGCGGTCTGCGCCAACGCGGCGTAGCGGTCGTCGGGGTTCATGTCTTTGGTCGCATCCAGCGCGGCGGCGACGATCTGCGGCACGCCCAGCATCAGTGCGCGGTTGAACACGCCGCCCAGCACCTTCACATTGGCCACGCGCGGATCGCGCTTGAACCACACGGGGTGCGAGGTGCCGCCCCAGGGCAGCGCCAGCGCCAACTCATGCTGGCCGGGGATGGCGAGGTTATAGAGGCCGGCGTCGGGCTGGTGCTCGACATATTTGTTCTGCTCCAGGTAGTACGCCTTGGCCATCGCGGCGTTGACCAGGATGGTCTGGGTCGAGGCGATGGTCGGGCTGCCGCCCCAGAACACGGCAATATCAAGCGTGTCGAGGCCGGGCGTCTCCAGGCACAGCTGGGCTGCGATCTCGCCGGTGGTGTACATCTGTGCGATGCCGGGCGCGAGCAGCAGGCCGGCATTGGCGAACTTGGTGCCCCACTCCTGCTCGAGCGTGATCAGCCAGTCCTGCTCGCCCGTGGTGTCGGTGTAGTGGCATCGGGAAGCCCAACACGCCTGCACCACCTCGTTGCCGAATTTGGCGAAGGGACCCACGGTGTTGAGCACCACGGAGGCGCCGTTGAACAACTCCGTCAGTGCGCTCACGGTGTGCGGCACTTCGACCACCTCATAGTCGGCGGTCTCGATGCCGGCCACGTTCGCCTTCATCGCGGCGTTGAGCTTCTCGGCGCTGCGCCCCGCAGCGACGAAGGGGATGTTGTATTCGCGTAAGTATTCGCAGACCAGCCGGCCGGTGTAGCCGGACGCGCCATAGACGATGACGGGCTTCTTCGCGCTCATAGCGTTCCTCCGAAATGCTTGATGTCAGGTTCTTTGCTACATGCCCATGCCGCCATCGACCGGCAGTCCGATGCCGGTGATGAAACGGGCCTCGTTCGAGCACAGGAACACCGCGGCATTGGCGATGTCGCCGACCTCCGCGAGCTTGCCGAGAGGCGTCTGCTCCACCACCGAGCCGACCGCGGCATTGACGTCGGGCGCAAGGCCGATCTTCACGATGTCGCCCGCCAGCTGCATGCCCATGTCGGTGGGGATCAAGCCGGGATAGATGCAGTTGACGCGCACGCCGAAACCGAGCTTGCCGGCCTCCATCGCGCCAACCCGTGTCATGCGATCGACCGCGGACTTCGTGCCGGAATAGACCGCGATGCTCGGGAAGGCGATCGTCGCCGCGACGGAGGCGATGTTGACGACCGCGCCGCCCTTGCCGGCCGGTCCGCCCGGCCGCATGGCGCGGAAGGCGTGCTTCATGCCGAGCACGGTGCCGACGATGTTGACGTCACACATCCGCCGCGCGTCCTCGGCCCTGACCTCCGAGATCAGGGACGTGATCTCGATGCCGGCATTGTTGATGAGAATGTCGTAGCCGCCGAGGGTGGCGATCGTCGCAGCAGTCGCTTTCTCCCACTGCGCATCGTCGCTGACATCGAGATGCACGAAGCCGGTCTTCACGCCGAGCCTTGCGATCTGGCCGGCGCTGTCCCTGCCGACGTCATCGAGGATGTCGCCGATCATGACCGCCGCACCGGATCGCGCCAGTGCCTGTGCAATGGCGGCTCCTATCCCGCGGGCTCCGCCGGTGACCAGGGCTTTGCGGCCATCAAGGCTCTTCTCACTCATCGCACGTCCTCCCTTTGCTTGAACTGATCTTTGGACTGATCTGCTGGACTGATCTGTTCGCTGCCGATCGGTGCGTGCTGCAATCGGCAGCACGGTGCCGGCGCGGTGGCGCAGCGGCATGCGAGTCCGTTCCGGCGGCGCGGCGCCGGTGGATGCGTTTCCTCCATGTGCTGGCGTCTTGACGACTGTCCAAATTCTTGGCGCGCACCCTCCTCCCGGAACTTGACACTTGTCAAGGTAAAAATTTGACAGTTGTCAAAGAGGATGGTCTGTAGGGATGACGGATCGTGGTGACGAAGGGACCGGAGACAGCGCGACAATGGCGCGGCAAGCGACAGGAGCGGCGAAGCGTGAGGCCGTTGCGGAGGTCGTGCGGGACGACAAGTTCAACGCGCGGCGGATCGAGCTGGCGGAGGCCGCACTCGAAACCCTGGGCGAGCTCGGCTTCGCCCGCACCAGCCTGCGCGAGATCGCGCAGAACTCGGCCTTCACGCACGGCGTGTTCCACTATTATTTCAGCGACAAGCTCGACCTGATCTGCTGCTGCGTGCGCCACTACAAGGCGAAGTGCGTGACGCGCTATGACGAGGTCGTCGCGACGGCGACGAGCCGCGATGAATTGACGGAGGGGTTCCTCGCCAAGCTCGCAGCAACGCTGCAGAACGAAGCCCGGATGCACCGGCTCTGGTACGATTTGCGCTCGCAGGCGATGTTCGAGGCGGCGTTTCGCAAGGACGTGCTCGAGATCGACAAGAGTCTGGAGGCGATGATCTGGCGAATCGCCTCGCGCTATGCCGAGCTCGGCAACAAGCGGCCGGCATCTTCACCAGCCGCGCTCTATGCGCTGTTCGACGGCCTCTTCCAGGGTGCGCTGCTCAAGCACCTCGCGGGTGACAAGGCGGCGATTGCCGAACTGCTCGACGAAGTCCGGCGCCTGCTGCCGACGGTGTGCTGAGGCGTTTGCGCCTGGTGGCGAGAGAGCCGACACACTCTCTCAGTCGGCAATGGTGAAAGATTACGCCGCGCTCGCCGGCGGCAGGGCCAGCACCGAATAGATCGCCTGGGCGTCGCGCGAGGCGCGGAGCTTCTTGGCGATATCCTGGTCGCGGAGCAGGCGGGCAATGCGGGCGAGCGCCTTGAGGTGATCGGCGCCGGCGCCTTCGGGCGCGAGCAGCAGGAAGACGAGATCGACCGGCTGGCCGTCCATCGCCTCGAAATCGATCGGACGATCGAGCCGGGCGAACAGGCCAAAGATCTTCTCGAGCTTGGGCAGCTTGCCGTGCGGAATGGCGACGCCATAGCCGACCGCGGTGGTGCCGAGCTTCTCGCGCTGGAGCAGCACCTCGAACACCGAACGTTCGTTTTGTCCGGTCAGCTCGGCAGCCTTGGCCGCGAGCTCCTGGAGCGCCTGCTTCTTGCTGTTGACCTTCAATGCCGGGAGAATCGCCTCGGGTGCGACCAGATCGGTAATCGGCATGGAAGTGTTCCGAGGTGAATTAAACCGTCAGGTTCCGAATTGGCCGTCTCGCTAGAAGCGAGCCCGACCGGCGTCAAGAAGGTCAAGCAGAAGGGGGACTTAGCCCCGGTCTTGATGTGGGGCGCTTCTACTCCAACGCAATCCCGGTGCCAACTGCTGCGTGCGGCTTTGTCCCGGTCATTGTTAAGACCTGTGGTTGATACGGGGGTGCCCTTTCGGGAGCGGATGCTTGTTTTGACGCGTTTTCTTACCGCGAACCGGCTTCCATTCGCTCGAAAACGCTTTAGCCGCCGGATTTGGCCCCCGGCGGGTCGATCCAGCCGACATTGCCGTCGGCCCGGCGGTAGATGATGTTCACCCGGCCCGAGGAGCCATGCTGGAATACCAGGCAGGGCGCCCCGCTGAGGTCGAGTTCCATGACGGCTTCGCTGACCGACATCTGCTTCAGCGAGGTCGTGGCCTCGGCGATGATCACCGGGCTGTAGCCGGTGACTTCCTCATCATCGTCCCCCTCGCCGGGGGCCTCGAGCACATAGGCGGTGGCGTCGAGCGCGGCCAGCGCCGCGGAGGCGACATGGGCCTTGCGGGCCGAACGGTCCTTGAGGCGGCTCTTGTAGCGCTTGAGGCGCTTCTCGATCATGATCAGGGCCTGGTCGGCACTGGCATAGGCGTCCGGGGCGTTCGAATCCGCTTCCAGCGTAATTCCCGAATCCAGATGCAGCGCGCAGTCGGTGCGGAAGCCGAAGCCATCCTTGCTGAGCGTGATGTGGCCGGAATAATTGCCGTCGAAATATTTACGCAGCACCTCTTCAGTCCGGTCAGTGACGCGGCCGCGAAGGGCCTCACCGACACTGACGCTCTTGCCCGAAATCCGAAGAGTCATGTGATGCCTCGCTTGGTTCAATTGGCCAAGATGCGATGACGCGTCATCGCATCCTAGGTCATTTCCCTGCGCATGGTCTTGTCGGAAAACCGCCGGACACTTTTCCGGATCATGCGCCTGCTTGGATCGGTCGCGGTTGGGGGAGAAGAGTAGCGCGATTTCGCGCCAGCGCAATCAGGCCGGTTCGGTGTTGCGGGAGCGATCGGACATTGCGGTGGAAAGGACGTTACCAAGAGCGCTCTGCTTGTCGCGGCGGCGTTGCACCGAGGACGGAATGCGCATGGCTTCGCGGTACTTCGCGACCGTGCGGCGGGCAATATCAATGCCCGAGGCGCGCAAGCGTTCCACGATGGTATCATCCGACAGGATCGCCGTCGGCGCTTCCGAATCGATCAGCTGCTTGATGTGGTGACGCACCGCTTCGGCCGAATGCGCCTCACCGCCGTCGGCCGAGGCGATCGAGGCCGTGAAGAAATATTTCAACTCGAATGTGCCGCGATTTGTCGCCATGTATTTGTTGGCGGTGACGCGCGACACCGTGGATTCGTGCATCTGGATGGCGTCGGCCACGGCCTTCAGATTCAGCGGCCTTAAATGCGCGACGCCATGGGTGAAGAAGCCGTCCTGCTGGCGCACGATCTCGGTGGCGACTTTCAGGATGGTGCGGGCGCGCTGGTCGAGCGCGCGCACCAGCCAGGTCGCATTCTGCAGCGCGTCCGTGAAATACGACTTGTCGCCGTCCTTGCCGATCTTCTTCGACAGCTCGGAATAATAGGTCTGGTTGACCAGCACGCGCGGCAGAGTGTCGCTGTTGAGCTCGACATGCCAGCCGCCATCAGGACCCGGCCGGACATAGACATCTGGCACCATGGTCTGGAGCCGCGCCGAGCCGAACTTCATGCCGGGCTTGGGATTGAGCCGCCTGATTTCGCCGATCATGTCGGCGATGTCCTCGTCGTCGACGCCGCAGAGCTTGCGTAAGGATGCGATGTCGCGCTTGGCGAGGAGATCGAGATGCTCGACGAGGGCCTGCATCGCCGGATCGTAGCGGTCGAGCTCGCGGAGCTGGATCGCGAGGCACTCGCTCAAGGACCGTGCACAGACGCCGGGTGGATCGAATTTTTGCAGCACGGCAAGAACGTCCTCGACGTCCTCTTGCGTTGCGCCGAGCCGCTCGGCCGCACCGCCAAGATCGGGCGGCAGATAACCGGCTTCGTCGACGAGGTCGATCAGGTATTGGCCGATCATGCGCTGCGCCGCGCCGGTGAAGGCGACCGAGAGCTGCTCGGCGAGATGGTCCGACAGCGTTGTCTCGGCCGCGACAAAAGCTTCGAGATTGTAGTCTTCGTCACCCGAGGCACCGCCGCCCCATTCGGTGTAGGTGGTCGGCGCGGCGTCCTGGGCGTTGCGCGCGGCCGCCTCGGCCGGTTCCTCGGAGAAGACGTTGTCCAGGCCCGTGTCGAGGGTCTGCTCGATCTCGGCGCGGGAGCCGAGATCCTTGCTCATCCATTCTTCCTGGCCCGGCTCGAAGGCCTCGCCGCTGCCGCCAAAGCCATCGTCGGCGCCAGGACCCTCGCCAGGACCGTCCCCGTGGCTGCCCGAATCGTCACTGTCGCTGAACTGGGCGGTCTCGGCCGGCGCTTCGCCGCCACCCTCGTCATTGGCCCGTTCCAGCAGAGGGTTACGCTCGAGTTCCTCCTCCACGAAGGTGGTGAGATCGAGATTGGACAATTGCAGCAGCTTGATCGCCTGCATCAGCTGCGGCGTCATGACCAGCGACTGCGATTGCCGGAACTCTAATCTCTGCGTAAGCGCCATGAAGCAAGAACCGTTCCCAAAAAATTGGTCCGATTTTTGCTTATCCTAGTCCGAGCCCGATGTACACGTCTTGACGAAACGCAAAAACGGGCTAGAGGCGGAATTCCTCGCCAAGGTAAAGGCGGCGGACATCGGGATCCGCGACGATCTCGTCCGGGCTCCCCTCTGTCAAGATCTCACCGGCATAGACGATATAGGCGCGATCGGTGAGGCCGAGCGTCTCGCGCACATTGTGGTCGGTAATCAAGACGCCGATGCCGCGATTGGTGAGGTGGCGGACGAGGTCCTGAATGTCGCCGACCGCAATCGGATCGATGCCCGCGAACGGCTCGTCAAGCAGCATGTAGTTGGGACGCGTCGCCAGGGCACGGGCGATCTCGACGCGGCGGCGCTCACCGCCCGACAGCGCGATCGAGGGCGATTTCCGCAGGCGCGTGATGTTGAATTCGTCGAGCAGCGAGTCGAGCTGCTGCTCGCGCTTCTTGCGCGAAGGCTCGACCACTTCGAGCACGGCGCGGATGTTCTGCTCGACGGTGAGGCCGCGGAAGATCGAGGCTTCCTGCGGCAGATAGCCGATGCCGAGCCGCGCGCGCTGATACATCGGCAGCTGGGTGACATCGTGGCCGTCGAGCTCGATCGCACCGCGATCGGCCTTGATCAGGCCTGTTATCATGTAGAACACGGTGGTCTTGCCGGCGCCGTTCGGACCGAGCAAACCGACCGCTTCGCCGCGGCGCACATAGATGCTGACGCCGCGCACGACCTGGCGGCTGCCGAAACTCTTTTCCACGCTATGCACAGCCAGGAAGCCCGGCCGCCGCAACAGCTGCGGCGCGCCTGCGCCATTCGCCCTGGAACTGGATCTGGCCTGGGGAGGCGGCGCCGCCGGTCGTGGCCGCGGCGGAGCCTCGACGCCATAGGGATCCGCGGCCTGCATCGGCTGGTCACGGGCGATGGGCGGCGCATCCCTGACAGGGCTCGGTACGAGCCCGCCGACACTGTCACCGAGCGCGGTGATGTCCTGACGGGCAAATCCTGGCCGGCCGCGCTTGGCGGGGCGGCGTCGGAACATGCTGAAAAGATCGACCATCCCCGCCTTCTAGCCTTTCACGACAATCTTGCACGACGATCGTGCGTGATCTCGCGATCTGCTGCGCCGGCCCCAGCGATTCGCCAGCGCAGCATGAGTGAAGGGATGTCTCATGCCCAGTGAAACACGCCCGAAAAGCGGCGAACCCCGCTTCGAAAGCCCTGCGCGCTAGATACAATCTTGTCGGGCCGGCTTCAACCTGGCGACCCCGAATTATTATATAACCTATTGATTTACTTTGGCTTACCCGGAATGAGCGACGGTATCGCCGGGCCGGAGCCAGGCGTTGCGGGCGTCCCGCATTTGCCATTGCCGCCGCCCTGGGACTGGATGAACAGGCCCTGCACCTTGCCGCTGTCGGATTCCACCCGGGAGACGCCGGTGGTCATGTCGACCATCAGACGGTCGCCGCGCAGCACGTTCTGGCACTGGGTCAGCACCACCTGGCCCGCAGACCCGCCCAGCATGGTGATGAGGTTGGTCTTGGTGTCGAACACGGCGGTCTCGCCTGTCACCACCTGATCCTTCTGGGTGACGACGACATTGCCGCGCGCTTCCAGCCGCTTGATCGAGGAGGCGCCACCCGGCCCCGGTGTCGACGCCTGCATCGGCGGCGCCGCCTTGGCGCCCTTGGCAGGCGCTGCCTGCGGGGCGGGCTGCTTGTCACTGTTCGATTCGTAGAACACCACCAGCGTCTTCGAGGTCATGGTGGTGTCGCCCTGCACGACCTTCACATTGCTCTTCGCGTCGCCGGAGAAGGTTGCCTCCTTCTTCTTGTCGCGCATCTCGAGCGAGGCAGCCTCGATCTGGATCGGCTGATCGCGGTTCTGCGAAAAGCCCTGCATCGCGTTCGGCACGCCTTGCATCGCGCTCTGCGCGACCGCAGCGCCAGTCGCGATGATCAGCGCAGCCGCTGCGATGATGGCGCGGCGCTTGACGTCATTGCGCGGGAAAACATGAGCCATGAAAATCACTTTGAATTCGAATTCGCAGACTTGTTCTTCTTCGCCGGCGGCGGCACGGGCTGCGCAACCGGCGCGGGAGCTGCATCATCCGTGCTGATCTTGTCCAGATGCATCACCACATTGCCTTCGAAACGGATGACATCGCCGCCCTCGGTGATGCGCAGCTTGTCGGCGGTCAGCGTGCCGTTGGTCAATTTGACGTCGACATGTTCGTCCGAGGAGACCGTGCCCTTGTTCATGTCGACGAAGGCCGAATTCAGCCGCGCCTCGTAGCCGGTCGAGGTGCGCACGAAGACGTCCTTGTGCAAATCGAGCTGCTGCTGCTTGTTGTCGAAGCGGCCGGTGCGGGCATCGAGGAACACGGTCGACTGGTCCTCCATCAATACTTTCGCGCGCAGATCGTTGAGGTCGACATGATCGGGGTCGGTGATGTCCTGCGTCGCCGTCTTGGCCCACAGCTCGTAGGGCCGCTGGTCCGGCGTGAAGCCTGAGAGGTGCGGCGATTCCATCGTGATCTTGGTGCCCGTGACCACGAGGTTTCCGGAATCGAGCTTGATGGGGATCTGGAACGGATTGAGCAAGGTCGAGACCAGGACAATTGCAGCCAGGGACGCAGCCACCGTCACCGGGACTGCGATGCGCAGAATCCGCACCAGACGGCTGTGGCGCGCCGCACTGGCAAACTTCGCCGCAAGCGCAGCATCGTAGGTGGGAAACTGGGCCGAATTCACCGCTGCTCCGGGTGTCGCTCGCCTTGTCCGGTTCAAGGCCGCGCCATTGTACCCGCGACCGCTGGAATATGCAGCCCGCGACAAACCGGTACGAAAGTGTCCGAAACGAGGCGGCAGCCCTGGTCCGCTTGCTGTCATTCCGGGGCGATGCGAAACATCGAACTACGGTGCGCAATTGCGCACCTGAGAATCTCGAGATTCCGGGTTCGGCTCTTCGAGCCGCCCCGGAATGACGTCGAAACGATCTCAGGAATGCGCAAAAATGTCCTCTTCCTCCCAGCCCTGGAGGTCGAGCAAAGCGCGGGTCGGCAGGAAGTCGAAACAGGCTTTTGCCAGCGCCGTGCGGCCCTCCCGGACCAGCATGGCGTCCAGCCGCTCGCGTAAGGCATGCAGATGCAGCACGTCGGAGGCGGCATAGGCCAGCTGCGGCTCGCTCAGGCTGTCGGAACCCCAATCGCTGGACTGCTGCTGCTTGGAGAGGTCAACATTGAGCACCTCGCGGACGAGGTCCTTGAGGCCGTGGCGGTCGGTATAGGTGCGGGTCAGGCGGGAGGCGATCTTGGTGCAGTAGATCGGCCCGGTCATCACACCGAAGGTCTGGTACAGCACCGCGACGTCGAACCGGGCGAAATGAAAGATCTTGGTGATGGCGGGATTGGCCAGCAGCGCCTTCAAATTCGGCGCATCGGTGTGGCCCTTGGGGATCTGCACCACGTCGGCGCTGCCGTCGCCCGGCGAGAGCTGGACCACGCAGAGCCTGTCGCGGTGCGGGTTGAGCCCCATGGTCTCGGTGTCGATCGCCACCGCGCCGGTGTAGCGGGAGAGGTCAGGCAGGTCACCGCGGTGCAGGCGTACGGTCATGACGTTTCAAACCCTCAAATCGAATCGGTCGCTCGGCAGCATAGGCTAATCGGATGGTCCGCGATTTAGCCATTAGGGACAGGGGGCGCAAGCCGCGGCTGGCTCAGATCGCCGCCAGCATGATGCAGACCATCGCCGCCACGGTGGTGCGGCTGGCGCCGTCGCGGAAGGCGTAGATGATGGGGTCATCAGGCATCTCGCGGCGATGCGCGATCATCAGGGCCCGCCCGAACCAGTAGAGCAGCAGCGGCGCGAGCAGCCACAGCATCCAGGGCCGGCTGTAGAGCGGTGTCACCGCCGAGGACGAGACGTAGAGCGCAAACACCGTCACCGCGTTCATCGCGCTCGCCGCCGCCATCGCGGCGATGATGTGGAGGTCGCTGACGCGGTAGTCGCGGTTGGACGGATCGGCGAGGCCCTCGCCCTGGCGCATGCAGAGCTCGCTGAAACGCTTGATCAGCGCCAGCGAGGTGAACACGAACAGCGAGAACACCATCAGCCATTCCGACAGCATGACGCCGGCGGCGACGGCGCCGGCGACGATGCGCAGGCAATAGAGGCCGGCGAGCGTGACGACATCGACCAGCATCTTGCGCTTGAGCACCAGCGAATAGGCGATGGTGGTGACGAGATAGGCGACGAGCACGCCGAGGAAGGTCGGGGAGATGCAGAGGCTGGCAGCGAAGGCGAACAGCCACAGCGCGGGGATCGCCGACAGCGCCGACGAGATCGGCAAGTCCCCCGCGGCCAGCGCGCGGTGGCGCTTGGTCGGATGCTGGCGATCGGCGGCGAGGTCGAGCAGATCGTTCATCAGATAGGCGCCCGAGGCGCAGGCCGAGAACGCCAGGAACGCCAGCAGCGTGGTGCCGAGCGTTGCGACATTGACCTGATGCGCGGTGAGAACGGGCACGAACACCAGCGTGTTCTTGGCGTATTGATAGAGCCGCAGCGCCTTCGCCCAGGTGCGAAGACTGGCGCGATCACGATTGACATGGTCGATGCGTTCGATCGAGGCGCGGTCGAACGGCAGATTGTCGCCGGCCGCAAGGTCGGCCGGGGTCACGACGCCGTCGAAGCCGAGATGCGCCGAGATGCCGGTCGCCTGGTCGGCAAAGCGCTCCGCCACCAGAAAGATCTTCGCGCCCCGCGCCCGCGCTGCCAGCGCCCGGTTCAGCACCCCGGCATCATAGGGCAGGTGGGCATAGTCGATCCTGGCGCGTGCCAGAACCTCCGTGAGCACAGCCATGCCCGGACGTCCGCGGGCGCCGAAACGCGCCAGCATGCGGGCAGGGGCAGAGAACAGCGCCTCCATCAGCAATTCCGAACGCAGCAGGGCGCCTTCGAGATCGATGACGAGAGTACGGGCCGGCGCCGGCCTCGCCTGCGGCGCGGCCTCGCTCGGATCGTACTGCGAGGCGGGTTGCTCCATCCGAAAACGCTCTGACTTGCCGCGACACGGCCGGCCCCAAGGGCTGGCAGGAAGCGGGAAAAGGACGGCCGCGAGCCTAGGCGGCATTGGCTAAGGGCGGCTTAACCCTTCCGGCAAAGGGGACCCCGAGGCCAGCTGTTGCAGGGATCCCACAATCCGGCGCGGGCTGGATATACCAGCCGAAGCCCAGGTCCGAGCCGGTGGTAATCGGCGGCGCCCACCCTATCTGAGCCCGGTTTCTCACACGCATCAGGTGCCATGACAGACCAGACGCTCGCCGCGCCGATCGACGATCAGCAGGAACGCCAGCGCGGCTTTACGCGCTACCAATCGCTTCTCGTGGCGCTGCTCGCCTTCGCGCAGTTCACGATCATTCTCGACTTCATCATCATGTCGCCGCTCGGCGCCATCATGATGCCCTCGCTCAACATCACGGCCGGGCAATTCGGCGTCGCGGTGTCGGCCTACGCGTTCAGCGCCGGCCTTTCAGGCATTTTGGCCGCCGGCTTTGCCGATCGCTTCGACCGCAAGCGGCTGCTGCTGTTCTTCTACACCGGGTTCACGCTCGGAACCCTGTTGTGCGCGCTGGCGCAGAATTATCATGTGCTGCTGCTCGGCCGCATCGTCACCGGCCTGTTCGGCGGCGTGATCGGCTCGATCGTGCTCGCCATCGTCACCGATTTGTTCGCGCTGCATCTGCGCGGCCGCGTGATGGGGTTCGTGCAGACCGCGTTCGCCGCGAGCCAGGTGCTCGGCGTTCCCGCCGGCCTGTTCCTGGCCAATCACTGGAGCTGGCATGTCTGCTTCTTTGCGATCGTCGGCCTGTCGATCCTGTCGATCGCCGTCATCGCCTTCGCCATGGAGCCGGTCGCTGCGCATCTGAAGCTGAAGCAGGACCGGAACCCGTTCCACCATCTGGTCGCGACGGTCGGCGAGCCGCGCTACACGCTGGCCTTCGCGGTCACGACCTTGCTGGCGACGGGCGGCTACATGCTGATGCCGTATTCCAGCGCCTTCACCGTGAACAATATCGGCATCGACATCGTGCATCTGCCGACGATCTATCTGGTCTCCGGCCTGTTCAGCATCGTCACCGGACCGCTGGTCGGCCGCGCGGCCGACAGCTTCGGCAAATATCCGACCTTCGTGTTCGGCTGCGCGATGACCATCGCCATGGTGCTGATCTACACCCATCTCGGCCACGTCTCGCTGGTCACCGCGATCGCCGTCAACGTGCTGCTGTTCGTCGGCATCTTCTCGCGCATGATCCCGTCGCAGGCGCTGATCTCGGCGATCCCCGATCAAAGCCAGCGCGGCGCGTTCAGCGCGATCAGCGCCTCGCTGCAGCAGCTTTCCGGCGGCCTCGGCTCGGTGCTCGCGGCCGCGATCATCTCGCAGCAAGCCGACGGCTCGCTGCTGCATTTCGAGCGGATCGGCTACGTCGTCGTCACCACGACGATCATCACGCTGGTGGCGATGTATTTCGTGCAGAAGGGGGTGGCGGAGAAGGCGGGGAAGCGGATGGTGTGAGGGCTCCTGGCAGCGATGGAGACGCTACGAGCGGCGCCTCCATCTCTTGAGCCTTTCTTATTGCAGGGCTGAGAAGCTTGTCGGGCTCATGAAGAAGTTCGTGATATTCGCGAGAATTGGCCCGTCGACCTCGGAGGCAGCGGCGACCTCCTGCCATTCGCGGTCCGCTACGAAGGCACCCCAAAGACGCTCCCGCTCCGCGAGCGAGTCCCAGACCAGGATGTAGACCAGCTCAAGGTGTGACGGTCCGACCGTGGTCCGCCAAAAGCCAAGCTGGCGAATGCCGAGCCGCTCCCAAATCTTCAGTGTGCGCGTTTCAAAACGCGTCAGCAGCGCCGGCATCCGGCCCGGCAGGGCGTGGTAGGTGCGCAATTCGTAGATCATCTCTCATCCTCGCTTGGGTTCGGCCTCGTCCGCCTTACGCCGGTTGCGACTGGCATATTTGCCAAACTTGTCGTATTTCCTGCCAATGCTCACACCGGCCCCGACACGCCCTCGGCATATTGTCTTTCTGGTCTTTGAGCGCTTCCAGGTGCTCGATCTCGCCGGCCCGATGCAGGTGTTCCTGTCGGCGAGCGAGCATGCGCGGGATGCCGCAACAGGGCGGCCGATCGATTACCGGGTCTCCGTCGTGTCATCAGGTCCCAACAGGGTACGGGGCTCCCTGTCGCTGGCGATCGATGCGGAGCCGTTGCCGTCCGCGCTGGTGCCGGGAACGACGGTGATGGTGGTCGGAGGAAGGGGTGTCGAAGCGGCGTCGCAGGATCTAGTTCTGATCGACTGGCTGCGGCGCCACGCAGACGAGGCGGAACGGATCTGCTCCGTTTGCAACGGTGCAATCGTGCTCGCCCGGGCCGGGTTGCTTGCGGGCAAGCGAGCGACAACGCATTGGGTCGATTGTGACAAGCTCCAACGGAACTTCCGCGATGTCACGGTCGACCGCGATGCCATCTATGTGCGCGACGGCAAAATCTGGAGTTCCGCAGGCGTCAGCGCCGGCATTGACCTCGCCCTCGCGCTCCTCGCCGATGACCACGGCGAAGCAGCGGCCACAGTCACGGCCAAGTGGATGGTGCTTTACGTCAAGCGACCAGGCAGCCAGTCGCAATTCAGCGAATTCATCGAAACCATCGACCATGAGAAGGCGGGCGCTTTTGCGGAGCTTCACCACTGGATCTTGCGCAATATCCGCCGCGACCTCAGCGTTCCCAGGCTTGCGGCTCAGGCGGGCATGAGCGAGCGAACATTCGCGCGCAAATATCGTAGGTTGATCGGTGTGCCGCCCGCCGAGACGGTCAAACGGCTTCGTGCCGATACGGCGCGTCACCATCTTCGGACCTCGACTTTGCCGCTCAAGACGGTTGCGGACAGGTGCGGCTTCGGGTCAGTCGAGCAGATGAATCGGGTCCATCTGAAATTCTACGGTCTGACCTCGCGTACATTGCGTGACATCGGATAGCCGACCCTTAAAGCGCGATGAGATTGGGTCGAATCGTCATCGCGCTTAGAACGACGGCCATGCGCGTAGATCGCTGGCGCTCGCATTTCAGGTCCGGTGACAGCCGGGGCTATCTGACGTCAGCGTTCCGTCCGGCCGCATCAGGGCCGTGTCCGGATTGCACAGGAGCGAAGGTTGCATGGCCTTGTCCATGATCTGCCGCCCGGCTTGCTGAAAAATTTCCGTTAGCACGCCTCCCGACACGACGGTCAGATCGGCGTCGGTCAGCTCCTGACAGGATCGTTGGGTCATTTTCCTTCTCCCTCGACTTCACTGGGGCTTGCCGTGCCACTGCACACCGCCGTCCGAGGAAACCGGCCAAACCCCGTTCACACCGCCAAGGCTGCCCGGCCACGTAACAGCCATACCGCCGTTGCTTTTCGTTCCCCAGGCGATAGATCCGGTATGTCCCGATGTGCCGAAATTACCTGATCCTCCCGCAACGTCATCGAGACGGTCGAGGGACAGTTCATCGATGTTTGACATTGCGCACATGGTCTTCTCTCCATCCGAAAGTCATCCCGCCCATCGGGTTGATGCCGCACCTTGCCTCAGAGCCGGTCGTTCCGACCGTGAGTAGGATCACGCAGCAGATGGAGCAGGAGCTTGTTGCTGGAGCAGTGCGACAAGAAAGCCCTCAGTTCTCAAGGGCTTCGAGCGCGGTCATTGTCTCGATAAGACGATGGTGCCCAGGAAAGGACTCGAACCTTCACGGCCGTTAAGCCACTGGCACCTGAAGCCAGCGCGTCTACCAATTCCACCACCTGGGCATGCCGTTTCGGGGCACGGAGGCGGTTACTACGGTTCGGTGACGCCGTTGTCAATTCATGGTTCTGGATGCCGATTGCGCATCGCACACCGCCCCGGTAGAAGCCTGATATCGCGCACTCTTCCTGCAGGAATGGACCTCCATGGCATCGAATCTGGAAACTCTCGTCACGGTTTTCGGCGGATCGGGGTTTTTGGGCCGGAATGTGGTTCGGGCGCTGTGCCGGCGGGATTACCGGATCCGGGTCGCGGTGCGGCGGCCGGAACTGGCCGGATACCTGCAGCCCTCGGGCAAGGTCGGCCAGGTCCACACCATCCAGGCGAACCTGCGCTACCCTGGATCGGTCGAGGCGGCGGTGCGTGATTCGCATGTCGTGATCAACCTGGTCGGCATCCTCACCGAGGGCGGCGCCCAGACCTTCGACGCCGTCCAGGCCAAGGGCGCCGAGACCGTCGCCAAGGCGGCGGCCGCGGCGGGTGCCGACCTGATCCATGTCTCCGCGATCGGCGCCGATGCTGATTCGCCCTCGGGCTATGCCAAGGCCAAGGCCGCCGGCGAGGCCGCGGTGAGCGCGGCGGTGCCGTCGGCCACGATCTTCCGCCCCTCAGTGATGTTCGGCCCCGAGGACCAGTTCACCAACCGCTTCGCGGCCCTGGCGCGGCTGTCGCCGGTGCTGCCGCTGATCGGCGGGAGCACGCGGATGCAGCCGGTCTATGTCGGCGATGTCGCCACCGCGATCGCGGATGCCGTCGACGGCAAGGCCAAGGCGGGCGCGACATACGAGCTGGGCGGGCCTGAGGTGCTGACCATGCGCGAGATCATCGAGACCATCCTCGCGATCACCGACCGCGAACGCACCCTGGTGCCGCTGTCGTTCGGCCTCGCCCGCCTCAAGGCCGCCCTCCTGCAATTCGCCCCGGGTACCTTCAAGCTGACGCCGGACCAGGTCACGCTGCTCGAGCGCGACAATGTCGTGTCGGACGCGGCGAAGGCCGCCGGCCTGACGCTGGAAGGGCTCGGCATCACCCCCGATTCGCTGGAAGCGATCGCCCCGCAATATCTCTGGCGCTTCCGCCCGCAGGGCCAGTTCCAGCGCATGGGTGTGTGAGGTGCTCACCTCGCCCGCTTGCTTGCGGGAGAGGGAGCGCACCGATGGTGCGGCGAAAGACGGCTCTAAAACTTCAGCTTCTTGAACACCACTTCCGGCAGCGCCTTGATGATCAGCATCACGACGCGCCAGATGCCGCTGACATAGACGACGTCGGTCTTCTTCTCGACGGCGCGGAGGATTGCATCGCCGACGACAGGCGCTTCGACCGTGAGCGGACCGATCAGCTTCATGCCCTCGGTCATTTTGGTGCGGACGAAGCCCGGCTTGACGGTGACGACATGCACGCCGCCGCGGCTGGCGCGGGCGCGCAGGCCTGAGAGGAAGGCGGAGAAGCCTGCTTTCGCCGAGCCGTAGACATAGTTCGAGGCGCGGCCGCGATCACCGGCCACGGACGACACGCCGACAATGGTGCCGTTGCCGCGGCCTAAAAACTTCTCCGCGAACAGGCCGAGGATCAGCGACGGTCCCTCATAATTGGAGCGCATGATGGTGGCGGCGTGGGCGAGGTCGCTCTCGGCCTTTTGCTGCACACCCAGCAATCCGACGATCGAGATCACGACGTCGGGCAAGACGGGAAGGCCGGCGACAAAGCCGTCAAAAGATGCGGTGTCGAGCACATCGAAGGTTCGCGTGCTCGCTTCGATATCGTAGCGCGCGCGCAGATCGGCGGCGTCAGGCTCGAGCGCTGCGGCATCGCGACCTGCGAGCGCGACATCGTAGCCGGCCTTGGCGAAGGCGCGCGCGGCGGCGCGGCCGATATCGGAGGAGCCACCGAGCACCAGAACTGACTTGCGTGACGTCACCGCTTAAACCTCATCGAACAGGCGTTGTGACAATTTTGAGCGGATCGCCCCGTCGGGATCGAGCGACTTGCGGATCGCCTTGAAGCGCTGCAACGCCGGATAGCCGGCCTCGAACGTCGCGCGCGACTGGCGTGAGTCTTTTGCGAGGTAGAGCCGGCCGCCGGCGGCGACGACCAGGCGGTCGATCTCGTCGAGGAAAGTCAGGATGTCGCCGTTCACCGGGAAATCCAGCGCCAGCGTGTAGCCGGGCAGCGGAAACGACAGCAGCCCGTCGCCATGACCGAGCTTCTTGAGCACCGCGAGGAACGACGCATCGCCGCGCCTCGCGACGCGATCGAGGATGTCGCCGAGTACCTCGCGCGCGGCAGCCTCCGGGATCACGCATTGATGCTGCAGGAAGCCGCGCCGTCCATAAATGCGATTCCAGCCGCCGAGACTGTCGAGCGGGAAGAAATACGGATAGAGCGAGACCACATGATCGCCACCGGCGCGGCGCGCGCCCACGCGGTAATAGAGCTCGTTGAAGGCACGGACGCTGGTGGGATTGAGCGTGACCGACGGCAGGTCGAGCGGCACCGCGAGCGCCGGTGGTTTGCCGACGGGAAACACCACTGCGCCTTCGGCCAGCTCGTCCCGGCCGGCATGCTCCCCCAGATAGATCAAGGAGCGGCCAAGGTTACGCCCGCGCGCCACGCAATCGATCCACGCCACCGAATAAGTCGCGGAATCGCCGGCCTCCAGCGCGCGCATGGCCGCATCGAGATCGGACGCGGAGATCACCCGCTCCCGAATCCAGCCTGTCTCGACCGGGCGAAGCCGCATCGTCGCTTCGAGGATCACGCCGGTGAGGCCCATGCCGCCGACGGTTGCGAAGAAGGCATCGGAATTCTGCTCGCGCGAGGCTTCGATGGTCTCGCCGGAACCGGTGCGCAGCAGGATGCTATCGACGTAGCGGCCGAAACCGCCCTCGCAATGATGGTTCTTGCCATGCACGTCGGCGGCGATCGCGCCGCCGACCGAGACGAAGCGCGTGCCCGGCACCACTGATGGCAGGAAGCCGCGTGGGCCAAAGGTGTCGATCAGGTCGGACAGCAGCACGCCGGCTTCAACGCGAATGCGGCCGGTCACGGGATCGAACGACCTCACCCGGTCGAACGCCGTCATGGTGATGGTTCTGGCGGTGCCGATCGCGGCATCGCCATAGGCGCGGCCATTGCCCCTCGCTACCGAGCCGGCAACGACAGCCTCCCCCACAGCCTCGAACGACCGCGGCCTCAGCATTTCGCTATCGACGACCGGGAAGCGCCCCCAGCCGCTGACTGTCGTCATCGCACAGCTCCGCCTGCGGGCCATCCCGCCCCAGGAACTGCCTAGCGGTCAAAAGCTGATATTGGGTTGAGGCTTGTCGGCGAGTTTTCAAAGGTTAACGGCGTAGCGCCGTTGGCGTAGCCCGGACGGAGCCGACGGGTCGGCGCGACGCGCCGCCCGATGACAGGCTCCGCGCAATCCGGGGCAGCAGCGCTTGTGGCACGATCCCGGATTACGCTTGCGCTCCATCCGGGCTACAGGAGGACCACAAAACTTAACGCCCCAGCGCCAGCGCGATCAGGCCGAGCGTGCCGACGATGACGCGCCACCAGGCGAACACCACGAAGCCGTGGCGGGTGACGTATTCCAGGAAACTCTTCACCACGATGATCGCGGTGATGAACGACACCACGAAACCGATCGCGACGATGCCCATATGGTCCATCGTCATCTCGGAGCGGTTCTTGTAGAAATCGTAGGCGAAGGCGCCGATCATGGTGGGGATGGCGAGGAAGAACGAGAACTCCGCCGCCGCCCGCTTGTCGGCGCCAAGCAGCATCGCCGCGACGATGCTGGCGCCGGAGCGCGACACGCCCGGGATCATCGCGACGCACTGCGCGATGCCGATATAGAGATACATCAGCAGCGGAAATTTGGTGGCGTCATGCTCGCGCGGCTTGAGATCGAGCCGGTCGACCCAGAGCAGGATGGCGCCGCCGACGATCAGCGTGAAACACACGACCCAGGGATTGAACAGCACGCTCTTGATATATTTGCCGGCAACGAGGCCGACGACGACGGCGGGGAGGAACGCCACCAGCACGCCGATCACGAACCGTCGCGCATAGGCATCGCCCGTGAACATGCCGATCGCGACGTCCCACAGCTTCTTGAAATAGAGCCCGACGATCGCGAGGATCGCGCCCAGCTGGATCAGAACCGTAAACGAATCCCAGAACGCGCCCTCGCCGAGGCCGAAGAAGCGTTCGGCCAACAGCAGATGGCCGGTCGAGGACACGGGAAGGAACTCGGTTACACCCTCGATGATGCCGAGGATCACTGCCCGTATTGCATCTGACATATTTACGGTCCATTTCCGCTGGAAAAGCGGGGCTCTTCTCGCCTATTCGCCCCTCGCTCGCAATCGCAAAATGCGCTATCGCGCCTTGCCTCACTGATTTGAAGGACTAGTGTGGCACCGCACAACATTGATGGATTCTTAAGCACCATCAAATAGTCAAAGGCTGCATGTTTACGCTGTTCCATCATCCGTTTTGCCCGCATTCGCGCTTCATCCGCCTGATCGCGGGCGAATACGGGCTCGAATTGAGGCTCACGGAAGAACGCAGCTGGGAACGGCGCGAGGCATTTCTGCTGCTCAACGCGGCCGGCACGACGCCTGTGATGGTGGACGACGAGCAACCGCCGATCCCGGGCGCCGCGATCATCGCGGAGTATCTCGACGAGGCCTACGGCGCCGAGATGGGACCCAAGCGCCTGATGCCGGAGACGATCGCCGAGCGCGTCGAGGTGCGCCGGCTGATGGCCTGGTTCAACGAAAAGTTCTTCGAGGAAGTGTCGCACCCGCTCGTCACCGAGCGCATCTACAAGCGCTTCATGAGCGAAGAGCACGGCGGTGGGCCGCCCTCAGCCGATATCATGCGCGCTGCCAAAGCAAACGTGCGCTATCATCTCGCCTATATCGGCTGGCTGGCGCAGACGCGTAACTTCCTTGCCGGCGACCGGCTCACTTACGCGGATCTCGCCGCCGCGGCGCATCTCTCGGCGATCGACTATCTGGGCGACGTGCCATGGAGCGAGGACGACGCAGCAAAGGCGTGGTACGCGCGGGTGAAATCCCGCCCGTCGTTCCGCCCGCTGCTGAGCGAGTGGCTGGCGGGCGTGCCGGCGTCGCGAACCTACGTGGACCTGGATTTCTGAGCCTTGATCCGACTGAACTGAAGGCTCAGCTGGCACGCGAAGCGCGCGCGCTCGGCTTCGACTGCATCGGCATCACCGAGCCTGGCACGATCGAGAAGGCCGGCGCGCATTTTCTCGAATTCATCGCCACGGGCGGACACGGCGACATGGACTGGCTTGCGAGTCAGCCGGAGCGGCGCGTCGATCCGCGCGGGCTGTGGAGCGACGTGCGCAGCGTGATCATGCTGGGCGTCAATTACGGCCCCGACCAGGATCCGCTCGCGATCCTGAAGCAGCGCACGCGCGCGGCGATCTCGGTCTATGCGCAGGGCGACGATTATCACGACCTCATCAAGAAACGGCTGAAAGCGCTGGCGCGCTGGCTGGTCGCGACTGCCCCGAGCGAAGTGAAAGTATTCGTCGACACCGCGGCGGTGATGGAGAAGCCCTTGGCGCAGGCCGCGCATCTCGGCTGGCAGGGCAAGCACACCAATCTGGTTTCGCGCGAATTCGGCTCATGGCTGTTTCTCGGCGCGATCTACACCACGCTCGAACTGCCGCGCGACTCCGCCGAGATCGACCATTGCGGCTCGTGCCGGGCTTGCCTGGACATCTGCCCAACCGCGGCGTTTCCGGCGCCCTACAAGCTCGATGCGCGGCGCTGCATCTCGTATCTGACCATCGAGAACAAGGGACCTATCCCGCAGGAGTTTCGCAAGGCCATCGGCAACCGCATCTATGGCTGCGACGATTGCCTGGCGGCGTGTCCCTGGAACAAGTTTGCGCAACAGGGCCGCGAAGCAAAACTCGGCGCGCGGCATGAGTTGCGTGCACCGGAGCTGGCCGAACTGGCGCGACTCGACGACGCCGCGTTTCGCGCGCTGTTCACGAAGTCGCCGGTGAAGCGGATTGGCCGCGACCGGTTCCTGCGCAATGTGCTGATCGCGATTGGCAATTCCGGCGACGTTACGTTGGCGGACGAGGCGCGGCGATTGCTTGACGATGCGAACCCTCTGGTGCGTGGCGCTGCGGTGTGGGCGTTGCGGCAGTTGCTGGAGAGGGATGAGTTCGAGGCGATGCAAGCCGATGCGCTGAACAAGGAGCCGGACCAGAGTGTGCGTGAGGAGTGGCAAGCCGCCTCCTAACCCACCGCTGTTATTCCCCGCGAAGGCGGGGAATCCAGTACGCCGCGGCTTTTCGGCTCAATCACTGCTGCCTCGGCGTACTGGATCGCCCGGTCGAGCCGGGCGATGACAGCGGGAGTGTGGGGACGTGCATCACCCTTGATTTCCCCGTTCATTCCCGCAATCTCGCGCGCCATGACAAACATCCCTTTCTTCACCCGCGACGGCGAGACATTCCATCCGACGGAAGTGGCGAGCGGCCCCTGGGATCCGAAATCGCTGCACGGACGCGTCATCGTCGGCCTGCTCGGCTTCGCCATCGAGGAGCGCCATTCCGGTCCTGACTTCGTGCCGGCGCGATTGACCGTCGACATGTTTCGGCTGCCGACCATCGACAAGCCGATCAACGTGACAACAAAGCTGGTGCGTGACGGAATGCGCATCCGTGTGGTGGAGGCGGAATTCTTCTCCGGCGGCGTCAGCATGGCGCGCGCCTCGTGCCAGATGTTGCGGCGGACGCAGAACCCTGACGGCAATGTCTGGTCGCCGCCGAACTGGGACGTGCCGAAGCCATCAGACATTCCAAAACCCACCGATCCCAGGCTCGGCATGAACGGCAAATGGACGACGCGGCCGATCGTCGGACACATGGGTTCGCTCGGACCGCGCCGGCTCTGGATGAGCGAGGTGCGTGAGCTCGTGGCCGGCATGCCGATGACGCCGTTCGTGCATGTCGCTGTTGGCGCCGATTTCGCCAGTCCGTTTGCCAACGCCGGCGACAAGGGGCTCGGCTACATCAACAGCGACGTGACGATCTATCTGCATCGCCTGCCGGTGACGAACTGGATCGGCTTCGAAGTGGTAAACCATCACGCCACCGATGGCGTCGCGATCGGCGAATGCTGGCTCTACGACGAGCAGGGCCCGATCGGCACCGCGACGGTGGCAGCGCTGGCGCAGCGCAAGCCGATGGCGAATCCGTCGAAGCGGTAGCTACACTGCCCGTCATTCCGGGGCGCGCGTAGCGCGAACCCGGAATCCATTCCACCACCATTTCTGCGGCCCGATGGATTCGGGCTCGCGACTTCGTCGCGCCCCGGAATGACGGTTATCCCCTCACCCGATCTCCGCCACCGCGGCAAGAATGCGCGCGATGTCTTGCGGGCGGGACAGGCGGTGGTCGCCGTCCTGGATCAGGGTGAGCACGACGTCGTCGGCCGGCAGGCGGTGGGTCAGCGCAAACGCGTGCTGCCACGGCACGTCAGGGTCCTGGGCGCCTTGCAGGATGCGCACCGGACAGCCGAGATCGATGGCGCCGCCGAGCACCAGATGGTTGCGCCCCTCCTCGATCAGCTTGCGTGTGATCGGATAGGGCGTGCCGTCGCCATATTCGGATGGCCTGAGCCAAAAGCCCTTGGTCTCGATCTCCTGCTTCACCTCGGGCGAAAAATTCTTCCAGATCAGCTCTTCGGTGAAGTCGGGCGCGGGTGCGATCAGCACCAGGCCCGCGAGCGAGGCTTTGGCTTGCTGGTTCTCTTGCTGGTTCTCTTGCAGGCTCTCTTGGCGCCTCTTGATCTCGCGCGCGAGCAGCAGGGCCATCCAGCCGCCCATGGAGGAGCCGATCAGGATTTGCGGGCCGGTGCAGAAGCGCTCGAACACGGCGATGCTGTCCTCGAGCCAGCTGCCGATGGTTCCATCGGCGAAATCGCCGCTGGATTCGCCGTGGCCGGAGTAGTCGAACCTGACGGCGGCGCGGCCATGCTCGCCGGCCCAGCCATCCAGCGCTACCGCCTTGCCGCCCTGCATGTCCGATTTGAAACCGCCGAGCCAGACGAGACCAGGTCCTTGGCCGGGCCCAGATCCTCGCCCGGCGCGGTGGCGAACCGCGATCCGGCGCGCCGACGAACCCTCGCCAACATCGATGAAGTCGAGCACGGCATCGGGAATTGCTGAGGTCATGGAACGTTTACTCTTGTTGTGGGGTTTGAGGTCCCAAGGCGTATTCCGCGAGGCAAGCCTATCTCGGCATTGTCCCTTTGGGACGCTTGCGGAACAGAGGCAAGGTGTCTATGTCGAGCACCGTGCCGATAGGCGTGACCAAAATGCCTCGCATTTGAGGGTTTCTCGCTTCCGGCACGGGCGACTTGCTTGCCGGCATCAGCATCTTCCTTCAAAATAGCCGCTTCCTTTCACAACTTTGGAGAACCACCCATTCGCCGTCCCAATAGAGCCCCGGCCCCAGCCAGCAAAGACGGGCCGCGCATCAATGATGATATTCGCAACGCGCAGATCCAGCTGATCGACCAGAACGGTGACAACAAGGGCACCGTCGAGACGATGATGGCCGTCAAGATGGCCCAGGAAGCTGGCATGGATCTCGTCGAGATTTCGCCGAATACCAGCCCTCCCGTCTGCAAGATCATGGACTACGGGAAGTACAAGTATTCCGCCCAGAAGAAAGCCGCCGAAGCCCGCAAGCGGCAGAAGACCGTCGAGATCAAGGAGATCAAGCTCCGCCCGATGATCGACGACCACGATTACGACGTGAAGATGCGCGCGATGCTGCGGTTCTTCGAAGAGGGCGACAAGGTCAAGATCACCCTGCGCTATCGTGGCCGCGAAATGGCGCACCAGGAGATCGGCACCAAGCTTTTGGACAAGATCAAGACCGACGTCGCCGAGCTCGCCAAGGTCGAGCAGGACGCCCGGTTCGAGGGCCGTCAGGTCGTCATGGTGCTGGCGCCGCGCTGAGATCGGCGTGCTAGAGCCGAAGTTTCAACGGCCCGTCCGGATCTCCGGCGGGCCGTTTTGTTTTCAGGTCCTTGTCGCCTGCCAGGTGCCGCTGCACTGGTCGCCGGAGATGACGCCCCTCCAGGAGCCGGCCCCTGCCGTACCGCCGAGCCGGCCNCCACCGCCGCTGGCGTGGGAGGCGCCGACGGACACCTGGACCGCGACGGCGCCGCCGCGGTTGACGGTGCCGGACACCCGGCCGCCGCCAGCGGACGACACCCGGTTGCCTGTGACGGTGAAGGGGACGCTGTAGCCCGAGCTGCAGACGCCGCGGGTGGTGGCGAAGGTGACGTTCCAGACGCCGTCATAACCACCGATGCGGGCATCGGCGCTCGATGGAACGGCAGCCGCAGCGAGCACGGCGAACAGTGCAAGGTGGCGCGGGCGGGCGACAACAGACAAAATCGATAGAGAGAAATAGGCCATTTTGGTCCTGCTCCGAACGGGACGGCATGAACGATGGGGTAGTGACCCCCAATAGTCGGCGAGCAGCTTTGGCCGGTTCATCGTTGCCTTCTGGCCCGTTCTCTGTCATAAGCCCGGCCTTCATCGCCCGGCTGATTTAGGGCTGCCGTGGCGGTGTTTCGTGTGGGTTTCGCGCTTTGTCGCAAAAACCTGAGCACAATCAACGCTCTAACGAGCATTTTTGACGGCCAGACCGCCTTCGCGGGCGGAGTTCTTTGGCCATTAGGAGAGCCAAATGCCCAAGCTGAAGACCAAATCGGGCGCTAAAAAGCGCTTCAAGGTGACTGCCACCGGCAAAGTGATGTTCGCCCATCGCGGCAAGCGTCACGGCATGATCAAGCGGACGAAGAAGCAGATCCGTCAGCTCCGCGGCACCGCTGTGCTGTTCAAGACCGACGGCGACAACGTCAAGAAGTACTTCTTGCCGAACGCCTGATCGCGTCCAAGGACGTCGAAGATCGATGCCATCTCTGCCGCGTCCTTCGCGGCACTCCGAAAACAAAGTCATCTCTGAAGGATAATTGTCATGTCTCGCGTCAAACGCGGTGTGACCGCCCACGCCAAGCACAAGAAAGTCTACAAGGCCGCCAAGGGCTTCTACGGCCGCCGCAAGAACACCATCCGCGCCGCCAAGCCGGCCGTGGAGAAGGCCCAGCAATACGCCTTCCGTGACCGCAAGCGCAAGAAGCGCACCTTCCGCGCACTGTGGATCCAGCGTCTCAACGCGGCGGTCCGTCCGTTCGGCCTGACCTACAGCCGATTTATCGACGGTCTCGCCAAGTCGGGCATCACCGTGGACCGCAAGGTGCTGTCGGATCTCGCGATCCACGAGCCCGCCTCGTTCCAGGCGATCGCCGAGAAGGCCAAAGCTGCGCTCGCGGCCTGAGGCTTGGGCTAGCGGGGCTTCGTGCCCGCAGCCTTCAGCGCACGCTCAGAGTAACGCTGGGCGACCTCCGCCCGGCAGAAAGCCGTGAACGAGATGTACATGGTACCGGACTTGTTCCGGTACTTGATGTCGCACGCGTGCATCTCGCTCTTGTACGCCTGCGCTTGTGCGGCACTGAGGCCCGGCTTGAAGTCCGCCTCGCACTTCTTTTCGACGGCGGCGCCGAGCTGGACATCGCCGCTCGCGGTCAGCGCGCAGTCCTGAGCCAGCTTCATTGCACTTTGGCAGCCCTTCTGGGCGCCGATGGCGTCCACGACCTCGTCCAACGTCATGGATGTGTCCATGCAGACGATGGCGCGCGCAGGCGTTGCGGCGACCGACAGGACGATGGCGGCAGCCGCCAGACAGCATTTCGAAAGCATCACAAAGTCTCCTCGCATCCAGTCTTGGTGCCCGGCCCCCGCGCGAGGTTCAACCCAGCCGCTCGAGAAGCCGAAATGACCGGCTTTTTGCTTGACGTTACGCCCTTCGGGCGGCGACAACCCAGCCGAATTTGGAGCCAAGGATTTGACTGTGTCCGACCTCGCAACGCTTGAAGCATCCATCCTCGACCAGATCGCGGCCGCCGGCGATGAAGCCGCGCTCGAAGCGGTGCGCGTCGCCGCCCTCGGCAAGAAGGGCTCGATCTCGGCGCTGCTGGCCACGCTCGGCAAGATGTCGCCCGACGAGCGCAAGACGCAAGGAGCGGCGATCAACCAGGCCAAGGACAAGGTCACCGAGGCGCTCGCCGCACGGCGCGACGTGCTGAAGTCCGCGGCACTCGATGCGCGGCTGGCGTCCGAGACCGTCGACGTCACGCTGCCGCTACGCGATGCGCAGGCTGAAACGGGCCGCATCCATCCGCTGAGCCAGGTCTGGGACGAGCTGACCACGATCTTCGCCGACATGGGATTTTCGGTCGCCGAAGGGCCCGATATCGAGACCGACGACTACAATTTCACCAAGCTGAATTTCCCGGAAGGCCATCCGGCGCGCGAGATGCACGACACGTTCTTCTTCCATCCGAAGGAGGACGGCTCGCGCATGCTGCTTAGAACCCACACCTCGCCGGTGCAGGTGCGCACCATGCTGAGCCAGAAGCCGCCGATCCGCGTGATCTGCCCGGGCCGCACCTACCGCATCGATTCGGATGCGACCCACACGCCGCAATTCCACCAGGTCGAAGGCCTCGTCATCGACAAGCATTCGCATCTCGGTCACCTCAAATGGATCCTGCACGAGTTCTGCAAGGCGTTCTTCGAGGTCGACCACATCAACATGCGCTTCCGCCCCTCGTTCTTCCCGTTCACCGAACCGTCGCTGGAAGTCGACATCCAGTGCCGCCGCGACAAGGGCGAGATCCGCTTCGGCGAAGGCGAGGACTGGCTCGAGATTCTCGGCTGCGGCATGGTGCATCCGAACGTGCTGCGCGCCTGCGGCATCGATCCCGACGAGTACCAGGGCTTTGCCTGGGGCATGGGCATCGACCGCATCGCCATGCTGAAATACGGCATCGCCGATTTGCGCCAGCTGTTCGACAGCGACGTCCGTTGGCTGAACCATTACGGCTTCAGGCCGCTCGAAGTGCCGACACTCGCGGGAGGGCTGAGCTCGTGAAATTCACCCTCTCCTGGCTGAAGGATCATCTCGACACCGACGAGCCCTTGGACAAGCTCGCCGACAAGCTCACCATGATCGGGCTCGAGGTCGAGAATATCGAGGACAAGGCGAAGGCGCTGAAGGCCTTTACCATCGCGAAGGTGATCTCGGCCGAGCAGCATCCCAATGCCGACCGGCTGCGCGTCTGCATGGTCGACACCGGCGACGGTGGCGCGCCGGTGCAGGTGGTGTGCGGGGCGCCGAATGCGCGCGCCGGGCTCGTCAGCGTGTTCTCACCGCCCGGCACCTATATCCCCGGCAAGGACATCACGCTCGGCGTCGGCACCATCAGAGGCGTCGAGAGCCGCGGCATGCTGTGCTCGGCGGCGGAGCTGCAGCTCTCCAACGATCATGACGGCATCATGGAATTGCCGGCGGATGCGCCTGTTGGCGCTGCTTACGCCGAATGGGCCGCGCTCGGCGATCCCGTGATCGAGATCAATCTGACGCCGAACCGGCAGGACTGCACCGGCGTGCACGGCATCGCGCGCGACCTTGCCGCCGCCGACATGGGCAAGTTCAAGGACCCGACCATCAAGCCGATCAAAGGCGAATTCCCTTGTCCCGTGAAAGTCACGGTCGAGGACGCCAAGCTGTGCCCGGGTTTTGCGCTCCGCCTCGTCCGCGGCGTCAAGAACGGGCCGTCGCCGGAATGGCTGCAGAAGCGGCTGACGGCGATCGGGCTGCGCCCGATCAACGCGCTGGTCGACATCACCAACTTCATGACCTATGACCGCGCGCGCCCGCTGCACGTGTTCGACGCCAAGAAGGTGAAGGGCAATCTGGTCGTGCGCCATGCCCGCGAGGGCGAGACACTGCTCGCGCTCGACGGCCGCACCTACGATCTCGATCCCTCGATCTGCGTGATCGCCGACGAGCACGGCGTCGAATCGCTCGCCGGCATCATGGGCGGCGAAGCGTCGGGCTGCGACGAGACCACCACCGACGTGCTGATCGAATCGGCGCTGTGGAACGAGATCAACATCGCCCAGACCGGCCGCAAGCTCGGCATCAATTCGGACGCACGCTACCGCTTCGAGCGCGGCGTCGATCCGGCCTTCATGGTGCCCGGGCTGGAGCTCGCCACCAAGCTGGTGATGGAGCTCTGCGGCGGCACGCCGTCGGAGAACGTCGTGGTCGGCAAGGCCTTCGGCGATGATCGCATCATCGATTTTCCCGTCACCGAGGTGAAGCGGCTCTCCGGCATCGAGGTGCCGGTGCCGGAGATGAAGCGCATCCTCACCCATCTCGGCTTCATGATGGCGGGCCCGGGTCCGGTCGTGAAGGTCGCGGTGCCCTCATGGCGCTCCGACGTGCATGGCAAGGCCGATATCGTTGAAGAAGTCGTCCGCATCTACGGCGTCGACAAGGTGCCGATGACGCCGTTCGAGCGCGGCGAGGACGCGCGCAAATCGGTGCTGACTCCGCTGCAGCTGCGCACCCGCCGTGCCCGGCGCGCGCTGGCAAGCCGCGGCATGACCGAGGCGGTGACATGGTCGTTCATCACGAAGGCCGCGGCACAATTGTTCGGCGGCGGCCAGCGCGAGCTGGAGGTGGCCAATCCGATCGCCGCTGATCTCTCCGACATGCGGCCGAGCCTGTTGCCGGGACTGGTCGCTGCCGCGCAGGCCAATGCCGATCGCGGCTATGGCGATGTCGCGCTGTTCGAGGTCGGCCAGGTCTTCAGGGGCGATCGCCCGCAAGACCAGTTCATGGCGGCGAGCGGCGTGCGGCGCGGCCTGGCTTCGTCCGAAGGTCTCGGACGGCACTGGACCGGCTCGGCACAGGCCGATGTGTTTGACGCCAAGGCCGATGCGCTCGCGGTGCTGGCAGCAAGCGGCGCACCGATGCAGGCGCTGCAGATCGTCGCCGGTGGTCCGGCCTGGCTGCATCCGGGTCGCTCCGGCACGATCCAGATCGGCCCGCAGAACGTGCTCGGCACTTTCGGCGAGATGCATCCGCGCGCGCTGGAAGCGCTCGGCGCCGACGGTCCGCTTGTGGTGTTCGAGGTGATTCTCGACCGCGTTCCGGAAGCCAAGAAGAAGCCGACCCGCGCCAAGCCGCCGATCGAGCTCTCGGCATTCCAGCCTGTTACGCGCGACTTCGCCTTCATCGTCGACCGCACGGTGAAGGCCGGCGACATCGTCCGCGCCGCGCAAGGCGTCGACAAGAAGCTGATCACCGGCGTGAACGTCTTCGACGTCTACGAGGGCAAGGGCATCGACGACGGCAAGAAGTCGGTCGGCATCGCGGTGACGATCCAGCCGCGCGAGAAGACGCTGACCGATCAGGAGATCGAGGCCGTCGCCGCCAGGATCGTGGCTGATGTCACGAAGAAGACCGGCGGCACGTTGAGGGCGTGATGCCCCGGAATGACAGGGCATGAGCATCACCGACTTCCTCCCCAAGGACGTCAGTCTCACCATCGCGATGGCGCTCTGCGCCATCGCTTTCGTTTCGGGCACCGCGCGCGGCTTCTCCGGTTTCGGCTCGGCGCTGATCTTCATGCCGCTCGCGAGCAGCGTCGCGGCGCCGCGGCTGGTCGCGGCACTCCTCCTCGTCATCGACTTCGTTGCCGCCGCGCCGCTGCTGCCTGATGCCTGGCGGAAGGCGGATCGCAAGGCAACCGCGGTGATCGTGCTGGGCGCGCTGGTCGGCGTCCCCCTCGGCACCTATTTCCTCAGCGTGCTCGAGCCCGTCACCACGCGCTGGATCATCTCCGGCTTCGTCGCAGCGCTTCTTCTGCTGCTGCTGTCGGGCTGGCGCTATCGCGGCAAGGACCACGTCTGGCTCTCTGTCGGCATCGGCGGTCTCTCCGGCTTCTGCAGCGGGCTTGCACAAACCGGCGGTCCGCCGATCGTCGGCTACTGGCTCGGCCGGCCCATCGCTCCGCTGGTCGCGCGCGCCAATATCCTGCTGTTCTTCGGCGCCTCGGATTGCTTCTCGATGGTCAGCTATGCCACGACAGGCCTGATCTCGCGCGAGTCGCTGGTGCTGTCGCTGATCGTCGGCCCGGTCTATGCGCTCGGCGTCGCCTTCGGCGCCTCGCTGTTCGGCCGCGCCAGCGAGACGGTGTTTCGCAGGATCTGCTACATGCTGATCGCGATCGCGGTGGTCACCGGACTGCCGGTGCTGGATCGCGCGTTGCGGTAGTGTCGTCCCGGCGAGGGCCGGGACCCATACCGCGTGATCTATCGATGTGACGGGTCAAAGTACCGAACTCCAAATCTTCGCCCAACCAAGATTTGTGGTTATGGGTCCCGGCCTTCGCCGGGACGACGGCGGAGTTTGATGCGGCTTGATTGCCTCTGCCCCTACTGCCGCGGCGCCCGCCGGCGCTTCGTCGACTGCGTCGGTACATCCGCCGGCTCGTCCCTGATCGCGCCGATCTTGCGGAGCGCTGCGTCCGCGGCGCGCTCGCCGCTGTCCCAGGCGCCGTCGACGGTGCCCCACAGCGTCTCGTGCGTGGCTTCGCCGGCGAGGAACAGATTGCCGATCGGCTCGGTCAAAATCTTTCGCGAGAGCTGGCCGCCCGGCGAGGACGCCGACATCGCGCCCATCACATAGGGCGAGGCGTTCCAGCGCGTCGCGGCGGTCTTCTTCACGGCGGCCGCAGCTTCGCTGCCGAACAATTTTGTGATCCATTCCTTCGCGAAGGCCGTCATTGCGCTTTCGCCCTGCGCCGAGAGATCGCGGCCGAACGAGCCGCCGACGTCGATCGAGCACAGCGACGATCCGCCGATATTGGCATACATCAGCGCGGTGCGCGTCGAGTTGCTCTGCTCGATCAGGATGTCGTCGCGCGACAGCCCGAGCGGATTGCCCGGCAATTGCACCACGATGTGATCGTAGCTGCCGAGCGCGAGCTTTGACGCCGCATCCAGCGTGCGCTTGGGGATATCAGGCGCGAACTTGATCGCACCTGACATCAGCACATTGGTCGACACCGTGACGATGGCGGCGCGCGCGGCGATCTTGCCGGATTGCGTCTCCACGCTGACATCGCGATTGCTCCAGACGATCCGGCTCGCCGGCGTCGAAAGCACTGCCGGCACCTGCTCGCCGAGCCTGGCGATCAGGGTGCCGAGACCCTGGCGACAGGCGATCGGGGCATTGCGGTCCTGCGCGCGCGCCTTGTCGATCGCCGACAGCTCCTTCAGATCCTTGCCGGCAAAGCCCGCGCCGAGCAGGAACTCCGCCGCGCCCGCCCAGTCGCCGAGATCCTTCGGCAGCACCGACGCGCATGAGGTATCGAGCTTGCCGCGCGCGGCCTCGTCGATCGCCCTGTTGGCGCGCACCAGCGCCGCCAGAAACTCCTCGGTCTCGCCCGCACGCGCATTGCGGCGGCCGATGCGCATTTTCTGGCCCGACGGTGCCGGAGAGACATCGAGGCCGGCGCTGCGCGCGAGCCGGATCATTGGGTTGGTGTCGGGATTATGCAGCCAGCGTGCGCCGCGATCGAACGGCACGTCGAAGGTGGAGCTGTCCGTGATGCAGCGCCCGCCGATCTGCGAGGCCGCCTCGACGACGATCACCTTGCGGTTGGCCGCCATGACGCGCCGCGCCGCAGCGATGCCGGCCGCACCCGCGCCGATCACGACAATGTCAGCCTCGCGCGGCAATGGCGCCGCCGCGGCGCTCAGGACCGGCGCGGACATAAAGGCCGCCGACGCCGATAGGAAGCTGCGGCGCGTGATTGTCATGTCATGGTTTCCGGAGACTTGCGGCGAACGGGAACAGCCGGCGAACCTTGCCGCATCTGATGTTGCGCAGCAACCATCATGGTGAATCAATCGTGCTTGAACTCACAGAGGTCATGAACTGAATTGCAACGGGTTTCGACCATGATACAGATGGAAAAAAAGACGGCCAGAAAGGCCCCCGGGGGAGTTCATGGGGACGGTCCTAGATTCAGTCGGAAAGTTGATAGCCGCATACCTCTCGAAAGAGGTGCCGGGCTATGAGCCGTTCACACCCAGCGACCCCGAGCATCTGCGCGGCGTGATCCAGCCCGGCGACGTCATGCTGGTCGAGGGCAACAACCGCATCTCCGGCATCATCAAATATCTGACGCAGTCGACCTGGTCGCATGCCGCGCTCTATGTCGGCCCGGTCGAAGGCGCGGTCGAGCCCGACGGCGAGCCGCATGTGCTGATCGAGGCCAATATCGGCGAGGGCGTCACCTCCGCGCCGCTGTCGAAATATTTCCCCTACCACACCCGCCTCTGCCGGCCGGTCGGGCTGTCCTACGAGGACCGCAACACGGTCTGCCGCTATGCGATCAACCGCATCGGCTTCGGCTACGACACCAAGAACATCCTGGACCTGATGCGTTTCCTGTTCCCGCTGCCGGTGCCGCAGCGCTGGCGGCGGCGCATGATCGCGCTCGGCTCGGGCGATCCGACCAAGATCATCTGCTCGGCGCTGATCGCGCAGGCCTTCGACGCCGTGCGCTATCCGATCCTGCCGAAGATCACCAAGGCCGGCAGCCGCGCCGCCCGCCGCGAGATCCTGCACATCCGCGATTCCTCGCTCTACATGCCCCGCGACTTCGACATCTCGCCCTATTTCGAAGTGGTCAAACCCACCATCGTGCACGGCTTCGACTACACAGCCCTGCACTGGGCCGACAAGCAAAAGCCGCTCGAGGAGGTAGCGGGCTCGTTCGGTGTGTTTCCAGAAACGCTCCGTGCGCCGCCGCTCGTTCCTGAAGCGATTGACGAAGAAGCGCAGGCTGAAGTTTCGAATGAGCAAGTAGATGCGCAGCATGTTCCGCTGCTGAAGAAGCTGGCGATGTATCGTCCACGGCAGCGCAGGCCGGCTCGCGAAAGGGCGGCGTAAACAACTGTCGTCCCGGCGAAGGCCGGGACGGCACCTGAGAGTGTGGCGCGATATCGCCTCAACCGCCGTCATTGCGAGGGGCTCTTGCGACGAAGCAATCCAGACCGCTTCCGCGGAGACAGTCTGGATTGCTTCGCTTCGCTCGCAATGACGGCGGAGGGAGCACGCCCTACCGCTCTGCCCGTCCGATCACCGCCATCAACTCCGCGATCTTCTCGCGCTGGTCCGCCTTGTCGCCGCTGGCAATCGCGTGCTCGACGCAGTGGGCGACGTGATCCTTCAAGACCTCTTCCTCGACCCGGCGCAGAGCGGCGCGCACCGCCGAAATCTGCGTGACGATGTCGATGCAGTAGCGGTCTTCCTCGACCATTTTCGACAGGCCGCGAACCTGACCTTCGATTCGGCCGAGGCGTTTTCCGACAGATGCCTTGATGTCCTTGCGCATGGGGCCTATATACCCCTACCGGGTATAGGTTGCAAGGCGGGAGTGCAGGAATGAGCGGCGCGGATCACGGGCATCATCACGACGGAGAAACTCAGTCCGGCTGCGGCTGTTCCAGCAAGGCTGCTGCGCCGGCCACCAAGCCTGCGGCCTCGTCATGCTGCGGCGGCCAAGGCGATCAAGGCGATCATGCCGGTCACGCCCAGCATCATCACGACCACAGCGGAACGGCTGCGAAAGTGCTCGATCCCGTCTGCGGCATGAGGGTCGATCCCGCGACGTCAAAACACCGGTTTGAGCATCGGGGCGAGATCTTCCATTTCTGCTCGGCCGGCTGCCGTGCCAAATTCGCTGCCGATCCCGCAAAATATCTTGCCAAGGACAAAGCGCCCGAGCCCGAGATGCTCGCGGGCACCATCTACACCTGTCCGATGCATCCCCAGATCCGCCAGGTCGGGCCGGGCAATTGCCCGATCTGCGGCATGGCGCTGGAGCCTGAGGTCGCGAGCCTAGAGACCGGGCCCAACCCCGAGCTCGCCGACATGACGCGCCGGTTCTGGATCGGCGGCGTGCTGTCGCTGCCGCCGGTGGTGCTGGAGATGGGCGGCCATCTCGCCGGTCCGCACAACTGGATCGATCCGACACTGTCGAACTGGATCCAGCTGGTGTTCGCAACGCCCGTGGTGCTCTGGGCCGGCTGGCCATTCTTCGTCCGCGGCTGGCAGTCGCTGCTGACGCGCAATCTCAACATGTTCACGCTGATCGCGATGGGCACGGGCGTCGCCTATGTTTACAGCCTGCTCGGAACCCTCACGCCGCAGATCTTCCCCGCCACCTTCCGCGGCCATGAAGGCGCGGTTGCCGTCTATTTCGAGGCGGCCGCCGTGATCACGGTGCTGGTGCTGCTCGGCCAGGTGCTGGAGCTGCGCGCCCGCGATGCGACGTCGGGTGCGATCAAGGCGCTGCTCCAGCTTGCACCCAAGACCGCGCGGCGCGTCGATGCCGATGGCAGCGAGCACGAGGTCGAAATCGACACGCTCCATGCCGGTGATCGCCTGCGCGTTCGTCCCGGCGAGAAAGTGCCTGTCGACGGCATCATCCTGGAAGGACGCTCCTCGCTCGATGAGTCGCTCGTGACAGGCGAGTCCATGCCGGTCACCAAGGAGACTGGCGCCAAGGTCATTGCCGGCACGCTCAATCAATCCGGCAGCTTCATCATGCGCGCCGACAAGGTCGGCCGCGAGACGCTGCTGTCGCAGATCGTGCAGATGGTCGCGGACGCGCAGCGCTCGCGCGCGCCAATCCAGCGGCTGGCCGATCAGGTCGCGGGCTGGTTCGTGCCGGCCGTCATCGTCGTCGCCATCGCCGCCTTCGCCGCCTGGGCCTGGTTCGGGCCGGAGCCGCGGCTCGCTTTCGGCCTCGTCGCCGCCGTCAGTGTGCTGATCATCGCCTGCCCCTGTGCGCTCGGCCTTGCGACCCCGATGTCGATCATGGTCGGTGTCGGCCGCGGCGCGCAGGCGGGCGTGCTGATCAAGAACGCCGAGGCGCTGGAGCGGATGGAGAAGATCGACACGCTGGTGGTCGACAAGACAGGCACGCTGACCGAGGGCAAGCCCAAGGTGGTGTCGGTCGTGCCGGCATCAGGCTTTGCGGAGGATGACATCCTGCGGCTTGCAGCCAGCGTCGAGCGCGCCAGCGAGCATCCGCTGGCCGATGCGATCATGCGTGCGGCGAAGGAGAAGCAGATGGCGCTGAGCCAGGTCGAGGAGTTCTATTCGCCGACCGGAAAGGGCGCGGCGGGAAAGGTCGACGGCAAGGGCATCGTGCTCGGCAACGCAAAATATCTGACATCGATCGGTATCGACACCAAGGCACTCGACAGCGAGGCCGAGCGGCTGCGCGGCGACGGCGCCACGGTGATCAACATGGCCATCGACGGCAAGCTCGCCGGCCTGTTTGCGATTGCCGATCCGGTCAAGGCTTCGACCCCGGAAGCGCTCAAGGCGCTCGCGGCCGAAGGCATCAAGGTGATCATGCTGACCGGCGACAACCGCACCACGGCCGAAGCGGTGGCACGCCGGCTCGGCATCGCCGATGTGGAAGCCGAGGTGCTGCCCGACCAGAAGAGCGCGGTCGTAACAAAACTGCAAAAGGCCGGGCGCAGCGTCGCGATGGCCGGTGACGGCGTCAACGACGCCCCGGCGCTGGCCGCGGCCGAAGTCGGCATCGCCATGGGCACCGGCACTGACGTGGCGATGGAAAGCGCTGGCGTCACGCTGCTGAAGGGCGACCTCACCGGCATCGTCCGCGCACGAAAGCTGTCGCAGGCGACGATGAGCAATATCAGGCAAAACCTGTTCTTCGCCTTCATCTACAACGCCGCCGGCATCCCGATCGCCGCCGGCATCCTCTATCCCGCCTTCGGCGTGCTGCTGTCGCCGATCATCGCGGCCGCCGCGATGGCGCTGTCCTCGGTCAGCGTGGTCGGCAACGCGCTGCGGCTGCGTGTGACGCGGCTGTGAGATGAAGGTGCTCTCCCTCGCTCCGCTTGCGGGGAGAGGGTTGGGGTGAGGG
>NZ_LJYG01000099.1:8847-74504 GCF_001440035.1 Bradyrhizobium manausense | reverse complement strand
GGCGAAGATCACGCCGCTTTCGCTGCGCTCCCACCCGGCAACCCGGCCCGCGCGAGGCCGCCGTAGAGTCGCTCGTCCGGCATTTCCTCGCGCAGGATATTGCGCACTCCGATCAGCTTCTCAAGATCGATTCCTGTCGCAAAACCCTTGCTCTCGCACAGGAACACCAGGTCCTCGAACACGACATTGCCGGTCGCGCCCGGCGCGAAGGGGCAGCCGCCGAGGCCGCCGAGCGAGCCGTCGAGGATGCGGACGCCTTCGTCGAGTGCCGCCGCGGCGTTGGCGATACCCATGCCGCGGGTGTCGTGGAGATGGATGCAGATCGGCTTGGTGCCGGCGAGCTTGACCGCCGCGCGCGACAGTTCTCCGACCTGCTTCGGTCCGGCATAGCCCACGGTGTCGGCGATCGCGACGAAATCGACGCCGGCCTCCAGGCATTTGTCGACGAGGCGCAGCACCTCCTTCGGATCGACCGCGCCTGTGATCGAGCAGCCCAGCGCCATCGAGATCGCCGCGTTCACCAGCGGCTTGTGCGCGCTGGCATCGCGCAGTTCGCAGAGCCGCTTGATGTTGGCAATCGCGGACGAGCGCGAACGATGCGCATTGGCCTGGCTGTGCTCTTCCGTCGCCGACACCACCGAGGCGATCTCCCCGACACCTGACGCCAGCGCCTCGTTGACCCCGCGCTCGTTGAGCGCAAGCGCAATGCCATGGGCGCCCGGCAGGCTCGCCACCGTCGCGACGACGTCGCGGACATCAACGAATTGCGGAAAGGTCTTCGCCGGGAGGAACGAGCCGACCTCGAAATGCCTGACACAAGCGGCATATTCCTCGCGCACCCAGCGCTGCTTGGCTTCAGTGGACGGAAACTTTTTGACGAGCTGGAGTCCATCGCGCAGACCGACTTCGCGCAAGGCCACACGGTCCGCGGGATAGATCGTTTCGATCCGGCTCATGCGCGCCTCCCAGCGGCTTTGGACGTTGCATCTTTGTTGTCGACCGCGGCGCGAACGGCGGAAGTGTCGGCGCCGAGCGACGCGACCTTCAGGCCCTCGCCAAAATGGCTGCCGTTCCATTCGATCGGCAGCGTCGGCACATGGAACGGCTTGCCGTCGGCGGCGAGGTTGGTGACGAGCCCGCCGGGCCGCAGCACATGCGGATCGGTCAAGAGATCCTCGGGCCGGTTGATCGGCGAGAAGCAGATGTTGAGCGCATCGAGCTTCTGCGACAGTTCCGCCACGTCGTGCTGCCGGATGATCTCGGCCACGCGCGGAAGGATCCGCGGCCTGGCCAGGATACGATCGGTCGTGGTGCGCAAGCTCGGGTCATCGAGAAACTCGCTCAGGCCGAACTCGCGGCAGAAAGCCTGCCAGTGGCCCTCGGTGACGACGCCGATGAAAATCCGCCCGTCGCCGGCGGCATCGAAAATGTCGTAGATCGGCCAGGCATGCTCGCGCTCCGGCATCGAGCGCGGCTTGTTGCCGGTCATCTCGTATTCGACCATGTGCTGGGCGACCAGGAACAGGCAGTTCTCGAACAGGCCGATGCGGATGTCGGCGCCGTCGCGCTTTCCCCCGCGCTTCTGGTAAAGCGCGGCCAGGATCGCGATCACACCGAACATGCCGCCCATGATGTCGTTGGCGGAGGAGCCGACGCGCTGCGGCTTCTCCTTTGTGCCGGTCATGGCGGCAAGCCCCGACATCATCTGCACGACCTCGTCGAGCGCGGGGCGATGCTCATAGGGGCCGGACAGAAAGCCCTTGTGCCCGGCAACGATCAGATGCGGATGCCGTCGCCGCAATTCCTCCGCACCGAGCCCCTGCTTCTCCAGCAAGCCATCGCGAAAATTCTCCAGAAATACATCGGCAGTCTCGAGCAGTCGATGCATGGTGTCGCGATCTTCAGCTTTCTCGAAGTCCAGCACCACGCTGCGCTTGCCGCGGTTGAACAGCGGAAAGAACGCCGTGCCCATGCCGCCGAGGGAACGGGTCTTGTCGCCGGCGGGCGGCTCGACCTTGATCACGTCGGCGCCTAGCTGCGCGAGGATCATGCCGCAGGCCGGGCCCATCACCATGTGGGTCATCTCGACGACCCGCACGCCCTCGAGCGGCAATCCGGTCTCAGCCATGCGTCACTCCCTGTCCGTTCGGCCAAAAGACTAGCCCTTCGCAAGCTTTCTGAAAAATATAATCTGCCGAAGATTGCCTTCGCAGTTCCGGCGCCTCGTCATCCTCCCTTGCCGAAGCACGCCGGCATGTCTACCTCTCGCGGGTACTTTGGTGAGAGGTTCCCATGCTTGATGCCGCCGTGAAGGCGCTGTCGCAAATGATGTCGCCGCCGATGCGATCGATCCTGTGGCGGTCGATCGGGCTGGCGCTGGTGCTCATCGTCGTGCTGGCGATCGGGTTGCAGCGACTCCTGAGCTGGTTCGCGACCTATGGCGAGGTCTGGCTGGAGGGGCTGCTCGGGCCGAGCTGGCACGCCTCGCTGGAGGTGCTGGCCTGGGTCATCTCGATCGCGGCGGGATTCGGCGTCGTGTTCGGCAGCGTGTTCCTGATGCCCGCGATCACCTCGCTGGTGGCGAGCTTCTTCGTCGACGACGTCGCCGACATCGTCGAGCGCGAATATTATCCAGCCGAGCGGCCCGGCGAGGCGCTACCGTTCAACCAGGCCATCCTTGAAGGCATCAAGACCGCGCTGCTCACCATCGTGGTGTATCTTGCCGCACTGCCGCTGGTGTTTCTGGCCGGCGCCGGTTTCCTGATCTTCTTCCTCGCCGCCGCCTGGCTGTTGGGGCGCGAATATTTCGAGCTCGCCGCGATGCGCTTCCGCTCGCCGGAGGATGCGAAAGCGATGCGGCGCGACAATGCCGCGACGATCTTCACCGCCGGCCTCTTCATCGCGGCCTTCGTCTCGATTCCGGTCGTGAACCTGGCGACACCGATCTTCGGCATGGCCTTCATGGTCCACATGCACAAGCGTCTGTCGGGCCCCCGGCCCGAGCTGATCGAGCCGGCGCGGCAGATGCGGTAACGGTCTCCACCCCTTCCCGGCCTGTTGCTCACACCGTCTTCTCCGGCCAGCGGCAGAGATCGTTGATCAGGCATACCTCGCAGCGCGGCTTGCGCGCGAGGCAGGTATAGCGGCCGTGCAGGATCAGCCAGTGATGGGCATGCAGCATGAACTCGGCCGGGATCACCTTTTCGAGACCAAGCTCGACTTCGAGCGGCGTTTTGCCCGGCGCAAGACCGGTGCGGTTGCCGACGCGGAAGACATGGGTGTCGACCGCCATGGTGTGCTCGCCGAAGGCCATGTTGAGCACGACATTGGCGGTCTTGCGTCCCGCGCCGGGCAGCGACTCGATCTCGGCGCGCGTGCGCGGCACCTCGCCGCCGAAATCGCTGAGCAGTTTTGCCGATAGCGCGATCACGTTCTTGGCCTTGGTGCGATAAAGGCCGATGGTCTTGATGTATTCGCGCAGACGCTCTTCGCCGAGGTCGAGCATCTTTTGCGGCGTGTCGGCGATCTCGAACAAGGCGCGCGTTGCCTTGTTGACGCCGGCGTCGGTTGCCTGTGCCGACAGCACCACGGCCACCAGCAGCGTGAACGGGTTGACGTGCTCGAGCTCGCCGCGCGGCTCGGGATTGGCTTGTTGGAAACGCCTGAAGACCTCGCGAACTTCCGCTGGCGTCCAGGGTTTTGTCGCCTTGAGCGATGGCTTCGCCGGCGCCGATCGCTTCGGAGAAGGCTTGGGAGAAGGCTTTGCAGAAGGTTTGGGCTTCGCCCCCTTTGCCTTTTTCTTCGGCGCAGCCGCTTTGCGCGGGGCCGGCTTGCGGATGATTTTCGCCATGATCGGGATATACTGAGGGACGATGAGCACAGGCAACGAAATTGAGCGCGCAGAAGCTGAAGGTCATGCCGAACGGCAGATCTTCTCCGCGCTGCTGACGCCGCACCGCTCGCTGAACCGCACCGGCTTCCTGGCCGTGATGCTGTTCCTGAGCGTCGTCAGCTTCGTCACCGGAATTGTCTTCCTGATGCAGGGCGCCTGGCCCGTGCTCGGCTTTTTCGGCCTCGACGTGCTCGTGGTCTGGTGGGCCTTCAAGGTCAATTTCCGCACCGGGCGGGCGCGCGAGGAGATCACCGTCACGACCACAGAACTACGCGTGCGGCGCATCAGCCATCACGGCCAGGTCGCCGAATGGACCTTCAATCCGCTCTGGGTCCGGCTCGACATGGAGGTCGACGAGGACTTTGGCATCGAGCATCTCTATCTGATCTCGCGCGGCCACCAGATCCAGCTCGCCCGTTTCTTGGGACCGGACGAAAAGGCAAGTTTCTACAAAGGCTTGATTGAGGCCCTGAACGCCGCCAAGCGCGGCCCGACCTATAACCCGGTGACCTGAACCCAGTCGGAAATCGGGTGGTTTCGGCGCCTCCCCGCGCCTACATTTCCGCTCATGATGACACTCGCCATACAGGACCAGCGCCTGGCCAAGCCGGGCCCCCAGAACGCCGCGCTGCGCGACTATGATTCGGTGCGCCGGGCCATCGCGTTCATCTCGGAAAACTGGCGCGCGCAGCCGACCATCGAGGCGATGGCGGATGCGGCCGGCGTCACGGCGGATGAGCTGCATCATCTGTTCCGCCGTTGGGCCTCGATCACGCCGAAGGCCTTCATGCAGGCGCTCACCCTCGACCACGCCAAGGGTCTGTTGCGGGATTCCGCCAGCATCCTCGATGCGGCGCTCGACTCGGGGCTGTCGGGCCCGGGCCGTCTGCACGATCTCTTCGTCACCCACGAAGCGATGTCGCCGGGTGAATGGAAGAACGGCGGCGCGGGGCTGACCCTGCGCTTCGGCTTCCATCCGTCTCCCTTTGGAACAGCGATCGTGATCGCGACCGATCGCGGCCTCGCCGGCCTCGCCTTCGCCGACCCCGGCGACGAGAAAGCCGCCCTTGCCGACATGACGCGGCGCTGGCGGAACGCAACCTATGTCGAAGACCACGAGGGCACCGCACCGCTGGCGGCACGCATCTTCGACACCAAACTGTGGCGGCCGGATCAGCCGCTGCGCGTGGTCCTGATCGGCACCGATTTCGAAGTGCGGGTGTGGGAGACGCTGCTGAAAATTCCGATGGGCCGCGCGGTGTCCTATTCCGACATCGCCTGCAACATCAACAGCCCGAAGGCCTCGCGCGCCGTCGGTGCGGCCGTCGGCAAGAACCCGGTCTCCTTCGTCGTGCCCTGCCACCGCGCCCTCGGCAAGAGCGGCACGCTGACAGGCTATCACTGGGGCATCACTCGCAAGCAGGCGATGCTGGGCTGGGAAGCCGGGCAGCTCGGGATGCAGTAGGCAAGATGCAGTAGGGTAGGTTAGCCCCGGGCTGCGCGAAGCGCAGTCACCGTCTAACCCACCCTACACCACCGCATTTGCGGCAAGGTCTACCCCGCCAGATCCAGCTTCGAGGCCACCGTCGAATCCGCATTGAGCCGGTAGATGATCGGCACGCCGGTGGCGAGCTCGCGCTTCAAAATGCCTTCGGGCGACAGTTTTTCCAGCACCATGATCAAGGCGCGCAGCGAGTTGCCGTGGGCCGCGACCAGCGTGCGCTTGCCATTGAGCACGCCGGGCAGGATCTCCTGCACGTAGTAGGGCAGCGCGCGCGCCAGCGTGTCCTTCAGGCTTTCGCCGCCGGGCGGCGGCACGTCGTAGGAGCGGCGCCAGACATGCACCTGCTCCTCGCCCCATTTCTTGCGGGCGTCGTCCTTGTTGAGGCCGGAGAGGTCGCCATAGTCGCGCTCGTTCAGCGCGAGATTCTTCGAGGTGGGCAGGCCGGTCTGGCCGAGCTCGGTGAGAATGAGATCGAGCGTGTGCTGCGCGCGCGTCAGCACCGAGGTGAAGGCGACGTCGAACACGAGGCCGTGGGCCTTCAGCTTGCGGCCGGCTTCCTTGGCTTCCGCGACGCCCTGCTCGCTGAGGTCAGGATCCTTCCAGCCGGTGAACAGATTCTTCAAATTCCATTCGCTCTGGCCGTGGCGCACCAGCACGAGAAGACGTTCGCTCATTGCCCAATTCCATTGCTTGCTTGGTTCAGATGTCAGCGAGGCCGAGCACGTCGGCCATCGAGTAGTGTCCGGGCTTCTTGCCATGCGCCCACAGCGCCGCCTTGAGCGCGCCATGGGCGAACAGGATACGGTCCTCCGCCTGATGCGACAACGTCAGGCGTTCGAACGGGCCGAGGAAGGTCACGCTGTGATCGCCGGCGACGGTGCCCCCGCGCAAGGAAGCAAAGCCGATCGCGCCCGGCTTGCGCGCGCCGGTGATGCCGTCGCGGCCGCGCTCCGAATGCGCATCGTCGAGCGGGATGCCGCGACCGCTGGCGGCCGCCTGGCCGAGCATCAGCGCGGTCCCTGAGGGCGCATCGACCTTCATGCGGTGATGGGATTCGACGATCTCGATGTCAAAGCTTTCGTCGAGCGCCTTGGCGACGCGCTTGACCACGGCGGCGAGCAGATTGACGCCCAGGCTCATATTGCCCGACTGCACCACGACCGCGCGGTTGGTGACGCTTTTGATCACGGCATTGTCGGAGCCTGACAGCCCGGTTGTGCCGATGACATGAACCAGCCCGCGCTCGGCCGCGATCGCGACATTGGCAATGGTTGCGGCCGGCACGGTGAAATCCAGGATGCCGTCGGCATCCTTCGACATCGCCCAGAGATCGGCGGACAGCTTGATGCCGTTTTCCGGCAGGCCGGCGAGAACGCCGGCATCCTTGCCCAGGAGCTCCGAGCCTGGCGCCTCCAGGGCGCCTGCCAGCACCGCGCCTTTGCTGTCGGCAATCGCCCGCGTCAGGGCGCGGCCCATCCGGCCGCCGGCTCCGGCAACAATCAAGCGCATGTCTGGCATGGTGTGATCCTCTCAGGGGCCGTTGTAGCGGCGGGATGCAGTTCCGGCAACCGAGGGGGGCACCAACGTCATTCCGGGATGGTTCGAAGGACCAGACCCGGAATCTCGAGATTCCGGGTTCGATGCTGCGCATCGCCCCGGAATGACGGTGTGTACGCTAGCCGTCCTGCGGCTGCGGGCCGTCATAGCCCTCGATGATGATGAGGTCGGCGATCGAGTGCGGCTGGCGCACCTTGATATTGGCCTGATATTCCGGCGAATTGTAACAGGCGATCGCGGTCTGGTAATCAGGGAATTCGATCACGACGTTGCGGTTGCGGCTGCCGCCTTCGACGGTGGTGAACTTGCCGCCGCGGACCACGAAGCGGCCGCCCCACTTCTTGAAGATCGGACCATTGGCGACGGCATAGGGTTTGTAGCCCTCCTCATTGTTCACGTCGACGCGTCCGATCCAGTAGCCTTTTGCCATTGTTCTTCTCCCTTGTTGTTCGCTAAAGCGCGATGAGATTGGGTTGAACCGTCATCGCGCTTCAGCCCTTTGTTTGCGCATGATCTTTTCGGAAAACCGCTTCACACTTTTCCGGATCATGCGCTAGCCGAGTGCTTGCGCGATCTCGGCCTGGATGGCGTCAGCCGCCGCCCTGGGGTCGGCGGCTTCCACCACCGGCCGCCCGACGACGAGATAATCCGCGCCCGCGGCAATCGCGCGGCCGGGCGTCATGATGCGCTTCTGATCGCCGATAGCCGCACCCGCCGGACGGATGCCTGGTGTGACGAGGTTCATCTGGCGCCCGATGATCTTGCGCAAGCCTTCGGCCTCCTCGGGCGAGGACACGAGACCGTCGATGCCGAGGGCCTGCGCCTGCCGCGCACGCGCCTCGACCAGTTCGGAGACGCCGAGCCGGAAGCCTGCCGCATGCAGATCGTCGTCATTGTAGGAGGTCAGCACCGTCACGGCGAGGAGCTTCAGCTTCGACGAGCCGCGGCCCTCGACGGCGCCCTTCATGGTCTGCGGATAGGCGTGCACGGTGAGGAAGGTGGCCCCCAGCCTGGTGATGCTCTCGACGCCTTGCGACACCGTGTTGCCGATGTCGTGCAGCTTGAGATCGAGAAAGACCTTCTTGCCGCCGTCGGCAAGCTTGGTAACCAGCGGCAAGCCGCCGGCATAAGCGAGGCGATAGCCGATCTTGTAAAATGTGACGCTGTCGCCGAGCTTCGCAATCATCGCCTCCGCGGCATCGACGCTGGGCAGATCGAGCGCGACGATCAGGCGGTCTTTCGGGGCGATTTCGGCTGGCGTCATGTCACCTCACATCAAGCGTTGGGAAATATCGATCAACTGCCGCACCATCTCCCGCATGGAGTCGATATCGCCCTGACCCTTGAGCCTGTCCATATCGTCATAGGCCTGGTCGGCAAAGGCGAGCGTGAACTGGCTGGCGATCACATTGGCGTGGCAGGAGGTCAGGATCAGGCGCAACGCCTGCAGCGCGCGAGCAGCTCCAAGCCGGCTCTGCGACGCACCGGCGAGCGCGAAGGCGCGGTTGCGGAAGACGTCGCCGCGCGCCTCGTGCAGATCGTGCACGCGGCTGACCCAGTCGATCGCGTTCTTGAGCAGCGGCGGCACCGAAGCATTGTATTCGGGCGAGACCAACAGCACGCCGTGATGCGCGCCGATCATGCGCTTGAGATTGATGGCATGCTTCGGGATGCCCGATTTGGCCTGGAGATCGCCGTCGTAGATCGGCAGCGGAAAATCGGCGAGCGAGATGCGGGTGACGTCGACGCCGGCCTGGGCGATTTCATAAGCGAGGACCGCCGCCAGCTTCACATTGTGCGAGCCGGTGCGCAGCGAGCCGGGAATGACCAGGATCTTCGGAGCGGACATCCTCTTCCATACGTTCGGCGAAACAAGCCCGCCGCGCGAAGGAAGACGCCGGCGGAATTAGTCCTTGCGATACACCCAGACGCGGGCCGGCGGAAGGTTCATCCAGATCCGTTCCGAGGCCTCTGTGGACACGCCGGGCAGCGATTTCGGGATCGGCGGCACCACCGCATAGGTGAACTGGACGAAGGGCGCGCCGGGCGCAAGCGCCGCGAAGGCATCGCGAATCAGCCGAAGGCGCGTCAGCATCGGCTTCGTCACCAGCGGCAGGCCGGAGACGACGGCGCTGGCGGGCGCGCTCAACACGTTCCAGAGCGTGTCACGCAGGCGATAGGCATCGCCCTGCACCACCTTGGCCTGCGGATAACGGTCACGCAGCAGCGCGCAGAAGCCGGGATTGTATTCGACGAGAACGAGACGCTTCTGATCGACGCCGCGCTCGACCAGGGCCGAGGTGATAGCGCCCGTGCCGGGCCCGAGCTCGACCACCGGAGCATCCGAATCGACGTCGACATAATGCGCCATGGTCCGCGCGAGCAGCTTGCCCGAGGGCATCACCGCGCCCATGTGGAGGGGCTTTTCAATCCACGATCTGAGGAAGCGCACCTCGTCATCGAGACGGGGCTTCTTCAACGCACGCGCGGACGACGGCAATGGCATGTCTGGACCGGACGGGACGAGACCGCGTGACCGCGGCTGTCAGAAAATGGTCATAAAGACGTATAGGCCGAAGTCGATACGGTCAAGCCGGCTCAGTTCGCCCGATTACCGAAGAAATCCTTGACCTTGGCGAAGAAGCCCTCGGATTCCGGCTGGGTGTTGCCGGAGGAGAGCTTTTCGAACTCGGCCAGCAATTCCTGCTGCTTCTTGGTGAGGTTCTGCGGGGTCTCGACCATGACCTGGACGTACATGTCGCCCATCTGGCGCGAGCGCAGCACCGGCATGCCTTTTGATGCGATGCGGAATCGACGGCCGGACTGGGTTCCGGCGGGCACCTTCACCTTGGCCTTGCCCTTCTCGATGGTGGGCACCTCGAATTCGCCGCCGAGCGCGGCCGTGACCATCGAGATCGGCACGCGGCAATGCAGGTCGGCGCCGTCGCGCTGGAAGAACTGGTGCTGGGCCAGCGACAGGAAGATGTAGAGGTCGCCGGGCGGACCGCCGCGCACCCCGGCCTCGCCTTCGCCGGCGAGCCTGATCCTGGTGCCGTCCTCGACGCCCTGGGGAATGTTGACCGACAGCGTTCGCTCGCGGGTGACGCGCCCCTGGCCCGAGCAGGACGGACAGGCGTCCTCGATCATCTGGCCGCGGCCCTGACAGCCGGGGCAGGTGCGCTCGAGGGTAAAGAAGCCCTGCGACTGCCGCACGCGCCCCTGCCCGCCACAGGTCGAGCAGGTCTTCGGCTTGGTGCCGGCCTTGGCGCCGATACCCGAGCAGGCCTCGCAGGTGACCGAGACCGGAATCTCGATCTGCGCGGTCTTGCCGCCGAAGGCTTCCTCGAGGGTGATTTCCATGTTGTAGCGCAGGTCGGCGCCACGCTCGCGGCCGCCGCGGCCGCGCTGCCCGGCCATGCCGAACAGATCTTCGAAAATGTCGGAGAAGGAGGAGGCAAAGCCCGCGCCGAATCCGGCACCGCCGCCACCAGGGCCACCCTGCTCGAACGCGGCATGGCCGAAGCGGTCATAGGCGGCGCGCTTGTCCTTGTCCTTCAGGACCTCGTAGGCCTCGTTGATTTCCTTGAACTTGACTTCGCTGGTCTCATCCCCGGGATTGCGGTCGGGATGGAATTTCATCGCCAGCTTGCGGAACGACGATTTCAGCTTGCTCTCGTCGGCCGTGCGATCGACTTCGAGGGTTTCGTAGTAGCAGCGCTTGGTGGACGTGGACATGTCTGACTCAGGTCTATCCGATCGCGATTCAAGTCGGTGCGAAACAACGTCGCCACGCGACGATATAGGCAGCCTTCTGCATCACTGCAGAGGGCTGCATGGCAGCGTTGAGCATAACGGCTGGGAATTGATTGATCGTAACGGGCCTACCCGCCCGCCCCGACACGAAAGCCTCCCCCCTGAGGGGGGAGGCCGCTTCAGCGTGTGGGGTCCAAGCCGTCCGCATCATGACCCTCGCGGGGCTTATGCGGACTTCTTGTTGTTCTTGTCGTCGTCGACTTCGGTGAATTCCGCGTCGACGACGTCGTCCTTCGCAGCGTCCTTGGCCGCGTCGGCCTCGGCCTGCTGCTTGTACATGGCCTCGCCGAGCTTCATCGAAGCCTGGGCCAGCGTGTTGGTCTTGGCCTTGATCGCCTCGGCATCGCTGCCCTTCAGCGCTTCCTTGAGGTCGCTGACGGCGTCCTCGATGGCGCGGCGCTCGGTCTCCGAGACCTTCGAACCGTGCTCGGCCAGCGCCTTCTCGGTGGAGTGCACCAGCGCGTCGGCATGGTTCTTGGCATCGACCGCCTCGCGGCGCTGCTTGTCGGCCGCGGCATTGGCCTCGGCATCCTTGACCATCTTGTCGATGTCGGCTTCCGACAGACCACCAGAGGCCTGGATGCGGATCTGCTGCTCCTTGCCGGTGGCCTTGTCCTTGGCCGAGACGTTGACGATGCCGTTGGCGTCGATGTCGAAGGTCACCTCGATCTGCGGCATGCCGCGCGGAGCCGGCGGAATGCCCATCAGGTCGAACTGGCCAAGCATCTTGTTGTCGGCCGCCATTTCACGCTCGCCCTGGAAGACGCGGATGGTGACGGCATTCTGATTGTCTTCAGCCGTCGAGAACACCTGGCTCTTCTTGGTCGGGATCGTGGTGTTGCGGTCGATGATGCGGGTGAACACGCCGCCCAAGGTCTCGATGCCCAGCGACAGCGGGGTCACGTCGAGCAACAGCACGTCCTTGACGTCGCCCTGGAGCACGCCGGCCTGGATCGCAGCGCCGATCGCCACGACTTCGTCCGGGTTGACGCCCTTGTGCGGCTCCTTGCCGAACAGCTGCTTCACGACTTCCTGGACCTTCGGCATGCGCGTCATGCCGCCGACCAGAACCACTTCGCCGATCTCGCCGGCGGTGACGCCGGCATCCTTCAGCGCCTTGCGGCAGGGCTCGATGGTCTTCTGCACGAGGTCGTCGACCAGCGCCTCGAACTTGGCGCGGGTGAGCTTCATCGTCAGATGCTTCGGGCCGGTCTGGTCCGCGGTGATGAAGGGCAGGTTGATCTCGGTCTGCGTCGTCGACGACAGCTCGATCTTGGCCTTTTCAGCGGCTTCCTTCAGGCGCTGCAACGCAAGCTTGTCGTTGCGCAGGTTGATGCCCTGCTCCTTCTGGAACTCGTCCGCGAGATAGCCCACGAGGCGCATGTCGAAGTCTTCGCCGCCGAGGAAGGTGTCGCCGTTGGTCGACTTCACCTCGAACACGCCGTCGCCGATTTCGAGAATGGAAATATCGAACGTGCCGCCGCCGAGGTCGTACACGGCGATGGTGCCGGCCTTGGTCTTGTCGAGGCCATAGGCCAGCGCAGCCGCGGTCGGCTCGTTGATGATGCGCAGCACTTCAAGGCCCGCGATCTTGCCGGCATCCTTGGTGGCCTGGCGCTGGGCGTCGTTGAAGTAGGCGGGAACGGTGATGACAGCCTGGTCGACCTTCTGGCCGAGATGGGCTTCCGCGGTCTCCTTCATCTTCTGCAAGATGAACGCCGAGACCTGCGAGGGCGAGTAGGTCTGGCCGTCGGCCTCGACCCAGGCGTCGCCGTTGGAAGCCTTCACGATCTTGTACGGAACGAGCTTCTTGTCCTTCTCGACCATCGGGTCGTCGTAGCGGCGGCCGATCAGGCGCTTCACTGCGAAGAACGTACGCTCCGGATTGGTCACGGCCTGGCGCTTGGCAGGCTGGCCGACGAGGCGCTCACCGTCGTCGGTCACGGCGACGATCGAAGGCGTCGTGCGCATGCCCTCGGAATTCTCGATGACTTTGGCGTTCTTGCCGTCCATTACGGCGACGCACGAATTCGTGGTGCCGAGGTCGATCCCAATGACCTTTCCCATGGTCCTGATATCCTTCTTTTTGCGGCAGGTTGGCTGGGCCCAGAAGGCACCCGAACCGAAACCCCCTAAGATCAAACATTCGCGATATTGCGATGGTTGAGGCTCATATAGGAGGGGGGGAGGGGCCCGCAAGGACCGAACGCAACTTTGGGCCGTGAAAACATTGGGTTTTGGAAGATCGTATCCGCCCCTCGAGCCTTTGCGGGTGAGGAAATATTAACGGGTTCGGAGATCGACCGGCCGCCCGTCGCCATCAGCGGCCCGGCCCTGTTACCGGGGCGCCAAACCCGCTAAAAGGCGGCCGGCCGGACAGCTTCGCCATGGGGCTGCTTCGCGCGACAAGGCGGCCCCAAGGCTGATCATCAAAGGCCGACCATGGTACGGCCTCAATGTGAACCAAACAGAGTGCCCATGAAGCTCACCCGCTCCTTCGCTGCGCTGGCCCTCCTCGTCGCCACGGCATTTCCGGCGCTCGCCGCCGATGCCGTCTATCCGCCCGGCTTGCGTCTCGGCATGGTGCCTCTGGTCGGCCTCAGCAAGGCCAAGACCTTTCCGGGCTTCGAGAGCGAGGATGGCAGCGTCAAGGTGCTGATCACCGAGCTGCCGCCGGCGGCCTATAACGAAGTCGTCAGCGCCTTCAACGCCAATCCGGCCGGCGCCAACGGCGTCAAGCCGGACAAGATCGAGACATCGGCGGGCCTTGCGTATTTTACCACCGAAAGTGCCAAGGCTGGCGACACGCTGGTGAAGCGCTATTCGATGATCGTGCCGGGCACCGGCTTCTCCGGCTATGTCGCGGTGCAAATCCCCGAGAACGCTTCGAAGATCTACACCGACGAGGCGGTGCGGCAGATGTTCGCGACTGCCGCCATCCGCAAGGAGGTGTCGGCTGACGAGCAGATCGGGCTGTTGCCGTTCAAGATCACCGATCTCGCCGGCTTCAAGGATATCCGCACGCTGGTGCCGGGCTCGAGCATCATCCTGGCCGATGGCAATGAGAGCTCGGGCTATGAATCCAAGCCGTTCATGATCCTCGGCCTGATCGGCGCCACCCCGCAGGCCGCCGACGACCGCGCCCGCTTCGCCCAGGAGGCGGCGCTTCAAATCGCCGGCTTGCGCGAAACCAAAGTCACGATGTCGGAGCCGATCCGCATCAACGGCCAGCCGGGCTTCGAGACCCGGATCGACGGCGTCAGCGGCAGGGACAAGATCCCGGTGACGGTGGTGCAGTGGATCCGCTTCGGCGGCGGCACCTCGCTGCGCATCATCGCCAGCGCCCCGCGCGACCAGTGGTCCGACGCCTTCACCCGCTTCCGCGCCGTGCGCGACGGCATCCAGCCGAAGGGGTAGAAAACGGGGGGCTGACAGCCCAACCACTCACCAAACCCGGCCGCATTTTCGGGCTTTCGTTCGTACACGAACGGAACTAGGCTTGCCTGCATTGGATCAGGTTTTGGATCATCCTGGAGGGGAGGCGGACGGTGCTTAATCGACGACAGATCTTGGCCGCGATGGGAACGACGGCGCTTGTGGCCCTTGCTCCATCGGCACTGTTTGCAGCAGCTGCGATCAAGCCGGACGACAGCTCCGCGCTGCTCGTGATCGACGTGCAAAACTGCTTCCTGCCGGGCGGTAGCCTTGCGGTGAAGGAAGGCGAGCAGGTCGTGCCCGTCATCAATAAAATGGCGAAGGCATTTTCGAACGTGGTGATGACGCAGGACTGGCACACGCCCGGCCACATCTCGTTCGCGTCGGTGCATTCCGGCAAGAAGCCGTTCGAGACCATCGACCTGCCCTATGGCAGGCAGGTGCTGTGGCCCGACCATTGCGTGCAGGGCACCGAGGGCGCCTCGCTGTCGAAGGATCTCTCGATCCGGCAGGCCGAGCTCATCATCCGCAAGGGCTTTCACAAGGACGTCGACAGCTATTCGGCGTTCCTCGAAGCCGACGGCAAGACAACGACCGGCCTTGCCGCCTATCTGAAGTCGCGCAAGATCAAGCGCGTCTTCGTCGCGGGTCTCGCCACGGATTTCTGTGTCGCCTGGACCGCGCTCGATGCGCGCAAGGCGGGTTTTGAGGTCTATGTCGTGGAGGACGCCTGCCGCGGCATCGACACGCAGGGCTCGCTGGCCAAGGCCTGGGCCGACATGGCCAAGGCCGGCGTGAAGCGGATTCAGTCGAGCGATATTGCGTTGAGCGCGTAAGACGGGACGATCGTCATTCCGGGGCGGCTCGCAGAGCCGAACCCGGAATGACTTCATCGCTCAGTTCGCCTCGTTGCTGTTCGCAGCAGGCGCGGCCTTTGCGCCGCCCTTGGCGACGCCGACCAGCGCCGGCCGCAGCACGCGCTCGCCGATGGTGTAGCCGGCCTGCATGACCTGCACGACGGTGCCCGTGGGCACCGACGCATCGGGCACTTCGTACATCGCCTGATGGAAGTTGGGGTCGAACTTCTGACCCTGGGGATCGAGCTTCTTCACACCATGCTTTTCCAGTGCGTTGAGCAGCGAACGCTCGGTGAGCTCGACGCCCTCGATCAGCGCGGTCAGACCGGGATCGGCGGCGGCGCGCGCCTCGGCCGGAACGGCGTCGAGCGCGCGCTGGAGATTGTCGGCGATCTCGAGCACATCGCGGGCAAAGCCGGTGATGCCGTAGAGTCGGGCATCGGCGACCTCCTTGGTGGTGCGCTTGCGCAGGTTTTCCATCTCGGCCAGCGTCCGCAGCATGCGGTCACGGGCCTCGGCGGCTTCCTTCTGCAACGTCTCCACCGAACCCGGCTCGGGATCGTCGGGCATGATGTAGGGCTTTGACACCACGGGCTCGCCGGTCGCGGCAGTCGTGTCTTCGGGTTGCCGGGTTGGATCGGTCATCGGCTGCTTCTCGAACTCGCTCAAGGGGAGGTTTTCTGGCCCGGATATCGTGCTTCGGGCGCTGAAAATCAAGCGCCCGTGATCGGCTCAAATGCCGGTCAGCCTCCCACCAGGCGACTGACGATACGGGCGGCGTAATCCACGGTCGGGATCACGCGGGCATAATTCAGCCGCGTCGGCCCGATCACGCCCAAAACGCCGACGATGCGGCCGGCGGCATCCCGGTAGGGCGAGATGATGGTGGAAGAGCCCGATAACGAAAACAGCTTGTTCTCGCTGCCGATGAAGATCCTGACACCTTCAGCGGTTTCGGCGCGCCCGAGCAGGTCGATCACGCCGCGCTTGGTCTCGAGATCGTCGAACAGCAGCCTGACACGCTCGAGATCCTCCAGCGCATGCAGATCTTCCAATAGATTGGCATGGCCGCGGACGATGAGCTGACGGTCCTCGTTCTCGCCGCCCGACCAGCTCGCGATCCCGGCCGAGATCACCTTCTGGGTCAGCTGATCGAGCTCGGCGCGAGCTTCCGCGAGCGCGGTTTCCAGCTCCAGCCGCGCCTCGGCGAGCGTGCGGCCGCGGATCCGCGCGTTGAGGAAATTGCCGGCTTCAGTGATGGCCGAGGAGGGAACCCCCGGCGGCAGCGTCAGCACGCGGTTTTCGACCTGGCCGTCCTCGCCGACCAGGATCACCAGCGCCTGCTCGGGTTCCAATCGGACGAATTCGATGTGCTTCAGCCGCGTATTGGACTTCGGCGTCAGAACGACCGCTGCGGTGCGGGTGAGGCCGGACAGCCGCGTCAGCGCCTGGTCCAGCGCCGCCTCGACCGATTGGGCCTGGCCGACCGAGGTCAGCTGGCTCTGGATCGACTGTCGCTCGGCCTCGTTGAGATCGCCGACCTGCATCAAGGCGTCGACAAAGAAGCGCAGGCCGAGTTCCGTCGGCAAGCGGCCGGCCGAGGTGTGCGGCGCATAGATCAGGCCGAGCTGTTCCAGATCGGCCATGACGTTGCGGACCGAGGCCGGCGACAGCGGCATCGCGATCAGGCGGGAAATGTTGCGCGAGCCGACCGGTTCGCCAGTCGCGAGATAGCTTTCGACAATTTGACGAAAGATGTCGCGGGAACGCTCGTTGAGCTGGGCGAGGCCTGCGCGCGGCGCGATCAGATGGATCGGATCGTGATGGGCCACAGACGGTAACTCCTCTCAGATGCTCATAATTTGTCCATCCAGGACGGTTCTGACAAGCGTGGCGTTTGCGGGGTGGATATCGGGGGGCGAAAAAGCCTTGCTGCCCACCCTGACCCCACCTACAAGCACCGCGAACAGCCCTACCCCATAAGTTCTAGACCATGAGTTCTGGAGGATTTCCCATGCGGCCAAGCCGCCGTGCGCCCGACGAATTGCGCCCCGTGACGCTGGAGCGCGGCGTGGTCAAATATGCGGAAGGCTCCTGCCTGGTGAAATTCGGCGACACCCATGTGCTCGTCACCGCCACCCTGGAAGACCGCCTGCCGCCATGGCTGAAGGGCCAGGGGCGCGGCTGGGTCACCGCCGAATACGGCATGCTGCCGCGCGCCACCTCCGAACGCACCCGCCGCGAAGCCTCCGCAGGCAAGCAGAGCGGCCGCACCGTCGAGATCCAGCGCCTGATCGGCCGCTCGCTTCGCACCATCGTCGATCTCGAAGCGCTCGGTGAGCGCCAGATCACGGTCGATTGCGACGTGCTGCAGGCCGACGGCGGCACCCGCACCGCCTCGATCACCGGCGCCTGGGTCGCGCTCGCCGATTGCATCAACTGGATGAAGGCGCGCAACATGGTCAAGGCCAACGTGATGCGCGACAACGTCGCCGCGATCTCCTGCGGCATCTACAACGGCACGCCGGTGCTCGATCTCGACTATGCCGAGGATTCGGAGGCCGAGACCGACGCCAATTTCGTCATGACCGGCGATGGCCGCATCATCGAGGTGCAGGGCACCGCGGAACGCGAGCCGTTCACGCAGGACGAGTTCCTGAGGCTGATCGCTCTCGCTCAAAAGGGCATCGCGCGGCTGGTGGACTTGCAGAAACTGGCTGTCGCGTAGTCAATAGGCCCATGCACCGCCGAATCACCGGAAAGCTCGTCATCGCCACCCACAATCCCGGCAAGCTCGCCGAGATGAAGGAGCTGCTCGCGCCTCACGGCATCGAGGTGGTGTCGGCCGGTGAGCTCGGCCTTCCCGAGCCTGACGAGACCGGCAACGACTTCCGCAGCAATGCCGCGATCAAGGCGGCCGCCGCGGCGCAGGCGACCGGGCTGCCTGCTTTCGCCGACGATTCCGGCATCGTGGTCGACGCGCTCGATGGCGCACCGGGCATCTACAGCGCGCGCTGGGCCGGTCCAAACAAAGACTTCGCCGCCGCGATGGCGCAGATCGAGCGCCTGTTGCAGGAGCGCGGTGCCATCAAGCCGGGCAAGCGCAAGGCTCATTTCGTCTCCGCGCTCTGCGTCGCCTGGCCCGATCATCATCTCGAAGAGGTCGAGGCGCGCGTCGACGGCACGCTGGTGTGGCCGCCGCGCGGCACTGCCGGCTTCGGTTACGATCCGATGTTCCTGCCCGACGGTCATACCCGCACTTTCGGCGAGATGGAGAGCATCGAGAAGCACGGCCTGCCGCCGCTCGGCCTCGGCCTGTCGCACCGCGCCCGCGCCTTCGTGAAACTGGCGGAGATCTGCCTTGAGCCGCGCTGACAAGGTTGCGTTCGGCGTCTACGTGCACTGGCCGTTCTGCCTGTCGAAGTGTCCCTATTGCGACTTCAACAGCCATGTCCGCCACGCAGCGATCGACGAGGCGCGCTTTGCTTCGGCCTTTGCGCGCGAGATCGCGACGACCGCCGCGCGCGCACCCGGCCGCGAGGTCACCTCGATCTTCCTCGGCGGCGGCACGCCGTCGCTGATGCAGCCGGCCACCGTCGGCGCCGTGCTGGAGGCCATCGGCAAGCACTGGAGCGTCGCCAACGATGTCGAAGTCACGCTGGAAGCAAACCCGACCAGTGTGGAAGCCACGCGCTTTGCCGGCTATCGCTCGGCCGGCGTCAATCGCGTCTCGCTCGGCGTGCAGGCGCTTGACGACGCCTCGCTGAAAGCGCTCGGCCGCATGCATAGCGCACGCGAAGCGCTCGATGCCGTCGCCATCGCGCGCCGCTCGTTCGATCGCTACTCGTTCGACCTGATCTACGCCCGCCCCGACCAGACGCCGGCGATGTGGGCGGAGGAGCTGCGTCTCGCCATCGATGAAGCGGCCGAGCATCTGTCGCTCTATCAGCTCACCATCGAAGAGGGCACGCCGTTCTTCGGCCTGCACCAGGCCGGCAAGTTGAAGACGCCGGACGAGGCGGTTGCACGCGCGCTCTACGACGTGACGCAGGAGACCTGCGACAGGCTGGGGCTGCCCGCCTACGAGATCTCCAACCACGCACGGCGCGGCGCCGAGTGCCGGCACAATCTGGTGTATTGGCGCGGCGAGGAATATGCCGGCATCGGTCCCGGCGCCCATGGCCGCCTCGACATCGACGGTATCAGGCACGCCACCGCCACCGAGAAGCGCCCGGAAGCCTGGCTGATGCGGGTCGAGACCAATGGCGACGGCGTCGTCACCGACGATCTCCTCAACAGCGAGGAACGCGCCGACGAATTTTTGCTGATGGGATTGCGTTTGGCCGAGGGTATCGACCCCGAGCGCTACAAGGCCCTCTCGGGCCGACCGCTCGACCCCAAGCGCATCTCGCTGCTGCGCGAGGAAGGCGCAATCACGGTCGATGCGACGGGCCGCTTGCGCGTGACCAGCAGCGGATTTCCGGTGCTCGATGCCGTGGTCGCGGATCTCGCGGCGTAGCGTGATGCCGTAGCCCGGATGGAGCGCAGCGTAATCCGGGAACAGTCTTTCCGGCTGCACGATCCCGGATTGCGCTGCGCTCCATCCGGGCTACGAAGGGCGGCGAGCTACGCCCCAAAGCTCTTCGGCGAGCCCGCGACCGCAACACCGCCCCCTGTCGTCACCTTCATCACCGCAAGTCCGCGCTCGTTGGTGCCGTCGGCACGGAAGCGGAACAGGCCGTCGATGCCGGCGAAGCCCGAGGGATTGGTGAGCACGTCGGACGAGAAGCGCGTGGTGCCTTGCGTGCGCGCGAGCGCGGCGACGAGGGCGACCGCGTCATAGGCGAGCGTCGCGGTGCGGATCGGCTCGGCGCCGTATTTGGTGCGATAGCGGCCGGAGAAGGCGCGAAAGCCGGCCGGATCGGGCGCGGCGTAGAGTCCGCCTTGCAAGTTTGGGCTGGCATAGACACGCGGACTGTCCCACAGGCCGGTGCCGAGCAACTGGATGTTGCGCAAATTCGCGCCGGCAGCGGTCATCGCATCGGCGACCGCAACCACGGCATCGCCGTCATCGGCAATGAACAGCGCATCCGCACTGCCGAGCTGCTGCGCCACCGATCGCGCCGGCGTGGCACGATCGGCGCCGTATTTCTCGAATGCGACGATGCGCCCGCCGCGCCTGGGCACGGCTGCCTTCACCGCGGCTTCGACCACGTTGCCATAGGCGTTATCAGGCACCAGCACGGCGACGGAGCGTTTTCCGATGCTGGCGGAATATTCGATGATGCGATTGACGTCGGATTCCGGCAGGAAGCTCAGCAGATAGACGCCGCGGCCGGCGATGCTGGAATCGGTCGAGAAGGCGATCACCGAAATGCCGCGCGTGCGCGCGACCTGGGCCACCGCCGGCACCGACTGCGCGAACAGCGGTCCCAGAATGATCTCGGCGCCTTCATCCACCGCCTGCTGCGCGCCGGCTTGGGCGCCCTGCGGGCTGCCATTGTCGTCCTTGATCAGGAGCTGGATGTTCGGGTTCTGGAACTCGGCCAGCGCCATCTCGGCGGCATTGCGCATGGATTGCGCCGCGAGCCCGGCATTGCCGGCGGCCGAGAGCGGCAGGATGACGGCGACCTTCACGCCGCCGGTGCCGGCGGTCGTCCCCTGCTGCGGCGGACCGGCCGGCTGGGCCGGCGGCGGCGAGGAGCTCGAGAAGGGATTGGAGAACTGGCTGAGGCTTTGCTGCACACCGGCGCAGGCGGACAATAGCGGCGTGCCGAGCAGCAGGCCAAGCGCACTCCGCCGGGTCGCCCCTGACATCAGGCGCCCCTGGACGGGAGTCTTCAGATCACGCGGGCCCACCATCTCAGCTTCTCTTCTGACCGGCCGCTCGCGCCAGTCACGATACTCTTTCCGCGACACAGGGTGCGGATTCAGGCATATTGTCGGCAAATAGTTAACCGAAACAAAAGGATAATGACCGCTTAACGCGATCCTCCTCCTTTCCTGGCTTGCTGTCCGCCGTCCGTCACGAAAGCATCAAGACGCCGTTTCCGCCGCGAATATGGCGCTGACGCTCCACTCCCTCTGGAATGTGATGCCGGATGGATCACATTCCAGTCCTTCCTCGCCCCGCTTCAATATCCCAGCCAGGCGTGATCTTTTTCGAGGGGCCGGTTCCCAGCCCCTGACATCATGCCTAAGTTCATCTCATTATGCGCGCAAAGCCGGCCCCGATAAATACGACTGAAGCCACTGACGCCGCCTCGCGCGGGTTCTCCATCGATGCCCACCGGCTGGTGGCACCGAAGCTGCCGGCCGGCCTCTATCTGGTGGCGACCCCCATCGGCAATCTCGGTGACATCACGCTGCGCGCGCTGCAAACGCTGGCAGGGGTCGACATCATCGCCTGCGAGGACACAAGGATCACGCGGCGTCTGACCGAGCGTTACGACATCGCGGCCCAGCTCAAGCCATATCACGAGCACAATGCCGAGGCCGCGCGGCCCAGGATCCTGGAGGCGCTCGCGGCCGGCGGCTCGGTCGCGCTGGTGTCGGACGCCGGCACGCCGCTGATTTCCGATCCCGGCTACAAGCTGGTGCGGGAGGTCTGCGCCGCAGGTCATGCGGTCCATGCGCTGCCCGGTCCCTCCTCGGTGCTGGCGGCGCTGTCGGTCGCGGCGCAGCCGACCGACCGCTTCTTCTTCGAAGGCTTCCTGCCGGCGAAATCCGCCGCGCGGCGCTCGCGCCTCGCCGAGCTCGCCCGCATCGATGCGACGCTGGTGATGTTCGAATCCGGCAACCGTGTGCAGGATACGCTCGCCGAGCTCTCTGAAATCATGGGTGCGCGCGAGGCCGCGATCTGCCGCGAGCTGACCAAGCTGCATGAGGAGATTTCGCGCGCAACGCTGAGCGAGCTCGCGCGCGAGGCCGACACGCTGGAGACGCGCGGCGAATTCGTGCTGGTGATCGCCCCGCCTGCCGCGGATGCCGACGTGCTGACCGCGGACGCGCTGGACGATCTGCTGCGCACACAGCTCGCCACCCACAGCGTCAAGGATGCGGTTGCGCATGCCGTCGCACTCTCGGGGCGGCCGCGCCGCGAGGTTTATGCCCGCGCGCTCGAGCTCGCCAAGGACTTGCGGAGCGGCGATGACGAGGATTAAGGGCGTCCAGGAATCTGAACAAGAACCTGAACAGGAACCCAAACGGGAACCGAAGATCGCCTCGCCCGAGCGCGTCGCCGCGTTCCGCACCGGAATCTCCGCCGAGAGCCGTGCGGCAGCCTACCTGATGGCGAAGGGCTACCGCATTCTCGCAAAACGCTACCGCACGGCGCATGGCGAGATCGACCTCGTGGCGCGCCGCCGCAACCTGATCGCCTTCGTCGAGGTCAAGGCGCGCGCCAGCCTCGACGAGGCCGCCTATGCGGTGACGCCGCGCCAGCAGCGACGCATCATCGATGCCGCGCAGGGCTGGCTTGTCGCGCATCCCGAGCATGCGGAATTCGAATTGCGATTCGATGCCATGCTGATTGCGCCGCGATCGCTTCCGCGCCATGTGTTGGCGGCATTCGACGCCTCGACCTGAAAGGCAGACCATGAAACTCAACATCGCCGTCCAGATGGACCCCATCGCCCGCATCAACATCAAGGGCGATTCCACCTTTGCGCTGCTTCTGGAAGCGCAGAAGCGCGGCCACGGCCTGTCCTATTACACCCCCGACAAGCTCTCGATGGTCGGCGAGGAGATCGTCGCGCCGGTGCAGCCGCTGACGGTGCGCGACGAGCCCGGCGATCATTTCACCCTCGGCGAGCCCAGGCGCGAGGCGCTGAACGGCTTTGACGTGGTGCTGCTGCGCCAGGACCCGCCATTCGACCTCGCCTACATCACCTCGACGCATCTGCTCGAGCGCATCCATCCGAAGACGCTGGTCGTCAACGATCCCGCTTCGGTGCGCAACGCGCCCGAAAAGCTCTTCGTGATGAATTTTCCGCAGCTGATGCCACCGACCTTGATCTCGCGCGACCTGGAGGAGATCAACGCGTTCCGCGACAAGCATGGTGCCGTGGTGATGAAGCCGTTGCACGGCCATGGCGGCGCCGCGGTGTTCCGCGTGATGCCGCAGGACATGAATTTCGGCTCGCTGTACGATATGTTCTCGGTGACATTCAAAGAGGCCTGGGTGATCCAGCAGTTCATCCCGGAGGTGAAGCACGGCGACAAGCGCATCATCCTGGTCGATGGCGAGTTCGCCGGCGCCGTGAACCGGGTGCCGGCGACCGACGACCTCCGCTCCAACATGGTGCGCGGCGGTGCGGCCAAGGAGACCGAGCTGACGCCGCGCGAGCGCGAGATCTGCGCCACCGTGGGACCCGCGCTACGCGAGCGCGGCCTGCTATTCGTCGGCATCGACGTCATCAACGGCAACCTCACCGAGATCAACGTGACCTCGCCCACCGGCATCCGCGCCATCGCGCGGCTCGGCGGCCCTGACGTGGCGGCGAAGATCTGGGACGTGATCGAGCAGAAGCGGGCGAAGTAGCATCTAAGGTGCAGCGCCGCATAATGCTGCACGGCAACATGCGAAGAGCCACGATTTTCCCGATCACGAGTAAAATTGCAAAGGTCGACCTTGCGTTGTAAAGCGCGACGGGCGATGGTTAGTGATTTCAAGGGGGCGGAGCGCGGGAGCGCTTTCGCAATTTATAATTATGAATCAAATGGGACGCGATCCGAAGCTCTGGGAGCTAGGATGCAGGGATGATCCGGTACGAAACCAAGTTGTTCTTCCAGATCTCATAGAGTGTGTCCACCGGTTAAGTCCGAAGCTCATCGGAGATATTGGTAGCGGGACTGGTTATCTTTCTCGCATGGCGGCGGCACACCATCGCGATCCTGCACAGTGGTTTTTGTTGGAGCGGGATCCAAGAATGCTCCAATTCGCCTCGGAAATCTGCGCCGCCGCAGATGGATTAGAAGTCGTAGAATACGATCTCATGAATCCGATCCGGGAATGGGATCAACCGCTGGACCTTGCTTTTAGTTGCTTCTCAAGTCTGGACTTTGGGATGACGAGGGCAGTCGCGCGCAGATTGGTCGACCTACTCAAAGTGCAAGGCTCCCTGCTAATATATATTCCAGACCTGCTGGAGGAGGTCGAGCAGTCCTGCAAATTGGAGGGCAATCTGAATGCTCTAGAGTTCTATCGGCGTGGCGAGTTTCAGGTGCAGAAGCCTGACCATTTTACAAAACGAGTTGAGCCTTTCTTTGCGGATCGAATTGAAAAATATATCAGCAATTTACTTGCCACCGGCTGCCATTTGCAGGCACTGCGATTTCTCGACAGAGGAAGCGATAAAAGAATCATTGCCATGGAATTCAGCCGGGTCACATGAAATCGGCCAAACGCATCTACGTTCACTTTGCCGATTACTATCACTCTGAACGGGCCCAGCTTAATGGTGCGAAGTCCGCGGATATTTCGCGTGCTCTATCCACCGCAATTCGATTGAGTGTCCTATTCGCCAACGAAGTATTTTTCCCGGCATCTTCGCTGTTCGAGAGCAAGAATTGCCGCGCGTTGATGTTGCAATTCCCGGAGTTCCGTGAAGTCGGAATATTCAAAATGTCAGCAGGGGATACGAATCTCGCTGAGCATATTGAAAGCAAATTGGGCGCATACGACGAGAGATCTCCTCGTCATTTTCTTAAATCCTACCGGCGGCAATACGGTGATCTGCCGTCCTACGTACAAAAGAAAGGATCATCTACCGCAATAATTACGCGGGAGTGGAATGCCGTTTTGGATGACGACACATTCCTCAGAAGAATCAGAGACAACAGCGGCGTACAGCTCCCACCAGACTTTGAGAAGATTTGGGCTAAAGTTCCCGAAGACCTTCAAGGGCAGGCTTTTGTTCCTGATCACGCGGCCGCGTTGCTGCGTCAGGCAGGAGGACAAGGAAATCTCTCCATACTTGCCGCTCAACCTATCGAGCGAGCTTACATAGATGGCTACGCACGCTCTCTCGATGCTCATCTAATGCTTGGGGTTCCGCATGTATCATGCGACGCCCTCGAGACAGATCTCCGAAGTTCCAAAAGATTAAACTATCTCGATCTGTATCGCAGCCTCACCGCGCATCAACTGATGGATCTAATAATAGAAGCTCCTTCGGACGCGCTTTTTAAATTTTCTTGTGATCTAGAATGGGACCACTTTAGCCACGAGCTGCTGGCGGAAGTCTCGTCACCAGAGATGAGCGCCAGGGCAGAACATCTTCGCGGGCAGCTCGATCGATATATTTCAGGAGAGCCGCCGCCTCCCCCGTCGCCGGCGCAGATGGAGTTCTCGATGCCAGCAACGTCGCAATCCGTCGACATGTCCTCGCGACAAGAAAAGTTCGATACCGCAATTTTGACCGCCCTTCCGGTCGAATTCGCCGCCCTGCGTCTATTGATTGGGGATACAGAAACGCTTCGCATCCCAGAAGATCCAAATTCGTATGAGGTAGGAACCGTAAGTACGCTAAGCGGTCCCAAAAGAGTCGTGCTGGGAATGCTAAATCGAATGGGTAATTCCTCAGCCGCAACAGGGACCACCAATCTGATACGCAGTTTTGGAGTGAGGGATCTGCTATTCTGTGGCATCGCGCTAGGCGTGCCGTCGCCCACAGACCCGGATAAGCATGTGCGCCTCGGCGACGTGGTCATTTCCGATAGAGCTGGCGTAGTTCAGACGGATCACAACAGCGTTACCCCGAAAGGCGAGATTAATCGCAGCAATCTTCCAGCACCTCCCGCAAGAATGGTACGAGCGCTGAATGAACTGAATGCCAACTGGCTAATCGGCCAGAATCCTTGGGAGGCCTTGATTGAAAGGGGTATCTCACTGCGTTCTAACTTCGAGCGACCACTCGCTTCCACCGATGTGTTGCTGGACGCGGAAGGGAAACAGATTCCCCACCCTGATGATCCGGATAGACTAGACGGCAGACCTAAACTGATTCGAGGGGTCATTGGCGCGTCAGATACGCTTGTGAAAGATGCGACATTCCGCGATGAGGTAGCAGCAAAATTCAACCTGCGAGCGATGGAAATGGAAGGTGCCGGAGTTCTTGAAGCTGCTTGGAATTTTGGCCAGTCCGCCATGATTGTCCGGGGTGTCTGCGACTACGGGGCGGGTAAGAATGACACTTGGCAAAGGTACGCCGCTCTTACCGCGAGCGCGGTATCACTTTGCTTGATTGCTCGAGTTTAGGAGCCGAAGGATGGAACAAGCTGCGTCAGCTCGCGCGAACGATGCAATCAATGATGACGTCGACTTTCTTTATGAAGTTGGAACGCTCAGGCACATAAATCGCTCTTGGCTCCAGTTCGGGGGACTACCATTTGCAAATGTCGCTGAGCATAGCTTTCGCATGACATATATTGCGATGCTCATTGCCGTTCGAGAAGGCGCTCGAGTTGATCGAGTGGTTCAAATGGCCCTGATTCATGATCTCCATGAGAGCCGTGTGGGTGATGCCAACTATGTGCAGAAGATGTACCGAAACGATGACGTCGAATCCGCATGGCTTGAAATGGAAGGAAGCACTTCCATCTCATCTCATCTCAGCGAACTACGCAGAGAAATGCTTGCCGGCGCAACGCTGGAAGCAAAGATCGTGAAAGATGCCGATAAGCTTGATTGTGACTTTGAGCTTCGCGAGATGCGAGATGCCGGAGCCCGCATAGCCGAGGCCCTAGATCCCACCAGAAGAGTGGTTAGCCAGACTCTTCAAACAGAGACAGCGCGACGAATGCATGCCGCGGTCCAATCTCGCAGCAGCCATGAGTGGCACCTCAAAGCTCGAAATCGTTTGAATTCTGGAGATTGGCTCAAAGACGAGGATTAAATTTGTGAGAGCTTTCGCTGTGCTTAAGGGACAAACTCTCTGCCCATTTGCTCAATCGGCTTCAATTGAATATGGCCCCCCCTGGTCAGACACGCAGGACTTTCGAGAGAATGTATCTCGAATAGCGAAAGCGCTCAGAGCGCATCTAATAGATGCGCGCAAGAGCAAATTGCAGGGATTTGTTATCGGGATTAGGGGGGACGGTTTCGATGATTTTAGTCGGGTAGTTTCTACATTCCGAGACTTTGTATTCGAGCTGGGAAGACACGACTCATCCTGCCGCGCTTCTCTTAAAGAAGATATCAGTGCGCCTGAGTGGAACCTGATCTTTGCTGATGAGCCTATTTTTTTGAACTTATTTGCTGGGTGTTACCCGGCCCCTCATTCGAAAAGGATCAACGACACGCAAAATATCTACGTGTTCTTTCAACCGGAGTTCACGTTTGATTTCTGCAACGTTAATCGCAAACGCGCCGCCTTAAAGAGCAGCATTCGCAATTCATTTGCCGAGGCAGGAATGCCGTATGATGGCTCAACGATTGACACACGCAGAAAGGCGCTAAGCTACGTATTTCCGCTCCGTAGCGGCGATCCGCCTATAGACTGGTGGAGCACTCCGTCCACCTGCGCCGTAGAGTAATTTACAACACGAGGACATGCAGTAGCCAAGCGTGCGAAAGGCCTTCTCCACACTTTATTAAGGGATAGTGTGGGTAAATCGCGGCAGCTCAGACCTTCGGCCTTCCGCTCGACTATAGTTGACAGCCCTAGAGGCGGATTCAATGTCAAGCGCATATCTCCACATTGCTGAGCAAGTGCTCGCTAGCTCTGGACAACCTCTGTCTGCCGCTGAGATTGTCCGAGAGGCACGCCGAAGGCGGCTCGTCCCGGCCCATCTCTATGGGGTCCGTCAAGACCGCACACTTCAAGCCCGATTGAGCGAAAATATCGCTAAATATGGCGAGGAGAGCAGATTTTTCCGTGCCGCGCCCGGTCGATATTTTTTGCGCGACCTCCAAAAGACGACAGGTCAAGAAATCGGCGAGTATTACGCTCGCCCACGTCGTAAAGAGCTGAGTGCTACTGACGTTTTGGTACTGGATGCTGATCTGAAGCGGCTGCTTCGTCGGGATGGAGCTACAGTTTCGTTCTCCAAAGTTCTCGATTGTCTGTCCGCCGGTCAATATTCGTACCGCGCTGTAGAAGACATCTTGGCCGATAAGACCGCCGCGGCGGTGCATAGCTTCGTAGTCGTTCACGACACGAGGCGTGTTCTTTCATTTCGTTGCGGTCGTTTTTTTCCAAGAACTGATCCACTTTACGGCCGTCGTACGATCGGGCTCGGGGGCGCAGTTACCGCGAAACAAGTCGATCTCCTTTTCGAGAGTTTGTTCGGGATCGTGGCCAGCGCAATTGACGAACTCTGCTCTGGAATCGGACTGCCTAGACGTCTGGCAGAACGAGCCCGGTACGGAGGAGAAATCAAACCTTGGTTTGGTGTCCATAGCAGGCCAACTGATCACTCACCCACAACGCTTCACATGGTGCTTAGCTATCGGTGCCCTGCCGAATTCACTCCAACAAAGGCTGCGCTCTCGGTAAACGACCTTCGTTGGATCGACCCGAATACGATGCCAAATTGTCTGGAAGACTACGACACCACATCTCAATTCCTGCTCTCTCAGGAATACGTGCGCGATCTCGTTCGGCAGGCAGCATAGTTTAGCTTAGCGCCACAACGACGTCGCCCCGCCCCCTCACTAACCACCCATTCACCATGACGCCCCGCGTTCTCATCCGAACGCGGCAGCACACCCGCGTGTTTCTACGGGCCATCGCGCCACCGGGATAACTTGGCATTCACCATCTGCCCAAAACCCGCGATGTCACTGGCCGTCACACTCGGCCTCGCAACACCCCTTATACTTTTACTCCCTACTCATCGATGCCGGGGGAGCCCGCCAGGTGCGGTCCGAGTGCCTCCGCGTAAGAGTAGAAGCGTATGAACACCGCACGCATTGTCGTTCTCGTCATTGCGCTCGGCGCCGGCGGCGTCGCTGCGTATCTGGCCAGCGGTTACGACAACAAGCCCGCAGCTGTTGTCCCTGTTGTCGAGAAGCTGCCGACGGTCGACGTGCTCGTCGCCAAATCCGACATCCAGCTCGGCCAGGCCGTCAAGGCCGAGGATCTGCAATGGCAGACCTGGCCGCAAGCGACCGCCAGCAGCGCCTTCATCCGCCGCGACAGCAGGCCCGACGCCCAGACGCAGATCGCCGGCTCGATCGCGCGCGTGCCCTTGATGCAGGGCGAGCCGATCCGCGAGCAGAAGCTCGTCAAGGCCGACGGCTCCGGCTTCATGGCCGCGATCCTGCCCTCCGGCATGCGGGCCGTATCGACCGAGATTTCAGCAGAGACCGGCGCTGGCGGCTTTATCCTGCCGAACGACCGCGTCGACATCGTCCTGACGCGCCGCCTGAAGAATCCCGACGGCCCCAACGGCCAGACCGGCGGCAATGACCTCGTCCTGTCGGAAGTCATCCTGACCAACATCCGCGTGCTCGCGATTGATCAGGCGCCGAAGGAAAAGGACGGCCAGAACGCCGTGCTCGGCAAGACCGTCACGCTCGAGCTCCGGCCCGACCAGGTCGCGACGCTCTCGGCCTCGCGCCAGGGCGGCACGCTGACGCTCGCATTGCGCAGCATCGCCGATGCCAACGCCTCCGACGGTGGACCGGAAGAACAGGCACTCAAGCAGCGCCAGACCGGCGTGAACGTGATCCGCTACGGCGTACAGGCGCGGCAGCTGACGTCACAGAAGTGATGGAGACATGATGAACTACGGGGATGATCGGACGGGCGTGCGCATTCGGGGGAAGCGCGCAAGCTCGTTCTGGGCAGGGGCTGTCATGCTGCTGGGGCTGGTCGCAGCCCCGGATCTCGTCCGCGCTGCGGATGCGCCGGTCGGAGACCAGGTGCCGATGCAGGCGCCGGACCTCGGCGTGGCGCCGGTTGCAACCATTGCGTCGGCAAGGACGCGCTCGCTGTCGCTTGGCGTCGGCAAGTCGGTCGTCATCGACCTGCCGCGCGAGGTGAAGGACGTGCTGGTGGCCGACCCGAAGATCGCCAATGCGGTGATCCGCTCGTCGCAACGAGCCTATATCATCGGCGCCCAGGTCGGTCAGACCAACGTGGTGTTCTTCACCGCGGACGGCCAGCAGGTCGCCTCCTACGACATCGCGGTGAAGCGCGATCTCAATGGCATGCGCACGGCGCTGCGCGCTTCCCTGCCCGGCGTGCAGATCGAGGGCGTCGGCGACAGCGTGATGCTGACCGGCTCGGTGGCGAGCCCGGTCGAGGCCCAGCAGGCCGGCGACGTCGCCGCAAAGCTCGTCGGCGGCGCCGACAAGGTCGTCAACAACATCGTCGTGCGTGGCCGCGACCAGGTGATGCTGAAAGTCGTGGTGGGCGAAGTCCGCCGCGACATTGTCAAGCAATTGGGTGTCGACCTCAGCGCCAGCCTCAATGCCGGCACCGCGGTCGTGAACTTCAACAATTCGAACCCGTTCTCGGTCTCCGGCGGTCCGCTGGTCAGCAGCAACGGGCTCGGCGTCACCGGCCTCGCCAAGGGCGTTGCCACCGTGAACGCCACCATGCGCGCGATGGAAACCGCAGGCGTGATGCGCACGCTGGCGGAGCCGAGCCTGACCGCGATCTCGGGTGAATCGGCGACCTTCATTGCCGGCGGTGAATTCCCGATCCCCGGCGGCTATGCCTGCGATCCGGTCACCCATGTCTGTACCACCCAGGTCACCTACAAGAAGTTCGGCATCTCGCTGAACTTCACCCCGGTCGTGCTGAGCGAGGGCCGCATCAGCCTGCGCGTGATGACCGAGGTCTCGGAGTTGTCGAACACGAATGCGATCACCTTGACCCAGGCGGTGTCCGGCAGCACCAACAACTCGATCACCATCCCCTCGGTCCAGACCCGCCGCGCCGAGACCACGCTGGAAATCCCGTCGGGCGGCTCGATGGCGATGGCCGGCCTGATCCAGCAGCAGACCAAGCAGGCCGTCAACGGCCTGCCCGGCGTCGACCAGATCCCGATCCTCGGCGCGCTGTTCCGCAGCCAGGACTACGTCAACAACGAGACCGAGCTGATGGTGATCGTGACGCCCTATGTGGTGCGCGCGGTCGCCCAGAAGGAATTGTCGCGGCCCGATGACGGCTTCGCACCCTCCTCGGATGCGCAATCGGCGCTGCTCGGGCGCATGAACCGGCTTTACGGCATCGCGCGCCGCGTCGACCCGATCGACGGCGACAGGGGCGATTTCGGCTTCATCATCGACTGACACGGGCGGTTTGGGGACCGGGGCGAGACACGGGGCAAGAGGGGACCAGGCGATGACGAAGACATCGGATCGACGTCGCAATTTGCGCATCGCGCTCGCGCTGACGGGGCTGTCCGTCATGCTCGGGGCCTGCAACACCACGGGCGAGGTCGTCACCACGCAGACGGTGCCGACCGACTACCGCATGCGTCATCCGATCGCGGTGCAGGAAGGCAAGCGCTCGATCGTGATCTTCGTCGGCAAGGCGCGCGGCGGTCTGTCGGCCGAGCAGCACGCCGACGTGATGGGCATCGCCCAGGACTGGGTCCGCGAGGGCAGCGGCTCGGTCGTCGTCGACGTGCCGATCGACACCGCAAATTCCCGCGCAGCTGCTGCGACCTATCACGAGATCCGCACTGTCCTGGGCAGCGGCGGCGTGCCGTCGCGCGCCATCGTGCAGCATTCCTATCGCCCTGAAGATCCCGGCCTGCTGCCGACCATCCGCCTCAGCTATTCCAAGATCACTGCGGTCGCCGGCCCTTGCGGGCTGTGGCCCGAGGACGTGGGTCCGTCGATTCTCGATCCCGGCTACAACGAGAACCGGCCCTATTTCAATTTCGGCTGCGCCAGCCAGCGCAACCTTGCGGCCATGATCGACAACCCCGCCGATCTCGAGCAGCCGCGCGCGGAGACGCCGGTCTATACGGCGCGGCGTGACATCGCTTTCGACCGCTACCGCAAGGGCAACCCGACCGCGACCACCTATCCCGAGGCTGACAAGGCCAAACTCAGCGACACAGGCAAATGACTGAGATCCACGACGACGAAGAGGCGGACGATCCGCACCACCCCGAGGACCACATTGCGCCGGTTCCCCGCATCTCGGTGCAGGCCTTTTGCGAGACCGAGCAGACGCTCGCCGCGGTGACCGCGGCCGGCCAGGATCGCCGTCTCGCCAAAGCGCATCTCACCGCCAAGAGCGGCGGACTTGCCGCGGCCATCGAAGTCTATGACACGATGCCGACGCCGAACGTCATCGTGATCGAATCCGACGGCACACGCGACATCCTCGAAGGTCTCGACGACCTCGCCGGCGTCTGCGATCCCGGCACGCGCGTGGTCGTGATCGGCAATCCCGGCGATACCGCGCCGTATCGCGAGCTGGTGCGGCGCGGCGTCAACGACTACGTGGTCGGGCCGGTCGAAACCATCGACGTGGTGCGCTCGATCTGCAGCCTGTTCTCGGCCTCGGAAGCCATCATCACCGGCCGCATCATCGCGGTGGTTGGCGCCAAGGGCGGCGTCGGCGCGTCCACGGTCGCACACAACGTGGCCTGGACCATCGCGCGCGACCTCGCGCTCGATTCGGTCGTGATCGACCTTGACCTCGCCTTCGGCACGGCCGGGCTCGACTACAACCAGGATCCGGCGCAGGGCATCGCCAATGCGGTGCTGTCGCCTGACAGACCCGACACGGCGCTGATGGAGCGCCTGCTCGCCAAATGCACCGACCACCTCAGCCTGCTGGCGGCGCCCGCCACGCTCGATCGCGTCTATGATTTCGGCGCGGAAGCGTTCGATGCGATCTTCGACACGCTGCGCATGACCACGCCCTGCATCGTGCTCGACGTGCCGCATCAATGGTCGGCCTGGACCAAGCGCGCCCTCGTCAACGCCGACGACATCGTCATCGTGGCCGAGCCCGATCTCGCCAATTTGCGCAACACCAAGAACATGCTGACGGTGCTGAAAACGGCACGGCCGAACGACCGGCCGCCGCTCTACTGCATCAACCAGGTCGGCATGCACAAGCGGGCCGAGATCGAGGTCAAGGCGTTCGCCAAGACCATGGAAAGCCAGCCGCTTGCGGTGATCCCGTTCGACTCGAAACTGTTCTCGACCGCGGCCAATAACGGCCAGATGATCGCGGAGGTCTCCAAGAGCCACCGCACCACCGAGCTGTTCCAGATCATGGCCAACCGGCTCGCCGGTCGCGGCGAGGTGAAGAAACCGAAGCGCTCGTTGCTCGGACCGCTGCTGAAGAAGCTGAAGGGCAAAACCGGGCGCGGATCCGCGCCGCATCGCAAGGCGTCGTAGGCACCAAGCAATGGCGGCGGATTATTTCTCCGCTCGCTGCTGCTGCTTCTTCGCCAGCAGCTGCCGCAGCGCCGTGATCTTGGCCGCGGCCTGGTCCGGCGGCAGATCGGCCTTCACGAGAATTTCGGCCTCGGTCTCGCGACCCTGCAATCCCAGCACCAGCGCGAGGTTGGTACGGATCCGCGCATTGTTCTGATTGCGCTGATAGGCGCGGCCGAGCACCTGTTCGGCCTTCGGCAGATTGTTTTGCAGCATGTAGGACAGGCCGAGGTTGGACAGCACGGTCGGCTCCTCCGGCATGATCTTCAGTGCCGCGGCGTAATATTGCTGCGCTTCCTCGTTGCGGCCGAGCTGGTCGAGCGCCGCACCCTGTGCCGACAGGATGCGCCAGTCAGGATCCTCGGGCGAATGCGCGCGGCCCAGCACGTCAAAAGCCTGCTGGAAATTTCCATTGTCGGCGAGCGCACGGCCATAGCCGGCGAGCAGCGCCTTGTTGCTGGGATGGGTGAGCACCGCCTGCTCGAACACGGCGACGGCCTGGGCATGCTGGCCGCTGTCGCGCAGCGCCTTGCCATATTCGAGGACGATGTTGGGATTATCAGGCTTGGCGCGATAGCGCTCGCGCAAGGCGGCCATCTCCGGCTTGCCGTCGGCCGCTGCGACAGGTTCGGGCCGGCCGCCGAGCGCACCGGTCACGTCGTCCAGGCCGGTGGTCTGGCAGCCGCCGAGGGCCAGCACCGCGAGTGCGGGAAGCAGGAATCTCGCCGGGGAGGGGGCAAGGGACGAACGCTTGAACATACTCTGATCACCGCCGGCGGACTGATCAGAGATGCTTCACCGATTAACGCTAAAGTCTCGTTAAGGACGCGTCCTTATGTGACCTAGTCGGTAAATTCCGCACCGAACTCGCAGCCGATGCGCCAGCGCAGGCGGCATTGGCGGGAGTAATCCGGCGCGAAGATGATCGTGAATTGCGGCGGCACTTCCAGAAATTCCGCCACCACTTTCACGCCCCCGTCCGAGATATCGGTGATCGTGCAGTCCCGCGGCAGCGAGCCCGCGCCAAAATGAATCTTGGCCAGCCGGCTGCACACCCGACGTTCGCTTCTGCGGCGATTTGCAAGCATTTGAATTCTTCACCCGTTAGATCACGGCCCATCCCGCAGCCTCAGGAGTAGCGGACATGTGTTGGGATGTGCTGAGCGCAGCCACTCGCATTCGAGGCGTAGTCGAAGCTTAATGTCCTGATCCCGTTTACCTGAAGTTAGGGGACCGGCGGCCCTCGCCCACGTTCCTGTATTGTTCTTGTCAGGGCGATCGCTGTCTGCTACCCTTGATTGTGCAAGGGGGCAGCATGGTCCAGCGGGTTTCGACAGTCGCCTTTGAGGGCATAGAGGCCCGCGCCGTCGACGTGCAGGTGCAGGTCGCGCCGGGCCTGCCGGCCTTCGCCATCGTCGGCCTGCCTGACAAGGCGGTGTCGGAGGCGCGCGAACGGGTGCGATCGGCGCTGATCGCTTCGGGACTGGCGCTGCCGGCGCGCCGCATCACCGTCAATCTCGCGCCCGCCGACGTCCCGAAGGAAGGCAGCCATTACGACCTGCCGATCGCGCTCGGGCTGATGGCGGCGATCGGCGCGATCCCGCCGGATGCGCTGGCCGGCTTCACCGTGCTCGGCGAGCTCGGCCTCGACGGCTCGATCGCGCCTGTCGCGGGCGTGTTGCCCGCCGCGATCGGCGCCAACACGCGCGAGGAAGGCTTGATCTGCCCCGCCGCCTGCGGCTCGGAGGCGGCGTGGGCGAGCCCTGATATCCAGATCGTCGCCGCACATTCGCTGATTCAGATCGCCAACCATTTCAAGGGCACGCAGGTGCTGTCGCGGCCCGTGCCGAAAGTGCATGAGGCCGCAAGCTCGCTGCTCGATCTGCGCGACATCAAGGGCCAGGAGAGCGCCAAGCGCGCGCTGGAGATCGCAGCCGCCGGCGGCCATCACCTGCTGATGATCGGCGCGCCCGGCGCCGGCAAATCCATGCTGGCCGCGCGCCTGCCCTCGATCCTGCCGCCGCTGTCGCCGAGCGAACTGCTCGAGGTCTCGATGATCGCCTCGGTCGCGGGCGAAATCGAGGGTGGCGCGCTGACGTCGCGGCGGCCGTTCCGCTCGCCACATCATTCCGCCAGCATGGCCGCGCTGACAGGCGGCGGCGCGCGGGCAAAGCCCGGCGAGATCTCGCTGGCGCATCAGGGCGTGCTGTTTCTCGACGAGCTGCCCGAGTTCGATCCACGCGTGCTGGATTCGCTGCGCCAGCCGCTGGAGAACGGCGAGGTCTCGGTGTCGCGCGCCAATCACCGCGTCACCTACCCTGCCCGCTTCATGCTGGTCGCCGCGATGAATCCCTGCCGCTGCGGCAATGCGTTCGAGCCCGGCTATGCCTGCAAGCGCGGCCGCATCGACCGCTGCACCGGCGATTACCAGGCGCGCATCTCCGGCCCGCTAATGGACCGCATCGATCTGCGCATCGAAGTCCCGGCCGTCACCGCAGCCGATCTGATCCTGCCGCCACCGACCGAAGGCTCCGCTGAAGTCGCCGCGCGCGTGGCGGCGGCGCGCGACATTCAGCTCGCGCGTTACGCACAGGCGGGCCTGCCGCGGGTCCGCACCAATGCCGAGGCGCCGGCGTCGGTGCTCGAAGACATTGCCCGGCCCGACGCGCAGGGACAAAAGCTGCTGCGCGATGCCGCCGAAACCATGCGGCTGTCGGCACGCGGCTATCACCGGGTGCTGCGGGTGGCGCGCACGCTCGCCGATCTCGACGGCACTGACAAGATCGGCCGGCTGCATCTGGCCGAAGCGCTGTCCTACCGGGCACTCGCGGAGGATGTGCGCCAGCTCGCCTGATCTTCCCGCGCGTCAACCCGGTGGTAACGAGTTTCCTTTACGCTCTGCAAACCATAGGGCCCACAAGTTCCGGTACGGGCCCGGCGAGTAGAGCGTCATGTTGCGTTTCAAGATCCTGGCCTCGGTGGTTCCCCTGTTGGCGGCGGCAGTGGTCGCCCGTGGCGAGATCGGACCGGTCTTGCAGCCCTGCATCGCCGTCGGCGACACCTCGGTCGAGCTCACATCCCTGTTCTGGACCGCCCGCGTCCATGTCGCCTTCACCGACGACCCGTCGCGCGCCACGGTCCGGGTCCAGCTCACCGACGACGCCGAGGCCGCGGACTTCGCGGTCGTGGATGATGGTCTCGGTTCCGAGCCCGATTCCTGCCAGGCCAATCCAGCGAACCGCCTCATCACCATCGCAGCGCAACCTGTCGATGGCGGCCCGGTGATCTATCTTTCCAGCGACGGCCCGGCCGATTATCGCATCTTTGTCCGCTCGAAGACGTTCTCGCCGCGCGAGGCCGCAGCCCTGATCGTCGGTGCTCATGGCGACCACACGCGGCCCCTCCAGGCCGCCTCGCTTTGATGCATTAAGACCTCGTCAACCATGTTTCGAGGCCGCCCCAAGGCCTCAAGCTGTTCGCAAGGTCGGCAGGACATCGTCGCACGCGGCGGCGGCAGGTAAGAGTCGGGGTCGGTGACGATGGATCGGACGTTCCGGATCAAGGTGCGCATGCGCCGCTTCAGGCGCCGCCACCCGAAGATCGCCTTCGCCATCCGCTCCTTCATGATCTTTTCGGCGACGTTCGGCGGCGCCTATGGCTTCGTCACCGGCAGCCGATCGGAAAATTCGGGCTACGATCCCAACGCCTTTGCGATCGGTGCGAGCTTCCTGTTCGCGCTGGCCTGCCTTGGCCTTGCCACGCTGAGCATGCGGCTGCGTTTCGTCGCCAAGCGGATGCGCAAGCTCGCCGCCCACAACGAGGCGCTGATCGACCGCAATTGGGAGCTGAAGGAAGCCGAAGAGCGCGCCCGCAGCCTGTTCGAATCGCAGGGCGACCTGATCGTGCTGCGCGACCATCAGGGCCGTATCACCTTCGCCAACGACGCCTATTGCGCGCTGGCCGGTCAGGCGCGCAGCGCCCTGGTCGGCACGCGGTTCGATTTCGACGTGCTGGAACAGGGCGACAGTGCGCGCGAAGCGAGCGGCACGCGCATCCATGACCAGAAGATATCGACGCCGCTCGGCGCGCGCTGGATCGCCTGGCGCGAGGGCCTGGTCCGGCACGATGCCGGCCGGCCCGCCGAGCTGCAAAGCGTCGGACGCGACGTGACCGATCGCACCGAGACCGAACGCGCACTGTCCGATGCGCGCGACCAGGCCGATGCCGCCAACCGCGCCAAATCGCGCTTCCTCGCGATGGCCTCGCACGAGATCCGCACCCCCCTGAACGGCATTATCGGCATGGGCGGCCTGCTGCTCGACACCACGCTGACGCCGGAGCAGACGACCTACGCACGCGCCGTGAAAACCTCAGGCGAAGCGCTGATGACGCTGATCGAGGAGCTGCTCGACTATTCCAAGATCGAAGCCGGCAAGCTTGATCTGGAGCAGCGCCCCTTCGCCCTCTCGACGCTGATCGAAGAGGTCACCGAGCTGCTGGCGCCGCGCGCGCAGGCCAAGAAGCTCGAGATCGCGGCTTACGTCGACGAGCGGCTGCCGCTCGAGGTCACCGGCGATGCCGCCCGGCTGCGCCAGGTGCTGCTCAACCTCGCCGGCAACGCCATCAAGTTCACGAGCAGCGGCGGCGTGGCACTGATCGTCGAGCCCGGCATCTGGCCGAACGAGATCAGCTTCCTGGTCCGCGACACCGGCATCGGCATCGCGCCCGAGGCGCAATCGCGCATCTTCCGCGAATTCGAGCAGGCCGACGACCGCGTCGCCCGCACCTATGGCGGCACCGGGCTTGGCCTTGCCATCAGCGAACGCATCGTCAAGCGGATGGGCGGCCGCATCACGCTGGAGAGCGCGCCCGGCAAGGGCTCGACCTTCGAGGTCGCAATTCCGCTCGCGCTGTCGCAAGGCGATGCCGGACGAACAGCGTTTCCGAGCCCTGACCTATCAGGCAAATCCATCCTGCTGGTGGCCGATGGCATCGAAGCGTCGCTGATCGCGCGGCGGCTGGAGCGCTGGGGCGGCCAGACCTGCCTGGTCGCAGATGCAGCGGTGGCCGAAGCACTGCTGCCGGAGCGCTCCTGGCACGCGGTGCTGGTCGACCGCGCGCTCGGCGCTGCTGTTGCCGATCGTGTCGGCGAAGCCGCCCGCGCCCATGCGACGCAGCGCCTCGTGCTGCTGACACCGAGCTCGCGTCATGAAAAATTCTCGGCTGATTTCACCGGCTTCCTGGTCAAGCCGTTGCGTGCAGCCTCGCTCGCCGCGCGCCTCGCGCTGACGCCGGAGGTCGCATCACCCGATCTCGCACCCGATCCCGCCGAGCCGGCGCCAGTCAGGGCACCTGCGGGCGGCCTCTCGATCCTCGTCGCCGAGGACAACGAGATCAACGCGCTGCTGATGCGCTCGCTGCTCACAAAACTCGGCCACCGCGTCGTCATCGCGGTCCATGGCGAAGCCGCGCTGGAATCCTGGCTTGCGGCCAGCTCTGCCGGCACGCCCTACGACCTGGTGTTGATGGACATCCAGATGCCGCAGCTCGACGGCATCGAGGCAACCAAACGCATCCGCGCCCATGAGGCTGCCACCGGCAGCCAGCACACACCGGTCCTCGCACTCACCGCGAACACGCTGGTGGAAGATCGCTACGCCTGCTTCGAAGCGGGCATGAACGGATTTTTGATCAAGCCGCTCGATCGCGAGAAGCTGGACGAGGCGCTGGCGGTGCTGGCGGCGGCACGGCAGCTCGCGGTGGAGCGACAAGCAACGCTGCCGTAGCTGCCGTAGGGTGGGCAAAGCGCAGCGTGCCCACGCATTCTCACGTGACAACAGGGAAAACGTGGGCACGGCGCTTCGCGCCTGTGCCCACCCTACGGCACCATTGCCTACAGCCTTCGCAGCGCCACGCTCTCCACCGCGTGATCCGCGCCCTTCTTCAGGATCAGCGTCGCCCGCGGACGCGTCGGCAAGATATTGTCCTCGAGATTGGCGAGGTTGGTGCGCTCCCAGATCGCGGTGGCGGTGGCGATGGCCTCCTCGTCCGACAACAGCGCATAGCGGTGGAAGTAGGACTTTGGATCGGTGAACGCGGTGTCGCGCAGCGCCAGGAAGCGCTTGATGTACCAGCGCCGCAGCGCCGCTTCGTCGGCGTCGATATAGACCGAGAAGTCGAAGAAGTCGGAGACGACAGGCACCGCCTTGCCGTCGCGCGGCAGCTTGCCGGTTTGCAGGACATTGACGCCCTCGACGATCAAAATGTCGGGCTGGTCGATCTCGGCCCATTCATTCGGCACGATGTCGTAGGTCAGATGCGAATAGACCGGCGAGCGCACGTGCCTGCGGCCCGACTTGATGTCGGACAGGAAGCCCAGCAGCAGCGGCAGGTCGTAGCTCTCCGGAAACCCCTTCTTCTGCAAAATGCCTTGCTGCTCGAGCAGGGCCTTCGGGTAGAGGAATCCGTCGGTGGTGATCAGATCGACTTTGGGACGAGGCGACCAGCGCGCCAAGAGCGCCTGGAGCACGCGGGCGGTCGTCGACTTCCCGACTGCGACAGAACCAGCGACGCCGATGATGTAGGGCACCTTGCGGTCGCGGATGTTGAGGAACTGCCGCTCCGCGTAATACAGGCGCTGCGTCGCATCGACATAGATCGAGAGCAGGCGCGACAGCGGCAGATAGATATCCTCGACCTCCTTCAGGTCGAGGCGGTCGTGCAGCGAGCGCAACCGGTCGAACTCGCCCGGCTCCAGCGTCATCGGGGTATCGTCGCGCAGACGCGCCCACTCTTCGCGCGTGTAGACGCGGTAAGGATTATATTGCTGCTCCGGTGCGCGGATATCCATGACGCGACCTTTCCGTTGGGGCCCTTCAGCTACGCATGATCTCTTCGGAAAACCGCTTCACACGTTGCGCCAACGCGGTGCTTCGGATCCGGATCATGCTGTCAGCCCTTACGCGACGCTTTCTCTTCCAACCCCGACATATTCGTGCGCTTGTCGAGGGCAGCTTCCACCTCTTCCAACTTTACGCCGCGCGCCTTGAGCAGCACAAGGAAGTGATAGAGCAGGTCGGCACTTTCGGCGATCAGATGCGCGCGATCGTTTTCGACTGCTGCGATTACGGTTTCGACTGCTTCCTCACCGAACTTCTTGGCGCAATGTTCGGCGCCCTTGTCGAGCAGCTTGCGGGTATAGGAGGCCTCGCCACCGGAGGCCGCGCGGGCGTCGATGGTTTGGGCGAGGTCATGGATCGTGAAACGCGGCATCGGAATACTCAGGAACAGATCCGGCCAGACAGGCCTTTTCCCATCGGCCTGTGTAGCATTTTTACCAAGGGGAGTCGTCAGGCATCCATGCGCATGGGCAAGCCCCGCCGCGCCATGTGCTCCTTGGCTTCACGAATGGTGAATTCCCCGAAATGGAAGATGGAGGCGGCCAGCACGGCCGTGGCGTGGCCGTCGCGAATACCGTCGACGAGGTGATCGAGATTGCCGACGCCGCCCGAGGCGATTACGGGAACGGGAACGCTGTCGGCTATCGCCCGGGTCAGCGGGATGTCAAACCCCTGCCTGGTACCGTCGCGGTCCATCGAGGTGAGCAAAATTTCACCAGCGCCGAGCGAGACCACTTCCTGGGCGTATTCGATGGCGTCGATGCCGGTCGAGTTGCGACCGCCATGGGTAAAGATTTCCCAGCGGTCGCCGCCCGGGCGCTTGACCCGCTTGGCGTCGATGGCGACCACGACGCACTGCTCGCCGAATTTTTCGGCAGCTTCCTTGACGAACTCGCGCCGCGACACCGCGGCGCTGTTGATCGAGACCTTGTCCGCGCCGGCGCGCAGCAGCGTCTTGATGTCGTTGACTTCGCGCACGCCACCGCCGACGGTGACGGGCATGAAGCAGGCCTCGGCCGTGCGCCGGACCACATCCAGCATGATGCCGCGGTTCTCATGGGTCGCGGTGATGTCGAGAAAGGTCAGCTCGTCGGCGCCGGCGGCGTCATAAGCGATCGCGGCTTCGACGGGGTCGCCGGCATCGCGCAAATCGACGAAGTTGACGCCCTTGACGACGCGGCCGTCCTTGACGTCGAGGCAGGGGATCACGCGCACCTTGAACATGTGTCAGCTCCTGCGCGCGTTGCGGATCAGGGCGAGGGCGGCGGCTGGATCGAGCCGGCCGTCGTAGAGCGCGCGGCCGGCGATCGCGCCGGCGAGCTTTTTCGCACGCGGCGTCAGCATGGCCTTGACGTCCTCGATCGAAGCGAGCCCGCCCGAGGCGATCACGGGAATCGCAATCGCATCGGCGAGCGCGATGGTCGCATCGAGGTTCAGGCCCTTGAGCAGGCCGTCGCGCGCGATATCGGTGAAGATGATGGCGGCGACGCCGGCATCCTCGAATCGCTGTGCGATCTCCAGCACTGTCACCTGTGAGGTCTCGGCCCAACCTTCGACGGCGACCTTGCCGTCGCGTGCGTCGAGGCCAACGGCGACGCGGCCGGGGAATTTCTTGGCCGCTGCCTTCACCAGCTCCGGATCGCGCACCGCGGCGGTGCCGATGATGACGCGGGTGATGCCTTTCTCAAGCCAGGCTTCGACGGTCGCGAGATCGCGAATGCCGCCGCCGAGCTGCACCGGGATCGGAATCGTCTTCAGCATCGCCTCGACGGCGTGCGCATTGACAGGCTTGCCGGCGAAGGCACCGTCGAGATCGACGACGTGGAGATACTCAAAACCCTGCGCAACGAAGCTCTGGGCTTGAGCTGCGGGATCGAGGTTGAAAACGGTCGCGCGCGCCATGTCGCCTTGCTCGAGGCGCACGCACTGACCGTTCTTGAGGTCGATCGCGGGAAAGAGAATCATGTCGCACCTGCTCTCGTTCCCGTCATGGGAACGCACCTGCCAGCTAAGCACTCCGTCATTGCGAGCGCAGCGAAGCAATCCAGACCGCCGCCGCGGAAAGACGCTGGATTGCTTCGCTGCGCTCGCAATGACGAGGTGAGAGCGGAGGCCATCACGGTTTCCATCGCAAAAAATTCGAGATCAGGGCCAGCCCAAAGCGCTGGCTCTTCTCGGGGTGAAACTGCGTGCCGATGGCGGTGTCCTTGGCGACGATCGCGGTGACGGGCCCGCCGTAATCGGCGCGCGCGAGCACATCCGCTTCATTGGCCGCGTTGAGGTGGTAGGAATGCACGAAATAAGCGTGCTGCCCGTTCGGGCCGAGCGGCAGCTTGTCGAGCACCGGGTGCTGTTGCAGCAGCTCGAGCGTGTTCCAGCCCATGTGCGGGATCTTCAGGCTCTCGTCACGCGGCGTGATCTTCTCGACGTCGCCGCCGATCCAGTTCAGGCCTTCGGTGACGACATGCTCCTTGCCGCGGCTCGCCATCAGCTGCATGCCGACGCAAATGCCGAAGAACGGCCGCGCCTTGACGCGCACGGCTTCGGTGATCGCCTCGACCATGCCGTTGACGGCATCGAGGCCGCGCCGGCAATCGGCGAAGGCGCCGACACCAGGCAGCACCAGGCGATCGGCTTCATAGGCCTGATCGGGATCGCTGGTGACGAGGACTTTCTGCGGATTGTCCAGGCTGCGCGCGGCGCGCTCAAAGGCCTTGGCGGCGGAATGCAGATTTCCGGAACCGTAATCGATGATGGCGACGCTCATCGTGATGACCCTCCCGGTTCTGGAAACAATCCAATGATGCCGCCGGCCGGAAGCGGCGGCGGGTTCGAAAATGGCTGGCCCGGCACATTGCGGGTCGGCGGCGGGCCGCCGCGATCGACCGCCCATTGGTCGTTGACGATGCCCTGCTGTGACTTGCTCCAGCGCTCGAAGAACCGCCACTCGGCGGTGTCTTGGTCAGCGGCGACGACGACGTCGAGCTGCCGCCACTTGCCGCGTGACAGGGTCCAGCGGCGCAGGCTCGAGGCCTCAAAGCCCGTCAGCAGCGCGACGATGATGTTGGCGAGGAAGATCGAGGGGCGACCAACACCGAGGCTGGATAGCCCCGCATCGAAGGCGGCGAGGAACACGATCCAGCCGATCAGCGCCAGCCACAGCCTGTTCCAGGCCAGCCAGAACGGACCAAGGATCATCGCCCAGACATGGAAGCCGTCGCGCACGAACACGAACTTGTCGGTCGCGCGCAGATCGGCGCCGCCGGGGAAGGGAGCATGAACTGTGTAGACAGGCATTTTCGATGCCCCGCTCTCGAGAATGAAGTCGATGCCGCCGACGGCGCGTGGCCGGCAGGATGGAGAGTCAGCCGCCAAGCGAGCCCTTGGTGGAGGGGATTTCGCCCGCCGCCCTGGGATCGATCGCAACCGCGGTGCGCAGCGCCCGCGCCAGGCCCTTGAAGCAGGACTCGGCGATATGGTGGCTGTTATCGCCATATAGGGTCTCGACGTGGAGAGTCACGCCGGCGTTGATGGCGAAGGCCTGGAACCACTCGCGCACCAGCTCGGTGTCGAACTCACCGATCTTGTGGCGGGGAAATTCCGCCTTGAACACCAGGAACGGGCGGCCCGAGATGTCGATGACCACGCGCGTCAGCGTCTCGTCCATCGGCATGTGCACGCCGGCATAACGGGTGATGCCCGCCATGTTGCCGAGCGCCTGCTTGACCGCCTGGCCGAGCGCGATGCCGGTGTCTTCGGTGGTATGGTGATAGTCAATGTGCAGGTCGCCAACCGCCTTGACCGTGAGGTCGATGCGGGAATGGCGGGCGAGGAGATCGAGCATATGGTCGAAAAAGCCGATGCCAGTCGCGATATTGGCCACGCCTGATCCATCGAGGTTCACGGAGACCTCGATGTCGGTTTCCTTGGTCTTGCGCTTGATCGTCGCGGTGCGCATGGAAAATCGGTTTCCATTCTAGCTTTGAGCCGAAAACGCCAGTCTCTTAACAGCCAAATGACGCCTTCGCTACTGCGGGAACGGCTGGCCGGGCCTCTACTTCTGCCTATGGTGAGCAAATTCGGCCCGGAACGGCCCGTTGTGCGCCTGCTCCCGACCGCTTAAATCAGCCGGACAACGAGGGTCATTCATGCAGGATTCCCACAACAGCTCGCCGGTCTGGCACGGCACCACGATTTTGACGGTCCGCAAGGGCGGCAAGGTGGTGGTCGGCGGCGACGGCCAGGTCTCGATCGGCCAGACCGTGATCAAGTCAAACGCCAAAAAGGTGCGGAAACTCGGCAAGGGCGATGTGATCGGCGGCTTTGCCGGCGCCACAGCCGATGCCTTCACCCTGTTCGAGCGGCTTGAGAGCAAGCTGGAGCAATATCCGGGGCAATTGACCCGGGCCGCGGTCGAGCTCGCCAAGGACTGGCGCACCGATCGCTACCTCCGCCGGCTGGAGGCCATGATGATCGTGGCCGACAAGGACGTCTCTTTGGTGCTCACAGGCACCGGCGACGTGCTCGAGCCCGAGGCCGGCGTGATGGCGATCGGCTCCGGCGGCAATTACGCGCTGGCCGCGGCGAGGGCCCTTGTTGACACCGACAAGGACGCCGAGACCATCGTCCGCCGCTCCCTCGACATCGCCGCCGACATCTGCGTCTACACCAACCGCAACGTCACCATCGAAGCGCTGTCCACCGGTTAGGTCGTGGAGCCCGGCTACGCCTTCCACCCGCTGAGCGCGGCCGATTTGCCGCTGATCCGGCGATGGCTCGGCGAAGCGCATGTGCGGGAATGGTGGGGCGATCCGGGCGAGCAGTTTGCACTCGTCAGCGGCGATCTCGATGAACCGGCGATGGAGCAGTTCATCGTCTTGGCCGGCAACCGGCCGTTCGGCTATCTTCAATGCTATCGCCTGACCGCCTGGAATACGGGCTTCGGGCCACAGCCGGAGGGCACGCGTGGAATCGACCAGTTCATCGGCGACAGCGACATGATCGGACGCGGCCATGGTTCGGCGTTCATCCGCCAATTTGTCGATGAGCGGTTCGGCAACGGCCTGCCGCGCATGGTCACCGATCCCGATCCGCTCAACCTGCGCGCCTTGCGCGCCTACGAGAAATCAGGCTTCGTCCGTGACCGCATGGTCGAGACGCCGGATGGCACCGCGCTGTTGATGGTGCGTGAGCCGTGACCCTGACGAGCACACGCCAGAGCAGGGCCGCACTGCCGCCGCTCGCCTTCCTCGGCATCGCGCTGCTGCTGCTGGCGCTGCAGGCCTCGATCCTGTTTGCGATGGGGCGCGTGCCGATCTGCACCTGCGGCTATGTCAAGCTGTGGCACGGCGTTGTGAACAGCTCGGAGAATTCCCAGCACATCGCCGACTGGTACAGCTTCTCGCACGTGCTGCACGGCTTCCTGTTCTACGGGCTGACGTGGCTGCTGTTTTCGCGGCATCTCAGCTGGCCGGCACGGCTGATCATCGCGATGCTGATCGAGGGCGCCTGGGAGATCGTCGAGAATTCGCCTGTAATCATCGAGCGCTACCGCGCCGGCACGATCTCGCTGGATTATTACGGCGACAGCATCGTCAATTCTGTCTCGGACACGCTGTTCATGGTGCTGGGGTTCCTCACCGCACGCGTGCTTCCTGTTACCGCAACCGTCGCGCTCGGGCTCGCCTTCGAGCTCATGCTGGCGCTGCACATCAGGGACAATCTGACGCTCAATATCCTGATGCTGATCCATCCGATCGAGGCCGTGAAGCAATGGCAATCCGGTCCGCCGATCATCTGATGACCCAAAAAGCGGCTTGTCCCCGCCGGTTTCTGATCCTAGCTAAGGTGCCATGACAGACTTTTCCCCCCGCGAAATCGTATCCGAACTCGACCGTTTCATCGTCGGCCAGGGCGACGCCAAGCGCGCCGTCTCGATCGCGCTGCGCAACCGCTGGCGCCGGCAGCAGCTCACCGGCTCGCTGCGCGAAGAGGTGCTGCCCAAGAACATCCTGATGATCGGGCCCACCGGCGTCGGCAAAACCGAGATCGCGCGCCGTCTTGCCAGGCTTGCGAACGCGCCGTTCCTGAAGGTGGAAGCCACAAAATTCACCGAGGTCGGCTATGTCGGCCGCGACGTCGAGCAGATCGTGCGCGACCTCGTCGAGGTCGCGATCGCCCAGGTCCGGGAGAAGAAGCGCAAGGACGTGCAGGCCCGCGCCCAGCTCGCCGCCGAGGAGCGCGTGCTCGATGCGCTGGTCGGCGCCAATGCAAGCTCGGCGACGCGGGAATCCTTTCGCAAGAAGCTGCGCGCCGGCGAATTGAACGACAAGGAAATCGAGATCGAGACGCAGTCCTCAGGCGGCGGCATGCCGATGTTCGAGATCCCGGGCATGCCGGGCGCGCAGATGGGCGCCATCTCGATCGGCGATATCTTCGGCAAGCTGGGCGGCCGCAGCAAGACGCGGCGACTGACCGTCGAGGGCTCGCACGAAATTCTCGTCAACGAGGAATCCGACAAGCTGCTCGATACTGATCAGCTCACGCTGGAGGCGATCAGCGCGGTCGAGAACAACGGCATCGTCTTCCTCGACGAGATCGACAAGATCTGCGCCCGCGAAGGCCGCGCCGCCGGCGACGTCTCGCGCGAGGGCGTGCAGCGCGACCTGTTGCCGCTGATCGAGGGCACCACGGTCTCGACCAAGCATGGCGCGGTCAAGACCGACCACATCCTGTTCATCGCCTCCGGCGCCTTCCACGTCGCCAAGCCGTCGGACCTGCTGCCGGAGCTGCAGGGCCGCCTGCCGATCCGCGTCGAATTGCAGGCACTGACCCGCGACGACATGCGCCGCATCCTGACCGAGCCCGAGGCCTCGCTGATCAAGCAATATGTCGCCTTGATGCAGACCGAGGGCGTGACGCTCGACATCACCGACAGCGCCATCGACGCGCTCGCCGACGTGGCGGTCGCCGTCAATTCCACCGTCGAGAATATCGGCGCGCGCAGGCTGCAGACCGTCATGGAGCGGGTGCTGGACGAGATCTCCTTCACCGCCCCCGACCGCAACGGCGAGACCATCAGGGTCGATGCCGATTTCGTGCAGAAGCACGTCGGTGACCTCGCCAGGAACGCCGACCTGAGCCGGTTCATTTTGTAATTCGGGCCCGCCGCGCTATTCATCCGGTGTCGTCCCGGCGAAGGCCGGGACCCATACTCACCAGCAATCCTTGTTGGAAATGATAGCAGCCCCAGCGCCGGCTCAAAGCAAACAGTCGTGGTTATGGCTCCCGGCCTTCGCCGGGACGACGCTCGAATTTGACGCGCCACGAGTGCCACATGCTCGCTGACGTCAAGAAAAACCCCTGGCGGCTGTTGCTCGCGATCAACGCGGCCGTGATCATCGGCGTCTTCATTCACAAGGTGAAGCTGCCGCCTTACGTCCCCTACATCCATCTTGTCGTCGACTATCATTTCGGCTTCATCAAGCGCGCCCTGATCGGGGCGATCGTTGCGCTGTTCACCGCGAAGGTGCCGGTGTGGCTTGTGTTCGCGATCTCAGGAACGGCGTGGCTGGCGACGCTGGCGCTGTTCGTGCGGCTGTTTCAGAAGACGTTCGGCTTCACCGCGAAGACGCTGCCGCTGTTCGTCTTCATCGCGGGCTCGCCGTACTTCCTGAAGAATTTCATGCACACGCTCGGCCATTTCGACATCTATGGCTGCCTCGCAGCGCTGGTGCTGCTGCTGATGCCGGCGGGCTCATTGCTGTTCGTGGCGACGGCGGCGCTGTTCTCGATCATTCTCGTGCTGATCCACCACATTCATCTCTTGATGTATGTGCCGACCATCATCACCATCGTCGTCATCAGGCATTATCTCTCGTACGGCATCACCAGAGCCAATGTCGCATTCGGCCTCGTGGCATTGCTCTGCATCAGCGCGCTGTTCTTCGCAGCGCAATTCCTCGGCACCATGCCGATCCCGCAGGCTGATTTTCTCGCCTATCTGAAGAGCCGGATGGCCGATCCGTCACGCGAGGATCTGCTGCAGTTCGCCTACATCTGGTATCAGCCGCTCTCGAAGGAAATCTCCGACACCTGGGCCCGGCTGCCGCACAACAGCCTCGGCATTCCCGTGTTCGCCCTGCTGTTCTGGCTCCACACGCCGCTATGGCGCTATTTCGCCGACCTGATCCGCGCCCTCGCGAGCGAGCTCCACCGCCGCTTCGTCATCGCGGCCCTGATCGGCGTCAGCCTCGCCTATCTCGTGATGTTCGCGATGGTGTTCGACTATTCGCGCTGGATGTCGAATTGGGCGGTGTGCATGGTCCTGATCCTGCACGCCGTGAAGATGCTGCCGGCCAGGCACGAGACGCCGCTGATTCCGGCCGAGGACAGGAAGACAAACATCTTCGGCCTGATCATCACCCTGATCCCGCGCGTCGGGATCGTGAGGCCGTTCTGAAGGTGACCTCAATAGCAACCTCGGAGAAGGTGCGCCCCCTCTCCCGCTTGCAAGCGGGAGAGGCAAGAGGGGCCCGGGCCCGGCTTGACTCCACTAGAATCTCGCCCGCCGGATCCGCACATACAGCGCGCCCTCACCGCCGTGGCCGATGCCGGCTTCCTCGAACCCGACCACGAAAGCGCGGAATTCGGGCAGGCTCAGCCATTCCGGCACTTGCCGACGCAGCACCCCGCTTTCGCCGCCGCTGCGGCCCTTGCCGGTGATCACAAGCACGAAGGTCAGGCCATCATGATGGGCACGATGCAGGAAGCCGGTCAGCGCGCGGTGGGCACGCGTTTGGGTCATGCCGTGCAGATCAAGCCGCGCCTCGATCTCGCTGCGGCCGCGCGAGAGTTTTGTGCGTTCGCGCTTGCCGAGCGGGGCCAGCGGCGGCAACGACGGTTTTGACGGCCGCGCGGCCGAGGCCGCAGCCAGGGGTCGCGGCGACAATGCTTGCTTGGCGACCGGCTTGGTGACCGGCTTGGCGACCGGTGCTGCCGGCGACGGCTCAGCGCGCGGCGCGGTGTGCAGCTTGGTCGCCCGAGGCTTCCGCAGCGGCTTGACCTGCTTGGCGACGAGATCCCACAGCTCGCGATCTTCTTCGCTCAAGCCACGACGGCGCGGCGAGGGACGCGGATCCAGCACGGGCGGACGGGACGATCGCTTCATTGCTGGTGGGGACGGGTCTTCATGTGCCTGCGCGGTTCGCGGACAGGTTCTATCACAGGACGCGGCGCCGGAAGCGGCACCGGGCTCGCAACAGCAACAGTCTCGTCCTTGCCTGAGGTTGCGACGGATACAACCGGCTTCGCCGCAGGTGCTTGCGGAAACAGTTTTGCGATCTTCTCCGACGGCCGCGGATCCGGCACCGGCAGCCTGGCCGCGCGCGTGGCGGGATCGAGGCTCTTCGGCACCAGCATGACGAAATGCATGGGGTGGCGCAGCCGTCCCGAGACACGGCCGGCTTCAAGCCCCGCACCAAAATAGAGATCCGCGCGGGCAGGCCCGATAATGGCGGAGCCGGTATCCTGCGCGATCATCAAACGATGGAACGGCGTCCTGGCGCGGTCGGATTCGATCGGCAGCTCGCCTTCGATGAAGAACGGCGTGCCATAGACATGCAGCGACTTGTCGACGGCGATCGAGCGGCCGGCGGTCAGCGGAATGCCTTGCGCCCCGACCGCCTCGTCCTTGTCGGACAGATTGACCTCGTGGAAGAAGATGTAGGAGCGGTTCTGCCGCCGCAGCTCCTTGGCGCCATCAGGGTTTTGCGCCATCCACTCCCTGATCTTCTGCATCGACATCTCTTCCTTCGGAATGATGCCGCGCTCGATCAGGATGCGCCCAACCGCCGTGTAGGGATAGCCGTTATAGGAATCGTAATTGAGCCGGATGGTCGAGCCGTCCTCGAACTTGATCCGCGCCGAGCCCTGGATCTGGGCGAACAAGAGATCCGTCGGGTCCTTCAGCCAGGCGATCTCCAGCCCGCGGCCGGCGATCTTGCCGTCCTCGATCTCGCCGCGGTCGTAATAGGGCACGAGCTTGCGGCGGCCGATCTTGCGATACACAGGTCCCTTGTTGGGCAGGTTGACCGAGGCCTGATTGAAGCCGCGCACGAACAGGTTGGAGGGTCGGCGATAGACCGGCACGTTGTAGATTTCGCTCTGCGTGCGCGATCCTTCCAGCACCGGCTCGTAATAGCCGGTGACGAAGCCATCGGGCTCGCCGAGGCGCGAGATTCGCAGCGGCGAAAAATTTTCCTCGAAGAAAGCCTTTGCGCTGGCATCGTCGCTCGGCTCGCGCGACCTGGCGGCGCGGCAGGGCTCGCTCAACGAGCCGCCGAGAGCCTTCACTTCAAGTGCTTTCGGTTCAGGAGCGCCGGTCTGTGCGTTGATCGAGCGGCAGCTGGCGCGAAAGGTCTTGTAGGCGGCGAGATGATCGTCATCGCTCCAGCCCTTCACGTCGGCCCAGGCCAGCGGCAGGTATTGCGCGCCGGGAATTTCGAACGGAAGAGGGAGCTGCGGATAGGGCAGTGCACGCGGCGGGATCGCGGCCATTTCAGGGGCGCGATGATCACGATAATGATGACTGCGGTAGTGGCGCCGCGCGGCCTCGGCGCCAAGCGAAAACGAAGCCAGCACGACGAGAGCTGCGCAAAGCGCCGTCGCGCTGTTCTTCAGAAAGAGCTTAATTCGCGCTTCCGGTGCCAACCAACTTCCAGTTCGGATCGCGAGAGGTGGTGTCGCGGGCGAAAGTCCAGATGTCAGTGATGTCGGCGACCTTGTCGGGATTGCCATCGACGATGTTGCCGGCCTTGTCACGGGTGACCGAGATCATCTGCGAGACGAAACGCACGGTCAGCTGCGCCGTACGGTCGCGCAGCTCGGCGCCGACCAACTCGGCCTTGTCGATCGAGACGAAACGCGTCTCGGTTTTCTGCTCGTTCTTCTCGCGGTCCTTGATCGCAGCGTCGAAGCTTTCATAGACCTCCGACGAGAGCAGGTCGCGCAGCGAGCGGCGATCGCCATTGGCAAAGGCCAGCACGATCATCTCATAGGCGCCGCGGGCGCCGGACAGGAAGTGGCGCGGGTCGAAGGTGGAATCCCGCTCGACGATGGCGTCGAGACCCTGGGCCAGTGCGGTGCCCGGCTCGGTCAGGCCCTTCCAGCGGTCCGACGGCGGCGCCGGCTCGGCCGTCGGCGCCAGCGGCGGCTGATCGATCACCTTGCCCGGCATGGTCACGACGTTCTTGTCCGGGGCACCACCCAGCGCATTGCGGGCGGTGCGGTCGAACGGCGGGCGCTCGTTGCCCGTCCGCTGCCCCAGCACGCTACGCAGCCGCAGAAAAATAAAGACCGCCAGCGCAAGGAAGATGATGGTGTAGATGTCCACGTCGTATCGCTTTCTGGTCTTTACCCAAGTCTTTTGGGCCAAGGCTTCTTTGGGGTCGCTGCCGGGAAAATCAATCCGGCCAGTAGACCGTTCCATACCGGAACGGCAAGATGACATCACCCTTTTTGGCCCGCGCGCCTCGTCCGCGGCATGTAGGCACGAAATCTGGCCCGGCCAATGGCGCCTTTTGGCACAGCGGCAAGTGTAGCGCGTTTTATCCTTGAGGGGAAACCCGATCGTGGGGCGGAAATCGCGCATCTTCAAGCGTTTAACGCGCGATTTGGTGTCCAGGCCGGGTCAAGCGTCACTGTTGTGGGCGGAGCCCGGATCGACTCGCCGGGTGCCGTTCGTCCTTGTGGAATGAGGCGGCCCTATGTTAGCCAACCGCCGCGAAATTCAGCCCCAATCGGGTAAGGAGAGATTTTGATGACCAACGGTAACGGCACCCCTCCCGAGGCGGCCCAGGCTCCCCAGCTCAATGTGCTGGCGCAATATACCAAGGACCTGTCCTTCGAGAATCCGAACGCGCCGAGCTCGCTCCAGCAGCAGAGCCAGCCGCCCCAGATCAATATCCAGATCAATGTCAGCGCCAACAACCTCAGCGAAACCGAATTCGAGGTGACGCTGTCGGTCGAAGGCAAGGCCGAGACCGCTGGCAAGGTGATGTTCTCGTTCGAGCTGGCCTATGCGGGCGTGTTCCGCATCGCCAACGTGCCGAAAGAGAATTTGCACCCGCTGGTGATGATCGAATGCCCGCGCCTGCTGTTCCCATTCGCCCGCGAGATCATTGCCACCGCCGTGCGCGACGGCGGGTTCCCGCCGCTGATGCTGGACCCGGTCGACTTCGTCGGTCTCTATCGCCAGAACATGGAGCGGCAAATGGCCGCTCAGCAGCCGGCCGGTCAAGCCTGAGCTGTCGATCTAGCCAGCGGGAGAGGCGACTGGAGCGGCGAGATATTCGTTCCAGATCGCCTTTTCGCCCATTGTTGCGATGAAGGCCCGGTGGGCCTCGCGCTCGGCGTCTGACACCCGCGGCGCAAGGGCTACCGGCCGCTGCCGCCGCGGCGCATCGCCGGCGGTATTGACGCGAATTTCCTCGGTCTCCGACGCGAGCAGCAGCTGCGACTGCCGCGCTCCGACCAGATCGACGTAAACCTCAGCCAGAAGCTCGGAGTCGAGCAACGCGCCGTGCTTGGTGCGGTGTGAATTGTCGATCGAATAGCGCGAACAGAGATCGTCGAGCCGGTTCGACACGCCGGGATGCTTGCGCCGCGCCAGCAGCAGCGTATCGACCAGCCGCTCGCGCGGAATCGGCGCGCGCTTGATCCGGTCGAGCTCGGCATTGATGAAGCTGATGTCGAACGAAGCGTTGTGGATCACCAGCGGCGCATCGCCGATGAATGCCAGGAATTCGTCGGCCACCTCATGGAATAGCGGCTTGGTCGAGAGAAACTCGGACGACAGTCCATGCACCGCAAAGGCTTCCGCCGGCATGTCCCGCTCGGGGTTGATATAGACGTGATAGGTCTGCCCCGTCGGCATGCGGTTGAAGATCTCGACGCAGCCGATTTCGACCAGGCGATCGCCGCGCAGCGGATCGAGGCCGGTGGTTTCGGTATCGAGAACGATTTCACGCATGATTTTGAGATGCCGTGCAGGAAGCCGTAGAACTCGGCGAATCAGGTCCGCCGCTGCGGCATCTTAACGACCTCGGCCAGGATGTGCGTGATTTGCGCGCGCACCGGCTCAAGTCCGTGCGAGGTATCCACGACGAAATCTGCCCGCTTGCGCTTTTCGGCGTCGGGCATCTGCTTGGCGATGATGGCGTTGAGCTTGGCCTCGTCCATGGTTCCCCGCGCCAGCACGCGCTCGCGCTGGAGCTCCGGCGAGGTCGAGACCACGACGACGGCGTCGACCCGCTTCTCGCCGCCGGTCTCGAACAACAGCGGGATATCGAGGACCACGACCGGCGCCTTGGCGTCCTCCGCATCGGCAAAAAATTTTTGCCTGGAAGCGCCGAGCATCGGATGGACGATCTGCTCGAGCTGCTTGATCGCGGCGGGATCGTGCACCACCCGTGCGGACAGTTTGGTCCTGTCGACCTTGCCGCCCGCGGTGGTGCCGGGGAAGGCGGCCTCGATCGCCGGCGCGGCCTCGCCTTCATAGAGCTGATGGACAGCGGCATCGGCGTCGTAGACGGGCACGCCCGCCTCCGCGAACAACTTTGCGGTGGTGGATTTACCCATCCCGATCGAGCCGGTTAGTCCCAGGATCCGCATCAGCGCGCAGCCATCCCTGTCAGTTAGACCGCAACCAGCCGCTGGCTCCGCAGGAACGCAAGCAACGGCAACAGCGGCAGGCCGAGAATGGTGAAATGGTCGCCCTCGAGACGTTCGAACAGATGGATGCCCAGCCCTTCGAGCTGATAGGCGCCGACGCTGGTGGTGACCGCCTCGCCAGCCGCGTCGAGATAGGCTGAAAGCTCGGCCTCGGTCATCTGCCGCATGGTCATGCGAGCTATCGAGACGTCCTCAAAGAGGATCTTGCCGTCATGTGCCACCGCCACGGCTGAATTCAGCTCGTGCGTGCGGCCCGCGAGATCTCGCAGATGTGCCAGCGCCTGTGTGCGCCCGGCAGGCTTGTAAAAAAGGCGGTCGCCGAGCGCCAGCGTCTGGTCAGCACCGATCACATAGCTCCCCGGATGATTGGTCGAGACTGCTTTCGCCTTCTCGCGTGCCAGCAGCAGACCGATCTCACGCGGATTCGAGAGCTTGGACGCAACCTGAATGCCGCGTTCGTCGATGTCAGCCGTAATGGCCTTGAATTCGAGTCCGGCATTCGCCAGCAGCATTTTGCGTGCGCTGCTCTGCGAGGCCAGGATCAACGGAGTTTTGCCGCGCCATAGACCCATGTCGAAAGCTATTCCGGGGGCCGGTTGCGTTGGCGATCGCTGTAGAGCTTCATGATCGCCGCTGCGGTTTCCTCGATCGAGCGCCGGGTGACGTCAAGCAGCGGCCAGTCGTGCTTGGCGCTCAGCTTGCGCGCAAACGCGACCTCTTCGGTCACCGATTGCCTGTCCGTATAGGAGTCGCTGCCCGATCCGGATTCGGCGCCCATCGAGAGCAGGCGGTTCTGGCGGATCTGGATCAGGCGTTCCGGCGTTGCGTGCAGGCTCACCACCAGCGGCCGGGTCAATGTCTCCAGCTGCGCCGGCACGGGGATGCCCGGAACCAGCGGCACGTTGGCGGTGCGGATGCCGCGATTGGCGAGATAGATCGAGGTCGGCGTCTTCGAGGTGCGGGACACGCCGACCAGCACGACGTCGGCTTCCTCCAGACCTTCAACATGCTGCCCGTCGTCATGGATCATCGTGTAGTTCAGCGCATCGATGCGCTTGAAATATTCGGCGTTGAGCACGTGCTGCGCACCGACGCGGCCCGTGGTCGCGGCACCCAGATAGGCTTCGAACAATTGCATGACCGGGCCGATGATCGACAGGCTCGGAACATTGATCGCCTTGCACTTGTCCTCGAGCCTGGAGACCAGATCCTTCTCCAGCAGCGTGAACAGCACGATCCCGGGCGCTTCCTCGATCTCGTCGAGCACGCGGTCGAGCTGCTTCTGGCTGCGCACCAGCGGATAGACATGCTCGACCGGCGTGACATTCGCGTACTGCGCTGCGACGGCGCGCGCGACCGTAATCAGGGTCTCACCGGTGGAGTCGGAGACGAGGTGCAGATGGAAATAATTGCTCGAGGTCGGCACAAAAACTCTTTGTATGGGGGCTGTGTGGTTTGTGGATTTCTGTGGAGCTTAACCCCTCGGAAAGGGTTGCGCGACACCAGGGGCGGGACATCTGCCAATTTTCTTCACACCGCTGCCTGTCAGAACAAATCCGACGGCCTGTCGAGAGCGAAGCGGGATTGCGCGGATAACCCCGTTGATAAGCTGCGGACAGAGATGCGCAAGCCTTTGTATCCGGACCATTTATCTGGCCGGACGGGAACCGGCCCGGGACGTGTTGATGGATGTGAACAAGCGCTCGCGACCGCGCGGACGGCATTGTGTGAGTCCAATCCACGGTCACTCAGACTCAAACCTTTAAGAATCTAAGATTCTAGATTTGAGGAAGGCCCTAGGGACGGATATGTGTGGAGGTGAGACCTTAACGAGTTCTTACTATCCCCAGCCCGACTGACGGCTGGGCGAAAAGTCGGACGCCTGACATGTTTGAAGACGTCTATCTCTGGATCAAGGCGGTGCACGTGATCGCGGTCATCGCCTGGATGGCCGGCATGCTCTATCTGCCCAGGCTGTTCGTCTATCACTGCGAAGCCGAGATCGGCTCGAAGCAGTCAGAAACCTTCAAGGTCATGGAACGCCGCCTGCTCAAGGCGATCATCAACCCCGCCATGATCCTCACCTGGCTCGCCGGGCTGTATCTCGCCTGGGCCGGCCATTGGTTCAGCTTCGGCTGGCTGCACGTAAAACTGGCAATGGTGCTGGCGCTGTCCGCGGTCCACGGCTTTTTTTCCCGTTGGCTCAAGGACTTCGCCGCCGACAAGCGCCCGCACAGCCAGAAATTCTTCCGGATTATCAATGAGGTGCCGACCGCCCTGATGATCATCATCGTTATCATGGTGATCGTGAAGCCGTTCTAGGCGAGATTTGAGGCAGGAAACGTGAACGATCGCTCAGAGCTTCGGCTTGCGGAGTGGAAAGCGATTTTCTATATTATCGATATCCCACCCAACGCAGGCGGATGTGGTTGTGTCCGAGCTTTTTGAAGGCCGGACACCGCATCAGGTTTGAAGCCCCCACCGGCACTTAACCTTGCCAGACCTGCGGACCTTACCTTCTCACGTCCGCATTTCAGAGCCTCCTCGCACCCCTCCCAAGGTTACCCCACAGGACCACCCCAATGCGGGAAATCAAACTCGAAGACCTCAAATCCAAAACGCCGGCCGAGCTCGTCTCGTTCGCGGAGGAGAATGGGGTCGAGAATGCCAGCACCATGCGCAAGCAGGAGCTGTTGTTCGCTATCCTCAAGCAACTCGCGCTCGCCGAAACCGACATTGTCGGCCAGGGCGTCGTCGAGGTGCTCTCCGACGGCTTCGGCTTCCTCCGCTCGCCCGATGCCAATTATCTGCCGGGCCCTGACGACATCTACGTTTCGCCCTCGCAGATCCGCCGCTTTGGCCTGCGCACCGGCGATACCATTGAAGGCCATATTCGCAGCCCGAAAGAGGGCGAGCGCTATTTTGCGCTGCTGAAGGTCAACACGCTCAATTTCGAGGACCCGGAAAAGGCCAAGCACAAGGTCAATTTCGACAACCTCACGCCACTGTTTCCGAATCAGCGTTTCCGCATGGAAATCGACGATCCGACGCGGAAGGACCTGTCCGCACGCGTGATCGATATCGTCGCGCCGATCGGCAAGGGCCAGCGCGCGCTGATCGTCGCGCCGCCGCGCACCGGTAAGACCGTGCTGATGCAGAACATCGCGCATTCGATCACGGCCAATCATCCCGATTGCTATCTGATCGTGCTCTTGATCGACGAGCGTCCGGAAGAAGTCACCGACATGCAGCGCTCGGTGAAGGGCGAGGTGGTGTCGTCGACCTTCGACGAGCCGGCGGTGCGTCACGTCCAGGTCGCCGAAATGGTGATCGAGAAAGCCAAGCGCCTGGTCGAGCACGGCCGCGACGTCGTCATCCTGCTCGATTCGATCACGCGCCTCGGGCGCGCCTACAACACCGTGGTGCCGTCATCGGGCAAGGTGCTCACCGGCGGTGTCGACGCCAACGCGCTGCAGCGCCCGAAGCGCTTCTTCGGTGCCGCCCGCAACATCGAGGAGGGCGGCTCGCTCACCATCATCGCGACCGCGCTGGTCGATACCGGCAGCCGCATGGACGAAGTCATCTTCGAAGAGTTCAAGGGCACCGGTAACTCGGAGCTGATCCTCGACCGCAAGGTCTCGGACAAGCGCACCTTCCCGGCGATCGACATCTCGCGCTCAGGCACCCGCAAGGAGGAACTCATTACCGATCCGCAGGTGCTCAAGAAGATGTACGTGCTCCGCCGCATCCTCAATCCGATGGGCACGATGGATGCGATCGACTTCCTGCTCGACAAGCTGCGCTCGACCAAGAGCAATTCGGAGTTCTTCGACTCCATGAACACCTGAGCCAGGGTGCAGAAACATTTTGGGGCGCCCTCGGGGCGCCCTTTTTTTTGTGCGGCTTTGCTGCGGAAAGGCTGCAGCATAACGGTCCGGCTCGGATTCGAAGCCTGTTTTCGATATATCGCTTTGATATATCTCAAAAATACTTGATTCCTGCTGCACCGATATTGCGGGCCGAAGGGATTTCTGCAGCAAAATGGCGGCGCTCTATATTGCATTGCAATATAAATTTATGCCGATTGGAACGCAGTGAACAAGCCCGCCAGCGTCCGCCAACAGGCCGTTTGCCTTTTCCCCGCCAGGTGGACAAATAGGCCATGCACCCGCGAGACCAGACCATCTTTGCGCTGTCATCCGGCCGACCGCCGAGCGCAATCGCCTTGGTGCGTGTCTCCGGTCCGCAAGCCACGCTCGCCCTGACATTGCTCGCGGGCAGGCTGCCGACACCGCGGCAAGCAACCCGCCGCGTGCTCCGCGACGGCACGGGTCAACCGATCGACGAGGCCGTCGTGCTCTGGTTTCCGGGGCCGGCCAGCGCGACCGGCGAGGATGTCGCCGAATTCCACATCCATGGCGGCCGCGCGGTGCTCGCTGCGCTCTTCACCGCTATTTCGCTAATTCCGAATACGCGCGCAGCCGACCCTGGCGAGTTCACGCGGCGCGCGTTCGAGAACGGCAAGCTCGATCTCACCGAAGCCGAGGGTCTCGACGACCTCATTCATGCCGACACGGATCGTCAGCGCCGCCAGGCGCTGCGGCAGTTGCAGGGTCTGCTCGGCCATCGCGCGCGCGATTGGCGCGAGCGCATCATCGAAGCCTCGGCGCTGATCGAGGCCGGCATCGATTTTTCCGATGAAGGCGATGTGCCGGCGGAGCTGAGGGCGCCGGCGGTGAGAGCGATCCAGGCGCTTTACGATGAAATTGCAGATGTCCTTGCGGCACAAGGACATTCTGAACGCCTGCGCGACGGACTGGTGGTCGCCATTGCCGGCGAGCCGAATGTCGGCAAGTCGACGCTGATGAACCAGCTCGCCCGCCGCGAGGTCGCGATCGTCTCGCCGCACGCCGGGACCACGCGCGACGTGATCGAGGCGCAGCTCGATCTCGACGGCTACCCGGTCACCGTCATCGACACGGCCGGGATCCGCGAGACCGATGATCCCGTCGAGCAGGAAGGCGTGCGCCGGGCGAGGGCGCGGGCCGACGATGCCGACCTGGTGCTGTGGCTGGTGGAGGGAGACCATGCCGCCGATCCGGATGCGGTACGGTTGCTTCGGAGATCCGAAGAGGGCGATCGGCCAGATGGGTCAGTCTGGATCGTGCGCAACAAGATCGACCTCGGTGGCGCCGATCCGCGCGGCGAATTCGCAATCTCGGCGAGCCGCGGCGATGGCATCGCCGAGCTGGTCGACGCCCTCGTCAAGTTCGCCTCGGATTTCTTTGGGACCACCGAGGGCGGAATGGTGACTCGAACCCGCCAGCGGGATCTGTTGAGCCAAGCGTCGGACAGCTTGCGCCGGAGCCTGGAGCTTGTAGAAGAGGGCGAAGAGCTGGCCGCCGAAGAATTGCGTGCCGCCGCCTATGCCTTGGGCCGGCTGCTCGGCCGGGTGGACGTCGAGGACGTCCTTGGTACGATCTTCCAGAAATTCTGTATTGGAAAGTAGAGCTAGTTCTTCAATGTAGAACTAGAGCTTGTTCCATTGTTTGCGTTTCACGTGAAACAGGAGGGTTCCGCGTGTTTCACGTGAAACGTGGAGGAGGGGCCCCCAGCCCCCGGTCATTGCGAGGAGCCTTGCGACGAAGCAATCCAGAACCTCGCGGTGGTGGGAATTCTGGATTGCTTCGCTGCGCTCGGATTGCTTCGCTGCGCTCGCAATGAGGGTGGCCGGAACGGGCCTCAGTCTCTTTCTCGCACCTCGCCTCGCGCCCCATCTGTTTCACGTGAAACAGATCCCCACTCAAACGACTTTCCTTCTGTGCATGGGGTTGTTTCGCGGGAGCCGTCGGGCCTTCCGTGGCCGCCCTGTTTCACGTGAAACAGCCGCGCACCCAGTTTCTACTTCCGGCTTTCCCCCCGCTGAGCTAGAAGTCCCGCCATGCGACAGGAGCGAGAGAGTTTCGACGTCATCGTCATCGGCGGGGGCCATGCCGGCTGCGAGGCCGCGGCTGCGGCTGCGCGAATGGGCGCCGTGACCGCGCTGGTGACGCACCGGTTCTCCACCATCGGCGCGATGTCCTGCAATCCCGCCATCGGCGGTCTCGGCAAGGGCCATCTGGTCCGCGAGGTCGATGCCCTCGATGGTCTGATGGGCCGGGTCGGCGACGCCGGCGGCATTCAATTTCGCGTCCTGAACCGCCGCAAGGGTCCGGCAGTCCGCGGTCCACGCGCCCAGGCCGATCGGAAGCTTTATGCCGCCGCGATGCAGGTCGCGATCCGGGAGACTGCAGGCCTTTTCGTCATCGAAGGTGAGGCCGACGAACTGATCGTGGTCGATGGCCGGGTCACAGGACTGCGTCTGGCCGATAGCCGGGAGCTCCGGGCAGGGGCTGTTGTGGTCACAACCGGCACCTTCCTGCGTGGTCTGATCCATCTCGGTGAGAGGAATTGGCCCGCGGGCCGGGTCGGCGAGGCCCCTGCAATGGGCCTTTCAGCCTCCTTTGAGCGGGCCGGCTTTACCCTCGGACGCCTCAAGACGGGCACTCCGCCGCGTCTCGACGGCTCGACCATCGACTGGTCCGCGGTCGAAATGCAGCCCGGCGACGAGCCGCCGGAGCCGTTCTCGGTGATGACCGAGCGGATCACGACCCCGCAGATCCAGTGCGGCATCACCCGGACTACGGCCGCGACCCATGAGGTGATCCGGGCCAACGTCCATCGCTCCCCCATGTACTCGGGCCAGATCAAGAGCTCCGGTCCGCGCTATTGCCCGTCGATCGAGGACAAGATCGTCCGCTTCGGCGATCGCGACGGCCACCAGATCTTCCTGGAGCCCGAAGGGCTCGATGACAGCACGGTCTACCCCAACGGCATCTCGACGTCGCTGCCGGAGGAGGTCCAGCTCGCGATCCTCGCGACCATCCCCGGCCTTGAGCAGGTGAAGATGGTCCGCCCGGGTTATGCCATCGAATACGATCACATCGATCCCCGGGAGCTCGATCCGACCCTCCAGACCAAGCGACTGCGCGGTCTCTTCCTGGCCGGGCAGATCAACGGCACCACGGGATATGAGGAAGCCGCCGGCCAGGGCATCGTCGCCGGCCTCAATGCAGCGCTCGCCGCCAGCGGTGCTGCGCTGACCGTGTTCGACCGTGCCGACGGTTATCTCGGCGTGATGATCGACGATCTCGTCACCCGAGGGATCACCGAGCCCTATCGGATGTTCACCTCGAGGGCCGAGTACCGGCTGACCCTGCGGGCCGACAATGCCGATCAGCGCCTGACCGCGAAGGGGATCGCGCTGGGCTGCGTCGGCAGCGCCCGTATCAGGCACCACCGCGCCAAGATGGACGCGCTGAACGCCGCCCGAACCCTCTCGAAGTCCCTGACCATCACCCCTAACGAGGCGATCAATCACGGGCTGTCCCTCAACCGGGACGGTCAGCGCCGCTCGGCGTTCGAGCTGATGGCCTATCCCGAGATCGGCTGGAGCCAGGTCCGCGCGATCTGGCCGGAGTTGGCGTCCATCGATCCAGTCATCGCCACCCATCTCGAGATCGACGCCAAGTACGACGTCTATCTGGAGCGCCAGAGCGCTGACGTCGAAGCTTTCCGGCGTGACGAAGGCATGGTGCTGTCGGAGGTCGACTATAGCCTCGTCCCCGGTCTCTCCAATGAAGTCCGGGCCAAGCTGGAGAAGGCGCGGCCGTTCACCGTCGGCCAGGCCGGCCGGATCGACGGCATGACACCGGCCGCGCTCGGCATCCTCGCGGCCTATCTCCGCCGCGAGGCCCGAAAGTCGTCCAAAGCAATCGCATAGGCGTTTCACGTGAAACAGCGCGGATCGGGCGGGGACAGGCCGCTATCGCGACGACCTGGAGCCGGCGAGGGCGCTCGTCATCGACCGGATCCGGCACCAGCCCGGACAAGGATCGACAAGGCCGGCGCCAACGATCAGGCGCTCGACTCCATCATCGCCGCCGACAAGCGCGCGGCACTCAAGCTCGCGCCCGTTTCACATGAAACGGAGGCCCGGCTCGATCGCTATATCGCTTTGCTCCGGGAGTGGCAGGCCAAGACCAATCTGGTCGCGCCGTCGACCCTGCCGAACCTCTGGACGCGGCACATCGCCGATTCGCTTCAGCTCGTCGATCTCGCCCCGTCTGCAAAACGCTGGGCCGACCTCGGCAGCGGCGGCGGTTTTCCCGGCATCGTGCTGGCCTGCGCCATGGCGGGGACCCCGGACGCTCGTGTCCATCTTGTCGAGCGAATCGCCAAGAAGGCCGCCTTTCTGCGCGAAGCTGTTCGCGTCACCACATCTCCGGGGGTCGTACACCTCGCTGAGATCGGGGATAATGTGGATAGAATCACCGGCCCCGTCGATTGCGTCACCGCGCGCGCGCTGGCTCCGCTACATCAACTCATCGGCTTTGCGGAGCCGCTGATGCGCCAAGGTGCAAAGGCGTTATTTCCGAAGGGTCAAGATGTAGAGGCTGAATTGACCGAAGCCGCTAAATATTGGAATATTCGGCCGCAACTCCACCGAAGCCGGACGGGTGACGGTTGGATCGTCGAGCTGACTTCAGTTGAACGGCGCGGGTGAGGCGCTCAGGGGTTGGGTTGGGGAATTTCGATGACCGTGATGGACGAGCCGCAGCAAGACCAGGGCGCCCAGGAAAGAGCTGACCGAGAAAAAGCTGAAGTGCCGCATGGGCACCCGCGCATCCTGGCGCTGGCGAATCAGAAGGGCGGTGTGGGAAAAACAACCACCGCGATCAATCTTGGCACAGCACTCGCCGCGATCGGCGAGCGCGTCCTGATCGTCGATCTCGATCCGCAGGGCAACGCCTCGACCGGTCTCGGCATCGACCGCCGCAACCGCTCCTGCTCGACCTATGACGTGCTGATCGGTGAGGCGCCGCTGCGCGAGGCCGTCGTGTCGACCGCGGTGCCGCGCCTGCACATCGCGCCCTCGACCATGGATCTCTCCGGCCTCGAGCTCGAGCTTGGCACCACTGCCGGCCGCGCCTTCAAGCTGCGCGATGCGATCGCCTCGCTCAACAACAACGTCTCGCCGGATGCCGATTACACCTATGTGCTGATCGACTGTCCGCCCTCGCTCAATTTGCTCACGGTGAATGCGATGGCCGCATCGGACGCGATCCTGGTGCCGCTGCAGTGCGAGTTCTTCGCGCTCGAAGGTCTGTCGCAATTGCTGCAGACGGTGGAGCAGGTGCGCTCGACTCTCAATCCGAACCTGTCGATCCATGGCATCGTGCTGACCATGTTCGACTCGCGCAACAACCTCTCGAACCAGGTCGTCGCCGACGTTCGCCAATTCATGGGCGAGAAGGTCTACAAGACCATGATCCCGCGCAACGTGCGCATCTCGGAGGCGCCGTCCTACGGCAAGCCGGTGCTGGTCTACGATCTCAAATGCGTCGGCAGCGAAGCCTATTTGCGGCTCGCCACCGAAGTGATCCAGCGCGAGCGCGAGCTGCGGACGACGCATTGACGATGCCGTGGTGCCGTAGGGTGGGTTAGCCGAAGGCGTAACCCACCACTGTCTATGTCCGTGGAAACAGAAGCGGTGGGTTACGCTTCGCTAACCCACCCTACGATTAAAAAATTCAGTTCTGGAGTGCTGCAGCGTGAATCCAAGGGAGCTGGCGATGGCCGATGAAGCGCGTTCGCGACTGGGCCGGGGTCTTGCAAGTCTGATCGGTGACGTCGGCGGCGAAGCCCAGCACGTCGACCGTCCGCGTGCGCAGCGCAAGGTGCCGATCGAATTCATCAAGGCCAATCCGCGCAACCCGCGCCGCACGTTTTCGGACACCGAGCTCAAGGAGCTCTGCGAGTCCATCAAACAGCACGGCGTGATCCAGCCGATCGTGGTCCGTCCCGTCAAGGGCGCGCAGGATCGCTTCGAGATCATCGCCGGCGAGCGGCGCTGGCGCGCTTCGCAGATGGCTGGCCTGCATGAGGTGCCGATCGTGCCGGTCGACATCAGCGACAGCGATGCGCTGGAATTCGCGATCGTCGAGAACGTGCAGCGCGAAGACCTCAATCCGATGGAAGAGGCGCAGGGCTATCATGCGCTCGCCAACGAGTTCAAACGCAGCCAGGACGACATCGCGAAAGTCGTCGGCAAGAGCCGCAGCCACGTCGCCAACATGATGCGGCTGACCAAGCTGCCGGCCGAGGTGCAGGCCTTCATCGCGACCGGCGAGTTGACCGCCGGTCACGCCCGCGCGCTGATCGGCGTGCCGGATCCGCTCGCCGCCGCCAAGCGGATCGTTGCGGAGGGGCTCAACGTCCGCCAGACCGAAGCGCTCGCGCATGAAGAGGGGGTCCCGGAGCGCAAGCCGCAAAAGCCGCGCTCCATCAGGTCTAAGGAAAAGGACCCTGATACGATCGATCTCGAGAAGCGCGTCAGCGACGCGCTCGGCCTCAAGGTCACCGTCAATCACCGCGATCCCGGCGGCTCGGTCCAGATCAACTACCGCAACCTCGATCAGCTCGACGAGGTGATGAAGCGGCTGACGAAGGGCGGACTGTAGGCTCAGCAACTTCCTATGACCGTCACCCCCGCGCAACGGCGAAGCCGTTGTCGCTGGAGGTGGCCGCTTCTTCAGCGGCCCTCGAAGGGCGACGGCCCGGTTGCATCGGGGCCGTTCATCCTTCGAGGCTCCCCGCGCACCGCGTTGCGCCGCGCGGCTCGCACCTCAGGATGACGGAATTCGTCATTGCGAGCGTAGCGAAGCAATCCAGAATCTCTCCGCGGAAAGACTCTGGAGATTGCTTCGTCGCAAGTGCTCCTCGCAATGACGGGGAGAGAGCCGTGGCTACCCCCGCCGCTTCGCGTTCGCCGCGATCGCCATCAGCGTGCGCTGGGCGATGGCGGCGGCGAGCGTCGATTGTTTGCGGGTGTCGAGCGCGGCGGTCGCGAGCTGCTCGATGATGGCAGCGAGCCTTGCCACGCTGAAATTGCGCAGCGCCGTTTCGACCATCGGTTTGCGTGAAAAATGTAAGCGCGGAAATCCGCCGTCCAGCACGGCGGAGGCCGGCTGGCCGCCTGCGATCGCGAGCGCGGATTTGTGCAGCCATGCGGCCTGGCGCTGCGCGGCCGAAATGATCACACCGGGATATGTTCCGGCGATCATGGCTTTTGCGAACTCGGTCTCGACAATGTCGGGCCGGCCGGCGAAAGCGCCGTCGACGATCGGATCGAGCTTGAGCTCGGACGCATCCGCGACCACGGACATCACGTCTTCAAGCGTGATCTCGCCCCTGCCGTGGGCATAGAGCGTGAGCTTGCGCAGCTCGTTGCGCGAGGCCTGCCGGTCGCCGCCGAGGAACGACATCAGCGCGGCACGGGCATCCTGGGTGATACGCAAGTTCGCAATGCGAAGCTCGTCCTCCATCAATTTGGCGAGGTCGCGCTCGGTGTCGGGATAGCAGCCGATCGCCACCGCCATCCTGGCCTTCTCGCAGGCCTTGCGCAGCGGCGATTCGGGACGCAGCTCGCCGGCTTCGATCACGATGCGGCAATCCTTCACGCTCATCTCGGCCAGCGTGTCGATGCCGGCAGCAAAGCTGCGCGAGC
>NZ_LJYG01000099.1:0-8838 GCF_001440035.1 Bradyrhizobium manausense | reverse complement strand
GCCGAACAGCGGCACGGTCATGGCCTCGTCGACCAGACGCGACGGCTCGGCGGACAGCTCGTCACCGTCGAGCTTGACCAGCGAGAAGGGATCGTTGGGATCGTCAATGGCGGACGCAATCAGTGCGTCGGCGCGCTCGCGCACGAGGCCGGCGTCGGGACCGTAAAGCAGGATGATCGGGCGGCCCGCATCAGGACGTGCGAGGAAGGCATCGATCTCTTTTCCGCGCAGCGCGACCATGTTGCTCAGGATTCGTCATTCCGGGGCGCGCAACGCGCGAACCCGGAATCCGGAGATTGTGGATCGAGATTCCAGGTTCACCCTTCGGGTGCCCCGGAATGACTGGGATGAATCAGGAGCCCGCGGTGAAGAACGCGGCGAGCCTTGTGTTGATGTTCTCGGCAATCTCGTTGGCCGCACGATCCTCGGCGTCGCGTATCGCGCGGTTGCGGGCGAAGCGCTGATACGAGCCGGGCATGTCGTAGGACACGCGCGAGAAGGTCGAGCCGGTCATCACCGATTTGCCGGTCACGACCTCGACCAAATTATACTGGCAGTCGATGCCGTAATTCTCACTGGTCGGCAGGCCGGTCACGGCCGAGACGATCAGCGACGATTTGGTGGTGGTGAAGCGGATATCGAGTCGATGCGTCGGCGGCATGCCGGTCGCCGAGCCGTAGAGCTTGAAGGCGAGGGCGTTGCGGATCTCGACGCCGACGCGGGCCTCGCGGGAGGCGTTTGCCTTCGAGATCGGCGGCAGATCGACCCCCATCAGCTTTTCACGCAGGCCGGGGGTGCCATCGGTATGCTCGGCATACATCGGCTGGAAGCAGCCGGCCGTCAGCGCCGCCAGTGTGGCAATCGCCAGCAAGCGGGCAGCGATACGGATCCTAGCCGACAACATTCACGATCCTCTTGGGGACGATGATCACCTTGCGGACGGGCTTGCCGTCCAAGGCCAGTTTTACAGCATCAAGGGCCAAAGCGGCAGCCTCGATTTCCGGATTCTGGGCCACTGTTGCAACCGTGACCTCGCCCCGCTTCTTGCCGTTGACCTGGACCACCAGGGTCACGCTGTCTTCAACCAGCAAATCGCGTTCGATTTGCGGCCAACTGGCCTCGGAAACCAACCCGGGCTGGCCCAGAACCTGCCAGCACTCCTCGGCCAGATGCGGCATCATCGGGGAGAACAGCTGGACCAGGATCTGGCTGGCCTCCCGGATCGCCCAAGCCAAATCAGGGGCCGGCTGGCCGGGACGCTGGAGCACCTCGGAAAACGAATTCGTGAACTCGCGGATATGGGCGAGGCACACGTTGAAATGTAGCCGCTCGACGCCTGATGTGACCTTGTCCAGCGCGCCATGGGCGGCCTTGCGCAGGGCGGTCGCATCGTCACTGAAGGAACCCGGCCGGGTTGCGGGAGCGGTTTTGCTGACCTCCACGGCATCGTTCACCAGCCGCCACAGCCGCTGCACGAAGCGCGAGGCGCCCTGGACGCGCTCATCGCTCCAGATCACGTCGCGGTCGGGCGGGGAGTCCGACAGCATGAACCAGCGGGCGACATCGGCGCCATAGGTCGCGATGATGTCATCGGGGTCGACCGTGTTCTTCTTCGATTTCGACATCTTCTCGATCGGGCCGATCGTGACGTCTTCGCCGGTCGCGAGCAGAATCGCGCGGCGTCCGTTGCCGCCGACCTCGATCTTCACCTCGGCCGGCTGCACCCAGCTGCCGTCGGCCTTCTGGTAGGTCTCGTGTACCACCATGCCTTGCGTGAACATGCCGGCGAACGGCTCATCCAGCGCGAGATGCCCGGTGGCTTTCATGGCGCGGGTGAAGAAGCGGCTGTAGAGCAGATGCAGGATCGCGTGCTCGACGCCGCCGATATACTGGTCGACCGGGAGCATGCGGTTGGCGATCGCGGGCGTCGTCGGTGCTTTCTCGTTCCAGGGATCGGTGAAGCGCGCAAAGTACCAGGACGAATCCACGAAGGTGTCCATGGTGTCGGTTTCGCGGCTGGCGCTGCCGCCGCATTTGGGACAGGTGACGTGCTTCCAGGTCGGATGATGGTCGAGCGCATTGCCCGGCTTGTCGAAGCTCACGTCTTCCGGCAGCACCACCGGCAACTGGTCATCAGGCACCGGCACCACGTCGCATCTCGGACAGTGGATGACCGGAATCGGGCAGCCCCAATAGCGCTGGCGCGAAATGCCCCAGTCGCGCAGGCGGAAATTGACCTGGCGCTCGGCCACCGGCGCGTTGCCGCGCATCTCGCTTTCGAGGCGCTTGGCGACCTCTTCCTTCGCCTGCTCGATGGTCATGCCGTCGAGGAAACGCGAATTGATCATGCGGCCATCACCGTCATAGGCGGTGTCGGTGATGACGAAGGATTTGGGATCCTGGCCTTCGGGACAGACGACCGGCGTATTGCCCAGCGCGTATTTGTTGACGAAGTCGAGGTCGCGCTGATCATGCGCGGGACAGCCGAAGATCGCGCCCGTGCCGTATTCCATCAGCACGAAGTTGGCGACATAGACCGGCAGCTTCCAGTCCGGGTCGAACGGGTGCACCGCGCGGATGCCGGTATCAAAGCCCTGCTTCTCCGCGGTGTCGATGATCGATTGTGCCGTGCCGATCTTCTTGATGTCGGAGATGAACTCGGCGAGATCAGGGTTCTTCGCGGCGGCCGCCTGCGCCAGCGGATGATCCGCCGAGATCGCCATGAACTTTGCGCCGAACAGCGTGTCCGGGCGCGTCGTGAAGATCTTCAGCTCGCTCTCGCCGGCGGGCGTCGTCGCCTGATCCAGCGCGAAGCGGATCAACAGGCCTTCGGAGCGGCCGATCCAGTTGCGCTGCATCAGCCTGACCTTGTCGGGCCAGCGGTCGAGGCTATCCAGCGCCGATAGCAGCTCCTGCGCGTACTTCGTGATCTTGAAGACCCACTGGCTCATTTCACGCTGCTCGACGATTGCGCCCGAGCGCCAGCCACGGCCGTCGATCACCTGCTCGTTGGCGAGCACGGTCATGTCGACCGGATCCCAATTCAGCTTGCGCTTCTCGCGCTCGGCAAGGCCCGCGGCGAGCATATCCAGGAACATCTTCTGCTGATGCTTGTAGTAGCTGGGGTCGCAGGTCGCGAATTCGCGTGACCAGTCCAGCGACAGCCCGATCGAGCGGAGTTGCTTCTTCATCGCGGCGATGTTGTCGTAGGTCCAGGCCTTGGGTGCGACCTTGCGCTCGATGGCGGCGTTCTCGGCCGGCAGGCCGAAGGCGTCCCAGCCCATCGGGTGCAGTACGTTGAACCCCTTGGCGCGCATGAAGCGGGCCAGCACGTCGCCGAGCGTGTAGTTGCGGACATGGCCGATGTGGATGCGCCCGGAGGGGTAGGGGAACATCTCCAGCACATAATATTTTGGCCGCGAATCGTCGTTCTTCGAGACGAAGATCGCCTGTTCGTCCCATTTGCGTTGCCAGCGCGGTTCGGCGTCGCGGGCATTATAGCGTTCGGAGGTCATGGAATCGTTGCGTTTTCGTGGTTTTAGCGGCCTGAAGAGGCCGGACTAGGCCATAGAAGTCCTCGGGGGGTCAATGGGTTGCCGTGGCGAGCGGCCACTCGCAATCCTGCTCCGCAAAAGTACGTATATGGGTGTTGGGATCGGATTAAGGGGTCGGTGCGAGGTTGGCCCCCAATAGTGTACCCCCCGCGTCAGGCAATGGCCTCAGATTTCGACGATCCCGGCTACGACTATGCCGTGTCCGTCGCCGGACGGGCCGTGCGGACCATGGCCGAGCAACGGATTCCGCCGATGCCGACCAATTTTGCGATCTGGTTCCAGTACTACGCCGGCAGCCATAATAACCTGCGCAACGCCATCGACCTGCTGATTGACCACAACCGCCCCTTCGACGTCAGTACCAATCAGGACTTGTTCGAGACCTGTATCGCTCCCGAGGTCAGCGCCGTCGTGGTCGAGACGTCCGAGCGGCTGCAGGCCTGATGGATGCGGAAAACGAGCTCGATCGCGCCGAGGCTGCCGGCTAGAGCCAAAGCGCGATGACGATTCAACCCAATCTCATCGCGCTTTAGGCGCTCGCCGCAATCACCATACCCGCCGTGCCTTTCTCGATCGCTTGCACGCCGTGCTCGACGACATTGTTGCGGCCGCGATGCTTGGCGGCATAGAGCGCCGCGTCAGCAGCTTCGATCAGATCGCCGGGACGCAGCGACTCGTTCGGCCGGGTCGCAGCGACGCCGATTGAAACGGTGACGACCATGTGGGCCGAGGTGATGTGCGGCATGCAGAGTTTCAGCACGGCCGCGCGCACCTGTTCGCCGATCGCGACTGCGCGCATCAGGTCGGTGTTCGGCAGCAGGAGGCAGAACTCCTCGCCGCCATAGCGCGCGGCAAAGCCCATCGTATCGGCAGCGATGTCGGACAGCGACTCGCCGAGGCGCGTCAGGCAGGAATCGCCTTCGAGATGGCCGTAGGTGTCGTTGAACAGCTTGAAATGGTCGACGTCGATCATCAGCAGCGCCAGCTCGCTGCCATATTGCTGCGCGCGCATCCATTCGAAGTCGAGACGGCTCTGGAAGCCGCGGCGGTTGGCGAGGCCCGACAGCATGTCGATCGATGCCATCACCGTAAGTCGATCATTGGTCGCGATCAGCTCGCGTTCGCGCTGGCTGAGCTGCGCCGCCATCGCGTTGAAGGCGCGCGCCAGCGGCACGAATTCGGAAGGAAGGCTCTTGCGCGCGGCGCGGGCCGACAGATCGCCCTCGCCGAGACGCTTGGCCATGTCGGCAAGCATTTCGATCGGCTTGATCACGAGCTTCTCGGCGGCGATCAGCGCACCGAGCAGCACGAACATCACGACGAAAGCGAGCTGGAGATAGGCGGTGCGGATGTCGCGGCTCACCGCCGCGGACACTTTGTCTTCGTCGATGCTGGCGATCAGGCGGGCATTGGTGCCGGCGATGCGGATGAAGCTGACCGCGCGCTGCGAGCCGTCAGCGGCGAGGAACGACAACGAGCCTTCGTCCTGGTTCGAGCGCAAGGCCAGCTCAGCGATCGCCGACATCAGCGGCATGTCGTCAAGGGGCCGTCCAACGGCGCTGTGCTGGTCGGCGGGTGCGGCCAGCACGGTGCCGGTGCTGTCGACCAGCACCGCGGTAATGCCGACGCGACCGCCGAGATTGTTCATCACCTTCGACATCCAGTCGAGATTGACGGTCGCGAGCACGACAGCGTCCGCGACGCCGCTGAACGCGGAGACCGGATAGACCGCCATGACGGTCGGTGCCTGCGCCGGGCGCGACAGGATGAAGTCGGACAGCACGAACCGGCCGGTCTCCTGCGCCTGCTGGAAATAAGGCCGGTCGGAGAGGTCGAGGCCGACATACATGTTGTTGGTCGCACACTGGATGCGGCCGTCCTGGCCGGCGATCAGGAGTGTGCGGATCCAGGGCAGGCTGGTCGGCAGGCTCGCGCGCAGCACGTCGCAACTCTTGCCGACGCCGCCGGCGGAGGCGCGGATGAAGGCTTCCGATTTCAGGATGGTCTCGACCGACGAGATCACCTCACGCTGCGCATCGGCGCTGTGCCGTGCAACGGTGGTGAATTCGGCCGTGGCCTGCGCGATCTGCTTGGTGCGGGTGTCTTCAAGCGAGCGGATCCGCTCGAGCATCAAGGGCGCGACCAGAATCACCGCGAGCAACGCAAGCCGGGCCCTGATGCCGAGGACCTGCTTGAGTTTTACCCGCTTGCGGTTGAAACTGACGTTTGCCATCTTCGTTACCCACCCCACGGGCAAGGTAAAGCGAAGGGTTCAAAAAGCCTTTCTTGAACTCGGTAAAATTGGAACTACCTCCTGAAGTCACGGCCCAACCGACATCATGACAGACAACAACGCCGCGCCGGTAACCGGCGATTCACCAAATGCGCTCGCCGCGGTCGAGGCGGAAATTGCACGCGCCTGCAAGGACGCGCGGCGCGATCGCGCCTCGGTGACGCTGATCGCGGTGTCCAAGACGTTCTCGGCGGATGCAATTATGCCGGTCATCGGCGCCGGACAGCGCGTGTTCGGGGAGAATCGCGTGCAGGAGGCCAAAGCCAAGTGGCCGGCGTTAACGTCTGCTTACCCCGATATCACATTGCATCTTATCGGTCCGCTGCAATCCAACAAGGCGAAGGAGGCGGTCGCGCTGTTCGATGCGATCCATTCGGTCGATCGTCCGAGCATTTGCCAAGCGTTAGCCAAAGAAATCGAATCCCAGAACAAGCACCCGCAACTCTTCGTTCAGATCAACGTCGGCGAGGAGCCGCAGAAGGCCGGCGTCGCACCCGGCGAGGCCGACGCCTTCCTCAAGAGCTGCCGCGACACCTATGGCCTGACGATATCAGGCCTGATGTGCATCCCGCCGGTGGACGAGCCGCCCGCGGCGCATTTCGCGCTCACCGCCAACATCGCCGCGCGCAACGGCCTGACCAACCTCTCGATGGGCATGAGCGCGGATTATGCGACCGCCATCATGCTGGGTGCCACCCATGTGCGCGTGGGCAGCGCGATCTTCGGGCATCGGTAGGAGCCGTTTGCGACGATCGTGCCCGGCCAAGATTCTTGATTTCGTCATTGCGAGCGTAGCGAAGCAATCCAGAGTCCTCCGCGGAAATATTCTGGATTGTTTCGCTTCGTTCGCAATGACGGTAGAGAGAGAGGTGCGCCTACACGAACCCCACCGACACCTTCCCCAGCACACCAAAATCCGCCGCAAAATGATCGCCGGGCTGGATCGGCAGCGGCGGATGGCAGGTGCCTGTCGTCACCACCTGCCCTGCCCGCAAGGTGATGCCGAGCTCGCGCAGTTCGTTGGCGAGCCAGGCGAGCGCGGCGCGGGGATCGCCGAGCACGTTCTTGCCGTGACCGAGATAACGCTCGCCGCGCAGCGTGATCTGCGGCCGCTCCTCGACGAGATCGATCGCGCGCCAATTCGCAGCCGCTGCCGGCCCTAGCACGAACAGATGCGCGCAGGCATTGTCGGCGATCAGCTGTGCCTCGCCCGCGCTGGTGAAATCGCTGAAGCGTGAATCCGGAATTTCGATCGCGGGATGCAAGGTGTCGACGGCGGCAAGCACTTCATCGGTGCTAAAGGGCGAAGACCGCGGCGCCAGGTCGCGTCCCATGCGGAAGCAGAATTCCGGCTCGCCGACGCGCATCGAATTGCCTGTCATCGATGCGGTACCGCCATCGGCGATCACGGTCTCGCTCATGATGCGGCCGGCCAGCGGCCCTGCAACATTGATGTGCTTCTGACCGGCTTCGCTCGTGGCTGCGATTTTCCAGCCGAACAAGCTTCCGAACGATTGGTTTTCGAGCACGGCCTGCACGGCGTAAGCCTCCTTCCAATTACCCACAATTTGCGGTCGATTTAGACGACGTGTCCGCGGCGAAAACTTGAATCGGCAGAATCTCTTGTGATTCGTTGTCGAGCACCTGATTCGAATTTGATGGTGCTTGGTGGGCTTGGTACTAAAGGATCTTGCGGAAGCGCGTGCTCAGCGATTGACGACCGGCATCGAGACGTGGGTTGATCGGGAAGTTGCGGGATGCGAGTTTAAGGATGAGCGGCTCGGCCGCCGATTTTGCAAGTTGCTCGGGCTGATCGGGAGCGACATGGGTCAGAGCATCCCGCTGGTTTGTCAGGACTGGGCGAACACGAAGGCCGCGTATCGCTTCTTCTCCAACGAACGGGTCAACGAGGCGGATATTCTTGGCGGCCACTTTGAGGCGACGCACGGGCGCGCGACGACAACGGAGGGGCCGATCCTTGTCCTCCATGACACGACGGAATTCAGCTTCAAGCGAGAGAAGCCGGATCTGATTGGCTTTACAGGTAAGACGGCAGGGCGCACGCAGTGCGGCATCCTGATGCATTCGAGCCTCGCCGTGACGACCGAGGGGCTTCCGCTCGGACTGGCGGCAATCAAGTTCTGGACACGCAAGAAGTTCAAGGGGACGACGGCCCTGAAGCGAAAGATCAATCCGACACGGGTTCCGATCGAGCAGAAGGAGAGCATCCGCTGGCTGGAGAATTTACGACAATCGACCGACCTTCTCGCTGCCCCTGGACAATGCGTTCATATCGGCGATCGCGAGAGCGACATCTATGAGCTGTTCTGTCTGGCCGAAGAGGTTGGAACGCATTTCCTGGTGCGAACCTGCGTTGATCGACTCGCCGGGGACGGCAATCATACAATTGCCGACGAAATGGACGAGGTCGCGGTCAAAGGTCTGCACCGGGTGGCTGTCAAGGATGACAAAGGTGATCCGGATGAAGCGCTTCTTGAAATTCGATTCCGCAAGCTTCGAATTCTGCCGCCGATCGGCAAGCAGAAGAAATATCCTGCACTCACTCTGACCGTGATCCATGCTCAAGAGCGCGGAACGCCGAAGCGGCGAAAGAAAATCGAGTGGAAGCTTCTCACCGATCTCCCGGTCCAATCGCGCAAGGACGCCATCGAGAAGCTCGAGTGGTACGCGCTGCGGTGGAAGATCGAAGTCTTCCATAAGATCCTCAAATCGGGCTGCAAGGCGGAGGAGTCGAAATTGCGAACCGCTGAGCGATTGGTCAATCTGATCGCGGTCTTCTGCATTGTGAGCTGGCGCGTCTTCTGGATGACGATGCTCAATCGCTCCACGCCGAATGCGCCGCCGCAAACGGCGCTGACGGAAACCGAAATCAAGCTTCTCGATCATTTGGTGAAAGATCGGGGTGCCAACCGCTCTCAACGAACCACGATCTCCCACTACGTCGTCAAGATCGCGCGGCTCGGAGGATAC
>NZ_LJYG01000098.1:32909-50664 GCF_001440035.1 Bradyrhizobium manausense | reverse complement strand
CACCCTACGAGACTGTGAATCTTTTGTACCGCGTGTCGGGCGAATGTGATTCTCTAGGCAGACTGATCTGCTGGAGAGGATGATGGCTGACGAGGGACTTTTTGGCGAATTGCCGGATCAGTCGGCGCCACGAACCGAAGCGGTGCCGCGGGGTGCACCTCGGCTGCGCGAGCCCGTGCGCAATCAGGTCGAATTGCGGGCGGTCGATATCGACAGCCTGATCGGGCAGGATCATCTGGCCCGGGTGATCTGGGCTTATGTCGAGGGGCTCGACCTGAGCGAGCTGGAAGATCGGGTTAAGGCACGGGAAAACAGGCCGGGCCATCCGGCGCCATCACCCCGGCTGCTGCTGGCGCTTTGGCTGTACGCCACGAGCGATGGCGTTGGCAGCGCGCGGGCGTTGGATCGGCTCTGCGACAGTCACGACGTCTACCGCTGGCTCTGCGGCGGCGTGTCTTTGAACTATCACACACTGTCGGATTTCCGGGTCGGCTGCGCGGACCTGCTGGACCGTTTGCTGGTCGAACATCTGGTGGCTCTGAATGAGGCAGGGCTGATTGATCTGGAGAAGCTGACCCAGGACGGGGTGCGGATACGGGCGAATGCGGGGGCCGGCTCGTTCCGGCGGGAGGCAACGCTCGGCCGGCAGATGGCCCAAGCGAAGGCTGTGGTGGAAGAGCTCAAGCGCGAGGTCGATGCGGATCCGGAAGCCAGCAGCCGGCGTATCAGGGCGGCCAGAGAGCGCGCGGCACGCGAACGCAGTGAGCGGGTGCAGGCTGCGCAGAGGGCTTTGGACGAGATCAAGCGGAAGCGCAAGCAACTCGACGAAAAAGGCGGCAATGGCAAAAAGCCGAAGGAGCCCCGGGCCTCCACCACCGACCCGCAGGCAAGGGTGATGAAGATGGCAGATGCCGGCTTCCGCCCCGCCTACAATGTGCAGGTGGCCAGCGCGGCCGGCGAACTGATCGTGGTCACGGTCGACATCGACAACAACGGATCAGATCGCGGCTTGATGCGGCCGATGCTGGAGCGAACGCGCACTCGGCTGAAGCGCTTGCCGCGTCGCTACCTCGCCGATGGCGGGTTCTGCAGCGGCGAGGACATCGAATGGGCGCACGGTGAAGGCGTCGAGGTCTACTGTCCTCCGCCCAACTCCAGGAGCGGTGTCGATCCCTTTTTACCTCGGAGCAGCGACGGTCCTGGCGTCGCGGCCTGGCGGGCCCGCATGGCCAGCGAAGCCGGCAAGGCACAGTACAAAGCCCGCACGATCTGCGAATGCATCCATGCCCGGTGGCGGAACTGGGACCTCAGGCAATTGACCGTGCGCGGCATCGAGAAGGTCCGTGCCGTCGTGCTCTGGTACGCCCTCACCAACAACATCCTGCAAGGACACCAACTGGCAAAAGCATAGACAGCACAGCCATCCCCCGGCGGTTCGACATCGACGGCCCCCGACATCAGCGCGGGCGCTACCCACTCTTTAATATCGAATGCGGAAATGACTCACAGGCTCTACGGCAGCGGTGCTCAGGCCACTGCCCGCTTACCGATGATCGCAAAGCGCAGCTTGCCCGAGATGAAATCGATTCCCGCGACGGCGACCAGGATCATCAGGATCAGGAACGACACCTTCTGCCATTCCAGCACCCGGATCTGCTCGGCGAGCTGGAGGCCGATGCCGCCGGCGCCGACGATGCCGATGATGGTGGCCGAGCGCGTGTTCGATTCGATGAAATACAGCACCTGGCCGGCGATGACGGGCAGCACCTGCGGCATCAGGCCGAAGCGGATCTCGTGCAGCGCGCTGCCGCCGGAGGCGCGGATGCCCTCGACCTGCTTCTGATCGGCGCCTTCGATCGCTTCCGAGAACAGCTTTCCGAACGCACCGAAATCCGCCACGGCAATCGCGAGAACGCCGGCGAACGGGCCGAGCCCGACCACGTTGATCCACACCAGCGCCCAGATCAGCGTATCGACGCCGCGGATCGAATCCAGGAACCGCCGCACCGGGAAACGGACGATGTTAGGGACGATATTGCGAGCCGCAAGCAGGCTGACGGGCAGTGCCAGCAAGGCGGCCAGCGTGGTGCCGAGCAGCGCGATCGACAGCGTCTCGCCCAGCGCTTTGAGATAGAGCGGGAGCGACGATCCGGGATCGGGCGGCATCATCATCATGCTGATCCAGCCGAGCTGGCTTAGGCCCGAGATGAAGCGCGCCGGCGAGAAATCGAGATCGACCAGGCCGAACACGAAGATCGCAAGCGCCGCGATGAGCATCGCCGGGGTCGCCAGGCGTGCCGATGCCGGACGGCCGAAGACGTCGGGGTAGCGCGCGCGGAGCTCCTCGGTGTTGACATCCTGCGGCTTGTTCAATTCCGCGCCTCCTTGCCGAACAGGCGGCCGCGCACCCAGCCGGTGGTGATGTCGATCAGGAACACCGTGACGATGATGGTGACGAGGATGGCGCTGACGTCGGAGTAGTAGAATTTTCGGATCGCGACGATCAGCTCCTGCCCGATGCCGCCGGCGCCAACAAAGCCCATCACCGAGGCCTCGCGCACATTGATCTCGAAACGCAGCAGCGCGTAGCTGGCGTAACCCGCCGAAACCTGCGGCAGGATCGCAAAGCGCATGCACGACACCCAGCTCGCGCCGGTGGAGCGGATGCCCTCGACCGGCTTCATGTCGGCGTTCTCGACGATCTCGGAAAACTGCTTGCCGAGCGCGCCGGTGGAATGGATCGCGATCGCGAGCACGCCAGCGACCGGACCGAGACCGAAGGCCATGACGAAGATCAGCGCGAACACGATGCCGGGCACCGTGCGCGCGAATTCAAGCAGCCGGCGCACCGTGAAGCGCAGCCAGGACGCGGGCGAGGTGTTCTCGGCGGAGAAGAAATTGAGCAGGAAGGCAAGGACGGCGCCGATCAGCGTGCCGACATAGGAGATCAGCAGCGTCTCGCCGAGCAGCTTCAGCCATTTGTGCAGGCCCCAGAACCACTCGCCGAGATCGGTCCAGACCCGCTGGCCGCTGTCGAGGGTGAGGATGCGATTGAAGTAGCTGACGAAGTTGCCGAAATAAGTGAAGAAGGTGCGCAAATTCACCTCGGCGCCGATCGAGGCCACGATCAGCGCGGCGACGAACAACGTGAAGCCCGCCGAGAGGCGCAGGCGCTTGCGTGCGACCGCCTTGCGATAGGCGGCGTTGAGGGCGGCGAGCTGCTGCTCGGGAAGGATCGAAACCGCAACCGTCATCGAAGGCAAAGATCCATCACAAACAGATCCATCAAGAAAAGAGCCGGGTCCATCGACCCGGCTCGAGGTGCCTCGTCCCGACGAGCTCAGGACGCCTTCTTACGCAGATTATCGACGAACCTAATCAGATCGATGGTCTTGTTGTAATCGTCGTTGGCGATCGGCTCCCACGGCTTGTTCTTGCCGTCGGAGAGCTTCTTGAACGCCTCGGGGTCCTTGGTCGCCGCATCGAGGAAGGCCTTCTTGATGGCGGCCTTCATGTCCTCAGGCAGGTCGCTCAGATAGGCGTAGGGCGAGTTGATGAAGAAGGAGGACTTCACGACGATGCGGAAGTCCTCCTTCTTCATCGGTGTGCCGTCGGCCGACTTCACCATACCCTTGTTGAGCATGCGGGTCAGGTTGGAATCGTCGTCCGCGTTCCACCAGTTGGCAGCGACGTCGACGGTTCCTTGCGCAAGTGCGAGAACGGCATTCTCGTGGCTGCCGGTGAAGACGACCTTCGAGAAGTAGGCATCGGGATCGATGCCAAGCGCGTTCAGCTTGAAGCGCGGCATGTTGTTGCCCGAGGTCGAGTTCGGATCGACCAGGCCCAGGTTCTTGCCCTTGAGGTCCTCGATCTTCTGGTACGGCGATTTCGCCAGCACGTAGAACACCGAGTAATAGCCCTTCGAGCCGTCGGAGTTGACGTCGATGACGAAGGCGTCGGTCTTGACGCCGGTAAGCCGGGCACGCGCGAACGAGGCCGGGCCGTAATAGCCGATATGGATGTTGCCGGCGCGCTGGCCCTCGATGAGGGCGGCGTAGTCGTTGGCGACACGCAGCGTCACCTTGACGCCGAGCTCCTTGGACAGATAGCTGATGAAGGGGGCGTAACGCTCGGTCACGCCCGAACCGTTCTCGGCCGGAATCGCGGCGAAGGTGATCTCCGGATATTTCGCCCTCCAGTCTTCGGCGGAAGCGGATCCGGCAAAGGTCAGCGCGGCGGCGCCGGCAAGAACTAATCTGCGAGTGATCATGATGCCCTCTTCATCTGATAGGAGCGGTTGACGCAAAACTGGTATGACGGATGCGACGCGGCTCAGGCCGCCGCAGCCGTTCCGAGTGCCGGACCCCCTCGGGCACCGGCGCAGGCGTGCCGCCCATGACATCGGCGGCTTCGAGATCGTAGAGCTCACGCGCGACAAGGTCGGTCAGCGCGGATGGCGCGCCGTCGAACACCACCCGGCCCGCCGCCATCCCGATCAAGCGATCGCAATAGCTGCGCGCCAGATCGAGCGAATGCAGGTTGCAGAGCACGGTGATGCCGAAATGCTTGTTGATGCGCAGCAGCGCATCCATGACGATCTTGGTGTTGCGCGGATCGAGCGAGGCGATCGGCTCGTCGGCGAGGATGATGTCGGGCTGCTGCACCAGCGCCCGCGCGATCGCCACGCGCTGTTGCTGGCCGCCGGAGAGCTGATCGGCGCGCTGCGCCGCGAGCGCGGCGATATCGAACTGTTCCAGCGCCGACATCGCCAACGCCTTGTCCTGCTCGGGCCATGCTTGCGACAGCGAGCGCCAGGCCGGCATGGTGGCAAGACGGCCCATCAGCACGTTGGTCAGCACGTCGAGCCGGCCGACCAGGTTGAACTGCTGGAAGATCATCGCCGACCGCGCCCGCCACTGCCGCAGCTCCTTGCCGCGCAGCGCGGTGACGTCGAGGCCGTCGAACAGGATGCGGCCCTGCGTCGGCGTCACCAGACGATTGATGGCGCGCAGCAGGGTCGACTTGCCGGCGCCGGAGCGCCCGATCACGCCGACGAAGCCGCCGGGGGAGATTTGAAACGAAGCCTCGTCCACCGCGGCTTTTGCGCCAAAGCGGCACGTCAGACCTTCAACCACCAGCATGCAGGGCTCCAGAGTAGCTGGAGCCCACCGCTATCCCCGGCGGTTGACACTTGTATGACACGCGCAATGCGGCGGGGCGATCCTACACACTTCATCCCCTGTCATCGTATCGTCATCACACCGTCATTGTGCCGCTCGAAGAGACGCGACATTGGCCAGGCTGGCATGGTGGGACTGGGATCACGACAAATTGCGTGCGGCGCTGGCCTATTTCCGCACGCTCGCAATTGAAGATTTCCTGTCGGCATACGAAGCAGAGGCAAGTCTCCCTTCCAGCAAACCAAGCGCGGTCGCGTGACAGACATTTTCATCGAAGGTGGCCGGACCCTTGTTAGCTCCGAGCTCGCCGAAACATCGCTCGCCGTATCCGGAACCGACATTGCGCAGATCGATGCGGCACGCGGTCGCCCGCGGCTGGCGATCGATGCGCGCGATTTGCTGGTGCTGCCCGGCATCGTCGACCTGCATGGCGATGCCTTCGAGCGGCAGATGATGCCGCGCGCCGGCGTCGATTTTCCGATCGACGTCGCGCTTGATGACACCGACCGCCAGGTCATCAGCAACGGCATCACCACGGTGTTCCACGCCACCACCTGGTCATGGGAGCCGGGCCTGCGCAGCGGCGACAATGCCAGGCGCCTGCTCGAGGCGATCGAGCGGCAGCGGCCGCACTTCGCCGCCGACACCCGTTTTCACCTGCGCCACGAGACCTACAATCTCGATGCCGAGGCTGAGATCGGCCAATGGCTGGCCGAGGGCCGCGTCGACCTGTTCGCCTTCAACGACCATATGGACGGGGTCGTTGCCGACATCTCAAATCCGCGCAAGCGTAACCGCATGGTGGAGCGCACCGGCGTGTCGGGCGAGGATTTCGACAAGCTTGTCGCGCATATCGTGTCGCGCGCAGCCGAGGTTCCGGCCTCGATCGCCCGGCTCGCTGCTACAGCCCGCGCGGCCGAGGTGCGGATGCTGTCGCATGACGATGCGACGCCGGCGATGCGCCGGAATTTTCGCGCCATGGGCGTGAGGCTCGCCGAATTTCCGATCAATGAGGAGACGGCGCGCGAGGCAGCCGATCATGGCGATGCCATCGTCTACGGCGCACCGAACGTCGTGCGCGGCGGCAGCCACACCGGCTGGACCAAAGCCTCCGACATGATCGCGAAGGGGCTCTGCACGGTGCTGGCTTCCGACTACTACTATCCGGCGCCGCTGCTCGCCGCATTCCGCCTCGCCGCCGACGGCGTGCTGCCGCTGACCGAGGCCTGGAAGCTGATCTCGTCGGCGCCCGCAGAGGCCGCTGGCCTCACTGATCGCGGCACGCTGGCGGCGGGCCGTCGCGCCGACATCCTGCTCGTCGACGACAGCATGCCGCTGCGGCCGCGGCTGGTCGCGGTGATCGCGGCCGGCAAGCTCGTCCATCTCACCGATGCGACGCGTCTGGCTGGCATCGCGGCGACACCGCGCGAGACTATCGTTGCAGCATAAATTAGTTATGCTTGGGCAATGACAGGTTTTCCCCGCTACGCGATCTATTTTGCCGCCGGCGCCGACCACGCACTCTCCCGCTTCGGCGCCGAGCTGCTCGGCTATGACGCCTATACCGGCGACGAACTGCCCTTTCCCGGCGACGCCCTGCGCGTCGCCGCCGACTGGCGCGACGTCACCGCCGATCCCCGCAAATACGGTTTTCACGGCACGCTGAAGGCGCCGATGGCGCTGGCAGCGGGCAAGACAGAGGCCGAACTCGCCGCGGCCTGCGCGACATTCGCCGGCAAGGCGCGCCCGATCCCGGTGATCCGCCCAATCGTCGATTCCATCAGCGGCTTCATCGCCGTCATTCCGGCCGAGCCGGTTGGCGCGCTGCAACAGCTCGCCGCCGATGGCGTCCGCGATTTCGATTGCTTCCGCCAGCCCCTGACCGCGGAAGACCGCGCGCGGCGCAAGCCGGAAAAGCTCAGCGAGCGCCAGCGCGATTATCTCGATCGCTGGGGCTACCCTTACGTGATGGAAGATTTCCGCTTCCACATGACGCTGACGGGGCGGCTGGATGCCCAGCGGCGCGGCCCGATCCTGGAGATGTTGCGGGCAAGGTTTGCGGCGCTGAAGCTGGAAAAGCTCGCGATCGATCGCATCACGCTGTTCAAGCAGGATGATGCGAAGGCACGCTTTTATATCGTGGGCGAATGGACGTTGGCACCGGCCCCGTAGGGCGGGCAAAGGCGCCCTTGCGCCGTGCCCACGTTCTTTCTCGGCAATACGCGGGTGGTGGGCACGCTACGCTTTGCCCACCCTACGATTGCGATGCATGAGGCTTACTTCCCCCATCGCAGCGCCAGCGCGTCGCGCTCCTTGGCGAGCTCCAGCAATCCTGCGCGCGTTGCCGGATGCAGCGGTTGCAGCGGATGGCGCACCGCGTCGGACTTGATCACACCGCCGGCCTGCATCATCGCCTTGCAGGCGATCAGGCCGCATTGGCGGTTCTCGTAATTGATCAGCGGCAGCCAGCGTTCATAGGCGGCCTTCGCCTTCTCCCGGTCGCCCGCGAAATAGGGATCGATGATCTGGCGGATACCGTCGGGATAGCCGCCGCCGGTCATCGCGCCGGTCGCTCCGGCATCGAGATCGGCCATCAGTGTGATGGCTTCCTCGCCATCCCAGGGGCCCTCGATGTCCTTGCCGCCGGCCTCGATCAGGCTGCGGAGCTTTGACGCCGCGCCCGGCACCTCGATCTTGAAATAGCGGATGTTGGAGAGCTCGCGCGCCAGCCGCGCCAGCAGCTCGACCGACAGCGGCGTGCCCGCAACCGGCGCATCCTGGATCATGATGGGGATGGTGATCGCGCCCGAGAGCACCTTGAAGAATTCGACGATGCCCTTCTCCGGAACGCGGAAGGTGGCGCCGTGATAGGGCGGCATCACCATCACCATGGCGGCCCCGGCGGCCTCGGCCTGCTTGCTGCGCGCCGCGCACACCGCCGAGCTGAAATGGGTGGTGGTGACGATCACGGGCACGCGGCCGGCGACATGCTCCAGCACCACATGCATCACGGCCTCGCGCTCGGCATCGGTCAGCACGAACTGCTCGGAGAAATTGGCGAGGATGCAGATGCCGTTCGAGCCGGCGTCGATCATGAAATCGATGCAGCGGCGCTGGCCCTCGAGATCGAGCTCGCCGCGCGCATCGAAGATGGTGGGTGCGACCGGAAACACGCCGCGATAGGGGCGCTGGGCCTTATGTGGGGTGACCGGCATCGAAGACATCTCCCTGTCGTCCTGTCGTTGGAGCTTGGTACCGCTACCATTTACAGGTCGCAGCCAGACCCGGCAATGCCGATCCACGTTCCATCAAGCTGGGAAAGAAGCCCTAGGCGGACTTCACGGCGCCGAGGAAGCCCTCCACCGCGGTGCGGAGGCGGTCAGCGTCGGCCGACATCTTGGTCACGGACTGGAACAGCACCGTGCCGGCATTGCCGGTCTCCTGGTTGAGCTGGGCCACGCTGCCGATGGTGTCGGTGACCTCGCGGGTGCCCTGGGCGGCATGCTGGAAGTTGCGCGAGATCTCGGTGGTGGCCGCGCGCTGCTGTTCGACGGCGGCGGCGATGGCCGTCATCTTCTCGTCGATGCCGCTGATGGCGCCGCCGATCGAACGGATGGCGGCGACGGCCTGGCCGGTCGCGCTCTGGATCTCCTCGACCTGGCGCGAGATCTCTTCGGTGGCGGTCGCGGTCTGCGACGCCAGGCTCTTGACCTCGCCGGCAACCACCGCAAAACCGCGGCCGGCCTCGCCGGCGCGCGCCGCCTCGATGGTGGCGTTGAGGGCGAGCAGATTGGTCTGGCCGGCGATGGCGTGGATCATCTTCACGACTTCGCTGATGCGGCCGGCGGTCTGGTCGAGGATCTCGACAGTGGCGTTGGTCTGCTCGACCTGAGCCACCGCCTCGCGCGCATCGCGTGCGCTGGACTGCACCTGCGCGGAAATTTCGCCGACCGAGGCCGAGAGCTCCTCGGTCGCGGCCGCGATGCTTTCGAGATTGTTGGTGGCCTGCTCGGCGGCGGACGACACCGCGGCCGTCTGGCTGCTCGATTCCGAGGTCAGCGTGCGCACGTCGGTCGCGGTGGCATCGAGCTCCTTGGCCGATGCCGCGACGCTCTGGATCACCGCCTGCACGGTGTCATCGAAGCTACGGCATGCCTCGTCGACGGCGCCGGAGCGGGCGAGCTGCAGCGCCTGCTGCGATTCGCGTTCCCGGCCGAGCCGTTCCGCGGTGGCCGCGCTCTCGCGCAGGCTTTCGAGCGCGGCGGCCATGGTGCCGAACTCGTCGGGATAGCGGGATTGCGGAACCGGCGTTGCGTAATCGCGCGCGCTGATCCGGGCGATGGCGTCGAGAATGGCCCGCACCGGACGCATCAGGCGATTGCGCACGACATAGACGCCGGCCAGCGTCACAGACAGCGCCAGCAGGAACGCGAGCGACTGCACGATGAGATTGGTCAGCGCCTTGGCCTGAACGGTCTCCGCTCGCACGATCGACTGGTCGAGCGCCGTGGTCGCGATACCGACAATGAGCGGGAACGGCGACTGGCACAGCGCATTCCAATCCGCCGCTGCCATCGCCGGCTTGCCGCTGCCGTCAAAATTCCTGGTGAGATCGCCGATCTGCTTGAGAACACCATCGGTCTTGGCCTGCGCATCCTTTGCTGCGCTCGCCAATTCTGAGGGAACATCGGGGGCTGCCAGCAACTCGGCCATGCCGGCCCAGCCGGAGGCAATGGTGCCGTCCCACTGTGCCACTGATCGCTTTTGAGCGTCGTCGAGCGGCTTGCTGCTGTTGACGTTCGAGCGCAGCGACGAGCAATGGATGCCATAGCGGTCGCGCACCTGCCAGGCGAGGCGGCGGACCTGGACCATGCGGGCGATGAAGGGATCGTTCATCCAGGCCCGGTTCGACACCGCGGTCGAGGCGAGGTTCGCCGTGTCGATGACCTTGGTGACGGCATCGTACCAGGGGTTGGCGCGCTCGATCTTGCGCTCGGCGCGCGGACGTTTGGCTTCATCATAGAACAGCTGGAATTGCGGCGCGGCCTCGTTCCAGCCCTGCTTCAGCTTGCTCGCCAGCTCGTCCCGGCGGGCAAAGTCGACGCTGGCCATCGCGGCGATGACACCTTCATAGCCGCCCTGCTCCGCCTTCTCCGCCTCGGCGAGCTTTGCGCGCGGATCGTCCTCGCCGAGGATCGCGCTCTGGGCGTCGCCGCGATTCTGGCGGAGCGCTACCACGCCGTGGAAGATCGCCTTGTCGGCAGCGGCAAGCCGCGCCGTCTCAAGACTGTCGTTGTAGCGGCCGAGGGCCCCCACCATCTGGATCGCCGTGGAGGCGAGCGCGCCGGCCGCCAACAGGGCCATCAGGGTCAGGAGCAGCGAGCTTACCGATTTCTTAAACATTGCCATGGGTCACAAGGGGCCTTTGTCCAGGAGAGGCCACCTTGCATCGGGACATGCCAATGTTCCGTTAAGGTTTTAGTCAAATGCGGTGTTCGCGATTTGCCAGCCCCCTTGAGGTTGGGCCAGATGTCACGAAACCTTCGTGAAATCAGGCGGGCGCCGCTCGGCAAAGGCCGTGAATGCCTCGCGCGCCTCGGCGGTGCGCAGACGCTTGGCGAACTGCTCGCCCTCGGCATTCATCTGCGCGACCAGCGCCTCGCCATCGCGCATCAGCTTCTTGGTCGCGATGAGCGCACCGGCCGGCTGTTTGGCCAGACGCTGGGCGAGCGCGAGCGCCTCGGTATCGAGCCTCTCGAGCGGCACGACGCGGTTGGCGAGGCCCCATTCCAGCGCGGACTTGGCCGGCACGGTCTCGCCGAGGGCGAACATCTCATAGGCGCGGGCATAACCGATGCGCGCCGGCATCAAGAGGCTGGAGGCAGCTTCCGGCACCAGCGCGAGACTGACGAAGGGCGTCGACAACTGCGTATTCTCGGCAAGCACGACCAGATCGCAATGCAGCAGCATGGTGGTGCCGACGCCGACGGCACGGCCCTGCACGGCGGCAACAAGAGGCCGCGTGCAACGCGCCAGCGATTGGATGAAGCGTCCGACATTGCGGCTGCCTTCGGACTTGCCTGATGCGACGGCCGCAAACTCGCCGACGTCATTGCCGGCGGTGAACATGTCGCCCTCGCCGCGGATCAGCAGCACGCGCACGGACGGATCGGACTCGGCGGCTTCGATGGTGTCGGCGAGCTTGCGGTACATCGCGTCCGTCAACGCATTCTTCTTGTCGGGGCGCGCCAGGGTAAGGGTGAGAATTCCGTTGTTGTTTTCAACTCGCACATGCTCGGTCATCAGTGTCTCCTCTTATTGCTCTGGATCTCTTGCGATGTCTCTTATGGAGTCTCTTGGAAACTTGTCCTGAATGCTGGTCAGCCAGCGCGCGACGATGTCGATCTCGGCGCTGGTAAATCCTTCCGTCAGGGCGGCATTGATCGCAGCCGTATCGGCCCTCGCCTGCGCCAGCACAGTGCGGCCCTTCGGCGTCAGCCACACCCGAAAGGCGCGGCCATCCTCGCGATCGGCGCGGCGCTCGACCAGTTTTGCCGCTGCGCTGCGATCGACGAGGCCGGAGATGCCGGCCGGACCAAGATCAAGCGCCGCGCCCGCCTCGCCCATCAGGACGCCGTCCTGCTTGCTCAGGATGAACAGCAACCCGGCCTGCGCCGGCGTGACCTCATTCTGCTGCTGCACAGCCATCCAGCGCTGCAAACGGCGCTGCGCGACGTTGAGCAGATAGATCAGCCGATGATGCTTCGCCTCAGGCCGTTTATTTCGCATGCGAAATAGATAGTCCAGCTTCGTCGGATTGTCAAAGCCTGCCGCCGCTAGCGCGACGGCCCGCGACAGCCGTCGAGCAGAATTGCGGCGCATGCCTTTGCCCGCCGCTCGATCTCCTTGCGGGAGGGCAGCGTCACGCTTGCGTAGATCGCGGCGCGTTGCGGCGCTGACACCATCATGCCGATCATCATGCCGGCCGCTTCATCGACATTGTCGAGCGCGAGGCGCTTCTTCCTGACCTGAACGCGGAGCCAGCCGGCGAGCGCCGCCGCGGTGCGGGCGATGCCGTCCCGGTAGAAATTCGCGGCAAGATCGGGGAACGTCGCCGATTGCTGCAGCACCATGCGCTGCAGCGCCACGACCTCTGGATCGAGTGCGAGATCGGCACAGGCGACCAGCACCGCAGCAAGATTTGTTTCGATGTCGGCCTGGTTGTTGGCCTGAAGATTGACGTCGGAGAGCAGCCGCTCGAGCCTGTCAGCGCACATCGCCTCGAACAGCGCCGCCTTGCCCGAAAACAACCGGTAGAGCGTCTTGGTGGAGATGCCGGCGCCGCGCGCCAGCTCCTCGGTGCTGGTTGCTGCGTAACCATCGACGGCAAACGCGTGTCGCGCGGCCTCGAGGACGATCCGCTTGGTCTCCTCGTCGCTGCGCACAGGCGGCCGTCCGCGCGTACGAACCTCTGATGACGATTTTGTCTGAGCCATGTCTTTAAATGATGCCTGTCATTCCATTGACAGTCTCAAAGCTAGTCCTATTTTGGAAATCGTCAAGTTTCCTAATTCAGGGAGGCGGCGATGACCGTCCACACCAACCCAACGAAATCCGAAGCCACCGTGGTTCCAACCCTGGCACCGGAGGGCATTCTGCCGGCTTCATCAGCCCCCGCCCCGAGCCGAAAGCTCAACCTTCGCAAGCTGTTGCTTGCGGGAGTGGCCCTCGCCGCCCTCGCCGGCGCGAGTTGGTACGGCTACGACTACTGGACCGTCGGCCGCTTCCTGGTCTCGACCGATGACGCCTATGTGAAGGCCGACAACACCACCATCGCGCCGAAGGTCAGCGGCTATCTCGACCGTGTCCTGGTCGGCGATAACGAGCATGTGAAAGCAGGCCAGGTGCTGGCGCGGATCGACGACCGCGACTTCCGCGTCGCGCTCGACCAGGCCAAGGCCGATGTCGCCGCCGCGAATGCGACGATCACCAGCAAGCAGGCGCAGCTCGAGGTTCAGGATGCGGTGATCGCCGCGGCCAGGGCGACCATCGATGTCGACACCGCAGCAAAGATCTTCGCGCAACAGGAGAACAAGCGTTACACCGATCTCGCCGCGACCGGCTATGGCAGCGTGCAGAATGCGCAGCAGGCACAGTCCCGCAACGCCGGCGCCGAGGCTGCGATCCAGCGCGACACCGCCAATCTCGCCTCAGCTCTCAAGCAAGTCGAGCTGCTGAAGGCCGAGATCGCACAGGCCAATGCCGCCGCCGCCCGCGCCGCCGCGCTTCAGCATCAGGCCGAGCTCAATCTCGGCTACACCACGATCGTCGCGCCGATCGACGGCGTCATCGGCAACCGCACCTTGCGCGTCGGGCAGTTCGTGCAGGCCGGCACCCAGCTGATGTCGATCGTGCCCGCCGAGGGCGCCTATGTCGTCGCCAATTTCAAGGAAACGCAGCTCACCCACGTCCGCGCCGGACAAGAGGTCGAGATCGAGGTCGATACGTTCCCGGGCCAGGTGGTGCATGGCCACGTCGATTCCATCGCGCCGGCCAGTGGTCAGGAATTCGCTTTGCTGCCGCCTGACAACGCCACCGGCAATTTCACCAAGATCGTGCAGCGCATCCCTGTGAGGATCGCGCTGGATGCCGAAACGCAGCCGGTGATCGAGCTGCGGCCCGGCATGTCCGTGATCCCGACGATCGCAACCCGTTCAGCGCCGACCGCGCAAGCGGCAACGACGCCCTCGACGCAGTCCAAAGCCAAGCTTGTTTCCGGAGGGTCGTGCCATGTCCAACAGCCTCGCAATCTCGACGCCAGCGCCCACCATACCGGCCGCGACGCCTGATCGCGTCGCCGCCGATCCCAACAGGGCCAGTGCCACAGTCTGGATCGCCGTCTTCGCCGCGATGATCGGCGCCTTCATGGCGATCCTGAACATCCAGATCACCAATGCCTCGCTGCTCAACATCGAGGGCGGCATCGGCACCGGTGTCGACAACGGATCCTGGATCTCGACGTCGTACCTGATCGGCGAGATCATCGTGATCCCGCTGACCGACTACCTGTCGCGCGTGTTCTCGTTCCGCAACATCATGCTGAGCTTTGCCTCGCTCTTTGCGGCGTTCTCGGTCGCCTGTGCCTTCACCCACGATCTGCCGTCGATGATCGCGATGCGTGGCTTCCAGGGCTTCTTCGGCGGCGTGCTGATCCCGATGGCCTTCACGCTGGTCTTCACCAAGCTGCCGAAGGGCCAGCAGCCGATCGGGCTCGCGATGTTCTCGCTGGCGGTGACGTTCGCTCCGGCAATCGGCCCGACCATCGGCGGTTATCTCACCGAGAATTACGGCTGGCAGACCATCTTCTTCGTCAACGTGCTGCCGACGGCAGTCATGGTGACCATTCTGTTCCTCACCCTGGAACGTGCGCCCCTGAATCTCGCCTTGCTGCGTGAAGGCGACTGGTTCGGCATCGCCACCATGGCGGTCGGCCTCGCCTCGCTGCAGGCCGTGCTCGAGGAAGGCAACAAGAACGACTGGTTCGGCTCGCCCTTCATCGTGCGGCTCGCGGTCATCGCCGCGATCAGCCTGTCGCTGTTCATCACCATCGAGCTCGTGGTCGAGAAGCCGTTGCTTCGCCTCCGCCTGCTGACGCAGTGGAATTTCGGCGTCGGCACCATCGCCGCGGTGTTCCTCGGCTTTGCACTGTTCGGCTCGGTCTATCTGCTGCCGGCCTATCTCGGCCAGGTGCAGGGTTACAATGCCGAGCAGATCGGCAATGTGCTGGCCTGGACCGGCCTGCCGCAGCTGCTGCTGATCCCGCTGGTGCCGAAGCTGATGCAACGTTTCGATGCGCGCTACATCGCGACGATCGGCCTCTTGCTGTTCGCTGCCAGCTCCTTTCTCAACATCGAGATGTCGCTCGACTATTCCGGCGATCAATTCTTCATACCGAACGTCGTGCGTGCCGTCGGCCAGGCGCTGACGCTGGCGCCGCTGTCCGCGCTCAGCCTCGGCAGCGTCGCGCCGCAGGATGCGCCTGCCGCCTCCGGCATCTCCAACATGATGCGCAATCTCGGCGGTGCCATCGGCACCGCAGTGCTGGCCACCATCGTCACCAAGCGCGAGCAGTTCCACTCCAACATCATCGGCCATTCCGTGACGCTCGGCCGCGAGGAGGTCCGCAGCCGCCTCGCGCAGATGACAGATTATTTCATCGCCCATGGCGTGCCCGATCCCAACGCCGCGCGCGAGCAGGCGATCATCGCACTCGGCAAGACGGTGAAGCGCCAGGCGCTGGTGATGGGCTTCTCCGACACCTTTGCCGTGATCGGCGTGGTGCTGGTGCTGGCCGCGATCGCGGTGCTGCTGACGCGGCGGGTGAAGGCGGCCGGCGGGGGCGGCGCGCACTAGGCTCGCATAGCGATTGCATTTGAGCGGCCGCCGGACTTGACGGCCGCTTCTTTTTGTGTTCCCTATTCGTTCTCTACCACCATAGATTGTATCGGAGATCTTTCGTGATAATTAGTATGCGTGGCGAGAACCAGCTGGTCCGGCTCATCATTCATAATGATGATGATACGCCGGACCAGTTCGTGCTGGATCTGCTCCGTCAGATCTTCGGCAAGACGGAGCGCGAGGCGGCCGCGCTGATCGCCCAGATCGAGCAGAAGGAGAAGGCGATCTGCGGGCCTTACCCGCAATCCGTCGCCGAGACCCTGTTCAAGTCCGCGCAACAATCCATCAATCTTGCCGGCCACAGGCTGCAAGTCACGCTTGAGGCGATCAAGACCTCGTGCGAGCTCTGCGGCAATGGCGACGGACGGACGGATGTTCGGATCGGCAACCGAACGATCTGGCTGTGCAGCGAATGCATGCGCGCAGCGGACCAGCCCGATAGCGAGCAGGAAGAGAATTTCGACTTCGCTTGCGACGTTCTGGACTGGCATTTTGCCAACGTTCCTCGCAGCAAGCTGGTGACCACGATCCGCCAGTTTCCCGGCCATATGCGCGTGGACGTGCAGGCCGCGGTCGACCGGCTCTTCGGCGAAGCCATCAGGTTGTTCGGGTTGAACGAGGAGCAGCGCTACGAAACGCTCTCGATTTCGCGGCTCCTCAAGAGCGGCCGCTATGCCGTCGCGATTGCCCCGCTGCAATATTCAGATGTCGACGTCGGCGAGAAGAAACCGGTCAAGTGTCTGGATAACGGGCTATGGCTGTGCGAACAGGATGGCCTCCGCTATTCTGTCTTGCTATGTGCGCACCGCGAATACAGCCGCGAGCCCGGCATCCGGATCGAGATCCTGGTGCCTGCGGGCGGCGCGAGCGCAGCCCTCGTCCAGCAATGTTTTGGCGAATTGGAAGAAGCTGTGCAGGCCGCGCGGACCTATCGCGGCAAGATCCTCTCGCTCGATGCCGATTCCGACTATCGCGGGCGCTCGCGCGGTATCACTGTGCACCGATTGCCGGCGATCGCGCGTGACGATGTGATCCTGCCGGAGCAGACCTTGCGGCTGCTCGATCGCAACGTGCTGACCTTCGTCGGCACCCGCGATCAATTGCGCCGGCTTGGCCAGTCGACCCGTAAGGGCATCCTGCTGTACGGGCCGCCGGGCACCGGCAAAACCCATACGATCCGCTATCTCGCAACGCATCTGCCCGGGCACACGACGCTGATCATCACTGCCGAGCAGATCGGCCTGCTCGGCGCCTATATGAGCCTGGCGCGCCTGCTCCAGCCGTCGATGGTGGTGATCGAGGACGTCGACCTGATCGCCCGCGATCGCGACGACATGGGGCCGTGCGAGGAATCCATGCTGAACAAGCTGCTCAACGAGATGGACGGGCTGAGGGAGGATGCGGACATCCTGTTCGTCCTGACCACCAACAGGCCGGAGGACCTCGAAGGCGCCCTCGCTGGCCGCCCGGGGCGCATCGATCAGGCGATCGAAGTACCTCTCCCCGACGAGGCTGGCCGCAACAAGCTGGTCCAGCTCTACGGCAAAGGACTGCCGCTTGAGGACGCCGTGATCGCCGAGGCGGCACGACGCAGTGAAGGCACGAGTTGCGCGTTCATCAAGGAGTTGATGCGGCGGCTGGCACAGGGCAGCATCGCGCGCGATGGCGGCAGGTCGGTGATATCAGCGGACATCGACGAAGCGCTCGACGACATGTTGTTCTCCGGCGGCCGGCTCAATGCGCGGTTGCTGGGAGGTGCACAGGCCATGGCGGCGGGGTGAACTGCGCGTGTTAACCTCGGCGGCTGGCACAATCGTCTCAGAACGACCCCAGCACGCTGCCCAGGGCGATCACGGCCACCAGCGCGAGGAGCGACGTCACGATGCCTACCATCACGATATCGAAATAGCTGTCGCGATGCGTCAGGCCGCAGATCGCGAGCAGGCTCACCACCGCACCGTTATGCGGCAGGATGTCGAGCGTTCCCGAACCGATCACAGCGACGCGATGCATCAGGGCAAGGTCGATGCCGGTGCGCCACGCCAGCTCCACATAGGTCTGGCCGAGCGCGTCGAGAGCAATGGTCAACCCGCCCGACGCCGAGCCGGTCAGCGCGG
>NZ_LJYG01000098.1:31169-32878 GCF_001440035.1 Bradyrhizobium manausense | reverse complement strand
GCCTTCGATCGCGAGCACCCAGTCGCGCACGGTCGTGAACGCCGGCAGTGCGGCGACGACCGCGCCGAACCCGACCAGGCTCGCGACGCTGAAGGCGGGCAGCACCGAGGCGTTGGCGCCGGCGTCCATGGTCTGGCGCAATGCCGGCAGGCGGGACCAGTTCAGCACGATGGTCGTGATGATGGCGGCGGTCAGCGCCACGGCGACCGACCACACGCCCGCAACCGCGGCGAGCGACGTCCCGCCAAAGCGTTGCTCGGCAAGATAGCTGACATCGAGCCGCGGCAGCACCACGAGCGACATCAAGAGATTGACGGCGACGACGACGATCAAGGGCAGGACGGCGTTCAGGATCGGCGACGCTCGGTCGCTGCGATGGCCATGTTGCAGCTCCGCCGGATCGAACTCGCGCGCCGTCGTCGCACGCTCGCGCACGAGCTCGTCGGTGGCGGCGCGCTCGATCACGTCCTCGATTTCGTCGCCATAGCCCTCGCCGGCGCGCCTGGCCTTGGCCTCCGCGCGATGCAGCCACCACAACCCCGTGCCGAGCATGATCAGGGAGGCGACGATGCCGAGGCCCGGCGCGGCAAACGGCGTCGTGCCGAAGAACGGCATCGGGATCGCATTCTGGATCGACGGCGTGCCCGGCAAAGCCGACATGGTGAAAGTCGACGTCCCCAGCACGATTGCAGCGGGAATCAGACGGCGCGGAATTTCAGCCGCGCGAAACAGCGAGCGGGCCATCGGCACGATGACGAAGAACGCGACGAACAGGCTGACGCCACCGTAAGTCACCGCGGCGCCGGCCAGCACCACGGCCAGGATCACGCGGCGCTCGCCGAGACGCTTGGCCATGAAGTCGGCCACCGATGTCACCGCGCCGCTGTCATCCATCAGCTTGCCGAATACGGCGCCGAGCAGGAAGATCGGAAAGAACTGCGCAAGGAATGCTGCCGCATTCGTCATGAAGACCTGGGTGAGGTTCGCCAGCAGCGGCTCGCCGCCAAACGACGCCGCCACCAGCGCGGCGAAGGGCGCGAGCAGGAGCACACTCCAGCCGCGAAACGCGAACAGCACCAGCAGGCCGAGCCCGACGAGCAGGCCGAGAAGACCCATGCCTCAACACTCCGCCAGCAGAACATCGAGGTCGGCCGTCGATTGCCGGCCGACATCGGCGCCGTGCTCGCGGAGAAACGCATCCGCGGCCAGGCGTCCCTCGGCGCGGAGCAGCGAGACAAACTCCCATTCCGCGTTGAGCTTCGACGAAGCGCCGAACTTCGCCAGCATGTCGCTCTTGACCCGGTGCGTCCGCATCTTCGCCCAGCGCGCCCCCTCGCCGCTGCCGGGATCGGCGGCCTGGCGCAGCAGCGCGATCATGCGCAGCTCCTTCATCAGCGGCGAGTTGAAGGAGATTTCGTTGAGCCGGTTGAGGATCTCCGCCGCGGTGCGCGGCACTTCCGGCCGTTCGGTTGGATTGATCTGAACGAGTATCGTGTCATGCGCGTCGCTCTCGCGAACCAGCGGCGTGATGGTGGGGTTGCCGGCATAGCCGCCGTCCCAGTAAGGCTCGCCGTCGATCTCGATCGCGCGAAACATGGTCGGCAGGCAGGCCGATGCGAGCAGCACGTCGGCCGTGATCTCGGCGTTGCGGAAGATGCGGCCGCGACCCGTGCGCACGCGCGTCGCGGTGACGAAGAGCTGGATCGGCG
>NZ_LJYG01000098.1:0-31147 GCF_001440035.1 Bradyrhizobium manausense | reverse complement strand
CGCTCGAAGTCGATGCTCTCCGCCAGCACCGCGCGCAGCGGATTGTAGCCGGTCGGATTGAGGTCGTAGGGCGACAGCACCCGCGACATCAGGTCGGTGAGGATGTAGAAGGGCGAGGTATCGAGCGTCCAGCGTCCCATCAGCCGGTCGAGCGGTGAGCGCTGCAATGGGCTGAAGGCGGCAGCCTTCGAGACACGGCGCCAATATCGTTCAAGCGCCTTGCGCGCGCCCTCGGCGCCGCCGGCGGTCCAGCCGTCCGCCAGCACCGCCGCATTCATCGCGCCGGCCGACGTGCCGGAGATCGCGGCGATGGTGAGCCAGTTCTCCTCCAGCAGGCGGTCGAGCACGCCCCAGGAGAAAGCGCCGTGCGAACCGCCGCCTTGAAGTGCGAGATCGATCAGGACGGCGTCGCGTTCCATGGCGGACACTCACGCAACTGAAGCTCAAATTCGACGTGATTGGAACACGTCGAAGCCGGTACAGTTTAGAGAGTTTAGGCCGGACAATGCAACCGGAACGTGACGAGACCTAGTGCTCGAACACCAGCCGCGCGCCGACCGTGCCTTCGAGCGCGCGGATCTGCGCCAGCAGCGCGCCGGAATCCGCGCCGTTAAGGTCGGCATCGAGCACGACATAGCCGAGGTCGCCTGATGTCTCCAGATATTGCGCGGCGATGTTGATGTCGCGCTGGAGGAAGACCTCGTTCAGCCGGCGCAGCATGCCCGGCACGTTGCGATGGACGTGGCTGAAGCGCGCGCCCGAGGGGCGCAGATGCAGCTGCACCTCCGGGAAATTCACCGCGCCCATGGTCGATCCGGTGATGAAATAGTCGACCAGCTTGCGCGCCACTTCGCCGCCGATGCGCTCCTGCGCCTCCTCGGTCGAGCCGCCGACATGCGGAGTGAGGATGACGTTGCCAAGGCCCTGCACCGGGCTCTTGAAGCGCTCCGAATTCGACGACGGCTCGACCGGAAACACGTCGATGGCGGCACCGGCGATGTGGCCATCGCGCAAGGCGCCCGCGAGCGCATCGAGATCGACCACCGTGCCGCGGCTGTTGTTGATCAGGAACGCGCCAGGCTTCATCGCCCGCAGCTCCTTCTCGCCGATCATGCCCGCGGTCTCCGGCGTCTCCGGCACGTGCAGGCTGACGATGTCGCTCTGCGCCAGCAGCTCTTCCAGCTTCTCCACCGGCTCGGTGTTGCCGTGGCGGAGCTTGTCGGTGCGGTCGTAATAGATCACCCGCATGCCCATGGCTTCGGCCAGCGTCGAGAGCTGCGAGCCGATATTGCCATAGCCGATGATGCCGAGCGTGCGACCGCGCACCTCGCGGCTGCCGGCCGCGGACTTGTCCCAGCCGCCCCCATGGGCCGATACCGAGCGTGGAAAGATCTGCCGCAGCAGCATCACGATCTCGCCGATCACGAGTTCGGCGACGCTGCGGGTGTTGGAGAACGGCGCGTTGAACACGGGAATGCCGCGCTTGCGCGCCGCCAGCAGATCGACCTGGTTGGTGCCGACGCTGAAGCAGCCGACCGCGAGCAGCCCGTCGGCCGCTTCCAGCACCTCGTCGGTGATCTGGGTGCGGGAGCGGATGCCGAGCAGCGACACGCCCTTGAGCGCCTGGCGCAGCGCCTCGCCATCCAGCGCCTTGGTCAGACGCTCGACATTGCTGAAGCCTGCGCCCTTGAACAGATCCACGGCGCTATCGTTGACACCTTCAAGCAGCAGCGCCTTCGCGCTCCGCTCAGGGCTTTGGCCTGCGGCTGGCATGGAATCTCCTGAGATGACGGCTTTGCCGCAGCTCTTAGACCGTGGACGAGGCCGAGCACAATAGGGTTTGGATACGGGAATATCGTGGCCTGGTGGTAGTCAGATCACGTAAAACCCGTGCGTGCCGTCGCGGCGGAGCTGCTCGACGAGGCCATATTCCCAGTCGAGATAGGCCTGCATCGCCTGCTCCGCAACATCCGTGCCCTCATAGGGCCGGCGGTAGCGATGCGCCGGATCGGGCTTCGGCAGCACCAGCGGCGGGCCGGCCTCGAGCGGGCCATCATAGCCGCCTTCGAGGACATAGACCTCCCAGCCCATCTGCGCGAGCCAGGACGCCGTCATGTCGGCGCGCACGCCCTTGTCGTCGGTCAGCACGATGCGCGCGCCGCGCACGGGTGCTGCCATGTCGGTCTCCTGCACCAGCTGGCCGCCGGGATAGTGGCGAAAGCCCGGGAGGTGACCGGCCGCATATTCCTCGGCGCCGCGCACGTCAAAGCGATAGAGCGTCCGGCTGGTATCGGCGACCAGCGCCGCCATCTCGTTCGCACCGACGTGGCGGACGCCGGCGCGATAAGCGACGTCGCGCGCATTGGCCGCGCCGCCCTCGAACGAGCCGATCGCGCCGCGCCTGTCCGCGCCGTGATCGAGCGTGTGCCGCGCCAGCGTCCAGCCAATCGTGCCGTTGCGCAGCGCCCGCACCTTGTTGGGCACGCCGGCATTGATCAGCGATTGGGTGCCGATGATCGAGCGGGTGCGGCCGGCGCAATTGACGATGATGGTGGTGTCCGGATCGGGCGCGGCCTGACCGGCGCGCAGCACCAGCTCCGCACCGGGCACGCTGACCGAGCCCGGGATGTTCATGGTCGCATATTCGTCGAAGCGACGGACATCGAGGATGGCGATGTTGGCCTTGTCCGCGATCAGCTTTGCCACCTCGTCGGCGCTGAGCGAGGGCGTGTGACGGCGCGCCTCGACCAGTTCGCCGAACGCCTTTGAATAGGAATTGACGTCCTCGAACACCTCGTAGCCCGCCGCACGCCAGGACCCCAGCCCGCCATCGAGCGCGCGGACATTGTTGTAGCCGAGCGCGGCGAGGCGTTCGGCGCCTGCAGCGACCAGCCCCTCGCCATCGTCATAGAGCACGACCGGCACGTTCTTGCGCGGCAGCCGCACCGCGGCCTCGATCGCGATCCGGTCCACGGCCATGTTGGCGGCAAACAGCGGATGGCCGGTGGCAAAGGCCGCCTCGAACCTGAGATCGAGCAGCGCAATCTCCTCCCGCAGCAAGAGCGCGCGGCGGATATCGGCGGGAGTGACGATCGGAAGCTTCATGGCGTGAACCCCGGCAAGGACAAGCCATGGGCTTTTGAACGATTGCAACGAACTTGGCTAGTCACTCGGCCGCATGGCGGCCGATCAGCCCGCCAATTGCTTCTCGATGATGCTGGCAACCCGCACCGGGGTCTCCAGCATGGAATAATGTCCGGCGTCGTCGATGGTCTCAAGGGTAACGCGGGGATAAGCGAGCGCAAAGGCATTGCGTAGCGGCTCGCCGCGATAGAACGGAATATCCAGCGCGCCGGTCACGACATGCAGCGGCGCGGCCAGCCCATGGGTTTCGCCCGATATGGCGGAGGACGTGAACATGGTGAGATAGCCGCGCTTGGCCTCGACCGTCGAGGCCTCGCGCGCGATGGCGAGCTTGCGGCGCAACCAGCCGGCACCATAGCGGCTGGAGGTGCGGGCCGCGATCGCTCGCCCGGCCGCTTCGTCCTCATCGATGACGGCATTGAGCGCCTTCATCGCCGCCTCGTCGGCGCGGAAGCCGGTGGGTGGCACCGGCGAGAACAGCGTCACGGTCTGAAGCCGGCTCCCGGCCTGAAGCGCGATCTTCTGCGCCACCAGACCGGACATCGAGTGACCGACAAGATGGAAACGGGTGATGGCGAGCTCATCGGCGGTGCGCAGCACGTCGGCCGCAGCCTCATCCAGAGTGTAGCTGCCGCTCACGCCGCGCGACCAGCCGTAACCCCTGAGATCCATGAACACGATGGTGCAGCGTGCCGGATCGAGATAAGGCAGCACCGGCTCCCAATTGACGTGATCGCCAAGCCATTCGTGCAGCACCACGCACACCGTGGATCCGTTGCCGATGCGGCAATGGCCGAGCCGGTTGCCGGTCGCCAGTTGCGGTGAAGGCCAGGGCGATGGTGAAGTGCTGACAACGCTTCGCGCGCCTTGCGCGAACGCCGGAGTGTTCGTGATAGCGGCGGTAGCGGTCAGACCCAGACCCTTCAGGACGTTGCGGCGCTGCATGTGTTTCCCCCGCGCCTCTGGTTGCGACTGGCGCGCATGCCTGATAGCGCGCGCCTGCCTCAGGGGAGAAATTGATTTCTGCAATGGCTTGATTGATAAATGTCATTCTGACCGTCCGCCGCGCCGGAGCTTTCCATGCCGACAACCCTCGATCTCGATACGCTCCGCGCACTGCTCGCCATCGTCGAGCTCAACAGCTTTTCGCGCGCGGCGGAGCGATTGGGGCGATCGCAATCCGCGATCAGCCTGCAGATCGCCCGGCTCGAGTCCATGGTCGGCCATCCCCTGCTGGAGCGGGCTCGCGGCCGGGTCCTCGGGCCAACCGTGAAGGGCGCCGAGCTCGTCGCGCATGCACGGGAGATGATCGCGCTCAACGAGCGTGCCGTTACCGCGATGCGCCGGCCAGCCTCGGACGCGCCGATCAGGCTCGGCATGCCCGCCGATTTTCTCGAGCGTGATTTCGCGTCTGCCGTCGGCGAGATCCGTTCGCGCTTTCCCAGGGCACAACTATCGGTTCGCACCGACCTGTCGGCTCGACTCGCCGAAGACGTCGATCAGGGGCGGCTCGATCTCGCCTTCTACAAGCGCGCCCCCTCGAACGCCGCGGACGCCGCGATCGCGTTCGAACCAATGGCATGGTTCGGCAAAGTGCCGGCGCCAAACCGGTCCGACGATGCCGTTCCGCTGGTGGCCTTTGCGGACGGCTGCGCCTATCGTGGCGAAGCCCTGCGCGGCCTGCGCCTGATGGGACGGGATTGCAGCATCGCCTGCGAGGCGCGCAGCCTTTCCGCGCTGGTCGGCGCCGTCAAAGCCGGCCTTGGCTATGCCGCGCTGCCGGTCGAGCTCGGGGTACGCAAATCGCTGCAGCAGGCGAGTGATCTGGCGGGCCTGCCGCGACTCAACGCCGTCGAGCTAGCTCTTGGTATTGCCGAGGGCTGCAACCTGCCGTTCGCCCGCGCCATCGGCGGCATCATCGCCGAGCGCTGCGCGCTGGCGTGACGGCCGCAGCTTCCGGCGCGACAGGTACAGGAGCACGCCGGTGACCGCGAACAGTGGCATCAGCGCCGCGGCAATCATGAACGCAAGCTTGCCGGGCCAGCCCAGGATCGCGCCGCGGTGGATGTCGAACACGCCTGCGATGGCTTTTTCGCCCAGCGTCTTGTCGGCGTAGCGTTCCGAGGAGATCACCTGGCCTGTCGCAGCGTCGATGCGGAATTCGTCGCGCTCGCTTTCGAGCGTGGCGCCCTTTGGCCACGACCGGATCCGCATCACCGTGCCCGGACCTGCCTGAAGGAGGAGCTGAACCTTGGCGAAACCGCCGCTCTCCTCTCGCTGGATGGTGGTCCAAGCGCGATCGAACCCGACGGCCTCTGCCGTCTCGGCACGGCCGGCTGGACGCGGCTGCTTCGGCTGCATCTTCGCCGCCGCCACGTGGGGGCGTGCCAGCAGCCAGACGACGCCGTCCTTGTACCAGTCGAACGAGTACCAGAGGCCGGTGATCGCCATCACCAGATAGACCGGCAGCACCCAGGTGCCGATGACGGCATGCAACGAACGATGCAGGCCACGGCCGGTGAGCGCAAGATTCGGCTTCAGCCACATCTTCATGCTGCTCGCGCGACGCGGCCAGCGCAGCACGAGGCCCGAGACCAGCATCAGGATCAGACCCAGCGCCGCAATACCTGTGATCTGGCGTCCCCATCCTTTGCCATCGCCTGTTATCAGCAACCAGCGATGCAGCCGGCGCACCGTCGCAAAAAATTCCTCGCCACGCGGGACACCCAGCACGTGGCCGTCATAGGGATCGACATAGAGCGACGACGGCCGCCCGCCGGGCTCGTCGCGCGCGAAGCGGATGTGCACGGCGGCCGCAGGATCGCTCGAGAGCGTCATGCCGGCGACCCTGCCAACATCTGGCACGACCTTCAGGCGCGACGCCAGCTCGTCCGGTGACAGCGCCGGCATCGCGCGCGGCACGACCTGCATGATGCCGGCGTTCAGATGGTCGACGATCTCGTCCTCGAAGCTTATGACCGCGCCCGTGAGCGCGATCAGGGAGAGCAGCAGCGCGAGCACGAGGCCCGCGATGGAATGGACCTGGAGCAGCGCGGCGCTGATCTTGCGTCCGGCCTGATGTCGTATCGCCATGGCTAGAAATTCACCGTCGCCGACAGCGAGATTCGGCGGCCATCGCCCATCGCGACGTTCAGGGCGTTTCCGGTGGTGGAGGTGTAGTAGACCTTGTCGAACAGGTTCTTGACGTTGAACTGATAGGTCACGGGCACCTTGTCGACCTTGGTGTCGTAGGTCGCGAAGATGTCCGCGACGGTATAGGCGGGAAGGAAGAACGTGTTGGCGGAGTCGCCCGGCCTGTCACCGGCATAATGTGCGCCGCCGCCGAGTCGCAGGCGACCGGGGAGCCGGTCGCCGAAATCGTAGACCAGATAGAGCGAGGCCGTGTTCATTGCGGCGTTCAGCAATTTTGCGTTGCCGACGACGGGATCGTTGATCAGGCGCGCGTCGGTATAGCCGTAGCTGCCGATCATGCTCCATTCGTCGGTCAGCCGGCCGGTGACGTCCAGCTCGACACCGCGCGACCGCGCCTTCGCGGATGTTCGTACCAAGACCGTACCGCTGCTAAAGGGATCCGCGACCAGCACGTTCTTCTTCTCGATGTCGTAGACCGCAAGCGTGCCGGACAGCCGCTTGTTGACGTCGAACTTGACGCCGGTCTCCCATTGCGTGCCTTCTTCAGGCGCAATGGTGGAGTCGACGACGAAGCCGATAGGTGCACCGGTGAAGAGCGCAATGGTCGAGGTCGGCTTCAGCGACTGCGTGTAGCTCAGATAGTAAGAGAGCTCGTCGTTCAGCTTGACGATGACACCGCCGAGCGGCAGCACCTTGTCGCCGGAAAGGTTGGTGTTGGTGACGAAGACAGGCCGGCCCTTTCCGGCGAGCTGCTCGTATTGCATCCAGCGCACGCCGCCGACGACGGACAGCCAGTTGGTGAGATGGAACGTGTCCTGCGCGAACAAGCCGCGGGTGCCGAGCTTGTCGGTCTGCTCGCTGTCGGTCGCCGAGATGGTCGTGCCGGGTATGACGCGCCCGTAGACCGGGTTGTAGAAATTGAAACTCGGCGTCGCCTGGCGGATCAAATCGTGGCGATCGATGGTGCGATACATTGCCTCGCCGCCGAACAGGACCTCGTTGCGGAAGCCGCCACCCCAGACGTCGCCCTGCATGTAGGAGGTGCCGTAGCTGACGTTGCTCAGCGAGTTCTGGGTGCCGTCATTGCTGCGGGTCTCGATACCGGTCGCAGCATTGACGCCGGTGATCCGGAGCTGGTTGGCGCTGTAGGTCTCGGTGTTGTAGCTGTAGGCGGTCGTGACCTTCCAATGATCATCCAACTTCTGCTCGACCGAGCCCTGCACCAGATCGGACGTGCCCCACATATTGTTGAAGGGCTCATCCAGCCGGCGCGTCGCCGGGATCGCCAGCGGCGCGCCTTTGACGAAAGCGGTGCCGCGATCGAACGGGGTGATGAACTCCCGATGCTCATAGGTGAGCTGGACCGTCGTGGTCTCGCCGTACCAGGCGAGCGACGGGTTCACCAGCATGTCCCGGTGACGGCCGAAATTGCGCCAATAGTCTTCGCTGACGCCGTAGCCGATGAAGCGATAAGCGAGCCCGCCATCGCCGATCGGGCCGGTGAGGTCGAGCGTGCCGTCGGCGCCGTTGCGGTTGTTGGCGTAGCTCGAGCCGAGCAGCGTGACCGAACCGTGCTGGTAAAGCTCGGGACGCTTGCTGATTGTGTTGACGATGCCGCCGGGACCCATGATGCCGTAGAGTAGCGAGGCCGGTCCCTTCAGAACCTCGACACTGTCGACGGCTGCGTTCAGGCTGCGCCCCTGCACCAGCGGCATGCCGTTGCGCATGATTGAGCCGTCCCGATTGTCGCCGAAGCCGCGGCGGATCACCGCATCCTGGGTGCCGGCGAGCGTATTGGTCTGGGTGATGCCGCTGATGTTGACCAGCGCATCGTCGATATTGCGGGGCAACTGATCCTTCAGGACCTGCGCAGGCACGACGTTGACGGATTGTGAGGTGTCGAGCGGAGATGCGCCCGAGCGCAACGTGCTCGCGCTCGGCATCGCGCGATAGCCGAGCCTTGCGGCCTGCTGTGCGGCAGCTTCCGCCGCGGCGCGTTCCGACAATGTCGGGAGCGCGGGCGGAATGACCGTTGGGGTGCGGCGCGCAAGCGTCTGCGTCCGTTGTCGGGACTGCTGCGACGCGCGCGACGGTTTCGGCCGCGGCGCCGGTGCATCCACATTCACCGGCGGGAGCGCTGTTTGCGCCTGCGCGATCGCGGGGTTGAGAGGAATTTCAGCGAGCAGCACGGCTGCGCCGATGAGCAGGCTGGCGCGGCTCCTGCCGCAACGATTTCGATGACCTCTGACGCGAGAGCCATCCACAAGGGCACGCACTTTCGATTCACTTCCAAGTCACAGCATTGGCGCTCGCGCATCTAGCAGCGGCTGCGAATGAAGAGAACCGTCGGCGGACTTGAATAGCTCTAGTGTTGAATGGTTCTAGGACTGAGATCAGCGCGAAAAGGCCATCGCGACACGCGCTCGCGAATTCGCGGGAACGTGTCGCAGCATTGCCCGATCCTAGACGAGCACAGGGCGGGTCAGCTCGTCGAGCTTCGCCTTGAGCGCGGCTCCGTCAGACAAAGCGCGCAGCGGCGGACGCACGCGGAGCCAGCCGGCGTCCCCGGTCTGCGCGGCGAGGATGGCCTTCAACGTCGTCAGGAAAGACGGCGACTTCACCACGATATCGACAGCGGCCTGCATGCGCGCCTCGACGTCCTTGCGGTCGATCATCGCCTTGACCAGCTCCGGCGCGATATTGGCCATGCCGCAGATGGTGCCGGCGCCGCCACCAGCGATCGCGCGCGCGATGTCGGTTTCGTTGCCGACCGTGATGGCGAGCTCGGGCGCCGCTGCGCGGAACGCCTGGAATTGTTTGAAATCGCCGCTGGAGTCCTTCAGGCCCGCTACCACCTTGCCGTAAAGCTTGCGCAGACTCGCGGCGACGCGTGTCGGGATCGCGACACCGGATATCTGCGGGATGTGATAGAGATAGGCACGCAGGCGATCATCGGCTGCGCCGTCGATGACGGCGGCGAAGGCATCTTCGATACCTTCAGGCGTGGCGCTGCGATCGAAATACGGCGGCAGGATCAGAACGTGCCGCAGGCCGAGACCGAGCACGGCGCGCGTCAGTGCGATGCTGTCGCTGATGGCAGGAAAGCCACCGCCGATGCCAATGCGTTCCGCCGGCACGCCGGCCTTGAGCACGGCTTCGATGGTCGCGACACGCTCGGTGACGTTGAAGGAGGTGCCCTCGCCGGTGGTTCCGAACAGCACGACGCCGTCCACACCCTTGCCGAACAGCTGCTTGGCATGGGCGACAAGCTTGACGGAATCTACACTGCCGTCTGCCGCCAGCGGTGTTGCCGACGCCACCCAGAACCCGCGAATTGCCTCCGTCATAGCGCCACCCATTGTTGCAGCTCCCCGAATAAACTCAGGATCGTCGAGGGCTTATCGAGCCTTGTTTTTGCTTTACTTCTCGCCTTGTACCTTACATACAAGATGAACGCAAACGCTTTCAGCCGTCACGGCGCGCATGAGGCGCAGCTTAATTTGGAGGAGGTCTCGCATGAATATGGTGAGCCCCGTCGGACAGCCGGAGCCGTTGCTTGCCGCCTTGCGCGACAAGCTCGGCGCTGCGGCCGTGCTGACCGGCAGCGAAGTGCCCGCGCGCAATTGCAACGACTGGAGCGCGAGCCTGCCGCAAACGCCGCTTGCGGTGATCCGCCCGCTCGATGCGCAGGGAGTTGCCGATGCGATTGCGACCTGCCGGCAGGCGCGCCTGCCGTTCGTGCCGCAGGGCGGCCTGACCGGGCTCTGCCGCGGCGCTTCGCCTGAGGCGGGCTGGGTCGCGATCTCGCTGGAGCGGATGACCGGCATCGAGGAGATCGACCGCGCGTCGATGACGATGACCGTCAAATCAGGCACGCCGCTCGAGACGATCCAGAAAGCCGCTGACGAGGCCGGCTTCTTCTTTCCGCTCGACCTCGGCTCGCGCGGCTCCTGCGCCATTGGCGGCAACCTCTCCACCAATGCCGGCGGCAACCGCGTGATCCGCTACGGCATGACGCGCGAGCTGGTGCTCGGCCTCGAAGTCGTCTTGCCTGATGGCACCATCATCACCAGCCTCAACAAGCTGATGAAGAACAATGCCGGCTACGATTTGAAGCATCTCTTCATCGGCTCGGAAGGCACGCTCGGCATCATCACCCGCGTCGTGCTGAAACTGTTCCCGAAGCCGCGCTCGACCATGGCTGCGCTGTGCGCATTGAAGGACTATGCCGCCGTCATCGCGCTGCTCGATGGCGCCCGCAGCGGACTGGGCCCGCTGCTCTCTGCATTCGAAGTGATGTGGCCGGATTATTGGGACGTGATCACAACCCGCGCCGGCGTCAAGCCTCCGGTCGCCGCGGGCCAGGGTCTCTACGTGCTGGTCGAGGCGCAGGGCACCGACGAGAGCATCGATGCGCCGCGCTTCCAGGCCTGGCTCGAAGAGCTGATGGAGCGCGGGCTACTGGTCGATGCGGCCGTGGCGCAATCGCTGGCACAGACGCAGGCGTTCTGGCGCGTGCGCGATATCTGCGCCGAGTTCGGCCAGGTGCTGGGGCCGCACATCTCCTACGACATCGGTCTTGCGGTGGCGCGGATGGACGAGTTCGTCACGCGCTGCAAGACGGCGCTCGCCGGCGGCATCAAGGGCTGCGAAAGCGTCTATTACGGCCATATCGGCGACGGCAATCTGCACCTCGTCTCCTGGGTCACGGGCCTTCCCGTCGAGCAGCAGCCGAAGGAGGAGATGGACGCGATCATCTATGGCCTCGTGCGCGAGCTGGGCGGCAGCGTCTCGGCCGAGCACGGCATCGGCACGCTGAAGAAGAAATGGCTTGGCCACGCCCGCAGCGAGGCGGAGATCGCCTTGATGCGGACGCTGAAGGCCGCGCTCGATCCCGATCATCTTCTCAACCCCGGCAAGGTGATCTGAGAGCATCCATGCGATCGCTCAGGCTCGATACGCCGAAATCGCTGTCGCAGCGGGTGATGCTACGGCTGCGGCAGGCCATCATCGACGGCGAGTTCGCGCTCGGGGCTGCCATCTCCGAGGAGATGGTGGCGAACTCTTTCGGAGTCAGCCGCACGCCGGTGCGCGAGGCGATGGGCCAGTTGCAGGCACAGGGGCTGGTGGTGATCCGGCCCCAGGTGGGCAGCTTCGTGTTCACGCCGAGCGCGGAGGACATTACCGCGCTCTGCACTTTCAGGATCGCGCTCGAGCCCAAGGCCGCAGAGCTCGCGTTCCGCCACGATGGCGACGGCGCCATCGCGACGCTGAGCGATGCGATCGCGGCGATGGAGCCGGCGGTCGAGGCCAGGGACAACATCGCCTATGGCCGCGCCGACGCCGCCTTTCACGAAGGCCTGTTCGCGCATTGCGGCAACCGCTACCTCGCCGAATCCTACCAGCTCGTCTCGGGGCGCGTGGCGGCACTGCGCACCAACCTGACCTCACCGATCGACGTGCGCACCCGCTCGTCATTCGATGAGCACCGCAAGCTGCTCGATCTGTTCGCGCGCGGCGAATTTGCGGCGTTCGAAGCGACGATGACGACGCACATCACGAATTCCGGCGTGGTCTACGCCAAAGCGTTGAAGGTGGAGACGCCGGCGAATTGAGCGGCTTCTACTTCCCGCTCTCCGGCCCCGGCCGGTCCAGGAAATCCAGCGCTGTGTTGATCTGTTCGAGCTGGTGCTCAATTTTGTCGCGGTCCTCGACCGACTGCGCCTTCTCGAGCTGTTCGACAAGCTTCTGCTTCCGCGACAGCAAGTTCTCTATGACTGTACTCACAGTTCCCCCATCGCCCGAGGCGAATATCGAGGCAGATCCCGGACACGGGCGCGCGCAAGCGGGGCTCGCCACGATCCCTCGAGTCAGAATGTGCGCGAAGCCGGATCGTTCCTGCAAATGAACCGCGGCAGGCGAGCCAGCCACGGCGCCCGAGCCCCGGCGGGGGCAGGCGAAGGGTTAATGCGCCCGAATGAGGACGGAACCGGCATCTTTCACGCGAGCGTCGGTTGTATTCGCGCGTCCGGAGTCCTATGCCTTGGCGCCATGGACACCCAGATCATCACCGCCGAAAAGCCCCTGATGGCGAGCGCGCACCCGCGCAAGCCCGCGCCATTCCTCCCGATGAGCCGCGCCGAGATGGACGCGCTCGGCTGGGACGAATGCGACATCGTGCTGGTGACGGGGGACGCCTATGTCGACCATCCGAGCTTCGGCATGGCCATCATCGGCCGGCTGCTCGAAGCACAGGGATTCCGGGTCGGCATCATTGCGCAGCCGGACTGGCACTCGGCCGAGCCGTTCAAGGCGCTCGGCAAGCCAAAAGTCTTCTTCGGTGTCACCGGCGGCAACATGGATTCCATGGTGAACCGCTACACCGCGGATCGGCGCATCCGCAGCGACGACGCCTACACCGCCGGCGGCGAAGGCGGCAAGCGGCCGGATCGCTGCACCATCGTCTACGCCCAGCGCTGCCGCGAGGCGTTCAAGGATGTGCCTGTCGTGCTCGGCGGCATCGAGGCCTCGCTGCGCCGGATCGCGCATTACGATTATTGGTCGGACAAGGTGCGTCGCTCGGTGCTGGCCGACGCCAAGGCCGACCTCCTGCTCTACGGCAATGCCGAGCGCGCCGTGGTCGAAGTGGCGCATCGGCTCGCCGCCGGCGAGGCGCCGCGCGAGCTCGACGACATCAGGGGCGTCGCGCTGTTTCGCCGCGTGCCTGAAGACTACACCGAGCTGCACGCCGACGATCTCGATTCCGCCGACGAAGGCGCCACGCGCCAGAAGGGCCGGACCGTGATCCGCCTGCCGGCGCTGGAGCAGGTCGAGCAGGACAAGGAAGCCTATGCCCGCGCCTCTCGCGTGCTGCATCGGGAGAGCAATCCCGGCAATGCGCGGCCGCTGGTGCAGCGTCACGGCGATCGCGACCTCTGGCTCAACCCGCCGCCGATCCCGCTGACATCTGAGGAGATGGACGCGGTCTACGACCTGCCTTACGCGCGCGCGCCGCATCCGTCCTATGGCGATGCCAAGATCCCCGCCTGGGACATGATCAAGTTCTCGGTCACGATCATGCGCGGCTGTTTTGGCGGCTGCACCTTCTGCTCGATCACCGAGCACGAGGGGCGCATCATCCAGAATCGCTCGGAAGGCTCGATCCTGCGCGAGATCGAGAAGATCCGCGACAAGACGCCGGGCTTCACCGGCGTGATCTCCGACATCGGCGGCCCGACCGCCAACATGTACCGGATGGCCTGCAAGGACCCGAAGGTCGAGGCCGCGTGCCGCCGGCCGTCCTGCGTCTTCCCAGAGATCTGCCCGAACCTCAACACCTCGCATGATGATCTCATCCGGCTCTATCGCAAGGTGCGCGAGACCAAAGGCATCAAGAAGGTGATGGTCGCCTCGGGCGTGCGCTACGACCTCGCGGTCGAGAGCCCCGAATACATCAAGGAGCTCGTCACCCATCACGTCGGCGGCTACCTGAAGATCGCGCCTGAACATACCGAGCGCGGCCCGCTCGACAAGATGATGAAGCCCGGCATCGGCGCCTATAACAAGTTCAAGCGGATGTTCGATGAAGCCGCCGAAAAGGCCGGCAAGAAATATTACCTGATCCCCTACTTCATCGCGGCGCATCCGGGCACGACCGACGAGGACATGATGAACCTCGCGCTGTGGCTGAAGAAGAACCGCTATCGCGCGGATCAAGTGCAGACCTTCCTGCCCTCGCCGATGGCGACCGCCACGGCGATGTACCACACCGGCGTCAATCCCTTGCGCGGCGTGCGCCATGGCGGCAGCGACAAGGTCGAGGCGATCAAGGGCCTGCGCCAGCGCCGCCTGCACAAGGCCTTCCTGCGCTATCACGACCCTGACAATTGGCCGGTGCTGCGCGAGGCCTTGATCGAGATGGGCCGCCGCGACCTGATCGGCTCGCAGCCGCACCAGCTGGTCCCGGCGCACCAGCCGCCCGGCACCGGCAAGGCCGCCGGCACCAGGCGCCCCGTTCGATCCGGCGGCAGGACGCAGAAGTTCACGACCAAGGGCATACGGCTGATGAAGTAGCGGGCTATCGCGCCTGCTAGAGATCGAGCACCACCGCGCCTGACACGGCATCGGTCACGCCGCGCCCCTGGCCCTGATCCTCGAGCACCGACCTGAAACTGTCGAGCGTCTTGATCATCGCCGGCCGTGCCGCGACCATCGCGTCCTGGCTGGACCATCGGCCGATCAGGCAGAAGGTCTGCTCGCCGGTCTTGATGATGACGCCATGTTCGAGGCCCGGCCATTTCGCCTTGCCGCCGCGGTGCGCATCGAGGAAGGCGGCTTCCTCGCCGGCCTTCACCTTGAACTTCACCACGTTGTAAACCTGCATGGTGCGTCTCCTGAAAATGGCTTGATTGAAAAGCGCGAGCGCCGGACCATTTCGGGCTCGGGCAGATATTTGCACCCTCGCGACGAAAAGTCGAAAACAAGCCCATGCACAGTAGCCGGCGACAGCGAAATCAAGGGCTTGAAGCGCAACGAGGCCGAGTCGCGTCGCCATCGCACCCGAGCGGGTCGGCCACGCCTAAATTTTCCGTAAAACCGAAAATTGCTTGAGGCGTCGGGCAAAACAGGAGTAGGATGGCATCATCGCGGCGTGCGGCAAGGGCCCGCTCGTGACAGCTCGACACGCATTTGCTCGCCAAATCCAATCAGCAAATGGGTGATGAGCCGAGCCGCATTCCGGCCGGCCCCATCTGAAAGACCTTCGACATGACGGCGAGTAGGATCAACCAGATCCGGTCAGAGCGCGGCCATGAGGCTGCGCTCAAACCTGAGTTCTTCGCTGTTTGACCCGAAACCGACCCGGGGGCTTTCGGTTGCGAGGACAGTGCTCGGCGTTTTCCCTTCAAAATGGCTGCACAGCAATGATGTGTCTTTCGAGGAAACGGATTTCCGGAAGAACCGGCATTTGAACTGGCGATCACTTCCCGATCCACTTTCGGCCAGGAATATGCACTCGCTGCAAATGTCGGCGTGATGGCGGCCCCGCAATGCGGCACGGATCTTGAGCGCCGGGTACCGCTAAGTTGAATTTGTGAGTGTTCTAAATTATTGGAGAGGTAAGGGAATAAGAAACGGGCGCGTTGCCGTGGTGGACAAGCTTAAACAGGCGTTGGAGCAATTGGAGCAGCCAATCTGCCCTGCCTGCCACATTGAAATGAGATGGACGAGGTCCGCGCTGGTCGCCTCGGATACCATCGCGCATCTATTCCATTGTCCGAATTGCTACCGGACCAGTGAGACAAGTTCCAAGGTGAATACGACCGTGATTCCGCCTGAGAAGTTGTCGGCACCGTTCCGCGAAAGAGCCGCGTAAGGTCGCCTCAGTGGGTGGCCTCTATCATTCTTACTAGCGCCGACTTCCGCTTCTTGCCGATCTTGCAAAGTTGCGCCTGATCTGCCGGAGGTTCGCTCATTAAGTCGGAGCGGGCTGGATTTGCTCGACCTCTGTTCTTTCTCTCGCGATTGACCCAACTCCGACCTTCCCGAGTTTGGGAGATTGTCGCCGCCGTCCCCCCGCCAGCGAGTGCGGCGCGGAAAAGAAGATTTCCTAGACTAATGGAGAGCACGGCTCGCCGACAAAGTGATAGCTTTTCACCATTGCAGACATGGTCCTGGAGGTACGGACACATGCGACGACGCGATTTTCTAGTTGGGTTATTGGGGACCGCAGGAACGGGCGCCCTCTCGGCAGCCGAGCCCAACAAGGTCTATCGGCTGGCAGTTTGCAGCCAGGACGGAATGGAGAATTTCGCAAAGACGTTCTGGAGGGTTCTCTTCAATCGGCTTGCTCAGATCGGTTTCACAGAGGGCAAGAACCTGATCGTGGATAGATACGCCACGGAGGGTCGGCCCGAACGCTATGAAGAAGTCGCGCGCAAGATGGTGCAAACAAAGCCTGACGCAATAGCGCTTGGGTTTGACCACCAGATGATCCTGAAAGTCGCGAAGGAGACAACCACAATTCCGATCATCGCCACGTTTGGCGATCCGGTAGCCGCTGGGATTGTAAAGAACATGGCAAGGCCGGAGCGCAATATCACGGGCGTTTCCTTAGATGCTGGAATTGAGATGCAGGGAAAGCATCTCGAACTTTTACATCAGGCAGTCCCAACGGCATCACGCATTGCCTATCTTTCCAACCGCGCAGAATGGGAGGGGGCTTGGGGACAGGCGGTTAGAGACGCCGGTCAGCGGTCGAAAGTTTCAATCATCGGCGTATCAATGGAACGTTCGGCCGGAGAGCCGGAATATCGGCAAGCGTTCGAGACCATGACGCAACAATCGGTTCAGGCGCTCATGGCCAATGGACTTCCTCCCAATTCCGAACACCGTGAGCTGATACTCCAGTTGGCAATGAAACATGGCCTGCCCACCATTACTTGGTGGACGGACCTCGTCGAAAATGAGCCGGTATTTTTGGCCTATGCGCCAGATTGGCCATATTATTTCGGCCGCTGGGCAGATGATGTTGGCCAAGCTCTCAACGGAGTAGCACCGGCCGACATTCCTATCCAACAGCCAACGAAACTTATACTCGCAATCAATCTCAAAACCGCGAAGGCACTCGGCCTCACCATACCACCGACATTGCTCGCCAGCGCCGACGAGGTGATCGAATGACGATCCTTCTGCTGCGGCGCACGGCTCCGCAAATGCCCATCGCGACGATACCGGACTGTCCGTCATTGGTCCGCTTCTTGGCACCAACCTGACCAATCACGTTGCCATCCGATCTTCCTTCCCCGCCACGCATCACGATCCTCAGCGCGTCCTCGGGCAAGGGCCTTTGCAATGCCTTAGCCTCATCCCACCGCGCCCGCATCCAGACATCGCGCTCTTCATCCGTACGGGCGGCTCCGGACGAGATCGCGAAGAGGGCTGTGAGAGTATTTGGCCCAATCGATTGAGGCCGCCCTGCGAGGCGGCCTCATGTCCCTTCAGAAAGATTGCGTGTCACTAGTCGCGGTCGCGATGGTGTTCGCGGTGCTCGTGCCGGCCGCCTCCACCTCCGGAGTGCGCAACTGCGTTTGATGTGAGGGAGGTCGACAGCAGCATGGTCATGGTAGGCGGTGTTACCGCTGCGAATTTTCCGCAGGTCTTCAAAAACTCCCGCCGATCTTCGTCTTCCGAGGGCATGGGAACCATCCTATGGTTGTCAGACGGCAGATATTAACGTACCACTGAATTAAATAGATTGAAACAAGTTAATCGGTTCCAACATGAATTATATAGCGCACCGGCTCTCTCGTTCGGCGGACCCTCCTTGTGGCCGGGTGCTGACCTTCGCACGAATCCGCCGAAGCGTCCGCTATGCGATGTAGATCGAGACCAGTCCTGAAACAGGGTTGTCGTCGCAGTTTGACCCTTAGCCGACTTGCGCGACGTCGTCAGCGCGCCGCTCTCGCCTTCATCAAAACAAATAGGTGGGAGCCCGCGGCGATCACCGAGAAAATGACTATTCCTAGTTCAACTCCGTGCACACGCTGCGGCGCATATGTCGAGGCCAGCCAAATAAAAAGCCGAACAGCCGCCATGAAGACAATCATTCCCCACATCGCCAACCATTTTGGGGCGCACCATGTTGGCTCGCCGTTACGTCCCCACTGCATTGCAACGCGTTCGCGCTCGATACGGGGTCCAAAATAGACGTTGAATATGACGACTAACGCAACAGCGAGGCCAAAAACGTAATCTGCGGGTAACATGTTTTGCCTTCCCAGAAAGCAAGCAAGCTTATAGCGAGACTAAGTCGCAATCTATGCTTATCAGGACAGATCAATCCTCGACGTCAGCAATCCGCCTGAGGACGATCACGACGGCGATGACTAAGCCAAGTATGCCGCCAGCAATTCCGGCTAAGAACCAAATGCGCCACTTACATCACGGTCGGATAGAGCGGAAACAACGAATTCGACCGCAAACCCCATTGCCAGCGTCAGCGCAATTATGATCGCGATGGATTTGAGAAGTTCGATCGCAAATCGAAGGGCCATGTCTTTCCTCCGACGCCGCCTCAGGGCGGCCTGTCACATTATCGGCCCAGCCCGAGATGTCGCCTTCTGGCCCTTAGCTGCCCACCAGCGCCATCGGCCAACTCGTCAGCTTGTGACCAACCGCGGATATTCCGTCGCTCGGCGATTGCGATGTCCCTCAAAGGGAGTGGACTGACAAACAATCCCTTCCCGGAACTGATATTCGTCAATGACACATGAGCCCAGAATACGCAGGGTTTGGGGCGGCCCACAGAGACTAGTGGTTTCCGGGATGATCCTCGGCGCCGTGAGTACCGAGGCCACTGGAACTTCGGCGCTTCGGCGCCGGAGCTTCCGGCTAGGCTGGGAACGATGACATATGAGCGCACCAGAGAAGTTCTGTCGGCCCTACCACCAGAGCTGCTGCAGCGATACCTACCCGCGTATCACGACAGCCTTGAGATGCTGAAGCTGCCACTTCCTGACGAATACGTAGCGTAATGGGAATGAAGCCCATGCACCCGCCCCAGCATTGGTGGAATCGAGCCGAGGAGTTTCACGCCCTGGCGAATAATGCCGAGCACCCTCAAATAAGACGAACACTCCGAAAAATAGCCGAAGACTATGAAGGCCTTGCCCGCTGCGCTGAGCGGATCAAGACCGTTCAAGACTTCCAAGAGTAGGGCCACCTCGGCTAGCGGCCTCTCTCATTTGCCATTCCTTCGGCGGACGTCCGTTTGCATCCCTGAGTGAAGGCTAGTGGACGTCGCCTATGGCACGTGGCTGCCCTGAGCCCTGAGCGCGGCGATGTCCGCTCCCGGAAGAAGATCCGACCAGAATTTGCCGACTGCGGAGGGCAGCCTTTGACCCATAGCAGTAACGGGCCTGAACCTCAGGAAGGTCGTTTAGCGAAAGCCAAACCTAAGCCAAGCATCACCATCGCCGCGCCGGACCCTTCGCGCAGTCTTCGAATAAGTTTTGGACGTTCCGCCACGCCGCTTCGGATGCTGCTCGCAGCAAAAGCCACCACAACGTCTGCCAGCGTATTTAGAACCACTGATACCGCGCCCAGAACAATAAACTGGATCGCCACATGTCCAGCATTCAAGTCGACGAACTGTGGAATGAAGGCTAGAAAGAACGCTGCGGTTTTAGGGTTCAGCGCTTCAACAAGTACCCCCTCTCGAAACGCTCGCAGCGTGCCAATCGAGGGCGTCGCTTTGCCGAACTCCGCATCCTTACGAGCGGATCGGAATGTGCGGACACCAAGCCAAACGAGGTAGGCGGCTCCCACCAATTTAAGCGCGGTGAATAGTTCTGCACTAGTCAGCACGATGGCCGAAATCCCTAAGCTCCCAGCAATGACGTGAACCATACCACCTAAGCCGGTTCCAAGGCTGGAGCTAATACCTTCGCCCCTGCCACCCGCGAGAGTCCGTGCTGCCACGTAAAAGATGCCCGGCCCCGGCGTTATGGCAAGTAGCAGCGCGGCAGCGATGTAGAGTGCGAATTGGATGGGATCAAACATGAGGGCGCTATATCACCGAAAGCGTCTGGTAACAGCCCGGAAATAGCTTGCGAGAAGTCGGCATTTGGCCCCTGGCTGACCTAAGCCCAGAGCGCGACGATGTCTGCTTGCTGGACACGACCGGACCGAGGGCATGCCAGGTGCGAAGGAAGCCTTTGAGACCCGGACCGAACGTCAGCACGTCGAATTGCAACCGATCAATTTAATTCGGTGGGTCGCCCGCGATCCGTCCAAACATCCGGAAATCATGATAGGCGCCTTTGAACCAGGCCTTCTGTCGAAGGGTGCCCTCATATCGAAATCCGGATTTTTCCAGGACCCGGTCTGACGCCGAGTTTCCCGGAAGCGTCCAAGCCTCAATGCGGTTAAGCCCAAAAATCTCGTGACCGCAGGCCACCGTGGCGGAGACCGCCTCGGACATCAGGCCCTTTCCCCAAAATTGCGGGTGTAACTCGTACCCGATCTCGCCAGAACTCCATTTTCTCTCAAAGCTATTGAAGCGGATCGCGCCAATGAGGGATTCCGACTTTCGGTCTTCCATGATCCACGCGCAGCCCTTGCCGGAGGCGTAAAGCTTCACCATCCACCTTGCATAGCGTTCGCTTTGAATTTTGCTGGGGTTATCCGGCCAGTTTGAATGACGGGTTACTTCCGGTATCGACAGGAGTGCTCCGAAGGCGGCGGCATCTTTGGGTTTCATGGCGCGCAGCACCAGGCGCTTTGTGGACAGCGAGGGAAAATTCCGTCCCTTGGTTATCAACATCATGCTCTCGCCAGTCGCGCGTCCAATCAAATGTGGCGTCGGAATTCGATGGCCTAAGCGTCGTTCGATGGCTTGGGCGCCGTAGCATGATGGTCGAAACCCATCGTGAAAGTTGCACGCCCTCGGCTTGGAGAGCGCAGGCCATCTGCGTAGCCGAACATATCAGCGAGTGGCACCATCGCCGTGATGACGTTTGCTTTGCCGCGCACACCTTGGCCCCGAATCCGGGCGTGCCGCGCATTCAGGTCGCTGATGACGGTGCCCGTGCAATCTTCCGGGGTCACCACTTCAATCTTCATGATCGGCTCAACGCTCAAAATTCGCTCCGCGCTTCAACTGGGTAAGCTCGAGTTCAACCTAAGGTTAGCGGCGTTAACTCAAAAAGTCTAGCTTGGCCCGCTGCTGATCTCCACGCGAACCAGGCTGCGTCCGACAGCGCTCAAACAGAGTTGAAGACGCAGTTGAGCCAAAGGCGACCTTTCGCTTGAGCACCCATCAAGTCGATCGCTGGCCGGAGCCAATTTTGAACGCGATAGGCAGCGTCAGCCCATGTGCCGATTTGTAGACCTTGGCGCGGCGCTCGAACGCGGTTCGGATCAAGTCCTGAGTTGCATGATCTTGGTGCCTGATGACAGCGCCAGTTAGAACGAGGCTGCCTAACCCACCTCGCCAAAGAGTTTCCGTATCCGGAACGAAAAAGGAGGCTGCATGCCCGGTGACCGCCACCGCGGTGAGCCCAGCTCCTCTTAGTAACCGAAGAAATTCGTCCGAGTCCGAGAAACGAAACACATTGTGGCCCTGTGGGACGTCCTTCGGTAACGTTACTCCGATCTCGGCAATGGCTTCACGGAAGAGGCCTTGGATCCGCTGGCGCGCCGGATCATCCCACCAAGCGAACGCAATGCGTCCGCCTGGCGCTAAGGTTCGGACGCACTCTGCGACAGCAAGTTCCGGCTGGGGAAAATGTCCAAGCCCAAAGGCGCAGACGACCGCGTCGAACATATGATCGAGAAATGGGAGATGTTCTACGTCTGCCTCACGATATTCTATGGCAGGATGCAGTTGGTGTGCCAGCTCTACCATCCGTGGGGACAAGTCAACGCCCACGGCGCGCGCGCCGCGATTTGCCGCCTCCGCCGCAAGAGCACCGGGCCCGCTCGCGACATCCAGCAGATTTGCGTCCGGTTGCAAACGTACGGCGTCGAGAAGCGGCTCGGTGGCTAGAGTGGTCACCGCTGCAAAAAATTCGTAATAACTCCTTGCCAGAGCGTCATGACCTTGGCGTTCGAAAGCACGCAGTCGTTCGGCGTCGCTGCTCGACAATCCTTCTGAAGACATGATCATTACCTCTTCCGGACGATCCATCCCCAACACCGCATCATCATAACAGCTCCGGCGAGCGGCAGCATCCTCGGCGGATGGACATTTGGCTCAAGGTTGTGCACATATCTTTGTGCAATCGCCGAACGGAGCCGCCCGATGAATCGCCTGCCGATGGTTCTGAACTCTGCTTTATGGGTTGTACTTGGCCTCATTCCGGTCCTGCTTTGGCAAGGGCAACATGCCAGCGAAATTCTCCTTTCGTGCCTGCTCGCATCCGTTCTCTCGACATTTATTTCGATCGGCCGTTTGCGCTGGATTGGGCTGCCGCTCAATGCAACTGTTGACGAATGCAATGAACGAGCGAGGTTTCTGCGCAACCAAGTGACACGAATTCCGACCGGTAATGATGGCGCTTCTGGTTGACCCTCACCAAGGGCTTGCGCGCCGTTTGGACACTAACGGTATCCACAATGTCTGCTTCTGGCTCTTTCGCGACATCCGGAGATGTCCGGTTCTCCGCTGCCGTTCGAGGTGAGCGGACATCAGGCGGCTAGCCTTGGTGAGTACACAGCCTAATCTTGCCCAGTCAGAAAAAGCGGCGTAGGGGACGCTCCCCGCCTCACCGCATGGTGACCGCATACAGGCTTCGGTGATGATCAGCGTGTGGTCGCCGACATCGAGCCGGCGGGTGACCTTGCAGGCGAACCAGGCGGTGCATCCCGCAAGGCAGACTGAAAGACAGCGCAGGAATGGAATTGCCGATCGCACGGATTGGACGCCCAAGTCGTTGCTCACATCGCCCAAACTAGAGAACCGAATTGTCCGCCGAACAGCCTAAAGTCGCGCGAGCACGCGAGCGTGAGCAGGCGATGAACGGTATCCGTACGGGATTTCTGGACTCCATCGGCAATACGCCATTGATCAGGCTGCGAATGGCGTCGGAGGCCACGGGCTGCGAGATCTACGGCAAGGCCGAATTTCTCAATCCAGGTGGGTCGATCAAGGATCGTGCGGCGCTCGCCATGGTCGATGATGCCGAGCGAAGCGGCAAGCTCGCCCCCGGCGGCGTCATCGTCGAAGGCACGGCCGGCAATGTCGGCATCGGCATTGCGCTCGTGGCGAATGCACGCGGCTATCGAAGCGTGATCGTGATGCCTGACACGCAGAGTCAGGAGAAAAAGGATATGCTGCGCCTCTGCGGTGCAGACCTGCGACTGGTCCCTGCCGTTCCCTATTCGGATCCCAGTCATTACGCGCGCTATTCCGGCCAGCTCGCCGAAGAGCTCGGTGCGTTCTGGGCCAATCAATTCGACAACGTTGCCAATCGCGAGGGCCACTACCGCACGACCGGGCCGGAGATCTGGCAACAAACGGGCGGAAAGATCGACGGCTTTACCTGTGCCGTCGGCAGTGGCGGAACGCTGGGTGGGGTCGCACGAGCCCTCAAAGAGCGAAATCCAGCAATCAGGATTGCGCTCAGCGATCCCATGGGGGCCGCGCTCTACAACTGGTTCACCAAGGGCGAGCTGACGAGCGAAGGAAACTCCATTACCGAAGGGATAGGACAAGTGCGTGTGACCAGGAATCTTGAAGGCACACCAATCGATGCGGCGTACCGGATCACGGACGAGGAGGCGTTGCCAGTTCTGTTCGACCTGATCGAGCACGAAGGACTGGTGCTCGGTGGATCGAGCGGCATCAACATCGCCGGAGCCATGCGGCTTGCGCGGGACCTCGGTCCCGGCAAGACCATCGTGACCATCCTCGCCGACGGCGGACAGCGCTATCAATCCAAGCTGTTCAACCCCGAATTCCTGCGCCAGAAAGACTTGCCCGTTCCACGCTGGTTGGAGGCGCCATAATTCGAGCAATTCGCCGAAGCTGGTGGGTTACCCCCTGCAGATGCGCTCCGCGCATCTGCAGGACTAACCCACCCTACGAGACCTCGCACCTACGAGACCTCGCCTCAGACCTCCGGGATTTGCGGATTGACGATCGGCGCGTGGTCCGGGTTGTGGATGTGGATGTCCGGAAGAGGCTTCGCCGCCGCCTTGCCAAACTGGGAGGCGATGTGACGAACGAGATCCTGGCACACGGATTTGTCTGGCGTCTCATTGTTCACGCCGACCTCGAACGTCCCGCCGATGACGACGTGATCGGCGCGCGGGAACAAATATCCGTCCTGACCATACAAATATTGCAACGCGGGCTGCGGCGGCAACATCGCCAACTGCCCCTTGATCGGGACCATCTTCGGATCGCTCATCAACATCATCGACCCGAGCCCGGTACAATTGACGACGATCGTTTCCGGCACCGACGCGATGATGTCCGACTTGTCGACGAATCTCTTGTTCACAAACGTAATGCCGCGCGCCCGCAGGTCTGCTTCGAGCTTCGCAAGGAAGATCGGCGGTTCGATCAGCAAGGTCTGGTAGACGAAGCCAGGCTTGGTATGGCCCTCGAACGGCTCCCTTGGAAGCGATTGCCTTGGCTTGATGAGACCGGGCGCCAGCTGGATCACGACGTCCAGATTATGCGACGGCGTGGCCGAATAGTTCGGCCGCTCGCTGACGCCAAAGCCCTGGCCGATGCTGGCTTTGAAGGTCGTGTATGCGAACTTGATGATGTCAGTGAGTTCCTGTCTCTTGCCCGCGAATTCCACCACCGACACCGCCCACTGGCCGCCGGCTTTGGATGACGTGGTCTGCAGCGGCGGGCGGTCCGAATAGATCGTGACCGTCAGACCGAGATCGGCAAGCAGCGTGGCGGCGGTCAGGCCCATCACTCCTGCACCCAGGACGGCCACCTTTGTATCGGGCGAGCCAACCAGATGGCTCCTGACGATATCCCGCACCTTGGAGGCGCAGCCCCAGCTCAACGTAATGCCGGCACCGCCATGCCCATAGTTATGGACGAAGAATTTGCTGGAGATCGTCTCGGCGTCGAGACGGTAGGATCCATTGCGATACGGCCGTACGCCAGCGATACATGCGCCGGGCTGGTCGGCATCGAAGGTGAAATCGGGCGTCGGCAAATTGGGCGTTGCTGGCATGTCCGGTCCTCGCCAAACCTGTGAACCTACGTCTGCACCAAACGACCTTCACTTGAGATTGCAACTTTAGCTCAATCGCATTTTCCGGCCATGTGAAGTGGCTCACAACCTTTGGTCGCCGGCTGCTCTAACGTCGAGACCAGCGCGATCTGCTGAGCTGCCCAGGATGCGCTGGAGCCACCCCGCTCCTTTCGCTCTCAGGAGGGACTCAAGGTCCGACGCGACGTCAAGACTGACTATCTTTGGTGAGGAGACGCCATGTCCAAGATCCCGGGATTTTGTTCGGTTCTGCTGTTGGGACTGTCAGTTGCAGCGAGCGCTCTTGCGCAGCCTGCGGGAACCGACGACGCCGATATGAAGAAAGAGAAGCTCTTTCCAGTTGGGAACGGAGTAGGACTGACGCACTTTCGCGTCGTCATGCCCGGGGTCCTCTATCGCGGCGGCACCGAAGGGTCTCGCGCTGGTGTCGACGGTCCACGCCGACCGCTGCAAAATCAGTCTCTTCAGGCACTTTGCAAAGCCGGCTTCTCGCAGGCGGTGTACGCGTATCGAACCGGATGGAACGGTACCGAGAATGTCAGCTGCGCCGGCAATTCGCTCCAATATGACTATCACCAGTGGGACAACCGCGCGGCCTTGAAGACGGTGTTCACCAAGCTCCATGAGATCATCACTGAAGGCAAGGGTGCGATGTACGTCCATTGCTGGTATGGCCTGCACGCTTCCGGTTTTATCGCGGCCGCTTCCCTCGCTCAATTTTGCGCTCCAGCGGGATGGGATCCCCGCAAGGCAGCCGAATATTGGGATAGCGTGATCCCGCCCAAGATTCGTTATCCAAAAGAGCACGACGAGGTCGCGAATTTCGTCCGCTTCACGGATCCGGAGCTGCAAATTTCCGAGCAGGACGCGGCTCGCGTTTGTCCGCAATATCATTGAGGCTTCCAGGACCTTTTTCATGCGCGCATCGCACGCCATGAGACCTGTGCGTTTCACTCAGCTGCTATTGCTGCCGCTGCAGCTGCTGGCTCCGGCATACGCCTATGCCGGCTTATCCGTCGACCCTGCGCGCGGCGAACAGACCATGCAGATTCCGGTGCCAGGCAGAAATGCCGAGATTTGCGTCGTTCCCAAGCATCTCGCTGCGGGGAAATATTTCGACAAGGACAGCGAGATCGAGATTCGGCTTTGCAATATCGATGAGCACAAGAATTCGGCTGTTTGTCCGAAACTCAACAGCACGAATCCGGGTCTTGACCTCTATTCACTCCCTCAAGGGGGCACTCCCGAACAGGTTGAGGCCGCTCGTTGCAACACTGCCGGCGCCCACAAGATAGCCAAATACAAGCTGAGCTCCAGCTGCAGCTACACGCCATCCATCCTCGGCTACTACCATCTGTCGCGCATGCTTGGTGGCATCGCTGACGTACCTCCGGCAGTTCTGCGCACGTTTGACCTGCAAAACCATATTGCCCTCGGTCGCGCGGCGCTGGCGGAGACCGCCTCGAACAGCCTTATTCACCAGACCTGGGCAAGCCTGATGGCGCAATTGACAGCAGGCGCGAACGGCAAAAGGCGGGATTTTCTGCTGACCGACGACTTCACCCAGTCGTATGGCGCCCTTAGCGAAAATCCAAAGCATGAAAGCTTCTACAAGGAGTTCTTCAATGGCGGAGCCAACAACGTAGCCCGCGCGGTGAATTTCCGCGACAGGAACCCGGTCGTGCAAATGCTGGCCCGCAACGTCGACATCAGTACGCTGGTGGGACGAAGCTTCACCACCGAAAACGTTCAGGAGATGGTGCAGCTCAAGGATGCTGCGGACTTGATCGTGCTCGACACGCTGATGAACCAGCAGGATCGCTTCGGCAACATCCACTATCTTACCACCTACTACTACCTCGACGCAGCGGACCCGGAGGGGGATGGCAGCCCCAAGCTGAAGTCGAGCAAGGACTTGACGCCCGAAGAGGCTGCGAGACTGGGAGCTGTTCAGCTCAAGAAGATGCTCCTGAAAGACAATGACTGCGGGGTCGCAAAGGAGAATATTGCAAATCGAGTCGGCCTGGCCGATCGTATCGCGCACATTGATCCCAAGACCTACCTGCTTCTCCAGCAATTTGACGCCGTTGCCGATTCGACTGAAACGAAGGATTTCTTCGTCCGGGAATTGGTTTTTACGGCCGACGATTACGCCAACGTCCGAAGGAATCTGAAGGACCTTGCGGCCAAGCTGCATCAAGCATGCCTCAAAGGCGTCTTGAAGCTCGACCTGGATCTGCAGGCCCATTTCTCGACCCAAACAGTCAAAGTCAGGAGTTGCGAGCCGTGAGAGCTCCGCAGCCGCGGCGGCCGCGGGCGAATCCGATCAGCTGCGTCGTCTGATCGCGCGCGGCAGACTCAGTCGAAGAAGGCTTTATCGCCGAACTTGGTTTCGGTCGCCCGGACGTAGTCCAGCACAAAGCCCAGGTTCCTTCTGAGCCGTTGAACATTGATAGCCGCGCTGTTCTGGGAGTAGAGACCAAGGTCGGCGACGAACACTTCAGGATCGGAATAGCCGAGATAGCCGGTCGCGGGGGTGTCGAGGAATCGTTTCAGATCGTCCAGTTTCTGGATGACGCCGCGATCGAAGCGGCTGAACCAGGTCAGATTCCGCGCGTTCCAACTGTCGCTGAGATCGGCTCCGCCGTTATCGGTCATGTAGAAATGAGCGCGACCTTGATCGTCTTTCCGGATCGCCACGTTGCCGCCGCTGTACCGGTCCCACTGCTGGGTGATGGCGTCGATCGTCATGATGACCGAATATTCCCGCGCGAGCTCGAGTTCGTCGCCGTCATAGCCGGTTTTCAAAGTCAGGCTCTTGCCTGCCGTCGGTTTCTCATTCGCCGCCTGCAGGAACCGAATGATCGGGTGACCGGCGTTCGGGGCGCCATTTGACGCGGCGTGGGTGTTGGCGATCGCGTCGAACGCGACGCCCGTGTCGTCCTTCTTGGCCTTGACACAGCCCTTCAGGGGTGACCCGGAGTCTATGGCCTTCAATATTCGGGCCTTGTTGGCCAACCGCGCGGAACCATGAATGTTGTACTTTCCGATGAGGGATTTCAACGCCTGGCTCGCGATCGGGCCAAGCTCGTAGCGTGCGGCGGGGCGATAGATCTGGTCGTATCCAAGGATGGCACTGAGATTGAAGGCTGCTATCTCGACGTCGGGATTGGCGGAACTATTCCGCGGGACGAAGGATCCGCGCGACTTGTAGCCTTTCGGATCCGACGCATCGATCTTCTCGATCTTCATATTGATCGACGTCGAGCCCGACAGCTCCTTGAATGTATAGGAGGCGCTGTCCTCGAGGTTCATTCCCCTCCACTTCTTCATCCAATCCTTGCTGTCCGCCGAAAGCGATCGGCCCTCCGACTGGAGCGCTTCCGGCACTGGAAAACTCTGGATTTCGTAACCGGCCGGCGCGGCGCGCAAGGGAGCCGGCATATCCGCCGCAGCCAAAACCGCCAGACAAAACGCTGCCAGAATAGCTGTTCGCTTCTTCGGCAACCGATCCATTGCTTCCTCTCGCAATTGTTCGCCGCGACGGTCGATCCGACTTTTCACTCGGCGCCGTCGGCGGCAGGCGCAACGTCAGAACGGCTCCCGCACTTTCGTGACCTCGGGCGTTTCCCGATCCTTCGCAAACTCGACTTGAAGAATGAGATCGAAAACATCGCCTTTCCAGGGGTCCGGATAAGCGTCCGCCGATGCCTTCAGCGCATGCATCATCGGCGGGATATTTCCGTGATGCCAACAGACCACGACGAGCGCCCCATCGAAGGCGTCGCTCTTGCGAAGGTGGTGCGCCAGCGCGCCGTAGTCCTGATCGGCGTAGGTTTCATCGATTGTCAGGTGACATTGCCTGGCAAGAGGCTCCAGCGTCTGAATTGGACGCCGGCTGTGCTTTGAAGCAGCGGTTGCGAACAACCACTTCGGCGCTCCAAATGTCGCTGGAATGTATTGAGCCAGCCGTTGCGCGCGGGCATTGCCGGCGGGAGTGAGGTCGGGATCAAGCGGATCGTCCGACTTTTCGGCGTGCCGCATGACCAAAATCACCTTGGCGCTCATGATCGAAATGCTCCCGGAAGGGAAATAGTGTGTAGCAGGACTTCGCTGAAGCAAATGTAAGCTAAATCACAGTGCCGAACGACTGCCGATCGTACACTGAAGCATGCATGACGGATGATCGGTTCATGTCCCTCGCGGAGAGGTCAACGATGTCGAAAAGGCCGTCGATTCAACATGAATACCATCCCAAGCGGGATCGCCTCGAAATCACCATCAAGCATTTCTCGCTCACGAAAAAATCAGAGCGCGAGGATTTGGTGAAGTACCTTCTTCAAAAGCTGACAGGGGGTACGGATATCGCAAAGAAGCTCAAGCGCGCAAAAAATCCATGGAAGGAAACCAGAATACCCGAGGTCGGAGATTGATTCTGCGTGGATCACCCAAGCAGCGGTTGAGCGATGCCGCTGCTGTTCGGGGTTGAGCGGGCATCAGGTGGCCAGCCTCAACGAGGACACAGCCTCATCCGGCCGCCGGCGCAGGCGGTTGACGCCGTCCTTGCCTGTATTAAATGACCTCCATGAAAAAGATCGGATTTCTGTCCTTCGGACACTGGACCCCCTCGCCACAGTCGCAGACGCGCTCGGCGGCAGACACGCTGCTGCAATCGATCGAGCTGGCGGTCGCGGCCGAGCAGCTCGGCGCCGATGGGGCCTATTACCGCGTCCATCATTTCGCGCGGCAGCTGGCCTCGCCCTTCCCGCTGCTTGCCGCCGTCGGCGCCAGGACCAGCACGATCGAGATTGGCACGGCCGTGATCGACATGCGCTACGAGAACCCGCTCTACATGGTCGAGGACGCAGGCAGCGCCGATCTCATCGCCGGCGGACGGCTTCAGCTCGGCATCAGCCGCGGCTCGCCCGAGCAGGTGATCGACGGCTGGCGCTATTTTGGCTATCGCCCGGCGGAGGGCCAGAGCGATGCCGACATGGGCCGGCGCCACGCGGAGGTGTTTCTCGACCTGCTCCGCGGCGAAGGCTTCGCCCAGCCCAATCCGCAGCCGATGTTTCCGAACCCGCCGGGCCTGTTGCGGCTTGAGCCGCATTCGGCGGGCTTGCGCGAACGCATCTGGTGGGGCGCCGGCTCGAACGCAACAGCGGTGTGGGCGGCAAAGCTCGGCATGAATTTGCAGAGCTCGACGCTGAAGAACGACGAAACCGGCGAAGCCTTTCACGTGCAGCAGGCCGCGCAAATCCGCGCCTATCGCGCCGCGTGGAAGGAAGCCGGCCACACCCGCACGCCGCGCGTCTCGGTCAGCCGCAGCATCTTCGCGCTGATGGATGATCGCGACCGCGCCTATTTCGGCGGCGAGCGCGGTGGCGAGGACCAGATCGGCTTCATCGATCCACAGACAAGGGCGATCTTCGGCCGCTCCTATGCGGCGGAGCCTGAGGTGCTGATCGAGCAGCTCAGGCAGGACGAGGCGATCGCGGAAGCCGACACGCTGCTGCTGACGATTCCGAACCAGCTCGGCGTCGACTATTGCGCTCATGCGATCGAGGCGATCCTGAAGCATGTCGCGCCGGCGCTCGGGTGGCGGTGAGGCCAGGTCGCCGCCTCGCGATGCAAGCCAGGACTGACTGGCTTTGATCTTCCCGGGCCAAGCGTCTGTCTCCTCGCGCGGGACACTGAAGCAACAGAGATAGATCAGACCGTGCGCCGATCAAATCGGCGCAGCGAAAAGCTGGCTACCTGTTCTCCGTGCGCTCAGTGAGGCGCGAATGAACATCAGATGAATAGACGCGATGATGTCGTCGCGCTCGGTGCGTTGCAAAACCTCAAATTCGGAACATCAGCTGCAGACATCGCGCCGCAGGAACGTTTGCGCGATTGCCAATTTATCCCGTGCCTGCATGGCGATTCTTTGCAAGAAACTGGAGGAGACGAAAGATGAGGATTTGGAAACTTTCTGCGGCTGCGGCTGCTCTGCTGGCCAGCACGGCTCTCGCCGTTGCGCAATCGAGCTCGACGGTCGGCACCGGCGGCTCTTCGGCCGGTGGTGGCACCAGCAACTCGACCATCGGCACGGGCGGCTCTTCGGCGGG
>NZ_LJYG01000097.1:143345-156738 GCF_001440035.1 Bradyrhizobium manausense | reverse complement strand
TTCGATATTAAAGAGTGGGTAGCGCCCGCGCTGATGTCGGGGGCCGTCGATGTCGAACCGCCGGGGGATGGCTGTGCTGTCTATGCTTTTGCCAGTTGGTGTCCTTGCAGGATGTTGTTGGTGAGGGCGTACCAGAGCACGACGGCACGGACCTTCTCGATGCCGCGCACGGTCAATTGCCTGAGGTCCCAGTTCCGCCACCGGGCATGGATGCATTCGCAGATCGTGCGGGCTTTGTACTGTGCCTTGCCGGCTTCGCTGGCCATGCGGGCCCGCCAGGCCGCGACGCCAGGACCGTCGCTGCTCCGAGGTAAAAAGGGATCGACACCGCTCCTGGAGTTGGGCGGAGGACAGTAGACCTCGACGCCTTCACCGTGCGCCCATTCGATGTCCTCGCCGCTGCAGAACCCGCCATCGGCGAGGTAGCGACGCGGCAAGCGCTTCAGCCGAGTGCGCGTTCGCTCCAGCATCGGCCGCATCAAGCCGCGATCTGATCCGTTGTTGTCGATGTCGACCGTGACCACGATCAGTTCGCCGGCCGCGCTGGCCACCTGCACATTGTAGGCGGGGCGGAAGCCGGCATCTGCCATCTTCATCACCCTTGCCTGCGGGTCGGTGGTGGAGGCCCGGGGCTCCTTCGGCTTTTTGCCATTGCCGCCTTTTTCGTCGAGTTGCTTGCGCTTCCGCTTGATCTCGTCCAAAGCCCTCTGCGCAGCCTGCACCCGCTCACTGCGTTCGCGTGCCGCGCGCTCTCTGGCCGCCCTGATACGCCGGCTGCTGGCTTCCGGATCCGCATCGACCTCGCGCTTGAGCTCTTCCACCACAGCCTTCGCTTGGGCCATCTGCCGGCCGAGCGTTGCCTCCCGCCGGAACGAGCCGGCCCCCGCATTCGCCCGTATCCGCACCCCGTCCTGGGTCAGCTTCTCCAGATCAATCAGCCCTGCCTCATTCAGAGCCACCAGATGTTCGACCAGCAAACGGTCCAGCAGGTCCGCGCAGCCGACCCGGAAATCCGACAGTGTGTGATAGTTCAAAGACACGCCGCCGCAGAGCCAGCGGTAGACGTCGTGACTGTCGCAGAGCCGATCCAACGCCCGCGCGCTGCCAACGCCATCGCTCGTGGCGTACAGCCAAAGCGCCAGCAGCAGCCGGGGTGATGGCGCCGGATGGCCCGGCCTGTTTTCCCGTGCCTTAACCCGATCTTCCAGCTCGCTCAGGTCGAGCCCCTCGACATAAGCCCAGATCACCCGGGCCAGATGATCCTGCCCGATCAGGCTGTCGATATCGACCGCCCGCAATTCGACCTGATTGCGCACGGGCTCGCGCAGCCGAGGTGCACCCCGCGGCACCGCTTCGGTTCGTGGCGCCGACTGATCCGGCAATTCGCCAAAAAGTCCCTCGTCAGCCATCATCCTCTCCAGCAGATCAGTCTGCCTAGAGAATCACATTCGCCCGACACGCGGTACAAAAGATTCACAGTCTCGTAGGGTGGGTTACGCCCAGCAACTGCGCTTCGCGCAGCCGCTGGTCTAACCCGCCCTACGCATTGGCGATGCGATCGCCTACCACCCTTCCAGCACGATCTTGCCGCGCGACTTGCCGCTCTCGAGCAGCGCGTGCGCGCGCTTGAGATTGGCCGCGTTGATCGTGCCAAAGGTCTGGTCGAGCGTGGTACGCAGCACGCCCTTGTCGATCAGATCGGCGACATCGTTGAGCAGGTGATGTTGCGCGATCATATCAGGCGTCTGGAACGAAGAGCGCGTGAACATCGATTCCCAGTGCACCGAGATCGCCTTGCCCTTGAACGTGCTCATGGTGAATTCCGGGGGATCGTCGATCAGGCCGAACCGGCCTTGCGGCGCCATGAACTCGGCGATGCTCTTGTAGTGCTGATCGGTGAAGGTAAGGCTCGCGACCAGCGCGACCGGCGGCAGCTTGAGCTTCTCGATCTGCTCCTTCATCGGCTTGCCGTGATCGATCACCGCATGCGCGCCGAGATCGAGGCACCATTTCTGCGATTCCGGCCGCGTCGCGGTCGCAACCACGGTAAGGCCGGTGAGGCGGCGCGCGAGCTGGATCAGGATCGAGCCGACGCCGCCGGCGCCGCCGGTGATAAGAAGCGTGCGCGGATCGACGCTCTTGCCCGGGATTGCGCCGAGGCGATCGAACAGCAATTCCCACGCGGTAATGGAGGTGAGGGGAAGCGCCGCGGCCTGCGCGAAGGAGATCGATTTCGGCTTGTTGCCGACGATGCGTTCGTCCACCAGGTGGAATTCGGCATTGGTGCCCTGGCGCAGGATCGAGCCCGCGTAAAACACCTCGTCGCCCGGCTTGAACAGGGTGACCTCGGGCCCGACCGCATCGACGATGCCGGCGGCGTCATAGCCCAAGATCTTGGTCTCACCTTCGGGCGGCGCGGCGCGCTTGCGCACCTTGTAATCGACGGGATTGGCCGAGATCGCCTTCACGGCGACGCGGATGTCGCGTCCCTTCGGCTCTGGCTTGGCGGTCTCGAAATCGATCAACGCGTCCTGATCCTCGATCGGAAGCGACTTCTTGTAGCCGACGGCCTTCATGGCTTGTCTCCATCAGATGGCGTTTTCGCCCGCGTCTTACCTGTCGCGCTGGCTCCAATTTGGCAAGTACTGTACATTCGGGGATATAGTCCCCGTTTGGATACTATTGGGAAAACACTGATGAAACGGCGCGATTTTGCCCGTCGTCCGGGCTGCTCGGTCGAGGCGACGCTGGACCTGATCGACGGCAAGTGGAAGGGCGTGATCCTCTATCACCTGCAGAGCGGCACCCGGCGCTTCGGCGAATTGCGCCGCATGATGCCTGGGATCACCCAGCGCATGCTCACCAAGCAGCTTCGCGCGCTGGAGGAGGACAAGCTCGTCATCCGCAAGGTCTATGCCGAGGTGCCGCCGCGCGTGGAGTATTGTCTCTCCGAGTTGGGCGAGAGCCTGCGGCCGGTGATCGATATTCTGAAAGCCTGGGGCGAGAGCCATCAGCAGCGGCTGTCCTGCGCACCGCCGCCTGTGGTCGAGAGGAAGCCGAAGCGGGCGGCCTAGATGTTCGGGAGCGGACGATGCCGCTCCCGAACAGGGCGCGTCAGAACGCGAACTGCGTGCGCAATGCGACCGCATCGAACTTCGAGCCGACATCCGCCGTAGACACCGCCGAGGCCTGCTTCGACACCGTGCCATGCAGGTAGTCGAGCATGAAGCGCACGTTGCCGTTGACGTACCAGTTGAGCGCCAGCGTGTAGACGTCCTGCCGCCCGCCGGCGATTCCGGCGGCGGTCGCGAGCTGATCGTTCAAGTTCATCGTGGAGTAGCGGGCTGCGATTTCCCAGGCACCCCAGCCACCGCCGTCGAGCGAGAACGGATTGTTCGGCTTGACGCCGCCATAGGCGGCGTTGCCCGGATTGTACTTGCGGCTTTCACCGGTCAGGACATAGGCCGCCTGCGCATAACCCCCCTGGAAATTCAGGCTCGACGTGCCGATGGGCGCCACGGCGGTATTCGCATTGCGTTCAATGTTGAACCAATAGTATTCGCCCTGGACCCAGAGCGGTCCATAGGTAGCGGCGGCTTCGAGGCCATACACCTGCGCACCCGATACGTTTGCAATCGCCCCGGTCGAGATCAGCGTCGTCGGATCGATGCGCAGTTCGGGACGATCGCTGAGCGTCAGAGTTTGCGTGTTGGCGATCAGATTGCGCGGCGGCTGGATCAGCCACTCGGCGTCGGCGCCGAGATGCACCGAATAGTCGTTGCCGCTGACGACCTGGCCGGCAACACGGGCGGTTGCGCCGTATTGCTCGCTGGTTCCCGGAGGTGAAATGCTCGAGGCCGAGTGAATGGCACCCGTGGTCGGGCCGGTCACATAGGCGCCGGCATAGAACACGTCATTGTACCAGCGGGCACCGGCGGCAGAGCGGAAGTCGCCTGCGGCGATATTTTGCGCGATGACACCGACCGAGGCGCGCTCCATGAAGGCGATGTCGTTGGAGCTCGTGGATTCATCCATGGTCCAGGCGATGTCCATGATGCCGGCTTCGATCGCCATCTTGCCGCCGAACGGCTTCAGCCCGGTGTAGCTCAGATACGCGTTCTCGATGCCGGACGTGCCTCCGCCGGGATCGAAGCCCACAGGAGTCGCGCCGGCGGCGCCGGTGCCGCCGAAGCCGTCAGCCGAACCGCCGAAATCGTAGATCAGCGCAAAATTCCAGTCTTCGAGGAATTTGCCGACGACGCCGATGCGCGCGCGACGAACGTTCTCGCCGCTGTCGAGCTTCTGCGGTACCGTGGCTGCCGTGTTGGGTCGGTAGTCGTAACCGCCGACGTCCCAATGCACGCGGCTGGTGATGGCGACGCAGTTGTGCCCGTCCGCGGTGCAGATGGTCGGCCGGTTGTTCGGCATCGTCACCACGACGCCTGACGGGGCCACCGGGCCCTTGACCGGAATCGCCGCGTTGGCATTGGCGAGGGCGGCTTTCGCCTCCGAGCGCGCTTCGGCCTTGGCCTCGGCCTTCGCTTCCTGCCTGGCTTTCGCCGTGGCGGCCGTGTTCGCGGCGGTCTGGCTCTGGAGCTTGTCGAGCTTCTGCTCCAGCATTTTCAACTGCTGCTTCAGGAGCGCGATCTCCTGCTCGCTGGTGCTGGCCGATTGGGCCTGGGCCTGTGAAGCCGCCAGCACGCCGGCGAGACCGATCGCCGTGGCTGCTAGTCCTGTCCTGCTCATGTCGTGCTCCATCCTTTGACGAACTTCCCCAAGTCGCAACGGGAGAGCCTAAGAGTGATCGATGACTGCCCCGCGACGCGCGCGCCCGGCTCTGCGGTTCCCACTGATGCCAATTCGCCGCAACCGAATCCGCCTGGCATGAGCATGCAGGATGATGCGCATCATGCCAATCCATCGTCCCGGCAGATTGCGATTTCGCACGCTGGGCTTGCAGGTGGGACACACAGGAACGGGGCTGAATATTGCCGCCCGGCGCCCTTCTATTGGGGGGCGAACGCGCCTATATTCCGGCGTCTTTTCCAAGAGGTAGGGATGTTTCGAGCGAACTTGACCGCCGTCGTCACGGCATTGTGCATAGGCTTTTCGGCCCACTTCAATCCGGCTGCGGCGCAGGACCGTCGCGTGCCCTCGTCCCAGGCCGAGCTGCGGTTGTCCTATGCGCCGATCGTGCAGCGGGTGCAGCCGGCGGTCGTCAACGTCTATGCCGCCAAGGTGGTGCAGAACCGCAACCCGCTGCTGGACGACCCGATCTTCCGCCGTTTCTTCGGCGGCGGCCAGCAGCAGGAGCAGGTGCAGCGATCGCTGGGCTCGGGCGTGATCGTCGACGCCTCCGGGCTCGTCGTCACCAACGTCCATGTCATCGAAGGGGCCGACCAGGTGAAGGTGTCGCTGTCGGACAAGCGCGAGTTCGAGGCCGAGATCGTGTTGAAGGACTCCCGCAGCGATCTCGCGGTGCTGCGCCTGAAGGATGCCAAGGAAAGGTTCCCGGCGCTCGAATTCACCAATTCGGACGAGCTGATGGTCGGCGACGTCGTGATGGCGATCGGCAACCCCTTTGGCGTCGGCCAGACCGTGACCCACGGCATCATCTCGGCGCTGGCGCGCACGCAGGTCGGCATCACCGACTATCAGTTCTTCATCCAGACCGATGCTGCGATCAATCCCGGCAATTCCGGCGGCGCGCTGGTCGACATGAACGGCCGGCTCGCCGGCATCAACACCGCGATCTATTCGCGCTCCGGCGGCTCGCAGGGCATCGGCTTTGCAATTCCCGCCAATATGGTGCGCGTCGTCGTCGCCTCCGCCAAGAGCGGCGGCAAGGCGGTGAAGCGGCCGTGGCTTGGCGCGAAATTGCAGGCGGTGACGCCGGAGATCGCCGAGAGTCTCGGCCTGCGTTCGCCAAGCGGTGCGCTGGTCGCGAGCGTCGTTCCCAACGGGCCTGCGGCGAAGGCGGGGTTGAAATCCTCCGACCTCATCACCGGCATCGACGGCCAGGCCGTGGACGATCCCAACGCGTTTGACTATCGCTTTGCCACTCGCCCGATCGGCGGCACGGCGCAGATCGACGTGCAGCGCGGCGGCAGGCCGCTCAAGCTGACCATCGCGCTCGAGACCGCGCCCGATACCGGCCGCAATGAGCTCGTCGTCACCGCCCGCTCGCCGTTCCAGGGCGCCAAGGTCTCGACCATCACGCCTGCGGTTGCCGACGAGCTGCATCTCGACGCCGACACCGAAGGTGTTGTCATCACCGATCTCGGTGATGACTCGCCCGCCGCCCAGGTCGGCTTCCAGAAGGGCGACATCATCCTGGCCGTCAACAACCAGAAGATCGGCAAGACCGGCGACCTCGAGAAGGCGGCGGCCGTCAGCCAGCGGCTCTGGCGCATCACGCTGGTGCGGGCCGGTCAGCAGATCAACGTCACGCTGGGCGGATGAGTCCGAAGCGACCACAGCAGACGCCAACTCTCTTCGCCGCGGCGGGGCTCGATCACGATGCCCCGCATCCGCTGCCTGACAGGCTGCGGCCGCGGACGCTGTCGGAGGTCGTCGGCCAGGATCACATCCTCGGGCCCGACGGCGCGCTGACGCGCATGCTGGAGACGCGCACGCTGGGATCGCTGGTGTTCTGGGGCCCGCCCGGCACCGGCAAGACCACCGTGGCACGGCTGCTCGCGGATGCGACCGACCTGCATTTCGAGCAGATCTCCGCGGTGTTCTCCGGCGTCGCCGACCTCAAGAAGGCGTTCGATGCCGCGCGCGCCCGCCGCGAGATGGGCAAGGGCACGCTGCTGTTCGTCGACGAGGTGCACCGCTTCAACCGCGCCCAGCAGGATTCGTTTCTGCCTGTGATGGAAGACGGCACGGTGGTCATGGTCGGCGCCACCACGGAAAATCCGTCCTTCGAGCTCAACGCGGCGCTTTTGTCCCGCGCACGGGTGCTGGTGTTTCGCTCGCTCGATGCCGCCGCGATCGAAAAGCTGTTCGCGCATGCCGAGGCGGTCGAGGGCCGCAAGCTGCCGCTCGATGCGGAGGCGAGGGCGGTGCTGGTGCGCATGGCCGACGGCGACGGCCGCGCAGCGCTGACGCTCGCCGAGGAGGTCTGGCGCTCGGCACGAGCCGACGAGATCTTCAACGCCGCACAGTTGCAGGACATCCTGCAACGCCGCGCACCGATCTACGACAAATCGGCCGATGGCCATTACAACCTGATCTCGGCGCTGCATAAATCGGTGCGTGGCTCGGATCCCGATGCTGCGCTGTATTATCTCTGCCGCATGCTCGATGCCGGCGAGGACCCGCTGTTCCTGGCGCGCCGTGTGGTACGCATGGCGGTGGAGGATATCGGCCTCGCCGATCCGCAGGCGCTCGTCATCGCCAATGCGGCCAAGGACGCCTTCGACTTCCTCGGCCATCCCGAAGGCGAGCTAGCGATCGCGCAAGCCGTGGTCTATCTCGCCACCGCGCCGAAATCGAACGCGGTCTATACGGCCTTCGGCACGGCGATGCAGGTGGCAAAACAGGCCGGCTCGCTGCTGCCGCCAAAGCACATCCTGAATTCGCCGACCAAGCTGATGAAGTCGGAAGGCTACGGCTCAGGCTACGAATACGACCACGACGCCCCCGACGCTTTTTCGGGGCAGGACTACTTCCCGGAGGCCCTGGGACGCCAGACCTTCTACGATCCGCCTGAGCGCGGCTTCGAGCGCGAGATCAGGAAACGGCTGGATTACTGGGCCAAGCTGCGCAAGGAGCGGGGTTCGCGCTAGAGGTGGCCATTTCGCCGTGACGAAGGGCCGCTTTTAGGGTACGCAGGCAGCCATGAGCCGCCGTATCAAAAGAACCAATCAAGAGCCCCGTTCGCGCGATGAGCGCAAGGATTCGCGTCCGTTCAAGGCACGGAGCGCGAAGCAAGCGGCACCGCGTCCGGGCGGCAAGCCCAGCAAACCGCCGCGCTTTGCCGGCGAGCGCGCCGAGCGACGTCCGCCCAAGATTGCACAGAACAAGGCTGCACAGGAAAGGCCGGCATCGGAGAAGCCTGTCGAGGCGCTGCTGCCGACCAAGGTGCAGACCGTCACGGTGACGGCCGACGAGAACAACATGCGCGTCGATCGTTTCCTTGAAGCGCGCTTTCCCGGCCTGTCATTCTCCCACATCCAGCGCGTCGTCCGCAAAGGCGAGCTGCGCGTCGATGGCAAGCGCGTCGACAGCAAGGATCGGCTGGAGCAGGGCCAGAGCGTCCGCATTCCGCCCTTGAAGCTCGACACACCGAAGGTCGTCGGCGAGCTCTCGGAGGCCGCGCAGAAGACGCTCAAGGCGCTGAAGGAGATGACGATCTACGAGGACGACGACGTCCTCGTGCTGAACAAGCCCGCCGGCCTTGCCGTGCAGGGCGGCTCGGGCATGACGCGCCACATCGATCAGATGCTGGAGGTGATGCGCGATGCCAAGGGGCAGAAGCCGCGCCTCGTGCATCGCATCGATCGCGAGACCTCGGGCTGTCTGCTCATCGCCAAAACGCGATTTGCTGCCTCGCATCTCACCGGCGCGTTCCGCTCGCGCTCGGCGCGCAAGGTCTATTGGGCGCTGGTGCCGGGCCTGCCGAAGCCGAAGCAGGGCCGCATCTCGACCTTCCTTGCCAAGGAGGAGAGCGAGGACGACACCATCATGCGCATCGCCCAGCATGGCGACGAGGGCGCCAGCCACGCCGTGACCTACTATGCGGTGGTCGAGACCGCCGGCAACAAGCTGACCTGGGTGTCGCTGAAGCCGGTGACAGGCCGCACCCACCAGCTTCGCGCCCACATGGCCCATATCGGCCATCCCATCGTCGGCGATCCCAAATATTTCAACATCGAGAACTGGCAGTTGCCGGGCGGCCTGCAAAACCGCCTGCATCTGCTCGCGCGCCGCATCGTGATCCCGCATCCCCGCGGCGGCGTCATCGACGCCACCGCGCCATTGCCGCCGCACATGCAGCAGTCGTGGAATTTGCTCGGGCTCGATGCCAGCCGGTTCGACCCGATCGAGAACGCACCGGAGGAGTAGGGGGCTGGGTCCGGCTGTTAACCCCGTCATTGCGAGCGTAGCGAAGCAATCCAGGATTGCCTCCGCGGAAAGACTCCGGATTGCTTCGCTGCGCTCGCAATGACGGCGTAGCGACAGCCGCGGCTAATTCCGAAACTGCTCCAGAAACATCCGCAAGCTGTCATGCGGGCTCTCGACATCCATGATCAGCCAGCCCTCCGGACCGTTGACGAGGATGAAGTTCAGCGCGACCTTGCGGCCGTGATTGTCGAAATTCGCCGCGACATAGGTCTTGTCGTATTGCTTGCGGCTGATCGCGATCGTCACAGGGCCGAGCTTCCAGTTCGGGCTCTGCACCAGGAAGTCATAGGGCTCGCTGCGCGGCGCGGACCATGCCTTGCGCAATGAGGGGTCGAAGAATTGCCGGGTCGTGGCATCGTCCCGCGGCAGGCCTCTCGACAGCTCCGGCGCGCCGTTGCCGTAATGGGCATAGACATTGCGGATCAGCGATTCCGGGGTGCGAAAGCCGGCGCCGGCCGTGGCCGGCCAAAGCCCGGCGAACAGGGCCACAATGCCCGCAAGTTCCCTCATGCCCGCCGCTCGCTTTATCGGCCACAGGTCTTACTTTAGAAGCCTAAAGCATGATCCGGGAAAGTGCGAAGCGGTTTTCCGAAAAGATCATGCTCAAACAATAACCTAAAGCGCGATGACGTTCATCCTGATCTCATCGCGCTTTAGCACCCAGCGACCGGGACCGAAAACTCACATGCGCGAATTGTTCGAAGAAGCAGCCAGCCAGCCCCCGCCGGACCCACGGGAATCGGCACGCGCCTCCGCGCGGACGCCGCTGCGCAAGCGCTTCTACAAGGAGGTCGGCGTCACCGAGACCGAGGGCGGCTTTGCCATCACGCTCGATGGCAGGCCGATCCGCACGCCGTCCGGCCGCCAGGTGGTGATCCCGGCGCGGGCGCTGGCCGATGCCGTGGCTGCGGAATGGGCCGCCCAGGGTGAGGCGATCGACCCCGTGACCATGCCGCTGACGCGGATCGCCAACAGCGTGGTCGAGGGCGTGATCGACCGCGTCGAGCTCGTCACGGACGATCTCGCCAAATACTTCGAGACCGACCTGCTGTTCTATCGCGCCGGCCATCCCGAGGGGCTGGTCGCCCGGGAGGCCGCGCATTGGGACGGCGTGCTGTTCTGGGCCGCGGAGGCGCTGGGAGCGCATTTCATCCTCTCCGAGGGCATCATGCATGTGAGGCAGCCCGATGAGGCGCTCCGGGCTGCCCGTGCGGCGCTGCCTGGCGATCCCTGGTCCGTGGCCGCGCTCCACATGGTGACGACCCTGACCGGCTCGGCGCTGCTGGCGCTGGCGCTGGCCCATGGCGTGCGCGACGCCGACCAGGTTTGGGCCGCGGCCCATGTCGATGAGGACTGGAACATCGACCAATGGGGCGTGGATGAGGAGGCGGCCGCCCGCCGGGCCGCCCGCCTCAGGGATTTCGAGGCCGCCGTCGCGGTGCTGGCGGCGGTGAACCCGCCTAGGACCTAAGGTCCTTAACGAGAGGTTTACGCCGGGGCCCTAGGGTGGGATTCGCATTCCCGGGCCCCTGAAATGCCGACGCCGATAAGCTCGATCCTTCCGGTCAGTGCCGCCAGCCCCGTGGCTGATGCGGCGACGCCCGATCTCGTGCTCCAGGCCGGCACCGTCGTCGATGCCAGGGTCGTCAGCTTGCTCGCCGACAATTTGGTGCGGATCGCGATCGCCAACCTCTCGATGGACGTGATCTCCGAGGTGTCGCTGACCCCGGGGCAAAATCTTCAGCTCGCGGTCTCGCAGAACGACGGCACGATCAGGCTCGCCGTGGTCAACGGGGCAGGCGAGGCCAGCGCCGATCAGGTCACGCTGACGTCGACCGCAGCCTCGCTGGTCGAGAGCCCGCCGCTGGCGCCGTCGGTCAATGCGGCCCGCAACACGCTGACACCTTTGGAGCAGGTCGCCGTCACCGCAGCCTCGGCCGAGGCGGTCACAAAACAGGGCAGCCAGGCGCCGCTATTCGCCAATCTCGCATCGGTCGTATCCGGCAGCAATCTGCCGGCCGGACTGAAGCAGGCCGTGCTGGACGTGCTGGCACAGCAGACGCCACTCAACATGGCGTTAGATGGCGGCGATATCGAATCCGCGTTCCAGAAGTCCGGCCTGTTTCTCGAGGCTTCGCTGGCCGCGGGCGCAACGCCGCAGCCAGGGGCCGTGCCGGACTTGAAGGCCGCGCTGCTCGTGCTGCGCCAGACACTGGCGGCGACGTCAGGCACGCCAGCGACCGCCGCGCCACACGCGGCCACACCAACCGCCACGATTGTGCCCAGTCCTGCGGCCGCGCCGCAGATCGCAACTTCGCCGCTGCAGGTGCCAGGCGAGGCTGCGCAGGCGGCGTTGCCATCGCCGGAAGTGGGGATTGCCCAGCCTGCACAATTGCCGCGCGACGCTGCGCTTGCGGCTGCCTTGCTGAAAGACATGGCCGGTGAGACGCCTCGGGCGCCTTTGCCACGCACGATGTCGGCAGGCCTTGCCGCGAGCCTGCTGCAAGAGGTTACGCAAAGCCTGCCGCGCCTGACCGGCAACGTGCCGGGTGCGACCAAGGCCGTTCCTGACGGCCATATCTTCGAGGCAGCTGCGCGCACGACGACGCCACCGCCGTTCCGCGGCGCGCTACCGGCGCAGCAACCCGTCGCTTCGCCGTCGCTCGCGCCCACCACACCGCTCGCTGCCACCGTGCATCGCCTGCTCGGCGACACCGATGCTGCGATCGCGCGGCAGACGCTGCTTCAGGTCGCTTCGCTGCCTGATCGCACTGACGCCAGTGGCCATCGCAGCGACCCGACCGCGCCGCAGTGGAATTTCGAGATTCCGTTTGCGACCCCGCAAGGTACCGCGATGGCGCAATTCGAGATCTCGCGCGACGGCGGCAACGAAACGCCCGATCCCGCCAAGCGCGCCTGGCGCGCGCGCTTCACCATCAATGTCGAGCCATCAGGACCCGTGCACGCGCTGATCACGCTCAACGGCGACAAGACCTTTGTGCGGATGTGGGCCGAACGGCCGGCGACCGCGCAGCAGCTCCGCGCTGGCATCGGCGAGCTCAATCAGGCGCTGACCAAGGCCGAGCTCAAGCCCGGCGACATCATCGTGCGCGACGGCACGCCGCCGCTGGCCGCGCCGGCGCGCGCCGGGCATTTCCTGGATCGCGCCACATGAGCGACGAATCCAAGCTCGCGATTGCGCTGCATTACGAGAAGGGTAGCGGCGCGCCCGTCGTGGTTGCCAAGGGCAAGGGCACCATCGGCGCCAAGATCGTCGAGATCGCCAAGGCTCATGACATTCCGATCGAGGAGAACGAGATTTTGGCCGGCGCGCTTTCCAAGGTCGAGCTCGGCGACGAAATCCCGCCCGACCTCTACAAGGCCGTCGCCGAAGTTCTGGTGTTCGTGCTGCGGCTGTCGGGCCGCGCGCGCTAGCGCACAACGCCGGCGCGTCTCTCTCCACACGTCATTGCGCTCGCAATGACGGAGTGTAGGGTCGCTATCCCAGCTTGAACAGCGCCTGCAAAAGCTCCAAAGAGGCAGTTTCACACCTTGTCGCCCGGCTTCTTCGCCGTCAGCGCCTGATCGATGGCAAAGCCTCCGATCTCGCTCATCGCCTGCGCGATCACGTCGCCCTTGCGCGCAAAGCCGCTGGAGAGATAGTCGAACTGGGTGCGCGCCAGCCGCAGCACCTCGATCGGCACGGTCACCGCGGTCTCGTTGAAAGCATCGACCGAGGCGCGCAACGTATCGAGCTCGGTGGTGAGCTTGCCGATATGGCTCTCCGCGTCCTGCATCAGGCCGAGCAGCTTGCCGCGCTCGGCGTCGAACGCGGCACGCTCGCTGGCCGCGGCTGTCGTCACCTCGGCTAGCCGCGTCCGCAGCGCGGCGATCTGGCTGACCATCGCGTCGGATGCGAGTTCAGTGGCCTCGCGCAGCTCCCCCAGGCGCTTGTTCTCTTCCTGCTGCTCGTGAAACAGCCGTTCGGCCGACATGGCCCGCTGTTTGAGTGATTCAATCAGCGCGGCCGCGCGCAGCAGCATCTCGCCGTTCCGCCCCGACACCATGCTGGCCATGCGCCGCAGGAAGTCGGTGGTCTCGGACGCGCTGTTCGCAGGCAAGGGAACGACGGTGGCGGACATGAGGTGATGCTTGCAGCCGGACGTGATGACCGCCGCCGTACCGACTGAGCTCACGCAACATTCGGCGCCTGATCGCAAGCCTGGAGCAAGCCTGAATCGGCAGGCCCGGTCAACCGGCC
>NZ_LJYG01000097.1:139729-143331 GCF_001440035.1 Bradyrhizobium manausense | reverse complement strand
CCCGCCGCTCGCGCGGCAGCTCAGGCGCCGCTCTGCCGGCCGATCCGCCCCAGATGGGTGAAGCCGAACCCGGCGGAATATTTCAGGCCATAGCCCAGCGCCCGGTCGATGCCGATATGGGCGAGCCAGATCAAGGCGATGGAGAGGGTGAGGGGCGCGGCGAGGCCAAAACCCAGCGTCATCAGCGCCACCGGCGCCATGTAGCTGTGGGCGGCGTTGTAGACCAGCGCACCGAATTTGGCGTCCACGAGGTACGCCAGGAAGCTCAGATCCGGCACCAGGAAGAGCAGGGCATAGACCCACCAGGAGCCGCCCCAGGTCGCATAGAGCACGGTCATGGCCGCGAACAGAGCGAGCCCCTCGAGCCGCAGCAGGGCCCTGACGCCGCCTGTCACGGCGCCGGTGTCAACAGCTCTGTCGTCCATGGTCGCATCCCCAGGCAAAACTCTGGAATTCCTTGCGCTTTCACGCTGCGTCAAAGCAGCCCTGCGGCGCCGAAAGCCGCTTCCCGGCCTGCAAAATGCCGTGTTAGAACGCCCAGCACTTAAGGCTTAAGAACTGGCGGGAGCAAATGAAACATATCCTGGACGCCCTTGAAGACCGTCGCGCCGGCGCCAAGCTCGGCGGCGGGGAGAAGCGCATCGAGGCGCAGCACGCCCGCGGCAAGCTGACCGCGCGCGAGCGCATCGAGCTCCTGCTCGACAAGGGATCGTTCGAGGAGTTCGACATGTTCGTCGAGCACCGCTCCACCGAGTTCGGCATGGAGAAGACCAAGGTGCCGGGCGACGGCGTCGTCACCGGCTGGGGCACCGTCAACGGCCGCAAGACCTTCGTCTTCGCCAAGGATTTTACCGTGTTCGGCGGCTCGCTCTCCGAAACCCACGCGCTGAAAATCACAAAGCTCCAGGACATGGCGATGAAGGCGCGGGCGCCCATCATCGGCCTCTATGATGCGGGCGGTGCCCGCATCCAGGAGGGCGTCGCCGCGCTCGCCGGTTACTCCTACGTGTTCCGCCGCAACGTGCTGGCCTCGGGCGTGATCCCGCAGATCTCGGTCATCATGGGCCCCTGCGCCGGCGGCGACGTCTATTCGCCTGCGATGACCGACTTCATCTTCATGGTAAAGAACACCAGCTACATGTTCGTCACCGGGCCCGACGTCGTGAAGACCGTGACCAACGAGGTCGTCACCGCCGAAGAGCTCGGCGGCGCCTCGGTGCACGCCACGCGCTCGTCGATCGCCGACGGCGCCTTCGAGAACGATGTCGAGACGCTTTTGCAGATGCGTCGCCTGATCGACTTCCTGCCGTCCAACAATACCGACGGCGTGCCGGAATGGCCGAGCTTCGACGACATCGGCCGCGTCGACATGTCCCTGGACACGCTGATTCCCGATAATCCGAACAAGCCCTACGACATGAAGGAGCTGATCCTGAAGGTCGTGGACGAGGGCGACTTCTTCGAGATCGCGGAAGCCTTCGCCAAGAACATCGTCACCGGCTTTGGCCGCATCGCCGGCCGCACCGTCGGCTTCGTCGCCAACCAGCCGATGGTGCTGGCCGGGGTGCTCGACTCTGACGCCTCACGCAAGGCCGCGCGCTTCGTGCGCTTCTGCGATGCCTTCAACATCCCGATCGTCACCTTCGTCGACGTGCCGGGCTTCCTGCCCGGCACCGCGCAGGAATATGGCGGCCTGATCAAGCACGGCGCCAAGCTCCTGTTCGCGTACTCGCAGTGCACGGTGCCGCTCGTCACCGTCATCACCCGCAAGGCCTATGGCGGCGCCTTCGACGTGATGGCGTCCAAGGAGATCGGCGCCGACATGAACTACGCCTGGCCGACCGCCCAGATCGCCGTTATGGGCGCCAAGGGCGCGGTCGAGATCATCTTCCGCAGCGACATCGGCGACCCCGACAAGATCGCCGCGCGCACCAAGGAATACGAAGACCGCTTCCTGTCGCCCTTCATCGCCGCCGAACGCGGCTACATCGACGACGTCATCATGCCGCATTCGACCCGCAAGCGGATCGCGCGGGCGCTGGCGATGCTCAAGGACAAGAAGACGGAAATGCCGGCGAAGAAGCACGACAATTTGCCGTTGTGAGAAATGAGTAGGGTGGGTTAGGCGAAGCCGTAACCCTCCCTACAGGTTCGATCAAAATCCAATGACCGAAGACGATCCGACCGACGAAATCGCCGACATCGAAGATCGCATCGAGCGGCTCGCCGAGATCGCCGAGCGGTGCCGGAAGTACATCCTGGCGTCCAAGATCGCGATTGGCAGCGGTGCGGTGCTGCTCCTGGCCACCATTCTCGGGCTGTTTGGATTTGGTCAGACCGCTGCGCTCGGCTCGATCGCCCTGGTGCTCGGCGGTATCGTCTCGCTCGGCTCGAACATCAGCACGTTGCGGCAGACGGACCATGCGATCGGCGCTGCGGAAGCGCGCCGGTCGGCGTTGATCGGCAGCATCGATCTGCGCGTGGTCGCGGATACGCCGATGAAGCTGGTGTGACGCCCCGGGCAGGCCGTACGCATCACGCGGCGGTCTTGAGGGTCAGCTCGGACAGTTCGGCGCGGCATTCGGCTGCGAAGGTTTGAAGCTGCTCCGCCGTCCGCCGGTCGAGGATGGCTTTCGCCAGCCGCTCGGCGCGGGCAATCTGTTCTCTGAGATATGCGATGCGGGACATGGGACACCTTTCTTTCTCTGAATGGCTTCGCGGCAATTCGTTATGGCTGGGGTGACTGTAGAGCTACCGCGACGCCATGTGTGTGCGGTCGATCACATTGCCCGGGGCCTTATCGGCCGCCGCGACATGCGCCATCCGGTCTTCCGTCCGTGAGGTCGGCCATGTGCTGTCTCCGTGCTGTCTCAGCCCTAGGACGGATGGAGACGGCGCGCTCCGACGGGGGATGCGAATTTTTTGGCCGAGCGCAGGACGGATAGAGCTTCGTTCCATCGGGGCTCTCTGCAGTGAACCTGAACGGTCGATTCAGCGGCGGTTCATATCGGCGCCGCGACACTTGTTCTGCATCACTTGATCGATGAAGCAGAGGATTAAGTCATGGAGCGCCGGAACTTTTTGAAACTTGCATTCGGTGTCGCGGCGGGAGCTGCCGCATTCACCGCCGCCGCGCAGGCCGCGCCGCTCGCGCCGCAAGTGCTGGGGAAAGACAGCCTGCCATCGGCCAATCCGGACGCTCATCCTGCCGTCACCACCAGCGAGGAAGCAGCCCAGCTCAAGCCGGAGCAGGTGCGCTGGGGTCACGGCCACTGGCATCACCGTCACTGGGGTTGGCACCACCGTCACTGGGGTTGGCGTCACCGCCACTGGGGCTGGCGTCATCGTCATTGGGGTTGGCGCCATCGCTGGCATCATCGCCATTGGCGTCACTGGTAACGCCGGGCCCGGAATGAAAAAGGGGATCGCAATCGCGATCCCCTTTTTGCTGCTTCGCAACTGGGAGAGATCAGAACGGACGGCAGCGGCCGGCGTACCAGCGGAAGCCATAGGGGCACACGCGCGGACGCACCACGACAACAGGCGGAGCAACCACGACCGGCGCGGGAGCCACGACGACCCGCTCCATCGGACGGCAGCCG
>NZ_LJYG01000097.1:133502-139704 GCF_001440035.1 Bradyrhizobium manausense | reverse complement strand
AGCCCGGGCCGCAACCCCCGGCGGCGCTGGCGGACTCGCTGAAGCCGACGGCCGCGCTGGCGAGCATCGCGGCGGCGAAAAGATATTTCATCTGATTTTCCTTCTGGTCTCTGGGAGCAAGTTCTTGGAAGCAAGTTCTTGGAGCAAGTTCTTGGGACAAGGGCTTAGCGCCTGCGGCGCGCAATGAATCAACAGACACGATTCGACACATCAAAACGAGTACGTGCCGTCACGTTGCGATCCAAACCTGCCAATCATGACCTGAATGCGGCATGAACATTTTGCGCGTGCGGCTTCGCGCGACATCGATGACGCTAGCGGCCGAGAAAGCCCAACACGAGCTCTCGGTACCTCTCCGGCGCCTCCAAGAAGACGAGGTGACCGGTGTCCGGAATAATCTCGGCGCGCGCATTCGGCATCTTCGCAGCCAACGCTTTTGCAAGCTCGGCATTCTGCCCCATCTTTGCGCGCAACGCTTCCGGCGCATTCGGCCGGCCCGGGGCGTTGTGGTCGTCGGCGCCCATGATGAACAGTGTCGGCGCGGTGATCTCAGGAATTTCGTGCGCGACCGGCTCGCGATAGATCATCTGGCCGGATGAGACGAAGGCGCGCAGCCAGCGCGGATAGTCGGGGCTGCCCTTGATGTTGAAGCGGGCGTCGATGAACGGCGTGATCGCCTCCGGCGGCAGCTTGATCGCATAATTGGTCTGGAGCTGCTTTCGGTAGCCGTCGGCGGTGAGTTTGTCCTCGGTTTCGATGATTGTCTCGGTCGGAACCGGCGGCACGTAGAGACGATAGTCTTCGAGGCCGATCGGTGCGGTCAGCACCAGATGGGCGACACGGTCCGGATAGGCGCGGGCGATGCGCACCCCTAACATGCCGCCGAGCGAATGCGCGACGACGTCGACCTTGTCGATTTTGAGGTGATCGAGCAGCGCGATGGTGTTGCGCGCCAGATTGTCGAAATGCAACTCGCCCATCGGCTTGGAGGATTTGCCGAAGCCGATCTGGTCCGGCACCACCACACGATAGCCCGCGTCATTGAGCATCTTGATGACATCGGCCCAGTAGCTCGACGGGAAATTGCGCCCATGCAGCAGCACGACGGCGCGGCCGTTCGGCTGAGCTGGGGCGACGTCCATATAGGCCATGGCGAGCTGCTCGCCGTCATTGACAACAGGCAGCAGATGAACGGGATAGGGATAGGCAAAGCCTTCGAGCGCAATGCCGTAAGGCTCGCGCTGGGGCGCGTCGGCGGCGTGGGCGATGAGTGGGGACGCAAAGAGGGCGGCGGCGAGGGCGGCCGGGAGAATGCGGATCATAGAGGTCTCTTAATTTACGGCGTCGTTCCGGGGCGATGCAAAGCATCGAACCGGAACCTCGAGATTCCCCGGTGCGCAGTTGCGCACCTGAGGTTCGGCTCTGCGAGCCGCCCGGAATGACTGAGGCCATAAGCGCGTGGATGGCAGGGTCAAGCCCGGCGATCGTAACACCGCTCGATCACACGCAAATTTGCGAGCTCACTCCGTTTGCGTGATCAGTCCTTGCTGTTCCCGAACAGCGCCGCGAATTGTTTCTCGCCGGTGCGGGTGAAATTCACCACACGGCTGCCGGGCGTGGCATCGCGCGCGGCCCATTTCAGCTCGGCAAAGCGCTGCATCATGGCAGCCCCGAGCGTGCCGGCGAGATGGTGGCGCCGCTCGCTCCAGTCGAGGCAGGCCTTGCAGACCGGGCGGCGCGGATGGCTGAGCATGTCGGGCGAGATCTGCAAATGCTTGGCGAGGAAGCGCTCGCCTTCCGTCGTCAGCTCGATCTCCTGCTTCTTCTGCTTTACGAGGTTGCGCGACCGAAGCGAGTCCAGCATCTGCACGCCGAGATCGCCGGCGAGGTGGTCGTAGCAGATCCGCGCCCGGCGCAGCGCCGGATCCTTCGGCCCAGTGCGCACGCGCATATGGCCGGTGCGCGCGGCAAGACCGGCGAGTCCTTCGAGCACGCCGGCGACGTCGTCGTCGGTGAGGCGGTAGTAGCGGTGGCGGCCCTGCTTCTCCGGCTCGACCAGCCCGCCGGCCTCGAGCTTGGCCAGATGCGAGCTCGCGGTCTGCGGCGTGATGCCGGCCTCCTGCGCCAGCTCGCTCGCCGTGAGCGCGCGGCCGTTCATCAGCGCCGTGAGCATGTTGGCGCGGGCGGGATCGCCGACCAGCGCGGCGACCATGGCGATGTCGGGTCCAGATTTCATGCTTCGATGGTAGCCGAAGCATTGTAGTCGGGCAAGAGCGTAGCGTCTCACCAAGTCGTCATCGCCGGACCCGTAGGGTGGGCAAAGGAGCGGAGCGACGTGCCCACCAATCGTCGTTGCGAAGAGACGAGGTGGGCACGCTTCGCTTTGCCCACCCTACGAGACCTGCGCTCGCAATGACAGCGCGAAAACAGGAGCCCAACATGTCCGTCACCGTCTTCATCCGCTACCGGCTCGATCCCTTCAAGCGCGCGCAGTTCGAGGACTATTCGAAGCGCTGGCTGACCATCATCCCGAAATGTGGCGGCGACCTGATCGGCTATTTCATGCCGCATGAAAGCACCAACAACATCGCCTTTGCACTGATCACTTTCGAGAGCCTCGCCGCCTACGAGGCCTATCGCGCGCGGCTGCGGCAGGATGGCGATGGCATGGCGAACTTCCATTTCGCCGAGGACAACAAGTTCATCCTGGCGGAAGAGCGCACCTTCCTGCGCAAGGTGGTATTGGACTAGCGCCGTCCTGCGAGCGTCCCTATCTCTGCGCGGCCAACATGGGAGAGAAACATGCATGTGACAACGGCTGACAAGCGCGCGACGTTCAGGAAGCTGCACGAGAGCGGCTGCTTCATCCTGCCCAATCCGGTCGATGTCGGCGGCGCCAGGGCGTTGCAGCATCTCGGTTTCAAGGCGATCGCCTCGTCGAGCGCGGGCTTTGCCTGGACCATCGGCAAGGCCGACAATCGCGTCACCGTGGAGGACGTCTGTCAGCATCTGGCAGCATTGAGCTCGTCCGTCGACATTCCCGTGAACGCGGATTTCGAGGGCGGTTTTGCCGTCGAGCCGGACCAGGTCGCCGAAAATGTCGAGCGTGGCGTGCGCACCGGCGTCGCCGGCCTGTCGATCGAGGATTCCACCGGGGACAAGGACAAGCCGCTCTATGATCGCGCGCTTGCAGTCGAGCGCATCAAGGCCTCGCGCAAGGCGATCGGCGACAGTGGCACGCTGCTGGTCGGCCGCTGCGAGGCTTATCTCTGGGGTGTCACCGATCTCAAGCTCGTCATCGACCGGCTCACGGCTTACGCCGATGCCGGTGCCGATTGCCTCTACGCGCCGGGCCTGAAGACGCGCGAGGACATCGCGGCCGTGGTGAAGGCCGTCGCACCAAAGCCGTTCAACCTGCTGATCGGCGGCTCCGGCTTGTCGCTGAAGGAGGCCGAAGATCTCGGCGTGCGCCGCATCAGCGTCGGTGGCTCGCTCGCCCGCGCCGCCTGGGGCGGCTTCATGCGCGCGGCGAAGGAAATGGCGGAGAAGGGGACGTTTGGCGAACTGGCCGGCGGCTATCCCGGCGGCGAGCTCAACAAGATGTTCAGCTAGCTCCCAACGAAAGCGGCGGGACCTTTCGATCNCCCGCCGCTCTCTCATCCTCTCGATGTCATGCCCCGCGCAGGCGAGGCATCCAGTCGTCCGCGGCTTGTCGATTCGACTTCAACCGTCTCGGAGGACTGGATCGCCCGGTCCTGATGCGCAATTGCGCACAAGGCCGGGCGATGACGTTTGTGTGCTACGCGAAGACGGTCGTGCCGTTACTTCGCGCCATCAGACGGCGTCTGCGTATCCACCGCCGGCTTGCTCGGCGCAGCACCCGTGGTCACGCCCGGCGCGGTGTTGTTGCGCGGCGTCACGTCACGCATGCCGGGAGGTGCGGCGGGGTTGGCCGGAGTCGTCTGCTGCGCGGTTTGTGTAGCCGGCGTATTGCTCGCCTGGTTGCCTGAGTTGGTATTGTTCAAGCCATAGAACACGGCGCCCAGCACCAGGGCGATCGCCACCGCGAACAGCGCGATTTTGCCGCTGGAGGCGGGGCCTTCGCCGAGCTCGGGATCAGCCTGAAGGTCGGCATCCCGGCGCGCCGCGCGAAGATACTCATCGTCGGCGAGGTTCGGGCGGTACGGATCGTTGGGAAAACGGTCGTCAGCCATCGATTGGGTCTCCTCGTTGATTGCCCTCAGACAACCCTCGGCTGCGAGATTCTGTTCCGGGTTCCCTAGTGCTTTCGTCGGATGTTGCCCTCAAGCGCGGAATCGGGAACCTGTGCACGCGGAACTCGGCGCGTAAGTTCCACGGCAAAAAGAGGGAACAAAGCGATGTGGAGCCTGCCACCGATCGATAGCGTGCTCCATCTCTTGTCGTTGATCGCCGTCGCCGCGCAAGGCATGACGGCAGCGCTTGCGGCGGGACGGCGCAGCATGGATTGGCTCGGGGTCTGCTTTCTCGGCTGCATCACGGCGCTCGGCGGCGGCACGCTACGCGATCTCTTCCTCGGCCATTATCCGCTGGCCTGGGTGCAGAACCCGATCTATCTCGCGCTCGCCGGCGGGGCTGCGTTCCTCACGATCCTGTTCGCGCGTCTCGTGCACCGGTTGAAGATCGCCTTCATCGTGCTCGATGCCATCGGCCTCGTCGTCTTCACCATGACCGGCTGCGACGTCGCCTGGCAGATGGATGCCTCGCTGCCGATCGTGATCGTCTCCGGCATGGTGACGGGCTGCGCCGGCGGCGTGCTCCGCGACGTGCTCTGCAACGACGTGCCGCTCTTGTTTCGCTCCGAGCTCTACGCCAGCGTCTCGGTGGTGACGGGGCTGTTCTATGCCACCGCGTTCGGTTTGAAACTCAACGCCGAGCTATGGACCATCCTGACCTTCGCCCTCGGCATCAGTTTTCGTCTCCTCGCCGTGCGCTACAAATGGGAGATGCCGAAATTCGTGTTCACGGGGGATGAGGAGTAGCAGCTCTCTCGGCATCGTCATTGCGAGCGCAATCCAGTCTGTCACCGCAGAGGGATTCTGGATTGCTTCGCTGCGCTCGCAATGACAGGGAGACAGCTACGGCGCCGGCCTGCGCGCCCTCGCCACCTGCGCCGGCGTCACCAGCAGGCCGGCATTGCCCCAGGAATTGCGGATGTAGTTGGTGACCGCCGCGATCTCCGCATCCGACAATTGCTTGGCATAGCCGGGCATCTCGCCGGTGTTCGGCGCGCGCGGCGTCGTCACGGTGTGGGCGCCGTCGAGAATGACGCGCAAGGTCGAGGAGGGGTTGATGGATTGCAGCAGCGCATTGCCCGGCAGCGGCGGATAGATGCGGGGCGCGCCGGAGCCGTCGGCCTCATGGCAGGCGATGCAGAATTTTGCGTAGACCGCCTGGCCCGCTTTCATCTCGGCCGCCTCGGGCGGCGCCACGATGGTCTCGCGCCGCGCCGGCGGCAGGCTCTTCAAATAGATCGCGATCGCTCGGATGTCGGCATCGCTCATCTTCGAGGTCGAGGCGACGATCACCTCGGCCATCGGCCCGCCGGCATGGCTCCTGGCGTTGCGGCCGCTCTGCAGATATTCGGTGATGTCCTCAGTGCTCCACGATTGCAGCCCGGTCCGCGTAGCGCCATCGAGGCGCGGTGCGTACCAGCCCTCGATTTCGTTGCCGGTCAGCGCCTGCGAGCTCTTGTCTGCGCCCAAAGCGTTCTTCGGCGTGTGGCAGGCGCCGCAATGACCGAGCCCGGTGACGAGATAGCCGCCCCGATTCCACGCTGCGCTCTTGTTCTGGTCCGGCTCGAACAGCCCGGGCGTGAAGAACAGCAAGTTCCAGCCGCGCATCAGGAAGCGATAGTTGAGGGGCCAGTGCAGCTCCGGCGGCTTGTTGCGGCTGACGACGGGCGCGAGGGTGCCGAGATAGGCGCGGATCGCCAGCGTGTCGTCCTTGGTCATCCGCGTGAAGTAGGGGTAGGGGAAGGCTGGATAGTAGAGCGAGCCGTCCGGCGCGGTGCCATAGCGCAAGGCGCGGGTGAAATCGGCGTCGGTCCAGGCGCCAATCCCGGTGTCGCGATCAGGCGTCAGGTTCGGCGCATAGATCGCACCGAAGGGCGTGTCGATGCGTTTTCCCCCCGCGAAGGGCTTGGTGGGATCGGCGGTGTGGC
>NZ_LJYG01000097.1:104032-133480 GCF_001440035.1 Bradyrhizobium manausense | reverse complement strand
CCTCGACAAGCGTCTTGCCGTAGGCGATCAGCTCGGGCGACGGCTCGGCGGCGGGAGCGGCCTCCGCAACCGCACTGCACAACAGCGCAACAGCCAGAATCGTCCGCATGAGAAGCCTGCTCCTGCGACCATCGGTCGAATGCCCAATCATAGCGGCGTCATGTCGTTTCGCGACAGCGGGGGTATGGTGACACAAATTGAAAATCGCCAATGTCTTTCCGGCCACGAAATTGCGTTTTTTTCCCGTCGCCGCGGAAGGTCCAGATTTGTGATGCGCCGCGTTAAATATCCGACATAGAGTGGCAGAGGTAGTCGGCGTGCCCTAGCTGAAAACAACGGGCAGGCAACGGCTTAGGCAGCCAAACGCTCAAAAGGGCGGAAGAGGACAAGAATGGGCATCAACCAGGGTCCGATCAGTCTCGATCAGAAATACACACAAGGGACCGGCCATATCTTCACCACGGGCATCCAGGCGCTAGTCCGTCTGCCCATGGCGCAGATCAGGCGCGACCGCGCCGCCGGCCTGAACACCGCGGGCTTCATCTCCGGCTACCGCGGCTCGCCGCTCGGCGGGTACGACCAGCAGCTTTTCGCCGCACGAAAGCACCTCGAGCAGTACAACATCAAATTCCAGCCCGGCGTGAACGAGGACCTGGCGGCGACCGCCATCTGGGGCTCGCAGCAGCTCAACCTCTCGCCCGGGGCCAAATATGACGGCGTGGTCGGTATCTGGTACGGCAAGGGCCCCGGCGTCGACCGCTGCGGCGACGTCTTCCGCCACGGCAATGCCGCCGGCTCCGCCAAGAACGGCGGCGTGCTATGCCTTGCCGGCGACGACCATGGTGCCAAATCCTCCACCGTCCCGCATCAGTCCGACCACGCCTTTATCTCGGCGCTGATGCCTTATCTCTATCCTTCGAGCATCCACGAGATGATCGAGATGGGCCTGCTCGGCATCGCGATGTCGCGTTATTCCGGCTGCTGGGTCGGCATGAAGGTGATCACGGAGACGGTGGAGACCACCGCCGAGATCGACCTCACCGACGAGATGAAGCCCTTCATCATCCCCAGCGATTTCGAGCTGCCGCCCGGCGGCCTCAACCTGCGCTGGCCCGACGATCGCTTCGAGCAGGACAGGCGCCTGCAGGACTACAAGGGTTTTGCTGCGATCGCCTTCGCACGCGCCAACAAGGTCAACCGCGTCACCATGGATTCGCCGAACGCCCGTTTCGGCATCATGGCCTCGGGCAAGAGCTATGAGGACGTGCGGCAGGCGCTGCGCGAGCTCGGCATCACCGAAGAGATCGCCGCTAGAATCGGTCTTCGTCTTTACAAGATTGGCATGCCCTGGCCGCTGGAGCCGGAGGGCGTGCGCCAGTTCGCCGTCGGCTTGGAGGAGATCTTCATCGTCGAGGAACGGCGCGAGATCGTCGAGAACCAGGTCAAGCAGGAGCTGTTCAACTGGCGCGACGACGTCCGCCCGCGCATCGTCGGCAAGATGGACGAGCACGACAAGCGCTTCCTGACCTTCGCCGCCGAGCTCAGCGTCGCCTCGCTTGCGACCTCGCTGACCGAACGGCTGCTTCGACTTAATCTCAACCCCGAGATTGCCGAGATGCTCCGCGCCAAAGCCGACTGGTTCAACGGCCGGCAGGCGTCCCAGATGATCCCCACGGCGCCGGTTTCTCGCACCCCTTACTTCTGCTCCGGCTGCCCTCACAACACCTCCACGAAAGTCCCTGAGGGCAGCCGTGCGCTCGCCGGCATCGGCTGCCATTTCATGGCGCTGTGGATGGATCGCTCGACCGAGACCTTCACCCATATGGGCGGTGAGGGCGTGCCGTGGGTCGGTATCGCCCCCTTCACCAACGAGAACCACATATTCGCCAACCTCGGCGACGGCACCTATTTCCACTCGGGCATTCTCGCCATTCGCCAGGCGATCGCCTCCAAGGCCAACATCACCTACAAGATCCTCTACAACGACGCCGTCGCCATGACCGGCGGCCAGCGCCATGACGGCGATCTCTCGCCGGAGAAGATCATGGCCCAGCTTCACGCCGAAGGCATCCGCGAGATCTATCTGGTCTCGGAAAACCCGGACGCCTATCCCGCCGACAGCATTGCGCCCGGCGTCAAGAAATATCACCGCGACGACTTGCAGAACGTCATGAAGATGTGCCGCGAGTACAAGGGCACCTCTGCGATCGTGTTCGTGCAGACCTGCGCCGCCGAAAAGCGCCGCCGCCGCAAGCGCGGCCTGATGGAGGATCCGGCGCGCCGTGTCATGATCAACCCGGCCGTCTGCGAAGGCTGCGGCGACTGCTCGGTGCAGTCGAACTGCATCTCGGTCGAGCCGCTGGAGACCGAGTTCGGCCGTAAGCGCGCCATCAACCAGTCCGCCTGCAACAAGGACTATTCCTGCCTCAAGGGATTCTGCCCGTCCTTCGTCACCGTGGATGGCGGCAAGCCGCGCCACCGCGCGCCGGCCGAGCTCGCCGATATCGGTGAGCTGCCCGAGCCGGCTTCGCGGCCGACGCTGGACAAGCCCTACAACATCGCCGTAGGCGGTGTCGGGGGCACCGGCGTGCTCACCATCGGCGCGCTGCTCGGCATGGCCGCCCATATCGAGGGCAAGGCCTCGATGATCCTCGACATGTCCGGCCTTGCGCAGAAGGGCGGCGCGGTGCTCAGCCACGTCCGCCTCTCGGATCATCCGGCCGAGGTGACGTGCTCGCGCATCGTCACCGGCACGGCCGATGTCGTGCTCGCTGCCGACGAGGTGGTCGCGGTCGCCAAGGACACGATCTCGCTGTGCGACACCAGCCGCACCCGCGGCATCATCAACAGCCACGTCATCCCCACCGCCGATTTCGTGCTCAACCGCGACTTCAACTTCCAGACCCGCAAGCTGACCGGCCTGCTGGAGACGGCGCTGCACAAGGATTCCGTGTTCTTCGATTTCACCAGGCCGGCCGAGCAGCTGCTCGGCGATGCCATCGCCACCAACATGATGATGATGGGCTATGCCTATCAGAAGGGGCTGTTCCCGCTGTCGGCGGAAGCGATCGAGCAGGCCATCGAGGTCAACGGGGTCTCGATCAAGATGAACAAGGAAGCCTTCCGCCTCGGCCGCCTTGCCGTCGCGGACCCTGCGCGCCTCGCCGAGATGCTGAGGGGCACGGACGAGGTTGCCGCGCCCAAGACGCTGGACGCCATGACTCTCGATGAAGTCATCGAGCATCGCGCCAAGCATCTCACCGCCTATCAGAACGGCCGCCTGGCCAAGCGCTATCGCAAGCTGGTCGATCAGGTTCGCGATGCCGCGATCAAGGGCGGCTATGGCGAAGCGCTGCCGCGCGCGGTCGCAATCAACTACGCAAAACTGCTCGCCTACAAGGATGAGTACGAGGTCGCGCGCCTGTTCTCTGACGGCGCTTTCGAGCAGCAGCTCCGCGACCAGTTCGAGGGCGACTACACGTTCAGCTTCAACCTCGCCCCGCCGATTTTGGCGTCCGGCGCCGATGCGCTGGGCCGCCCGAAGAAGCGCGCCTTCGGCCCGTGGATGCTGAAGGCGTTCCGCGTGCTCGCCAGGTTCAAATTCCTGCGCGGCACCCCCTTCGACATCTTCGGTCGCAGCGCCGACCGCAAGCTCGAGCGCGACCTGATCGCAGGCTACGAGAAGGACGTCGCCACCGTGCTCGGTCTGTTGTCGCCGGTCACGCACGACACAGCCGTCGAACTCCTCTCACTGCCCGACCGCATCCGCGGCTACGGTCCGGTGAAGGAGAAGGCCGTGGCCAACGCCAAGGCCCGCTACGCCCAGCTCGCCGCCGATCTGGCGAACCCGCCCCCGGCGCCGCGGCAGATCGCGGCGGAGTAGGGTGAGTCATGTAGGGTGGGCAAAGGCGCGCTTGCGCCGTGCCCACCATCTCTCTCGATCACGGAAAATGCGTGGGCACGCTGTCGCTTTGCCCACCCTACAATTTCCTCTTTGAAATCAACCCTCGTTCTACTGTGCATGGGGTTGTTTTCGAGAGTCCGGCTCCATTTCGTGTAAAACGAAAAGCGGCTTGTGCCGTCGGGCACACACGCCGCCCTCTCGTGAGGCGGAATATTTCCGCGCTTGCCAATCCGCGCGGTGCGGTTCAGAAAAAAGCGCGAAGAAAAAACGCGAGCGGAGACCTCTGTTTTGACCATCAAGGGCAAGGCCTACATTGCCGGGATCTACGAACACCCGACCCGGCATGCGCCGGACAAATCCACCGCCCAGCTTCATGCCGAGGTCGCCAAGGGCGCGATCGAGGATGCCGGGATCAGCAAGGACGATGTCGACGGCTATTTCTGCGCGGGCGATGCGCCCGGCGGCGCCTGGCCGATGGTCGACTATCTCGGGCTGAACACCAAAAGGCTCCGCCATGTCGATTCCACCGAGACCGGCGGCTGCTCCTACATCATCCATCTCGGCCATGCCGCTGAAGCCATCGCGGCAGGCAAGTGCTCGATCGCGCTCATCACTCTCGCGGGCAAGCCGCGCACCGGCGCGATGCCGCCGCGCGCGGCCGGCGCGGAAGCCGATTTCGAGTCGGCTTACGGTGCGACCACACACAATGCCTATGGCATGTGTGCCATGCGCCATATGCACGACTATGGCACCACGAGCGAACAGCTCGCCTGGATCAAGGTCGCGGCCTCTCATCATGCGCAATACAATCCGCATGCGATGCTCAAGGACGTCGTCACCGTCGAGGACGTGCTGAATTCGCCGATGATCTCCGATCCGCTGCATCGCATGGATTGCTGCGTCGTCTCCGACGGCGGCGGCGCGTTGATCGTGACCACGCCTGAAATCGCCAGGAGCCTGAAGAAGCCGCTGGTGCGCCTGGTCGGCCATGGCGAGGCGATGAAGGGTCCGCGGGGCGGCAAGGATCTCGATCTCACTTACTCCGCCGGTGTCTGGTCCGGCCCGCGCGCGTTCGAGGAGGCCGGCATCACGCCGAAGGACATCAAATACGCCTCGATCTATGACAGCTTCACCATCACGGTGTTGATGCAGCTCGAGGACCTCGGCTTCTGCAGGAAGGGCGAGGGCGGCAAGTTCGTTGCCGACGGCAATCTGATCTCGGGCGTCGGCAAGCTGCCGTTCAACACCGATGGCGGCGGCCTGTGCAGCAACCACCCCGTCAATCGCGGCGGCATGACCAAGATCATCGAGGCCGTCAGGCAGCTGCGCGGCGAGGCGCATCCGAAGGTGCAGGTTCCGAATTGCGATCTCGCCATCGCCCACGGCACCGGCGGCCTCTTGGGTGTTCGCCACGCCGCCTCGACAGCCATTCTGGAGCGCGTGTGATGAGCGAAGCGAGAAAATATCCAGCGCCGGTCACGAACCCCGAGACCGCTGCGTTCTGGGACGCGGCGAAATCGGGCAGGTTCATGATCAAGCGCTGCACGGCGTGCGGCGAAGCGCATTACTTCCCGCGCTCGATCTGCCCGTTCTGCTACTCCGACAAGACGGTGTGGGAGGAAGCCTCGGGCGAGGGCACGATCTACACCTACAGCCTGATGCGGAAATCTCCGACCGGTCCTTACGCCATCGGCTACGTCACGTTGAAGGAGGGGCCTTCCGTGCAGACCAATTTCGTCGACTGCGATCTCGAGAAGCTCAAGATCGGCCAGAAGGTGAAGGTGGTGTTCAAGCCAACGGACGGGGCGCCACTGCCGTTTTTTACGCCGGTGTAGGTCCTCATCCTGAGGAGCTTGCGAAGCAAGCGTCTCGAAGGATGGCCACGACAAGAAGCGTTTCGGGCATCCTCATGGTTCGAGACGGCGCAACAGCGCCTCCTCACCACGAGGATGAGAACCACCGGGAGGAAACCAAAAAATGTCCGCCAGATACGAAGAACTCAAAGGCCTGAAAAACCTCGGCCAGAAATATGCCTACACTGACCGCGAGGTGATGCTCTACGCCTACGGCATCGGTCTCGGCGCCGACCCGATGGACGAGAACGAACTCGCCTTCGTCAACGAGGGCACGCTCACGCCGCGGCCGCTGAAGGTCGTACCGACCTTTGCCTCCGTCGCGGCCTGGGGCTCGGGCCCGGGCGAGATGAATCTCAACCGCGTGATGGTGGTTGACGGCGAGCGCGACATCACCTTCCACCAGCCGCTGCCGGTCGCCGCCAACATCACCGCCGATTCCTCCGTGCTCGAGGTCTACGACAAGGGCAAGGACAAGGGCGTCGTCATCAGCCACCAGACCGTGCTGAAGAACGAGAAGGGCGAGAAGCTCGCGACACTTGTCGCCTCGCGCTTCGCTCGCGGCGACGGCGGCTTCGGCGGGCCGAATCTCACCCAGCCCGATCCGCACAAGATCCCCTCGCGCGCGCCCGACAAGACCATCGACATCGCGACGCGCCCGGACCAGGCGCTGGTCTATCGTCTCTGCGGCGACCGCAATCCGCTGCACTCCGATCCCGAGTTTGCCAGGAAGGCCGGCTTCCCGCGCCCGATCCTGCACGGCATGTGCACCTACGGCATCACCTGCCGCGGCGTGCTGCAGACCTATGCCGATTACGACGCCAGTGCCTTTCGCCAGCACGTCGCGCGGTTCTCCTCGCCCGTCTATCCAGGCGAGACTGTCACCATGGATCTCTGGAAGGACGGCAACACGATCTCGTTCGAAGCCAAGGTGAAGTCGCGCGGGGTGACGGTGATCAAGAACGGCAAGACGGTGTTAGGTTAGGCCTCGCAGTCATTCCGGGGCGCGCGAAGCGCGAACCCGGAATCTCGCGCGTTACAACCTCTGGATTCCGGGTTCAGCGCTGCGCGCTGCCCCGGAATGACAATAATAAACAGGGAGAAGCCACCATGGGACTACTCGACGGCAAGGTTGCGCTGATCACCGGCGCGGGCGGGGGGCTCGGTGAGGCCTACGCAAAGCTGTTCGCGCGGGAAGGGGCCTCGGTCGTGGTCAACGATCTCGGCGGGCCCCGCGACGGCTCCGGTGCCGATAAGTCCATGGCGCAGCAGGTGGTGGACGCGATCAAGGCCGAGGGCGGCAAGGCGGTCGCCAACGGCGCCGACATCTCCACCATGGAGGGCGGCCAGTCGGTGTTCGACGACGCCATCAGGCATTTCGGCCGCGCCGACATCCTCGTCAACAATGCCGGCATTTTGCGCGACCAGACCTTTCACAAGGCCAGTGAGGCCGACTGGGACAAGGTCATCAAGGTGCATTTGAAAGGCACCTTCTGTTGCACCATGCCGGTGTTTCGCTGGATGCGGGAAAATGGCGGCGGCGTCATCGTCAACACCTCCTCGACCTCAGGCCTGATCGGCAATTTCGGTCAGACCAATTACGGGGCCGCCAAGGGCGGCATCTGGGGCCTCTCCAACGTGCTGGCGATCGAGGGTCGCAAGTACAACATCCGGATCTGGACGCTGGCGCCGGGCGCCCTGACCCGCATGACCGCAGACCTGCCCCGCTATAAGGAGAACCCAGGTGCAGCGCTGGGGCCGGACGGCATCGCGCCGGCCGTGCTATACATGGTCAGCGATTTGTCGGGCGACCAGACCGGCAAGGTGCTGGGCGTGTCCGGGCCCCGCGGCGTGCGCGAAATGCGGATGATGGAGATGGAAGGCTGGAAGCCGCCACATACGGGCTGGAATGCCCAGGACATCGTTGCGCATGCCAAGGAGATCTTCTTCTCGGAGGAGCAGATCAAGATGGGCGCGCGGCGGTTTTAGCCATGGTCGTCCCGGGGCGCGCAACGCGCGAACCCGGGACCTCGAGATTCCGGGTTCGATGCTGACGCATCGCCCCGGAATGACGAACAAAGGGAATATTGACTTATGAAACTCACCGCCGACGCCAAGGGCACTTTCGCAATCGCGCCGACGCCGTTCCACGACGACGGCCGGATCGACGAGCGCTCGATCGACCGCCTGACCGATTTCTACGAGGAGGTCGGCTGCGACGGCGTCACGGTGCTTGGCATCCTCGGCGAGGCCCCGAAGCTCGATGCCGCCGAGGCCGAGCAGGTCGCGGTGCGCTACGTCAAGCGCGCCAGGAAGATGCAGGTGATCGTCGGCGTCTCCGCGCCGGGCTTTGCCACCATGCGCTCGCTGGCCAGGGCCTCGATGGACGCAGGCGCGGCCGGCGTCATGATCGCGCCGCCGCCCTCACTTCGCACCGACGATCAGATCGTGGGCTATTTCAAGCAGGCGGCCGAGGCGATCGGCCCCGATGTGCCCTGGGTGCTCCAGGACTATCCTTTGACGCTCACGGTGGTGTTTACGCCCGCCGTGATCCGCAAGATCGTCATGGACAATCCGAACTGCGTGATGCTCAAGCACGAGGACTGGCCGGGCCTGGAAAAGATCACGACCCTGCGCGGCTTCCAGAAGGACGGCTCGCTCCGTCCGCTCTCGATCCTCTGCGGCAATGGCGGCACGTTCCTCGACTTTGAAATGGAGCGCGGCGCCGACGGTGCCATGACCGGCTATGCGTTCCCCGAGCTTCTGATCGACGTCGTCAACCTCTCCAAGGCCGGCAAGCGCGATGCCGCGCATGACATCTTCGACGCGCATTTGCCGCTGATCCGCTACGAGCAGCAGCCCGGCGTCGGCCTGACCGTGCGCAAATACGTGCTGCAGAAGCGCGGCATCATCGCCTCCAGCGCACAGCGCAAGCCGGGCGCGACGATGACGGCGACCGCGAAAGCGGAAGTCGACTATCTCTTGTCGCGCGTCGCCCGTTTCGACAAGCGCGCCAATCTCGGCCCGCAATCCAGTGCCGCAGGTTAGTTGAATGTCCGAGACATCAGCATCACGCCCGGCTTCGACAATCCTCCTGCTGCGTGATGGCGCCAAGGAGGTCGAAATCTTCATGATGGTCCGCCATCATCAGATCGAGTTCAACTCGGGCGCGCTGGTGTTTCCGGGCGGCAGCGTCGATGCGGGCGATCAGGAAATCGTTGCCCGCGCCGATCTTTATTCGGGCGGCGAGGGCTTAAGCGAAGCTGACCGCGGTTTTCGTATCGCCGCGATCCGCGAGACGTTTGAGGAGAGCGGCATCCTGCTGGCACGGTCGAAAGGCTCGAACAGGCCTATCGATGCCAAACGCGCCGGCGAGATCGCCGAGGCGCATCGCGTCGCGCTGAACGAGCGCAAGATCAGCTTCCTGAAAATCCTCGAGGATAACGGCCTTCAGCTCGCGCTCGACACACTCGTGCCTTACGCGCACTGGATCACGCCGGAGGGCATGCCCAAGCGTTTCGACACCTGGTTTTTTCTCGCGGCTGCACCGCCCGACCAGCTCGGCGCGCATGACGGGCGGGAGTCGACCGACTCGATCTGGCTGTCAGCACGCGAGGCGGTGGAGGGCGGTCAGAGCGGCCGCTTCAAGCTGCCGTTCCCGACCACGCGAAATCTGATTCGGCTGGCGAAGCAGCCAAGCGTGAGTGCTGCGCTCGATCATGCCAAGGGGATGTCGATCGTCACGGTGATGCCGGTAATGACGAAAACCGAAAGCGGGCGGCAGCTCCGCATCCCCCGCGAGGCCGGCTATGACGGCGAGGTGTTCGAGGTCGGCGCGGTCGGCTAGAACACTTCGATACCGAACGAAGTATTGGCGACCATCGATGAGCTAGGTTCCGTCCATCGCGAATGGATGGGACGGATCAGATGGATGCCAGGCAGGACACCAATATCGCCGTCGAGCTGGCGCTGCTGGTCGCGCTCGCAACCCTCTGGGGCGGCTCCTACACCTTCATCAAGCTCGGCGTCGCCACCATCCCTGCGGTCACGCTGATCGCCGCGCGCACGACGGTTGCGGGCCTGTTACTGCTCGCGGTCATGTGGGCGAGGGGCATCAGCATGCCGACGGATGCCGCGACCTGGCAGCGCTTCGCGTTCCAGGCCGTGCTCAACAGCGTCATTCCATGGACCCTGATCGCCTGGGGCGAACGCCATGTCGATGCCGCGCTCGCCACCATCCTCAATTCGGCCGGGCCCATCTTCACCTTCCTGCTCACCGCGATCATCACCCGCCATGAGGCAACGACGCCGCGAAAGCTGTTCGGCGTGGTCGCGGGCATGGCCGGCATCCTGCTGATCGTCGGCGTCGATGCGTTCCGCGAGATCGGGCGCGGCCTCGTTGCGGAGGCGGCAATCGTCGCCGCCACCATCTGCTACGCCTGCGCCGCGATCTTCGGCCGCAGCTTCAAGGGCCTCGATCCCATGGCGCCCGCCGCCGGCTCGCTGCTGGCGGGCGCGGCCGTGCTGATCCCGGCTTCGCTCCTGCTCGAGCAGCCCTGGACGCTGTCGCCGTCGCTAAGCTCCGTCCTCGCGCTGCTCGCGCTCGCGGTATTCTCGACCGCAGCCGCCTTCGCGATCTATTTCCGCCTGATCCAGACCCTCGGCTCGGTCGGCACCACCGCTCAGGCTTACCTGCGCGTCCCCATCGGAGTGGCCATCAGCGTCGCCTTCCTCGGCGAGACCCTGAGCCGGACCGCATGGATTGGCCTCGCCTGCGTCGTCCTCGGTGTCGCCGCCATGACGATCCCGGGGCGGCGGGCGGCCGTCGCTAAACCATCATGAAGAACAGCCCCTTCCGGCCCGTGGAGGCATGTTCCCCCGGAGGGGCGATACAGCGTATATTGGGGGCGTATGGAGTCCGGTTCCGCCCCAATGTCCGCCGAAACGCCACCGAATCCGCCGCCGAAGCGATCATTTTCGCTATCGATCGGCCAGATGACGTATGGCAGCTTCATCCTGGTGCTGGCGGTGATCATCGTCACCTCGACTGCGAGCGTGATCGCGATCCGGCACATCGATGCCACCTTCGCCGAACTCCAGCGGCTGCAAAGCGTCGGCGATCTCGCCGAAGACATCGACCGCCGCATGAACGATTTGCGGCTCGCCGCGCGTGACTTCGTCACCGATCCCGGCGCCGGCATCCAGTTCAAGCAGGTCGGCGAGGCCGCATCGACGCTGAGCGACATCCTCAAGAAGACCCGGATCGAGCTCGCGCCCGAGCAGCAGGACATGATCGACGGCGTCTCCGAGCGGCTCGCGACCTATCGCAGCGGGCTGGATCGGATATCGACCCTGATCGATCGCCGCGCGCAACTGCTTGCCGGGCTGCCCCCGCTGCGCGACCAGTTCGACGCGGCGGTCTCCGAAAGCGGGGACCGTGATCTCGCCGCGCGCCTGTCGGAAGCCCAGAGCCGGATCGCGCTTGGGCTGCTCGCGCGCAATCCCTCGGCGGCCGAACAGGCCGCCCAGAGCATGCGGACGATGAACATTGCCGATGGCAAATTGAAGACGGCGGTGAACAATTACGCCGATGCCATCATCGCTGTCGCCGTGCGCGAACGGCAGATCGCCGATATCGACCGCGAGGTGCTGGGCACCGAGGGCCGGCTGATCGGGCGGGTCACCGAATTGCTGCGCGACGTCAGCGACCGCCGTGGCCATGTGCTGTCGCGCGACTTTGCCCGGACGCTGGCGGAGGCCCGCTGGCAGAGCATCGTGCTAGGCAGTATGGGCGTCTTGATCGGTATCCTCGCCGCCGTCCTCGTGGTGGGGCGCACGGTGCGGCCGCTGGCGCAGATCGCGCGCTCCATCCGCGCGCTTGCGGCTGGCGTGAAGGATACGTCGATCCCGTCGGCCGATCTCAACAACGAGATTGGCGATATCGCACGCGCGGCCGAAGTGTTCCGCCGTGCGCTGGAGGAGGCCGATACGGCCCGCGAAGCGGCGGTGCGCGCGCTCACCGAGCAGCGGCTGGCCGAAGAGAGCTACCGAAAACTGTTCGAGGGCTCGGTCGACGGCATCTACGTGACGACGCCGGCAGGCGATCTTCTCAACGCCAATCCGGCGCTGGCGCGGATGATGGGCTATGACAGTCCGCAGCACCTGATCGACAGCATCAACGACATCGCCCACACCATCTATGTCCATCCCGAGGCGCGCGCGGAATATCAACGGTTGATGCATCGCGACGGCATGGTGCGCGAGTTCGAGTATCAGGTGCGCCAGCGCAGCGGCGACATCCTCTGGCTTTCCGACAGCGCAACCGGCGTGCGGGACGAGCAGGGCACGATCGTCCGCTACGAGGGCACGCTGCGCGACATCACCGACCAGAAGCGGGCGGAAGATGCCATCGCCGAAGGCCGGCGCCTGTTGCAGCAGGTCATCGACACCGTGCCCGCGGTCATCAACGTCAAGGACCGCAATCTCCGCTACGTGCTGATGAACCGCTATATGGCCGGCATCTTCGGCATCGAGCCCGGTGATGCGCTCGGCCGCACCACCGCGGACCTGATGTCGCGCTATGGCGCTGCCAAGACCGACGAGAACGACAAGCGAGTGCTGAGCCAGCGCAAGGGGCTCGGATTCTACGAGGAGGAATACAAGGACGCCTCCGGCAACATGCGGCAATGGCTGGTCAACAAGCTGCCGCTGCTCGATGCCGAGGGCGAGATCGAGCGGATCGTCACCGTGGCGCTCGACATCGGCGAACGCAAGCGCGGCGAGCAGGAGATGCGCAAGGCCAAGGACGCCGCCGAAACCGCCTTGCGCAATCTGCGCGAGACCCAGGCCTCGCTGATCGAGGCGGAGAAGCTCGCCGCCCTCGGACGCCTGGTCGCCGGCGTCGCGCACGAGGTCAACAATCCCGTCGGCATCAGCCTGACGGTCGCCTCTGCGCTCGAGCGCAAGACCGCCATGTTCAGCGCCGAGGTCGAGCGCGGCGAGCTTCGCCGCTCGACGCTCAACGACTATCTCAACACCAGTCGCGATGCGTCCTCGCAGCTCGTCTCCAATCTGAATCGTGCGGCCGAGCTGATCCAGTCATTCAAGCAGGTCGCGGCCGATCGCAATTATTCAGACCAGCGCACCTTCGACCTCGCCGACCTCACCGAGCAGGTGGTGATGAGCCTGCGCCCGGGCCTGCGCAAGCAGAACCTGACGCTCAACGTTGAGTGCCAGCCCAATCTGACCATGAACAGCTATCCCGGCCCGTACGGCCAGGTGCTGACCAATCTGTTCCTGAATTCGGTGGCGCACGCTTTCCCCGACGGACGTCCCGGGATCATCGACATCCAGGTGCGCGAGTCCGGCAAGGACAATGTGGAGGTCATCGTCTCCGACAATGGCTGTGGCATGAGCCTCGATGTGCGGCGCCGCGCCTTCGATCCGTTTTTCACCACGCGGCGCGACCAGGGCGGTACCGGTCTCGGATTGCACATCGTCTACAGCATCGTTACCAACCGGCTCGGCGGCCGGCTCGATCTCGATTCCGAGCCTGGCGGCGGCACGCGCATCCAGATGATCTTGCCGCGCGTCGCACCACTGGAGCAGGCCGCAGAATAGTACGCGCGAGAGGCTTTCCCGTTCCGATGGAATCGGAATGGGGCTCTAGATTCTTGTTTTGACGAGTTTTCTTGACGCGAACCGGTATCCACTTCGCTCGAAACGCTTTAATCGACGTCGACGAGCTTGTGCAGGGTCGCGCCGAAAATCAGGCTGGCCTTGCCGACCAGCGCCGTTCCCGTCATCTCCGCACGAGTATCGGTGTAGGTCCCGCTGACGCCGATGCCAACAGGGGCAGGGCCACCGAACAGCGGATTGTCATCGCCGCGCGGCGTGGTGTGTCGTTGCACCAGCACCTCGCCCTTGAACGTGTGGTCGTCCTTCACCACGTAGCGGCCGGTGTAATAAAGGTAGGCATCGCCGCCAAGGATCTTGCCGTCGCGAAAAAGAATCACGCCGCTGCCTTTCCCGACTCGACCATCGAGCAGGCTCACGTGAATCGAATAGAGGCCGTTCTTCATAACGTCCCATCGGCCGGCCACCATCGCCCAATGGCGTCACCGGTGAAGCTTTTATGCCAAAGCGCAACCCCTCGCGCAACGCGGCAATTTTGCCGGCGGTGTCCTGTGCCGGCATGCGACCCGTAGTCGTCCCGGCTTGTCTGTAATGCAGATATGACGGTCTGATCATGCAGCGAGGCCAGTCGTTGCGAATCAGAGTTGGCCCGCGAAATGCATAACCATTGTTGCACTGGCCGCGGGGTGCTGGAGCAAGACGAACGTGAGCAACTGGATCAATTCCGGCGGCGAAGAGCCGCGTCTGTACGGTGCGCCTACCACGATTTGTGAAATACAACGACGGCGGATCGGCCGTTCCACACGATGGCGAAGCGCGGCAAGTGTGGCTTGCGCGCTGGCGCTGATTGCCCCGCTCGGGCACGCGCGCGACCGCGGCCAGTTCGTCAACACCAGTACCGAGCTGAAGGCCTGGTTCGACAGCTTACGCAGCGGCAAGGGACCATGCTGCTCCGATGCAGACGGCTCGGCGATATCGGATTCCGATTGGGAGAGCAAGGACGGGCACTATCGTGTGCGCATCCCGCGCCTCGGCTACGTCATCGAAGGCAAGCAGCAAGAGCTGGTCTGGGTTGATGTGCCCGAGGAGGCCGTGATCTCGGAGCCCAATCGGGTTGGACGAACCATGGTGTGGCCGATCTATGGCTATATGGGCGTCACCATTCGCTGCTTTATGCCCGGTAGCATGACCTAGCTGGCCGGGCAGCGCCTCGCCCGCCGCGTCAGGTATATTTCTTGTCGCGCTCGAGCAGCTCGACGGAGATGCCTTCGGGACCACGGATGAAGCAGATGCGCACGCCGGGCCGAATCGTGGTCGGCTCGCGCGTGAACGTCACGCCCTTGGCCTTGATTTCGGCAGCGACGGCGTCGATGTCCTTCACGGTGAGACCGAAATGGTCGAGGCCCTGATGCGGATGTTGAGGCGGCGGGTTGACGGCGCTGTCACCTTCCAGCGGCGCGATGAAGATCCTTGCGCCGCCGAGATTGACGTCGATTCGTCCCGGTGCGCGCACGATCTCGCCGCCGAGGATATCGCGCAGCCAGGCGGCGGTCGCTTCCGGATCGGGACTGCGCAGATGGACGTGATCCCAGGTGACGGCGAAAGGCATTTCAATTCCTCCCGATAAGGCCTTCGATGTTGCAGCGCATGTTAGCGATCCCCATCGACGATCGCCACTATGGCTCCGCCCTGAGATTTGCCACAGCGGCGGGAACCTCAATTCGTCTCGCGGATTAAACGAGGAGCGAGCAACGCATCCATGAAATCAGGGCTTGGCCGGATCGGACTGGGACCTTTCGTCGGGAACGGCGAGGAGCGGCAACGGGTCCAGGCGGCCACCAGCATTTGGTTGAAACGAGGCCTATTGTGGCTGCTGGCCGTGAGCGTGGTCGGCGCTTCCGTCTGGCTGTTGATGCCTCCCTCCGAAGGCAATGTCGTCCAAACCGAACCCGTGAAATTGGCACTGGCAAGTGACGATTCTGCTTCGCCAATTTCAGCCTCAGATACCTCGGCTCTGGAAGCCGCCGGGCTCGACCGGATGAAGATCTCGTCGCAGACCTGGCGTCGCGGCGGGCTCGGCTCGAAGGCGCTGGTGACGTTCACCGTGCGAAATGGCAACGACTATGCCGTAAAGGATCTCGAGATCGTCTGTGCGTTCATGCGGCGCGACGGCAGCCACCTGACCGACCGCAGCCGCGTTCTGGCGGATACGGTCAGCATGAAGAGCCGCAAGACTTTTGCGCGCGTTCCCGTTGGATTCGTCAACGTGAACGCCGATCAGGCGAAGTGTTCGCTGGTGACAGCGCGGCGGGCCTGAGGGGCCATTCCGCTAGCGGAAAAGTTACCGTCCTTCCCCCCTTGGCCGAAAATCTTGGCGTTGCCAATTGAACCTAAGGCTGGGAGCAGGAACCAATTAGAGGATCGCCGGTTGAGGCGATGGGCCCACGCGGGGATGCGGGGCGGAGCGCGGTCAATGCCCATCTTTCGGTATTTCATGTTCGTCGGTGGAGCGCTGCTCGCATTGTTGTTTGCGGCAGATTTCGTTTGGCCGATAGCGCCGATTGCCCAAACCGTCGGCGTTGCGAGCTACGACCAGCCGCTGATCCGGATCCGGTCCGATCGCCATTTGCCTGACCGGGTTGTGCTCGACACCAACCAACCTACCGTTGCCGCGCCGGTGGTGAAGACGGCTTCCGCCGCGGCGCCACAGCCGACCGCGCCGGCGGACGTGATGGCTGACATGTCGGCCAAGGCACGGGTGCGCGAGACATTAGCTCAGCTCACGCCAGCCGATGCGGCTGCGGCCAAGAAGGCTGACGCCAATCCGCAAGCTCAGGTTGCCCAGGCCCAGACGCCACAGGCGCCGGCGCGCCCGAGGCGCAAGGTCGTCCGGGCGCGTCCGATGCCGCAGCGTGGCCAGCCGATGATGCTGGTGGCGCAGCAGCCGCATTTCGGTCTGTTCAACACCACTTGGTGAGAGCGCTTTTGACCCGTCTCGAAACGGGGGCGGGAGGGCTTTTTATTGTCCGGCCTCTCTGCTAATTCGAACCGAACCGAACGTCGTCGCTGTGCTGGCCAGCCAGCATACGACCGCGGCGCTTCGGCTGGTGGCCCAATATCCGGGGTCAGGCGCTCGTAGCTCAGCTGGATAGAGCATCGGATTTCGATTCCGAGGGTCGGAGGTTCGAATCCTTCCGAGCGCGCCAGGCCAAGGGTGTCCGGCCCGGAGACATAGGTCACGTTTCGTACCTAAGACATGGGTGACAACCTGGTGCCGAACGGGTTGTCGAGGGGTTGCAGGGTTTTCTGCTCCAGGTCGAAATATCCAAGATGCGTCTGGCCGGACGCTGCAACGTGACAATAAAATGAACGTCGATATGCGGCCATCCATGGCGAAACATGGCGATTCAGTAAATCGGATTTCCCGCTGTCGTATTGCGGACGTCATGCCGCCATCGATGTCACCGTCAACGGTCGCGGCTCATCGGCTGACCGGTGGTAAGGTCGATGAAATGGAGCCTTGTACAGGCGGGGCAGTTGAAGGATTCAAAGCTCCGGCCCTCGTGCTCCTGCCGCCTTTCGAGATAAGTTTGCACATTCATGCCCGTCTGTGGGCATCGGAAAACAATCAAATCAGCCATCGAAACAGAATGACAGCACGGCAAATTTTATCTTTGATCTAGATCAGTTTTGGAATTGCGCGAGCCTGATCGGCCGTGGCAGGCCCGCTATCTCGCAAAGCGACGGGGGCCCAGAGGGCCCCTGCAAATCTCACCAGCGGCGATAGCCGTAATAGCCATAATAACGCGGGCCGTAATAGCGCGGCGGCCCATAATATCCATATCCGGGCCCGTAACCGTAATAGACGTTCGGCCGCCACCAGCAGCGTCCCCACGCGTTGCAGACCATGCGGACCTGCTCGACGTCAGAGACCTGAGCGGTCGCAGGCGCCGGCGCAACCGGCATGGCCGACGCCGTCGACGATGCCGCAAGAGCACCGAACAGGGACGCGGCGACGAGGCCGATCTTGAGATTCATGATGTATTCCTCCGTTTACGCAACGAAGGATATCGAAGTTGTTCTGATTAAATTGTGGCGGAGCCGAAATGTAATGCTGATGAACAAATCTTCCGCTCTTCCGTCGTAGGCCCGACCATCACTTGCCGGGCCAGCTCTTCGATCATCGCCACCCTCGTTGATCCTGCGCAATTCGTCGGTGCGCCTTCGTGCCTAATCTTGCAATGGTGGCCGTCCTTCGCCGAATTCGAAGAATAGGCGCACAGATGGTTTGGAGCAGTGCAATGAACAAGATGAGGATCGACAAGGGCGACTGGCTCGTCGTGTGCGACGGACGCAAGGCGCTCATCCTGGAAAATCTCGGTGACGAGATGTTTCCGAACCTTCACACCAGGGAGGTTCGCGAGCAGGACAACCCATCCACGGCCGCGCAAGGGACCGACGCGCCGGGCAGGTTCCATGCATCCGTCGGCGGTGCCCGCAGCTCGGCGGAGCAGACCGATTGGCACGACGAGGCCGAACGCACATTCCTGCGCAGTCTGGCTGAGCGGCTGGATACCGCGCTCAGCACCGGAGAGACCTCAGGCCTGACCATGGTGGCCTCACCGCGCGCGCTGGGCATGATCCGGACCGATTATTCGGACGCTGTGCGCAGGGCGCTTCGCGGCGAGGTCGGCAAGGACCTCGTCAAGTTGCCGGTCTATGAGATCGAGAAGCAGTTGCTGCTGTCGGGGGCGGTCGGATAGGGACTGCCCGCCGGGAGAGGACGCTCGCGGCGCCCCTCAGTAGCAGGGGTGCCGGCGGCGGTCCTGACCGACATAGCCAGCCGCGCTCTGGTAGCAGTGATTGGTCGACGGGCCGTCATAGTAGGCGAAGGTGCCCGAGGTGATTCCCGGGCCATAATTGTGCAGATAGCTGATCGGGTAGGGAAGCGGATTGGCGTGATAGCGATGGTACCGGTGGTGCACCCGCGCCTCCGCGTAGCCAGGGGCAAGGACTGCCGCCGACAGGGCAGCAAAAGCGGCTACAAGGGCCAACTTGCTCATCTCGATTCTCCGGAACCCGCAAATAAGTCTGTCATCTATAGCCATTTCGGGCCGCCGGGGCACCCGTCTGGAGCCTGGAAATCGGGGCAAATCCGGCAGATTCCTCGACGGGTGTGACAGAATTGCCGGCCCCAGGGGCGAACGCTGCCCATTTTTGGCCTTTTCGGGATGCTTAACGAATTCCCCACACAAGTATGGCCAAAGAGAATCCGGCTAAAGATTTCTCGCGCCGGCTCCTTTGGGGTTTTGTCTGGGGTGCTCTTCGGGGCCGGTACGTTTCCTTGCAAGGTTTTCGTCGTCAAGCTGCCATGCGCATCACGCTCCTCAGCCTGCTGTTGCTCTTCGTCGCTGCCGCTACTCCCGCGCGGGCCCAGTTGCATATCACCCGCGACCACGGCGGCTATGTCGAGGAGTACAAGGCCAAATACAAGCGCGTCCGCGACACCGGCGAGCGCGTGATCATCGATGGCATCTGCAATTCGGCCTGCACGCTGGTTCTCGGCATCGTGCCGCTGAACAAGATCTGCGTGACGCCCAAGGCGAGCCTCGGCTTCCACCAGGCCTACTACGACAAGGCCTTCACCTTCGGCATCAAGGTCACCAGTGCGGAAGGGACGTCCGACCTGATGTCCTACTATCCGGATACGGTGAAAGACTGGATTCGCCGCAATGGCGGGCTCACCACCGACATGAAGAAGATCAAGAACGGGGTCGAACTCTGGAAGATCATCGATCCCTGTCCGGAAGAATGGTGAGCGGCTGATCTGAGCCGCCGCGTCCATCGCAGCGCAGCATCAGAAATTCGCATTGCCGCACGACCGCTCCCTCGGGCAATGAGAGGGCAATGAATCATAACCAAGATCATCTCGCTGCCCGCACAGCGCCGGTGCTGTTCGTCCTGCTCTGGAGCACCGGCTTTATCGCCACCAAATACGTCGTCGACAACGCCGATCCCTTCACCTACCTCGCCATCCGCATGGCGGTGGTGGTCGGCCTGATGGCAATCATCGCAGGCATCGCCCGACCGAAATGGCCTGATCGCGCAGGGATAGCGCACAGCGCCGTCGCCGGCATCCTCGTCCACGGCTTCTATCTCGGCGGCACCGCGATTGCGATCGCGCATTCGATTCCGGCGGGGCTCTCCGCGCTCATCCCGGGGCTGCAGCCGATCCTGACCTCGACGATCGCCAACCGCTGGCTGGGCGAGAAGGTGACCCCGGTGCAATGGGCGGGCCTCGTGCTCGGCCTCGGCGGCGTCGGGCTGATCCTGCACAACCGCCCGATGTCCGGCGAAGCCGGGCTGGGCTGGCTCGCCTCGGTGGTCTCGCTGATCAGCATCACGCTTGGCACGCTCTACCAGCGCCGCTACTGCAACCACATCGACTGGCGCGCCGGCAATCTCGTGCAGTACTTGGCGGTGACGATCTTCTTCACGCTCGCCGCCTTTCTGTTCGAAGATCGGGTCGTTCACTGGACACGGGAGTTCGTGCTCGCATTGGCCTGGCTTGCGGTCGCGCTTTCGATCGGATCGATCGGCCTGTTGTACTGGCTGATCCGCCACGCTGCGGCGACATCGGTCGCGAGCCTGTTCTACCTGGTGCCAGCCGTGACTTCGCTGATGGCCTATCTGCTATTCGGCGAGAAGCTCGACGCGCTGGCGATCGCCGGCATGGCGATGTGCGCGGCTGCGGTGTTCGTGGTCAACCGCCGCTTCGGCGCGTAGGCGGGCTTGCCGGAATACATCCCTGACGTGCAAGGTCAATCATGTTAGGCTGACCGTATTTCAGCGGCCCGCGCCCACGGTGATTTCCATGAAGACGGCAAAACGCGCATTGCTCGGCAGGTCCCTGAAGCCGGTCAGGATTGCCTGCATCAACTATGCCCGGGAGTCGATTGGCGACGGCGATATGAGGCTGCTCACCGCGGCACTGCAAAAGTGTTACGACAAGCATTTCCTGCCGGTGTGGGGCTATCCGGTCGACCTCTATGTCACGCGCAAGCCGAAGGCCACCGATTGGCAATTGGTCTATTTCGACGATGCCCTGCACAAGAATATGCTCGGACGCCACGAGTTGACCTATCGCGGCCAACCGATCTCGAAGATCTTCGTCAAAGCGCTGGATGGCGAGGCGGTCAGCGTGGCGGCCTCGCACGAACTGTTTGAGATGGTGCTCGATCCCATGGCCAATCTCTGGGCCGACCAAAATCGGAACACCCAATACGCCTATGAAGTCTGCGACGCCGTGGAGGAAGACACCTTCAAGGTCGACGGTTTGCCGATGTCGAACTTCGTCTATCCGTCCTGGTTCGAGCCGTTCAGGCATCCCCGCGGCACCAAGTTCGACCACAAGGGAACGCTGAAAGCGCCGTTCTCGATGGCCGAGGGCGGCTACGTTATCAAGAAGGTCAACGGACGGAAGGTGATCAGGGCGTTCGGCTCACCTGCGAAGCGGCGACGCTTCGCGAAAGAGGACCGGCGGGGCCATCGCAGCGAGTTTCGCGATCCGAAGGGCCAGCATCACCCGGGGCGGCGCGCCGCCAAGCGGCGAGGGTAGGAGGGGCCTCCGGACGCGCCCAAACCCGGAGACCCACTTTGCGCTGTGATCAGCGCTTGGCCTTCTTGGCCTTCTTTTTCGACTTGGTGGCTTTCTTCCCAGATTTCTTGGCAGCCTTTTTCGCAGACTTCTTGGCTGCTTTCTTCGAAGACTTCTTTGCAGCCTTCTTTGCAGCCTTCTTGGCTTTCTTCTTCGAAGCCTTCTTGGGCGCGGCTTTCTTCGCGACCTTCTTGGCGGCCTTCTTCACCTTCTTGACGGCGGTGACGGCGGCGTCCTTGGTTGCCTCCACGGCGGTGGTCATCGTCTCCATCACCTGCGCGGTGATCGGCTTGTCGTCGTCCATATCGTGTCCCCCACGGTTTGCATGGAACGATGACGATAGCGGGTTTCACGATTGTGTCAAAGCAACGCTCAACCTTTGCGGATCTTTGCGTAGGCGGCGAGCGCTCGCTCGCGTCCCCTGGCATGATCGATGAGCGGTTGTGGATAGGTCTTTCCGAGCGTAACGCCTGCGCTCGCAAGCTCAATTGGTGTGGCCTGCCACGGTTGATGGATCAGCTTTGCCGGCATGTCCTTCAGCTCCGGCAGCCAGCGCCGGACGTAGGCTCCCTCACGATCGAACTTCTCACCCTGGAGCACCGGATTGAACACGCGGAAATAAGGTGCGGCATCGGCGCCGCAGCCGGCGACCCATTGCCAATTGGCCGGATTGCTGCCGGCGTCCGCGTCGACCAGCGTGTCCCAGAACCAGGCTTCGCCATCGCGCCAATCGATCAGCAGGTGCTTGACCAGGAACGATGCGACCACCATCCGGACCCGGTTGTGCATCACGCCGGTGTGCCAGAGCTCGCGCATGCCGGCATCGACGATGGGGTAGCCGGTGCGGCCGCGCTGCCAGGCGGTGAGCGCCTTCTTGTCAGCCTTCCAGGGGAAGTCGTCGAAGTTGGTTTGGAGGTTCTCGGTGGCGAGATTCGGATGGTCGTGGAGCAGGTGGCGGCAGAACTCGCGCCAACCCAGCTCACTCAGGAACTTGTCGATGCCTGAGCCAAGCCCCGGATTCGCCGCCGCGGCGAAGCGGGCCGCGTGCCAGATTTGGCGCGGGCTAAGCTCGCCAAACCGCAAATGCGGTGACAGGCCCGAGGTGCTCTGGCGATCGGGGCGGTCGCGGTCGCCGGCATAAGTGTGCACCGTGTGCTTGAGGAAGTCGCGCAGACGCGCCCGGGCTGATGCCTCGCCCGGCGTCCAGCTCTCGCGCAGGCCACCGGCCCAGTCGGGCTTGCTTGGCTCGAGCTGCCAGCTCTCCAGTCTGTCGCTCGCGATCTTCGGACCCGGGCGCAGCTCCTTCGGTGCGGGCAGCGGCTTGGGTGGGTCGCCGAGCGACAGCACCCGCCGCCAGAATGGCGTGAACACGCGCAAGCCCCGGCCTTCCTTGTTGCGGATCGCCGACGGCTGGACCAGCAAGTCGCCGGGAAAACTTTGCGAGTCCACGCCGAGCCTAGCCAGCGCTGTTTCGAGCTGTTTCTCGACGAGCTGATGCGGGGCCTGAGCGATCTCATTCCAATGTACGGCGCCTGCGCCAGTCTCCCGCGCCACTTCGGGAATCACCGAGGCCGCCGATCCCTTGCGCAGGACCAGCGATCCGCCGTGCGCTGCAATGTCGGCGCCGAGCGCGCGCAGCGATTGGGCCAGCCACCAGCGCGCCGCGCCGCCAAGGGCCCGTCCGGCCCCTTCGTCGAGCACATAAAGGCAAATCACGGGCGCGCCGGATCTGGCGGCGGCGTGCAGGGCGGGGTGATCGGACAGTCGAAGGTCGTCGCGGAGCCAGACGATGGCAGGCGGGGGGCTTGGCGGGGGCAGGTGCGTCCTCGTTTACGCTTTGGAAAGTATGCCGCGGGAGGTGGTGTGAACCAGCGTTAATGGGGCCGTAAGCGGATTGCATCAATATGCAGGAATTCCGGGGGTGGTTCCATTCATGACCAACTCGTTAACGCTGAAGTTCTTGCCTCGGTTCAAGCTGGGGACCAAGGCTGTCCTGTGCGCCGTCCTGCTGATTGCGATGAATACCGCATTGGTGGTCGGCGCCGGCTACTGGTCTCTTACCTCCGCCTTCAACGATCGCGCGTTGCGCGACATCGAGGTCAGCCTGCGCACGCTGGCGCTGGCCTTCGCCGAGGTCGTTCCTGACGCCAGGATCACCATGCGCGATGGTGCGGTGGCACGCGCCGAGATCGCCAAGATGCCCGAGTTCAAAGATCACGCCATCGTCGATCGTGCGGTGTCCTATGTCGGGGGCAATGCGACCCTGTTCGTGTTCGACGAGGCGAGCGGGCAGTTCGTCCGCCGCTCGACCAACGTAAAAAAGGAGAACGGCGACCGTGCCGTTGGCACCCAGCTTGCCGCCGACCATCCGGCACAAGCAGGCCTGCGCCGTGGCGAGGCTTATAAGGGGCCGGCCACGCTGTTCGGCAAGTCCTTCATGACGGCTTATTTCCCGATTTCGGATGCGACTGGCAACATTGTCGGCATTCTCTATGTCGGCATCCCCATGGCGCAGTACGAGACCATGCTGTCTCGTGCAATCGTAAGTATGGCGATCGCCGCCGGCATCGCGGCGCTGCTGGTCCTGGTGCTCACCATGCTGGTCGTGCGCCGCGTCACCGGCCCGCTGACCTCGGTCACCCGCTCGCTGACGGCACTCGCCAATGGCAAGAGCGATGTCGCGCTCGATTGCGAGGACCGTGCCGACGAGATCGGCGAGATCGCGCGCACCGTTGCGGTGTTCAAGAGCAATTCGCTGGAGCGGGCGCGGATGCGCAGCGAACAGGCGGAAGCCGCGGCGGCGGCAGCCGAGCAGCGCAAGGCCGACCTTCGCAACTTCGTTGCTGAATTCCGCAGCGGCGTCGGTGGCATGCTCGACAAGGTCCTGCGTTCCTCCGGCGAGTTCGAGCGCGTGGCGCGGCAATTGACCGACACCGCGCGCTCCACCGCTGATCTGTCGGCGAAATCGGCCGGCGCATCCGAGCAGGCCTCCGACCACGTCCGAGCGGCGGCGTCGGCCTCCGACGAGCTCTCGCAGTCGATCTCCGAAATCACCAAAAGAGTACAGGAATCCAACGCGATCTCCGCCGAGGCGGTGCAGCAGGCTGAGGCCACCGATCAGCGCATCGCGCAGCTCTCCGAAGCAGGCGCGCGCATCGGCGACGTCGTCAAGCTCATCACCTCGATCGCCGAGCAGACCAATTTGCTGGCGCTGAACGCCACCATCGAGGCGGCGCGCGCGGGCGATGCGGGCCGTGGCTTTGCGGTGGTGGCCCAGGAGGTCAAGACGCTCGCGGGCCAGACCGCGAAGGCGACCGACGAGATCTCGACCCAGATCGCGAGCATGCAGCTTGCGACCGAGGAGTCGGTGACCGCCATCAAGGCGATCACCGAGACCATCGAGCGCATCAGCGGCATCGCGGGCTCGATCTCGGCTGCGGTCGAGCAGCAGCGCAGCGCCACGCACAATATCGCGGCCAGCGTTCGCGCGGCGGCCTCGGGCACCGCCGACGTGGCCGTCAATGTCCGTCAGGCAGCCGAAGGCGCGAGCGAGACGGGCGAGACCTCGAGCCGGATGTTCGCCTCCGCCCAGGCATTGTCGGGCGAGAGCCGGAGCCTGAAGGCCGAGGTCGACAGCTTCCTCGACCGCGTGCAAGCGGCTTGATGAACGAGGCGGGCCGAAACCATCGGCCCGCTGTGACGTAGCTGACGGCAAGATGTGACTGCCTGGGCTTTGCGGGCAGGGGAGGCCGCCAGTGAACCGCATCGCCGTGCTTTATGTCGCGACCCTTGTCGTCCTGACCGGGCTGGATTTCCTGTTCCTTGGTCTGATCGCCAAGGGCTTTTTCACCGCGGAAGTTGGCGACATGCTGGGTGAGCTGAAGCCTTTGCCGGCGATCCTGTTCTACCTGCTCTATGTCGGCGGCGTTCTGATCTTTGTCAGCGGCTCTGCGGATGCGACCTGGCAATCGACGCTGCTCTATGGCGCGCTGTTCGGCCTGTTTTGTTATGCGACGTTCGATCTCACCGCGCTGGCACTGCTCAAGCATTGGAGCTGGCCGGTCGCGTTCGTCGACATCGGCTGGGGCGCGGTGGTGACCGCGGTCTCGTCGACCGCGGGTCTGTTGCTGACGGATCGTTTTACTTGATGGCGTCATTCCGCGACGGTCCGCAGGACCGAACCCGGAATCTCGAGATCCCGGGTTCGATGCTGACGCATCGCCCCGGGATGACGGTCCGCGGTTGCTAGTCGCAACCGCAGCCCGTTACTTCGGCTGCGGCACGATGCGGATGTAGGGCTTCGGTTCCTTCCAGCCCTGCGGATAGATCGTCTTGGCCTCGTCGTTGGAGACCGAGCCCGCGATGATGACGTCCTCGCCCTGCGACCAGTCGGCCGGCGTCGCCACGCGATGCTTGGCGGTGAGCTGGAGCGAGTCGATCACGCGCAGGATCTCCTGGAAATTCCGGCCGGTGGTCATCGGATAGACCAGCACCAGCTTGATCTTCTTGTCCGGCCCGATGATGAAGACGTTGCGGACGGTCTGGTTGTCGGCGGGCGTGCGGGTGAGGGGATCGCCCGAGGTCGAGGCCGGCAGCATCTCGTAGAGCTTCGAGACGTTGAAGTCGGTGTCGCCGATCAACGGATAGTTCGGCGCGGCGCCCTGGGTCTCCTTGATGTCTTCGGCCCATTTGGCATGGCGGTCGATCGGGTCGACCGAGAGGCCGATCAGCTTAACGCCGCGCTTGTCGAATTCCGGCTTCAGCTTGGCGAGTGCGCCGAGCTCGGTCGTGCAAACCGGCGTGAAGTCCTTGGGGTGGGAAAACAGCAGGGCCCAGCTGTTACCGATCCAATCGTGGAACTTGATCTTCCCTTCAGTGGTCTCGGCTTCGAAGTCCGGGGCGGTGGTGCCGATCGGAAGTGTCATGGTTTGACCTCATCGCATTGAAATTGCTTGGAAATTGCCGTCTGACCGTCAGACCCAGTATAGGGGCTTGCCGGCGCCAAGTGAACGCCAACTGAACCGCTTGAAGTAAAATGTGAATTCTTGCTCTGAAGGGCTGATTTCTCAGCACAATTTTGTTACGGCCGCACCTGCGGCGAAACATCTCCACCGGGGCTTCACGGTCTCGCTTGCCCCGATAATGCCTTTTATAACCCGCATCACGCCCGCCCGACGCTCTTACGGAACCGGAACGGTCCTCGCAGCGACTAATCGGCAACCATTGAGAAAAGTCGCGACCCCCGTTTCCAATCATTAACCACCCCTTTACGCCCGCATGAAAATGCTGGTCGATCAGAAGAAATCTGGAAGTGAACTATGTCTGCCGCACTACCCAAGTCCCTTGAAGAGTCCGTTGAGTCGCCGTCGCTCGAACCGTCCTGCCGCGATACTGCGGCCCATGCCCTCACCATTGTGCGCGACGGCGTGATCACGGGGGAAGGTCCGACCACCAAGGGCCGGGTGCACTTTTCCCGCTCCATCGATGCCGATGACACCGCCTGGTGCGCGCGCATCCTGACCGCCGCCGCGGTCAACGACCAGCCGGTCAGCCGCGCCGAAGCCGAGGCGCTGTTCGAGATCAACGAGGCCGCGACCGAACGTGCCGACGGGGGCCGCTTCGACGATTTGCTGGCCAAGGCCGTCGCCCATTATGCCGCGAGCGCTTCGGGCTTGAAAGTGCCGCCGCGCAGCGTCGCGCTGGCTCAGGACACCGACATCGAGAGCTGGGCGCCGTCCTATGCCTCCAAGGTCAAGAGCGAGATGCTGGAGTGGATCGCCGGCCAGATGCGCGGCAAGCGCCAGAACAACCGTCGCCTGATGGCAATGGTGGCGACTTTCCTGGGTGCCACCGCGCTGCCTCTGGCGGGCCAACTGCCTAACGTCTTCGACATTGGAATGTAAAAGAATCTGGGCCTGTAAGAACCGAGATAGTCCCGCGCCCCTTGCGAGGCGCGAGAGCAAGCGGCGGGGNTTTCCCCGCCGTTTTTTGTTTGCCGCTCTCCGGCTCGAGGCCCAACGTGCGGCCGGGGAATCCGGCGGCGTCGAAATAACGCTGGCTGCCGACGCGCTGGACGTTGAGCACGGTCTCCAGACCGTTCTCGGACTTCTTCTTCGACCGCTCGACTGACTTGAACGCCTTCGGTACGACGCCGTTGGGCAGCGCCTCCGACATCACCCGGCCGACCAGGCTGCCATTGCGGGAACCGCGCAGGCCGAGGAGCTGCGCCGCCGTCATGCCGACGTCGGCATTGCTGACCGGCAGCTCGTCGACATAGCCGGCTTTGAAGTCCGGACCGATCGCAGCCATGAAGTTGTAGGTGTCGCCGCGGCTGAAGCTGCCGTGCATGCCCTGGCCCTGGCGCAGCACGGTGTCGGCCACCTGCACCGAGCAATTGGTCGGCGCCTCGCCGCATTCGCTGGCATAGGAGCGGAAGTTGACCACGATCGCCGGCGTCGGCGTCGCCGCCTTGCCGCGCAGATTGATGCTCGACAGCGGCAGGGTGCCGGGGAAGCGGCCGAGGGAATCGTCGACGAACAGGCCGGAGACGTAGTCCTGCTCCAGCAGGGCGTTGATGGTCCTGGCCGCCAGCTTCTTGTCCTTGTTCGGCAGATAGATCAGGTCCGAGCCGCCATTGGTGGCGACGACGAGGTCGGGCTTGGTCGGGTCCTTGCCGAGCACGCCGTTGCCGGCCTTCGGATGGGCGTTGCCGGTGACGGCGGCGTTCTTGTCGTTGGGGTCGAACAGCGGCAGGTCGAGCGCCTTGGCCAGGTCGAGGGCGACGAAGCCCATCGGCAGGAAGTCCTTCGGCGTGTCGTCATAGCCGACCTTGGCCGAGGGGCTGGTCTTGCTCTCCTTGGAGATGGTCGAGAAGCCGTGGTCGGCCTGGATCATGATGTTGGTGCTCGCGGCAAGCCCGAGCTCGTCCAGCGCCTTGCGGATCTGGGCGAGGTTGTTGTCGACGTTCTTGATGCTCGCCATCGTGCTCGGGCCGTTGATGCCGGGCAGGATCTGGTTGAGGCTGTCGCCCTGATTGTGCTGGGTGCCGTCGGGATCGCGTGACCAGAACACCAGCACGAATGGCTTGTTGCGTGCCTTGAACATCGGCAGCACCACCTTGGTGGCGACGTCGGCGAAATAGGCTTGCTGCGCGACGTTGGCGACCGTGGTGCCTGGCGTCTTGGCGTCGCCCGCCTTTGCATTGTCGCCGCGCGACGGCGCGGCGAGGGGAAGTCCGGCCTTGGTCAGCGCCTCCTTGACCTCGTCCGACAGCGCCACGCCGTTCTTGCCGCCGGTGGCGTCATCGAACACGACCGAATGCAGGCCGGGCTTTTCGGGCTTGTCGGTGTGGTCGAACTGGTAGGTCGGACCATGCTTGCCCAGCGCGGCGGTGCTGTAGCCCTTGTCGCGGGCCATCTTCAGAATCGTCTCTTCGTTGAGATAGTCGCCGTTGAAATGCTCGTCGATGTCGCCGAGCACGGCGTCGTTCTCGATGAAGGGCACCACCGTGTCGCCGGCTGGCACCGAGGTGTAGTTGGTCCAGATCGTGTTGGAAAACACGCCGGTGTCGCCGAGGTAGTGGCCGGTCGACATCGCCGAGCCGTTGGCCATGGTGAAGGTCGGGAACAGCGAATGCGAGTTCTTGAAGTTGACGCCCTTGTCGCGGACCTCGGCCATGGCCGGCGCGGTCTCGGGGGTGATCTTCAGGGCGCGCAGCCCGTCAGGAATGAACAGGATCAGGTTGCGGGGCGTGTTGTTCTCAGCGGAGGCAAAACCGCTGGACAGCAGTGTCAGCCCGGCCGACAGCAGCAGCAGTGAACGTCGCATCGAAATCTCCTAGCGGTGAGGCGGCTCGGCCGCCGATCCGCGGCCCCCGGCAATCGTTTAGTTTTGCTGTATGACGACTATGTTACAAGAGCGAGCGGGCATGCAGAAGTGATGGGGAGGGGGCAGGCATGCTGTGGCGTGGGCCCCGGCTCTGCAGCGCGCCGCACCGGGCGATGCTCCGCATTGCCGGGTACGCTGCGCTGCGTCCGGGGCACGAGTTTGCGTTTTTGGGCGCACCTGCATCAACACCGTCATTGCGAGCGCAGCGAAGCAATCCAGAATCCCTCCGCGGAAAGACTCTGGATTGCTTCGCTGCGCTCGCAATGACGGAGTGTGTGGTGGCGGCGTCGCTCTTCAATCCGCATCTTCATCGCAGACACACTTTCGCATCCTCGCGGCTCATCTCGCCCGAGCTTTGTTTCATCGCCTCACCCTCATCTGAAAGAGGGCGCAGGGAAGACCGGGTGCCCGACCGGCACCCGCGGTCCACTGTGCGATAGGTTGCGCTACAAGAGGCTGCACAGCGGCATACAGGTGAAGCCGAAACATCCGGCCTTCCCTGCGCAGTGGTT
>NZ_LJYG01000097.1:103703-104023 GCF_001440035.1 Bradyrhizobium manausense | reverse complement strand
TATGTCGTGATCTCCCCGGGGAGCGATGCACTATTGCCCCCGTCGTCTCGCAGATGACTGATGTGCACGCCCGGTTGGACATCGCACCTCACCACGAGCCTTGGCGCACAGGCTCCGGGCGCCAGGACCACACGATTTTGCCGTGCGCGGCAATCACACCGGTCGTTTGCGCGATGGCCTCGCTCACGGTTGCCCGCCCTGCAAAGCCTGATCGCGCCGATGTGACCTGCGCCCACCGCAATCCGGCCCGCGTCGTGACGATCGCGATACGCCCCTCTTCCATGGGCCGGGTTGCCGCGACACATACGCCATTTCCGAAT
>NZ_LJYG01000097.1:70892-103653 GCF_001440035.1 Bradyrhizobium manausense | reverse complement strand
TGCGCTACAAGAGGCTGCACAGCGGCATACAGGTGAAGCCGAAACATCCGGCCTTCCCTGCGCAGTGGTTGGAACGGCTTATGTCGTGATCTCCCCGGGGAGCGATGCACTATTGCCCCCGTCGTCTCGCAGATGACTGATGTGCACGCCCGGTTGGACATCGCACCTCACCACGAGCCTTGGCGCACAGGCTCCGGGCGCCAGGACCACACGATTTTGCCGTGCGCGGCAATCACACCGGTCGTTTGCGCGATGGCCTCGCTCACGGTTGCCCGCCCTGCAAAGCCTGATCGCGCCGATGTGACCTGCGCCCACCGCAATCCGGCCCGCGTCGTGACGATCGCGATACGCCCCTCTTCCATGGGCCGGGTTGCCGCGACACATACGCCATTTCCGAATTTCGGTAAAGTGGAATATTTTTAGGCGAGCGGTTTGACTGGCATTTTGGGTGTTTTGCCCGACAGCCAACGCAAGATCTCGTCGCCCCTTCGTAGGGTGGATTAGCCGAAGGCGTAATCCACCACTGTCCGTCTTCGCGGTGACAAACGCGGTGGATTACGCCGTCGACTGCGCTTCGCGCAGCCGTCGTCTAATCCACCCTACGAGACCACCGGGTTCCCATTAATCGCGTGCCTTAACCAATAATTAATTATAGGTTTGCGGACGGGTGATGGACCGGCCTAGCGTCGCGATGGGGAGCCGTCTCGCGAAGCCAAACGAGTGTGGTGCGTATCATGATGTCCAGATCATATGGGGCCTTGTTCGCCTCGTTCAGCGCAGCCGCGCTGCTTCTCGGCTCCAGCGAAAGCTTTGCACGACCGGGCGGCGCCGCGCCGCACGGCATGGTGACCGCCGCGCCGGCAGTGCGCCCGCCGATCGCGCCGGGCGCACGGTTCCATGGCCACGGCCATCGCTTCAACAATCCCTGGGTTTACTGGCCCGGGGGCGGCGCTTTCTACAACGACGGAGCCGGCTACAGCGAGCCGTTCGCTTACGCCGACCAGCCCGCCACCAACGATGTTCGCTATACCTACACCTACGACGTTCCCTGGGACTGGGCGCATCGCTTCCCGCCGAACGTCGTGCCGTCCGACCGGCCCTATGTGTCGAGCTGCCCAACGGAGCAGGTGACGGTGCCGGGCCGCGGTGGTGCCGAGCACACGGTCAACATCACGCGCTGCTACTGAGCAGCGCGCCGCATTTCACGGCTTGCTACAAAAAGCCCGCGGCGGCCGCCTGGTCGCGCTCGGACTGTTTTCGCCTGACATTGGCGAGCTCACGGCTGCAGACGACAAATGCGCTCGTTCCCGGGCGCAACCCGAACTGTCCGCAGACATCCCGATCCTCATCGGCAATGACGCGCGCGAGCTCGGCCCGCCCGGCTTCCCGGATCGTCGGCACAGAGACGAGCGTGTGAATCCCGAGGGCCGCCGCAACGGCAAGCACCAAGGCGGCCGCGATGCCGAGGCGCTCCGTGTCATCGGCCGTATGCTGGGAAGAGCGGATCTTGGTTCTGGCTTCGCTCATGAAATCCTCTCGATGAAATAGCGCTGGTCAAGAAATGTCGTTCGAGCCGTCCGGCAAAATTGGCGGATGCAACACGCATACACGTTGCGCCACAGTGGCGACGTGAACCAGATTACAAATTCCAGGTGGGCACGGCCCTAAATCAAAATCGAACTAGCCCAGTTCAAAGCTGGTTACGCCGAACACGCGGTCAAGCCGCAGTGACGGGATCGGTCCAGTGTACATTCGCGCCGTTTCGAATGTCGGCTTCAGCCCAAGGCATTCCGCAAGCGCAATAGCATCGCGGTTCATCGCGGGGATGTCGAGCACAAATTCGTTGCAGCCGGGGCTCGCCAGCAAGGCCTGCGCAACCGCTTCCGCCGCGGCACGGTCATCAGCTACCAGCGGGCCGATCTTGTGGCCGGTCCGGCAGGGGCGGATCACGCCCCACGCGGCAAGCTTGCCGTCGCGCAGCAGTGCGCGGCCGACGTGTCCTGGCGTATCGATCCAGGCGCGCAAGAACGCCGCGCGCGGGGCAGGGAAGACGGTGGCGTCGTCAGCTTGTACAAGCGCAAATGGGATCGTATCGAGCGCAACAATCTCGGCGGGTGGCTTTGGCGGCGATGCAACGATGCCGCCATAGCGGATATTGGCGTAAGCGAGCTGGAAGCCTGACTTCTTGTAGTTGTCCTGCTGCGCCACGACGCCGTCGAGCCCGATGACCCGCGCGCCCGCATGCGCGATCGCGGCGTTCCAGAGACGCAGGCCGTAGCCTCTGCCACGAAAGCCTGCGCGCACGATGTAGAAGCCGAGGAAGGCGAAGCGTTCGTCATAACTGACGCAGGACACTGATGCGACCGGCTCGCCGTCGATCTCGCCGACGAAGAAGCCTTTTGCGTCAGGAATCGCGAAGCAGGCGGCGTCTCGCAGGCCGGGATTCCACCCTTCCGCCGCTGCCCAGTCGATGGCGATGGAGATCTCCTCGGGGCGCAGATTGCGGATCTGCAAATCACTCATGTCGTGGTGCCTCGTGACGATGGGCTTATTAGCAAGTCTGGCTTGCGGGCAAGTCTGGCTGTAGAAGGCCAGACGATAGGCTGAGCCATAGCAGCCTGAATTTGGGTTCGCCTCTACGTTATCACAGGGATGATCAGTCATGGGAGCAGAGAAGGTCGTGCTCGTCACCGCAGGCGGCAGCGGCATGGGAGCAGGAGCCGCGCGGCGGCTTGCCGCCGACGGTTTTCACGTCGCGATCCTGTCGTCCTCCGGCAAGGGCGAGGCACTCGCAGCCGAACTCGGCGGGCTTGGTGTGACCGGCTCGAATAAGTCGAATGACGACCTGAAGCGGCTCGTCGACGGGGCGCTGGCGAAGTGGGGACGCATCGACGTGCTGGTCAACAGCGCCGGCCACGGCCCGCGCGCCGCCATCACGGAGATCACCGACGAGCAGTGGCACATCGGTCTCGACACCTATCTGCTCAACGTGATCCGTCCTGTCAGACTGGTGACGCCGGTGATGCAGGCGCAGAAGGGCGGCGCCATCATCAATATCTCGACCGCCTGGGCGTTCGAGCCGAGCGCGATGTTTCCGACCTCGGCGGTGTTCCGCGCGGGTCTTGCCGCTTTCACGAAGATCTTCACCGACACCCACGCGGGTGACAACATCCGCATGAACAACGTGCTGCCCGGCTGGATCGACAGCCTGCCGCAGACGGATGCCCGTCGCGACAGCGTGCCGCTGAAGCGTTACGGCAAGGTCGAGGAGATCGCGGCGACCGTCTCGTTCCTGGCGTCCGAGGGCGCGGCCTACATCACCGGCCAGAACATCCGCGTCGACGGCGGGCTGACCCGCTCGGTCTGAGGCAGGAGCTCAGGCGTGCGCCACCAGTCTCGCCAGCGCAGGCAGGATCTTGTAGCGGGCGATCTCGTGCGGATAGTCGCCGCGATTGGCAAGCAGCACGATGCCGATCCGGTGCGCCGGCACGAGGCCGATATAGCCCGATGCATTGTTGAGGCCGCCCGGCTTGTCGACGATGGTGACGCCGGGCAGGTGGACGGTCTCCCAGGCCATGGCCTGGCCGAAGGTCGCCTGCTCGTACCTCTGGTCGACGTGGAAAACTTCGCGCTGTGTCATGCGCAAGGCCTCCCGCAGACGCGGGTCGATGCTGCGGCCGTCGACACAGGCCGCGACGAATGTCGCGAGATCGCGCGCGGACGAGAACATCTGGCCCGTGCCGGGGAAGTCGAAATAACTCTGCTGGTCTCCGATCGGGCCGATCGCGCTGCCCTGGTCGGAATAGCCCTGCACGACGCGCCGCATTATGGCCTCATCCATGACCGCGCGATTGTCCGGTCCTCGTTCGGGAACGGATGTTGCGCGCATGCCGAGCGGCTTGAGCACGCGGCTTTCGATCAGTCCGGCGATCGGCGTGCGATAGCAGCGCTCGAGCACGAGCTGAAGCAGGACGTAACCGGCATGGCTGTAGATGCGCTGCTTGCCCGGCGCGATGCCCGCGGGCGGCGTGAAGGCGTTGAGCATCGCGATGAATTGCGCCTGCGAGTAGGTCTCGTTCGGCCAGGGCGGGTGATCGGTTGGGAGCAGCAGGCCCGAGGTGTGCGTGGCGAGCTCGCCGATTGTGATGCTGCGGACATAGTCGCCGGTGAGCTCGGGCAGATATTTCGGCACGGGATCGTCGAGCCTGAGCTCGCCGCGCAGCGTGCCTGCTGCCACCAGCGCGGCCTCGAACGGCTTTCGCAACGAGGCGAGGTTGAACTGCGTGTCCGGCGTCACGGGCCGCCTGGTGGCGGCGTCGGCAAGGCCGTAGCTGAAGAATTCGACATGGCGGCCGGCATAGAGCGCGGCGGCGAGGCCGCCCGGGTGATCCGGCGTCGCGGTGGGCGCGAGCTCGGCAGCGACGATGTCGCGCATCTGCGCAATCATGTCCGAATCCGCCGAGGCACGATGCGGCCGGGCCAGCGCAACCACGAAGGGAACAAGCGCGGCGCGGGCGAGGGATCGCCGGGTGATTTGCGGGGAGGTGACAACAGGTGGCACGTGCTCTGACTGATGATGCGGTGCGCCCCGAATGTTGTTCTAGCGGGGAGGGCTGCGCATCCCAATTCACGATTGCGCGTGCAGGTTCCGCTTTGTAGCCCGGATGGAGCGAAAGCGAAATCCGGGAAGGTCTGCAGGGCGAAGAGACCCGGATTGCGCTTCGCTCCATCCGGGCTACAAGAGAATACTTAGCTTCTGAGCTAACAATCATTGACGCCCGCTCGCGCTGTGGTTATAGTTTGCTACATGGCTAACCAACAACCCCGACTCGACCAGGTTTTCGCGGCGCTCGCCGATCCGACGCGGCGCGCGATCGTGATGCGGCTTTGCGCCGGCGAGGCCTCGGTCGGCGAACTCGCCGAGCCGTTCGACATGGCGCTGCCGAGCTTCATGAAGCACATCCACGTGCTGGAGCTGAGCGGCCTCGTGCAGTCGGAGAAGTCCGGCCGCGTGCGCACCTGCCGCCTCAGCCCCGAGGCGCTGGTCGGTGCGGAAGACTGGTTCCAGCACCAGCGCGCGATCTGGGAGGCGCGGCTCGACCGCTTCGAGGCCTATGTGATGAAGCTCAAGCAGGAGAAGGCGGCCGCCAAGCGGCCGGCCAAAACGACAGAGAAGACAACCAACAAGCCAAGCAAACGGAAAGGGACCTGATGATGACGAATGCTGCCCTGTCGCAATGGTCGATCGACCGCGAGATCGTGATGTCGCGGGTGATCGACGCGCCGCGCGATCTGGTGTTCGAGGCGTGGTCCGACCCGAAGCATCTGCCGCAATGGTTCGGGCCGAAGGGCTTTGAGATCGAGACCTTCGAGATCGACGTGCGGGTCGGCGGCGTCTGGCGCTTCAACATGATCGGCCCCGACGGCACCGTCTATCCGAACCGGATGCGCTTCCTCCGCATCGAGCGGCCGTCCCTCATGGAGATGGACCACGGCGTCGACCAGGACGATGATCCCGGCATGTTCCGCTTCACCATTACCTTTGCCGAGCAGGCCAACGGCAAGACCGTGCTGATGATGCGGCAGCTGGCCGCGAGCACCGAACAGCGCGACGGCATGATCGGCTTCGGCGCCGTCGAATACGGCTACCAGACGCTGGACAAGCTGGCGGCCTATGTCGGTGGGCTGAAGAAATAGGGTGCCAGCGTGATTCGGGGGCGCCTTCGCAGTGGCGCTCCCGGATAAGCCTGGAAACGCAGGCGCGTTTGCGATTATGACAGCGCGGCCAGGCCAATTATGACAGTGGCGTCACTCAGATTTCTGTCGCCGGGAACGAAGGATTTATGACAGGATTGCTACCGTTGGATGTCAAGATGACTACGGCGGAGCGGTTCATGTTGCGGTGGCAGGCACGGTCAAATCCCCTGGCGTGGTGGTGGGGGTCCCTGACGCTGGTCAGCGCCGCGAATATTCTCGTCTGGTTCATGCTGTATCGCGAGTTCTATCCGAACGTCGCCGGCAGCGTCGGCGGGGGCTCGGACATCGGGCTGATGTTCCTGCTCTGCGCGGCCTATGTGTTCGGCTGTGCCTTTCGCTCGGTATTGCCGCGCGCCGACGTGCAGCGCATCTGCCTGTTCGACACCTGGCTGTCGAGCGTGTTTGTCGGCCGCACGGTCGCGACCGTGGCCGAAGTCTGCTTCGCCGCGCAGTGGGCGATCATCCTGCATCAGCTCGGCCGGATGACGGGCGCCGAGACCGCGGTGAACATCGCGCTGGTGATCGTGCCTGTTATCATCATCGCGGAGTGCTTCTCCTGGTACGCGGTGGTGACGACGAATTTCCTCTTCAACGCGATCGAGAACTCGCTGTGGGCGGTGACCTTCTTCCTCGCCGGCATCGCCCTGTGCCGCCTGACGCCGGAATTCCAGGGCGTGGTGCGTTGGGCGCTCATCGCGGGCATTGTCGGCATCGCCTGCTTCCTCGCCTTCCTCGTCACCGTCGACGTTCCCATGTATCTCAGCCGCTGGCGGGCAGGGCACGCCGAGGGCGGAAGATTCCTGGGCCTCCTCGAAGGCCTGCATGATGTTGCGACGCGCTGGGTGGTGACTCACGACATCGCGCATTGGAAGGGCGAGCTGACCTGGATGTTCCTGTATTTCAGCGCCGCCGTATGGTCGAGCCTCGCGCTCTGCGCGCTCTACGCCATGGAAGGCTATCTCACGCGGTATCTCGCCTGAGGGTTATTTCCCCACCAGGCTGCACTTGCTGCGGTCGAGCGGGCGAAAAGCCTGGTCGGGCGGAATGGTCGCGACCAGCTTGACGAAGTCCCACGGGCCCTTGGATTCCGCTGGCGTCTTGACCTGCACCAGATAGAGATCGTGCACCATGCGCTGGTCCTCGCGGATGCGGCCGTTCGTCGTATAGGCGTCCGACACGGGCGTCGCCTTCATCTTTGCCATCACGGTCGCGCTGTCGTCGGAATCCGTATCCTTCACGGCTTGCAGATAGTGGCGCACGGCGGAATAGACGCCGGCCTGGATCTGCGAGGGCATCGCCTTGCGGCGGGCATAGAACGCATCGGAGAACTTTCGCGCGGCCGGTGAGACGTCCTCGAAGAACGAGGTGACGATGAGATCGCCGCGCGTCGCCTTGAGGCCGACCGCCTCGATATCGACGTTCTGGAACGACATCGGCACGATCTTGATGCCCTGGTCCGCAAGGCCGAATTCCTCCGCCTGCTTGATCGCCGTGGCATTGTCGCCGGCGACGTTGATCGCGAGGATTTTTGCGCCAGAGGACTGCGCCTGGAGCAGGAACGACGAGTAGTCGGGCGTGCCGAGCTGGGCCTTGACGCTGCCCGCCACCTTGCCGCCGAGTGCGGCGATCCGGTCGCGCGCGGTCGCCTCGATGGAGTGGCCGAAAGCATAGTCGCCGGTGATGAAGAACCACGGCTCCTTGCTGGTCTGCATGACGCCGGAGACGACAGCGGTTGCGGTTGAATAGGCGTCCTGGGTCCACTGCACGCTCGACGGCGCGCAGGCCTCATCGGTGAGCTGGTTGGCGCCGGCACCGGAGATCAGGAAGATCTTTCCGTTGCCGCGCACCAACTCCTGCACCGCGAGTGCCGCGCCGGAGCTGCCGCCATCGGCGATCGCCTGCACCCCGTCGCTGAACCATTTGCGCGCGAGCGAGGCCGCAAGATCCGGCTTGTTCTGGTGATCGGCCTGCAAGATCTCGATCGGCTTGCCGTTGATCTTGCCGCCGAACTCTTCTGCCGCCATCCGCGCCGCCTCGACCGAGCCGGGGCCCATCGCGGTCGCGAAGATGCCGTTCATGTCGGTGAGCACACCGATGCGGACGGCGTCGCTTTTGATCTCAGCGCGGGCAGTGCCCGCCAGCGCCAATGTGATCAGCAGGACGGCAGTGGATGGGGTGCGGATGATGGCCATGGCGTTTCCTGATTTTATCGTTGATGGATCGGCTGCAAGGGTCAGGCCGCCTCGGCGACGACCTTGTTGCGCAAGATTCCGATGCCGGAGATTTCGACCTCGACGGTGTCGCCGGGGCGCATCCACAAAGGCGGCGTGCGCTTGGCGCCGACGCCGCCAGGCGTGCCTGTCACGATGACGTCGCCGGGGGCGAGCGGGCAGATCGTCGAGATATAGGCGATCAGCTCAGGGATGGCGGTGATCAGCAGATCCGTCGTCGTGTCCTGCACCACGGTGCCGTTGAGGCGTGTCTGCAGCGTGAGCTTCGACGGATCGGGAATCTCGTCCGCCGTCACCAGCCAGGGGCCGAAGCTGCCGCTCTCGGCAAAGGTCTTGCCGGAGAGGAACTGGCTGGTGTGGCGTTGCCAGTCGCGGATACTGCCTTCATTGTAGCAGGCATAGCCGGCGATGTGTTGAAGCGCGTTGCTCGCGGAGATATGGCGACCCTGCTTGCCGATGACGAGTGCGAGCTCACCCTCATAGTCAAAGTCGTCGCTCACTTTCGGCTTCACGATCGGCTGGAGATGGCCGACCTGGCTGCAGGGGAAACGGACGAACAGCGCCGGCTTCTCGGTGACGGTGCGCCCGGTTTCGGCGACGTGGTCGCGATAGTTGAGGCCGACGCAAATAATTTTGCCGGGATCGGGAATGACGGGCGCGAAGCTGATCGCGTCGAGCGGATGATCCGGCGCCGTGGACGCGACCAGCTTTGCGGCTTCTGCGATACGGCCAGTTTCGAGCAACTGCCGCAGGGTAGTGCATCCTGCCATGCGCGTGCCGAGATCGACGACGCCGTTGTCCTTGACGGCTCCGAAGGAGGCGCGGCCGTCGGCAATGAAAGAGAGCAGCTTCATGAGGTATCCTGCGTAGGGTCAGGCCGCGGACGGCACTTGGGTTGAAGGCGCAATGGTGGCGACAAGCCGGTCAAGCTCGGCATCGTTGCGCGCGGCGGCGCGGACGTAGCGGTCGGGACGAACCAGCGCGGCGATGATGCCGTGCTCGCGCAGCCAAGGGCCGATGCCGTCGGCATCGTCGTTGGTGAGGATGTTGATCCCTGGCCGTGACCGAGCAAAGCGCGCCGCGCTTTCGACAATCAGCAGGTGGCTGTAGCCGATCCGGTCGTCGCTGCGGCTGCCGTCCTTCAGCGTGAATTGCGGTGCGAGATGACCGGCGAGCGGCAGATCGCCAAGCGCCAGCCCGGGGCCGAGCAAGGGCTTTTTGACTTCAAGTTTGACTGGCGCATTCTTGCGCGCTTGCCCGGCGGCGAGGCCGGCTTCGATCGCCTTGGTGTTGATGACGCCGCCGAGGCGAATGGCGAGTTCGATGAACTCGCGGACATGCGGCTGGCGCTCGCTCTGATAGGTGTCGAGCAGCCTGGCATCGGCGCCGCAATTGATGACGCTCGCCAGTTTCCACGCAAGATTGGCGGCATCGCGGATGCCGGCGCACATGCCCTGGCCGAGGAAGGGCGGGGTCTGGTGCGCGGAATCGCCCGCAAGCAGCAGCCGGCCGTTCCGCCATTGCTGGGCGATCACCGAATGAAAGGTGTAGACCGCGGCGCGCTCGAGTTCGGCATCGTCAGGCGTGATCCAGCGCGACAGCAGCTGCCAGACCTTGGCGGGCTGCGCGACGTCGTTCGAATCCTCGTCCGGGAGAACCGTGATCTCCCAGCGCCGCCGCGACCCGGTGCCGCGGACATAGGTCGCCGGCCGCCTGGGATCGCAATGCTGCAGGCTGTAGTCGCCGAGATCGTCGCGGGGGCGCTTGAGCAGCGCATCGATCACCAGCCAGCGCTCGTGAAAGCCGAGATCGTCCATGCCGGAGCCGATGAAGCGGCGCACCAGAGATCGCGCGCCGTCGCAGCCGATGACGTAACCGGCGCGCACCTCGCTGAGCTTGCCGTTGGAGAGGTCCTCAAAGCGGACCCGCACGCCGCTCTCATCCTGGTCCAGGGCAAACACATCGCAGCGGCTCCGCAAGCTGACATGCGGCCAGCGCGCGAGGCCTGAGACCAGCACGTCCTCCAGGTCAGGCTGGTGGAAGCGGTAGCTGAGATTCCAGCCCATCGGCGTCAGGGTCTGCGGCCGCGACCAGTCCAGCAGCATCTTGCCCTGGGCATCGAGAAACAGCATGCCGGGGCTGAGGATGAGATGCGGCAGGATGGCGTCGGCAAGGCCGATGGTCTGGAACACGCGCATGCATTCGTCGTCGAAATGCACCGCGCGCGGCAGATGATAGGTCCGCGCCTCGCGCTCCAGCACCAGCGTGCTGATACCGCAGAGGCCGAGCAGGTTGGCGAGCGTCGCGCCGACCGGGCCTCGGCCGACGATGACAACATCGAATTCTTCGAGGGTTGATTTATCTTGCATGGGGCTATCTCTTCCCCAAGCCGCGCCGCAGCATCAACGTCGTCGCGCCAAGTGTCCGCTCTGCGGACGGGCCCTAGACCTCGACCGGAATGGCCCGCGCCGTCTCCTGAAGCTGCGCCGCAAATTGCTTCACCGCTTCCTCGATCCCCAGCGCCGAGCGGATCCAGATGATGGAGATGCAACCGTAGACCGCGTCGTTCCGCACGATGGGGACGGCGATCGATGCCGTCTTCGGATTGTATTCGCCCTCGCTGCGGATTGCGTAGCCTCGCGCTTGCGTCTCCGCGATCATCTGGTCGAGGCGGCCCTGGTCGAGGAAGGGGCGGTCGTCGGCTTCGTCGATGCGGCGGAGATGGCTGATGATGAGGTCGCGCTCGCGGGCGGGGCAGGCGGCCAAATAGGCCCGGCCTGCGGAGGTCCGCAGCATCGGCAGGCGCTTGCCGATCATGCCGCGGTCGATCGAGAGCGGGCTGCGGGAATGCGTGGTCTCCTGCACCACCATCGCGGCGTTCTCGTAAGTGGAGAGATCGACCGGCCAGACCAGGGTTTTGCTGAGCTCGGCCAAATAGGGCGCCGCCGCCTGGCAGATCACCACGCCGGGGTCGTAGCCATCGCCAAGGCTTAGGGCTAGCCGGGTGACGCGAAAGCGATCGTCGCTGGCGCTGCGGGCGACATAGCCGAGTTCCTCCAGCGTTTCGAGCAGGCGGTAGACGGTCGGGCGGGGCAGGTCGAGCGCGCGGGCGACATCGCCGGCGCGGATGCCGCCGGAGCGGTTGACCTCCTGCAGCACGTCCAGACCGCGCTTGAAGGCGCGGACGCCTTCCGACTGCCGGGGCTTTCCGGTCCGCGTCCGCTCCTTGGACACTTCGTGTTTTCTCCCTTGTGGCAGATCGCGGCGCGACTATCGTCTTTGCGAACGCGAAGCGATTGCGCCACCGTAAGATCGCGCGCGGCCGGTATCAAGTTCGCCGCACTGCGGCGAAGGCGGTGCTCTCGGGAGGAATTCGATGGAAATCACCGCGCTCGGCTATATCGGCATCAATTCGTCGCAGCTCGATCAGTGGGGCCAGATGGCAACTAGCCTGCTCGGCATGCAACAGGTCGATCGCGGCGGCAAGATGCGCGCCTTCCGCATGGACGACCGCAAGCAGCGCCTGATCGTCGACGGCAGCAGCGACGCCGGCCTTGCGGTGATGGGCTGGGAGGTCGCCTCGACCGCGGAGCTGGACCAGCTCGCCGGCCGGCTGGAAAGCCATGGCGTCAAGGTCACGCGCGGCTCGCGCGCGCTGGCTGACGAGCGGCATGTCGCCGAGCTCATCACGTTCGCCGATCCCGCCGGCAACAGGCTGGAAGCGTTCTGCAAGCCCGAGCTTGCGAGCGAGCCGTTCAAGCCGGGCCGCCCCATCTCGGGCTTCCGCACCGGCGCGCTCGGCATGGGACACGTGGTGCTCAATGTCGAGGAAGTCGAGCCATTGCTGCCGTTCTACCGCGACGTGCTCGGCTTCCACGTCTCCGATTTTGGTCTGAAGCCCTATGGCCTCTATTTCTTCCACGTCAATGGCCGCCACCATTCCTTTGCGATGGTTGGCTCGGGACGCAAGGCGATGCATCACTTCATGGTCGAGCTCGGCAGCCTCGATGATGTCGGGCAGGGCTACGACCTCGCGCAAATGGACGATGGCCGCATCGCCTATACGTTGGGCCGTCACACCAACGATCACATGACCTCGTTCTATGTGAATACGCCGTCCGGCTTCTTCATCGAATATGGCTGGGGCGGGCGTGTCATCGATCCCCAGACCTGGCAGCCGCACGAGACCTTCGACGGTCCGTCACTCTGGGGCCACGAGCGGCTCAACATGCCGGATGAGCAGCGCAAGCGCCTGCGCGACATGCGGATGGATGCGGCCGCGCGCGGTGTGCGCGTTCCCGATCCGCGCGTGCCGCCGCTGAACTGCGCCTGGCTGGATCAGGTGGTCGCGCGTGAATGATCGGCTCAGGCCGCGCCGAGGTCGGGCTCCGTGAGTATGCCCTGGCGCAGCGCCAATCGGACCAGCTCGATGTCGGAGCCGACGCCGAGCTTGTCCTTGATCAGCGAATGCAAATTGGCGACCGTTTTCGGACTGACGTGGAGCGTCTCGGCGATCTGCTCCGTCGTGTTCTCGGCGAGCAGCAGCCGCAGTACCTCGAACTCCCGCGGCGTGAGGACATCGGCGGCGGAGCTTTCGCCGCCGAGCCGGCTCAGCGCCAGCTCGTGGTCGATATCGGGGCTGATCGCGATCTTGCCAGCGAGCACGTCCATCACCGCACGCACCAGCGTCTCCGGTGGGCTGGTCTTGGTGGCGTAACCCCGTGCGCCGGCGCGGATCGCCTGCACCGCAAACCCGGCATTCTCATGCATGGTGAAGACGAGGATTTTTGCCGCCTTGTCCCATTGCCTGATACGCCGGATGGCCTCGACGCCGCCAATGCCGGGCATGCTGAGATCCATGATGACGAGGTCCGGCGCTTCTGATTTGAACAGGCGATAAGCCTCCGCGCCATCGCGGCCTCGGCAATGACGCGAAGTCCCGGCTGCTTCTGCAGCACGGAGCGATAGCCTTCGCGGACCACCGAATGGTCGTCGACCAGCAGGATCGTCGCGGTCATGCCGCGTGCTCCAGCACCTGCGGCCCCGCTGATGCGAGCGGAATGACGACGCGCAGCGCGGAGCCGCCTTGCGGGCCGGCCTCAAAGCTCAGCCGGCCGCGCAGCGCCGCGACACGCTCGCGCATGCCGAGCAGACCCATGCCTGATTTCGCGACAGGATCGGTCGAGCGTCCGTCATCGTCGATGGCGAGCGCGATCTCGCCTTCATGCATGGTCAGCTCGAGATTCACCTTGGTGGCGCCGGCGTGCTTGGCGGCGTTGGTGAGCGCTTCCTGCACGATGCGGTAGAGGTTGGCGCTGATCGAGGCCGGCAGCGTCTCGAACGTGCCGTCGAAGCGAATGGCAAAGCGCGTCTCGCCGCGGCTGCGTCCGTTCCAGCCTGCAACGAGGCCTTCGAGACTGGCGACGAGGCCGAGCTCCTCGACTTCAGGCGGTCGCAGCCGGAACAGCGCGCCGCGCAGCGTCTCCATCATACCCGATGCGGTCCGCGCGATGCCGTCGCATTCGCCGAGCAAGGAGGGGCAGTCCTGCGCGGCGGTCTGGCGGGCGGAGGAGGCGAGGGCGCGGATCGCGGCGAGAGACTGGCCGAACTCGTCGTGCAGCTCGCGGGCGAGGTGGCGCCGTTCCTCGTCCTGGAGTGCGATCAGCTTTCGTGTCAGTTCGGCGCGCTCGGCGAGCGCGGTGTCGAGGCTTTCGGCGAGATGGTTGAAGACGTCGCGCACCGCCGAGAGCTCGGCGAGGTCGAATGGCGGCAGCCGCGTTGTGAGGTCGCCGGCGGCAATCCGCTCGAGGCCGGTGCTGATCAAGCGGGTAGGGCGCAGCGCGCGTGCCAGCGCGGCGTAGACCAGCACGCACAACAACGGCAGGGCGATTGCAAGCGCAAGCATCAGGCGGCCAGCCTCGTGCCAGGCCTCGGCCGTCTGCACCGCCGGGTCGACCGAGACCACCGCCTCGCCCAGCTTGCTTCCACGCAGCATCACTGGCCGTGCCGCCTTGCGGCCGGGGTCGAACAGGCCATGGTAGAACGCCGTAAAAATCTGCGGCGGGGCGTCGGCCGTGACGGGCGCGCCGCTGCAGAAGCGCTGGATGATTTCGCCGCTCGGCCCCCGGAAGGCGAGGCACAGGCCGGGCGTCATCACATAGGCCGAAACAGGATCGAGGTTGGGAAAGTCCGGGCGCGGGTTCGCGGTCCAGAGCACCTTGCCTTGTTGCAGCTCCAGCGTCTTTGCGACGATGGCGGCAATAGCGTCGATGCGCGCATGTGCGGCGCGGTCCGCCGTGATCAGGAAATAGGCCGATATCGCGGCGAAGCAGGCGGCCGATATGGCGGCCACGCGCAAGGTCAGGCGGACCTTGAGATCGAATCTCGGACGGTTCCACATCGGCGCGTACCTGATGCGAACGGAATTGTCGCCTGCGCATTATCCGGCAGAACCCTGCCTGCGCAAAGCGCCACTCTTGCCGCGGTGCAACGTCGTGAAATTTTCCCGGTAACGGCCGGGAAAACCACTGCTGCGATGCTTCGCTGGCGCAGCCTTGAAGCCGGCCTGCGCTCAGAACGTCAGCTGCACCTTCATCGATTGCGAGCGGTCGCTGGCGAGCTCGAACGCCGCGACCGCGTTCTCGAACGGCATGGTGGCCGTGATCAGCGGCTTGACGTCGATCAGGCCCTCGCCCATCAGCCGCACCGCCAGCTCGAACTCGGGATCGAAGCGGAAGGTGCCGCGAAGCTGCAATTCCTTGGCGACGATGGAATTGATCGGCAGCGTCATCTCGCCGCCGAGGCCGAGTTGGACCAGTGTGGCGCCGGGGCGGAGCACGTCGAGCGCGGTGCGCAACGCCGCCTGATTGCCTGATGCTTCGAACAGCGTGTCGAACACGCCCTTGCCGGCGCGCCAGGGATCGAGCGCTTCCGCATTGGTCGCGACGTTGATGGCGTGCGTGGCGCCGAGCTTTTTCGCGACCGCCAGTGGAGCGTCGGCGACATCGGTCACCACGATCTCGGAGGCGCCACCGAAGCGTGACACCAAGATCATCAGCGCGCCGATCGGGCCGCAGCCGGTGATCAGCACGCGCTTGCCGAGCAGGGGGCCGGCCTGCTTGCCGGCGTGCAGGCAAACCGCGAGCGGCTCGGCCACCGCGGCTTCCGCCAGCGACAGCTTGTCGGAGATGGGAACTGCCTGCGTCGCATCGACCGTGATGAACTCGCGGAAACCACCCTGCACATGGGGAAAGCGCATCGCGCTGCCGAGGAAGCGCATGTCGAGGCACTGGTTGCGCATGCCCTCCTGGCAATGCAGGCACTGGCCACAGGGCTTGCTCGGATTGACCGCGACGCGGGTGCCAGGCTTCACGCCGGTGACGCCGTCACCGACCGCCGCGACCACGCCGGCGATCTCATGCCCCAGCGCCATCGGCTGCTGGATGCGCACCACGCCGAAGCCGCCGTGATGGTAGTAGTGCAGGTCGGAGCCGCAGATGCCGCCATTGGCGATCTTGACACGGACCTCGCCCGGGCCGGGCGCAGGATCCGGATAGGTATCGATCCGCAGATCCTTCGGGGCGTGAATGACAACGGCGCGCATGTGCTGTTTCCTCGTTCGCGACTACATCGCGGCGATCATGCCGCCATCGACATAGATGATCTGGCCGTTGACGTAAGTGGAGGCATCCGAGGCGAGGAAGATCGCCGCGCCCACCAGCTCGTCCGGCTTTCCCCAGCGCTTGGAGGGGATGCGGCCCATCAGCCAGCTGTTGAAATCGGGATTGTTGACCAGCGCCTCGTTCATGTCGGTGAGCATGTAGCCGGGACCGATCGCATTGGCCTGGATGCCGTGCTGGGCCCATTCCACCGCCATCGAGCGGGTCAGGTTCTTGATGCCGCCCTTGGCCGCGGTGTAGGGCGCAATCGTTGGGCGCGCCAGCTCGCTGCCGAGCGAGCCGATATTGATGATCTTGCCGCGCTTGCGCAGGATCATGCGCTTGCCGGCCTCGCGGCCGATCACGAAGGCGCTGGTGAGATCAGTCTCGATCACCTTGCGCCATTCGTCGGTGGTGAATTCCGCCAGCGGCTTGCGGTGCTGGATCCCGGCATTGTTGACGAGAATGTCGACCGCGAGTCCTTCGCGGTCGAAGCGCTCGAAGGCTGCAATGATCGCGGGCTCGTCGGTGACGTTGAAGGCCGCGCCTTCGGCCTGATGGCCGGCGGTGCGAAACTCGGCGACGGCCTGCTCGACACGCTTCGGGTCGACACCGTTGATGATGATTTTCGCGCCGGCCTTGGCCATGCCTTCGGCGATGGCGCGGCCAAGCCCGCGGGAGGAGCCGGTCACGAGGGCGGTGCGGCCGGAAAGGTCGAACAGGGCGGTGCTCATCTCAAATAATCCTCAGGCGTTGGAGCGGCGCACGATCAGATCGGAGCGCTCAAAGACGGCGGGCAGAAGGTCGACTCCAAGGCCGGGGCCTTCCATCGGGAAGACGTAGCCGTCCTTGATCACGGGCATCGTGGTCACGAGCTCATTGTACCAGCCCTTGTAGAAGGCGCGCACGGATTCCTGGATCAGCGTGTTGGGCTGGCTGAAGGACATGTGGATGGCGGCGATGAAGCCGATCGGGCCGATGCAGTCATGAGGAGCAAAAGGCCGGTGATAGGTCTCGGCCATCGCGGCGATCTTGCGACCTTCGGTGAGGCCGCCGGTCCAGCACAAATCCGCCATCACCACATGCATGGCGTCGCGGTCGAGCATGTCCTTGTAGGGGAAGCGCGAGCCCAGCGTCTCGCTGGCGCAGACCCAGACATCGGTCGAGCGGGCATATTCGGCCAGCGCCTGCGGCGAGTTCATGCGGATCGGGTCCTCGTACCAGGTCGGCTTGTAGGGCTCGAGCGCGCGGGCGATCTGCTTTGCGGTCGGCAGATTCCACAGCGAGTGGAGCTCGACCATGATCTCCATCTTGTCGCCAACCGCTTTACGGATCTTCTCGAACGGCTCGATCGCCTGCTTCATCTGCGCGGCAGTGATGTACAGCCCCTTGTTCTCCTGCGCCGCCGGATCGAACGGCCAGATCTTCATGGCGGAGATGCCGCTTTCCAAAAGGCTCTCGGCCAGCGCATCGGCGCGGTTCATGAAGCCGTCGAGATCTTCGTAGGGTCCGGTGGAGGCACCGAGATTCCAGTTCGAGACCGGGCTGATATTGGTGGAGCGGACATATTGCGTGCCGGCGCAGGTGTTGTAGATGCGCTGCTTGTCGCGGCAGAGGCCGCCGAGCATCTGGTGCACCGGCTGGCTGCAGACCTTGCCGAACAGGTCCCACAGCGCGATGTCGATCGCTGAGGCTGCACGATATTCGACGCCGGTCGAGGACTGCGCCATCGGCAGGTTCAGCATGTCGCGATGGATGGCCTCGATGTGCAGGGGATTGCGGCCGAGCAGGCGGCCGGCAAAAGTATCGTGGATCTGCGCTTCGACTGCGCCGGCGCCATAAAAAGTCTCGCCGAGACCGATCACGCCGCTATCGGTGTGAACGCGCACCCAGATGACGTTGGAGAATTCCTCGGTGCGCAGCGTCTCGATCGACGTGATCTTCACGACAAGTCCTCCCGTCAAAAGGCGCCTCGCGCCGTCTTGTTTTCATTTCGCAACGCAACATATTGCGGCGTCGGCGAAAGTCTCTTACCGCTGCTTGTAATATATCACAACATGTTTTAAGGGTGCCACAAATAAGGCGCCGCCCTGCAGCGAGAGCGCAGGCGGTTGGGAGGACATGCGATGGCACGGCGCAAGCGCGCGCTCGAGGTGGTGAGACCAGAGGACGGCGGGGGCAGGCCCTCTCGGCGCAATCGTCTCAACTTCTTCGAGCTGGCCTATCAGCGGATTGAGGAGCTGCTGGTTCATTGCGAGCTCAAGCCCGGCCAGTTCATGACCATGCTGGAATTGCAGCAGATCACGGGCTTCGGCCGCACGCCGGTGCATCACGCCGTCAATCGTCTGTCCGCCGACACGCTCATCATCATCCGCCCGCGCCACGGGCTGCACATCGCGCCGATCGACCTCGCGCGCGAGCGCATGCTGCTGGGCCTGCGCCGCGACATGGAGCGGTTTGTCATCCGCCTCGCGGCCGATCGCGCCAGTCTCTCGCACCGCAATCAGGCGCTGCACATCGAGCGCCTGCTTCGTGAACGCCGCGCCACCTTGACCCTGGACGAGTTCAACAGCCTCGACCGGCGCATCGATGCGCTGGTGCTGGAAGCTGCCGGCGAGCCGTTCCTGGTGCATACGCTGCGGCCCCTGCACACGCTCTATCGCCGCATCGGCTACATCCATCATCGCTTCATGCCGGGACAGGCCGATCTGTCAGGAACGATCGATCATCATCTCGGTATTCTCAACGCGGTTGCGAACCGCCGCGTCGAGGATGCCGTGAAGGCGAGCGACGCCTTGATCGACTACATGGGCGAGATGTTCTCAGGGATGGAGGCGGGGATCGATCCGCGCCTGCTCGATTGCAGTATCGAGCCGCTGCTCGGCGCGTAGAGAGTTTTGAAGAGAGGACCAAACATGCAGACAATGGCCATGCCACAACCGACCGCAAGCGAAACCGCGGTCCGCTACCTCATCACCAATTACAGTCCCAAGGGCAACAAGGTCGGCTGGCTGATGATGGCCTCGATCCTGGTCGAGGCCTGGGATCTCTATTCGATCGCTTTCGTGCTGATCTTCATCAAGGAGCAGTACAATCCGGATCCCTTGATGCTCGGCCTTGCCGCCGCGGGCACGCAGGGTGGCGCGCTGATCGGCGCGCTGCTCGGCGGCTGGCTGTCCGACAAGATCGGCCGCCGCGTCATGTTCCTGATCACGATGGTGATGTTCATCGTGCTGGCCCTGGCGCAGGCCTTTGTGCCCAGCGTCGGCTGGCTGGTCGTGATCCGCTTCCTGCTCGGCGTTCCGCTCGGTTCCGACATCTCGACCGGTTACACCTACATCATGGAATCCATGGCCAAGGGTGAGCGCGAGGTGATGGGCAACCGCTGGCAGTTCATGTTCGCCGTCGGCGAGGTGCTGACCATCGGCGTCATCGTGATCTTCCTTCTGATCGACATGCAGCACGAGATGCTGTGGCGCGTGACGCTGGGCCTCGGCGCGGTGCCGGCGCTGATCATCCTGGTGATGCGCCACGACGTGCCGGAGACGGCGGTGTGGCTGGTGCAGAAGGGACGCTACCGCGAGGCCAAGCAGGTCGCGCGCGAGATGTTCAACGACGATCTTGCCATGCTGCCGGACCAGGACGTCGAGGTGCCGAAGGTTTCGACCCGGGCATTCCTCGCCGACCTCAAGAAGGATCCGATCCGCTGGCGCGCCACCGTCTACGGCTGGATCGCCTGCTTCGCGCAAGGCAGCGAATTCTCGACCTTCGCGTTCTACCTGCCGGTGCTGTTCGTGATGGTCGGCGTCTCCAGCGTGCTCGGCAACAATCTGGTGACGATGGGCCTGTTCTGCTTCGCCGCGCTGTCGGGCTGGGTCGGCCCGCTGCTGACGCCGAAGATCGGCCATCGCGGCATCGCCATCGCCGGTTTCGGCATCGTGCTGGCTTCGCTCCTGGTCGCGGCCTTCGCGCTCTACACCGACAACAAGATGCTGCTGCCGTTCGCGGCCGCCGCCATGCTGTGGGGGCACTATTGGGACGCGTCGAACTGCATGACGATCCCGACCATGGTCGCCAAGCCGAAGTACCGCGGCACCGCCAGCGGCTTCGCCTACATGTTTGTGAAGCTGCCGTCGTTCCTGGCGATCTTCCTGTTCCCGTCGCTGTTCGCGGCGATCGGGCAGGCCAGCGCGACTCTGTTCGTCGCGATCTTCCCGCTGATCGGATTGCTTGCGGCAATCTTCATCCTGCCTGAGGTCTACGGCTACGAGAACGACTGACGTCGAAGCATCACCTGATCGCGGCAGCCAGTGCCGCGATCAGGGCCGGCGGCGTCACCAGCATGCCGAGCTTGAGGAACGGCCAGGCGCCGACCTCGATCTTCTCCCGCCGCAGCGCCACCAGCCACAGGATGGTGGCAAGCGATCCCGTGACCGACAGATTGGGCCCGAGATCGACACCGATCAGGATGGAGCTGACGACGGGCGTGGGCAGGTGATCGCTGGCAGCGACCGAGCCTGCGACGAGCCCGACCGGCAGATTGTTGGCGATGTTGGTGGCGATCGCGGTTGCGATGCCGACGCTCCAGGCCGCCTTCGGGACCGATTGCGCCACCGCTTCATGCAGCAGAGCGCTGAGCTGGCCGATGACGCCGGTCTTGATCAGCGCCTCCACCATCACGAAGAGACCGCCAACCAGCGGCAGCACGCTCCAGGATACGCCTCTCAGCACCGGCATCGGCGATTGGCGGCTGATCAGCAGCACGATGGCTGACGTCACCACGCCGCAGATGAAAGTCGGCAGCCCGAGCTGCTTGTCGAGTGCGGACGCTGTGACCAGCACGATTCCGACAGCGATGATGCCGACAGCCGTGAGCTTGCCGCCACGGCCGAGTGTTGGATGCGGCACGCTGCTTGCGATCGTTTCCTCCTTCAACGCGTGATGCTGGGTCAGGCGCAACACGATATAGGTCAGCAGGATCGACGCCGCCGAGGGCAGGGCGAACAGGCGCAGCCATTCGCTGAGCTGCGGCATGCGCGCGCCGAACACGACGAGATTGGCGGGATTAGAGATCGGCAGCACGAAGCTCGCGGCATTGGCGATGAAGGCGCAGACGAAGAGATAAGGCAGCGGTTTTGCGCCGGCCGCGCGCGTCGCGGCGTAGACGGCCGGCGTCAGCACGATGGCGGTGGCGTCGTTGGAGAGCAGCACGGTGACGACAGTGCCGACGATGTAGATCAGCAGGAACAGCCGTTGCGGCGACCCGCCGGCATATTCCACCGCAACCGCGGCGAGATAGTCGAACAGGCCCTCGAGCCGCGCCAGCTCGGCGATCAGCATCATGCCGATCAGGAAGAGATAGACGTCGACGCCTTTCTCGATGCCGACAAGCGCATCCTGCCAGGGCAGGAAGCCGAGCAGCACCAGCGCGCCGGCGCCGAGCACGGCCCAGATCGCCTCGGGCAGGTGGAAAGGGCGGATGATGACGCCGGCAGTCGCGACGGCGATGATGCTCCAGGCCCAGAGGGGGGCAGACGGCAGGCTCGGCACGGATAGTCCTTGGCGTGGAATGAAATTGGAAGCGTCAGAATTTCACGGCGAGCAGCACTGCCCCGGCGCCGATCATGGTGATCCCGGTCCAGCCCTGCGCGCTCGGCCGCTCGCCGAGAAAGGCGAAGGCGAACAGCGCCACCAGCACGACGCTGAGCTTGTCGATCGGCGCCACCAGCGTCGCCGGCCCGAGCTTCAGGGCACGGAAATAGCACAACCACGACGCGCCGGTCGCAAGCCCCGACAGCACCAGGAACAGGAAGGGTTTCGGCGAGACCGCCGACGGCACCGTGAACTGGCCGGTGAAGAACAGCAGCACCGAGAAGGCCAGCAGCACCACGATAGTGCGAATGAAGGTGGCGAGATCAGGATTAATGGTCTCGACGCCGACCTTGGCGAAGATCGCGGTCAGCGCGGCGAAGCAGGCGGAGAGCAGCGCCCAGGTTTGCCAGGCGGAGAAGAGGGCGGGTTTCATGTCATCGGTATCCGTTGTTCCAGGACGACGCTCCATCGTCGTCATTGCGAGCCATCGGGCCGCGCTTCGCGCGGACCGGTTGGCTCGCAATGACGGAATTTGTGGCAACGTCGTACAACTGTAGCACTCACCTCGCCACCGACAGTTTCTCCATGATCGCCTTGCGCAGGATGCGCGAGAGCGATTCCACCGAATACGGCTTCTGGATCAATTCAAAGCCGCGGTGAGCATTTTCCGCGAGCACGTTGCTGTAGCCGGAGGTGAGCACGACGGGCAGGCCCGGATAGCGCTCGCGGATGATGCCGGCGAGCTCGACGCCGTTCATGCCGGGCATGATCACGTCGGAGAAGACGAGATCAACCGCGAACTCGTTCTCGCCAAGGATGGCGAGCGCGGCGTTGGCGTTGGCGACGCGGCGGGTGACGTAGCCGAGGTCCTCCAAGAGCTCCGTCGAGAACTGGCCGACGTCGTCATTGTCCTCGACCACGAGCACGCGATAGCCCCGGCCGGTGGTGGCGCCCTCAGTGGTCAGCGAGGACGCTTCCTTCTCGGCGCTGGGGCTCTGCGCCTGCGGCAGATAGATGGTGAAGGTCGCGCCCTGGCCCGGTGTGCTCGTCACGGCGATGTCGCCTTCGGACTGTTTTGCAAATCCAAAGGCCTGGCTGAGGCCGAGCCCGGTGCCCTTGCCGACCTCCTTGGTGGTGAAGAAGGGTTCGAAAATGGCGTCGATGTTTTCGGGCGCGATGCCGCTTCCGGTGTCCGCGATCGAGATCGCGACATAGTCGCCGCTGCGCGCGGACTGCGCGCGCAGGTTCGGAATGCCCTGGACCTTGCGCACTGAAATGGTGAGCCGGCCTTCATCGTTCATGGCGTCGCGGGCATTGATGGCGAGGTTGATGAGGGCGGTCTCGAACTGCGCGATGTCGGCGACGGTGAAGCAGTCCGCATCGTCGATCTCGACGACAATCTCGATGCGGCCACCAACCAGCGGCCGGACCAGCTGCGCCACGCCCTCGACCTGGCTGCCGACATTGAAGATCTGCGGCTTCAGCGGCTGCCGGCGCGCGAAGGCCAGCAGCTGCGCGGTCAATTTCGAGGCGCGCTCGACGGTGTCGGAGATGGCGTCGACATAGCGGCGGCGGCGCTCCTCCGGCAGCTCGCGCCGGCGCAGGAAGTCGGTCGCCGAGCGGATGATGGTGAGCAGGTTGTTGAAATCGTGCGCGACGCCGCCGGTGAGCTGCCCGATCGCCTCCATCTTCTGCGACTGCCGCAGCGCTTCCTCGCCGCGGCGGCGCTCGGTGACGTCGACGGCTTCAGGCACCGCGCCGGTGATGTTGCCATGGCGGTCGAGCACGGGGCGGATGCTGAACTCGAAATCGCGCTCGCCGATGGGCAGACGCAGCCGCATCTCAAGCCGCACGGCTTCGCCCTTCAGCACGGTGTTGAAGGCCTCGCGCACGGTTGCGCTCATGCGTTCCGTAGCGGTGAACCAGGGCGTGTCCCAGAACGGCTTGCCGATGACCTCAGCAGAACTGGCCTTGATACCGTCGAGCGCTGTCTTGTTGGCGTAGAGCAGCTCGCCCTTCAGGTTGACCAGCCCCTGATACTGGTTGCTGGTCTCCAGGATGGCGCGCAGCCGGGCCTCGTTGGATTCGAGCTCGGCGGTGCGCTCGACGATGCGCTCTTCCAGCGTCTCGTTGAGCCTCCGCAGCTCGATCTCGGCCTGCTTGGCGGCGGTGATGTCGTGGGCGACGCCGATGAAGCCGATATGCTTGCCGGTCGGGTCCCAGCGCGGCTGCGATTCCGAGCGCAGCCAGCGCCATTCGCCTGATGCGTTCTTGTAGCGCGCCTCCAGCACGAACGGTTTGAGCGAGGCTTCGCCCTGGACCGATTGCTGCAACACACGCGGCAGGTCGTCAGGGTGCAGCACCTTGCGCCAGTCGAAGGCGATGGCCTGCTCGTAGGGCAAGCCGAGGAAGTCGACATAGGCCTGGTTGGCGAAGGAGCGCGTGCGGTCGAGCTTCGTCACCCAGATCGGCACCGGCGCGCTGTCGGCGATCAGCCGGAAGCGCTCTTCGCTCTCGCGCAACGTCTCGCGCGCCAGAGCCTGGTCGGTGATGTCGATATGGGCGCCAACCAGGCGGATGGCGCGGCCGTCGCGGTCGCGCTCGATCTTGGCGACGACACGGATCCAGCGGGTCTGGCCGTCGCTGGGGCGGATGATGCGATATTCGGCCGTGTAGTCCTCGCCGGTCGCGGCCAGCGCATCGAAGAAATGCTTGACGGTGGCATCGCGGTCGTCGGGATGGATGCGGCTGACCCAATCCTCATGCGTCTCGTCGGCGGCCTCGGGCGGCAGGCCGTGGATGATCAGATATTCAGGCGAGCGGCGGTTCTTGAAACCTTCGCGGAGGTCGACTTCGACCCCACCCACTTTGCCGATGCGCTGGATGCGCGCCAGCTCCGCCTCGCGCTCCTGCAGCGCACGATAGGCCTCGTCCCGCTCGCGCGCGATTTCTTCGAGGTGCTGGCGCAGCCGTTCGGCGGCGATGGTCTCGGGCAAAGGATCGTTCAAGGTATCGGCCGTTGTGATGCGGGGGCGCACGTGGCGGACCGATATTCACACAGACATAGCGTGATAGCCATTGCTCAAAAGGGAATAGCTTGAGGAAACGCCCACCGCACCGCATCCGGTGATGTGAATGAACGTGGGGGCTGGCTATTTGTTCCTAAAGAAGGAACGATGAGCGGCCTGCGCGCGTATCTGCGTGGCGCCATAGTTGACATCAGTAAGACACACCTTCCCAAGAGGCTCGATCTTGAAGCTCTTTGTTTGCCAGGACTGCGGCAACGTTCTTTATTTCGAGAACCGCGCCTGCGGACGCTGCGGCCACCGGGTCGCCTTCCTGCCGGAAAAGGAGACGATGTCGGCGATCGAGCCCGATGGGGAGGGTTGGAAGACGCTTGCGGACAAGGGCGAACGCCGGATGCTCTGCCGCAATGCCGATTACGACGCCTGCAACTGGCTGACCGATGCCGGCGATACCACGGGCTATTGCCGCGCCTGCCGCCACAACGGCATCGTGCCCGATCTCTCCGACCCCGCGCAGCTCGCCGGCTGGCGCGAGTTGGAGGTGGCAAAGCACCGGCTGTTCTATTCGCTGATCCGCTGGAGGCTGCCGCTCCAGACCCGGCAGGACGATCCCGAGCACGGCCTGATCTTCAATTTCCTCGCCGATGATCCCAACACCGGGCAAAGGATCATGACCGGCCATGACAACGGACTGATCACGATCGCGCTCACCGAGACAGATACCATCGAGCGCGAGCGACGCAGGCTGGAGATGGGCGAGCCTTACCGTACGCTGCTCGGGCATTTCCGCCATGAGGTCGGGCACTATTTCTGGGACGTGCTGGTGCGCGAGGGCGGCAGGCTGGACGAATGCCGCGCCGTCTTCGGCGACGATTCCGCTGACTACGGTGAGGCCCTGCAGCGGCATTATGCCCAAGGCGCGCCGGCGGACTGGCAGCAGAATTACGTCTCGGCCTATGCGACCACGCACCCCTGGGAGGATTTCGCCGAGACCTGGGCGCATTACCTCCACATCGTCGATACGCTGGAAATGGCTGGCGAGTTCGGCATGGAGGTGCGTCCGAAGGTCGACCCCGACGGGGAGCTGTCGACGCGGATCCGCTTCAACCCTTACGAGGCGCTGGACATCCAGGCGATCGTCGATGCATGGCTGCCCTTCACCTTCGCCATGAACAGCGTCAACCGCGCCATGGGCCTGCGCGACCTCTATCCCTTCATCCTGTCGCCGGCCGTGGTCGCCAAACTGGGCTTCATCCACAGCCTGGTCCGGGACGTGGCCAAGGGCGGAAAGCCATAGGGCGTCAAGGCCTCGGGCCCATACGGGTCTTGCGCTGGTACGCCAGAGCGGGCCGGATTTTGCCCGTTGCCTCCGGCCCATTTTGCTGTACCACGACAGGATACGGCCCCGTCCCACCGGCCCGCCAAGGCGTGGGGCAGGGTCCCGCCCAGGGGACGAAGCTCAAGAAAATCATGTTCAAACGCATCCTGATCGCCAACCGCGGCGAAATCGCCTGCCGGGTCATCAAGACCGCCCGCAAGATGGGAATTCAGACGGTTGCCGTCTATTCCGAGGCCGACCGCGACGCCCTCCATGTCGAGATGGCCGACGAGGCCGTCCTGATCGGCCCGCCGGCCGCGGCCGAGAGCTATCTGGTGATCGAGAAGATCGTCGAGGCGTGCAAAAAGACCGGCGCCGAGGCCGTGCATCCCGGCTATGGCTTCCTGTCCGAGCGCGAGGCGTTTCCGCGCGCGCTGGAAGCCGCCGGCATCGTCTTCATCGGCCCGAACCCCGGCGCGATCGCCGCGATGGGCGACAAGATCGAATCCAAAAAGGCCGCCGCCAAGGCCAAGGTCTCGACCGTGCCGGGCTATCTCGGCGTCATCGAGGACGACAAGCACGCGGTCAGGATTGCCGACGAGATCGGCTACCCTGTCATGATCAAGGCCTCTGCCGGCGGCGGCGGCAAGGGCATGCGCATCGCGCATTCCAAGGCCGAGGTCGCAGAAGGCTTCAATCTCGCCAAGGCGGAAGCAAAAGCCTCGTTCGGGGACGATCGCGTCTTCGTCGAAAAGTTCATCGTCGATCCCCGCCACATCGAGATCCAGGTGCTGGGCGACAAGCACGGCAACGTCATCTATCTCGGCGAGCGCGAGTGCTCGATCCAGCGCCGCAATCAGAAGGTCATCGAGGAGGCGCCGTCGCCGCTGCTCGACGAGGCCACCCGCCGTAAGATGGGCGAGCAGGCGGTCGCACTGGCGAAGGCCGTGAATTATGATTCCGCCGGCACGGTCGAATTCGTCGCCGGGCAGGACAAGAGCTTCTACTTCCTGGAGATGAACACGCGTCTCCAGGTCGAGCATCCCGTCACCGAGCTCGTCACCGGCGTCGACCTCGTCGAGCAGATGATCCGCGTCGCAGCCGGCGAAAAGCTCGCCATCGCGCAGAAGGACGTCACGCTCACGGGCTGGGCAGTGGAGTCGCGCCTCTACGCCGAGGACCCGTTCCGCAACTTCCTGCCCTCGATCGGGCGCCTGGTGAAGTATCGCCCGCCGGCGGAGGTGAGCAAGGACGGCATCACGGTGCGCAACGACACTGGCGTGCAGGAAGGCGGCGAGATCTCGATCCATTACGATCCGATGATCGCCAAGCTCGTCACCCACGCGCCGTCGCGTGCGGCCGCGATCGAGGCGCAGGCGACCGCGCTTGACTCGTTCTATGTCGACGGCATCAGGCACAACATCCCGTTCCTGTCCGCGCTGATGCATCATCCGCGCTGGCGCGAAGGCAATCTGTCGACCGGCTTCATCGCGGAAGAATTCCCCAAGGGCTTTTCCGTGCGCGTGCCCGAGGGCGAGGTCGCGCGTCGCATCGCCGCGGTTGGCGCCGCGATCGATCACGTGCTGGGTGAGCGCAAGCGGCAGATCTCCGGCCAGATGGGCGGGCGCGTCGTGCAGCGCGAACGCCGCCGCGCGGTCTGGCTCGACCGCCAGGAGATTCCGCTCGAGATTGCCCGCGAGGGCGATGCGATCGCAATCCGTTTCGTCGATGCCGACGGCACGGCCGGCAAGGCGCATCTGTTGCAGTCGCCATGGAAGCCGGGTGACCCGGTCTGGCAGGGCACCATCGACGGCCACTTCATTGCGGTGCAGGCGCGGCCGGTTCCCAACGGCATTCGCCTCGCGCATCAGGGCGTCGAGGTGCCGGTCTATGTCTGGACCGAAGCCGAAGCCGCGTCCGCCCGGCTGATGCCGGTGACGGCGGCCTCCGACACCGGCAAGAAGCTGCTCTGTCCGATGCCCGGGCTCATCGTCTCGATCGCAGTGACCGAAGGCCAGGAGGTCAAGGCCGGCGAGACGCTGGCCGTGGTCGAAGCCATGAAGATGCAGAACGTGCTGCGCGCCGAGCAGGATGGCACGGTGAAGAAGATCCACGCCAGCGCCGGTGCGACGCTCGCGGTGGACGCGCTGATCCTGGAGTTTGCGTAAGTGTGTGAGTGGGGCCCTGCTGGCCCCACCAACTCCGTCATTGCGAGCGCAGCGAAGCAATCCAGACTGCCTCCCTCGGAAAGACTCTGGATTGCTTCGCTGCGCTCGCAATGACGGAGTATGTTGCGGCTGCGTCGCAATAGTGTGAGAGGGCACCATGGCCTTTCGTTCCCGCCGCGAGAAACTGCGTTCGATCATTTCGGGCCCCACCTGCGTCCATCCCGGCTCGGTCTATGACGCGATCTCGATCCGCATTGCCGAGGATCTCGGCTTTCCGCTCGGCATGTTCGGCGGCTCGGTCGCCTCGCTCGCCGTGCTCGGCGACCCCGATGTCACGCTGATCACACTCACCGAGCTTGCCGAGCAGATGCGCCGGATGTCGCGTGCCGCAGGCCTGCCGGTGCTGGTCGATGCCGATCACGGCTATGGCAATGCGCTCAACGTGCGCCGCACGGTGCAGGAACTGGAGACGGCGGGCGCCGCCGGCCTCACCATCGAGGACACGCTGTTGCCGGCGGCCTTTGGCGAGGCCAAGGCGCAGCTGATCTCCCTGGAGGAGGGCGTCGGCAAGATGAAGGCCGCGCTCGATGGCCGCGGCGATCCCTCGCTGGTCATCATGGGCCGCACCGGCGCTGCCTCCATCACCTCGGTCGAGGATGCGATCCGTCGCGCCAGAGCCTATGAGGCGACCGGTGTCGACGCATTGTTCTTCACCGGCATCAAGTCACGCGCCGAACTCGAGGCCATCGCCGGCGCCACGCGTCTGCCCATCGTGCTCGGCGGTGCACCGGACGAATTGAACGCGATCGACTATCTCGCGGGCCAGCGCGTGCGCATCGCGCTGCAGGGCCACGCGCCGATCGCGGCTGCCATACAGGCGGTCTATGAGGTCCAGAGGGCGTTGCGCGAGGGCACGCCGCCGAAGGCGCTGAAGGGATTGCCGTCGGCGGAGCTGACCAGCCGCGTCATGCGCGAGGCCGATGTCAAAGTGCGCAGCGCCGACCTCCTTGGGCTGAAGCAATGAGCCGGGCGATCCTCCAGGTGATGATCCGTGGGCGCGTGCAGGGCGTCGGCTATCGGGCCTGGGTCGAATACCAGGCAACCGCGAGCGGCCTCGAAGGCTGGGTCCGCAACCGCCGCGACGGCAGCGTCGAAGCGCTGTTCGCGGGCGCGCCGAAGCATGTCGCCGACATGGTCGCGCTGTGCCGCCACGGTCCGCCATCATCGCGCGTGGACAGCGTGACCAGCGAGACGGCCAGCGTCGATGAACTGAACCTGCGCCGGGCAGGGGAGGCATTCTCGGTGTTGCCGACGGTGTAGGTGAACATCTATGCGCTCCATCGGCGGTCTTCACCTCTCCCTTCGGGAGAGGTGAACCATCACCGCGGCAGCTTCGAGATCGCTTCGCTCAGTTCGTGGATCTCATACGGCTTGCGCAGGATCGGGAAGTCGCCGCGCACGCCGGCGGCGGCTTCGCTGTAGCCGCTGGCGAGCAGGATCGGCAGGTCGGGGTGGGTCTGGCGCAACAGGTGCGCCAGGCCGAGCCCGTCCAGCTTGCCGGGCATGACGATGTCGGAGAACACGAAGTCGACGCCGTCGCTCTCGAGTTCGCGCAGCGCGGCTTCGGCATCTGCAACCCGGCGCACGCTGTAGCCGAGCTGCTCCAGCAGACCGGTGCTGACGAGTGCGACATCGGGATTATCCTCGACCAGCAGCACCGTGCCGCTGCCGCGCACCGTCGCCGCGTCTGGCGTCTCGTTCGACGCCGCCGCGGTTTCGCGCGGCAGCAGGATGGTGAAGGTCGTGCCCTTGCCGAGCTCGCTTGCGACCTTGATCGTGCCGCCAGCCTGATGCGCGAAGCCGTGCACCTGCGACAGGCCGAGGCCAGTGCCTTTTCCGACCGGCTTCGTCGTGAAGAACGGTTCGAAAATCTTGTCGACGACGTCGGAGGGGATGCCGAGCCCGGTATCGTTGACGGTGATGGCGACGTATTCGCCGTTATGGAGCGGATCGTCGAGGACGATGTTGTGCGCGCCGATCGTCACCGTGCCGCCGTCGGGCATGGCATCGCGTGCGTTGATGACGAGATTGAGCAGTCCCGTCTCGAACTCGGAGATGTCGGCCTTGACGGGCCAGACCTCGCGGTCGATGTCGAAGGCGAGATGAACCGCGCTGCCAACGCCGGCGTAAAGCACTTCGCGGATCGCCTCGATGCGGTCAGCCAAATGGATCGCCTGCGGATTGACGCTTTGCCGCCGCGCGAAGGTTAATAGCTGGCCGGTCAGTGCGGCGCCGCGCTTGGCGGCGGTCTCGATCGCCGAGATGGCGCGCTGGAACCTGGGATCCTCGGGATCGCCCTTCTTGAGGATGTGAAGGCTGCCGCTGATGATCATCAGGAGATTGTTGAAGTCGTGGGCGACGCCGCCGGTGAGCTGGCCGAGCGCATCGAATTTTTGCGACTCGGCAAGCTGTGTCTGCATCGCCTCGAGCCTGATTTGAGCATTGCGCCGCTCGGTGATGTCGCGCGTGATCTTGGCGAAGCCGACCAGGGCTCCGTTCTCGTAGATCGGGTCAATCACCACGCTGGCCCACAAGAAGGTGCCATCCTTGCGGACGCGCCAGCCTTCCTCCTCGTAGCGGCCCTGCTCGCGGGCGATGCGGAGCGCACGGGCCGGCTTGCCGTTGGCCCGGTCGGCCTCGGTATAGAAGCGCGAGAAATGCTGGCCGAGAATCTCTTGGGGCGAATAGCCCTTGATCCGCTCGCCGCCAATGTTCCAGCTCGTGATGATCCCATTGGGATCGAGCATGTAGAGCGCGTAGTCCGCGACCCCTTCAACCAACAGCCGGAAACTCCGTTCGCTTTCGAACAAGTCTCTCTGTTGACTGGACTTTTTGACCATTACGGACCCCGCCTCGACCGGAGCAAACGCCTTGAAGGGCCTTTGGTTCCCATCTGCTGAGAGGTTTTTAGGCAAATCTTGCGGACGGTATGCAGGTGGGGAGGCTTCGACAAGTGCTTGACACGCGGTCGATGTCGTCAGATATTTCTGTTATGACAGAAATAACCGGAAAGAAGAAACTCCCCGCCGCCGTCCAGCGCTTCATCCTGCATTGGGGCGACATGGGCGATCAGTGGGGCGTCAACCGCTCGGTCAGTCAGATCCATGGGCTGCTCTATCTCGCCGAGGCGCCGATGACCGCGGAGGACATCGCCGACACGCTCGGCATGGCCAGGTCCAACGTCTCCAATTCGTTGAAGGAGCTGCTCGCCTGGAACCTGATCCGGCGCGTGCCGATCCTCGGTGACCGCCGCGACCACTACGAGGCGGAGACCGACATCTGGGAGGTCGCAACGCGTATCGCGGCGCGGCGCAAGGAGCGCGAGCTCGATCCCGCGATCACGGCGCTGCGGGCCTGCGTGACCGATGCGGCCGACGATCCGACCATCAATCCGGTGGCGAGCAAACGGCTGAAGGAGATGCTCGCCTTCACCGAGCTCGCCGACCACTGGTTCATGCAGATGCTGAAAGTGCCGCGGCCGCGGGTGGTCGCCTTGATGCGGCTTGGCGAGAAGATCGCCAACCTGCTGCCGCTGGGCAAAGCCAAATAGGTTTGAGGAGGGTGCGATGACGTCGGCTCGATTCTCAGGCTCCAACGCACCAACCACTGCTCACATCAAACTGCTCGATGATCGGCGCTTCCGCACATTGCTGTCGGACGAGGATTGGGGCCGGCTGCCGCTCGCGACCTGGCGGCGCTTCTCCAAGCGCGTCGCCGATGGCGACAGCGTGGTCTATGTCGGCGTGGTCGACGAGGTCGCCTTCAGCGACATCGGCTGGTGGTTCGCGCAAGCCGCGCGCCTGATCGGCGGGCCACTTCCCACGGGGCGCGACACCGGCGTGCCCATGATCGTGACCGTCACCGAGGACGGTACGACGGGCGGTCAGACCTGGACCCGGATCTGCGCGCGCAAGCGCGGCTTTCCGCAGGTGATCCATTCGGCCAAGCGTTTCGCCGGCCCTACCGGGCTGGAGGAATATGTCGGCTTCGGCGTCTCGATGGCACTGCGCATCGCGGTCGAGGGTGAGACGCTGACCTTCCGCAGCGCCGGTTACGGCCTTCAGCTCGGACGCCTCTGGATCCCGCTGCCGCGATGGTTCACGCCGGGCGATCTCACCGTGACGCATCGGGATCTCGGCGAGGGCGCCTTCCGCTTCACCCTTGATGTCATTCATCCGCGTTACGGCGCGCTGATCCACCAGTCCGCCTTGTTCAGGGAGGCCGTGTCATGACCGCGCTGTTGTGGACGCTCATCGCCATCCAGATCGTGATGGGCGTGTTCGACACTTTTTATCACCACGAGTTCACCGAGCGCCTGGCCTGGCGTCCGTCGCAGCGTCTTGAGCTGAAGCTGCACGGCATCCGCAACATGTTTTATGCGCTGCTGTTCCTCATACTGGGCTGGCTCGAGGTCTATGGTGTGCTGGCGCTTTTGATCGTCGCGGTGCTGGTTGCCGAGATCGTCATCACGCTGATGGATTTCGTCGAGGAGGATCTGAGTCGCAAGCTGCCGCCGAGCGAGCGGATCAATCACACGCTGCTTGCGATCAATTACGGCGCCATCCTGGTGCTGCTGCTGCCGCTGCTGATCGCCTGGGCCATGCGGCCCTTTGGCGTCACCGTCGTCTATCAGGGCCTGCTCAGCATCGCTGCGACCGCCTGCGCAATTGGCGCGGCACTCTGCGGTCTCAGGGATTTTGCCGCGATGCGCCGGCTCGGCCGCCTGCGAAGCGCTCCGACGGACGGTCTCGTCGAGAAGCTGCCCGGCCGCAAGACCGTCCTCATCACCGGCGCCACCGGCTTCATCGGCAGCCGTCTTGCAGCGAGCCTCAGCGGAGCAGGGCACCACGTCATTGCGCTGATCCGCAATCCTGCGAAGGCCGAGATGCTGCCGCCCCCGGTGACGCTGATCACCAGCCTTGATCAGCTCCCAGCCGATACGCATATCGAC
>NZ_LJYG01000097.1:68756-70811 GCF_001440035.1 Bradyrhizobium manausense | reverse complement strand
GCTCGCGCATCGACATGACCGGCGAGGTCGTGAAGCTGATCGCAAGGCTCGAACGCAAGCCGGAGGTACTGGTCAGCGGCTCCGCGATCGGCTGGTATGGCTTGTGGGCCGACCAGGTGCTGACGGAATCGGCCAAGTCTCACGCCTGCTTCAGCCACGAGCTGTGCGCGGCCTGGGAGAAGGCGGCACGGCCGGCGGAGGCGCTCGGCGTCCGCGTGGTCTTCTTGCGCATCGGCCTCGTGCTCGGCACCGAAGGCGGCTTCATCACGCGCCTCTTGACGCCGTTCGAGTTCGGGCTCGGCGGTCGCCTCGGCACCGGGCGGCAATGGATGTCCTGGATCGAGCGCGACGATCTGATCCGGCTGATCGCCTATGTGATCGCTACGCCGGATCTCTCGGGCCCCGTCAACGCCACGGCGCCGATTCCGGTGACCAATGCAAAGTTCACCGAGGAGCTCGGCCGCCGGCTGCGTCGACCCGCGGTGTTTCGCATTCCCGGTGGCCTGCTCCGCCGGATCGGCGGCGGCCTTGCCGATGAGCTGCTGCTCGGCGGCCAGCGCGTGCTGCCGAACAAGGCGCTGAGCCGCGGTTTCGTGTTCAGGCACGAGACGCTGCGCAGCGCGTTCGAGGCGATTTTGTAGAGGCTCGCGGCGTTAAGCCGCCGCGCTCCGGAACGTCGCCGCAACTGCGCGCAGCGCCGCGAGCTTGGCGGGATCGCTGACCTTCGAATGCAGCATAACCTTCGAGCTGCCGAGTTTCGGGAGCTTGTGAGCGGGACCGATATCGACCAGCCCGGGAGGCGCGATCCGGCGTGCCAGCGGGGCGATCGCAAGCCCGGCAAGCGCGGCTGCGACCACCGCCGTCACGCCGCCGCCGACAAAGCGTTCGCGCCAGGGGAGGCCGGCCTTGTCGAGTGCCCGCACGGCAATCGCCCGGACGCCGCAGGGCGGGGCGAGCGTTGCCAGCGGCAACGCTTCGCCCTTCGGCAGTGTGAAGCGTCGTGACGCGAACCAGCCGAACTCGTCCTCGGTGAGCTTCTCGCCGCCGCGGCGGCTGCCCTCCTGGCGGACGATCACCGCGTCGAGCTCGCCGGCGTCATAGGCCTCCTGCATCTCGCGTGAGAAGCCGATGGTGACGGCAAGCGTCAGGTTTGACGACATCGCGTGCAGCCGTTCGAGCAGCGGCACCAGCTCGGGGCCGGCGGCATGATCGGAGATGCCGAGGGAGAGCGATTGCGCGGCCGGTGCGTCGCCCGACAGCGCGCGGTCATGCGCCGCCATCAGCGCGCGGGCACGGTCGAGGAAGCCAGTGCCGTCGGCGGTGAGCCGGACCGCGCGCGGCGAGCGCTCGACGAGACGTTTGCCCAGCAGCGTTTCCAGCCGTTGCAGCTTGAGGCTGACCGCAGCCTGCGTCGTGCCGAGCGCTTCGGCGGCGCGGGTGAAACTCTGGAGGTCGGCGACCAGCAGAAAAGCCTGGACGGTGGCGATGTCGAGCGTGGCTGTCATTATAATCCATTATCACTGGTATCATCTGAGATAAGGTACCAATATGATAGGGGAAGGTCTAGCTTCTCACCAGCGCCGCGGGTTCAGCGGCATTCTAGAGGAGAACAACCATGCCCCTGATCACCGTATCCTACAGCACCTCCCGCCAGTCGCCGTCGCTGAAGGCTGACATCGCGAGCGCCGTGTCCGAACTCACCGCAACAATCCTGCACAAGGATCCCAAGGTGACCGCCATCGTCGTGACGTCGGTCGGTGCCGACGACTGGTTCGCCGGCGGCAAGTCGCTCGCCGAGCAGAAGCTCGCCAGCTACTGGATCGACATCCACGTCAGCGAGGGCACCAACACCAAGGACGAGAAGGCGACCTATCTCGCCGCGATGTTCACACGCATGGCCGAGATTCTGGGACCGCTGCATCCGGAGACGTACTTGCATGTCGACGAGGTCAAGGGCGATGCCTACGGCTTTGGCGGCCTGACCCAGGAGCGGCGTTACATCGCCGGCAAGCTTGACGTGTCGCTGAAGGCGGCGTGAAGCCTTCGAGCCGCGGG
>NZ_LJYG01000097.1:30190-68736 GCF_001440035.1 Bradyrhizobium manausense | reverse complement strand
TCGCCGGTCAGCTTGCGGCCCGGAACTCGATCTCGGAATTGTTGATGAAGCAGGTCTTGTCGAACAGCTTCAGGTCGAGCGGGTTCGGCAGCCTGACGTCGCTGATGTCAGGGCAGGGCTTGACCATCGGGTCGTAGGAGCGGTCGATCTGCGAGATGAAGATGACGATCAGCCCCTTGTCGCGCGCGAAGGATTTCAGCGCACGCACCTGAACGGTGAGGTCAGGGTTTTCGCGCCGCTGATCGAGCAGTTGCAGATAGTCGATGACCACGACCGTGCCGCGCGGCGCTGTGGCCATCTGCTTGACGACATGGTCGGCGCTGATGGCGTCGGAGCAATCGACCTCGAACAGCTTGTCGAACTGCACAGGCTCCACGCCGATCGCACGCAGGCGATCGAGCACGTCTTTCTCGGTGTATTCGAGCGAGAAGAACGCGGCGCGGTGGCCTGATTTCATCGCCTCCACGGCGAGCTCGAGGCTCATCAGCGTCTTGCCTTGACCGGGCCGCGCCCCCACCAGCACGAGGTCGCCCGGCTGGACCTGCGGAAACAGCCTGATGGCCGGCGTTGTCGCCGCAGCCTTCGCCGCGAGCAAGCTCCAGGCGGAAAACCCTTCCGTCGTGGCGATGCGGTCGAGCGCGTCGTGGAGCGGGATGCCTTGCTCGCGGGACAGGCGCTTTGCTTTGCGCTTGAGATGATAGATCGGCGCAGACAATTTCATCGTCAGAACCTCCTGATGCGAGCAGAAAGCGCAATCCCTCCTTATGCCCGATGCTCGAACAGTCGGTCCGATGGCTTAGTCGCCCGGCATGATCTCTACTTTCCCGGCGGAGGGCGGAGGCGTGGGCGGCACCTGATGCAAGCGTAACTGATTCCGCGCGCGTGGAGAACGTGCAGCAGCTCATCGCCAACAGGAATGCATCAGGCCGCGGCTTCCGGCAGCAGCGCGCGGGTCGGCCCGAACAGTTCTTCAAACGACTGTCGCAACGCGACGTCGACATCTGCCATGGTCACGAGCTGGCCGAGATCGACCAGCGAGGTGACGCCGTAGCGAGCGTCAGTGACGCCGCAGGGGACGATGCCCGCAAAGTGCTCCAGCTCCGGCTCGACATTGATGGCGATGCCGTGGAACGAGACCCAGCGCTTCAGCCGCACGCCGATCGCCGCGATCTTGTCCTCGTGCTCCGCCCCTTTGTCCGGGCGCTTCACCCAGACGCCGACCCGGTCCTCGCGCCGCTCGCCGCGCACGTTGAAGGCGGCGAGCGTCTTCAGGATCAGCTCTTCGAGGCTCGCGACATAGGCCCGGACATCAGGTCGGCGGCGCTTGAGGTCGAGCATGATGTAGGCCACGCGCTGGCCGGGGCCGTGATAGGTCAGCTGGCCGCCGCGCCCGGTCGCGAAGGTCGGGAAGCAGGAATCGAGCAGGTCGGTCGCCTTGCCTGATGTGCCTGACGTGTAGAGCGGGGGGTGTTCGAGCAGCCAGACCAGCTCCGGCGCCTCGCCGGCCGCAATCGCGGCGACGCGGGCCTCCATGGCGGCCACCGCATCCGGATAGGGCACGGGGCTGTCCGAGATTCGCCACTCGACGGGCTCGCCGCCGGCGGCGGAAAACGACGTCAAATCGAGCTCTTGGCGCTTGTTCTGGCGGGGGTTTTGCGACGAATTAACCATTGGCTAACCATAACGTGGTGATCATCTCGGGAGCAAATGCCAAGTCCCTAAGTGTCGTTCTCCAGTTGCGGCGGTCCTGACAGTGCCCACACTCGATAAAGTCACCGTGGATCTCATGGTCGTCCTCGGGACGACCACCATGCCGATCCATCAAGTATTACGTCTTTCCCGCGGCGCCATCATCGAGCTGGACGCAACTGAGGCCGACGAGGTCAAGGTTCTCGCCAATAATCTGCCTGTAGCTTCCGGCGTCGTGCTGGTCGATCGCAACAGGATCGCGGTCGAGGTCAAGCAGATGCTGCCGCGGACGCCCGGGAGCCGATAGCGGCCGGGGCACGCATTCGCAGCCGGATAGGGCCGATCCGGGCGGGGATAGGACTTTCCTGCCAGGCCTGTGGAATTCCCCGCCTTTGCAGGCTTGTATCCCCCTGATGGATTTGTTAGATCGGCGGCCGCTGATCCGGCCAGCCTCAAGACCTCAGGCCGGTATCTCCTAGCGCTCGTGGCGGAACTGGTAGACGCGCTGCCTTGAGGTGGCAGTGGGTAACACCGTGGGGGTTCGAGTCCCTCCGAGCGCACCACCCCCACTTTTCGCGTTGAAATCTCAAGCGAATTTCAACTTGTTACTCAGAATTGTTACTCGTTCGTTCTCGGGCGGACGGCGCCCGATGTTCGCTTTCTGGTCTTGTTGGAACAACTTCGCCATACCGCTCTGGGCGAGCAGCGCGCGGTTAGCTTGTGCGATGTAGTGCGCGGCCATTTTCGGATCGGTCCAGCCGAAGCAAGCCATCATCTGGCTCTCCGTCATGCCGGAATAGGCTGCGTCCTCCGCGCGAGCTTTGCGCACGCCGTGGCAGTTCTTCTTCGCCTGATTGATGCCGGCCTGGATCGCGTAGGTCTTGAACTTCGCCGCCCAACCCTCTTTGTCCATCGGCACGATCTTGCCGCCGACACGCTTGCCGGTGAGCACCTCCTCGCCGATCACAGTGTCATTGATGGCTGTGATCAGGTCGGGTGGATCGGCATCTCGACGAGGGTCGTGTACCCGCTCTTCTCAGTCGTGATCTTGAGCATCCCGCGGCGCAGGTGCTGCGGGCCGAGCCGATGCACGTCACCACGTCGCAGGTGGGTACAGCGCAGTTGCTCGAACATCAGCCGCGCCTCGGTGCCTACCGGCCAGAAGCTCATGTAGCGGTCCATGTCCTCCTCGGTCCACGGCACCCAGCCCCCGGTCTGTTTGCTCGCACGCGACTTGCCGGACTTGACGCCAAGGGTCGGATCCTCGTGCGCCCTGATGTGCCCAACCTCGATCATCCAGTTGATCATGCCCCGGAGCGTAGAAAGCAGGTTACCGCCGTTGCTGGGTGTGCGGACATTCAACTCGGCGCGGATTGCCTGCCCGGTGAGCGCCTTGAATGGAAGCTCCCCGCTGGCGAGCAGGAGAGGCTCTATGAGCAGCACGCGCTGGTGGCGCGTTTCGGGGGCGAGCCCCTTCTTGCCCTCTGTGAGGTTGCCGAGCCAGTTGCTGGATTGTTTGTAATGGGTCCAGTACCACCGCAAGGTTCCGGCCTTGGGTTCGGTCCCCGGCAGTTCCATCCGCGGCGCTTTCGGCAATCGCTTTGCGTCTGCGTTCTGCGTGCCATCGCCATAGAGCGCGATCTGCCTGTCGACTGCGCGGGCGACGTGTCGATCGAACTCCTCTGTGCCGTACTCCTCTTTGATCCTGATCTTCGGAATGTTGTCGCGGACCTGCACATAGAAACGCAGCTGGCCGTGGCGCGAGACGTCCTGCTTGAGATGGATGCGCGGGTCGATGACCTTTACCTCGGGGGTAACCCTGTTAGGCGCGGCTGCCCGCCGAGCCCGCTGACGGCAGCATCATAGGCGTCGTCGAACGCTGGCGTGCCGTACTTCTCGCGGACAGCGATCTTCCGGCCTTTGCGATCGACGCGCACGTACCAACGCCGCTTGGTGCGGTCCCAGGAAAGATACATCCGCGCATCATCCGGCGCGCGGGCTCCTTCGGGTAGTTCCATTTAGACCTCCTTGGGTGGGTGTGAGCTACTAAAGCTTTTTCGGATTGGACAGAATCCACTCCGGTTCGGCGTTTGCACTCTTGAGGGAAATGCGGATCGCTCCCTCGGCGTCGACGATGACTTCGCCAGCGCCAGCTTCCTTTGCTGCGCGGAGCGCGCGAGCAATATCAGCCTGTGTGACTTTGGCAGGGCGGCGGGGCACTATTCAACCCTCCAAACACGAATGCCTTTGCTGCTGGCCTTTGTACGCCAACGCGTCTGCGGAGCGTGACGCTTGCGATAACTCAAGGGCCACCTCCGATGAAGGTTGACGCAGGCCGGCGCATCGCCGTCCTGCGGCCAAACAAGCACCTTGGCGAAGTATTCTTGGGTGTGTTCCTGCATGTCTCGTTACTTTGGAAGGTAAGCGGGCGGAGAACGGGAGCCGTGGCTCCCGTCATGGATTTGCGATCTGCTGGATGCGTTAGCCGAGGAGCAGTTTGTCGAGCTCGGCGTCGAGGTTGGCCTCGAAGTCGCTGCCCGCCTCCGGGGTCGCAGTCACTTGCGACTGGACCTGCTGCACGGTCTGCACGCCCGGCTTGGGCTCAGCACCGCCGAACGCCGGCTGCGGTGCCACGACCGGCTGCGGCTGCTGCTGGGCCAAGGGCTGCGGCTGGGTCGCCTTCTGCACGAACTTCTGGACCTGCTGCTGCACGTTAGCCGGAGCCGCAACCGGCTGGATCGGCGGCCGCTCGAAGGCAGAGGCAGTTGCCGCGGCCTGCTGCACCGGAGCGGGAGCCGCCATCTCAGAACCTTCGGCCAGGATCGTGGTGACCTGCCGGCTGTCGCGCATCTCCAGCACGAGATCAGCCTCGGCGTCGGTGAGCGGGCGGATCGCACCGAACACGAACTTCGGATACGCCTCGCCGGGATCGAACGCGATGCGGGTGGCGATCGCGAAGTACTGGTAGCCCAGAGCGCTCATCTTCTCGCCATAGGCGGCGAGATCACGCAGCGAGGCCGCCGGCACGCGGAGCAGGAGCGGACCACCGAACGCCTCGTTCTTGATGTCCTCGGCCGGCGCGATGGCGAGCCGCTTGGAGTCCGAGCACGCCTTGCCCTGCTTACCCGCCGGGGTAATGCGGCTGCCCCACTGGTTCATCGGGCAGGTGGCGCAGGCGTTGTGCTGGCGCTTCTTCGAGGCCGGGTCCGGCGTGACGCCGTTCGAGGAGAAGCAATCCGGCGCTGCAGTCGAGCCCTCGACGTAACCGTTCTCGTACCAGATCTTTGAGACGTGGGCGGACGCCTTGAGGATCACCACCTCAATGCTGTTGCGGGGACCATCGCCATCGGGGCGCATCAGGGGCGTTTCCTGCCCACCCTTGCGCAGCGACCAGACCTTGCCCTTGTAGCCCATGATGCCGAAGCCGGCCTGCACGCCAGCGGAGAGATCATCGGTAACCGCCACACCCTGGAAGCGGGTCGACACCGGGCCAAAGTTCTGCGGGACGAGAGCGTTCATTTCCGTATTTCCTTCTGAGTGAGAGTTACGAGCGCCGGACACCGGCAACGAAGGTGCTTGACCAGTTCACGCCGGGCGGCGGCGCGTTGTGCTGGTTGATGAAGTCCTCCACCGCGGTGACGTTCGCCTTGCGGTCGATCAGATCCCACGCGTTGTTCTGGATGACGTAGTCCATGAAGGCTTGAGCATCGGCGAGGGACGCCGACTTCTTCTCGCTGCGGTAGACGGTGCCGGCGTCGGTGGCGACGCTGTTCCCGTTCACGCTGTTGAGGTATCCTTGAAGGCGGGCATCATTACCTCGTTGGGTTACGTGAGGGTCTTACGGTGTGAGGGTTTAATCGAGCAGCAGCTCGTGCTCGGTGATCTCGACGAAGCAATCGAGCTTCTTGTTGTCCTGCAGGAAGCACAACACCACCTCCATGTCGATCTCGGTGATCACGGGCTTGATGCCGAGGTCGTTGAGGATGACGTTGGTGCAGGCGATCGCTTCCTTCGCAGCGCGCCGCCGCGTCTTGCATACGTAGATCCTCCGACCGGGAACGGCGTGGTGTTCGGCGATGACGAGATAGACCTTCATGAGTGCGCGCCCTCGACGAACTGCTTGGCTGCCGCGGCGAGCTCCTCGTCGGTCGCTCCCTGTGCGATCTTCAGCTCCAGCATCGCCGAGAGCTTCGGGATCATCAGGATCGGGATCTGCATGCCGATGATGGCGCGGCTGATGCGCTTGTTGATTTCCCATTTGGCTTGCTTCTTCATCTTTACCTCTCGGGGTTATGCAGCGAGCTGCTGCAGGGCGTGGGTGCCCCATTGTTCCGCCATCGCCGAGGCAAAGCCGGGGAAGAACTTCGACCGCTCGCGCCAGCGATCGGCGCTCGGACCGAGCTGATGGATGCGCTGCGCGCGGCCGGCGACGATGTTGGTGGGCTCCAGCTTCGGCAGCCCCTTCAGCCAGAAGCAGGTGCGCTTGCACTCTCCGTGGCCGAACTGCCAAGGCTGAACTGACTGGGCGAACTCCTCGTAGTTCCGGATGCGCTGCTTGGCGTGGCCGTGCATCACCGGGTTCTCGATGCAGATGCGCGGGATGCCGTGTTCCATGTCGGCGTTCCAGAACGCGGAGAACAGATCCGCGGCCTTGTCGAGCTCGTCCCACATGAAGGCCAGCCGCTGCTCGCGGTTCATCCGCGCATAGGCCGCCACCTCGCGGATTGAATAGTGCGCGGTCGAGAGCTTGGTGGGCGGCTCGTGCAGCCAGCGCACGCCTGAGAGGCAGAGCCTTGTGCAAGGCGGATGGGCGACCATGAGCAGGTCCCAGCCCCAATGCAGGATGGTGCGGGCATCGCCCGTAATGTGCTTGTTGCTGGGGTATCGGGATTGCTTGTGTGTTGCCGACCGCGTTTTTTCTACGCTCAAAGTTTCCGCCCCGGCAGGACCTGCTTTCAATCGCAATTCTCGGCTTTTGCTTTTTCGGCGTTTTCTTCGTGCTTTATAACGTGGCTGTTGGCTTCACAACGGCGGCTCGGGCAAGCTTAGCTCTCTCGACACTCCCACTTCAAACTATGCTGATAGGCGCCTTACTCGGCTCCGAGCAACTCACGGCGCGGAAGACGCTAGGCGTTTGCGTAGCAGTCTTTGGCGTTGTCGCCGCCCTCGGCGCCGGTCTTTCTTCTGCGCCGATTGGAGCTTGGAAGGGAGAGCTGATCATGACTGGCGCGGTCTTGTGTATGGCGTTCTATAACGTCTTGTCTCGCCCATTCATTCAACGATCCAGTCCGCTCGGCTTTCTTGCTGTTGGAATGGGCGCCGGAGCAATTGGTCTGATAATCATCGGTGTGCTGACCGGACGGGTGGTAATCTTGACAACATTCGGCCCGCACCAATGGTGGGCAGGCATATATCTCGGGATCGGCGGCGGAGCGCTAGCCTTCATACTTTGGGTACTTGCACTTCAAAGAACGACGCCAACGCGCGTTGCGACCACGATGACGATCAATCCTATAGCGGCCGGTTTGTTGGCGGCGCACCTCATTGGTGAACCTGTGACCCCGCCCTTGATTGCGGGGCTGATCGCCGTTTTTATTGGAATTTGGATTGCGGCAACCGAAGCCAGAGCGGCTTAGCACTTCCGCTTCTGGCCCAGGCTGTGTGATAACCCTTTTGCCGACTGGTAAGTCGAGAGGCCCGGGATCGGTTTCGCGGCTAGAGTTGGCTCCGATACAAACTCCTTACGTCTGCATCGCCTCCAGCAGGGTTCGGCAACCCAAAATCGCTATTGCACGTTTCATATTGTAGGCGAGCACGTTCAGCGCCATCTCGGTCGCAACCTTGTGCTGTCTTCGCATCAGGAAGTGCGTGGCACCCATCCAGGCCTTTATGGTCCCGAAGGGATCGGCCGTCTTGCGGCGTAAGGTCATCTTGTTGGGGTCTTGGTCGAGCCGCTGCTGAACCTTCTCCAGCACGGCCTCGTGCTCCCACCGCGCGATGCGCCGCTCAGGGCCGGTCGTGCACTGAGCTTTGAGCGCGCAGCTTTGGCAGGCGGTCGTCCAGTAACGGCGCAGCATCTTACCGTCCTCTTGGCCGGTGAAGCGGTACGTCAGCCGTTCGCCAGCAGGGCAGCGATAGACGTCCTCGGCAGCAAGATAGACGAAGTCCTGCTTGCCAAAACGACCTGCGGCTTTCGCGCCTGAGGTCATCGGTTTCGGCAATGTGACCGTGATGCCGGCCTGCTCACAGGCGCGAAGCTGTTCGCTGTCATAGTAGCCGCGATCAGCAACGACCTCGAGTGTCTCGACAGCCATCTCGGCACGGGCCTGTTCGGCCATGTCGGCAAGCTGGTGGCGATCGTTGCCCACGTTGGTCACATAGTGAGCCACGATAAGATGATGCTGCGTATCAACAGCAATCTGCACGTTGTAGCCAACGATGCCGGTGTCCTTGCCACTTGTAGCCATCGAGCGTGCGTCAGGATCGGAGAGCGAGATCTGCCTGTCCTTGCTCTTCATCATTTCCGCGTTGATCGCGTTGAGCCGGACGATCTCCTCCTTGAGCTTCTCGATCTTGCCCTTCAACCGCTCAACCTTCACCTCTGGGACCGCATCCCCATGCCGATCGGCGGTTTCAAGCTGAGAGAGGTACCGGGCGACGCTCTCATCGATGCGCTCAAAACGCCTCTTCATCTTGGCCTCGGTGAAGTTCTTATCCCGTGCATTGACAGCCTTGAACTTTGATCCGTCAATGGCGACGCTCCCGGTACTGAGCAGCTCAAGCTTGCGGCACAGCGCGACGAACTCGCGACAGACCTCACGGATGGCCTTGCCATTGTCCTTGCGGAAGTCCGCGATCGTCTTGAAGTCCGGCGCCAGATGCCCGGTCAACCAGATCATCTCGATATTGCGCAGGCATTCCCGCTCCAGGCATCGGCTCGACGGAACCCGATTAAGATAGCCGTAGATGTAGAGCTTGAGCATAGTGCCCGGGTGATAGCTGGGTCGGCCCGTGTCGAATGGCTGGACTCCGATGAACCCGAGCTTGTCGAGATCGAGACCATCGACGAACACGTCGACCGCTCGCACCGGGTTGTCCTCTGCCACATAGTCATCGAGCGATGCCGGAAACAATGTGCTCTGGCCGCGATCCAATCCTTCAACAAAGCGCTTCATTGGATGCCCCCGCAAACGCAGGGAATCTTATCGCGCGAATCACTCCAAACAGAGCGTTTTCACACAGCCTGGGCCCGAAGGCGAAAGTCCAGGCGACGTCCCCAGTGGCCGGCACATGGAGGTAGACCGGAAGCAACCGGCCGACCCGCCTAACGGCGCTCATCACCCGAAGCTGACCAGAGCAGCGCACGGCAGATCAGAACCGCGCTGCCACTGTCAGTCGCGCCGCACGCGGCTCCGCGGGATGAACATGGCGGTCGGCGACACCGTCGATGGGCTCGCCCGGAAGTCGCGAGAGATAATAGTATTCGATCTGGTTTGTCTGCGCGTTGAAGAGATTGAGGATGTCGAGCTGCACGCGCAGGCCGTTGTCGAACCGATAGCCCGCGCGCGCATTGAAGATCAGCGACGCCAGGGACCGGACGCTGTCGTCCTCGATCAAAGGCCTAGGTCCGAAATAGCGCGCCTTCAGCGCGCCGAACCAGCCGGTCTCGTGGCCGAAGGTGATGGCGGCGCTTCCTACCCAGGCCGGTGCGCCGGGAATGCGGTCGCCCGCAGGATCGATGTCGGTGAAGCGCGCCTTGGTGTAGGCGACGTCGAGGTCGAAGGACAGCCAGGGCAGCGGCTTGTATTGGTTGACCCACTCCACGCCGACGCGGCGGCTCGGCCGGCTCGGCTCCGTCGTGCCGGCATCGCCGACGAACAGAAGCTCGGACTCGAAATCGAGGACGAACAGGGCGACCGAGCTGGTGAGGCCTTCAATCGGCTTGGTACGAAGGCCTACCTCGGCGCCGCGTGAACGCACCAGCAGCGGCACGCGGTCGAGCGGCGTCACCTTGTCGTTGGGATCCACCGTGATGGTCGCGCCCCTGATGTCGTTGCTGTGCAGGCCGTAGCCGGCATTGCCGTACAGCTCGGTCCTGAACCACGGGCCGAGCACGATGCCGGCCTTCGGGCTCATCATCGAGGCCTGCGCATTCCCTGAATTTTCCGGAGTGTCGCTCAGGACGCGCCCGGGGAAAAAGTCCTCGCGAATGCCAACCGTCGTGCGCAGCCAGTCGGTCCAGCGCGTCGTGGAATCGGCCCAGATGCCGACATTGCCCTCGCGTACGCTATCCTCTCGCACCGTCGACAACCAATTGCGCTGCTCGGTCTTGAAAAGGCCGACGCGGATGTCGTCGTAACGGCTTTGCATGCCGACGCGGGTCTGTGTCTCGAAGCCGCCGAACCGCCAGTCGAATGCGTGCCGGGCATCGAAGCCGCTGACAGTTCGTTGATCGAGCTGATTGAACTGGTCGCCATTGACGGGATTGTCCAGGAAGTAGGTGAAATTGTTGTAGAGCTGCAGGGTCGAACGAATTGCGTAGGCGCTGATCTTCGTTTGGCCGTACTCGCTCGAATGCGCAAAGTTGCCGGATAGGCTGAAGCGGGTGGAGACGCCGCCATCGGTCGGATCGAGCGAGCCAAGACGGCTGATAATGCCGTGATCGATCGCGCGCTGGGCGACCTGATCAGTCGAATTCCAGGCATTGGAATAGGCCATGCCGGTCAGCGTGAAGCCGTCCGTCGCGGTGCCCTGACCGTAGCGCAGTAGACCATTGATCTTGCGCACGTCGTCCGGCACATCCCATGGGCCGTCGTATTTTATCCCCTCGACCGCCGCGAGCAGGGTGCCTTCACCGACCGTGGTGGATCCTGCGGCCAGTCCGCGACGGTACGCAAAACTGCCGACGCTCACTTCGGCGATATTCTTCTGCAGCCTGTTGACGTAGTCGATGCCGACGGCGCCGGCTGAGCCGAAGTCGCCGACATCGGCGAAGTACGGCCCCTTTCGAACATTCACCGACTGGATCAACTCGGGAATTAGGAAGTTGATATCGGCATAGCCCTGTCCGTGCCCATGGGTCGGCATGTTGACGGGCATGCCATCCACGGTGATGGCGAGGTCGGTGCCGTGGTCGAGATTGAAGCCGCGCAGAAAGTACTGATTGGCCTTACCCTCTCCGGAGTGCTGCGTAACGATCAGGCCCGGCACGATTTCTAGCGCCTCACCGGGCCGCGTGAAGGGCACCGCATTGACCTCGGCTCCGGTGTAGCGAACCGAACTGGCGGCTGTCGGATGCAGGCCGGTAGCATCATCGGAAGATGCGGGCGTCACTCCGCTTGAGCCCCCACTTGCAGCTTCGCGTTGCTGCTCGGGCCGAGCCACGTTTCTGGTCCGCGCGCCCAGATTTGGCAGAGGCTTTTGCCGGGCGACTCGCTTCGGCGGCTTTGTATCGGCCGCGGTTATGGTCACTGGTGGGAGTTGGTTCGGCTGCTGCGCGGAGCGCTCCTGCGCTTCAGCAGGAAGGACCAGAATGGCACATGAAGCCGTGGCGGAAAATATCCGCAACCAAACCCTGCGCACCGATACGTCCCCAAACGATCATAGTCGCAGTTAACGCGAACTGCATTCCAACCCGGCTGCGCACGCTAACAGCACGAGTATATGATTCAATCGACTTATCATACTAGGGCGTCATGTACTGAAAACGGCGTCGTGGTTCTACAGATTTGGGGTGAGCACGATGTCGGCTGGTGGGCCCGAGGCCGACCTCCGGGCAGACCGCAGCTTCGTCTGCTTCCGATAGGTCAAGCGACTAGGCTGATGCGAACTGCGGGGCCAACCTTTGGCCGCCGGGTATCCCGGCGTCGTTCAACGTTGTTGGTGAGCAACACTCGCGATTGTTCGGCGAAATGGCTTGACAACAAATTGGACTCGCGCGCTCGCTGTGGTACCCCCGATGCAGGGTGGAGGCTATGGCAAAGTTCGGATTCAAGCGGCGAGTTGGCATGGGCGCTGCATTTTTTGCGGCCTACGCCCTCGTATTGAACGTTGTCCTATCCGGCCTGCTTGCCGCCAGCGTCCCCCCGGCCTTTGCCGAATCCGAGCATGTCCTCTGCATAAGCAACGGCAGCGAGCTCGCTCCGCAAAATGACACGGGAAAGAGCCGGCAGAACTCGGTCATTCACTGCCCTCTGTGCGTGGGGCACCACGTTTCGGGTGCGCTGCCGCCACCGACGCCAGCTCTTGCCCGCCGATCGTACGTCAAGTTGCGAACCGCCGTCGCCTTCGAGACGCGGCCTGTTGCGCGGCTTCGCTCGCACGATCACCAATCTCGCGGGCCTCCCTTCACGATCTGACAGCAGCGCTACGCGCCAGCATTCGTCTGTTCGATTGGGAGTTTTACCGTGACATCCAGCCTCAGGGGGCTGCGAGCCTGCGCGCTCGCCAGCGTCGCCCTTATGCTTTCTACACCCTTAAAAGCGCAATCAAGCGGGCAGAAACAGTTGCCGCCCGTGACCGTTGAAGCACCAAAGCAAAAGCGGAATGCGGCGAGCCGCCCATCCCGGGACATTGTCCGTTCGTCGCAAGCCGAGCGGGCCAGACGGGCTCCGACCGCACCGGCCCAAGCGGTCGGTGATCAAGGGGGCGCATCGCGCGCAGCGTTGGGCGTGCTCTCCGCGCAGCAGGCTCTCAAGGAGATCAACAACACACCAGGCGGCGTGGCACTCGTGCCCGCGGAGGCCTATCGAAATTCGACCGTCGCGAATACGATAAAGGACATCCTAGACTATGTTCCGGGCGTCTTCGCCCAGCCGAAATGGGGCGATGACACGCGCCTGTCGATCCGTGGTTCAGGCCTGTCGCGTAACTTCCACCTGCGCGGGATTCAGCTCTACATGGATGGCATTCCGATCAACACCTCGGACGGCTACGGCGATTTCCAGGAGATCGACCCGACGGCTTACAAATATGTCGAGGTCTATAAGGGCGGTAACGCCCTGCAGTTCGGCGCCAATTCGCTAGGCGGCGCAATAAATTTCGTGACTCCGACAGGACGTGATGCCTACCCGAACGGCGTCTCCGTGGACTTCGGCGCCTTCAATACGAAGCGGCTTCAGGCCAATGTCGGTGGGGCAAACGGTCCTTGGGACGGCTTCGTTACGGCGGCCACGCAGGCCTCCGATGGCTTTCGCGATCACAGCTTCGGATCAAGCAACAAGCTCAGCGCCAATGTTGGATACCAAATTTCGCCTGATGTCGAAACGCGCTTTTACCTGAATGCCAACGAGGTGCGCCAGCGCATCCCAGGCAGCATCGACAGAACAACGGCGCTGACGTCGCCGACGACGCCTGCGGCCATCAATGTTGCCAATGACTGGCAACGGAATATCGACACGGTGCGGGTCGCTAATAAAACCACAATCCGGATCGAGGACACCAAGGTAGAGTTCGGGGCATTCGGGGTCGACCGCCATCTAATGCATCCGATCTTCCAGTGGCTCGACTATCATTACAAAGACTATGGCGGCTTCGCCAAGGTGACTGATGACCGTGTCATTGGCGACTACCGCAACCGCTTTGTGGCCGGCTTCAACATCCTCAATGGCACCATCGACGCTCAACAATTCGTCAACATCGGTGGCTTCAAAGGAGCACAGACCTCAGCCTTGCTGCAGAAGCCGGAGAATTATTCAGCTTTCGCGGAGAACTCATTGTACTTCCTGCCGAACGTCGCATTTGTAGCCGGCACCCAGTACCTGTTCGCCGTACGCGACCAGCAGGTCAATTTCTCGACCAATGGCGACGTGAATGGTCGCAGTACCTTCAGCTTGTGGAGCCCGAAGACCGGGCTGTTGTGGCAGGTCGATCCGACTTGGCAAGTGTTCGGCAACATATCGCGCAGCGCGGAGGTGCCGAGCTTCGGTGAAAGCGTCAGCCCGAACTTCCTCAACCCGGCGCTGCCGAACATTCCGTTCTTCTCGATCAAGCCGCAGACGGCGACGACGTTTGAGGTCGGTACCCGCATGCAGCGGCCTGATTATGCCTGGGAGGTCACGCTCTACCGCTCGCAAATCAACGACGAACTTCTGTGCCTGTACAGCGCGTTCGGCAACTGCAACGTCACCAATGCCAACAAGACCATCCATCAGGGTATTGAAGCGGGCGCAGGCGCGGCAATCATCCGCGACCTCTTCGTGAGCGGTCCCGCGCCAGACAAAATCTGGCTCAACGTGGCCTATACGCTGAACGACTTCCGCTTCGATAACGATCCGGTGTTCGGCAACAACATCCTCCCCGGCGCACCACGCCACTTCATCCGAGCGGAGCTCCTGTACAAGCATCCGAACGGCATCTATTTCGGGCCGAACTTCGAATGGGTGCCGCAGGCCTATTACGTCGATAGCGCCAACAAGCTCATAACATCCGCTTACGCGATATGGGGCTTTAAGGTTGGTGTCGACAATGGCGGGCCATTCACGGGTTACATTGAGGCCCGCAACATCGCCAACAAGGCCTATATCGCCAGCGCCAGCATCATCGATCGTGCGACCCCGACATCTCCGCTGTTCGAACCCGGCACGGGCAGGGCGATCTACGCCGGCGTGAGGTATCGGTGGTGAGGACCGTGGTGCGAGGAGTTGCGCTTTGCGTCATGACCCTGGTTTATTTCACAGGGACAGCTGTTGCTGAATCGGACGTGGATTCGATCCAGCATCTGTTGCATTCAGCATTCGACAAGCCTGATGCAGAACTCATCGTTGAGCCGATCGTCGTGGCATCGGACCACGCGATCGCCGGCTGGACGCAAGGCGACATGGGAGGTCGTGCACTGTTGCGCCGCAAAGGCGGCGAATGGGCCATCATTCTGTGCAGCGGCGACGCCTTAAAGTCGGTTGATGCGCTCGTCAAAGCGGCGGTGCCCGAGGGCGCCGCAGCCACGCTGGAACAAAAACTCGTCAAGGCCGAAGCCAGCCTTGATCCAAGGCGGGTCGCGCACTCGCGATTCGAGGGTTTCGTGATGATGGACGAAACCGGTCATCACCCTCCGCAACAGAAGTGAAGGCTGCACGGAAATGCGCAAAAACATCCTAACGGCGATCGTGAGCACCCTGTGCCTCGCCACGACGGCACAAGCCCATGTGACGCTCGCGCAGCCAGAGGCTTCAAGCGGAAGCTCCTATCGTGCCACATTCCGCGTTCCGCACGGCTGCGGCGATTCCGCGACTTCAAAAGTTCGTGTCCGCATTCCGGAGGGCGTGGTCGGCGTTAAGCCGATGCCAAAAGCGGGCTGGCAGATCGATCTGGTCAAGGGCAGCTACGACAAGTCCTACACCATGTATCACAGCAATGTCACCGAGGGCGTGAAGGAGGTGTCGTGGACCGGCAACCTCCCGAACGATTATTACGAGGAGTTCGTGATGTCCGTCTATCTGACCGATGATCTTGCACCTGGACGCATGCTGTATTTCCCGGTGGTTCAGGAGTGCGCGGGTGGCGGCATTCACCGCTGGATCGAAATCCCCGCCGACGCAAAGTCCCCCGTCGACTACAAGGAGCCGGCCCCCGGCGTGAAGCTGCTACCGAAGCAGTAGATGCCGAGGTCGGCTTTTGGCCCATCAGCGAATTTGGGTCGCGTCTGATGGAGGTCCGCTGATTGCGGCAGAGCGGACCGGATTTGCTCAACCTGAGTTCTTCGCGTTTTGACCCCCAGCAGACATTCGTCGGTATGGCACTGAACGTCTATGGCAACAGCCCGGAGAGCCGCACCAAAGTTTTCGGTAACCACGCGCACAATTGTAGATTGCGCAAGCACTCACATCAGGCGAACTATCGGAAATGGCATTCCGCTTGCTTAGCCTATTATTGATCGGTGTCATTCTGTCGGCCGAAGGCTATCTCCTTTTCCAAAGATGCCTTTACGGCCCCCTCAACATCATCGATTGGTCGGGTCGCGTCATGACGCTTGACGAGAAGGGGCAGCTATTTGGGGAATTGCGCGAGATATTAAACAAAAGGGGCCTGATTGAAGCTCCGTCGAGCTATGAGCTAGGAAAAATGGTTCGTTCGAATTTGGACCCCCTCGCTGTCTGCGGCATGAGCCGATTTAAAAGCAAATCAGGGGCTTGGGGGAACTGGACGCTCTTTTCGATCGAATTTCCCGGAGATCGTTTGGTTACGAAAGAGACCATCAGCCGGCCGCTGTTGCGGGGAATTTCTAGAACTGCCGACGACCTAAACCTAGTATATCGAACCCGAGACGGCGATCAAGCGATTAGTCCACGTGACACTTTCATATGTGAACCGTTGCCGACCAGATGCCCACCGGGACAGTGCCCAGCGTATGATTGGACAACAGCCGTGAGGGTGATCGACGACTGAGGACCGTTAGAGGCCGCTTCTGGCCCATCGCGCCCGTTGACGCTGTTCAAGTATATGTCGGTTCGCGGGGGCAGACCGGAAGTCTGCTGCCGGGCTGGCGAACTGTCCTTTTGACCCTAAGCGGGCCTCGCAAGAATATTGGGCTACTCTCCTATCGACCCCTGGGCAACCTGCCGTGCGCCTCCGCACTTCCAGAATAGTCGAGACGTTCGCCGCACGCGCCTAAATAATATGTGTGATGATCAAACGGCTTTGGTCCATCTTGCTTGGCTCGGTAGATCACCTCAATCGCCAACACGTATGGCCCAAATACCCTGTCGGGAGCGATATCCCGCAGGATAGGGTCGTCACTTTGCTCGCTTTCGTCCTTAATGGCCACGCAGCAATCGGGGTTCCTGGCAATCAGGTCGGTAGCACTCGCATATTCGATCCGTTGTTCGATGGCTTCATACGCCCTGTTCGTCCTAACCGCTTCATCTGCTGCTACCCGGATAAGCTCTTCATCGGTGAGGTAACGGGCGTCTCTGTAGCAAAAGCCAGTTGCGTGGAGATATTCAAGTGCAACGAGGCACGGCGTCAGTGTTACCACGGCGACTATCATGCCGTATTTCAGGGGCGTAGAAATTCTAAAGGAACGAGGGTCAGATTGCATTGTCGGGCATTCGAGTTCGTTCTCACCATTGAGGCAACCGCAATCTTCGTCAAAAATCGTCCCTAGACCAGTAACAGGAGTGCGGGTTTGTCCGGGTTGGTGCGCGACTGCCGCTTCCGGATTTGGCCCATCTGCGAAGTTACGCCGCGTCTGACGGTGGTCCGCTCTTTGCGCCCGAGCGGACCAGATTTGCTCGACCTCAGTTCTTCGCATTTTACCCACAGCGGACTTCCTCTTTTCATGGAAAATTGAGCATTCGCCGGGTTCTCAGTTGACGGATTGCTATTATGCAACCCACAAGAGGTTCGTGTTGTCGGCTCTTTGTCCCCGGTCAGAACCGAGATTAAGCGTGAACCCTCTCTGCAAAGCCGCGGTCTTCGCTCTACTTGCTGCTACGAGCTTATCTGTAGTGGCTTGTTCTCCGCAGGAGGACGTCCACCTAACCTGCGCGACGACTATTTTTGTCGCGGACAAGCTTATGGAAACTGGCAAAGTCCCAACTGACGCCGCGCTACGACAGAAAGCGAACGACGCTGAGATCAGCCATCAGAACGAGTCGGCGACTTTCAGAAGGTTGGACACACGTGAGCCTGAAGGTGAACCTGAACGTCTCACGGAGCTTGTTTCAATTTTTGGGAAGGAACGTGATCGAATTCTCAAGGAACTGTCACCAAAGGAAATCGTCGCTCGGGCGAAGACCTGTATCGAACAGGTACCTCCGAAAGGACGCGGGTTTCCACGTCCTGACGGCAGCTTTTGACCGAGGGGCCGCGACCGCGCGGCACAGTGGTTCGTTTTGTCTGGGATAGTGTCTGATGTACTTCCTTACTGCCTGCCTGATCGTGGTGGTCGTGAGTGCCGCGGCATCGCTTCGTCGATCCAGGACTCTATCACAGCCTCGGTGGGCCACCCCGGCCCAGCGGCTCGCAGCACGGCGGCAGGCGCTTTGGCCGACAATCTTCGCGGGGTTTTGTCTGCTGGGGCTGCTCGGATTTTATCATCTTCAACACGAGCCAGAGCTTGGGCCCACCGCGACGTATCTGATAATGCTTGTTGCCTCTTGCTTCGGCGGTTCCTTTCTTGGCGTCATTGGCGGGATGGATTGAGGGGATCGAGGCAAGGCAAAAACGCGCCCGACAAGCAGTCATGTCTCTGGCATTGTCCTGTTGATGTCCGGATTTGGCCCGCTGCTGACCTTCACACGAACCGCCGAAGCGTCCGCTATGCGACGTAGATCGGACCTGTGTTTAGCTGGCGTAACGCGCCAAGTAGCAATACGTTAGTGTCTACCACCGCTCGGATCGTGGCTTTTATCGGTGGCAAAGAGACCAATAGCGCTCCCGTCATCCTCGAACATTGGGAGCAGCGCCATGACGCAGCGACGACGTCGTTTTAAGCAAACAACTGCCCTCAAAGAACGCCTTATCGAGGAAGCCGCAAGTTTGCGCGAGCAAGCCAAGCTGCTTGAGCCAGGCGCGCTCCGCGAGTTGGTTCTTCGTAAGGCGCGGCAGACCGACACGGCTGCTCACATGGACGAGTGGCTGCGATCCCCCGGACAGAGATCCCGGAGCTAATGACAGCCCTCTCATGGCAGGTGGGGCAACGCGCCACGGGGCAAGGCGATGAGCCATCGGGAAAACTTGGCAAGCTCGTCGTCGATAAGGCGACCGAGCGAAACACAAGAAGCTCGCCGAAGCTAAGTTCACTTTTGAACAAACTGAGCAACCTTTCGTTGGTTGGTACGTTTTTGTGAACTCAGGAATGGAGTAGGTGCCAATGCCTCGCTACTTCTTTCATCATCATGTGCGCGGCCAAAAAATTGAAGACCCGCTTGGCGAACTATTACCCACCGATGAGGCGGCATGTCACCGAGCCGCGCAGCGGATGCCGGCCGACCTGACAAGAAGTGCGGTGCCTTCCAACAACACCTATGTCGCCACTGAGGTAACTAATGGCAACCGGACCCTGTTTGTGGTGAGGGGCACAGTCGTTGTCGAACGGCGGTAAGACGCTTCGGCGACGGCGAACGCGCTTGGCGTCGCCTTGCTGTCCTTGCTGCGGTACGAGAGTCCGGAAGCGGCCCTTCGCTTCCGTTAGGGCGTTGCGGCGAGATGTACGGGTGTCGGGGGTAGAGCGGAAGCTCCCCACCGCTGGTCAAAACGGCGCTGTTGACCCCATAACGAGCTTGCTGGCTGTTCTCGATTTGTGGTCTACAGGTACCGTGGTTCGTTCTGGTTGGCAGATCGGAGGACCCGTCATGAGAACCGTGTTCCTTGACGCGACGGCCATGGTCGCCTTCTTATCTCAGGCTATTGCGCAAGATCAGATAGACGCCGCCAAAGATCATCCCACCCCCAAGGCGAAGCCCATCAATCCCGACTCCACGATGCCCAATGGCAGGCTGCACTACGATGTGCCTTGCCGGGTATCGTCAGTGGGCACATGCATGCGGTACCGCCGCCCTATAGGCCGATGAAGAAGTAAGGCCGCTCCAGTTGGCAGCCTCCGTTGATCTAGCGCAACGATCCGGCTCGCTCTTCGGCGACCGTAGGGCCATGACTGAGCCTAAGAACCGACCAAGGCGAAAGAGTCAAAGCCCTCCCGGCTGGAGGAAGCGCGGCGCATCATCAAAGAATACGCCGACGATCTGCGGGAGATCATAGAGAAGCTGCGTCGCAAGATGCATTAAGGCAGCCTCAATTGGCATCCTAAAAGGACCGCTTCTGGCCCCGTGGCTGACCTCAGCCCAGAGCGTTGGCGCGTCCGCTTCCGAAGGGTAACCTGACCAAGTTCATGCTGGCCAGCGAGGGCAGCCTTTGACCCTCAACAGACATCGATAGTCGGTGGCGGCAAAAGACCGCGCGGGCTGAACTCTCTGTGCGACTTAAAGGGCGCCGTCCTCAAACAGGCTTCGATGCGTCAGCGTTTACGTCGGGTTCGCGCAGGCGCGTGATCACTATGGCGGCAGTGATTGCAACGGGTACTGCGAGGCTCCAGAACTGTACAAGGTAGTAGAAGAGCGCCGCTGCTGCGCATCCGCCGGCAAACCAGATGATGCTACGCGCAGTGCGGAGAAAGCGGCCGCGAACTTCGGGCGGCGCAGCTCGGCGTAGTAGGTCAACCCCGTCGAGAACGGCTTGAGTAGTGTTATTCGTCATTATCGCCGTCGGTGGTTCGCCCGGAAAGTGCACACGTTGCATTGCGTTTTGGAGCGCCATGGCCGTGACCCCGGCGAAGCCGGCAGCGAGAGCTGGCACGACGTCGCTGTTCGGAAATGGTCCGTATGCGGCTCCGAGAGCAAGGAAGGCTGCTAGAAAGGCCGCCTCTGCGCCGAGAAGGATTGTCAACGTCGGCAATCTGCGCGCAGTCAGTGCCGCGCCCACTAGGCGCGCCACTGCGACCGCACCAATGAACTCAGGCAGCGCCAGGATTTTTCCGATAGTGCCGTGCGGGCCGTAGACGAAGCCGGCGGCTAGGGTGACGAAATTGCCTGTGACGTGCGCCGTGAACAATCCTTGCAGGCCCAGGAAACCCACTGTGTCCACGAACCCTGCACTTAGGCTTAATAGTCGAGTCATAACGGAGCTGTTCATCGGCCCATCGTGTCTTTAAGCATTTTACCTACGGCATCCGGCTACGATTGCCTATCCCGCGAACAGCCACCCGTAAAGGCGCTACCGCCGAAACAGGCTGAGCATAACTTCCGCTCTTGGTCCATCGCGTCCCTTGGCACGAAGCAGCGGCACGTCCGCAGTTTGGGATAGACCGGAAGTCGTTGGCAGAGCGCCAAACCGACGCAATTGACCCGAGCTAATCCGGATACCTTCGCAGCTCCGGGTTCCATTTCCTTGCGATCACACGGTCGCCGATCGTAAAGCGCAGGAGGTCTTCTCCCACCTCCAAAGGGCCGTCGTAGGTGCTCTGTGTCCGCGACACGAGCTCCGTCACCTTTGTTTGGAGAAGTATGACGTGTGAGTAGACCGCGAGCTTGGGCTTCACGCGCGAAAAGACCGTGCCGGCTTCCTCAGGCGACGTATGGTGATCTGCAGCCGGTTTCATTTGCGGCAACTTTGCTAATTGTGCCGACATCGCAAAAACTTCGTGGATCAGGAGATCACTTCCAGTCGCATGCTGGATCAGGTTCTCGTCAAACTTGGTGTCACCTGAAATCGTTACAGATCGCGTACCGTAGTCGATCCGATAACCCACCGATGGCTTGATCAGGTCACCGTGATTGACGGCAAACGCGGTGACCTTGACGCCAGCCTCGTCCAATACCACGCCGTCTTCTTGAAAGTCGTGGACTTCAATCTGTGTGGCGGCTTCCGCGATGTGTTCGTCGGCCTGACGGATGCGGATGTCGTCGGAAAATGCCTCCACAAGGCCTTTGGCAATCTTCGCCGCACCACTCGGCTCGGTCGTCCCATCCGATGGACCCCACAGTCTCATAGGTTTGGCGCGCGATCCAAATGGACCGAACTCGTACCCCGTCATCCATAGATCAGGCAGGCCGGCAACGTGGTCCGAATGATAGTGGGTCAGAAAGACGGCATCGATGCCTTTGCCGGATGAGATACCTAATTGATAGAGGCGCACCGTGACCCCCCGGCCGGCATCGAATAGGAGATTGAGCCCGCCGGCTTGAACGAGCGTTGCCGGTCCGAAACGCGCGAGGATGGGTTCGGGACCACCACCCGTACCGAGCAGCGTCACGACAATTTCGTTAGAGACCGCCGGTTTTTCCTCAGCCGCCGCGCTGCCATGGACCGAATAGATCAGTGCCAAAGTTGCGGCGATACCGGCTAAACTGAATTGCCTTGTCATTGTCGTCATGGCGCGCACTCCTGCGTTCGTGATTGCCGGTATGACCAAAATAGAGGCCTGCATTCGGCAGTTTCGTTTTCCGAGAGCAAACGTCGCTACGGGCTGGTGCGCTTGTATATTTCAGCCCTCCGGGGAAAGAATGTTCTCCCAATCGCCGATAAACTGGCTTGGTCCAATGCCGACCAGGGCGTGGCATTCGCGGATGAAATGGGCCTGATCAAAATAACCGGCTTCGTGGGCAATCCGGGTCCACGACTTCATCGGTTCGTCACGGTGAGCCGTCAAGGCTGCATCGAACCTGACGGTTCGCGCATAGAGTTTGGGGGAAAGGCCCACTTGTCTGGTAAAGCGGCGTTGAAAATGACGCGCGCTCAGGCCCGATCGTTTCGCAAGATCCTCGATGCGAACGCGACCGCGGGACGCCAGCAGCAGACGGGATGCATAATCGATCCCATCCTCGGTTAGACCCTTATCCTGCATCATCGCGAACCAGCGTTCTGCAGCGGCTACGCGCGAGGCAAAGTCCGCAGCCGAACGCACGGCATCGCTGAGCAGTACCCCGCGCTTGCCGAGAACATCGCGGGCCGGGATGCCTTCATTCACGAGAGACGTCATATCGACGCCGACGAGGCGGTGGAGCGCAGCCGGCTGCAACAAAATGTTGAAGATGTGGACTTCGCCTGACATGTGGAGCTGTATTCGGCGCGACCCTTGCGGACCGACCACGACCGTTTCGGGGGCAGTCTGCAGGGGACCTCCGTCAATTCGAAGACGGAATGGATCGCCCAAATAAATGTGGATGATTTGATGGGGTCGAGCCGTCAGTGGCCATGTCAGCTCTTCGGAGCCCAACGTTGCGCGGCGTTCCTCGAACGAGCGAACGATGCTGCGAAGCGCGGGATGCGGGGCCCTTCGTCTGACATCCATCGACCACCTCCGTTTTGGCGCCACCGCAAGGCCTGCGTCTGGCGATCTGCACGTTAGCACAAACTGTCCTTCGGCAATGATGGCAGGTGCCGCGCCGGTAAGGCGTCGGCTATCCGATCATTTGAAGCGCGATGTTTCCCGCTTCTGGCCCGTGGCTGACCTCACCCCAGAGCGCCGGACCGTCAGCAATCCGGCGTAGACCGGACCAGCCCCGAAACAGGTTTGACCCAACTGAGACATCGCGCCTCGGCCGCGTGGTTAGACTGACCTAACTTAAACCGGGGCAAAACCGCCGCATCGACTCGGTAATCGCGGTCGGGGGTTTTGAGGCTCTGAGTTACTGTCCCCTTCTCGGCGGCACTGGAAAGTGCTTCACTTGGTCGTTTCCGCAAAACAGTTCCGCCAATTTTAAATGGGAGATTTGAATGAAGTACATCTCGCACTGGAAGTTGCCGCCGAGTACGATCAACGCTGCAATCAAGCAATTCCTAGAGACGGGCGGAGTACCTCCCGAGGGCGTAAAAATGCTCGGCCGTTGGCACGGTATGAGCGGAGAAGGATTTGCAGTCTTCGAGAGCAATGACGCCACGGCAATTTACAAGTGGTATGCGCAATGGGCAGTTGTAATGGAGCTTACCATCACGCCTTGCGTTGAAGACGCAGAGGCAGGCCCTATCTTGGCTGCGATGGGCAAGCGCTAGGCATTAGCTAATCTGACAGGTTTAAATTGAAGAGCCGCCTTCGGGCGGCTTTTTATCTGCGGTGTCGCTGTTTGGGCTCTGAGCCGAACACGCCCGAAGTCATCGTGATGTCGGCAATCGGCAATGGACCGGACGCCGGGCCGTGCTTGCCTCAACCGTCGCTTAAGCGCTTGCGTCGTTGGTCTACACGCGAACGATTTCGCCGGCATCTGTGATAAACATCATCGGCCGGCGCCTGCTGCCGGACCATGCCGCCGCCGTCAGCGGACCGCCGAAACAAGCCCCCGTATCCAGATTCAATCGGTTTGCCCGGAGGTCGGGTTGCCGTGACGTTGTAGGCGTGTGCCCGTGCACAACCAGCAATCCATAATCGTCCTTTGAGGACAGGAACGGCTCCCGTATCCAGAGAAGATCCTCTTCCGACTGGAGAGCAAGCGGAACGTCAAGTCGGATACCCGCATGCACGAAAAGGCGCTGCCGGTCTTCGTGCACCAGCGGCAGCTGCTTCATCCATGAAATATGTTCAGCAGGTAGCTCGCTGGGATCGTCAGCGCCATAGCTGTCGAGGGTCTGCTCCCCACCATTTCGCCACCAAGTCATTAGATCGCGATCCGAGCGAAGTTTGTCGGCGGCGCGAACTAGCATCGTCTCATGATTGCCGCGCAGGCAGATGACATGGGAGCCCTGATCCGATTGTTGCCGGATCAGGAAGTCCACTACTTGCCTGCTGTCCGGCCCCCTGTCGACGTAATCACCGATGAAGATGAACCGGGCGCTCTCTCCACCCCGAACAATTTCGCATAGGGCGAGGAGCGTTTGCAGCTTGTCGAAGCACCCGTGAATATCGCCGATGGCGAAAGTAAGCGAAGGGGTCAGAGTTCACTCCAGGCAGCTACAGCGTGTTACCAAGCGTCTGTTACAACGGTTGCGGAGGCGGACTAATTTTCGCCAATTGCCGCACCAGCTCCTTGAATTTGGTTAGGCCGAGCATGCATACATCATGCATTCCGTAGCCAGCAAAGGAAGCATTGAAGAAGCGAAGGTCGAAATCTGCAGGCTCTTTGATCCCGTCAAGAATGTTCAACAGTTTCGTGCTGCTTGGATTGTGGTTGGCAAGTAGAAAGACCACCTCAGGTCGACCTGAAACGCGGGCGCGATTGTATTTAGAGTGCTTGTTGAAGTCGACAAGTCCCAGCTTCAGTAACTGCTCAAACTGCTCTTCGATTGTCTTGTTGAGGCTTTCTCGCTTGATAGGATCGGCCAGGATCATTTCGAGATCTGCGATGTGTTTTGCGATGCCAGCATCGCCGTCATAAGCACCGATACCATATTTCATTTCGATGAGAACGGGCGTGCAGCGGGTCTCATCCTTTCGATGGTTTCTTGGCCACTTGAATCCGACCATGTCGAGTTTGGCCCCCTGGTCGGGGTCAGCAAATTCTACGTCTGTGATAAAGTATTCGGTCGCGTTCGATATAGCTGACCTATTGTTCTCCCATGCGACAAGCTGTTGAAATTCGCGTTCGGATTTTCGCTTTGTTGCAAAGTATGAATTCATTATTTCCTTGAGCTCTGGCATGGCGGCAACCCAGGCCGAGCAATCCTCGGGCTCCTGAACGCCGCTGGAGGGCAGCTTGACCGGCTTTCCCCGAGCATAATCGGTATCGAAGATCGCAGCATATCCCCCATTTTTCTCTTCAAGGTGCAGGATGCTTCCGCCCCGATAGTAGATGTTGATGTAGTGGCCGCGAAGCGCGAGCATCAAAGTATCGTCTCGGCGAACCTTCTCAGTAAGTTCGTGCAGCCGACCTCCTTCCTGCAGGTCCTTCATGAATTTCTCGGATATTGCCTTGCCCATCTCTATTTCCTGTTGTTTTGCAGCTTCAGAAATGACGATTAGACATCCCACCACTCGCCATCGTCGCGACGCGTGACGTTATCGAAATAGTCGGAGAACCGATCACCCTGGAACGTGTGAATTGGAACGAGCCGGTTCGGATTGAGAGCGGTAGCCAGCCGCTTGAGATCGGCGATGCTGGCATGGCCCGACGTATGAATGACGTCCAGCTTGATCCCTCGGCCCAGCAACTCGGCCTTTAGTTTCGCGCCGGGGCCATCGTTGAGGTATCCGTCCCATTGGGACCAGATCGCCCTCGCGTCCTTCCAGAGATTGCTCAATTCTAGGTCGCGCATCATTGCGGGCCGAAACAGCATCACCACGCTGTCGACGATCTCGGCTATATGCTCGCGGAAGATGCGTGCGGATTTGTAGGGTTGGAGCAGGTCGAAACGCTGATTTCTGGCGATGTGCCGGCGCTGATACTCCGGAACGTAGACCGAGAGGTTAGGCCAGCCAACGTTCGGCAGGTTTGGATTGCCGGTCGCCCTGAGAATCTCCATTGCATAGACATCGAGCAGAAGCGTACGGTTTGTCTTCTTGCAGGCGCGATAGATACCGACCATCCGATCGATGTTCTGCGCCGACGCGGAGATCATGACGAATCCTGGCCGACTGAAATTCTCGATGAGCCTGGCCTCGATCGCCTGTTCGCTCTCGAAATGGTCGTGTTCGCTCAGTCGACCGAGACTCGAACCCTCCATCAGCATCGTGTCGATGTGTTGTGGTGGCTTCCTCACCAATTGCTCAAAGAGGGCCGCCTTGCGACCGTGGGCGCGAATGTCGCCGCTGTAGAACAGCCGGCTTCCAGCTGCCTCGATCTCGAGGGCGTAGGCGTCATAGGCCGAATGGTCGACAAGGTAGGGAGTAAGACGGAACGGTCCGATCTGGAGGGGAGTTCTGTCACTCAGATATTTCGACACGTTGGGCGCAAAGAAATTAGGCGCAAATGGTGCCGAGGCGCCCATGATGCGAGCCGTTGCAGCGCCCATGACTAAGGGGATCGCGGGCTTGCACAACGGCAGCAATCCCCAATGGTCTCCGTGCCCATGTGAAATGATGATCGCGCTCAGACTTGGGTCTTCGCCTTGAAGCCCTGCGACATCCGGCAACAAATCGTCCGAAGCTCCGTCTGCGTCGAGCGGCAAGCCCAAATCGAGTAAGATCCTTTGGCCATCCGCCTCCAGTTCGATGCAAGTCCCACCGATTTGCCGAGTGCCGCGGTGTACGCGAGCGCGAAATGCGCCTGTGAGTCGAGTATTCATAAGAACTTTTGGATTTTAAGCTGGCGGGCCACCGGGGATTGGATCAGGTGATCTGAGAGACTGTCGGCGCTAATCGGCTAGCGATATTTTCGTGAGAATCTGGGTGGAAAATGCCTAAGCTTTGGTTCACCATCCAAAGAAGACTCCGATTCAGCGGTCAGATATATAGATTCAATCGAGGGCCTCAGAAATTGCGGCTGGAAGCGAACAAATAATTTGGTGTTGCATTTGCGCTACGATTCAGGAGCATCGTAAGGCGCGATCTGCTATCCCGGCTGATGGCAAAGGAGCAAGCTTCCCCGCCAGGACGGGTTCATCGACGGCCATTCGGACCGGGGCCGAATGGGGGGCTGAGCGCGGCTTGCCTTCCTTCGCATCTGCGCGGGCTTAGGCATTACCCTTGCGAGTAGCGTCCCGGCAGATCATAAGCAACAGCACTCCGCCCAGCTGAGGCAGGAACGCCAGCAGGAGAAGGCGGACCATTGCGAAGTCGTCGCCGCTTGGCCTGACCATGCCACCACTCAACCATGACACCATCCGGGTGGCGGCTTCCGTCTGGGGGTCCGCCGTCTGCTCGACCGACCGCATGGCCTCGTCCAGCTGCCGGCGGCGCTCGGTGACCGCGTCCTCCCGCTGGCGGCAGAACTTCCCGACACCACCCGCGCACTCACGATCCCGTGACGTCACGGCGTCGCGCAGCTCGTTACGGGCCGCCTCGATCGCTGGCGTCACGCGTGACGCCCGCTGCAGCGTCACGTCACTGATGTTGACCGAGGCGAAGCCGATGCCGGCCGTGACGGCGAAGGCAAAGGGCATCAACCATAGAACCCAAGCAACAGCCGCCGTCGTCCGGTTGCCGGCCTGCCACTGTTGGGCGGCGCAGGATGGGACGGCGAGGGCGACAAGGTCTGCCGCCACTCCGATCGCGAGGAACAGCCAGCCGGCTATCTCGCTGGACCCCAGGGACCGGGCGAACCAGCCGTTCATGGTGACCCCCCACAGCGGCGAGCCCAAAGGCGGCCATCTGTAAGATGATTCGATGGTGTGATACGCGAAGCCGATTCGGGACCTGACTCCCACGAGATCAACAGCCTTCGGATCGACTGCTGCCCGGACTGCATGCGGCCGGGACTTGAGGACGGGCCGCGCGCCCTGGACGTCAACCAGAACCTTATCTGCGGGCATTGCGGGGCTCGATTTAACGTCTACCTGCCGCGCTACATTCGAGGGGGGCAGCGACTTGACCGGGACGGTAACCACTGAGGGGTAACCCCGGCTTTTTGCTTCTTCCGGTCCCGGTACGTCTTGGCTCGCTCGGCGCCCGTCTTGGGCTTGGGGGGTTGATGCAGTTGATGAATCGACGCTGACTGGTCTCAGCCATTAGAACCGCTTCTATCGGTTCTTGTGGTGAAAGGGCCGGCAGTGGTTGCACCCACCGCCGGCCCGCTTACTTCGCGAGTAACAATTCGGGCAAGAGTAACAATCCCGTTCTGAAAAGTGCGGATACGCCTGAAAGGCACCTTATCGAGCGACGAGTTGGAAAAACCCCCAAAATACCGCTGAAATCAGCGGTTTCCGGGTGGCCCTCCGAGCGCACCACTTTCAAATCTCATTCCTGGAAGCCAGCGGCCCGCTCGGGCCTCTCAGCCATATTCCTCGCCGATCCCGTATTCCCGGTAGATCTCGAGCGGGTCGAGATCGGGGAACAGGCGGCATTTGGCCTGGGCCAAGTGCAGGCTCACGGCGTTCGGCTCCTTGCCGTGCGACAGAATCTTGCGGATGTCGTCCATGTGCGCGCTCGGCTGGTGCTTGGCCTCGAGCTGCTCCAGCGCGACCAGGGCGGTGGCGAGCGCCTCGGTCAGAACCCACTCGTCGTGGCCCGTGATTCCCTTCTTCGGCATCGGCAGACCTCACGCGTCAGCGGCGGCAGCAGTCTACCGTAGCTTTCCTTGAATCTCCATCGAGCAGCACTGGGCGGTGGCGGCGCGCTCTCGCTTGCATTATGGCGGCGCGTGGCTAAAAGGCGGCGGCGCGCGGGCGATGGGCTTCTTGATACAATATTGGCGTAGACGGGCCTTGCGCGACCTCTCTCGGCTGGAGCCAGCATGGTCTTTCTAAGCTTCGTATACCGGTTCCTGACCAACTTTGCGTTCATGGCGCTGGTCTATTTCAGCCTGAACTTCATGGAGAAGTACCAGAACCGGGCGGTCCTCGCGATCCTGGTGCTGGTCTATGCCGGCATGCGCGCAGCCTCGACGCTGCGGGCGTTCTATTTCTTCCAGAAGATCGAGAAGCTGGAGGCCGAGACCAAGCGCCTTCAGGCGCCGATCAATGACGGCTCGGGCGGGAGCAGCGCACGCAAGCAGATCGTGACCGACGTTGCCCGGTTGCGCCGTGACGGCGAGCTCAAGTCCTATATGGACCTGTTCTTCCTGGCGCTGATCGTGCTGCTCTGCGTCGCCAATATCATGCGGCAGTAACGCGCTTAGCTCAGGCCCGCTTCTTCAGGCTGGTGGCGAGCCGGGTCGGGCGGGACGCCGTGCCCTTGGCCTGAGTCGCGTGCTTCGGCGCGGAGGACGCAGCCGTCCGGCGGGCTTGAATTCTGCCTGCCTTGCCCTTGCCGGCATGCGGCGTCTCTGCTGCCATCGCGAGCCGCGTCGCGGCGCGTCGCGACAGGGTCGTCGACAGCAGCACCTCGACCGAGCCCTCGGGGATTGCGAAGAGATCGCGGCCGGGCGCGGGCAGGGTGGAGGCTATATCGGCCTGCGCCATGGTCTTGCGCGGCAGCACCCGCGGCTGGTGCGCGGTCTCGGCGTTGAGATCGGCAAGACCCGGCGCCGGCAGCGTCGCGGTTTGCGCGAACACGAAATTCGGCACTTGAGGCCAGCGCGCAATCGGCGTCGTCTCCGTCGGCGGATGCAGCAGCCATTCCACCGGCGTGGTCGGCGTCGCCGGCTGGTCGGCGGTCGCGGGCACCACATGCACGATGCGATAGCCACGCGCCTTGAGGTCGCGGATGATCTTGGGCAGCGCTGCCACGGTGCGCGGCTGGATGTCGTGCAGCAGCAGGATGCCCTTGCCCTTGGCCTCCAGCCGCTGGATCGCGAGCTGGTAGACGCGATCGGGCGAGACGTGGCGCCAGTCGTCCGCCGGGAAGTCGGCGCTCCACACCTGGATGCCGCGCGAGATCAGATAGTTTTCGACGCCGTCAGCACGCATCAGGCCGGGAATGCGGAAGAACGGCGCCAACTTGGACGGGTCCGTCATTGCCGCCGACGTCCACTCGATGCCGCCGTTGATCTCGGCCTCGGCCTTGTCAATTGGCATCCTGTCCATCGTCAGCGGATGGGTCATGCTGTGCGTGCCGACGGTGTGGCCCGCCGCGACCAGCTTGCGCACGCCTTCCGGATTGGCCTTGGCCTGCTGCCCGATGATGAAGAACGTCGCCTTGATGCACTCGCCCGCGAGGATCTGGAGCACCTGGTTGGAATATTTCGGCAGCGGACCGTCGTCGAAGGTCAGCACCACCTCGTGATCCCTGAGCGGCAGCGTCTCGCGGTACTGCATGGTGCCGATGCGCGGATGCTCGTGCGGGTCGACGACGAGCGTGCGTGATGTGCCGAGCGCGTCGGGGTGTCCCGGGCAGTCGGCTGCGAAGGCAGCCGGCGACGCGATGGTCAGCGAGCCCAGCAGCAGGACGGTCCACGATCGCGCCCGAAAAACAACGCTACTTCCGATCATGAAACCCCGTCTGCCCTCATCTACATTGGCTGCGATATCGGTAGGTCGGAGACATCAGGAAACGGTTCAGGTGCCAAGACCTTCCCGCCCGAGGCGCCCCTCAATCATTGCATGGCGTAGTATGAACAGAATGTTAATAGGGCTCAAATCACCCCAATTTGGTCAGCCGTGACATTCCGGCATCAATGCGCGTCGGCGTTCTTCTGGGAGGTGCCCGCCGGCACGATATGGACCACGCGATAGCCATTCTCCCGCAACCACCGCAGGAAGTCCGGCATCATGGCGGCCGTCCGCGCCTGGGCATCGTGGAACAGGATGATACCCTTGCGGGCGCCGGTGACGCGGTCGGTGATCAACTTGAGTTCCTGCGCCGGCGTCATGTCGTTCCAGTCGCTGGCCCAGAAATCGGCGCCGAACACGACGATGCCGCGGTGCTCGAGCATGTCGAGCTGGGCCGGCGTGGACTCGAAATAGGGGAAGCGGAAGAACGGCGTCGACGGTGTCGTGGTCGAGACCCCGTGCAATGCCTTCTCGTCGGAGGCGATGCCGTGGTCGATCTCGTAGTTCGCCGTATCAGCCGGGATACGCGCCATGTACGGATGCGACCAGGTGTGATGACCGATGGTATGACCCTCGCGGGCGATGCGCTTGACGAGATCAGGGAATTCGGTGGCGCTGCGGCCGACCAGGAAGAAGGTCGCGCGCACGCATTCCTGCGCCAGCGCCGCCAGCACCTTGTTCGTCGAGGGGGGACGCGGACCGTCGTCAAAGGTCAGCACCACCTCGTGATCTTCAAGCGGCAGCGTCTGCGGAAAGCTCTTCAAGCCAACGCGTGGCGTGGTCTTGGCATCGACGCTCAGGATCCGGGAGGTGCCGAGTGCATCGCTCCGGGGGCAATCCGCCGCCCGGGCCGCGCCGATCACGGTGAGGCCGGCGAGAGCCACGCCCGTCGTGATCGAGGTCCATTTCGGCCGATGCATCTTTACCATTGCGCTCGCGATTGTCTTGTGGGTATTGCCCTCACCGTCAGCCCAAACCATCAAACCTGTGAAACGGCGAGGCGTTCCCATGGATGAACAGATCGATGGCGCTGCTTCCGCCGAGGCATTGGTACTCGACCACGTCCCCATGCGCAATGAAGACGGCGAAATCAGGCATGAATTCGTCGAGGAAATTGCCCATGCGATCGAGGCCGCCGACAGCGCTGCGCTGCGCGCCTGCGTCGCCGAGCTGCACGAGGCCGACCTCGGTGATCTCATCGCGGCGCTTGCGCCCGACGACCGCGTCCGCCTGGTCGAGCTTACCGGCGCCGATTTCGACTTTTCCGCGCTGAACGAGGTCGACGAGAGCGTTCGCGAGGAAATCCTCGACGAGCTGCCGCCGGAAACGGTAGCCGAAGGTGTCCGCGAACTTGAATCCGACGATGCGGTCGAGTTGCTGGAGACCCTCGACGAGGCGGAGCAGGAAGAGATCCTCGAGAAGCTGCCGCTCAAGGAGCGCGTCGCGCTCGAGCGCAGCCTGCTGTATCCGGAAAACTCCGCCGGCCGGCGCATGCAGACCGAGTTCATCGCCGTGCCGCAGGATTTCACGGTCGGGCAGGCGATCGACTACATGCGCGACACGCCCGATCTGCCTGACCGGTTCTACGAGATTTACGTCGTCGACAAGGACCAGCACTGGCAGGGCGCGGTTCCGCTCGACGTGCTGCTCCGCGCCCGCCGCCCGGTGCCGCTGACCGAGCTGACCGACGAGGATCGCCGCCGCGTCTCCGTCCTGGAGGACCAGGAAGAGGTGGCGCGCATGTTCGGCAAGTACAACCTCGTCGCGGCACCCGTGCTCGACACCCAGGACCGCCTCGTCGGTGTCATCACCGTCGACGACGTCGTCGACGTCATCGAGGAGGAGGCTGACGAGGACCTCAAGGCGCTCGGCGGCGTCACCAGCGATGAAGAGCTGTCGGACACCTTTCTCACCATCGCGCGCGGCCGCTTCAACTGGCTGCTGATCAACCTCGCCACCGCCTTCCTGGCCTCGTCCGTGCTCGGCCTGTTCGAGGGCCAGCTCGAGAAGATGGTGGCGCTCGCCGTGCTGGCGCCGATTGTCGCGAGCCAGGGCGGCAATGCCGCGACCCAGACCATGACGGTCGCCGTGCGCGCGCTCGCCACCCGCGAGCTCGGTTCCTCCAATGCCTGGCGCGTGGTGATCCGCGAGACGCTGGTCGGTCTCGTCAACGGCATCGGCTTTGCGGTGATCACGGGCATCGCAGCGGTGGCATGGTTCAAGATCCCGGGCCTCGGTGTCGTCATCGGGCTTGCGATCATCGTGAACCTCGTCGCCGGCGCGCTCGGTGGCATTCTGATCCCGATGGCGCTCGAACGCGTCAGGGCCGATCCGGCCGTGGCCTCGGGTACGTTCGTGACGACGGTGACTGACGTGGTCGGCTTTTTCTCCTTCCTCGGCATCGCGACACTGTGGTTCGGGCTGAAGTAGCGGCTGATTTGGAATGCCGCTCTCTCCACCGTCATTGCGAGCGAAGCGAAGCAATCCAGAATTTCTCCGCAGCGGCAGTCCGGATTGCTTCGTCGCAAGGGCTCGTCGCAATGACGGGGGAGAGGGCGGGGCACCCTCACTCGGCCTGCGCCTTTAATCCGACCTTAAGCGTGCTGTCGCATCATCGCCCGCGCTTGGGGGAATGAGCATGCGGTTGCGGCTGAAGGCGGACGGACGGGTCGTTGAGTTGCGGGATGGGCAAGAGCTTCCCGTTCAGCCGTTTTCCGTCCAGCCGGTCCAGCCAGCGGTTGAAACTCCGCCGGCGGAAGCCGGCTCGCTCGGGGTGCGCGATTTGCGCCGGCGCGCCTGTCTGACCCAGATCGAGTTCGCCGCCAAGCTCGGCGTGCCCGTCGAGACCATCCGCAATTGGGAGCAGGGCAAGCGCGCCCCGCGTGGACCCGCCCGCGCGCTGCTGGCCGTGATCGCACATTCGCCTGATACGGTGTTCCAGGCGCTGGCCAAAGCCTGACGCATTCACGGCCAGCCTCGTCCGTTGCACTCCGGCGGACCAGGTCCATAATGACGGCGTTGACGACTCCCCGGGGGCTGCCGCAACAGAGAGGATTCCTCATGCTGTTCGTCGAGGCCAATGGCGCCAAAATCCCGGCGATCGGGCTCGGGACCTGGGAGCTGAGCGGCCGGACCTGCGCCCGCGTGGTCGAGCAGGCGCTGCGGCTGGGCTACCGCCATATCGACACCGCCCAGGTCTATGACAATGAGCGCGAGGTCGGCGACGGATTGCGCGCCTCTGGCGTCCGCCGCGACGACGTCTTTGTCACCACCAAGGTCTGGACCAACCATTTCGCGCCCCACGATCTCGAGCGGTCGATCAAGGAGAGCCTGGTGCGCCTGAGGCTTCCCGCTGTCGACCTCGTGCTGTTGCACTGGCCCAATCCGCACGTGCCGCTGGAGGAGACGTTGGGCGCGCTGGCGCATGCCAAGCGCATGGGCCTCACGCGCCACATCGGCGTCTCCAATTTCACGGTCGCGCTGATCGAGCAGGCGGTCGCCCTGTCAGGCGAGCCGCTGGTCTGCAACCAGGTCGAATATCATCCCTATCTCGATCAGGCGAAGGTGAGGGCGGCCTGCGACCGGCACGGGATGGCACTCGTTGCCTACAGCCCGATCGCCAAGGGCCGCATCAAGTCCGACCAGACACTCTTGGACATCGGCCACGCCCATCGCAAGACGCCGGCGCAGATTTGCCTGCGCTGGCTGGTGCAACAGAATGTGTCTGCCATTCCAAGAACCTCGCGCGTCGAACGTCTTTCGGAGAACATCGAGATCTTCGATTTCGAGCTCTCGGATGGCGAGATGGCTGATATCGCCGCACTTGCCAGTCCCAAGGGACGCCTGACCGATTTCGGCTTCGCGCCGAAATGGGATTGAGGGGGAACTTGGGTATGCTAGGAGCAGGATGGCAACCCAAGATCGGGCGATGGAACTGCGCAAGATCATCCGGACGGACATTGCGGCGTCGGCGATCGCGCATCTGACGCTGGTCGCGCTGATCATCCTGATCAGCGAGGTCCATCCATTTCATTCCGCGCCGCCCGAGACCGTTGCGGTCGACATCGTCACGCCGGAGCAGGTGAAGCAGCAAGAGGCCAAAGCAGAAGAAAAGGCAGAGGAGAAGGCCAAGAAGGAGGCGAAGGAGGAGGCGAAGGAGAAGCCATCCGAGCCGCCCTCTGACCTGAAGCTGCCGAAGCTCGACTTCACCGACAAGGATAGGCCGGACACCTCGGCCCAGCCTGCTGCCAAGGACAAGCTGGCGCCTCAGCAGAAGCAGGCTGCGCACGAGGCGCCACAGCAGCAGCCTGCGGTGCCGCAGCCGCAGGCGGCCGCTCCGGCCTATCAGCCGCCGGAGCCTGATGTGACGATCAAATACGGCGTGATGCTGGGCCTGCCGCCCGAACTGCCGCCCGCGTCGAAAGATGCCCCCAAGGATGATGGCGGCGATGCCAAGGACTCGATCGCGGCGAAGCTGCCGCCGGAAGTCATTGCCGAGCTACGGCGTCACCTGAGAAGTTGTTCGAAACTCCCGGCGGACGTCGCGCCGACCGATGCCGTGCGCATCAGGCTGCGGATGGTGATGGCCACCGACGGTACGCTGGCGCGGCCACCCATCCTGATCGAGGCGCCGCCGTCCGCGAAGGGCGTGGCCATCGTGAAATCAGCGATCAGTGCGGCGCAAGCCTGCCAGCCTTACAAGATGTTGCCGCCGGACAAGTACGAGGAATGGAAGGTGATGGACCTTTCATTCACGCCGCGGGATTTCGGGTCATAGTTTTCGGGTGGAATGACGCGAGCGCGCGACGTGTCTGCGTCTACACACTCGCTGTCATCGCCCGGCCAGTGCGCAATTGCACACCTGGACCGGGCGATCCAGTACTCCGAGACGGCGCGGATAGAACCGAGAAGCTGCGGCGTACTGGATTCCCCGCCTGCGCGGGGAATGACAGTGTCACTTGGAGAATCATGTCGTCGCCTCATACTCCGTCATTGCGAGCGCAGCGAAGCAATCCAGAACCCCTCCGCGGAAAGACTCTGGATTGCTTCGCTGCGCTCGCAATGACGATGTGGAAAGAGCTCGCTCACCGGCCGCGCTTGCGCTCATCGCCCGCGGCCACCTCCGGCGCCATGGCGGCCCAGGCGCTGGAGGCGAACTGCCGCCGCCAGGTCACGACCACCACCGCGGCGGTGGTCACGAACAGCACCCAGGGGCTGACGAACCAGCCGAGATAGCCGAGCGCGAAGAAGAAGGCGCGCTGGCCGCGGTTGAAGTGGCGGCCGGCGGATTCGAACAGGCGCGTGGTGCGCATGACATGGGCTTCGGCCTCCGGCGTGTCGCGCTGCGAGGCCGGCGGCATGCCGCCATAGAGGATGGCGACATAGTTGAACAGGCGATAGGCCCAGGCGAACTTGAAGAAGGCATAGACGCAGATCAGCACGAGGCCGACGCATTTCAGCTCCCACATTGCGGGCGAGGTGCTGAGATCGATCGGCAGCTTGGCCAGAATCGTGATGGCGTCGTTCGTGGCGTGCAGCAGCGCGAGCGCGCCGCCGAGCGCGAACAGGCTGGTGGAGGCGAAGAAGGCGGTGCCGTTCTGAAGCGAGGCCATGATCTGCATGTCGACCATGCGCGCCTCGCGGTCGAGCAGGCGGCGCACCCAGACTTCGCGGTATCTGTTCATCCGGGCCGACAGGCTGTCGCGGCCATAGGCGGAGTGCTCGAGCGTGGCGGCATAGACCAGCCACTCGATGATGAAGAAGCCGACGGCAGTGATGTCGACCCAGTGCCTGCTCATATCTGTCTCCTCGCGGGCCAACACGATTGCCATGCATGCTCCTGTGCGGCAACGATTGATTGGCGGCAGGCGATGGCGCTAAAAGCAGCCGCACAGACGGATTTGCGGAAGGACACGAGACATGGCGGCGCTCAAGCTCGCGATCGGCAACAAGAACTACTCGTCATGGTCGATGCGGCCCTGGCTTGCGCTGCGCGCCAACGACATCCCGTTCGTGGAGACCGTGATCCCGCTCTACACCGACAATCCCGCGGACAAGGAGCAGATCCTGTCCTTCAGCCGCGCCGGCAAGGTGCCGGTGCTGGTCGACGGCGACATCACGGTGTGGGATTCGCTTGCCATCATCGAGTACATCGCCGAGCGTTATCCGGAGAAGAAGCTGTGGCCCGACGATGTCGCGGCCCGCGCCTTTGCCCGTTCGGTCTGCGCCGAGATGCATTCCGGCTTCATGGCCTTGCGCAGCGAATGCGGCATGAACCTGCACCGTCCGGTGCGGCCTGTGACGCTGTCGGCGGACGCCAAGGCCAATGTCGCGCGCGTTGAGGAGATCTGGCACACGTGCCGGACCCGCTATGGCGCCGGCGGGCCGTTCCTGTTCGGCCGCTTCGGCGCGGCGGATGCGATGTATGCGCCGGTCGTGCATCGCTTCCGCACCTACGCCATCGAGGTCACGCCGGAGACCAAGGCCTACATGGATACGATGATGGCGATGCCGGCGTTCCAGGAATGGACCCGCGATGGCCTCGCCGAAACGCTTGTCATCGAAAAGTTCGAGGACGCGTAGTCGAAAGCATGAGCCGGAGACGTGGATATCGGTTCTCCGATAAGCTGATGCTCGCTTGAAATGTGAATGGGCGCCGCTTGACGACGTGCCGAACGGCGGCGCTCAATCATAGGGAATAACGAAGAGGGGACGGCCATGGGACTTCTGGACTCGCTGGAGAACAATCCCGCACTGCGCAGCGCGCTTGGGCAGCTCGGCGCCGCCGTCCTGCCGGCCGTGCTGAGCGAGGTGATGGGCAGCAACAACCAGGGCGGCTTAGGCTCGATCGTCGCAAAGCTGCAGCAGGCGGGCTTTGGCGAGCAGGTGAAGTCCTGGCTCGGCAATGGCCCGAACCTGCCGATCTCGGCCGACCAGCTCCGCGCCGTGCTTGGCAACGACACCGTCCGCCAGCTCGCGGCGCGCTACCACATCCCGGTTGACCAGCTCGGCGAGATCCTGGCCCAGGAGCTGCCCAAGGCGGTGGACCAGGCAAGCCCGAACGGCCATCTGCCTCACGGCGCTTGAGGGCGGGGCGTTCCGGCGGTATCGCAGGGAGCCTGGTTCCCTTACTATCGTACTGAAAACGTTGCCGGATTGTCCCGTTTGCGATGGTTGTATACTGCTGGCCAAAACGCCGCATCGCATGCTATAGGTCACACCGGGTTTTCAGCCGGTCCGTCGCAGTGGGACCCTGGGCACGGCCGGCGCTGTTTGAGTGATGGAGATGGGCGTTGAAGCATAAATTCCCCGTGGGAACGCGCGTATTGTTCACTGCCAGCAACGTCGCGCGCCCGGCTGCGAGTGGCTCATACGAGGTCATTCGCCTGCTGCCGACGGAAGGCGACGACTGCCAGTACCGGATCAAGAGTTCCACCGAGGCCTTCGAACGGGTCGCCAAGGAAAGCCAGCTCGCGCTGTCGTAATGCGCTGACGCTAGCTGCGCATTGACATCGCGGACGAATTTGCGCCGCTCGCCGTCAAAAGGCCCGCTTCACCTCCGCAAGGTGGCCGGGGGCAGTTGCCGACCCGCGGTGCTCGCTTGACCATCAGCTCTTTGCTCGCGTGAGGGGACATCGCGCATGAACTGGGCCTGGGCCTCGTCGCTCGACCAAACCTGGCGCTCGCCATCTTTCCCGATGTGGTTGACGCTGGCGGCTGCCGGCTTCTTCGGATTGATCATGCTGATCACGCTGTTGCGCGCCGAGAAATCGGTCGCCAACGGCGCGCTGACCGTCATCACGCTGCTCTCGATCGGCATCGCGGTGGCCGCCACCATGAATATCTACGGACCGGTGGGGCAGGCGGCTCCGGCCGAAGCCCGCACGCAAGCCACTGTCACCGCGACCCTCCCGGCGCTGGCGTGCCTCGACGATCTCGCCGGCGATGCCGTGGCCGCCGGCTGCGAGAGGGCATTGTTCGGCGCGCCTGACACGGCGGCAGCCGCAGTGGCTTATACGGCGGCCCGGATCGATCGGCTGACCGCGCTTGGCGATGCCGCGACCGCCGACAAGAGCCTGACGCTCGACACCAAGGTGCTGCGCAACGCGCTGGAGCGCGATCGATTCGGCTTCGTGGCGCAGGTGCTGGTCCGCCGCGACGGCTGCACCCAGTTCGATTGCGCCGCGTTCCGCTCGCTGACGGATCAGCAGCAGGTCGCGGCCAATATGGATTCCCATCTCTATGATCAGCTGGTCGCGCGCTATGCGCCGACCTGGAATTCGCCTGCAGCGGCGCCAGGAGCGCTGCCGCCCAATGCGATCGCGGCATTGCCGCCATCGATGCCGTCGGGCAAGCCGACCAATGCCGAGTTCCCGAGCGCCTCGTCGACCCCGCCGGTGAGCATCATG
>NZ_LJYG01000097.1:0-30153 GCF_001440035.1 Bradyrhizobium manausense | reverse complement strand
CCGCCAATGCGGCGGCCGCACCGGCTGCAGTCTCCCGTGCGCCGGCTGCGACCTCGGCTCAGGCCGCCGCGCCCGCTGCGAAGAAGCCGCCCGCGCCGAAGGCTGCGCGCGCGCCGGCCGCCGCGCCGGTTCCGCTCGCACCGCCGCCGGGCGCGGCTCCCGCGGCTGCGGATAACAATTAGTTCGGCTTTGAAAACCTGTGCATGGCCCGCTAATGCTGGGCCATGCCACTCCATCTGATCAAGCTTGCCGTCGGCTGCGACTCCGTCAAGGAATTGAAGGGGTGGGTCGCCGAACGGATGCAGACAGCCAAGAAAAAAGGCCTGCCGCAACACCACATCCACATCACCCGCATGGTGCCGAAGCGCGACGCCGAGATTCTCGCCGGCGGATCGCTTTATTGGGTCATCAAGGGCGAGATCGCCGCGCGTGAGAAGATCATCGGCATCGAGCCATTCCGCGACAAGGATGGCATCGGACGCTGCCGGATCGTGATGCAGCCGAAGGTCATTTCGGTGTCGCCGCGACCGATGCGTCCGTTCCAGGGCTGGCGCTATCTCACCGAGGATTCCGTGCCGCCCGATCTCGGCAAGTCGGCTGCGGGCACCATCGCGGCGATGCCTGAGCCGATGCGGCGGGAGCTGCGCGATCTCGGACTGCTCTAAACCGCGACATTGTCGATCAGCCGCGTCGTGCCGAGCCTGGCGGCGACCAGGATTCGCAGCGGCCCATCGTTGCGCGACGTGACAGGGGCCAGGGTCTTTGCGTTGCGCACCTCGAAATAGTCGAGTGCAAAGCCGGCAGCGGCGATGGTCTCGGCGCCACGGGCCATCGCGGGTCTGATCGCTTCGCCGGCGCGAATGCGGCCGGCACTGTCCTTCATGGCGCGGTAGAGCACGGTTGCGGTCTGGCGTTCCTCGGGCGAGAGGTAGACGTTGCGGGAGGACATCGCGAGCCCGTCGCGCTCGCGCACGGTGCGGGAGCCGATCACCTTCACGCCGAGGTCGAGGTCGCGTGCCAGCTGCGTGACCACGCGCAATTGCTGAAAGTCCTTCTCGCCGAAGATCGCGACGTCGGGCCGGCATTGCGTGAACAGCTTGCCGACGACGGTGGCGACGCCGCCGAAGAAGTGCGGGCGGAAGCGGTCCTCGAGGCCGGCCAGCGCCGGTCCCTCCGGGACGATGCGAGTCGCGAAACCCTCCGGATACATCGCCTCGACGCCGGGGTGCCAGACGATGTCGACACCCTCGGCTGCGAGCTTGGCGATGTCGGCTGTCCAAGTCCGCGGATAAGCGCCGAAATCCTCCGATGGCGCAAACTGCGTCGGGTTGACGAAGATCGATACGACGACGCGGCTGCCGCGCCGCTTGGCGAGGCGCACCAGCGACACATGGCCGTCATGGAGTGCCCCCATGGTCGGCACCAGCGCGACCGTGGCCTTTCGCTTGCGAAGATTGTCGACGGCGCGTCGCAGGGCGGGCACCGTGCGGGTGATCAAGGGGCTTGGTGACATCAGAGCTCGGGAAGGTTGGGGGTCGGCGCCGCCAGCCGCGCAGCCGGCTAACCTTAACAAGCGCCGGCCGTGGACGCCATGCATCGACATCGGGCACAGCACGTTCTGCAGCGAGGATGTCGCGCCATTGTGGGCTGGATCACGGAGGCGAGGCCGCGCGCGATTCATGATGACCATCATCGCACTGTGATTTCGTTATCCTGTCACGCATTTCACTTGACCGCAGACGCGGCCAAATCGAAGATATTGCTTAAGGGGTGTTGAGGATCGCCATGCTTGTGCAGGCTAGCCAAAGCCAATCTGGCTCGGCGCACGTTGTTGTGCTCGGCAATGAGAAAGGCGGCTCCGGCAAATCGACCACCGCCCTGCACATCGCGGTTGCGCTCCTGAAGGCCGGTCAGCGCGTCGCCACCATCGACCTCGACTGCCGCCAGCAAAGCTTCACTCGTTACATCAACAACCGGTCCGCCTGGGCGCGCCGCACCAAGCTCGACCTCGAGCTGCCGGTGCATCGCTGCATCAAGCTCGGCGAGACCATGCTGATCGCCGAGAACGAGAATTCCGAGTTCCAGCAGTTCATGGAGGCGGTCTCGGCGGTCGAGAGCAGTTTCGACTTCATCGTCATCGACACACCTGGCACCGACAGCTATTTGATGCGGCTGGCCCATTCGATGGCCGACACGCTGGTGACGCCGATCAACGACAGCTTCCTCGATTTCGACGTGCTCGGCACCGTCGACCCCGCCAACTACGCGGTAACAGGGGAAAGCCATTACGCCGAGATGGTGCGCGATGTCAGGCGCAAGCGCCGTCAGCTCGACGGCTCGACCACCGACTGGATCGTGGTGCGCAATCGCCTGTCGATGCTCGGCTCGCGCAACAAGCAGCTCGTCGCCGACGGGCTGAAGGATTTGTCGCTGCGGCTCGGCTTCCGCTACGTCGACGGCTTCGCCGAGCGTGTCGTCTATCGCGAGTTCTTTCCGCGCGGCCTGACTGCCCTCGACGAGATCGACGAGGCGACGCTCGGGATGCGACCCAATCTCGGCCACCTCACCGCGCGGGAGGAGGTCACGAGCCTGCTGCGCCAGCTCAAGCTGCCGCTCGACGAGCGGGGCCGGCGACGTGCGGCAAATCGCGCCGAGTGGTTCAGCCAGGTGGACAAACCGCTCGAGGTCCACGACATCCTAGGCGCCTGAAGCGCGATGACATCGGGTCGAACCGTCATCGCGCTTTAGCTCTTTGTTGGAGCATGATCTCCGCGCAAACGCGTTCCGCTGATGTCGCGAAGGAAAAACCGCTTCACACTTGTCCGGATCATGCCTTAGGCGCGGTACGTCGCTACTTCCGGTCGATCAGCGCCAGCCGGTTCCCGCGGGAACCGGCTGGGCCTGAAGTTTGTTTTCACCTCGCATTCACCGTGAAATTGAACCCGATCGTGACGGGGTGCGTCGGATGGTCATCTGTATCCGGACGTGGCGGTATCAGAACGCGGTGCCTACCAAACGTGTGCGTCGCACAATGAAAGGGCTGTCGGTTCACAATATTTAGCCTTCCTGTCACGCGCCTGTGACATATATTCGGGAATAGGCGACCAGGGGCCGAAGAGCCTCGGAAGAAACACGATTTTCAACAGGGATCAGGCCGCACGGCCTGAGGCTGAGGACGAAAATGAAGCGTGGAATTGCCGTTCTGGTTTCTGTGGGAGCCCTCTTCAGTGTCGCCTATTTCACGGCGAGCAAGTGGGCCATCAAGCACGAGACCATCACCTTCTACGACGCTTCGCGCGACAATCGTCCCGTGCCTGTCGACATCGCAATCCGTCGCGACAAGGAAATGCAGGCCAATGCCGGCATGATCACGCTTCCGGTCGCGGTGATCAATCACGGCAACACCGTCAAGAACACCGAGTACGGCTTCCTTGCCAACATCTTCGCTGCGCGCGGCTACATGGTCGTGAGCCCGCAGCACGATTTGCCGACCGATCCGCCGATGGTGACCAAGCCCGGCGAGCTCTATGTCGGCCGCCTGCCGCAGATCCTGCGCGGTGTCGCCAATATCCATCTGGCGATGCAGGAGATGAAGAAGGTTCAGCCCAACGCTGACTACACCAAGGTGACGATGGTCGGCCATTCCATGGGCGGCGACATCACCATGTATTTCGCCAAGCAGTATCCGGACGAGGTCAAGAAAGTCGTGACGCTGGACAATCTCCGCGTCCCCTTCGTCACCGCCGGCAAGTTCAAGATCCTGTCGTTCCGCTCCCACGATCCGCAGTTCAAGACCGATCCGGGCGTGCTGCCGACCGACGAGGAGTGTGAGAAGGCCGGCATCCAGGTCGTGAAGACCGACTTCCAGCACAACGACATGCGCGACACCGGTCCGGACGATGCCAAGAATTCGATCCAGGGCATGCTCGATAAATTCCTGAGCGATACCGATAGTTCGATCGCGCCGGTCGACACGACGTCGTCGCCGCCGAAGGTGCTGGAGCCCGGTCCGGTTGCCCTGATGGCGCCCGCCAAGAGCTGATCCTGGAACAGCTGTCCGAGAAGAGCTGATCTGAAGAGCTGACCGAAACAAGTCTCAAAGCCTCCGCCGGGCCCGCCTGCGGAGGCTTTGCACATTGACCGGGCAGGGCACGCTATCCACATTGGTGGCGAGACACCAAGGGCGATGCCAGATGTCCGGCGATCCCATCAAACCGCGCGATAGCGATCCCGTGTCCGAGAGAGCCGAGAGCGACGGCGCGCTGCCGCAGGCAAAGACCTCGACCTCGGAGGATGTCGCCGCCTTCGTCGCCAAGGCGCGTGCATTGTCTCCGCATGCACCGGGTGCGAAGGGCCGCTTGATCTTCGCGCTGGATGCGACGATGAGCCGGCAGCCGACCTGGGACATGGCCTGCGCGCTTCAGGCTGACATGTTTCGCGAGGCTGCGGCGCTTGGCAGCCTCGACATCCGACTGGTCTACTATCGCGGCTACAATGAATGCCGCGCGACGGGGTGGATTTCCGACAGCAGCAAGCTGGCAACACTGATGAGCAAGATCGATTGCCGCGGCGGCGACACCCAGATCGGCAGAGTGCTGACCGATGCGCGGCGCGAGGCGGTTAGATCAGGCGTACGCGCCGTGGTCTTCGTCGGTGACGCCATGGAGGAAAAGGTCGACGCGCTCTGCGCCAAGGCCGGCGAGCTCGGCATGCTGAAGGTGCCGGTGTTCCTGTTTCAGGAAGGCCACGATGCGGTCGCCGAACAGGCGTTTCGCGAGATCGCGCGTTTGACCGGCGGTGCCTGGTGCCGATTCGATCCGGGCGCGGCGGCACAGCTCCNGCCGCCGCTTATGCCGCCGGCGGCCGCGAGGCGTTGCTGCGATTGGCGAAGACGACGGGCGGAGCTGCACAGTTGATCGGACAGATGAAGTGAGGCTGGCCCCTCCGGATCGGCGCGACAGCATGCTTTTTGGCAATTGGGCGACTATATTCACGCCATGACTCTGATCGCCGGCGTTGTCGCCGTTATCACGCTCTATTTGTTGCTCCAGATGTTCCGCGCCGCCAATCCGGCGGTGCTGGCGCGCACCATCAAGCTCGGCGGGGGTGTAGTCGCGCTCGCGGTCGCCGCCTTTACCGGCTTGAGGGGCGAACTGGCGGTGGCGATTCCGCTCGGACTTTTCGGAGCCGGACTGCTCGGCTGGACGCCGCTCGCGAATGCGGGCCTTGGCAGTGTCGGAGGGCTGTTCGGTGGTGGCGCATCGCGCTCATCCGGTCGGGCCTCGCGCGTGCGATCGCAATTCCTGGAGATGCGGCTCGATCACGATTCCGGCCAGCTCTCGGGCGAGATCGTCTCCGGGCCGTATGCCGGGCGCAGCCTCGACGAGTTCGATCTTGCCGGCCTGCTGGCGATGGTCCCGGCGTTCGACGCCGAGAGCGTGGCCTTACTTGAAAGCTATCTCGACCGCCGGTTTCCCGCCTGGCGTCAGAACGCGCAGGGCAACGCGGCAGGGGGGCAGCGCCGCACGGCGGCGAGCGGCAAAATGACGGCGGAGGAAGCCTATCAGATCCTTGGCTTGCAGCCGGGAGCGGGGCGCGACGACATCAGCCGGGCGCACAAATCCCTCATGAAGAAACTGCATCCCGACCAGGGGGGCTCGACGTACCTCGCTGCTCGGGTAAACGAGGCCAAGGATACTCTGCTTCGTACGCATAACGGCTAACTCCGGCACTACGCCACAAACGCCCGTACCGCGTGAGCTTCCTTGCTCTGTTTGCCGTCGCCCAGATGCCCGCCATTGTCGGCGTGGTCGATCCCTTGGGTAAAGTTTTAACCGTAAATTCTTGACGAGAGGTTGTCGCGGAACAGCCTGCAGCGCCACCACGTCCCCAAAAACAAAAATGCCCGCGCAAGGCGCGGGCATTTTGATTCGAAAGGATCGAGAGATCAGTTGCGGAGGGTCATGCAGGAGATGTCGGCGCGCTTCAGCGTCTTGCACACGGCTTCGGCCTGGTCCCGTTCGAGCCCGGCAAAGCGGGCGCGGTAGAGCTTGCGATTGTCCCTGGCGACGACCTGCTCGGTGAACGGATCGGCCTTGCTGAGCAGGCCACGGGCCGAGCTGCGGGCAGCTTCAATGCGCTGCTGGGCCTCGCTCTCGCTCTCGAGCGCGCCGACCTGCACGATCCAGCCGCTATGGGTGACGGCCGGCTTGCCGGCGCTCATCTGGATCGGCTGCGGCGCCGGATCGGCGGAGGCAAGCTTGGCAACCGGCGCGGGCGCCGGTGCGGCAGCGGTGGCCGCCGGCAGCACGCCAAGAACGCCGTTGCCGGTGCCGAAGCCTGCCGGCTGCGGCGGCAATTCGGCTCGGGCGGGCTCCGGCTTGTTGACGATATCGGCCCTGGCGACGACGGCGCCGGACGTCTCGGCGACGTCACCGCGGGCCGGAATCGTGTTGGTGACCTGCGGTCCGACCTGCGTCGGGGCGGCGGAGGCGACCTTGACTGCGCCGGCCTTGACTTGAACCGTTTTGACCCGGACCGGCTTCATCGGCTCGGACGAACCCGGAATGAGGGCAAGCGGCTGGCTCGAGATCACGCCGTTGGTGAGAGGCGCCGGCTCGATCTTGGACTCGGTGGGCTTGGCTTCAGGCTTGGGCTGCACCGGGGGCATCGCTGCGGTTGCAGCCGCCAGCGCCGCAAAGCGCGAGGCCGGCCGGGGCGCGGGGGCCTCGGGAGCAGAAGCGGCCGCGACCTGGACCGGCGGGACGGGGCGTGCCGGGGTCTCCGATGCATCGGCGACGTCGGTGCTGGCATCGGCACTATTGCGCTCGGTCACTGCGGCAACCGTGTGGGTGGTTGCGCCCTTCTCGAGATTCTCGGCGAGCAGATTGCGCATGATGGCGTCGCGCGAGCCGCCGCTGCGACCGCCAAGCACGACGCCGATGAGGTGGCGGTTGCCACGGCGCATCGAGGTGACGAGGTTGAAGCCGGAGGCGCGGGTGTAACCGGTCTTGATGCCGTCGACGCCCTCGACGCTGCCGAGCAGGTGATTGTGGTTGCGGATCTGCTCGCCACGCCAGGTGAACGAGGTGGTCGAGAAATAGCGATAGTAGCGCGGGAAGCGCTCCTGGATGGCCCGGCCGAGCGTCGCCTGGTCGCGCGCCGTGGTCACCTGCTCGTCGTTGGGCAGGCCATTGGCGTTGCGATAGACCGTCTTCGACATGCCGAGTGCGCGCGCCTTGCGCGTCATCATTGCGGCGAAATCGTCCTCGTTGCCGCCGATCGCTTCCGCGATCACGACAGCGGCGTCATTGGCCGAGCGGGTGACGAGGCCCTTGATCGCGTCCTCGACGCGGATGGTCTGACCGGCACGCAGGTTCAGCTTGGTCGGATCCTGGTCGGCGGCGTGCTGTGACACCGGCAGCTCGGTATCGAGCTTCATCTTGCCGGACTCCAGCCGCTCGAACAAAAGATAGAGCGTCATGATCTTGGTGAGCGAAGCCGGATGGCGAATGCCGTCGGGGCTGGTCGATTGCAGCACCGCACCGGAATTACCGTCGACGATGATCGACGCGAATTGCGGGCTGTAGCTCTCGGAAGCCTCGTGATGCACCCGGTGGTGCGCATAGTGGCGCCGATAGCGCCGTGCGTCGGCTGCATCGGTCGTGAAGATGACGGCTGTGGTGACCGTGAGAAACCCGAAAACGCCAACCCGCGCCAAGCGCGAGGAAGACCAGTTGCTACGAAGCATGGAACCCCGTCCCCGTTTGTGACTTGATCACCGGCTCGTGAGGCGAAATTGTGCCCTGCGGACCCGGGATCATTACCTGCTCAGGCTGTCCCTCCGCTGGTGTTCACTGCGGGGGACGTTGGGCCTGAGCCGCTGTTCTGGCTAAGGTGATGTTCTCAAACGGCTTTTGGCCGCCTGCTGAAGCGAACACGTCCAGGGAATCAGGGTAGGGGCTGGCGGTTTCCAAAAGCTTAAGAAACCCTTGCGGGAAAGCCCTGGAATTTCCGTAACTGCTGCCGATTTTTGTGCGCCGCACAAGATTCTTGACTTTTTTGTGCATTGCACTATTTGTGGGCAGAGTCAGGGAGCCGGGGCTTCCGGACGCGAGCCAGGGAAAAAGGATTCCAAGATGTTCAAGGTTGAAGACTTCCAGAACTACGGGAAAGAGCATTTCGAGACCTACGTTGCCTCCGCAACCTCGGTGCAGCACGGCCTCCAGGCGATCGCCAGCGCCTATGGCGACTACACCAAGAAGTCGTTCGAAGACACCAAGTCGTTCGTCGAGAAGCTTTCCGGCGTGAAGTCGCTGGACAAGGCGCTTGAAGCGCAGACCGATTTCGCCCGTTCCGCTTACGAAACCTTCGTCGCGGAATCGCAGAAGATCGCTGGCCTCTACAGCGACCTCGCCAAGCAGGCGTTCAAGCCGGTTGAGACGGTCGTGTCGAAGTTCACCCCGGCTGCCCAGTAATTTTCTGAACTCCGGATCACAAAGCCCGGCTGCATCAGCCGGGCTTTTTTATTTAGCACGGGGCTCTCTTCGCGTAGCGCGCCCGGTGTAGGTCCGCGGTGAGCGTGATGTTCGGCAGCGCGACGTATCGACGAGCAGCGCATTGAAATAGGGCCGCCTTCGTCAAGGGCGGCTGTCAGCGGGCCGGCGAAAGATGACGACGGCGTCATTGTGGTCTTGCTGGATCTCACGCCACAGCGTTGAACAACGGATGAAGCGGACCGTAGAAACCCGGAGGAATGGCCGGGCCGAAACGTCGCGGTCATGTCGATGTCAGGTTCCTGATCAGCGTGTTCTGAACAGGCGGGCGGGAAGTTTTTGTCAAACCGGTCTGGATTGACTAACCTCGTCCAGGATCGCCCGGACCGGGAATCGGGGCGCCGCGGCCGCATCGGCTGGGCCTTTGCAAGCTTGCGGCGAGCCGGGGGCGGGCCCATATTGGCTGCAATCGACCCGGCTCGACCGGGCCGGTTGGAAGCGGCGATCCGACAAGGCGGCGCGCCGGCGCGAGACCCACGCGTGTGGGCGGCGCGGCGGACCGTCAGACGCTTCCGTGGGGAATTTGAACGCCTGAGCCATGCTGCAATTGACTTCCAGACTCGATCTGTCCGCGGCGGCCGCCGCCCATGCTCCCCGGATGAGCAACGACGAGAACCGTTCCGGGGGCCCGGCGGGTCCGAACACGTCTGTCATTACCAAGGTCAAACCCAAGACCAAGCGGCCGAACCTCTATCGTGTGCTGATCCTGAACGACGACTACACGCCGATGGAGTTTGTGGTCCATGTGCTGGAGAAATTCTTCCAGAAGGACGTCGAGGCCGCGACCAAGATCATGCTGCATGTCCATCATCACGGGATCGGCGAGTGCGGTGTGTTCACCTACGAGATTGCCGAGACCAAGGTGACGCAGGTGATGGATTTCGCCCGCAAGCACCAGCACCCCCTGCAATGTGTGATGGAAAAGAAGTAACCGCGCGTTCGAATCCGGCGTTCTTTGGAGTGCTTCTGTTCGTGCGGTGTGTGACGTCAGCGCATGCCGCGGCGTGATCCGGCCGACTCACCGCCGGCGTCTGTCCTGCCCAAATGGGTAGTTTTGCCCAAATCGGAACGGGTTTTGCATTGAGGATGCGGTGGGCGCGCAATGCCCGTAGAGTCGCGGAACCGGTCTTTTGCCGCGATCTTGTATAACTATATGTGACAAAGGTTGTTGTTGCCTGACCGGGCGATGGCGATCATGATGGTGGGGGCCACAGAGGACGCGAATGCCGACTTTTTCCCAAAGCCTTGAACAATCCCTGCATCGTGCGCTGGCGATCGCCAATGAGCGTCATCACCAATACGCGACGCTCGAGCATCTTTTGCTCTCGCTGATCGACGACTCCGATGCAGCCGCGGTCATGCGCGCCTGTAGCGTCGATCTCGACAAGCTCCGCACGAGCCTTGTCAATTATCTTGAGACCGAATTCGAGAATCTGGTGACGGATGGCGCCGACGACGCCAAGCCGACCGCCGGCTTCCAGCGCGTGATCCAGCGCGCGGTGATCCACGTGCAGTCCTCCGGTCGTGAAGAGGTGACCGGCGCGAACGTGCTGATCGCGATCTTCGCCGAGCGCGAGAGCCATGCCGCGTACTTCCTGCAGGAGCAGGACATGACGCGCTATGATGCCGTCAACTATATCAGCCACGGCATCGCCAAGCGGCCGGGCGTCTCCGAGGCGCGTCCCGTGCGCGGCGTCGATGAGGAAACCGAGACCAAAGGCAACGAGGACTCCAAGAAGAAGGGCGAGGCGCTCGAGACCTATTGCGTCAACCTCAACAAGAAGGCGCGCGACGGCAAGATCGATCCGGTGATCGGACGCAATTCCGAGATCAACCGCGCCATCCAGGTGCTGTGCCGCCGGCAGAAGAACAATCCGCTGTTCGTGGGTGAGGCCGGCGTCGGCAAAACCGCGATCGCGGAGGGCCTCGCCAAGCGCATCGTCGACAGCGAAGTGCCGGAGGTCCTGGCAGCCGCCACCGTGTTCTCCCTCGACATGGGCACGCTGCTCGCGGGCACGCGCTATCGCGGCGACTTCGAGGAGCGCCTGAAGCAGGTGCTGAAGGAGCTCGAGGCGCATCCCAACGCCATTCTGTTCATCGACGAGATCCACACCGTGATCGGTGCGGGCGCGACCTCGGGCGGGGCGATGGACGCCTCGAACCTGCTCAAGCCGGCGCTCGCCTCGGGCACGATCCGCTGCATGGGCTCGACGACCTACAAGGAATATCGCCAGCACTTCGAGAAGGACCGCGCGCTGGTGCGGCGCTTCCAGAAGATCGACATCAACGAGCCGACGGTCGAGGACGCCATCGCCATCCTCAAGGGCCTCAAGCCTTATTTCGAGGACTACCACCGGCTGAAATATACCAATGAGGCGATCGAGGCTGCGGTGCAGCTGTCCTCGCGCTACATCCACGACCGCAAGCTGCCCGACAAGGCGATCGACGTGATCGACGAATCAGGCGCGGCGCAGATGCTGGTGGCCGAGAACAAGCGCAAGAAGACGATCGGCATCAAGGAGATCGAGACCACGATCGCTTCGATGGCGCGGATCCCGCCGAAGAGCGTGTCGAAGGACGATGCCGAAGTGCTCAAGCATCTCGAGCAGACCCTGAAGCGCACCGTGTTCGGCCAGGACAAGGCGATCGAGTCGCTTGCCGCGTCGATCAAGCTGGCCCGTGCCGGCCTGCGCGAGCCGGAGAAGCCGATCGGCTGCTATTTGTTCTCGGGTCCGACCGGCGTCGGCAAGACCGAAGTCGCCAAGCAGCTCGCGGCGACGCTCGGCGTCGAACTGCTGCGCTTCGACATGTCCGAGTATATGGAGCGGCACACCGTGTCGCGGCTGATCGGCGCGCCTCCCGGCTATGTCGGCTTCGACCAGGGCGGCCTGCTCACCGACGGCGTCGACCAGCATCCGCATTGCGTGGTGCTGCTCGACGAAATCGAGAAGGCGCATCCGGATCTCTACAACGTGCTGCTCCAGATCATGGACCACGGCCGGCTCACCGACCACAACGGCAAGCAGGTCAACTTCCGCAACGTGATCCTGATCATGACCACGAATGCGGGCGCGGCGGATCTGGCCAGGCAGGCGTTCGGCTTCACGCGCTCCAAGCGGGAAGGCGACGACCACGAGGCGATCAACCGGCAGTTCGCGCCGGAATTCCGCAACCGTCTCGACGCCGTCGTCTCGTTCGGTCATCTCAGTGTCGAGGTGATCGGCACCGTGGTCGAGAAGTTCGTGCTTCAGCTCGAGGCGCAGCTCGGCGACCGCGACGTCACCATCGAGCTGTCCGAGCCCGCCAAGACCTGGCTGATCCAGCACGGCTATGACGAGCAGATGGGCGCGCGGCCAATGGCCCGTGTCATCCAGGAGCACATCAAGAAGCCGCTGGCCGACGAGGTGCTGTTCGGCAAGCTCAAGGGCGGCGGCCACGTTCGCGTCGTCCTGGTCAAGGACGAGGCCGACGAGACCAAGGAAAAGATCGGCTTCGAGTTCGTCGAGGGGCCGGTCACCCCGAAGCAGGAAAAGCTGCCCGCCCGCAAGCGTCCGCCGGGCAAGCCCAACAAGCCGGGCGGCCCCGGCGGCTCCAAGGGGCCGACCTCGAAGGGCCCGCTGGTCAAGGCTTGATCGGCGCATCATGAATCGAAAAGGCCGGCTGAAGAGCCGGCCTTTTTGTTTGGGTGGTGGGCGGTGTTATTCGCCGCGCAGACGCTGATCGTCCTGTATGCGGACGTGCTCGGCGCCGCGTGCGCCGGCCGGCGACAGCCGCAACATGCTCAGCACGGCGCCGCAGAGCGCAAATCCGACGCCGGCGAGCAGAGCGATCCGGGTCCCGTCGACCGGATAGCGGCCGAGGAACAGCGCAACCAGCGCCGCACCAGTGGTCTGGCCGAGCAGGCGCGCGGTGCCCAGCATGCCGCTGGCGCCACCGGCGCGCTCGCGCGGCGCGGCTGCGATCATCGTGCGGTTGTTGGGGGTCTGGAACAGGCCGAAGCCGGCGCCCGCCAGCGCCATCCGCCAGACCACGTCGAGCGGGGTCGGATTTGCCGGCAGGAAAGCGAGTGCGCCGAGGCCACAGGCAAACAGTGTCAGCCCAATGCCGCCGAGCAGGCCGGCTGGATAATGCTCGACCAGGCGACCGGCGAGGGGAGCCGCGCACGCCACTGCGATCGGCCATGGCGTGATCAACAGACCCATATGCACGGCCGAATAGCCGAACCGGCTCTGGAGGTAGAAGGGGATCGCGACGAAGGCCAGCATCTGCCCGCAGAACGAGGCGATCGAGGTCGCGATCGACAGTCCGAACACCGGGATGCGCAGCAGGTCGACCGGCAGCAGCGGCGACTTCATGTGCGTCTCGCGGTAGATGAGGAGCGCGCCGGCGACGATCGCAATCGCGAACTGGACGAGGCAGGTGAGCGTCGCCTCGCCATGACCGACGCTGTCGATCGCGGCGATGCCGACGCCGAAGGTGATCGCCGAGAGCGCCGCGCTTTGCCAGTCGAACGAATGGCTCGCCAGGATCGTGTGCGGCAGGCTGCGCAGGCCGAGCACCAGCGTGACCACGCCGAGCGGCACATTGATGGCGAACAGCCAGGGCCAACTGCCGACCGCGAGGATGCCGGCGGCGAGCGTCGGCCCGACCGCGGCGGAGAAGGCGACGACCATCGCATTAAGCCCGATGCCGCGGCCCAGCAGGTTGCGGGGATAGGTGAAGCGGACCAGCGCCGAATTGACGCTCATGATGCCGGCTGCGCCGAAGCCCTGGAGGATGCGCGCGATCGTGAGCAGCGGCAGCGTGTGCGCCAGCGCGCAGAAGGCTGAGGCGAGCGTGAACAGCGCAAGGCCGACCAGATAGACGCGGCGATAGCCGACGATCTCGCCGAGCGATGCCAGCGGCAGCAGCGAGATCGTGATCGCAAGCTGATAGCCGTTGACGATCCAGATCGAGAAGGCCGGGCTCGCGTTCAGGTCGGTCGCGATCGTCGGCAGCGCAACATTGGCGATGGCGCTGTCGACGACGGCCATGATGATGCCGAGCGCAATCGTCAGCACCGCCTGGTTGCGCTGGGGTTGCGGCAGGCCGTCGGCATGCTCGATCGGGACAGACGACATAGTAGGGGCGTGCTTGATTGGAGCCGTGAGTGTCCCCTCGATTAGGAAATTGCGCTGCCCATCGCAACCCGGCAGGACACGGCCGGTTCCTGTGCCGGAAGCAGGTCCGGCGGCGCTGGGGACATGGATCGGCGCGCTGTTCGCACGCTCACCAGCGCGAGGTCGCCTTGCCGTAGATGTAGAGTGCTATCAGCCCAATCGTGACGGCCGTAGAGAAAATTACGATGCGGCGATCCCAGTCGATCCGCGTCCGCTCTGCACGGTCGAGATTGAGGGCTGTGAACAGAGCCTTCATGGCAAATCGGCGCATCGGGTTGCCTCGTGGGGCCAGCATGGTGCCATGGTCAGCGTGGAGCGGATTGATGCAGCTCAAGCCGGCTCTTAGGGGAGCCGATCACACCGGCGGCGGATTGCGGTCGGAGAAGGTCCCGCGCTGGTGCCAGTACGGATAGGGCAGCGTCACCTTGCTCGCCGCGTCGAGCTTGGCGATCTGGTCCTTGGTCAGCGACCATCCGACCGCGCCGAGATTCTCGCGCAATTGCGTTTCGTTGCGGGCGCCGATGATCAGCGTCGACACGGTCGGGCGCTGCAGCAGCCAGTTCAGCGCGATCTGCGAAACGCTCTTGCCGGTCTCCCTGGCGACCTCGTCGATCGCGTCGACGACGCGATGGACGTGTTGGTCTGGCACGGGCGGCCCGAAATCGGCAGTCTGGGGCAGGCGGCTCACTTCAGGCCTCGGCTGGCCGCGGCGGATCTTTCCGGTGAGACGGCCCCATCCGAGCGGTGACCAGACCACGGCACCTAACCCCTGGTCGAGGCCGAGCGGCATCAGCTCCCACTCATAGTCGCGCCCGACCAGTGAATAGTAGGTCTGGTTGGCGACGTAGCGCGGGAAGCCGTGCTTGTCGGCAATGGAAAGCGACTTCATCAGGTGCCAGCCCGAGAAATTCGAGACACCGACATAGCGGATCTTGCCGGTGCGCACGAGCACATCGAGGGTGCTGAGCACCTCCTCGGGCGGCGTCATGGCATCAAAGCCATGAAGCTGGAACAGGTCGATATAGTCCGTGCCGAGACGGCTCAGCGAGCCGTCGACGGCCGCGAGCAAATGCTGGCGCGATGAGCCGATGTCATTGGGGCCGTCGCCAAAGCGGAAGGTCGCCTTGGTGGAGACCAGCACCTTGTCGCGCCGGCCCTTGATGGCTTCACCGAGCACGCGTTCGGATTCACCGAGCGAATAGACATCGGCGGTGTCGAACATCGACACGCCGGCTTCCAGACAGATGTCCAGAAGGCGCCGCGCTTCGGTCGCGTCGGTCGTCCCCCAGGCCGCGAGGCGGCCGACGCCGCCGAACGTGCCCGTGCCAAGGCTCAAAGCGGGCACCATGAGGCCGGATCGGCCCAAGCGTCGGTGTTCCATCGAACTGCTCCTCGGCGAGCCGCTGATTGATTGGCGCGCCCTTGGGGAGAGATCGTAGTGCAAGCAGATGTGTTGTCCTACGGCGCGTTGACATACCCGCCTTGCTGGCGGAATGGACTCGTGCAGACGCATGTCATCGAGTTGGCCGGATCCTAGTGCTGCAGCTGGCTTTGCCTGTAATCGCGCGGCGACATCCCGAAATGCTCGCGGAAGACGCGGCCGAAATGCGAGACGTCGTTGAAGCCCCAGGCAAACGCGATCTCGCTGATGTGGCGATGGGCGAGCAGGGGCGAGGCGAGGTCGCGCCGGCATTGCGCGAGACGTTCGGCAAGCACATGGCGTTGGAATGAAGTGTCCTCGTCGGCGAGGAGGTCGTTGACATAGCGCGGTGAGATGCCGAGTGCCGCGGCCGTTTCGGCCAGCGAGAGGTCGGGATCGGCAAGGCGCGCGCGGATATGCGCCTTGAGCCGGTAGAGCAGGGCGGAGCGATGGGTCGAGGACGGCAGCGATGTCCCGCCAAGCCGTTCGCTCAGCGCCATCGCCAGCAAGTCGACCGCCTGCTCGGAAAGGGCGGCTGCACTGCTCGGCGCGAGCCGATCTGCGCTTTGGCAAAGCTTGAAGATGAAATCATAGGCGAGCCGCTCGAGCGGCGCATCGGTCCCGAACGTGATCGCGGTGAGCGTCTCGGTGCCGCCCAGCCGCCGCTGCAACATCTCGCGCGGCACCTTGAAGATGGTTTGGGAGAACGTGTCCTTGAACTTCAACTCATAGGGACGCGTGGTGTCGTAGAGCGCGAACTCGCCGGGGTGGATCACCGTCTCGCGGCCGTCCTGAACCACACCGCCATCGCCGCGATTGCCGAGTGCAACGAGGACATAGTCCTGATCCGAACGTGCGATGCGCGAGGGCGTGCGGAAGACGTGCTGGCGCTCGGAGCAGACCTCGGAGCAGACGGCCTTCCCGAGCGGGGCCTGGGTGACCGAGCCGTGAAAGGCGCTGCCGAGGTCGGACTTGCAGTCGAGCCCGACGAACACATCGCAGACGATGTCCTGCCAGAGGGCAAGGCGCCGGTAGCCGGGGCTGCCGTCCGTCGTGAACTGGATTGTCATCGTCAGGCCTCCCCTTTCACGTCCAGCAAACTGCATGGTGGCTCAGATCCAGCCTGGTTCGCAGGCAAGTTCCGTACCGGGGCGCGATCCCTACTCGTGTTCTTGCCAGTCGAGTTTTTGTTCCGCCGTGGTCGAGCGCAGCCGCCCGGCTTGGCCCAATAGACTGCATCGGACGTGGTTTTGGATCAACCGGCAAGGGAGGCGGCAATGGGCATCGAACATCCGAAATACAAGGTCGCGGTGGTGCAGGCAGCGCCAGCCTGGCTCGATCTCGACGCCTCGATCGACAAGTCGGTCGCGCTGATCAGGGAGGCCGCCGAGAAGGGCGCCAAGCTGATCGCATTTCCGGAAGCGTTCATCCCCGGATACCCCTGGCATATCTGGCTGGACTCGCCGGCCTGGGCGATCGGCCGCGGTTTTGTGCAGCGCTACTTTGACAATTCGCTGTCTTATGACAGTCCACAGGCCGAGAAGCTGCGCGATGCGGTGCGGAAAGCGCGGCTCACCGCGGTGATCGGCCTCTCCGAGCGCGACGGCGGCAGCCTCTATCTCGCGCAATGGCTGATCGGACCCGACGGCGAGACCATCGCAAAACGCCGCAAATTGCGGCCGACCCATGCCGAGCGGACGGTGTATGGCGAGGGGGATGGCAGCGATCTTGCGGTCCATGCGCGGCCCGACATCGGCCGCCTCGGCGCGCTGTGCTGCTGGGAGCATCTCCAGCCGCTATCGAAATACGCGATGTACGCCCAGAACGAGCAGGTGCATGTCGCGGCCTGGCCGAGCTTCTCGCTCTACGATCCCTTCGCGCCGGCGTTAGGGGCCGAGGTCAACAACGCCGCCTCGCGCGTCTATGCGGTGGAGGGCTCCTGCTTCGTGCTGGCGCCGTGCGCGACGGTGTCGCAGGCCATGATCGACGAGCTCTGCGACCGGCCGGACAAGAATGCGCTGCTGCATGTCGGCGGCGGGTTTGCCGCGATCTACGGGCCCGACGGCAGCCAGATCGGCGACAAGCTCGCGCCGGACCAGGAGGGCCTGCTGATCGCAGAGATCGATCTCGGCGCCATCGGCGTTGCCAAGAACGCAGCCGATCCCGCCGGGCATTATTCGCGGCCCGACGTCACGCGGCTGCTGCTCAACCGGAAGCCGTACAAGCGGGTCGAGCAGTTCGCGCTGCCGGTCGACACCGTCGAGCCGGTGGAAATCGGCGCGGCAGCGAGCTGATCGCGGCGATCGAGGGGAGGGTATGATCATGGAATCCGCAATTCCCGCGCATCTCGAAACCCCGCGCACGCGTCACAAGCGCGTGCCTGATGATTATCAGCCGCCATATCCATCTTTCGTGGCGCGCTACAAACCCGGAGTGAGCCGCGTGGTGATGGCCTATTTCGGGGTGCAGCATCGTGGGGCGGTATCGGCGGCTGCGACGGAAGCGCTCGCCGAAATCAGCAGGCTGTTTGCCGGTGAAGGCGGTCCCACGCATTGTGACCGCGCGCACTATGTCGACCAGGCCGGACACGCCAACATTGTTTCGGTGGCCTATTGGGACGACATTGCACGCTTCGACGCCTGGTTTGCCCCGGCACGTGAGGCGTGGACCGGAGCGTCGCGCGACGGCATCGGCACCTTCATCGAGGTGTTGCGCCCCGCTGTGGCGCGGCACGAGACGCTGTTCTCCTCGTTAGGCAGGCCCGAAGGCGTTGCGGCGATCGCCGAGGGCATGAGCGGCGAGGTGCAGGAGCACGCTTATTGGGGCGGCATGCGCGATCGCATTCCGCTGTCGCAGACCGACCCGATGTCGCCTTGTGGCAATCCTGAACTGATCCGTGACGGTGCACGGCTGCGGGTGAAGGCGCACGACAATCTTTGCCTGATCCGCTCCGGGCAGGACTGGAGCGATACGGAAGCGTCGGAGCGAAAGTTGTATCTCGACGACGTCGAGCCCGTGCTGCGCGAGGGCATGGATTTCCTGCGCGATGACGGGCTCGGAATCGGATGCTATGCCAACCGCTACATGCAGGTGCTCTCGGCTGACGGCAAGGCAAGTGAAAAATCATACGGCCAGAGCTGGTGGAGGAGCTTGGCTGCACTGGAGCGCTGGGCGGAATCGCACCCGACCCACGTCAAAATCTTCGGCGCGGCGATGAAATATCTCTCGACGCTGGGGCCGTCAGCGAAGCTGCGGCTTTATCACGAGGTTACGGTGGCAGCCGCTGATGAGCAGTTCTTCGAATATCTGAACTGCCATCCGAAGACGGGAATGCTTGCGGCGGTCGAGACGGCTGTCGCTTAGGCGACGCAATGGCCGAGCAGCTCCGGATGCGCCGCGCAAATGTGATGCGCGCCGGCATCCCTGAGCTCGGCCTCGCTGCCATAGCCGTAGAGCACACCGATCGCCGTCATGCCGTTGGTCCGGGCACCGACCACGTCATGGCTGCGGTCGCCGATCATGATGGCACCGGCGGCGTCGACCTTGGTCTCGTCGAGCGCGTAGCGCAGCAGGTCGCGCTTGTCGACGCGGGTGCCGTCGAGCTCCGAACCAAACACCCGCTCGAAATATGGTTTCAGGCCGAAGTGTTCGATGATGCGGCTTGCATAGACAGCGGGTTTGCTGGTCGCGACGAACATGCGCGCGCCCGTTGCGGCGATCGCCGCCAGCGTGTCGTGGATGGACGGATAGGGTGTGTTCTCGAACAGCCCGACCTCGGAAAACCGTTCGCGGTAGAGCAGAAGCGCCTGGTCGGCCAATGCGTCGGTTCCGGTCAGCTTCTTGAGGCTCGCATGCAGCGGCGGCCCGATGCACCAGGTCAATTCATCCTGGCTAGGGACCGCTTGCCCGAGTTTTTTCAGGGCGTACTGGATCGAACCGGTGATCCCGGGCTTTGGATCGGTCAGCGTGCCGTCGAGATCAAAATAGATTGTCTGCATCCTGGCCGGGCTCAACGTTGCTAATTCCCGCCGTTGCTAGTTGCCTTGGGGGCCGAGTTCAAGGGCCGAGTTTGGGAGCGACATGGCATTCGTCGGGGCTCAGAAGCTGATCTGGTGGCTGCTTGCGGCGGCGTTCGTTTGCACGCCGGTGCTGGCCGAGGATGCTCCGGTCCCTCCGACCCAGCTTGGCCCCGAGGCGCCGGCAAAGCCGGCAGCGAACGAGCCCGCGCGCGAGAGCGACACGCGGGAGTCGATCTGCCTGATCGTCGAGGCGGCCGCGCGTGATGCCAACCTGCCGCTGGAATTCTTCGCCCGTGTGATCTGGCAGGAGAGCCGTTTCCAGGCCGATGCGGTCGGACCAGTGACGCGTAGCGGCGAGCAGGCGCAGGGGATCGCGCAGTTCATGCCGGGGACCGCGAGCGAGCGCGGGCTTCTCAACCCCTTCAATCCGGTTCAGGCATTGCCGAAATCCGCCGAGTTCTTGAACGAGCTGCGCAACCAGTTCGGCAATCTTGGCCTTGCCGCCGCCGCCTACAATGCCGGTCCGCGGCGGGTCCAGGAATGGCTCGCGGGCACTGGTCCCATGCCGGAGCAGACGCGCAATTACGTCTATGCCATCACTGGCGCGAGCGTTGATACATGGGCCAAGGCCGGCAACAGCGGCAAGGGACCGCCGAGCTCGCCCCCGACGAGCTGCCGCGACCTGATGGCGCTGCTGAAGCGCGCGCCGAACCCGTTCGTCGCAGAACTCGAGCAGCATGTCGAGCTCGCCGCTGCGAAGATCTGGGGGGTTCAGCTGGCCGCGGGCTTCGACCGCAACAAGGCACTGGCGATGTATTCCCGTGCCGTCACGCGGCTTAGCGGCGTGATCGGTGAGCGCGATCCGAGCCTGCTCAGTTCGGTGGTGCGCAGCCGCGGCTCGCACGCTTTCTACCAGGTGCGCATTGGGGCCGATACGCGAAGTGAGGCGGACGATCTCTGCAACCGCATTCGCAAAGCGGGCGGGGCATGTTTTGTGCTGAAGAACCGCGGCGTGAGCGGATAGGCGGTGCGCCTCTCACCTCCTGTCATTGCGCGGCGCCCCGGAATGACGGCCGTTGGCTGTACGCGCATGCCAGCCCCGCCGCGGGCTTCCTTGACGAGGCGATCCGCATTGCCCGTTATGCGGGCACGATTCCGCAACCCTCGGCCAAGCTCCCGTGGCGCTCCCTCCGCTCGATTCCCCGCAATGGCAAAGTTCCTGGCGCGCCTTCGCCTGGGGCGTGCGCTCGATCACGCAGACGATCCTCACGCTGGTCCTGTTCGCGACCTATCTCGGCATCGGCGCGCTCGCGCATGACACCCATTTCAGCCTGCTCTGGGCGCTCTGCTCGACGTTGTTCGTTTGGGCGGGGCCGGCGCAGATCATCCTGATCACGACGCTCGGCTCCGGCGCCACCATCATCCAGTCGGCGATCGCGGTCACGGTCAGTGCGATCAGGCTGTTTCCGATGGTGGTCTCGGTGCTGCCCCTGATGCGCACGCCGACGACCAAGCGGCGCGAGCTGTTCTTTGCAGCCCATCTCACGGCGGTGACGCTGTGGGTCGAATGCCATCGCTTCCTGCCGCTTGTGCCGCGCGAGCGGCGCATCGCCTTCGTCAACGGGCTCGGCTTCGGCCTGGTCTCGGTGTGTCTCACCGCAAACATCGTCGGCTATTTCCTCGCCGCCAATCTGACGCAGGCATTGGGCGCCGCGATCCTGCTGCTAACGCCGCTATCCTTCCTGTTTTCGACCGCGCGCAACAGCCGCGAGGTTGCCGACGTGGTCGCACTTGCGCTCGGCATCCTGCTCTATCCGCTGGCGGCGAAGATGAACTCCGGCCTCGACATCCTCGTCAGCGGCGTGGCCGCCGGCACCATCGCCTATGGCGTGCACTGGTGGCGCGAGGTCCGCGCATGAACGCTGCGCAACTGATCGGCGATTGGCATGCGCTGGTCGTGCTGTTCGTCGCGGGGGTCGTGCCCAACCAGATCTGGCGCATGCTCGGCCTGTGGTTCGGCGGCGGCATCGATGAGGGCTCGGAGTTGCTGGTTTGGGTGAGGGCGGTCGCCACCGCGATCCTCGCCGGCGTCATCGCCCAGATCGTGGTCCAGCCGCCCGGCGCGCTCGCCAGCGTGCCGGATGGCTTGCGCTATGGCGCAGTGGCCGCCGGCCTCGTCGTCTTCTTGCTGACCCGCCGTTCGATCTTCGCGGGCGTTGTCGCCGGCGAAGTCTTCATGCTGGCCGGCAAGTGGTGGTTGGGCTAAAACCACCAGCGAATAGCCAAGGAACCGGAAATATGGTTCGCGAAAACGAGCTCCGCGAGGGCGAAGTCGCCATCGAGCTGCCGTCCACGGAAGATGCCGGCCTCGTCTTCATCGGCCGCATTCGCACGCCCTGGACCTCGCGGCTGGAAACCCCACGGCAGGGGCGCCAGGACGGCCCGATTTGCCGCCTCGAGATCTTTGAGCCGTTCATACCGGCGATCAAGGGCGTCGACTTCTACAGCAATCTCGAAGTGCTCTACTGGCTCGACCAGTCGCGTCGCGACATCGTGCTGCAGAGCCCGAAGAACAACGAGAAGACCCGCGGCACCTTTTCACTACGCTCGCCGGTGCGGCCCAATCCGATCGGCACCTCGATCGTCAAGCTGGTCGGGATCGAAGGCAATGCGATTCTGGTGCGCGGCCTCGACTGCATCGATAATACGCCACTAATCGATATCAAGCCGGATCGCTGCGAGTTCACCCCATTGGCCGCGGCGCAGGCTGGGGATTCCCAGACGGAATGACGGTCAGCCCTTCAGCGCCGCGATCAGCTTGGCCGCGTTCTCTTCCAGCACCTTGACGTCTTCCTTGCGGCTCGCGGGCGGCAGCATGGCGACGCCGTCGTGCCGGGGCAGCACGTGCATGTGGAGATGAAATACGACCTGTCCGCCGGCGGGCTCGTTGAACTGTTGCACGGTGATGCCGTCGGCCTTGAACGCCTTCATCGCGGCCGCGGCGATCTTGTGCGCGCCGCGGGCGACGTGGGCGTAGTCGTCCGCCTTGATGTCGAGGATGTTGCGGGCAGGGGCCTTCGGGATCACCAGCGTGTGGCCCGTTACCCGCGGCATGATGTCGAGGAAGGCGAACACATGCTCATCCTCGTAGACCTTGTGGCAGGAAAACTCGCCGCGCAGGATTTTTGCGAAGATGTTGTTGGGGTCATAGGCGGTCATGGCGGCGGCTCCCGGGAATTTTGAGCTCAATTTTGCGCTTACTGTCACCAGCCGCGCGAGCGCGTCAAGGCGCCTCGTCGATACCTTTCCGGAACGGGCCGAACTCGGCCAGCTCCCGCCCGGCCTCCGCGACATAGGCGCGCTCGCGCTTGAGGTAGTCGTCGATGGCGCGACGCAGGCCCGGATCAGCGATGAAGTGGGCGGAGTGGGTCGTTCGTGGCAGGTAGCCGCGCGCGATCTTGTGCTCGCCCTGCGCACCGGCCTCGACATGCGCAAGGCCATGCTTGATCGCAAAATCGATCGCCTGATAGTAGCAGACTTCGAAATGCAGGAACGGATGATGCTCGACTGCGCCCCAGTTGCGGCCGAACAGCGTCTCCGAGCCGATGAAGTTGATCGCGCCAGCAATCCAGCGGTCGTTGCGACGGGCCATCACCAGCAGCACATCCTCGCTCATGGTGTCGCCGATCAGTGAGAAGAATTCGCGCGTCAAATAGGGCCGGCCCCATTTGCGCGAGCCGGTCTCCATGTAGAATTCGAAGAAGGCGTCCCAGGCGTCCTCGGTGATGTCCTTGCCCGTGAGCCAGTGAATGCTGATCCCGGCGGCAAGCGCATCGCGCCGCTCGCGCTTGATGGATTTGCGGTGGCGTGAGTTCAGGGTCGCCAGGAAATCGTCGAAGGTGGCAAAACCCTCATTGTGCCAGTGGAACTGCTGGTCGGTGCGCTGGAGGAAGCCGTGCCGGGCGAGCAGCTTCCACTCCGCCTCGCGCGCGAACGTGACGTGCACCGAGGACGCCTTGCTGACGCCGCACAGCGCCACTAGGCCGCTCGCCAGCGCTTCCATGATGCGCTCGCGGTCGACGCCGTCGCGCACCAGCAACCGCGGCCCTGTGGCTGGTGTGAAGGGAACAGCGACCTGAAGCTTGGGATAGTACCGGCCGCCGGCGCGCTCATAAGCATCCGCCCAACCGCGGTCAAAAACGTATTCGCCCTGGCTGTGTGATTTCAGATAGCAGGGCACGACGCCGGCGACGCGGCCCTCGATCTTGGCCACGAGGTGCCGCGATCCCCAGCCGGTGCGGATCGTGGCCGAACCCGATTTCTCGACCGCGGAAAGAAAGGCGTGAGAGACGAACGGGTTATAGGCGGGCTTTAACAGGCCGAACGAATCGCCTGGAAACCCGGATGAGGTTCCCAAGCCATGCCCGTTGCAGGCCTTTTCGTTGAGAGCCTTGCCAGGATTGGCGCAGGCGTCCCAATCCTCCGGCGAGACTTCGCCAATGGACGGGACCGCCTCCAGGGTGATTTCGGATGATGCCATTGCGCCCAAGATCGTGCATTGCAGCAGCGACTTCAAGGGTCCGGACCATCAAGCTTACGGGACGAAGCCCTCAAAGATCATCTGATCGGCATATCGCGCGACCCGCGTCCGCTGCTCTGATGTGCGGGTGGTCCAGCCGAGCAGGGCGCAGCCGAAGATGTTCCGGGCGATCCAGGGGGCGGGCGCGGGCAGGTCGTCGACCCTGAAGGCGACGAAATGCGGCTGGGTCTGAAAGCCGTGACGCAGGTACAGCATGGTGTCGCGCTGTTCCTGGGTCAGGTAGGCCCAGTACTCGTCCTCATAGCTCCGCTGCGCGACGATGCCGCGCGGGCGGGAGGGCAGCAGCTCGCGTAGCGCCAGCACCTGGTCGGGGTCGAAGGACATGCCGACCGCGTGGCCCCGATAGGACGCCAGCACCTCGGCCATCCGCTTCACCAGCTTGCGGTCACCGTCGAAATGGCTCTTCACCTCGATCACCAGCGGCACGCGGCCGTCGACCATGGCGCAGAGGTCAGTGAGCGACATCATCCGCTCGGGCGTATCCTTGAACGTGATGGCCTTCAGCTCGGCGGCGGTCTTCGCGACCACCGGGCCGCTGGCTTCGGTGAGGCGGCCGAGCGCATGGTCGTGATGCACCATGGCCTCGCCGTCAGCGGAGAGCTGGATATCGACCTCGATGGCAAAATTGCCTGCGATTGCGGCCTGTACCGCCCCCGGCATGTTCTCGACGATGCCACGGGAGATGTCATGCAGGCCGCGATGGGCGACCGGCCGCGCTGTCAGCCAATCCGGAGCACGCATGAACGTCAGGCGACCTCGAACACGCCCTCGACCTCGACCGCCGCATCCGCGGGCAGCGAGGCGACGCCGACGGTGGTGCGGGCGTGGCGGCCCTTGTCACCGAACGCGGCGACCATCAGGTCGGAGGCGCCGTTCAGCACCTTCGGCCCGTCCAGGAAGTCCGGCGCCGAGTTGATGAAGCCGCCGAGGCGCACCACGCGCGTGACCTTGTCGAGGTCGCCGAGTGCGGCCTTGACCTGCGCGAGCAGATTGACGGCACAGCCGCGCGCGGCCGCAGCGCCGTCCTCGATCGAGACGCCGGCGCCCAGCTTGCCCTTGGCGATCAGCTTGCCTGATGGATCGAAGCAGACCTGGCCGGAGACGAACAGCAAATTGCCTGATCGTACGAACGGGACGTAATTGGCCACGGGAGAGGGGGCCTCGTGCAGCTTGATGCCCTGTTCCGCCAGTTTCTGCTCGACCGTGCCTGCCATGTCTCGACCTCGATGTCTGAAAACGCGTCCCAACCCGGTGCGTCTGGGAACTGCCCGGGCGGCCCTGTTTCGCCCATCGTGCCGCCACATGCAAGCAAGCGGATTTGTCCGCGAGAGGCCGGCGCGCTCTGCATTTTCCCGAGGCAGATCAGAAGGTTCGACGGAGGGGCGCAACTTTAAGTGAAACTGCCGCAGTTGCGACGCAATGGAACGGTCATTATTGTGTCGAATCTGCGCGTCCCCAGGGAATAGATATGGTGCACCTTTTCCGGACTTCACTCGGTGTGATGGCGCTCGCGGTGGCCACTCTCGGCGCCGGTAGCGGCGCGCATGCCGCGAACGGTCCGTTCCTCGCGCACCAGGCGCTCTATGATCTCAGCCTGGTCAAATCGCGCTCCAATTCGATCAACAGCGCGCGCGGCCGCATCCTCTACAATTTCGCCGGAAGCTCTTGCGAGGGCTACACGTCCGAATTCCGCCAGGTCTCCGAGCTCGACAGCGGCGAGGGCAAGATCACGCTGAGCGACCTCCGCTCCAATTCCTGGGAGGATGCCGCCGGGAAAAGCTATCGCTTCAAGATCGAGACGCGGATGAACGAGGCCGAGGCCGGCCTCGTCGACGGCTCGGCGGAGCGCGACGGCGACCACATCAACGTCAAGCTCAAACTGCCGGCGCCGAAGAGCTTCACCCTCGACGGCAAGATCGTGTTCCCGACCGAGCAGATCCAGCGCATCATTGCCGCCGCCAAGGACGGCAAGTCGCTGCTGGAGCTCTCCGTCTATGACGGCTCCGATGACGGCCAGAAGGTCTACAATACGCTGACCGTGATCGGTCAGCCGATCCCCGCAGACCGCACCGCCTCGCCTGATCCGTCGACGTCCGACGAGCACATGAAATCGCTGACGCGCTGGCCGGTGACGGTCAGCTATTTCGACCGCGAAGCCCAGCAGAAGGAAGGCGAGCAGACGCCGGTCTATGCGATGTCGTTCGAGCTCTACGAGAACGGCGTCTCCCGCCAGCTCGTGCTCGATTACAACGACTTTGTGATCTCGGGCGCGATGGGCAAGTTCGACGTCAAGGACAGCAAGCCTTGTAATTGAAGAAGCCCTGCAATTGAAGAAGCCCTGTAATTGAAGAAGCCTTGCAATTGAGCGGCGACACTAGCCCGGAGCGCCATCTCCGGTTACGCTCCCGTCCAACCATGAACTTCGGGAGGAAGCGTTGCCCAAGCTTGATCATCTCCGCCCCAGCGGCCTGCACCACAATCCCGCTTATTCTCACGTCGTCACCGCCTCCGGGGCGCGAACGATCTACATCTCCGGCCAGGTGTCGGTGGACGAAGAGGGGCGGATCGTCGGCGAGGGCGATATCGCCGCGCAGACCACGCAGGTGATGCAGAATCTCGGCCACGCCTTGAAGGCAGCCGGCGCCACCTACGCCAACATCGTCAAGATCACGACCTTCGTCGTCGGCTACAAGCCGGAGCTGCGCCCGATCATCGGCAAGGCCCGCTCGGCCTTCTTCGAAGGCATGGAGCCGCCGGCCTCGACGCTCGTTGGCGTCTCCGCGCTGGCCGCGCCGGAATGGCTGATCGAGATCGAGGCGATCGCGGTCGCGGATTGAGGTCGCAGGCCGCTCTCGCAAAAACTTGAAAACAACCCCATGCACAGTAGAAGCGCCGTCGCGAACGGCGCGTCCATTTCGTTTTTGCAGAATTTCCTTTGACCCGTCGGGCAAAACAGGAGTACTATGCCATCATGGCCGTTCGCGGCGGCTGATCCGCATGGGCAGGCCTTTGGCCGTTCGCAGCGTGATCCGCTGAACCGGCCAGACGTCGGCGTCCGCAGACAGGCGCATATCGAAGTTCCGGATCAGGACGGCCAGGATGATGGTGGCTTCCTGCAGCGCGAAAGAAGAACCGATGCATGTCCGCGGACCGATGCCGAATGGCAGATAGGTGAAGCGCGGAATGGTGGACCGCGCCTCCGGCAGGAAGCGCGACGGGTCGAAAACATTGGGCCGGTCCCATATGGCCCTGTGCCGGTGCAGCACGTAAGGCGCGATCACGATCAGCGAGCGCCGCCCGACTTTGACGTCGCCCAGCAGGTCGCGCTCGAGGGCAGAACGGCTCAGCGCTGCGATCGGTGGGTACAGGCGAAGCGCCTCCTCCACGACCGCTCTGGCTACGACAAGCCGGTCGGCCAAGCCGTCCGGCGAAGAGAGCTCGCGCTCGGCCTCTTCGCGGACGCGCGCGCGCCACTCGGGCGATTGTGAAAGCAGAAAGAACGACCAGGTGAGCGTATTTGCCGTGGTCTCGTGGCCGGCTGAAAGAAACGTCAGGATGTTCGAGCGGATCTCCGTCGAATCCAGCCGTTGGCCTGTCGACGGATCGAGCGCCTTCAGCAAGAGCGTCAAAAGATCGTCGGGGGCCTCTTCCCGGGCAAGCCGTTCGTGCCTCATCTGAACGATCCTGTCGATGATGCCCTCGAAATAGGCCATCGTGCGCCGCAGGCGTCCGTGGCCGGGACGCGGCACGAAGGTGGGCACCCCGAGCAGATCGAGCGCCCCGATGCGCCCGACCACGTCGAAGTAAGCGGTCATCGCCGAGCTGAATTCGCCGAGGTCGCCGCCGATTCCGTCGGAGAAGATCGTCAGCGTGAGCACCCTCAGAGTGATCAGAGTCATCTCCGCGGCAACGTCTATCGTGGTCGCTCCCAGCTTCGACCATTTCACCACCAGCTCGTCTGCTGCCGTCAGCATCGCTCTCGTGAACGAATTCACCGTCCGCCGCGCGAACAACGGGGCGAGCGCTCTGCGCTGGATCTCCCACCGCTCGCCCTCGACGCTGAGCAGTCCGTCGGCGAGGCCCGAGGAGAGAATCCGGCGCTGGATCGCGTCTTTCGGATAATTCTTCGCATTGTCCATCAGCACGCGCTTGATGGCTTGCGGCTCGTGAACCAGGAACGCGTCAAGGAAAGGAAGGCGAAGCTTGCAAATCGGATCGCGAAAGAAGTCTTCGCTCCAGCATTCGAGCGGATTGCGCTTCAGCCGGATCAGGATGTCGACAAGGCCCAGCCGGCCCTGTGGAGGAACCGGCGCGGGTGGGCAGGGTTCGTTGCGATGCAGCATGGGCCGCGAATGACTGAACCAGAATGTCGGAAACGGGAAAAATCGGCAAAAAGTTCCTGCGTTTCACCTTTTACTTGCCGCGGCCGCACTGATCAACCACGCAAACTTCCTTCGCGCTGACGAGAAGCCTACGCTGCATCCGGAGCCATCGCGCAAGGATGACGTGCGACATTCAGAACGACGACCATCTCTACCTGACGGACCCGCAGCTTGACGATCCAAGTTCGGCTCTCGTTGGCTTCAATCATCAGCCTCGGAATGTCCGCCGTCTGACTTAAGGCGGACTAAGATTGTATAAGCATTGTAAGCCTGCTTGTGGACCCTGAGCAGACCTCGACGAGACGTGCGGTGTTCAGCGGCCCTTCGATCTCAGATTGCAGTCAAATCGACCGATCGGATTTAGCGATCCTTAATCCGCTCGCGAGTATGAAGCGGTTGTTACAACCCACTGTTGCACGCTAAAATCACAACCATAAGGAGGTGGATTTGTCTGCCGTCAAGAGATTTCTAGCCGATGAAACCGGCGCCACAGCAATCGAATATGGCCTGATCGCGGCCGGCATCGCCCTCGGAATCATTGCTGCTGTCAAGAACACTGGTACCGCATTGACCGGAGTATTCACGAGCGTCAACACCAAGCTAAGCGGACCCGCGCCCGCGCCCTAAGCTCTACCAAAGCGGGGCGGCCCCAGCCTCCCAGCGCCGACCGCCGGGGACGAAGCTCCAAGTCCGCCTTGGCAAATCCGGTTGGCCGCCCTGCTATCTCTTGAAGGCCCTTGTGGCCCTTAGCCGAACCACGGTGATGCGGCTGTGCTGCTGCTATCGAAAGCAGAGCGGAGTGGAAGCGCGCCCGACCGCCGCTTGTGGCCCATCTGCGAAGTTACGCCGCGCCTGACTGAGCTCCGCTCAATGGGGCAGAGCGGACCAGCCCCGGCGCGAGGACGAAGGCGCCTTTTGTGAAGGGTTTCGGATGCCGGCCGCGTGACTGACGGCGCGGCATATTCGGGCGGCCGGCGTCCGAAAGCCTCCAAGGGAGGAAACCGCGCATGATGGGCAGGAAAGGTGCGGCGGGCTCTATGGGGATTTGAGCTCTGCAGGCGAGCTGGCCGATGGAGTTCGAGTCCATGCAGCGAGCTGCGCGACGGCGGCGGGGCAAGCGAATGACGGGTAGATGGGTTCGAACGTGATCAATCGTCGGCGGATTGGCAACGACAGCTGACAGTTGGAGCGTATGCCGCCGTGGCCGGTCGATGAGCGGCGGGCATGGCGAGCAACTTTGCAGCATGACGGTTGCGCGCTCATGACGTATCGATCCTGATGGCGCTGGTTGGCGGGCTCGCTTGATGGCGAGGCGTTGCGCCTCGCTCAAAAACCTCGATGACGATCATGCGACCGCCGCAGCATGGACACGGCGGCGTGCCGCTGTCGATGGTCTCGGTCGGCTCATCCTTACGATCCTTGACGAGGAGCAGTTTGCGCGCGCGTGCGACGTTGTCGGCGCAGGCGCTCCGCGCGAGCAGGCCGTAGTGGCGGATGCGGTGGAAGCCTTTTGGCAGCACGTGGATGAGGAAGCGGCGGATGAACTCGTCTGTGGCGATCGTCATCCGCTTTTGACGGTCGTGGCCTTCGACCCGGTAATCCTTCCAGCTGAAGGTGACGCCGCGCTGGTCGCAGGCAATCAGGCGGCTGTTGGCGATGGCGACGCGGTGGGTATAGCGCGACAGATAGGCCAGCACGGCCTCGGGACCGCCAAACGGGCGCTTGGCATAGACGACCCATTCCGTCTTGCGCGAGGCTGCAAGCAATGCGGCGAATGATTGTGCTCCGGCGAGATCAGCGTCGTTGCCGAAGAAGCTCAGGCGCCCGGCCTGGTGGAGGATCGCGAGGCGCTCCAGGAACAATCGCCGGAACAGGCGTGAGAGCACGCGCACTGGCAGGAAGAAGCCCGGCCGGCACGACACCCAGCGCCGGCCGTCGGGCGAGATGCCGCCGCCCGGCACGATCATGTGCACATGCGGGTGGTGGGTCATGGCCGAGCCCCAGGTGTGCAGCACGGA
>NZ_LJYG01000096.1 GCF_001440035.1 Bradyrhizobium manausense | reverse complement strand
GGCAGAGTAAAACTTGAAGTGCGACATAAACCACCTAATTAATTTAAAGGGTTTATGGAGTATATAAAATTGTCATACCATCATCTTAACTTTGAAGATCGTACTGCATTAATGCTTGAGTCAAGAAAAGAAGGCTTTTCAGCCAGAAAATTTGCTGAACTCATTAAAAGACATCCTAGTACGATCTATCGTGAGCTTAAAAGAAATAGCATCAATGACGTTTATCAAGCTCGATATGCTTCTGATAACACCTTCGCTAGACGTAGACGTGGTCACAGAAAACTCAAAATCGATTCAATCCTCTGGAAATTTATTGTTGAAGCGATCCGTTGTTTATGGTCTCCTCAGCAAATAGCAAAGCGTTTAAAGACATTTCCTGATTTGGATCAAACAATGAATGTAAGCCATACAACGATTTATTCAACGATACGAGCATTACCCAAGGGTGAGTTGAAAAAAGACTTATTATCCTGTCTGCGTCATGAAAATAAAAAGCGAAAAGCTAACGGTGAACCTAAAAAAGATTCTATATTACAGGATATTAAAACTATTCATGAGCGCCCAGCCGAAGTTCAAGAAAGAAAAATACCGGGTCATTGGGAAGCTGATTTAATTAAAGGTAAAGACAATAAAAGTTCGATAGCAACACTTATTGAACGAAATACACGGCTCTGTATCTTGGCAACATTACCTGATGCAAAGGCAGAATCAGTGCGCAAGGCTTTAACTGAAGCTCTGAAATATTTACCTGCAGAACTGCGTAAAACGTTGACCTATGACCGTGGACGCGAGATGTCAGAACATAAAATACTCGAAGAAGATTTAGGCATAGATGTATATTTCTGTGACCCACATTCACCTTGGCAAAAAGGCACATGCGAAAATATGAATGGTTTAATTAGGCAATATTTACCTAAAGGGATTGATTTAAATCAGGCAGATCAGCATTATTTAAATCAAGTTGCCATGTCACTGAATACTCGTCCTAGAAAGGCGTTAGATTGGCTTACACCATTAGAGAAATTTGCTCAGCTTGTTGATTATCATATGGCTTTTGAAACTGTCGCACCTCATGTTTGAATTCGC
>NZ_LJYG01000095.1:1790-3676 GCF_001440035.1 Bradyrhizobium manausense | reverse complement strand
TAAGCGGTTTAAGGCTGTTTAATAATTCTTTTTCAGCAAGTTTTTGACCACTTAAAATTTTATTGGCCAACTCGGCAGGTAAGGGCACATTGATAAAATTGAGATAATCCGCCTCTGTTTTTTGCTTTGCTTTTTGACGTTTGTTGTATTCATTTACATCAGTTTTTTGACCATTTGCTAGAATGTTTTTTCGTACTTCACCTTCATGAACCGTGGCCGAAATTTGCAAGCCTAAATCTTTATATGATTTATGCGTATAGCGTTCGATTCGGTTGTTTAGCTCTAATGAGTTATTAATAAATCTGCACCACTCTTGACGCATGAATTGCAAAAAATTTTGCTGTGTATTCATCAAATCAGGTTTGTCTTTTTTGATCTCTGAGCCGAATTTGATTGGATTAAAATCTTTTACTTGGTTGCCGAGCTTGAACGTGTCAGCAATCGCTTTTTTCTTACGCTTTGCTGTTAAGTCGCTTTCTGTGAGTGCTGAAATTTTGCAATAAGGAATCACTAAATGGACATGATTATTCTGCATTTGCATACGCAAATCGTCATCTGTGGAAGGTAAATTATGCTTTTCGATTTCCTCTAGTTTTGCCTGTTTCTTTTTTTTGTTGTCTGGTTCGTGAATCGCAAAACTGACTGCTGTTTGATATGTATCTGTGAAATATTTGCAAAAATCTTCGACTAATTTTTTTTGATTCTTTATGTCCAATTCCGCAGGTAATGACATGATTGATGAATAGGCAAGAATGTTTGTTGATGCATGAGAGTTGTTTTCTAAATGATTATAAAATTGTTCTTCGTTCATGCCTGTTTTAATGCCAAGCGGCATTAAAAAACCAGTATCTATTACGCCTTTTTTATTAGAAAAATTATGTTCGTCACCACTCAAACTATTCTGCATTTTTCGTCCTTGAATATACGCAATCGCTCGAAGTGGACTATGACCTTTGGATTTTTTAATTGCAGAAATTCGACAAGAATATTGATTACGAATAATGATTTTATCAGACATGCTTTTGCGCTTTTGCTTTGTACTTTTAAGACATTAGCTGATCAAAAAAATTGGGCAAAGCACAATCGGTTTTAGATCAAGAAAATGGTTTAAAAGTCCCCCCTTCCCTGGTTTTTTGGGGGGGCGCACGACTCAAATTGAATATGAAGCGAAGCGGAATGTTCAATTTGGGTTAAAGTGCGCTTCATTCTACGTCATTTCTACGTTTTCACAGTCTACGCTTGCGCTTGACTGTAAAAACGTGAAATGTCGTGAATGAAGTTGTCACGTAATTCGACTATACACTACAAAAAAAACTGACCTGTATTTGGTGTTATTTTTCGATTTTTTTCACTTGTGATAATTTCAATTAATTGTTTTTTCCGTGATAGTAATATGAATATTGATTACTCTAAATGTGTCTGATGAATACTAAGACAAAATCTTTTTTATAGTATCATTTCAATAATGAGAAAGTGAAAGACTTAGGGACTCAAATCAAATTTTATGCATCATTTAACTGACTTATCATATTTTATAAGTTTTTATTTTTGTATCTTTAAAGTACACCCTAAAGTAACGTCATGGCGACCCCAATCCTGAACCTAAAATCAATGTCTTAGAAGCCGTGGAACATCAATTTTAGTATGCTCAAAGAAAGTCTTAGATTTATACGTAACAATAAAAAGCCAGTTGTATGAACTGGCTGTTATTTGGGATTTACTTACCCATTTCGATTTTTTACCGTGCCTCTCATAAATTAACAGTCAAAGCTGAAGAAGTGTTCTGGGAAACAAGAAACAAAGGCTTTTTGAATATCGCTGTACTCACACTCAGGATGCTTCTCTAAATAACGTCGAGTCCAAATCAGTGTGGCTTCATAATCATT
>NZ_LJYG01000095.1:0-1703 GCF_001440035.1 Bradyrhizobium manausense | reverse complement strand
TAAAGCACTGATCGAGTTGTAAAAAAATCCACAGTTCATGGGCTTTTTGAATGAAAAAGTCATTGATGATCATGAGAGCAATTTTCTTTTCAGTGTTTGAATCCGGGTATGAGTACATATTATATTTCTCCGATAATAAGGATAAATGGGTTAGCTGATAAGCTATTTATAACACATAAAAAATGTGTTTGTCACATTTTTTATGTGTTTTTTTGAGTTTTATGGTCTGTGTTATACTTCTAATTCAAACAGATTGTATTTATCACGATGCCATACGAAGAATTTCAAAGACTTATGGGGAAAGCAGGTCTTTCAATTAAGGAATTTGCAACCTTATTGGACATGAACCCAAACTCCATAACTAACTATAAAAAGATCGGAAAAGTACCTACTCATATCGCTGTTCTGGTTTACTTACTTTCTAGCATGAAAGATGAGGGTGTAGACTTTTACCCTATTTTTGAAAAAATTAAGTCGTATTCAAAAGACTAAAACTCTCGTTTGTTGATTGTTGTAAGCTGTTAGTGATGACGTAAAAAATGCCTGAAGTTCAGGCATTTTTTTGTTTCAGGGACTTATAAGCCTCGATAGAACTTTTCAATAAAGTATCGAGTTTTGAGAACCAGGGTGATCATCAAATTCTTATATTCTGATATCTTAGGTCGAGCAATCGGTAAACCGGACATTTCTATTTGGGGGTTACAACTGAATTACGTATAAGAGATTTTATGTTAAATATTAATTTTCATATCTAAAATAAAATATTTATGTATATGATTTATATAAATTATATTTTTTGTTACAAATGTGGTGATACCTAGAGTCTCCTAAAAACCGTTAATGTAATTACAATAGCACCTATTTTTAATTAAGTAATTGATTTATATTGAATATATGTGTTAACTTAAGGTTTGAGTTCATCTGAGAAAAGAATAATGGAAAGAAATCTAAATTTAGCAAATTCAATTTTCGAAGGCTTTAATGATAAAAACGGATTAATGATTTGTGGCTATGAATGGGGATGGTCAAAAGAAGATCAAAAATTGGATGAAAGCGATAGCCGTCCCGCAGTAGATATGAGCATTGAATGTACATTTAGTAATAAATCCCTAAGGTATGGTCCTTCTTCTAATACTTGGCCTTATGATAAAAATATCAAAAAATGGTTTAAGTTTTGGGGACACCCATTAAACGATGAAAATTTAGGTTCAGACTTTGATAAATGTATTATTCAAACTAATTGGGCCTATACGAGTAATGCAGATATAGAAAGCTATAATCGTTTCTTAGAAAAAGAAGCAGTTGATAATTTTATTCATCATATTAAAGTTTTGAGACCCAAAGTAATTTTATTTATGGGTAGTAAGCTTATTAATTTTCTGAGAAATATAGATGTTTGGGATAGGTTTACTGCTATTGTTGGTCCAGAAATAGAACCCTTAAAAATGGTACAAAAAACAGATTTTGATGGTACTCGATTTAAAGTTTACTTTGATAATTTTGAACAATGCCAAGTTGTGTGCTTACCACATCCATCTAGTAGTAGAGGTCTATCTGATGAATATATCAAATTATTTGAACCAGAATTAGGAACAATCATTACTGAATATAAGAAACAAAAGGGTATTCTATAAAACTAATTATGAAAAAAGTCCATCTCATCCAAGCAGATATAACAGCTTTTGCTGTACATGCCATCGTTA
>NZ_LJYG01000094.1:233948-267943 GCF_001440035.1 Bradyrhizobium manausense | reverse complement strand
GGCGATCGAGACGACGACTGGCTATTGCGCTTGCAGCACCGAGCGAGCTTACAGGAGCGAGTGATGAGCTATTATACGCCCAATGATCCCAATGCATCGTTCGGAATGGCAGCGCAAGCTCGCATCGAAGCCGGGCTGCGGCAACACATGCAGCGCGTTTATGGCTATATGGCAGGTGGATTGATATTGACCGGCCTCGTCGCCTATGCCGCCGCTTTCTCGGGCTTCTATCAGGCCATCGAGGGCACGCCGCTGCTCTGGATCGTGATGCTGGCGCCGCTTGGATTCGTGCTGGTTTTGAGCTTCAGGATCGAACGCATCAGCGTCGGCGCCGCGGTCCTGCTGTTCTGGATCTACGCTGCGGTGATGGGCCTGTCGCTGGGCGGAATCTTCCTGGTCTTCACCGGAAGCTCGATCGCGCGCGTCTTCTTCATAACGGCGGCAACCTATGGCGTCACGAGCCTGTACGGGTTTACAACGGGTGCCGATCTCTCGCGGTTCGGTTCCTTTCTGTTCATGGGCCTGATCGGCATTGTGATCGCCTCGCTGGTGAACATCTTCACAAGATCGGATGCCGTCCAGTTCGTGATCTCAATCGCCGGCGTGATACTGTTTGTGGGTCTCACCGCCTACGATACCCAGCGCATCAAGGCCATGTACCTGGAATCCGACACGGAGGAGTCGGCCGGCAAGAAGGCCGTGATGGGAGCGCTGGCACTTTATCTCGATTTCGTCAATCTATTCATGCTGCTGCTGCAACTGTTCGGTCAGCGACGCCAGAATTGATGAGGGATTCGGCCTAGATGGCGCCCGTCCTCATCGTGCTCGGTCTACCCTTGCTGCTGGCGGGCTGTTGTGGCCGCATCTCAGCCAGATCGGGCTTGGACGTCTGCCTGGCGACATAGTCATCGAGCGCGAGAATATGACGCTTCTATTTTCGCCGGCGACATGCGCGGCGCGGTTGCATGGAGCAGTCGCCGTGATTGACGGTCGTCAAGGTCATTCCGTGGCGATGTCGCGAATATTGCATGGACGGTTCACTGGCAGCCTTTGAGGACCCGATGCTTCACATCGATATTCCAACCATCGCGGAGTTCAGGGATCTTGCGCAACTCAGGGCCGAGTTCTGCATTTCCATGTACATGCCGATGTCTCGGCTTGGTGCGAACGCCGAGGCCAATCGCACGCTATTCAAGGACCTGGCGAAGGAGGCGCTCGTCCAATTGAGGCAAGCAGGCGTCAACACGCGCGTGATTGAGGCGTTCGAATCGCGCTTCGAGCAACTCGCCGGAGGCGAACACGATCCGGATCAGGACAAGGTCCGGCAGCGCCAGCGGGCCAAGCCGGACGAGAGCCTCTCGTTTTGGCACTATCAAGGCAACGGACTTGCCGTGCTGGCGGTACCCGAAATGTTGCACACGTTCCGTATGGCGGAAACACCGAGGCAGCTGGTGGAGGTGGCCGACCGTTTGCAATTGGCACCGTTGTTGCGGGCGATGACCTCGCGGCACGATGCTTTCGTGCTGGCGCTCGCGGAAGAAAGCGTCCGGCTTGTGCAGGTCTTTGCCAATTCTCCGCCGTTGCGGGTGTGGGTGCCAGGACTGCCCAAGAATGCGGAGGAGGCGTCGCATCGTCCATCATTCCATGTCCGTGCGCCCCGGGGACGCTTGCAAAATCTCGAAGGCGAGAAAGTGCTCCTGCACCAATATGTCGAGAAGGTGGATCACGCCGTCCGGGATGTGCTGCGCGGGCATACGACGCCGCTTATCCTCGTGGCTGTCGAGCCGCTGGCTTCGATGTTCCGCGCGGTTTGCGACTATCCAGAGTTTGTCGAGCAAGCCATGCAGGGCAATCCGGACCGGCTTACCGACGCTGAACTGGAGGATCGGGCGATTCCGATTCTTGATCAGCTCTATGCACGGGAAGTCACCAACTTGATCGCGCGATATGAGGAGTTGAAGCCGCGGCGCGCCACAACGGACCTCTCTTACGCAGCCCATGCGGCGACCGCAGGTGCGGTCGATCAGTTGCTTGTGGACCTCGATGCCGTCGTGCCCGGGCTCGTTAGCGATGTCGACGGCAGCGTGACCTATGCGGCTTCCGACGATGCGGAAGTCTATAATGTCGTCGACGAGGTGGCGCGGCGAGCGTTGTGCACCGGGGCGAGAGTGTTGGCCGCGTCGCGAGAACAATTGCCGGAGCGCGCGCCGTTGGCGGCAATCCTCCGCTATCAATTCATTTGATCGCCGTCGTCCGATCGGTCTTCGGCTCGCCGTTCCGGTACCACGACCGGCGGTTTGCCTGGGCCGGCCCCCTGTCGGGGCGGCTTCATTCGGATCGGCTTCGTCAATGGCGATCGCCTTGTCGGTTTCCTTTGGGCACTCTCCGTCGGTCCTTTGGATGGATCGCTTGTGGTCAGAGACCGATCACGATGCGGTCTTCAACGTGCGTCACACCTGGCGCTGACCAGGCAACGCGTTCGGCTTCCTCCCGCTCCGTCCAGGAGCGGACGGTGCCGTTCAAGATTACCTCGCTGCCTCTGGCCTCGACACTGATGCGATTGGCATCGAGCGTCGCGCTTCGCTTGAACGCTTCCTGGATCCTGCGCTGGATGTCGGTGGGCTGGACCGCCGGCCTCAGCTGGATCACGTTGGTGACACCCTTCACGCCCTTGATCTTCCGCACCGCGTTTTCGGCGATCGTCTTCTGGTACTGCCACTCGGCTGTTCCTTCGAGCGTGGTCCAGCCGTCCTTGACGATCACTTTGATCTTGTCGTGGGACATCGGCAGTTCTGACCTCAGCGCGGCCACCGCATCGCGTGCGATCTCGGGATCGGGGCGCTGGTCGATTGTGGGGAGGCGCACTTCGATGTCGTTGGCAACGGCATGAACCCCGGCAACTCGCTTCGCAGCGGCTTCGGCCTCGAGGCGGTCGGTGTAGCTACGGGTGAAGCCCGCCAAGGTGACGATGCCATCCCTGACCGAGACGGCGATATCTCCGGCGTTCAGGTCGGGGTTCCATTGCAGTTCATCACGAACGTCTCGTTCGATTTCGCTGTCGGATTTCATGATCTGCTCCATATTCCGCAAGAATGAAACTCGGACGATTGCAGCTCATCGTACGAACCTCTGGACAGGGCGGGCATGACGACCATCAACTTCCCGCTCGTAGTTCTTGGCCTCCGACCGTGTGCTCCGAACGTTTAGTCGCCCCATCCTGCCAGAGCCTGAATCCGCCTTTGAAGGCCTTGTCATTGGTTCCCAGTCGCGCGTAGGGAGGCTGCTTGCCGATCTTGTGGGCGTTGCCGCCCCCCAGAACGACGTACTCGGGCTCCAGCGCCGCAATCAGGCGCTTCACCACGTCGTCGACGCTCCGTCTCCATTTTATCTTTCCGAGATGCTTGAGGCCGGCGGCACCAACGAAGTCCTCGAAGGTCTTTCCCTTCCGGTACGGCAGGTGTCCGAGCTCCATAGGTTCGAGGACGCCGTCGACGATCATGGCGGATCCCAGGCCCGTGCCTAGCCCGAGAAAAAGCATCTTGCCGCCTTCATAGTTTCCCAAGGCCTGCATCAGGGCATCATTGACCACCTTGGTCGGACGGCCGAACGCTTTCTCGAAATCGAATCCCGCCCATCCGGGTCCGAGGTTGTGGGGCTCCGCGAGCGGGCGGTTGCGGATAACGGGCCCGGGATATCCCACCGAGACGACGTCGTAGCTCCAGTCCTTTGTGAGCTCTTTGACTTTCTTCACCATCCTCTTGGCGGACAAATGCGGCCCAGACGAAAACTCGCGTTTCGTACGGCCCTTGTCCGTCATGACTTTCACATGAGACCCGCCTACGTCGATCGTCAGGACCGTGGATCGCGATCTACGCTTTCTCTCCTTTTTCTTCTTCATGCGTTTCTTTCTCATCTACGTACCGATGACCGCCATTCCTGCGGAGCCGGCAAGCTCGTGGACTCAGCGCGTCTCTCCCGCGATTACCTTTCTGCGGACGCGCTAGGCGAGTGCTCCGCCACCAGGCGTCCGACCCGGTCCAGCACCTCCTGCCGCACGGCGTCCGTGTCCGTCGGCTTCACGGCAGCCGTCACGGTCAGTTCGACGACGGGACGATCCGCATGGGTGATGTCGATCACGCGCGACACATGCACCGCCGGCTGAGCTCGCCTATCCAGACGGGGGTCGCTGCGGAGCTCCCGCAACACGGTGTTAGCAATCGCGTCTGCCGGTGCGCCGGCCGGCACCGGGAAGGAGACCTTGACGTCGCCGGTCCTGGGATAGGCACTGTGGTTCAGGATCGGCTGACCCCAGACAGCGGCATTCGGCAGGAGGATCTGGGTGTTGTCGGCCCCGACGAGCTCCGTCATGAACAGCGAGAGAGAGTTCACCGTGCCCGCCCTGCCGCCGACATCGACCTCGTGGCCGATCCGAAAGGGCCGAAAGATGAGCAGCATCACGCCAGCCGCAAGATTGGATAGGGTACCCTGCAGCGCCAGGCCGATGGCCAGCGAGGTCGCCCCCAGCACGGCGACGAGGCTTGCCGTCTGGATTCCGAACATCTGCAGCACGGCGATACCGACGATGACGAGCGTCGCATAGCGGGCTAGGCTCGCCAGGAACGCCGTCACCAGTGCGTCCACGCGATGGGTCAGGGTCAGCAGGCGACACACAGAGCGGTACGCCACGCCCGACAGCCACCAGCCCACGATCAATAGAACCGCGGCGTAGATTGCGTCCAGGCCGTAGATGACCAACGATGCCTTGAGAGTTTCGAGATTGACTGTCATGGCGTCTCCATGCGGTCCTGCTTGCGCAGTGCCAGGTAGCCGTGAATGCCCGGAGCAGCTTTGCTTGATAAGCAGCAAACGCGCGACGGCCCGAAATGGTTTGCGCCGCCTATCATCAGTTTGCCGGCGTGGCCGCGCACGTTGGCCACGCAGGCACTGTTTACGCGACTTCGATGGCGGCTGGCCTGCGGCCCGTTCTTGTTGCCGGGCATGACTGCGCGATTGCGATAGGGGCCGCCTTAAGCAGTGCTAGGGCAGTATTGCTGACGGCTTTCATTGCGGCCTCCAGTGATGATGGTGCTCTGAACGCGTCTTGCCTCCGGGCGTTCCTCGTCCAAGTCTTGAGATGTACCAGCGGAAAAGCTCAGTGTGACCCTGCCGGAGGTGGGCAGCTGGCGGGTAGGCTGCCTTGTTGCCGCGGGGCGGCCCACGATCCCTGAACCCGGCGCACGGTGTGCAGCATCGCTGGCAGTTGATGGCCGTCAATGTGTGCAAAGGTACGCGTTGTATTCTGTCTACTGCAGCCAGTCATTTTACGGCGAAACATTCGTGAGCTAAGATGCAGCTTTATGAACTCACATCGAGCAATGATGGCGGGCTCCGGTCGATCGGCAAGTTAGAGCCAACTTTCGATTCACGCACCCGGGCGATCGCCCAATTGGCTATTGCGATCGCAGTGGTGCTCTTGGCGCTCTGGGTGGTGCGTGAGTTTCTGGTGGCGCTGACCTGGGCAGCGCTAATCGCCATCGCGATCTGGCCGGTCTACATTCAGTTCGCGCGGCTGATCTCCCGCCGCCGTGCTTCCTTGTCAGCTCCATTGCTGTTTACGCTTCTGACCGGACTTGTTCTGCTTGTGCCCCTGATTTTGGTGGCGCATCAGATTGCACAGGGAAGCGGCGCCTTTCTACGGGCGCTCTATCGCCTGCGTGAGAGCGGAATTGCAGTCCCGGTCTGGCTTGTGCAACTGCCGATCGCCGGCCAGAACCTCGAACTCTGGTGGCGCGCCAACCTCGGCAATCCGGATGTTTTGAGGGAATGGCTTCGCGGCGTGAATATCGAAACACTCACGTCCTGGACCGGAGCCCTCGGGGGAGCGTTGTTGCATCGCCTATTTCTCTTCGCAATTACGCTGATCGCTCTGTTTGTCGCGCTTCGCGATGGAGACTGGCTGGCTGATCGCGCCTTGACCACCGCCGACAATCTAGTCGGACATCGCGGCGCGCGCTTGGTAAGCAGGATCGCCGATGCAATCCGCGCCACCGTGAACGGGACGATCGCAGCAGCAATCCTGAAAGGCGCCGCCATCGGTATCGCGTATGTCGCGATGGGAGTGCCGCATCCGCTACTGTTCGCGGCTCTGACGACGGCGTTGGCTATGGTGCCTCTTGGCGCATGGATCGCGCTCACCACGGCGGCACTGATATTGGCTTCGCACAGCAGTGCGTTGCTGGCGCCCGTAGGCTTATTCGTTTTTGGCGCAGCGATCTTGCTGATCGGTGACAATCTCGTTCAGCCGGCGCTGATTGGAGGGACTGCGCAGCTACCATTCCTGTTGGTACTGATCGGAATCCTCGGCGGGGTCGAATCGTTCGGATTGATCGGTCTATTTCTCGGCCCGGTGATTATGGCGGCTCTGCTTACCGTTTGGCGTGAATTGATTGGCGTCGAGCCTTGACTGGATTGCCGAAACGCTCATCGGTCAGCCGCCCTTTCCGGTATTCCGACTCCCGCAAGCAGTCCAAATGATAAAGCGACCGCAAGGCGTGCGCCCGCGGAGCAAGTCAGGGAGGAAAGGCCGGGGAGGCAGCGACAACTTTGGCAGGTCACTCATCCCCACCGACGTTTGCTTTCGTCGGTATCGGCCTGAGGCATCAAATGGCGCTCAGAATCGAAGATTATGCAATGATTGGGGACTGCAAGTCCGTCGCCCTGGTTGGGCGCAGCGGCTCGATCGATTGGCTGTGCTGGCCGCGATTTGACGCGGCAGCTTGCTTTGCGGCCCTGCTTGGCGAAAGTGGCAACGGGCGCTGGCTCATTGCACCAAAGGGCGAGCCGATCGAGACCACGCGACATTATCGTTCAGGCACTCTGGTCCTCGAGACGGAATTTCGAACCACGACAGGCACTGCGACACTGGTCGATTTCATGACGCCTGGAGACGGCGTTAATCTTGTGCGCATTCTTATCGGCAAACACGGACGAGTAGACTTTCGCACTGAATTTGTAGTTCGCTTCGACTACGGCACGACGGTCCCTTGGGTCAGCCGGCTCGACGACGGGGGTATCAGCGCGATCGCCGGTCCGGAGCGACTGGTGCTGCGTACGGCAACGCCGCTTCACGGCGAGGATTTGAAGACGGTTGGTGAGTTTACCCTCGAAGCAGGGCAGTCAATCCCGTTCGTCCTTAGCTACGGGTCTTCGTTTCAAGCCCCTCCACCGGCGATTGGTGCATTCAATGCACTGAAGCGAACCGAGGAATTTTGGCGCGGATGGAGTGATCGGTGTCCCGCGGTCGGACCATGGACGGAGGCCGTCAAACGTTCGCTGATTACGTTGAAAGCCCTGACCTATGCCCCGACCGGCGCGATTGTCGCCGCTCCCACTACCTCGCTGCCGGAGCTTATCGGAGGAATCCGGAATTGGGACTATCGTTTTTGCTGGTTGCGCGACGCCACCTTTGCGCTGCTCGGCTTGATGCATCTCGGATATTTTGACGAAGCACGGGCGTGGCGGGACTGGCTGCTCCGTGCTGTCCCTGGCAGTCCACAGCAGGTGCAGATCGTCTACGGGATAGGGGGAGAACGCTGGTTGCCCGAGATGACAGTTCCGTGGCTCGCCGGCTATGAGAGATCCCCGCCGGTGCGCGTCGGAAACGCGGCCTACCAGCAGCTTCAACTCGACGTGCTCGGCGAGGTCGCTGACGCCATGTTCCACGCCGCCAAGGGGGGAATAGGTTTGACCGATCGCGGGCGCGCCCTGCGGCCTCTCATGTTGGAATATCTCGCAAGCGCCTGGCGAGAACCAGATCAAGGCATTTGGGAAGTTCGTGGCGAGCGACAGCACTTTGTCCATTCCAAAGTCATGGCCTGGGTTGCGTTCGATCGCGCAGCGAAGGAGTTCGCTACCGAGGGATCAACCGAGGCAGCACGACATTGGCGGGAGGTGGCGGATGAAATCCACGCCGACGTGTGCGAGCGGGGCTTCAACCGGGATCTCGGGACTTTCGTGCAGGCCTATGGCTCTAAACAGCTCGATGCCGGCTTGCTGCTGATCCCGCTCGTAGGCTTTCTGCCGGCAAGTGATCCACGCGTGCAGAGCACGGTTCGGGCCATTGAGAGGAGGCTTTTGATCCAGGACGACTTCATTCTGCGGTATGAACGGGCAAATCACAGCGACGGGCTGCCGCCGGGAGAAGGCGCTTTTCTCGCGTGCAGCTTTTGGCTCGTCGACAACTACATTCTCCAGGGACGCTATTCGGAAGCCCGTAGGCTGTTTGATCGCCTCCTCTCGCGCTGCAATGACGTGGGTCTGCTTGCCGAGGAATACGATCCGTTCGCCGGCCGCATGCTTGGTAATTTTCCGCAAGCCTACAGCCATGTGGGCTTGATTTGTTGCGCGTTGAACCTTTCTCGCGAGACATCCCCACTAGAAGCGCGGGGCACGCCGCAGGGTCAATCGGCGCAAGCGGCTCAAACCGAAACGGTGCCAAACTTAGATCGACTTTCTCGTTGAATCGTCCGGGTTGGAGCAACCCGGGCCGCCGCTCATCAGTGCGGGCGAAGCTATGGCCTCCCATTGCCTCGAAAGGCATCAGAAGTTGACATCAGTCAAGGTCAGTATCCGTTCTGCCCCTGGCGAGTGAACGATTGACGTCTGTCAGCGTGCTTCAACGATACTGGCATTATCCAGCTTTCAGCTTCCCACGTGGAGTTCAGATGATGTCAGATGCCGCGGTTCACGTAATCCCCAACACCAATTTCGACGACTGGATCGTACGAACCGACGCGGGCAATGAAATCGCTCGTTATGCTACGCGCGAAACGGCGGAGCGGGTCGCCCAACAGATCGCGCAAGAGCGATCGATCGACCTTGTAGTTCATCTTCCTGACGGAAGAACCATTCGTAAGAGCTTTGCAAAGGGATGGCTATCCAAGCTATTTGGAGAATGATCATTGGGTTCGCCGCGGCTTACGCGCTCGCTGCCGTTCGCTTGTGGATGTCCACGGCGGGGTCCTTCGTTACCGGACCGATCCAGGCGGCGGATCGCTTTTCTGGTTTGCCCTCCCGCGGTCGCGCTTTGACGGCCGTCAATTTGGCGTGTGCCAAGCTGTGATAGGCATATATTAAATTGAGAGGCGCACATGCCGATATTCTGCCGACACTTGGCGACAATCCGCGACGTTGTTCCGAGCGCACCGGGCTGTGAGGAATGCCTGAAGACGGGCTCACAATGGGTGCATCTGCGTGTCTGCAGACGGTGCGGGCATGTCGGCTGCTGCGATGAATCGCCCAATCGGCACGCGACCAGGCATTTTCGCGCGACCGGACATCCGATTATCGAGGCGTATGATCCGCCAGAGGGTTGGGGCTGGTGCTACGTCGACGAGACGATGTTCGATCTTTCGGACCGGCCGACGCCGCATCTCGGACCGATTCCCCGGTATTATTGAGCCGCAGGCGCGCGTCGAGCGCGGCTAGCTACCGCGCTCACCGCCGATGCTGATCGACGCAGCCTTTGTTCGCCGCGATCCCGCGTCAGCGAGGGTAGCCGGTATAGTCCTTCTGGCCATCGCCACAATAGGGGGTGGATCGTCTTGCCAATGCGATCCGCTCTCAAGCTCGGTACTCCCATCCCGGATATTGTCGGGCAATCGTTGACGAACGCCAATGCGCGAGCGGAGCACGCGGGTAGCATCTCCATGGCGATGGGCTAGTTGGGCTGGGTGTACGTATGCTGCGCTTGTCGGGTTGGATGCTCAATTCGTCAGGCAGACAAGGTGGAGATCTGCGATGAAGAAGGTTCTGATAACGCTCGTCACTGGAACGTCTTTTGCTTTTGCCGCAATTGCGAGTCCGTCACCGGTGCAAGCTCGCTGGAGGCACCCTTTCCCGGTCGCTCCGGTGGTGGGCGGGCTCGCGGCAGGGGCTCTGATTGGCGCTACGCTCGCGGCACCAAGGCCATATTACGTATATGAGCCTGTGTTCTACGGACCGCATTGTATCGTCAGACGCGAGCGGATCTGGGATGGATGGGCTTGGCGCTTTCGCAGCGTAGAGGACTGTTACTGAGCTTTGCCAAGGAGCGCGATGCGCCGGCGAATACGGAGTAGCGGCACTCATGGATGGCAGACCGAAGGATGTGCCCGTGAGCAACGCGCGCAGTTTGGACGGGAGAGCATCGGATGATCAAGGACGTCATCGTCAATCTGGAGCACGACGTCGCGCGCGACCGGGCCCGTGATTTTGCTATTTCGGTTGCTGAGAGCTTCGACGCGCATATCGTCGGCGTTACCTTCGTATACGTGCCGGAATTTCCCGGCTACGTGACGCCACAGTTGCAGCCTGAGATGCTCGATCAAATGATCGAGGCGAGCAAGAAGGTCGCGATGGCCGCGATCGATCAGTTCGACGCGGCCGCCGGGAGCAGCCAGCTTTCTGCCGAACATCGTCTGCTAAGAACGATGGGAGAGGGCGCGCCCACGATGCTGGCGAAGCTGGTCCGGCGGTTCGATCTTGGCGTATTCATGCAGTCCGATACCAAGCGCGTGCAGAACGATGCCCTGATCGAGAGATCGCTGTTTCAATCAGGGCGTCCGCTGATTGTCGTTCCGTACGTCCAGAGGGACCGTTTGAAGCTCGACCGCATCGTATGCTGCTGGGACGGAAGCAACACCGCCGCGCGCGCGATCAACGATGCGCTTCCGCTGCTTGTAAGGGCGACCACCGTCAAGTTGCTGATCGTTCTTGACGAGAAGACAAAGAATGACGGACATGAGAGTCGCGGCGCTCAGATGGCGGACCACCTCGCCCGGCACGATGTCAAGGTCGAGGTCGAGGTCATGCCGGCTCCCGACATTGATGTCGCAAGTGTCATCCTGTCCTACGTAGCTGATTGCTCAGCAAGCCTGATCGTCATGGGCGGCTATGGCCACGCACGGATTCGCGAGTTCATTCTCGGTGGTGTCACCCGTGAGATGTTGAAGTCGATGACCGTTCCGGTGTTCATGTCGCATTGACCATGCCGTTTCTGGATCTGTGTGAGGAGCCCGCAGCATGCGGCCTGGTCTTTACGCCTTCGCTGTCGCAGCCGCCTTTCTCGGGGCCACGCTCTATATCGGGGTAGTTGAGCAGCCAGCCCGTCTGAAGCTCGGCGGCCGCGCGATGTTAAAGGAATGGACGTTTGGCTTTCGTCGCGGCACGCTCACGCTGTCCGTCCTCGCGGTCGCGTCCGCTGTCCTTGCTTACATTCAGTTCAGACTTGACGGCGACGTGCGCTGGATCATCGGCGGCATCACGATCCTGGCGAGCTGGCCATATGCATATTTCGTGATGATGCCGATGAACATCTGGCTCTGCGCCATGTCACCTGGACAGGTGATCTCTCCCGTCCGCAAGCTGATGCGGGATTGGGGATTGCTGGAATGGGGGCTCACGTTGATCGGTTTCGCTGCCTGTTGCTCGTTCGCCTGGGTGCTTGAACTGCCGGCGCATTGACGTTCGTCGACCTGGCAGGCGAAGTTCGTGGCACGGCTATACAGCACATCGGCACATTCGGCTTGTTGCGCCCAGTTCCGCATCAAGGCGGGGCGCGCCTGGGCCGTTGGGAGGGAAACGGCAGGCGCGTCCCGCAAGCCGCCTGGGGACTTCAAGCGGCTTGTTTGGTTTCTTCCTTACCTTCCTTGACCTCGATTTTCTTCGGTTCGGGTTTTGCCGGCTTGGGAATCGAGATTTTGAGGACTCCGTTTGACATTGTCGCCTGCACGCTCGACGGGTCGATTCCCGGCGGAAGCTGCAGGACGCGCAAGAACACGCCGTAGCTGCGCTCGCTGTGCTGGACGTTCTTGTCCGTCTTGTCGTCCTCGATTTTCTTCTCGCCGCGAATGGTGAGCATGTCGTCGTCGATCGATATCTCGACATCCTTGCGCTCGAGGCCGGGCATTTCAGCGCTGACCTCAATCGCGTTATCGTTCTCCGAGACATCGATCTTGGGGACAAGCTGCGCGCCGTTTGGGCCAATGCCTTGGGCGACTTCGTTGAACAACCTGTCGATCTCTCGATGCAGGCCGAACAAACCGAAATCGGGCTGCATCAGCGCGCCGGGTTCGCGAAACGGGACCAGTGATCTCAACCTCATGGGGACTCTCCTGTTTTTGGGTCGCTTTGTGATTTGCGTGCGACATGAGACCCGCGGTCAGCGCGCGGGCGATTGCTTAGTAGGGGCTGACCACGATGCGATCGTCGACCCTGGTGACGCCGGGTGCCGACCAGGCAACGCGCTCCGCTTCCTCGCGTTCGATCCAGGAGCGAACGGTGCCTTTCAGGACCACCTCGCCGCCATTCGCTTCGACGGAAATATGGTCCGCATCGACCTCCGCATTCCGCTTGAAGGCGTCCATGATCTTGCGCTTGATTTCCGTTGGCTCAAGATTTGGCTTGACCGTGATGACGTTGGTCACGCCCTTGACGCCCTTGATCTTTCGCACTGCGTGTTCAGCGGCCGTCTTTTGATATTGCCACTCGACAGCCCCTTCCAATGTGATCCACCCGTCCTTGACGACGGCCTTGATCTTCTTATGGGAGATCGGTAACTCCTGCTTCAGCGCCGCGACCGCATCTCGCGCTATATCCGGATCTGGGCGCTGATCGATCGAAGGCAGCCGAACCTCGATGTCATTCGCCACAGCCTTGACGCCGGCCACGCGCTTTGCTGCCGACTCCGCTTCGAGCCTGTCGGCATAGCTATGGGTGAAGCCCGCAAGGGTCACCACGCCATCCTTGACTGAAACGGCGATGTCGGAGGCGTCGAGATCTGGATCCCATTTCAACTCGTCGCGGACATCACGTTCGATTTCGCTGTCGGATTTCATTGTCGTTGTCTCCTTACTGCCTCAATTGCGCGTCGGCTGACCAAGCTGCCGATCGGTTCGGCTTGAAATTTCGATCACCGCGAACGATCCCATGGCGATCAGCTTCGTCGAGCACTTGCGAGCTGTCGGAGATAGGTTCTTTTAAATCGCTGACGTTGATCATCGTTTTCTCCCGATTGCGACGTGGAGGGAATAGCTCGGCGCGGCCACTGCGGCGCTGAGTATTGTCAATTGAGCGGCGCTTATTCGATGGTGCCGGCTGGCGCAGGGATGCGATGTGCTCGATCATCCTTGTCTTCCCGCGGGGCTTTGCTCGGTCCTTCGGGCCTGACAGCGTTAGGTATTATTACTTAACGCAGATTTCCTCAATTTCCGGGTTGTTAAGGCGGACCGATAGTTAGTCTCGCTCGGTGAACATTGCTGAGGACACAAGGAGCGGCCGGGTTAAGAACTTTGCAGGAAGGAGGCGCCTATGAAAGTTACAATCTACACTGTAGATCACTATCGTCGAATGCTGTCGGTTCAGCCCCATGCGTTGAGGCGACTTGATGGGTCTGCCACGATTTTGCGATGCAATCGGGATCAGGAGATCCCGTACCGTCCGGAAACTGCCGGGCACTGGTGCTACCTCATCGCGGGAGCAGTTCGTCGCAGCACGATCCGGCCCGACGGACGGCGGCAAATTCTCGAACTCATGTTGCCGTGTGACTTCTTCTTCGTTTCTGACGATCAAGGCGGGGAAACGGTCGAGGCGATCGTTGGGCCCACGGTTCTTGCGAGCTATCCTGCTGAACGTGTCGATCTGCTTGCCGACCGTGACCGAGAGCTAGCGCGAGAATTGCGAGCGATTATGTCCCAGTCGCTTAGGCGAACGAGGGATCAGCTGATGGTGCTCGGGGGTGTCACGGCCGTTGAGAAAGTCGGCTGGTTTTTACTGACTCTGGAAAAGCGGGCGTCCGACCAAAAGGGACAGGTGGAACTTCCGATCACCCGGTATGACATTGCCGAATACCTGTCCGTCTCGGTCGAGACGGTCTGTCGAGCCATCACAGATCTGCAGCAGCGCGGCATTATTGCCCTGGTGGGCACGCGGAAGGTCAAGATTATGGACAGAGCTGCATTGGAAGAGCGTGGTGGAACGAAGCCGCAAGGCGGCAAACTTGGTTTGATCGCAGCCTAGCGAAAACTAACACCGCTACTTCCTGGCCTCCTGGTCGCCTTCAATTCGTCCGCATCATTCGGCGAGCAAAAAAAGCTAGCTCTATATGTTTGTGCATTACAGGCTGTGGGATTGCTAGCCACCGTGCCCCACACGCCTGCGCCGATTGACATGAGGCGCTCGTGAGAGGCCCTGTTCATTGACGATGGTCAATGCTTGACGCGGTTACTGAGTTCATACTTCTTACGATGCTAGTAGCGAAGGAAGTGTCTATGCTGCTCGGGACACTGTGCGTCGCTCCTGCGAAACCATCCGGCCCCACCGCGTTCGGCTGGTCGGCCTTGGCGGTTCTGTTCTGCAAGTTTGTGGCGATTGTATCGGCATGCAGCCTGCTCCTCGAGCTACGAGAACGGCAGAGTAGCCAAACATCGCGACGGCTGTCGTGAGGAAGGAGAGAGCAATGATCAGGGATGTAATGGTGTGGCTGGACGGCGGCGCCTCCGACGAAATCCGCTTGGCAGCGGTCGCCGATATAGCCCGCCAGCTCGAGACCCGTGCGGTCATCGGGTTATACCTCAACGTTCTGCCATTGCCGGGGCCGATCGAGGGCGAGGCTACCACCGCGATTGTCGAGCATGCGCGTGAAACTGGCGACGCGATGGAGGATGCGCTAGCCAAGCGGCTGCGTATGCTGGATGGGGCGGTCGAGATCCGGCGGTTCGACGTGCTGTCGGACGACGTTGCCAGAATTGCCGCGCGAGAGGCGCGCTCCTCCGACACCTTCGTGGCGCTTCGTCCCAATGGCGCGATGGATCCGGAGCAACTCGTCGAAGGCGTGCTGTTCGGCTCCGGCAGGAACGTCTATCTCGTTCCTGAGACGGAGCGGCCGAAGATCGCTTTCGACCGTATTGTGGTCGCCTGGAACGGGAGCCGGGAAGCCGCTCGTGCGCTTGCCGAAGCGATGCCGTTTCTACACAAGGCCGAAAAAGTGTGGATCATTGTTGCGACAGACGAAAAGCCAACCGAGGAGGACGCCGTGATGGGGATCGATGCCGTCAATCATCTTCGGCACCATGGAATCGAGGCCAGTCTGCATCGCATTACGTGCCGCTCTAGCGAAGTCGGCCCGCAATTGATGGCGGAGGCCGAGCGCCGGAAGGCGAACCTTATTGTCATGGGCGGATATAGCCATAAGCGCCTGTTCGAGCGGCTGCTCGGCGGCGTGACCTACAGTTTGATGCATGAATCGCCGATCCCGCTGCTGATGGCGCACTAGGAAAGAGATCGCACCCTGCCGCTGGCAGCGAAATTTCAGATGCCGTCGATGAAGCCGCCGCGACTGCCGAAGACACTATCACAGGCCTTAATGTAGCCACCTACAAGGTTCGCGCGCTCCCAAACGCAGTTGCCTTGGCAAAATGGTTATTCGAGGAGCAAGCCGGTCGCCGCGATCCGCCATGGCCGATGCACTCATCCAAGCCAACGCGGCACACGGCCGCCGCATGACCTGCTCGTCGGAGATGCCGAAGCCGGTCGCAGTCCTCGTATTCGCAGGGCGGCCTGCCAATCTGACTTCCTGCCAATCTGACTTGGAGACAGACCTGGCGTTCAGCGGTTATCCCGTCGCCACTCTTCCGTTGCCAGCCGCATGGCTTCCGTGCGGTCGCAACCGGTCCGATCCATCCAGCGCTTGATCAGACCCTCCTTCCCGTGCGCGCTCGTCATGGAAAAGACGCGCTGAAAATCCCGATGAATATCGGATTGCCGTCCCGACTCGGCTTGTCGCCGCGTTGCGGGAGCCGGCCGCAGGTCGTGCGATCTATGCTGCGAGGCGTAATAGGCGACGCCACCGACCAACAGCAGGATCAGCAGACCTAGAATGATTTGTACCGTATCCATGTTCGTCACTCCGCTTGTGAACGCACAATATCTCTCCCCGTCCGGCCACTTGCATTGACGGATAGCAAGCCGGTGGGTGACGGATACAGGGGCCGGTTAGCGAGAGAGACCATCTTGGCGTCAGGAGGCGTGTATCGAGAGGACGATCTTGCCAACCACGTGTCCCTCGGCAAGTCGCTCGTGCGCCTTATAGGCATGGGCGAGGGAATAGCATTCGGCAATGACGACCTTCAGTTTTGCAGCCTGCACCGCCGCGTTGAGACGTTCGAACTCGCGAACGCCGGAAATGCCGTCGTAACGGATCAATTCCAGGCCGCGCCGCTTTTTCGGCGCCGGCTCAATACCATTCGGGTGCGCCAGCCGGCCGCCGGGCCGAAGCACATTCATGCATTTTTCCAGCGCGTCGCCACCGGCGAGTGCCAGTATGGCGTCGACCCCATCGGGAGCGAAGCGTCGCGCCTGGTCGTCGATGTCGGCTCGCTTGCCGTCGATAGTCATATGGGCGCCCAGCTCCTGCACCAGTTCCACGCCTTCGAGGCCGGATGCCGTCGCAAGCACTCGGGCACCCCGGAGTCTTGCGAACTGCACCGCAAGCGTTCCGACGCCGCCTGACGCAGCGTGAATGATAATGGTCTCCCCCTTCTTCAGCTTCAGGGCGTCGTCAATGCCTTGCAGCGCAGTCAAGCCTGTGATCGGGATTGCGCCGGCGTGCCGCAAGTCAAGCCGCTTGGGGATCGGCGCGACTTTGTCGGCGGGCACGGCGACGTATTCGGCATAGAAGCCGCCTTTCGGGTTCTCCCAATTGTAGGAATAGACCTCGTCGCCGACCTTCAGCCGCCGCACCCTCGATCCGACGGCGGCGACAATGCCGGAACCGTCGTAGCCGAGCACCAACGGAAAATGCGGATTGCGGGGCGCATAGTATCCTTCGCGAACGTCGGCATCCCACGAGCCGACGCCGGCGGTGTCGACGGCGATCATGACCTCATCCGCGTCCAGCGGCGGCACCGGTAAAGCATGACCGGTGATCGCCTCCGGTCCGCCGAAGCGGTCGATGGCTGCGGCGAACATCGTGCGGGGGACGTGCATTGTGTGATGCCGAGGAAGCGAGGCATGGCGGGTCTGATCAAGCATTGGCAATCTCGCGGGGTTTTCACCTGCATGGACGAGATTGCCGGGCGCTACGATGACGTCGGTCAATTTTGCGAGGCAAATTTGCGAGGCAAATGCCCGGCCACAGGCCGCCAGACCGGTCTGTTAGCGGGACCGCGCCGCCCGCCGTTCCGTCGTGGTCGCGTGCGTCATCCCGGGCAGATTCTGCTGGTCGGTTTGCGGAGGATCAAAGGCGGCTTCGACAGCTTCGTCGACCTGTTCAAGCCAGACGAATCGAATCTGTTTGCGCGCTTTTTCGGGCACGTCCTCGATGTCCTTGCGGTTGCGCGCCGGCAGCATGACCGTGGCGATGCCGGCTTGGATCGCCGCCAGCACTTTCTCTTTCACGCCGCCGATTGGAAGCACCAGGCCGCGCAGCGAGATTTCGCCGGTCATGGCCGTGTCGCTTCGGATTGTGCGCCCCGTCAGAAGCGACGTCAGCGCCATAAACATTGCCACGCCCGCGCTTGGACCGTCCTTCGGGATCGCGCCGGCCGGAACGTGAACGTGGACGTCGGCTTTCTGCAACTTTTTTGCGTCGATGCCGAATTCGACGGCGCGCGACTTCACCAGCGTCAGTGCAGCCTGGGCGCTCTCCTTCATCACCGCGCCAAGCTGACCGGTGAGGATCAGATTGCCGCGGCCGGGAATGCTGGTCGCCTCGACGAACAGTATTTCGCCTCCGGCAGGAGTCCAAGCGAGCCCGGTCGCCACACCGGGCACGCTGGTCCGCATGGCAGTCTCCGGCTCGTACCGCTTCGGTCCCAATATGCTCTGGAGATCCGCCACCGCGATGACGACGCGCGTCGATTTGCCCTCGGCGATCAGCATCGCGGCGTGACGACAAAGCGCGCCGATCCGACGCTCGAGGCTTCTCACTCCGGCCTCGCGCGTATAATCGCGGATGACTGCCCGCAGGACGTCATCGTCGATCTGGCATTGCCCCTCACTGAGGCCGGCCGATGCCAACTGGCGTTTGATCAAATAGCGTTTCGCGATCGCCAGCTTCTCGTCCTCAATGTAGCCTGGCATTTCGATGACTTCCATCCGGTCGCGGACCGCGGGAGGAATGTTGTCCAGCACATTGCCGGTGCCGATGAATAGGACTTTCGAAAGGTCGAAGGGAACGGCAAGGTAGTTGTCGCGGAACGCCGCGTTTTGTTCCGGATCGAGAACTTCCAACAGTGCGGCGGCGGGATCGCCGTGGAATCCAACGCCCAACTTGTCCATCTCGTCCAGCATCATGACCGGGTTGCGAGTGCCGGCCTTGTTGATCGACTGGATGATGTTGCCGGGCAATGCGCCCACGTAGGTGCGGCGGTGTCCGCGTATTTCACTCTCGTCGTGTACGCCGCCGAGGCTGAGACGCACGAACTTTCGATCGGTTGCGCGCGCGATGCTCTGGCCGAGCGACGTCTTGCCGACGCCGGGAGGGCCGACGAAGCAAAGAATGGGACTCTTGCCTTCCGGATTGAGCTTGCGTACCGCCAGATATTCCAGAATGCGACGTTTTACTTTCTCGATGCCATAGTGATCCTCTTCGAGGATCCGTCGCGCTGCATCAACATCAATGCGCTCGGGATCGCACTTTGACCACGGCAACTCCACGAGCCATTCGAGATAGCTCCGCACCATGCCATATTCGGCGGCTATCTCGGGTAGCCGTTCAAGGCGCTTCAGTTCCCGCCGGGCCTGCTCCTCAGCGTTCTTCGGCATGCCGGCCTTGTCGATTTTTTCTCCCAGCTCTTTCAATTCCGCGGATTTCGGGTCGTCGTCGCCCAACTCCTTCTGGATGTGACGAAGCTGTTCGCGAAGAATGTGCTCCCGCTGTTGCGATGACAGGGTTTGTTCGGTTTGTTCACCGATTTGCTTCGAAAGTTGCAGCACCTGGATTCGCTTCGCTAGCAGCCCGAGCAGCTTGTCAAGAAGCTGAGTGACGTCGAAGGTCTCGAGCAGATCCTGCTTTTCGGCGACCGGTATGTCGATGATGCCGGCGAGGAAGTCGGCGAGCGCCGACGGTGACTCCAGGCCTTCGATCGCAGGGCCGATCTCTTGCGGCAGGTTCGGTAGCAGCTGAATCGCCTCGCGCGCGCGCGTTTTGAGCAGATGCATCCGCGCTTCAATCTCGGGTGTGATCACCTCCGATACGCCGATCTCCTTGACCCGCGCTACCAGAAATGGATAGCCCGTGAGAAATTCTCCCACACGGAATCGTCGTAGTCCGCGGCAGATGACGTAGTGGGTTAGCTCCGAGGTGACATAGCGTAATATCTCGGCAATGGTGCCGACGCGCCGCAGTTGCTCCGGCTCCGGCTGGTCGATATTGGGATCGTCCTGCAGCAACAGGCCGATCTTGCGTGCGCCTCGAACGGCTTCCTGCACCGCCGCGATTGAGGACGGTCGGGCGATCGTTAACGGCAACACAACGCCCGGAAACAGCAACGTGTTTCGGATGGGAAGGATGATCGTAGCATCATCCGGAATGACGGGATGGCTTTGAGTGGCCGCGGCGCTCGAATTGCCGGTCGCATCAGGCATGGAGCCGTCCTTCCATCTACGGTTGTTTGTTGAACCTCAGCGAGAGGCAGCCAAAGGCCAGTTCGGACTCACTAAGCTGAAGCCGCCTGCCGGTGAAACTTATCTGCCGTTCAAACCTTCCATAGGGAATTTCGAGCCGGTGAACGAGGCTCCCGCGCGGGATCGCGCTCGGACGCCGCAATCCCACCACGAGAACGCTGTCGGCTCCAACCGAAACCTCCACGGCATTCTCGTCAACGCCGGGAAGAGCAACGGTGACCAGGATATCGGACTCTGTCTCGACAATATCGACTGGCGGTTCCCAAATTGCGTCGCCGATTGACTCCGCTGTCGGCCGGAAGAACTGGCGGTGCAATCGCTCGGCGCGATCGATCAGTTCACATGCCCTGGTCCACATCAGCGCCCTTGGATCGATCGCGGCCATGAATAGGTTCCCGAGCTAAGCCGAAAGCACGTTAGGCTTTCTGCCGTCCAGCTATTTCCAATCGGTTTTCCTGTCGGGACACCCTATGATGCGCCGCGCGAACCAACCTTGACAGCCGTCAATCGCGAGTCGAGCCGTAAGATCGGCGGTGGAGCTAGTGCGCGATGAGCAAGGGAAGTGGCGCGATGCGCAGAATCCGGGTGGTCGTGCTGCCTGGTAGCAATTCGTGCAAGCCTGAGTGACCGTAACTGCCCATCACTAACAGGTTCGCACCGAGGCTGCGGCATTCTTCGATCAGGATATCTGCCGTATCGTCTTCCTCGCCGACCGCGCGATATTTGACGGCATCGATGCCATGATGCCGGAGGTGTTGTACGGCGTCGTTGGCCTTCAGCGGATCCGCTCTGATTTGGCGCTCGCCTTCCACTACAAGCACGCCAACCTTTTTCGCAACTTGCAACAAGGGCAGGGCCTCCGCTACGGCACGCGCGGACTCTCGGCTGCCGTTCCAGGCGATGATCGCGTTGTCCAGGGGCTTCAAACCCGTCCAGTCATCCGGAACGAGAAACAGATGGCGTCCGGTGCCGAAAAGCAAATTGTCCATCAGGTCATGCGGCTCATTCGACCGATCGTTCGGCCGGAGCGCTACAAATGTGTCGGCGGTGCGCGCCATCAGCAATGCGGTCTCGGCCATATCAAGATCGCCGGGTACGTCGAAGCGACGTAAGTTTGCTGAATGCTGCAAGCGTGTGAGACGCTGGAACAGCATGGCTTCAGTGGTGTCGCCGGCCTGCCTTGCGGCCTCTTTCGATTTCGCGGCTTGGTCGGCGCCGCCGCCTTCAAGTTCGTCCCGAACGATATTGAAAAACAATCCGGTGATATGGCCGTCGAACATTGCTGCGATCTGGGCGGCGGCGGCCAGTCGCGCGTCATCGGCAGATGTCCCGTCCAGCCGGAGCATGACGTCCTTGATCATCGCGTTCGTCATAGCTTGAGTTCAAGCGCGTAAGAGGTGATCAGGTCCATCGACAGCAGGTCAGCTTGGACTGCGTCCTTGAGATTAGCCAGTTGGATGCACTCAGCCCGCTCAGTTGCCGCAGACAGGGCCGGCATGGCGTGATCCTTTCGCTTTAGCAAATAGTAAAAGTCTTCGCCGGGAGGACCATGATGGTCGTCAACGGCACTCGGTAAAAGAAGGACCGCGCGGCTTTCGCCGGCGGTCCAAGTCGGGGCCCGGGAAAGGGCAAGCGACGTGAGGAGTCGCATAATGCAATTTAGCCGAAGGATGAGCCGCATGCGTTGACAAGGCTCAATTTCTGCTACGCGCCGTCCGCGGCTGGCTGCCTGCGCGGTCTCAGTTCGGTCTCACGCCCTCGTCGTCCTCATCGCTCTCTAACGGCTTGATCAGCGCCGCCGGTTCGTCATAGCCGCCGCGGCTGCTGTAGAACACCAGCGTCATCAAGCCGACGCCGACTACCAGCGAGAACACCACGCCCATCACCAGGGCGACGTAGCCGGACTCCGGCACCTGGATATCCGTACTGGTCCAGCCGAGATAGCCGAGCACACAGGCCGCGACGAGCAGTGCGATCAGCACGGAAATGATCGCCCATCTGGCGAGCTTGCCATCTCGCGGGTTGGATGTCTCGATCGTCGGTGGACTCTTGGTGCCGGTCATGGACCTCTCCGTAGACATGAGTGTCGAACGGCCACCTCGAACTATGGTTCGGTCGCGTCGATCGCAACCGCATGTAAGGCAGTCGTGATCGCGCTGACGGCAGCCTCGCTGGCTCGACGCTAGCCACGCCGAGAGTCGGCCTCACTGACAATCGTCAACCAGGCGGTCTCGCTCGAACAGATGACCAATGCAAAGAGTGTTCGATCGCATTAGCCGCCCGTTACGGCGAGAACCGCCTCCTTGATTTTGGCCAGCGCAAAGTGCCCGACCTGCTCCAAATCAACATGGGGCACGTTCGGCATCTCGTCAGCGAGCACGACGGCGTCCACGATTGCCGGTCCTTCGGTTGCAAATGCCTCCGGCAGTGCCGACATCAGTTCCGCCGGAGTCCTTGCCAGGAAGCCGTGCCCTCCGCAGGCCCGCGCCAGCGCGGCAAAATCCGGATTGGGAAATTCGATCGCCCGGCGGAACGGCACGAGACCGACGCTCTCGGCCTCGAGCCTGATTAGGCCGAGCGATGAATTGTTGTAGATGACGATCTTGACCGCCAGCTTATGTTGGACTGCCGTGAGGAATTCGCCCATCAGCATGTTGAAGCCGCCGTCGCCTATCAGCGCAATCACTTGTCGCGACCGTTCCAGGGCCTGCACGCCGTTGGCGTGCCCAAGGGCCGTCCCGACGGCAGCATTGTTGAAGGAGCCGAGAATCCGCTGCGAGCCGGTCTGACGGATCCAGTTGGCAGACCACAGCGTATTCAGCCCGGTGTCCAGAGCGAAGACCGCATCTGGGTGGGCGAGATCGCTGACTGCGCGCGCCACCACTTGTGGATGAAGGTTGTCCTTGCTGCGGCGCAGGTCAGCCTGCTTGTCGAGCATCTCGTCCCATTTGCGTCGTTCTCGCGTAACCCGGTCCCAGAACCGGCCATCAATTTTGGGGGCGACCTTGCCGAGCAGCAGCGCCAGCGTTGGCCGCGCAGAGCCGGTGACGCCAAGCGTCGTCGGCGCGCGCCTGCCCAGAACGTGCGGTCGCACGTCGACCTGTATCACCTTATCTTTGTCGGGCAGGAAGTTGGAATAAGGATAGTCGGTACCGACCATCAGCAAGAGCTCACAATCCTGCACGGCTTCGTAGACCGGCTTGGTTCCGATGATGCCGAGTCCGCCCATCCAGCGGGGATCGTCATAGGCCATCAACTCTTTGCCGCGCAGCGAATGGACCAGCGGCGCCTTGAGACGGTCCGAGAGCTTCCGCAACTCTTCGGTCGCACCGCGACAGCCGGCGCCGCACATGATCACGATGCGGTCGACGGCATCGATTCGGCGCGCCATCTCGGCGACGTCCTGCTCGTTTGCCGCAAACTCCGGCCGCGGCTGGAGGGTGGCGATGCTGGCAACCCCACCCTCGGCCGTCGTGGCCAGCACATCCTGCGGGAGCGTCAGATGCGCGACTCCAGGCCCTGCATAGGCCGCAGCGATCGCCTGATGGATCACTGCACCCGCCTGCGCCGGGGTCGCAATCGTTTCTGTGTAAAGCGACACGTCCCGGAACAGGAGATCGGGCTCGGTGGTCTGGATGTAGTCGGTGCCATGGAATTTGCGCGGCATATCGCCCGAGAGCGCCAGCACTGGTGCGTGATCGCGGCAAGCCTCATAGAGGCCGGCGACAAGATGGTTGCTGCCCGGACCCGTCGTGCCCGCGCACACCGCGAGCTGTCCGGTCAACTTTGCTTGTCCCGCAGCCGCCAGCGCCGCGCCTTCCTCGTGCCTGACGCCGATCCATTCGACCTTGCTGCGGCGCACGGCATCAGCAAGCGGATTGAGCGAGTCGCCAATCAAGCCGAAGATGTGTTTCACGCCGATCTGTTCGAGCGCGCCAACCAGGACGTCCGCAACCGTCTTCGACATCTTGCGCTCCCTTCGCCGCGCCTTTGCCCGAGAGGTTTAATGCTGCGACCGACGCTTGCGTACCTTGACGGGCGTCAACGTAGCCACTTGGCCTAGCCGACAGGCTAAGCGGATGATCAGGATGCAATGCGAATCTTACTGGAAACCGTCTGACGTCGGCCAGGCACGCCTCGGGAGGAGATCACGTTCCTGCTTGCCGGCTTGGCATGGGGCGATGGACTCCGGTCTGATCCGGTGATGTGGCAGGACTGGATAGCGCGGCGCACACCGCGAAGGAAGAGGCAGTCAAACACCATAGCAGCTATCCGGCGCGGTTTGCGTCGCGCTTGATCGCAGCCTCGCGCTGGGCCTTGCCAAACTGCAAGCGGATCCGGGTCTCCGTGAGGCCTTCGCTGGTGATTCCGTAGAAGATCGGCAGCGCCAGGAAGATGACCAAAGCGAGCTTCGGCATCGACAGGCCCGCAACGCCCGCCACCGTGTAGCAGACGACGCCAAGGATGGCGCGCAACCGCTCCTTGGGAAAAAAATCAGAGCCGATGTGGTGCTCGACGAGCCATGGATGAATGCTCAAAACGTGAAACAAGATGAGCCACGCCAGGCACATGCTGCCGGCGATGGCGGCATAGAGCACGACGGCAATCCTTGCATCAAAATCATTGCCGGTTTGCATGGAGGACGAAAGGATCGCGGTCGGGAACGGGATAAGACCGGATGTCAGCAGCAGAAATAGGTTGGCAAGATGCAGGCCGCGGTCGCAGTAGCGCACGCGGGCAAACACCGCGCGATGATTGAGCCAGATGACTCCGGTGTAAAAGAATGACGCGAGGAAAGCGAGGTAGCTGGGCCATTGCTCGGCCAGCCTGTTCAGGAGTTGACCGGGCGCATGTTCGGGCCGGACGATTTCGGCGACGAGCAGCGTGATCGTTATTGAGAGTACGCCGTCGCTAAAGGTCTCCAATCGATCGGTACCGGATAGCCGTACCTGCGGCCATTGCGACGTTTCCATCGCTGTCGCCATGCGACGAACATCCTGCCTCGATGTGCCTTCATTTTTCACGAAGAGTACTCGCGCTGTACCGGAGGACTGAACAAGAATGGGGCCTATCCCGGGCGTTTCAATGATAACTGTCAGCGTACAGCCGGCCCGCAGGCATGCGAAGCTGGTGGTATATTTCGCGTCTCGGAGGAAAGCCCATGCGCCTAGCATTTCCATTTCTTGGAACGGGTCTATGCGCATCGTAGGCGGTAAACGTTAACGCTGCTCCTGGACAAGCAACATTCGAACAAGCGCCTCATCTTCTACGAGGAGTAAAGCCCGTTGCGGGCTACTGCCTTTCTTATTCCCGGTTTAGTTGATTGGCCTTTCTTGAATTCTATTGCTTGGCCCTTTTGGTGCACCGCCCAGACCCCCATGTTCTGAGCGGGTGCTTTGGAGAGTTCACATGCATACCGAACAACAAACCTTTCGCGGCTACGAAATCCAGGTCACGTACAACCCCGCCCTTTGGTACGCCGCGATCTATCGAACAGACCCGACACTGCCGGAGATTGATTGGGTGGCTTTGAACATTCGAGCCACTAGCGTTTCGCCAGCATTTCAGGAGGCAAAGCAAGTAATCAATGGGGCCTTGGGTAGGTCTGGCTAGGGCAGCCTTGGTTGGCCGCCTCTTTTTTATGAGGGAGACCAAGCCGCTTCTTTTGGCGCTTCACATGGTGGCCTTTTCGGTCAGGCGGGCCGACCCGCGTCAAGGCGGTCCAGCATGGTGAGTCGCTTGCCGGGAAGGTTTCGATCAAGCTTTCCTGCAGTAATTCTTCGCCATTGGCCTTTTCGGCATTACTGACCAGACGGTCCTGTGGCGGACCATCCGGCCGACCTGACCTGCGTGTGGCGGAAGTCATAAAAATGTCACCTATGCTGGAGTCCCACTGTATTGAGCGTGACTACATGCTGATCCCTGTGGCGGAGCTGGAGCAACAGAATGATCAAGGAGATACCGAATGCGAGCGCATAGGCGGCCCCGTCCACCACGTGAGCACGACCACACCGATCAGTGGCATAGCGATCGGGAGCGCCCCGTAAATCAGCGAACACAATCCGCCGAGCACCAACCACCGCGGTGTCAGGGCCCNCCCGCCATAAACCGGCAGCTTTGCAAGCGCAGTGCGGCTTGCGCCTGGCAGAACGGCTTCGGCCGAATCGTCGAGCTTGAATTGACGGAGTGGAATGGCCACGAGATGGCCAAACAGGCCTGTCGAATCGTCTACCGCAACGACCACATAGATATTGCCGTCTTTGCCGAAGATGAAGTCACGGATTCTTCCTATCCTGTCGTGCTTGTCACCGACGACAGACCGCAGTTTGAGTGCCTCGGCATTATAGCCTTTGGCGACCTCCGTCGCCTCCAAAGGCGTCAGCCCGATCTCTTGAGCCGCTGCGCGGTCGATCTGCATTGAAAGCGTGGCGACGGCCAAGGTGGTTACTAGGAGCAGCGGGAGGTGAGGCATGTTCATCAGAACTCCTTCGCCTTCAAAGTTGGGCCAGGCCGTTGCCGAGGCACTCGTGGTCCTACCGACCCTGGTTACCGGCCGTCGACCCTGTGGTGGCCGGCTCGTTGACAATTTCGGATATCAGCTTGGTGTCGGGGTCGATGAGCAGGATACGGTCTGGCAGTTTGACAAAGAGCAGTTCTTTCGCCTCGGGGACTTGGTCAGCAACGTCATGCGGCATTGATTGCGCGGACATCGACTCCGGAACCTTGTCACCGACTTGCGGCTGCGCGCCCGATGGCGCGGATTGCGATGGCGCGCTGGAGAGGCTGTTGCTGACCATCTGTTGCTGCGCCGGGTTCAGGGTCCCGTGAGGGTTGTTGCTTTGAGTGGCGTCGTTTGTGTTCTGAGCAGTGGCGGCGGTACTGCCGAGAACGGCGAGGAGCAAGGCGCCGGAATAGAGAAGTCGATTCATGGTGGTCTCCTTGATGTGATGGATCCGAGCCGTTTCTTTCGAGCGCGTCCCAGCGATGGGGATTGAACAGACGACGACACCATTGCGTCGGTGACGCACATTTGTGTCGGCGACCATTGCAGCCAGCACGCGTGCGCGCGTCAGTTCGGTTGTCACACCAATCTCCGCGCGGCGCGCGGATCGAGCCTTGATCGTTGTCAAGCTGCCGGCAGTATTTTTCCTTGGATCTCGCTTGAGTTCGATTAGCGCTTCACGAGCGCCCTCAGAACCAGAGTGTCGCCGGCTAAGCGGGAAGTGGCGGATCGGAGTGCGCTGTCGCCTTCTTTGCATGTTGTCGCGTCATCTTGCCGGGGACGGCCGCCGGAATACCGCGAGCCGCGCTCCGCCTCGACTACGCGGTCCTGAGTTTCGGGGGCTTTCGTTGGCGAGAATGTCGAAGGCGCGAAGCATCCCGTCCGCGGGCAGCAACGCCGAATCTAAATTCCTGGCTGGCATAGTGGTCTCATCTCAATAGCCAGACCCCAAAAGGCCGCGCGGCTCGTCGGGTTCTCGAAGGATGCGAATTGAGCTTGCGGCATGATTCTTCGAGAAGGTGGCTGCTCAGGATGAGGGAGCGGGCTGCTCAGGATGAGGGAGCGGGCTGAGCGCCTAAGCAGCGCCCTTCTTGGCGGCGGGAACGTCGGTGAGGACGCCCATGATGTCGCTCTCCTTCATGATCAGAAGATCCTGGCCGTCGAGCACGACCTCGTTGCCGGACCACTTGCCGAACAGCACGCGGTCGCCCACCTTGAGGTCGACGGGAATCAGCTTGCCGGCTTCATCGCGGCCACCCGGGCCTACGGCGGTGATTTCGCCCTGGGAGGGCTTTTCCTTGGCAGTGTCGGGGATGATGATGCCGCCCTTCGTCTTCTCTTCGGCTTCGATGCGTTTGACCACGACGCGATCATGGAGCGGACGGAATTTCATGCAGGCCTCCTTCTGTGCTGAATTCTTCTGGCATTCGCAATGCGCGCGTGCTGGGCCGAAATGACGCAGGAAACCTGCAGCCTCTCACCCCAACCCTCTCCCCGTGAAGAACGGAGAGAGGGAGAACAGTCAGCCTTAGTCGATCACTTGGACGACTTTCTGCTGCTGCGGGTCAACCAGCACCACTTGGTCGCCGATAGCGAGATAGCGGTAGTTGGCGAGCTCTGGATGGTTGCGCGCCAGCTCTTCCGGCACCGGCTGTAGCGACAGACAGTTTGACGCGGAGGTTCCGCCTCCGCCGGCTGAAGGCGAGGTCGAGCCGACCGTCGTCGAGGAGCTGCGTACCATTTCCCTGAACCGCCTACGCGTGTCGTCGTCGATGACAACACGGTCGCGGCTGTAAGCGGCCGCCCTGCTGTAACCCGGTCCGTCGTCCAGAATATCAACGACCTCGCGCCGCCGCGGATCGATAATGGCAACGCGATTATCGATCACCGTGTACTCGTAGTCACGATATTGCGGCATGATCCGCACGATATCGGGCGGCAATCGACGCGCCTGCACGCCCCGCGGCAACCGCGTGCCCACGTTGAGCTGGACATTGAGATTCTGGCTGGTGGCAGTCCTGTCGCGCCGCAGCTGATCGACGACTTGCCTGCGCTGATCGTCGTTGACCGCACCCGAGGAAGTCTGGCGGTTCGATTGATCCGGCGCCTCGCCGGTCCTCTGGGTCTGTGTGTTGTCTGCCGGCCGCGAGCTCTGCTGCGGCGAGGACTTGGACGGCTGGACGGCCTGATCGCGTGGCTCCTTGCGATCGCGATCGATCTGCTGCTGGGTCTGCTGCTGCTTCGTATCGGCCGGCCGGGTGGCGTCCTGCGCGCGGTCCTGCTTGGCTTGACCTTCGCGGCCCCGCAGCTTTTCCTCAGCCTGTTGCTTCTGGTCGGTCGCCGGCTTGGCATCGCGGCCCTGCTGCAGGTCCTTCTGCTGCGCCGTGCTCGAGGGTGCGCGCTCGCCACGGTTGGGCTGATCCTGGCTCTCCCGGGTCGGCTCCTTGGAGTCGCGGTCCTGCGGCTTCTGCGCCTCCTTGCTGCGCTCGGTCGGTGACGCGGCCTCGCCGCGCTGCATGTCCTTAGCGCCGCCCTTCGACTCGGACTGCGCGCGCTCCTTGATGCGATCAGCCGCGCTGCCGCGATCCATCTCCTTCGACGGGGCGGCTGGACGGTCCATTTCCCTGGACTGAGATGCTGGTGACTGGGCGCGGGGGCTCTCTTCGCGCTTCTGCGAGCCTTCCGGCGATTGCGCAATGGCGGGGCCGGCGCCGATCACCAACGCCACCGCTGTCGTGTAAAGCCAATTAATCCTCATGGGAGAATCTCCTGTTGGTTCCCCCCACGCTTCGGGATTGGGTAATCTAGGCAGCTGCGTTTCGTTCCACCATGACGACGGTCAACCGGTGCCGGGCGATCTGATGCAGCCTGCCCAAAAGCGGGATCAGCGCCTCACACTTCATTGGATCCGCGGCGCAAAAGCCGGGCATAGCCAACGATAATGCTCACGGATTATCGGAATCGACAATCCAATAGTACCTGACTTCCCAATAGTCGTAGACGTCCTGATTGCGGGTTCGAGTTGTTTGCTCCCAGTTTTCGCCTGGTTCGATTTTCGGGGCGTTCTTGAGCTCCTCTTCGGTGATCTCGACTTGGAAGCCATCGGGCTTTTCGTTGTAGGTCAGCATCGACCAGGGTATCGGATAATGATCCTCGCCGATGCCGAGGAAGCCGCCGAAACTCAGGATCGCGTAGGCAATCTGGCCGGTGAGCTTGTCGATCATCAGGCGCTCGACTTTGCCGATGCGCTTGCCGTGTAGGTCAAAGACCGGCATTCCTTCGACGCGGTCGCTAGATATGAGAGACGAAGTCTGGTCTGGTGTGGGTTGCTCCCAATAGGCATAGACCTCTTCGTCGCGGTCGCGGTTCGCTTGCTCCCAGCTTTCCCCTTGGTCGGTTTTCGGAGCGTTCTTGAGTTGCTGTTCGGTGATGCCCACGCGGTATCCGCCGAGCTCCTCATCGAAATCCAGCATCTGCCAGGGAATCGGGTAGTGGTTCGCGCCGATACCAAGAAAGCCTCCAAAACTTAGGACGGCGTAGATGACGCGACCTCCGGATTTGTCGATCACGAGGTGCTCGACCTTTCCGATACGCTTTCCTTGTGCGTCGTAGACCGCAGTTCCTTCCACGCGGTCACTTGCGATCAGAGAGGGTGGAGTTCCGCGCTCGGTCCCGGATGCGCGTTGCATTGTGGTCACCATATCGTCTCCTCGATTGCCAACCGGGCTGCCTTTGCGAAGCTCAGTTGCTTGGCTCCCGGTGCTGATTGTTGCACTCTATTGCAGCACCTACGCTACAATCGCGCTCGTTGCATTGACGCTCGTCATTGCAGATAGGTCGGCGTTGCTCCGGGTTCGGCAAGCATGGCTTCCTCAACCAGCTCTTGTGGACACCTAAAGCGAATGGGGGTCTGCATTCGCGAGCGCCATTGTCGCGACGGAACTGCACACGCGCTTGCTAACGGCCAAATCGCTATGGCGTGCGAGCTGCGAGACCAAAGGGAGCAGTGGGTAACCAATACCTTCGCGAAAGTTCATTTTCACAGCCGCGGAAATGATCTTCGAGGTTGATTGTTATCAAGGCCGGCGCCGGTGGATCATATAACTTCGCTCAAAGCACGAGCCGCCAGGCGCGATCAGGCGCGATCCTCATAGCCTTCACAGCTCGCGACCTTAACAGCTCTCGGCACGCAATCATGGAAACTTTCTTCCGCCGATTGAGCCTTGTCATTCTCGTCGCGCTGCTAGTCGGCACCGCTCAAGCCCGTGACGACGGCCGCTATTCGCTATCTCCCCTCAAGCCATGGTTCGATAGTCTCAAGTCCGGCAAAGGTCCATGTTGTTCGGTTACTGACGGTCTTGCGATTGCCGACCCGGATTGGGAATCGAAAGACGGTCATTTTCGTGTCCGCATCGACAACGAATGGATCGTGGTCCCCGATGATGCCGTGCTCACCGAGCCGAACCGGGCCGGCAGGGCGATGGTGTGGCCGATCAAGGGGCCGTCGGGCATCACGATTCGATGCTTCATGCCGGGCAGCATGACGTGATCTGGACTGCGGTCCTTGTAGATTCCGTGACCTGCGCAGCTATCGCGATCTGATTTCAGTTACCGATCTACTGTACTTGCTGGACGCGGCGGCAATCACGCGCGCCGTGACGATTCGCTTACAAGGCAGTTAAGTAGTTTCAACAAATTGCCGCTTGTAGTTGCGACATGTAAAACCCGCTCGCTAAGCCGTAACGTGCCCCAAACGACCATTCTCCACAAAAGGAGTAGGGAGATGCCGAGCATGACAGATGTGCTTGACCCTCGACATTGGCGAGAACGCGCTGAGAGAACGAGAGACAAGGCGGAGCAATTCAGCATGAGACACTCGCGCGAACGCCTGCTGAAGATTGCCGAGGAGTACGATCGGCTTGCCCAGCGGGCGGCCGAACGGCAAGTAGCCGCCACGGAATCGGTTTGATCGCTCAGCGGCCCGACCGTCGTGCAACAGCTTCGCGCCTTTCTCGCGATAGCGCGGACCAATCGAAGCGGTCAGCCGGTGCAGACCGCCGCTGCGGCATGATCGAAGAAGCGGAGGCTATTATGCGCGTACCGCACACATTGCACTACTCTGTGCCATCACCGGGAACCACGGAAGCAATCCAGCTTGGTTGCACGTGCCACGTGATCTGCCATGAGACCAAGGCGGAGGAGTTGGAGCCCGCTGGCATGCTTGCGGCTCCCGACGCAAACTGTCCGGTCCATGGCAGCGCCGCTCAACTGGAAGAGCACAACTGAGCCGAATCGTTGGCAAGCCAAAATGGTTGATGTGAGGTCCTCACTCGCGAGGGGCCTCGACTTATCGACGCCTGCCATCAGCATCCGTCAGGTGATGCGAGCATTGGATGGCCGCTTACCGCACAGCAGCCTCACTCAACGGAGGCCACAACGCACGGATCGTCTTGGGCAGGGTGTCAATAACTTGACGAATCTCGCCCGCCGAAACTTGATGCTCGAGGGTTCGAAACACCGCTCGTGCAGCGTCTTCCGTATCGACGGGCTGCTGAGGCTGTAGCCGGGACGTGATCGCGTCGAGAAAGTCCTCGAGTGAACGGATTTTCTCCGGTTTTCCCGCAGGATGCCACCCCTCATAGTAGATGCCCCGAACCAGCATCGGAAGCTGGTCCCCGAGATCCGCAGCTTCGTTCACGGTAAGGCGGTCGCGGAGGCAGTGAAGAACGGCGCGCAGCACTTGATAGGCACCTCGTCGCTCCAGGCCAAGCTGCTGTGCAATCTCCTTCAGCCAGCTGTTTGTCTTGTGTATCGTTTCGTCGAAAACGTCGAGGCCATTCAAACTCATGGTCCATCCTCATTGATTGGCAAGCCGCTGGGGATCGGGCCATTCGCCGCTCGCCCTTGCTTGCTCTACTGTTTCAGTCCTCGTTGTCTCATTATCGGCTGCGAATTCGGCGGCGGCCTTGACGATCGTCAACGCGCCCAAGCGCATCGCATGGGACGGTATATGCCTCGCCGACGATTTTCACCTACACCCGCAGCGTTTCATGCGGTCATGCGCATTGCCGTCGGACAGCTATGGTCGATAAGGCCGTTTTCAGCGCCATACCAATGGAGCACCGCATGAACAGAGATGTACCCTATGCGATCATCTTCGTGATCGCGATGGCTTGCGTTGGCGTTGTTCTGATGCTTTGGGCGATGGAAGGGACCAGTGGCGGACGACGATGGGAGCACCAGGCCTCCGACACACCGCGAAGCGCATATGCACAACCCGACGCGAGCCCGGTTCCCGCGGCCCCTGAGCCGACCAATGACACCCGTGCCTACAGCACCAGGGGAAGCAGCGGTCCCCCCAAATAAGAGCCGTAGCGCGTGGCTGATCAGAGCTCTGGGAAGCTTTCGGTCGCTGAGAAGCTACACCGCCGATGAGGTTTAGCGCACGGCGCGGAGCACCGGCGCGTTCAATGGCGCCGGGTTGAAATTTCATTGGCCACCAAGCGATCGGCGGAGAATGGTTTGTGCCGAACGATGGCTGAATACGAACCTGACCGGAGTGACGGGGCGCTGAATAGCTGGAGGCGATTGTGATTCCCTTTTCTGTACTGGACCTTGCGCCGATCAACGAAGGCAGCGACGCCGCCCAGGCCTTCCGCAACTCGCTCGATCTCGCCCAGCATACCGAGCGTTGGAATTACAGGCGCTTCTGGCTGGCCGAGCATCACAATATGCCGGGCATCGCAAGCGCTGCGACTGCGGTGGTGATCGGCTACATTGCCGGGGGCACTAAGACGATCCGGGTGGGCTCGGGCGGCATCATGCTGCCGAACCATGCGCCGCTGATCATTGCCGAGCAGTTCGGGACGCTTGAGTCCCTTTACGAGGGCCGCATCGATCTTGGTCTCGGCCGCGCTCCCGGGACGGACCAGCGAACGGCGCGTGCTTTGCGGCGGGATCTGGCGGCAGGCGCCGAAAGCTTCCCCCGCGACGTCATGGAACTGATGGCGCTGCTCGGACCGTTGCAACCTGGTCAGGCGGTGAGGGCCGTTCCCGGCGCCGGACTCAGGGTGCCGGTCTGGCTCTTGGGTTCGAGCACGTACAGCGCGCAACTCGCCGCAGCGCTCGGGCTGCCATTTGCGTTTGCGTCCCACTTTGCGCCGGGAGAGCTGTTCAACGCGCTGAGCATATACCGCTCCCGGTTTCAGCCGTCGCAATTTCTGCAAGCGCCGTACGCCATGGTAGGCGTCAATGTCTTTGCCGCCGATTCTGATGCGGAGGCGCAGCGTCTATTCACATCGTTGCAGCAGCAGTTCATCAACTTGAGGCGGGGCTCACCGGGACCGCTGCCGCCGCCGGTCGACGACATGGATCGGCGCTCCTCGCCCACAGAGCGGGCGATGGTTAAAGAGTCGCTGGCTTATTCGACCGTGGGCAGCCCCGCCACCGTGCAAAGCGGGCTGGTCCGGATCATCGCGGAGACCCGGGCGGATGAGCTCATTTTGACGGCCCAGATCTACGACCATACGGCACGACTGCGCTCGTTTGAAATTGCCGCTGAACTTCTTCCGGAGGCCGCTGCGCTGGCCGCCAGCATCAGCTGAACCCTGCAACTGGTCCAGTAGATGCAGGATGATGCATATACCTTCATCGTTGACGCCGAAATCCAACCTGTGACCCTGAATCTGCAACGCCCCGTTGTCCCGGCTCGACATTGGCAGCCATGACGGAAATGTTCGCAGCTGCGTACGCACTGGGCAACGGTCGGCCAATGCGCGCCGTACGGATTTAACCCAAGGCCAGTCGTTGAAATCGCCGACCGCCACTAGGC
>NZ_LJYG01000094.1:154766-233884 GCF_001440035.1 Bradyrhizobium manausense | reverse complement strand
AGGCGGGTAGCGAGGACGGTGACCTCGCGGAGGGTTGTCCGGATGCGGACCGTGATTGCGCGGCGCGGTTCCCGTTCCTGATAGGAGACGTGTGCAATCACCAATGGGCTGCGAACGGAAGTCTGCCAAGCAGGACCTGGCCGTAGTCGCCGTCCGCAGTATGAGGTGTTGCCAATATTTGATATATCATGTATCAGTTGGCGCGAAACGCGCGAGATCTGCATGAGGACGCTCATCTTCGGAGTGGTGGCGGGACGATCTGACGGGAGGCATGGAAACGGCCGCGATGCTGGTCGCTGCCGGGATCGAATGCGGATTTGTCACCGACCCCGCCCTCGTCGGCAGCTACGGCGACGTGCCGGCTATCGTCATCGCGCAGAAGACGCGGGTGATCCCCGCGAGCGAGGCCGTTAGCATGACAGAGAAGGCCGCACGGGCGTTGCTTGCGCGGGACATCAGGCAAATCTTCTTCAAATATTGTGCGACGTTCGATTCCACCGACCAGGGCAATATCGGCCCGGTCGCCGACCTGCTGATGCAGCTGACCGGCGCCGAATACACTGCCTTTTGCCCGGCTTCTCCCGCCCTTCGAAGGACTGTCTATAACGGCCATCTCTTTCTCGGGACCGAGCTGATCTCGGACTCGCCGAAACGCCATGATCCGCTGACGCCGATGACCGATCCCGATCTGGTTCGGGTTCTACAGCGTCAAACGCGGGCCAAGGTTGGCCTTTTGGCGCATGCGCTGGTCAGTGCCGGCGCGGAGGCGGCCGGACGCGCGATCGCGGAAGCGGCGGCTCGCGGTATCCGCTACTTCATAACAGACGCGATCTACGATCGGGATCTCGATACGCTTGCCGCGCTCACCTGCGATTGGAAGCTGATGACGGGCAATGCGACCATCGTGCAGCACTATCCGGACATCTGGAGGGCGCGGGGGCTCATCGGCGCCACCAGGAGACCGCCCTGCCTGCGCGCGGTTGGCGGAGGCGGGGTGGTTCTCGCCGGGAGTTGCGCCGAGCGGACGTTGGAGCAACTCGCCGAATTCGAGAAGAGTCATCCGGTGCTCCGCATCGATCTCCTGAATGCCGGGGATGTGGCGGCGACGGTTGGCGATGCGCTCGACTGGGCACGACCACGGCTGCATCGCGGTCCCGTCGGTTTCGCCACTTCGGGCGCGCCCGAGGCCGTCAAGATGGCTCAGGAGCGATACGGCCGTGAAGGCGCGGCGCAACTCGCCGAAGCCATTCTTGGCCGGCTCGCTGTCTCTCTTCGCAGTGTCGGCGTGCGGCGCTTCGTCGTGGCCGGTGGCGAGACGTCTGGTGCAATCGTCGAGCACCTCGGCATCAGACGTTTGCGGGTCGGTCCTTATGGTGGACCCGGCATCGGCACTGCGGTGACCGAAGACGAGGATCCGGTGGCCCTTTGTCTCAAGTCTGGCAAGCTGGGCCCCGTCGATCTGTTCGCGACCACGCTCGACGTGATGCTGGATCCTGGGAGAGCCAATTGAACGAGCGCGAACTCAGACAATCCGTGCTGGATATTGTGGCGGGCCTGGAGGCCAAGGGATTCAACCACGGCAGCAGCGGAAATGTCAGCTGTCGTATCGGAGACGACGTTCTCATCACGCCGACCGGCGGCAATGGCAGCAACACGACGATTGACGATCTCGTCCATCTGAAGCGCGACGGAACGGTGGTCGGCGGCGGCTTGCCCTCCAGTGAATGGCACATGCATCTGGCGATCATGAACGCCTATCCGCACGTGAACGCGGTGGTTCACACCCATGCCGACTGCTGCGTCGCGTTGTCCTGCCTCGCAAAGCCAATTCCGTCATTCCACTACATGATCGCCAGCTTTGGCGGAAACGACGTGCCTTGTGCGCCCTACGCCACATTCGGCACCAGGGCTCTCGCCGATGGCGCCGTCGCGGCGCTGAAACAGCGCAAGGCCTGCCTGCTCGCGAACCACGGCATGATTGCCGTCGGCAAAGACCTGCAGGCGGCGTTCGACCTCACCGTGAAGCTCGAAACCCTTGCCCGGCAGTATCTGCTCGCCTGTCAGGCCGGCGCGCCTGCGATCCTTGCGGACGACGAGATGGCGAGGGTGGTCGAGCGCTATGGCAGCTACGGCCGCGCTGCTCTTCCGGCCTGAGAAGGACAGTTCCATGGAGATCACCGGCAAGACCAAGATCATGTTCGTGCTCGCCGACCCGATCGATCATGTGCGGGCGAGTGCGGTCATGAATGCCTATTTCGCATCGATCGGCGACGACCTTGCGGTGTCGCCGATCCATGTCCTCTCAGGCGATCTCGGCCGGGTCGTTGCATGCATCAGGCTCATGCGCAACGTCTTTGGTTTCGGCGTAACGATCCCGCACAAGACCTGCGTGATCGAGCACCTCGATGAGATCACGCCGACGGCACGTCTCATCGGCGCGGTCAACTTCGTCAAGCGAACGGCCGAAGGGCGCCTTGTTGGCGACAATCTCGATGCGCGGGGATTCATCGCCAGCCTGGCTCAGCATGACGTCGCGGTTCGCGATCGGAAGGTGCTCCAGGTCGGTGCCGGTGGCGCAGGACGCGCAACCGCATTTGGCCTGGCAGAGGCCGGCGCGCGCGAAATCACGATCATGAACCGGAATGGGGAGAAGGCTCGCGCGCTTGCGGCTGCCGTGGCTGCGCATTATCCGGCAACGAAGGTCAGCGCCGGCCGTGCGGACGCGCGCACCTTCGATCTCATCGTCAATACGACGTCGCTCGGCATGAAACCGGATGATCCGCTCCCACTGGACATCGAAGGCGTGGGTCCGGGCGCTACCGTCAGCGACATCATCGTCAATCCTGCAATCACGCGGCTGCTCGCAAGGGCGGCTGCGCAGGGCGCAAGGGCCATCGGCGGAAAGCCCATGCTCGATGCGCAGATGGCCCTTGTCGCGCGGTTCGTTGCGCGATAGCCTGATATATCAAATATTATATCGAACCGGGGAGCCCGACTGAGAATTGAAGTGCAAGGGCTCTCGCCCTGCATCGAAGGCAAACGGAAGGGACGTGAGACTCCGTGAATATTGCATCGGCAACACAATCGGCGTCGGGTGCATCGATCCGCATCAGTCGCCTCGAGAAGCGTTTCGGCGCCGTGTCCGCCGTCGATGGCGTCGATATCGATATTGCTGCCGGTGAATTTATCGCCCTGCTCGGACCGAGCGGCTCCGGGAAGACCACGATCCTGATGAGCGTTGCCGGATTCGAATTCCCGACCAGCGGCAGCATTCACGTCGATTCCGAAGACGTGACCTATGTCCCTTCGAACCGGCGCAACCTGGGAATGGTGTTCCAGAACTACACGCTGTTCCCCCACATGTCGATTCTCGACAATGTCGCCTTTCCCTTGAAGATGCGCGGTCTGCGGGCGGCTGAACGCCATGCGCGCGCCGAAGCCGCGCTCGCGACCGTGCGTCTGGCGGGCTATGGCCATCGTCGTCCGAATGAGCTGTCCGGCGGCCAACAGCAACGCGTGGCGCTGGCGCGCGCGATCGTCTATCAGCCGCGCGTGCTGTTGATGGATGAGCCGCTCAGTGCGCTCGACAAGAACCTGCGCGAAGACATGCAGCTCGAGATCAAGCGACTGCATGCCGAGCTTGGCATCACCGTCATCTTCGTTACCCACGACCAAAGCGAGGCGCTGACCATGGCCGACCGGATCGCTGTCCTGAAGGATGGCAAGATCCAGCAGATCGGGCCGGCGCGCCAGCTTTATGAAAGGCCGACGAATCTCTTCACCGCCGGCTTCATCGGCGAGATGAATTTCGTCGGCGTCACCGTCGAAAGCGTCGGCGACAACGTCTCGGTGACACTGCCATGGGGTGAAACATGGCGCCTGCCGGCCACGGCGGCCGTCGAGCCGGTTGCAGCCGGCGAAGCAGCGGTGCTGGCCGTGAGGCCCGAGCGGCTGCAACTTGGCGCTGGTTCGGGCGGGCAAGTCATCACTGTGACGCTGAGCGACATTGTCTATGCTGGGGCGGCGCTGCTTTTGATCGGTCGTCTGCCTGACGGCACCGAGATGCGCGCGCGAATTCCCGGCGCTTCGCAGCTCTGCGCCTTGGCGCCGGGCGACGTCGCGTCCTTTACCGTCCCCGTGGAGGCAATGCTGCTTTACCGAGGGAGCCGGCGATGACGGAGGCGCGGCGATCGCATTTCTGGCATTCCGACGGTCGCCGGCTCAGCGGCCTGTCGACGCTGCTGCTGCTCCTGCCATTCTTCGCCATCATCGCCTTCGTCTTCGTCTATCCGATCCTGCAGCTCCTGGTGATCAGCATCCTCGAGCCGCATCCGACCTTGGAGAACTACGCGCGCGTCGTTGAAAATCCGGTTCACATGCGCGTCCTGATGCGCACGCTCTGGACCGCAACGCTGGTGACGGCTTTGTCGGTGGTTCTCGGCTTCCCGGTGGCCTATTACATGAGTCGGGCGAAGGGGACGGTCGCGGCGCTTGTTGCGGTCTGTGTCATCCTGCCGCTCTGGTCGAGCGTGCTCGTGCGCACCGCCGCCTGGTCCTTTCTGTTCCAGCGCAACGGACTGATCAATTCGGCGTTGATGGCTCTCGGTCTGACCTCTCAGCCGTTCAAGCTACTTTATACCCAGAGCGCGGTGGTCATCGCCATGACCCATGTGCTCTTGCCGTTCATGATCCTGCCGATCTACGGCGCATTGCGCAGCATTCCCGACGACTATGGGCGTGCGGCCGCCGTGCTCGGCGCGACGCGTCTGCGGACCTTTCTGGAAGTCATCCTTCCCTTGAGCCTGCCGGGCGTCGTCTCCGGCTCGCTGCTGGTGTTCCTCACTGCGCTCGGCTTCTTCATTACGCCCGCGCTGCTCGGCTCGCCGCAGGAGATGATGATCTCGACGCTCGTTTCGAAACAGATCCGTGAGGTGCTCGATTGGCCCTTCGCTGCGGCTCTGGTCGGGGTGCTGACCGTATTCGTGACGTTGCTGGCGATCATCTTCAGCAAGACGCTCCGGTTCGACCGTCTGATGGGGAATGCCTCGTGAAGCCGCCTGCCGACCGCGGATCGCTCGCGCTGGGGGCCTATGTCTATGCCGTGCTGGCCTTCATTATCGTGCCGCTAGTTATCGTCATTCCGATGTCGTTCAGCCAGAACGACTATCTGGCATTTCCGCCGTCCGGCTTCACGCTGAAATGGTACTCGGAATATTTCGACAGCAGGCAATGGCGTGCCGCGACCTGGCTCAGCGTGCAGGTGGCCTTGCTGACTGCCCTTTGCGCGTCGGTCATCGGCACGGCCGCGACCTATGCCATGATCCGCGGCCGCAGCCGGCTGGTCACGGCTTTCCAGATCCTTCTGATCGGGCCGATCATCGTGCCGCATATCGCGCTTGCCGTCGGCCTCTATCTGTTTTTTCAAACGATCGGTCTCTCCGGCACCATTCCCGGCTTCGTGCTGGCGCATACGGTGCTCACCCTGCCGTTCGTCGTGTTCACGATGGCCGCGGCCTTGGCAAAGGTCGATGCCAATCTGGAGGCGGCGGCCATGAGCTGCGGCGCGACACGCTTCCAGGCCTTCCGCCTGGTCACGTTGCCACTCGTCCTGCCCAGCCTTGCCAGCAGCGCGCTGTTTGCCTTCATCATCTCCTTCGACGAACCGGTGGTGTCGTTCTTTTTGTCCGGTGTGCGCCAGAAGACGCTGCCGCGCCGAATGTTCGAAGACATCGAGCAGAACCTGACGCCGGTGATTCCCGCGATCGCGACACTGCTGATCGTCTTGTCCATTTTGATTCTGCTGGGGGCCCATGTCCTCAGATCCCGCAGCGTCACCCGGTAGCGTCAGGTGAGAAGCCAGAGAGGAGACCGTCGATGTTGAGAACAGGTTGGATGTGGAAGTCGGCAGCTTTCGTGCTTGCTTTGGCGCTTTGCGGAGCGTTGCCGGCCGCGGCTGAAAAGCTGGAAGACCAGTTGGTGATTGCCACGACCGGTGGTCTGATGGGCAACACCCTCGCGAAATATTTCTACGACCCCTTCAACAAGACCAAGAATGTCGAGATCGTCCCGGTCGCAATCGAGGTCCCGGACCAGTGGGCGCGCGCCAAGGCGATGCAGCGAACCGGCAAGGTGGAGTTCGACATCGTCACGGCAACAGGTCCCGATCTGGTGGGGCGCACCGACCTGCTCGAGAAGATCGACTGCGCGAAATTGCCGAGCGTCCAGAAGTTCGGAGTCTCCGACGCCTGTCAGCCCTACGGTGTCGCCCGCACGACCGGCGGCATGCTGATCACCTACAATACCGAGACGTTCAAGGACAAGGCGCCCAGGACATGGGCGGACTTCTGGGACGTCAAGCAGTTTCCCGGGCCGCGAGGACTGCCCGATACCGGCGACAGCGATTGGTGGGTGCCGGTCGCCGCGCTGCTCGCCGACGGCGTCAAGCCGGAGCAGCTTTTCCCGCTGGACATCGGTCGCGCCTACAAGAAGCTGGACGAGATCCGTCCCAATGTCGCGGTATGGTGGAAGACGGGCGATCAGGTGCAACAGATCATGCGCAGCCGCGAGGTCGTCATGGCCATGAGCTACTCAGGCCGCGCGCTTGCCGTCGTGAAGGAGGGCGTACCGGTCGCCATGTCCTGGGACCAGGCCATTCGCGACACCGGTTACATGGCTGTTCTCAAGGGGGCGCCCGACCTCAATGCCGCCATGGCCTATCTCGACTTCTTCTATGCAAGCTCCGATGCGCATGTGCCGTTCATGCGCGCCGTCAACTATGCGACGGCCAGCAAATCGGCCATCGAGCTGCTGAAGCCGGAGGAGCGCAATCTCTACGCGACTTCGCCGGAGAATTACGAAAAGCTGGTCAAGCCCGATTTCGCCTGGATCGGCGAACATCGTAACGAGCTGCGGGAGCGGTGGATGGCCTGGCTGACCCGCTGATCCGCGGCAGCCGCCTCCGCCATTCGCCTTTGCAAGATGAGGACGTACGATGGATCACACCAGTGACCCCGGTGCGATGCGCTACGTGATCGATCCCGGCCGGCTCGATCTCGTCGAGGAGTTCCGCGCAAGTCCACTCGGCGTACATAGCCCGGAGCTTCGCAAGCTGTTGGCGCGGATGCGGTGGGGCAGGCCGGAAGGGCGACTGGTCCTGATCGTGCTCGAACCCGGCAAGGCCTGGCGGCTGTCACGCATCCCCAAGCGCCGGGGCGATCCGATGCCTTTCGTCGATGATCGCGTCTTCACCTCTCTCGCTGAAGCGGAGTGGCATGTGTTCAAGCTGCGTTGGCAGGACATGACGGGCACGACGCTGCCTGCGGAGGTTTTCGGTGATCTATAGGACCAACGAGTATCTCGGCTATCCGGATCGCATCAGCGTCCCCGCCGGCGAGGCCGTGAGCTTCCAACTGAGCAGCAAGCAGCCGAGCGTGAAGGTCGAGGTGCTCAGGCTGCGCTGCGGCGATGTCGATGCCAACGGACCGGGCTTCAAATATGAGGTGATGACGAGCCCCATTGACGGAGAGCATGCCTGCCTCGACCAGCCGATCCGCCCGGGATCCAACGCTGTCGTTGACCACGACGGTGCACTGGTCCCGACCGGCGGGCACTGGTGTTTCGGAGCCTACGTGTATCCGACGCGGATCGTGGATAATGCCAAAGCCGTGATGGGAAATTGGTGCGAGCGCTCCGCGCGCGGCTATGCGCTCGAGCTCGACGAGGAGGGGCATCCGGTCCTGGTGCTGGGCCAAGCGAACGGTACGCCAGCCCGCTTTGCCCTCGACGTCAAGCTGCGCCCGCGCGTCTGGGCATTCGTATCGTGCGCGCTTGATCTTGCCCAGGGATCGGCCTCCGTGTCGCTGATCGTTCCGGCAGACGGCGTTCGGCCGGCGGCCGCCTGTTCGAAATCGTTCGCCCTGCCGCAAGTGGCTGCATTCGACTCCGGACTGCCGTTCCTGATCGCGGCCCACCATCTGAACGGCGATCGCCAATATACCTCGCACTTCGACGGCAAGATCGAGGCGCCTCGTGTCTTTTCGTGTCCGCTGGAGGCAGAGGCGCTGCGTGTCTTCGACGGCCGGCAGCGGACGGGAGCAAGTGATGTCGGGCTTGTCGCCTTCTGGGACTTCTCGAACGGTATCTCGTCAACGTCGATCAGGGATCTTTCGCCGAACGGCCTGCACGGCAACCTCCGCCAGTTACCGCGCAGGGGTGTGACAGGCTTCCACTGGTCTGGATCCGTCCACGACTGGCGGATGTCGCCGCAGGAATATGCGGCGATTCATTTCCACGGCGACGACATCTACGATTGCGAGTGGCAGACCACCTGCACGCTCGATGTGCCGGCCCACTGGCGGTCAGGCGTCTACGCGCTCCGGCTGACCCGGGGGGGCGACGATCCTGACCGGGACTGCGAGAGCTACGTCACCTTCTTCGTGACACCAGGCAAGACGTCGCGGCGCGCAGATCTCGTCGTGGTCGCTTCGGTCGCGACTTATCTCGCCTATGCCAACAGCGCGTTGCGTCTCTATCAAGTCCACTTCGAGACGTTGATGGAGCATGTTCTGTGGTTGCCGCAAGATGACGTCTTCATGCAGGAGAACCCGGAAATCGGCCAGTCGACCTATGATTGCCATGTCGACGGCTCGGGGCGAGCGTACAGCTCCTGGCTGCGACCCATCCTGAACATGCGCCCGCGCGGCTACTGGTTCAATTTGATCAACGACACCCACATCCTCGACTGGCTCGAGGAGAAAGGCATCGCCTACGATCTGATCACGGATGTTGAGCTTGACCGGCAAGGCGCGCGTGCACTCGCGCCTTACCGGGTCATGATGACGCCGACCCATCCCGAGTATTATAGCCTCAATATGATGAACGCGATCATGGCGTATCAGAACGCCGGCGGGCGGCACATCTCGATGGGGGGCAATGCATTCTATTGGCGCTGCGGCTTTCATCCGGCCGCGCCCGCCGCGCTCGAGGTTCGCCGCGGCATGGCCGGAACCCGCACTTGGGAATCGGAGCCGGGCGAAGTTCATCTTGCCGGCACCGGCGAGCCGGGCTCACTGTGGCGGCATTCGGGCTTTGCGCCGCAAAAGCTCGTCGGCGTCGGGTTCTCGGCCATGATCAACGATACCTGCGGCTACTATCTGCGGACGGCTGAAAGCGAGGATACGCGTGTCGCGTTCATCTTCGAGGGCACAGGCCGTCACGACAAGTTCGGTGATTTTGGATTTCGCTACAACGGCGCCGTCGGGAGCGAAATCGACCGCTACGATCTCGAGCTCGGAACTCCGCCGCATGCGTTGCGGATCGCGACGTCGGAAGGATTGGGCGCGGGCGCGCTGCCGACGCCCGAGGAATTTCGCACCGTGGTCGATGGTCTCGACGGCACGCAAAATGCCCTGGTGCGCGCCGACATGGTGTTCTTCGAGACCGCCCACGGTGGCGCGGTCTTTGCGACGGGATCGATCACCTACGGCATGTCGTTGGGCCACAACAACTATGACAACAACATCAGCACCATCACCCTGAACGTCGTGAACCGGTTTCTCGATCCACGGCCTTTCATCATGCCTGCCAGAGCCTAGCGGGCTGACTGGACTTCGGCTCCACAAGAATTGCCATCTCGTCGCCAGAGATGGTTCTCGAACCAGGGAGGCTGTCATGCCGGACAAGTGCGATTTTCAAGCCCCGGAATTGGGAGCCCTCAATGTCGCTCCCCGCAAGGCGCGCCCGATGCATGCGGACGAGCACTGGGGCAGCCAGCCCTGGTACGAAGCGCCGCGCGGCGATCCTGCCGTAGCGGAGGTCTACACTTATACCGACGCAATGTCTTACGACCCCGGCGACGAAGTCGTCTTTCGCTCTTCCGCAACGGCAAAGGCCTGGCGGCTGCAGATCTATCGCGACGATCTCGAACCCGAGATGGTGCATGAGATCGACGCGCTTGACGGCGTGTTCACGGCGACGCCGTCCGATGCCTATCGCAATGGCTGCAACTGGCCCGTCGCGCATCGCTGGAAATTGCCGCCGGATCTGCGCTCGGGATTCTATCGCGTGGTCTCGTCGTGCGAACGAGCGAACGGGGCCCGCTTCGTTCAGCATCATTTCTTCGTCGTGCGCCCGACCGAGGCGACGCGGCGCGCGAAGATCCTGATGATCCTACCGACCGGCACCTGGACCGCGTACAATGATTTCGGCGGTGCCAATCATTATTTCGGGGTCGAAGGTCCTGACAGGGACGAGCCCTCGCCGGTGTTGTCGCTGCAGCGGCCGTGGACGCGCGGCGTGGTCTGGCTGCCATCAGGTGCGCCGCGCATCTGCGCCGATCCTGTACCCGAGATGGGTGACGCGCCGCGCTATCCGATGAAGGAGTGGGCTTTCGCCAACGGCTTTGGCCAGTATTACGCAGCGTCGGGCTGGGCCCAGTTCGACCGGCATTTCGTGCACTGGGCGCAGAAGGAAGGCTATGCCCTCGATATGATCACCCAGACCGATCTTCACTACCGGCCCGAACTGCTCGACGCCTATCCTTGCGTCACCATCATCGGCCATGATGAGTATTGGACGTGGGAGATGCGGGAGGCGATCGAGCGCTATGTGGAAGGCGGCGGGCGGCTCGCGCGCTTCGGCGCCAATTTCCTGTGGCAGATCCGGCTCGAAGAAGATGGCAAGCGCCAAGTCTGCTACAAGTTCAAGGCTATCCACAAGGACCCGGTCGTCGGCACGGACCGTGCGCGTCTGATGACGTCGGCCTGGGAAGACCGCAACGTCCGTTGGCCCGGCGCCTCGACGGTCGGCGTGAACGGCGCGCACGGCCTCTACGCATCCTGGGGCGGCTTCGCGCCGAGCGGCCAAAGAGGCTTTACCGTCTATCGCCCGGAGCATTGGGCCTTTGCCGGCACAGGGCTGCACTATGCCGATATCTTCGGCGACAAGCAGCACATCTTCGCCTACGAGGTCGACGGGCTGGACTACACGTTCCGCAACGGTCTTCCTTTTCCGGTCCCGGCCGAGGGGCAGCCCGAGACCATCCAGATCCTGGCGATGGCGCCGGCCGTCCTGGCCGAGGACGAGCCGCCAGGTGAGGGCTTCCGCTATTACGTGCGCAGTAGCGACCTCGAAGGCCTGGTGGAATGCATCACCGGCGAGGTCACGCCCGAGGGATTGGCCCGTTACAAATACGGCTCGGGCATGATGGTGCACATGACCCGCGGCAAAGGCGAGGTGCTGACGGCGGCGACCTGCGAATGGGTGATGGGGCTGAAGCGCGGCGACCCGTTCACGCAGCGGATCACCCGCAACATCCTCGATCAATTCACTGCGCCCCGTTCCGCGTGAGCGGTTGTCAGCGGCGCTTGGCTTTCGCGCGCGCTGCTTTGGATGGCGGTGCGGCGCGCGTTTGCGTCGCTTCAATCTCCACGTCCTCGTCAATGGCCGTCTCTGGAGTCATGAAGCGCGTGCCGCCATGCTTCTCCAGCAACCGGACGAGGTTCTGGCCGCCCTCCATCATGTCGGCCTGGATCGACTCGCGAACCTTGTCCGGCCGGCGCTGCCGAAGATTCTTGAGAACAGACAGATGCTGATGTTCGTTTGGATAGGTGGGGGGCGCGTGCGGGTAATGGAAATTCAACAAGGGTCCGTTGCGCATCCAGATATCGTCAAGGATGGCGAGCACTTCGGGAAGACCCGATCCATCATAGAGCCCGCGGTGGAATTGCCAGTTGGCGCGGACCGCGTCGGACCATCTGCGCTCCTTCTCTGCGCTGATCAGCTCGCGGTGAGTGGCCTCCATCTTGTCGATATCGGCTTCGGAGATGCGCGTGGTTGCGTGCTCGGCGGCAAGTCCTTCGAGAAACAGCCTGACGGTTCTGAGCTCGATATACTGCTTCGCCGTCATGTGGGCGACCATGATCGAGCGTCCCGCCTGCATCTCGAGCGCACGACCGCGCACGAGCTGCATCAGGGCTTCGCGGATCGGTGTCTCCGACACGTTCATGGTCGCGGCAAGGTCTCGAATCTTGAAGCGATGGCCCGGCCAGAACCGGCCTTCCATCAGCGCCTGACGCAGATTGTTGTAGACCAGGCTCGTCAGGCTGTCGCGAGCCACCGGGCCCACGCCGCCTTCACCATGTCTCTGGTCAACGTCAGCCATTCTCGGTCCCCGAAAGGTCTGGGCCGTTTCGGCAATCCGCGCCGATACGGAGTCGGAATCCGGACCCTAGCCTCGACAAGAGGGTCTACGGGTCTGGGCCGGTAAAGCAACAATTCCCTTGTCATCGACAACATAATATATGATATATCAAAATTAGAAGAGAGAGAAAGAGAAGGCATGCCGGAACTGATCAGGACAAGGGATGCTGCCCTCCGGGCGCGGGCCGAGAAGGTCGTGCCAGGCGGGATGTGGGGACATCTCCACGCGGCCAAGTTGCCGGAGACGTATCCGCAGTTCTTCAGCCGCGGCGAGGGCGGCGTGCTCTGGGATGTCGACGGTCACCGCTACGTGGACTTCATGTGCAGCTGGGGTCCCAACCTGCTCGGCCACCATCATCCCGAGGTGGAGGAAGCGGCCGAGCGTCAACGGCGCGACGGCGACTGCCTCAACGGTCCGGCCGAGATCATGGTCGAGCTGGCTGAACTCGTCGTCGACACGGTGGGCCATGCCGATTGGACCCAGTTTCAGAAGAACGGTACCGATGCGACGACGACATGCGTCACGATCGCAAGGGCTGCAACGGGTCGGCGAAAGATCCTCGTCGCCAAGAAGGCCTATCATGGTGCCGTGCCGTGGTGCTCACCGTCGCTTCTCGGCGTGACCGCGGAGGATCGCGCTCATCTCGGATATTTCACTTTCAACGACGTCGAGAGTTTCGAGGCGGCGGCTGACGCGGCGCGCGATGATCTTGCTGGAATTTTAATTTCGGCATTTCGCCATGATCTCGGGGTCGACCAGGAACTTCCAACGCTAGAGTTCGCGCGTGCGGCGCGTCGCATCTGTGACAGCAAGGGGGCGGCGCTTATCATCGACGAAGTTCGCGCCGGCTTCCGCCTCAATGCCGCGGGTAGCTGGGAAGGGCTTGGCGTTCGGCCCGATTTATCTGCCTGGAGCAAGGCGATCGCCAATGGTCATGCCCTGGCGGCTGTGACCGGTGCCGACTGGCTGCGTCATGCTGCGTCCCAGGTCTTCGTCACGGGGTCATTCTGGGCCGGCGCCGTCGCCATGGCTGCTGCCGTCGCGACATTGAAGATCGTGCACAGGGACGATGTGCCGACCCGCCTTGCGCAGCTCGGGCAAACGCTGCGTGATGGCCTCGAGACGCGTTCCCGCCAGTTCGGTCTTTCGATCCGCCAATCGGGGCCGGTGCAAATGCCGACCCTTTTGTTTGAAGAGGACCCGGACTACCGGAAGGGTTCAGCCTTCTGCAGCGCGATGCTTGCTAGGGGCGTTTACTTCCATCCCAAGCACAACATGTTCCTCTGTGCCGCTCATACCGAGGCCGACATCGCCGCTGCTCTCCAGGCGGCAGAGCACGGCTTTGCAACTGTGGCGGCGCTTTGATTGTCACGTGGTGCAAAGACGAATGCCCATGTTCGGTCGAATAGGCCCAGTGGTGCGACCAGTAAGCGGTTAAGTTCTTTACCGTCGCTATCTCTCAATTAGGGTTTCCGAAATATTGGGTCTCGCTATCTAGCGGACCAGGGACTCGAACCCCGCAAAACTAGAGTCGCGGGATGGTCGGAGCCGATCATTCCTGGCGAGATGCTACGGCAACGTCGTGCACTTCGGCACGCTGCGAAATGGTCATTTTGGTCTGCGAGATCGCTCTGGTTTGCCTCATGATGGCGCTGGGAGCGCCGCAGACGAAAGGCGATACGATCGCCATCAGCGCATTTTCAAGGATGTGAAATTCACCTCGCGCGGATCGTTTCGTTTGACAGCGCACACCTCCACCAAGAAATGTCGGAGCCGGCGGCGAGCAACATCAACAATGGCCGCCCCGCAGGATTACGGAGGAAGCGTCAGTGCTCGGCTTGATGCAGGATCGACCGTTACTGATCTCGAGTCTCATCGAGCATGCAGCGCATTACCATCCCAAGGCGGAGATCGTCAGCAAGACCTGCGAGGGGACGATCTATCGCAGCAACTATGCCGGGCTCCGCTCGCGCGCCGCAAAACTCGCAAGGGCGCTGATCAAACTTGGCATCGGGCCAGGCGATCGCGTTGCGACGCTCGCCTGGAACACCCATCGTCACATGGAGCTCTATTTCGCCGTATCCGGCATCGGCGCGGTGCTGCACACCGTCAATCCGCGCCTGTTTCCGGAGCAGATCGATTACATCATCAACCACGCCGAAAATCGGGTTCTGTTGTTCGATATCACCTTTGCGGATCTCGTTCACAAGCTGCGGCCGAATCTGACCACCGTCGAGCATGTGGTCGCGATGACGGACGGCGCGCATCTTCCGGCTCAGCCTCTCGGTTGTCTCTCTTACGAGACGTTGGTCGAGGCGGAAGACGATATTCTGGACTGGCCGGTGTTCGACGAGCGCACCGCATCATCGCTCTGCTACACATCCGGCACGACCGGCAACCCCAAGGGGGTGCTCTACAGTCACCGCTCGACCATCCTGCATTCCTTTGTCGCCTGCGCGAACGATGGTCTCAAGCTGTGCAGTAGCGACAGCGTTCTTCTCGTTGTGCCCTTGTTCCACGTGAATGCTTGGGGAATTCCCTATGCTGCTGCCATGTGTGGGGCCAAGGTCGTGCTGCCCGGTCCCGCTCTGGATGGCAAGAGCATCTTCGAGCTGGCGTCGCAGGAAGGCTGTAACTTCTCGCTCGGCGTGCCGACCGTCTGGCTCGGCCTCTTCAAGTACATCGAGGAAAATCCCGCGCTCGATCTCTCCGCGATCAAGCTCGATCGCGTGGTCGTCGGGGGATCCGCCGCGCCGCGCAGCATCATCGAGAAGTTCCGCAGCATCTTCGGTACATTCGTCATCCACGCCTGGGGAATGAGCGAGACCAGCCCGCTCGGCTCGATCGGCAATCTGCTGCCGGTTCATCGCGATCTGCCTGTCACCGAGCAGGTATCGGTTCAGTGCAAGCAGGGGCGCGCGATCTATGGCGTCGAGCTCAGGATCGTCGACGAAGACGGAACACCGCTTCCGCATGACGGCGCAAGCGCCGGAAATCTGATGGTGCGCGGCCCGTGGGTTGCCGCGGGCTACTTCAAGGGGGAGGGCGGCGCAGTGTTGGATGCCGAAGGCTGGTTCGCGACGGGCGATGTCGCGACGATCGATCCCGATGGCTACATCCAGATCACCGATCGCTCGAAGGACGTGATCAAGTCCGGCGGCGAATGGATCTCCTCGATCGATCTCGAGAATGTCGCGGTTGCCCATCCGGCCGTACAGGAGGCAGCGGTCATCGGTCTGCCGCACCCGAAGTGGCAGGAGCGGCCGCTCCTGGTCGTGGTCCGAAAGCCAGACACCGATCCCGCGCGCGAGGACATCCTGGACTACATGTCCGTCCGCGTCGCCAAATGGTGGTTGCCCGACGACGTCGTCTTCGTGAACGAGTTGCCCCACACCGCAACCGGAAAGCTGCAAAAGACCAAGCTGCGCGAACTGTTCAAGGATCACGCGTTGCCGAACTGAGCCCGGCGCACCGCTGTGCGCCCGCTGAAAAAGGTGCCACAGAAAAGCAGAGACCATGCCCAAACTGATGCTCGACGATCCCGATGGTACACTCGTGATGCTTAGCGACAGCGTCACCGGCTTTGCCGGCCGCTTTCCGGGAGCAAAGGCAATGCGCGAGAGGCGCGGACGCGGCGGCACCATGGACCCGCTGATCTGGTCTGCGATGGCTGAAGCGGGCTGGATCGGATTGTTGCTGCCGCAGGAATGCGGTGGCGCGGGCCTCGGGCTGCGCGAGCAGACCGTGCTTAGTGAGGCGCTGGGGCGAGCGTTGATCGCCGAGCCGACCGGTGCAGCCTCCGTCTTCGCTGCGACGCTGGTCGGTGGAGCTTCGCCGGGTGCGGAGCGCAGCCGTCTTGCGGCTGGAATGACCAGCGGCGAGATCATCGCCGTACCGGCATGGACGTCCGGTGCGAAGCCGATGACCGCACGCAGCGTCAATGGCAGCATCTTGCTGTCGGGCGAGATGCGCTTCGTCGATGCCGCGCGTGCAGCAACGGACTTCCTTGTGGTCGCCCGGAGCGCCGACGGCGTCATACTCCTCAGCGTCGCTGCCGATGCGCCAGGTTTGGCGATTTCGGAACGGGCCGGAGTTGACGGCGGTGCGCTTGCGACCATCTCGTTTTCCGATTGTGCGGTGCCGGCGGATCGCGTGCTGTCGCGCGCGAACCGCTGCGAGGATCTGCTCCGGCGGGCCATCCTGCATACGCGTTTGGCACTCGCCGCCGAGCTGACCGGAGTGGCGTCGAAAGCGCTTGAGCTCACCATTGCCTACACGAGCGACCGCGTGCAGTTCGGCAAGCCGATCGCCAGCTTCCAGGCCATTCAGCATCGGCTTGTCGACATGTGGATCGAGGCGGATTTTGCGGCTGCCGCCGTGGTCAACGCGGTCGATGCATTACAGGCAAAGGATGACGATGCGGCGGAGCTCGCGGTGCTGGCGGCCAAGGCGCGCGCTGGCGAAGCCGCGTTTTCGATCTGCCGGCGCGCGGTGCACCTTCATGGTGCCATGGGCTACACCGACGAATGCGATATCGGGCTCTATCTGAAACGCGCCATCAATCTCAATGCCATGCTGGGCCAACCTGAACAGCTGCGCCTGGAATTTGTCGAACGCGAAAGCGGCTATGGCCGCGGGAGGACTTAATGGACAACAATCTGATCAAGACCGAGATCAAGGATCACATCGCGATTGTAACGATGGATGCGCCACCGGTGAACGCACAATCCAAGGAGTTCGTCGAGGAGTTCATCGCGGTCTTCGACGAACTGAACGAGACCCCGTCGGTGCGGGTGATCGTGTTGACCGGCGCCGGAAAGACCTTTTCGGCGGGAGCCGACATCAAATCGCGCGGCAAGGTCGGCGCGGTGCCGGGCGACACCTATCGGCATCTGCGGCGCGCTCGCGAGGTAGGCTTCTGCATCATCGAATCCAACAAGCCGGTGATCGCGGCGGTGAATGGCCCGGCGCTGGGAGCCGGCCTCGGCCTCGCGCTTTGCTCGGACATCATCCTGGCGTCCGAGAATGCGGTCTTCGGCCTGCCGGAGATCGATGTCGGGCTGATGGGCGGGGTGCGGCATACGATGCGGATCATCCCGCATACGCTCGCGCGCCGCATGGTGTTGACCGGTTACCGGGTGCCTGCGGCCGAGCTCTATCGCCGTGGCATCATCGAGGACTGCCTGCCTCGGGAAGAGCTGATGCCGTCAGCCATGAGGATGGCGGCCGAGATCGCCAAGAAGAGCCCGATGGCGCTGAAGCTTGCCAAGCGCGCGATCAATACGGTCGAAACGATGGGCCTGAAGGACGGCTATCGTTTCGAGCAGAACCTCACGGTGGAGATGACGCAGCACGAGGATTCCAAGGAAGCGATGCGGGCTTTCATGGAGAAGCGCACGCCCGTTTTCAAGGACGTGCTTTGATGGCGCCCGACTGGAACGAGGTTCCCGACGAGGAGTTCAGGTCGGTCTTTCGTACGTGGGTCGACCAGAACTGCCCCGCCCATCTCCGGTACATGCGCAAGCAGCGTCCACTCTTCAACGAAGTCGCCGAATGGTACCATGCGCTGGCCGCCAAGGGGTGGCTGGCGCCCACCTGGCCCCGGCAATATGGCGGCATGGGCCTCTCGGCGGCCAAGCACATGATCTATGTCGAGGAATGGGGACGTCTCGGCTGTCCACGCATTCCGGATCATGGTATCGGCCTGGTCGGTCCGCTCCTGATTCAGTACGGCACTGAGGAACAGAAGGCTCACTACCTGCCTTGCATCCTGTCCGGCGAGCACGTCTGGTGTCAGGGTTATTCCGAACCCAATGCAGGATCTGATCTCGCGAGCCTCAGGACATCCGCTGAGCTGGATGGCGACGTGTTCGTGGTGAACGGACAGAAGATCTGGACCACGCTCGCCCATTGCGCCAACTGGATCTTCGTCCTCGTCCGTACCGAGCGCGACGCCAAGGTACGCCAGAAGGGCATCACCGTTCTTTTGCTCGATTTGACCTCGCCCGGCGTTCGTGTCCGGCCGATCGAAAATCTGCGCGGCGAGACAGATTTCTGCGAGGTCTTCTTCGATAACGTGCGTGTGCCGCTGAAGAACCTGGTTGGCAAGATCCACGAGGGTTGGACCGTCGCGAAGTCGGTGCTCGGCCACGAACGTATCTTTCTCGGCGCGCCGACGCGGCCGGAATATGCGCTCGAACGTCTGCGGCGGCTTGCAGAAGCACGTGGCGCGTTCGAGGATCCCGCGTTTCTGTCTCGTTTCGCGCGGTTGCGGCTAGACCTCTACGATCTCGGATCAGCCTTCGAGCGCTATGCGAAAGTCCTGCGTGCGGGCGGAGAACTTGGCGCCGATGTCTCCGCTCTCAAGATATTCACGACGGAGCTCTATCAGCGGATCACGGAGGAAATGCTAACTGTCGCAGGCGAAGAGGCGAGATTTGCCGACGATCTCGGCGCCGGAGACGTCGATATCGATGCGATGAATCTCTTTCTCGACTCCCGCGCGCCCGCGATCTTCGGCGGCTCCAACGAGATTCAGCGCAATATCCTGGCCAAGGCAGTGCTCCAACTTCCCGGTTGATTGCCGCGTCAGAAATCGATGTCGACCGGCTGCTCGAGGTCGTTGTCCTTCTTGACCGACTTCGCCGCGCGCTGAAGGACGGCGAGGTAACGATCAAAGTTCTGCCGGATACGCTCGGCGGCGCCGCCGAGGCCGAGTACGACCGGCTGGTTTTGGATCGTCACGGGCAGCAGCACGCAGATGGTCCCGCCACCGAGAATGGGAATGTTTTCGGCCGAGCACCATCCTTTGCCGCGGATCTTCCGAATGCGGTCCATCATGTCCGACAGCTTCACGCGATCCGATGCGTTGGGGGTGGCGATATTCGCACGGCGAATGATGTTGTCGGCCTTCTCGTCCGACATCGTCGACATCAGGAGCCAGCCAAGCGCCGACTGAGTCAATGGGCGCAGTGTCCCCTCATCCACATGGAAGCGGAGCGGGTGGATTGATTGGACGATCTTGACGTATTGCAGATAGACGTCGTTCGTCGTGCCGATCGAGACTGTTTCGCCGGTCGCCGCATGGACGTCGTGCATGGCCTCGAGCGTGCGGCTGTTGCCGAAGAGAGTACGCGGAATCCAATCGCCGAGCGACGTCACCTTTGGTGTTGGAAAATAGACGCGCATTCGCCGGTCGTAATTCAGGTAGCCCATGGTGACGAGGGTCTTGAGCAGGACTGTCGTGCTTGACGGCGGATAGCCGAGCGCGAGCCCGATCTCCGACATGGCGCGCGGCTGGCGGACGTTCATGAAGAACTGAAGGATCTCGAGCGCGCGAAGCGCTGACTTCACGGTGGATGTCCCGCCCGGTACCGCTGCGGACGTCGTTGCTGCCGCTTGCATCACTGGGTCCTCATCGTCGCTGCAAAATTCACGGATATGAAAGTCAGCTTCGCATATGAATTATGTTTGGTTTGCCCCAACAGCGCATGACATGCTGCCCGCAGTCAAGTCCAACGGCGCGATACGACGCCGCGGGCGCTGAGCTGGAGGACGTCATTGGGAAGCGGCAGGCTACAGGGGCGCGTGGCGCTCGTCACCGGCGCAGGGCGCGGCATCGGCCGCGCCATCGCAGAAGCCTTTGCGCGTGAAGGCGCGGCAGTCGGGGTGCTCGATCTCAAGGCGGAAGTCGCAGATGCTGCGGCGCACTCTATCGTCTCGGAGGGTGGCAAGGCCGTAGCGATCGTCGGCAATGCGGGATTGCGGGCCGACGTTTTTGCGGCAGTCGATCGTCTCCTCAGGACCGTTGGTCCGCCCACTGTCCTGGTCAACAACGCGATGTGGAATCGCTACGGGCCGCTGGAGCAGCAAACCGAAGAGATGATCGGCCGGATGATCGATGTCGGCCTGAAGGGTGTGATCTGGGGTTACCAGGCTGTGCTCGAGCCAATGACTGCGGCCGGGGGCGGAGCCATCGTGAATATTGGATCGCCATCGGCCGTGCTCGCGATGGCGAATGGCGTGATGTACAGCGCAGTGAAGGCCGCGGTGGCGGGCGCGACGCGATCCGCCGCGGCCGAGTTCGGGCCGCGCCGGATTCGTGTCAACGCGATCGCGCCCGGGCCGACGCCGACGGACGGCGCCAATCTTGTCGTCAGCGAGGAAGCCTGGGAGCGGCGCCGCGCACGCGTGCCGATCGGCCGTCTGGGCGAGCCGCGCGACGTGGCGAACGCAGCCGTATTTCTTGCCAGCGATGAGGCGAGCTTCATCACCGGCGACATGCTGTTTGTCGACGGAGGAATTACCTACGCGTTCTCTTGAGTGCGCATCAATCGTTCATTGGCGGCCCACCACAACAAGAAGAGCCGCGGACCGTAAGGAGGAGCATATGAGACTCTCGGTTAGCTATATCGCCGCTGTGGCGATCTTGTTGAGCGCAATTTCCTGCCCTGCAACGCCGGTCCGCGCGCAGGGGATTTCCGGGGACGTCATCAAGATCGGCATCATGAACGACCAGGCCGGTCCTTATTCGGATAATTGCGGGCCGGGTTCGGTCGTCGCCGCACGTCTCGCGATCAGCGACTTTGGCGGCGCCATCAACGGCAAGAAGATCGAGCTCGTTGTGGCCGACGATCAGAACAAGCCGGATATAGGGATGGCCATTGCCTTGCGCTGGCTGGACAACGAGAGGGTGGACGCGATTGTCGGCTGTTCGGCGTCCTCGATCGCGCTGGGCGTGCAGGACATCATGAAGAACCGGAAGAAGCCGTATCTCCTGGCGGGAACCGCGGCCTCAATGTTCACGAACGAAAAATGCTCACCGATGACGACGCAATGGACGATGGACACCTATGCGTTGCCCAAGGCGACGGTGAAATCGCTGCTCGCACGAGGGCTCGACACCTGGTTCTTCGTCACCGTCGACTATTCGTTCGGCAAGGCCTGGCAGGCCGATACGACGAACTTCATCAAGGCCGATGGCGGCAAGGTCGTCGGCTCCGTGCTTCACCCGCTCAATTCCTCGGATTTCTCCTCGTTCCTGCTGACGGCACAGGCGAGTGATGCAAAGGTCATTGCGCTCGCCAATTCGGGATCGGACTTCGCCAATGCCATGAAGCAGGCACAGGAATTCGGGTTGACGCAGAAGCAGCAGCTTGCCCCGCTGGGTCTGTTGCTCAATCAAACGCATAGTATCGGCCTGCAGCCGCTGCAGAACGTGCGCCTGACGACGCCCTTCTACTGGGACATGACGGACGAGACGCGCGCCTTTGCGAAGCGATTTCAGGCGGAATTCAAAGACCGCGTCCCGAACGAGGCGCAAGCGAGCACCTACAGCGCGATCACGCACTATCTCAAGGCGGTCGCCGCGACGCAGACCGACGACGGCGAAGCGGTGGTGCGGCAGATGAAGACGACGCCCATCAACGATTTCGAGATGAAGAATGTCAGCATCCGTGCCGACGGCCAGGTGATGCGGCCGCTCTATGCCGCGCGCATCAAGGCGCCGGCGGAGTCGAAATATCCTTATGACTACTACGAGATCACGTCGACCATTCCGGCCGAGGACGCCTGGCGCCCAGCCTCGGAGAGCACCTGCGATCTGCTCAAGACCCAGTGAACCAAGAGAGTATAAGCGGGACTGCTTGATGGCGCTGCAAGTGAGCCGGATATCGGCGACAGCTGCCCAGTTGGGTGAAAGCCCGCTCTGGGATGCCGAGCGGCAACGGCTGTATTGGGTCGATGGCGTCGCGCGTCGCGTGCATGCCTATGAGCCAGCGAGGGATGACACGCGGCATTGGGATGTCCCGTCCATGATCGGCTCTGTCGCGCTTGTCCAAGGCGATGCGCTGGTCGTCGCGCTCGTGGACGGCATTTACCAGCTCGATCTCGGCTCCGGCTCACTGACATCGCTGTTCTTGCCCGAGCCTCGCGATATCCGCGTGCGCTTCAATGACGGCAAGGTGGATCGTTGGGGACGGTTTCTCTGCGGCACCATGGGCGTATATGCGGAGCCGTTGGGGCAGCTCTTTCGCATGGACGCTGCCGGTGCGCATACGGTGCTTGCCGATGGCATTCGCATTTCGAATGCGCTTTGCTTCAGCCCCGACGGCCGCACGATGTATTTTGCCGACAGTCTCGACCGCGCAATCCGCGCCTATCGCTATGGGCCCGGTGATAAGCCCGATCGAGAACCCCGGATAGTCATCGACACCGCGCCATATCATTCCGGGCCGGACGGCGCGACCGTCGATTGCGACGGCTGCCTTTGGGTCGCGCTGGTGCAGGTGGGCAAAATCGCGCGGTTTACTCCGGAAGGTACGCTTGATCGTCTGATCGACGCGCCGACCGACTTGCCCTCATCGGTCGCTTTCGGCGGTCCGGATCTATCGACGCTCTATGTCACCTCGATCAAGGATTCAGGATCCGGACGCGCGGTTTCGCGGCACCCGGACGGCGGCTTTCTGTTCGCGATCGAGGGTCTCGGCGTTACCGGTCTGCCGGAAGCGCAATTCCGGGTTCAGCCGAACTCTTTCCCAACCAGGACCACGTCTTGATGCGTCAGCCCCCAGCCTCGCTCGATCCGCTTTTCAAGCCGCGGTCCGTTGCCCTGATCGGTGCCTCGGACGATGTCGCGCGCATCGGTGGACGCCCGTTGAGGTACTTGCGCGAGGGCGGCTTCAAGGGCGCCGTCTACCCGGTCAACCCGAAGCGGGATACCGTCCAGGGCATCGGGTCCTACAGCTCCGTCGCGGCGCTGCCGGAGGTGCCTGATGTCGCCATCCTCGCGGTGCCGGCGCAAGGCACGGTCCAGGCGCTGAGGGACTGCGCGGATCGCGGCGTCAACGCAGCCGTGGTGTTTTCAGCGGGTTTTGCCGAGGCAAGCGAGCAGGGGCGTCTTGCGCAGGATGAGATCGCCGGCATCGCTCGCCAGAGCGGCATGCGTGTTCTCGGCCCGAACTGCCTCGGATTGTTCAACGCCGGCATCGGCTATTACGGGACATTCTCGGCGATCCTCGATGCCGCGTTCGTCGAGCCCGGTCCGGTCGCGGTCGTGTCGCAGAGCGGGGCCTACGGCTCGCATATCGCCCACTTGGCGCGCCAGCGCGGCCTTGGCATCGGGCAGTGGATCACGACGGGAAATGAGTGCGACATCGATGTCGCCGAAGCGCTGCGCTGGGTCATTGATCAGGCGGATGTCAAGGTCGTAATGGCCTATGCGGAAGGCATTCGCGATCGCGACACATTCGTCGAGGCGCTGGAGGTCGCGCGCGCACGGGAAAAGGCCATCGTCTTCCTGAAGGTCGGCCGCTCCGACGTCGGCGCGCAGGCTGTGAGTTCGCACACCGCGGCGCTGGCGGGATCGGACGCCGTGTTCGACGCGGTGCTGCGGCAGTATGGCGCCTATCGGGCGCGGACCACCGCCGAGCACCTCGACGTGGCCTATGCCTGCGCGCGCGGGCTTTATCCCGCGGGCAACAGGTTCGGCATCTTCACGCTGTCCGGCGGCTTCGGCATTCAGATGGCCGATGACGCTTCGGCGTGCGGGCTCGACGCCGCACCGATGCCTGAGGCGGCGCAGGAGGAATTGAAGGCGATGCTTCCTTACGCATCGCCCCGCAATCCCGTGGATGCGACGGCGCAGGCGCTTACCGACCTGCCGCTGATGACGAGCTATATCGCCGCGATGCTCGAGAAGGGCGGCTATCACCTCTTCGCCGGCATTTTCGGCAGCGGACCGGCCAGCCCCACCTTCTCGGCCAAGCTGCGCCAGACGCTGCGGACCGCAACAGCCGGACATGAAGGCCGGGTCCTGGCGCTGTCCATGTCGGCGCCGGCGGAGATCGTTCGCGCCTACGAGAACGACGGTTTCCTGGTCTTCGAGGATGGCTCGGCGCTGGTGAACGCGCTGGCGGCACTGGTCTGGTTTCGCCGCAGCTTCGATGCGGCGAAAGCGACGCGCCCGGCCGCGCCGGCCGCGATGCGCATCGCGCCACCGCACGGCGCGCTCAGCGAGCACGAGGCGAAATCGCTGTTGCGCGCGGCGGCCGGCATTGCGTTTCCGAAGGAAGCGCTGGTGCGGCCCGACGAGGACGCCGGCGCCGCCGCGGCAGCGATCGGCTTTCCGGTGGTGGTCAAGATCTGCTCCCCTGACATCGCGCACAAGACCGAGATCGGCGGCGTCATCGTCGGAGTGCGGAATGAGGCGGAGGCCCGCGATGCCGCGCGAACCATTCTGGCCCGCGCGCGCGACCAGCGGCCGGACGCGCGGATTGACGGCGTCATCGCCTCACCAATGATCAAGGGCGGGGTGGAGACCATTGCCGGTGTGGTGCGCGATCCGACCTTTGGTCCTGTGGTCATGTTCGGGCTCGGCGGCGTTTTCGTCGAGGTGCTCAAGGATGTGACGTTCCGCGCAGCGCCATTCGACGTTGCCGAGGCGCAGCGAATGATCCACGAGATCCGTGGGTTTGCGCTGCTGGAGGGCGTTCGCGGTGCGCCTCCCACCGATATCGATGCACTGGCGGAGATGCTGTCGCGGCTGTCGCAATTCGCTGCCGACAATGCCGAACTGATCGAGAGCATCGATCTCAACCCGGTTCTGGCGATGCCGCGCGGCGAGGGCGTCATGCCGCTCGATGCGCTGCTGGTCCCGTGCAGATCCGGGTCTTGAGCATGGCGATTCTGGTTGGGGGAAGAGATATATGACGATCGATGCAGCGAAGCTCACCGAACTCCTGGACCGCGAGGCGATCCGCGATTGCATCTATCGCTATTGCCGCGGAGTCGACAGGGCCGATGAGGCCACGCTGCGCGGCACCTATTGGCCCGACGCCACCGATCAGCATGGCATCTATTCCGGGCCGGTGGAGGGCTTCTTCCTTTGGGCCCGCGAGATCTTCAAGAGCGGCGCGCGCAACGTCCATCAGGTCGGCAACCTTCTGATCGAATTCGTCGGCCCGACGCGAGCCGTGGTTGAGACCTACTTCCTCGCCATGCAGCGCGCTCACGGCAAGGACGGCGTCGTACGGCAGTACGTGATGGCCGGGCGCTACTGCGACCTGTTCGAGAAGCGCGGCGGGGAATGGCGGGTCGCGCGGCGCATCGTGACGTTTGACTGGGTGGAAGAGCAGGCCGTGCCGACCGAGGGCGAGGAGGTGCGTTTTGGCCCGCGGACGCCGATCGGAACGCGGCACCCCGAGGATCCCATCTATGAAGTTCTGGCCGATGCGCGCGCTCTGCGCATGTAGGTAAACGCATCGAAGGAAGTGGGCGATGCAAAAGCCAAGGCGCGTTGTCATCATCACCGGAGCGGCCGGTGGCGTCGGCCGGGCGCTGCTCGAGGCCTTCCATCGGGACCGTGATGTCATTGCGGCCGTCGATCTGCCTGGCACCGACGTCGGCGATATCACGGTTGCGCTCGGCGGCGAGCATGCGGCGTTCTATTGCGACGTGGCTTCTGAAGACGAGGTTGTGGAGCTCGTCGCCGCGATCGAGCGGCGGTTTGGACGGATTGACGTTCTCGTCAACAACGCCGCGCTCGGGCCGACCATGGCGGCGACGACAGACACGGACGTCGCCTCGTTTCGCAAGGCGTTGAGCGTCAACCTGCGCGGCCCCTTCGTGCTGGCGCGCGAGGCGGCGAGGCGCATGATGGGGCAGGGCGGCGTGATCGTGAACATCGCGTCGCTGGCCGGCGTTCTCGGCAATCCCAAGCGCAACGCCTATGCGGCGTCCAAGGCGGGGTTGATTTCGGCGACGCGGTCGCTCGCTTGCGAATGGGCAAAACATGGCATTCGCGTCGTGGCGGTGGCGCCCGGCTATGTCCGCACGCCCATGGTTGCGGAGTTGGAGCGCTCCGGCAAGGCGAACCTCGAACTGGTCCGGCGGCGCGTTCCACTGGGGCGCATGGGACGCCCGGACGAGATCGCCGCAGCGGCGCGCTTCCTCGCTTCGCCGGACGCAGGGTATGTCACGGGCGCAGTCCTTGCCGTCGACGGCGGCTGGCAATCCTTCAATCAGCCCGGCGACGCGCATCCTCCGGTCATGGGGGCGCCGGACGCCGAACTGAAAAAGCCCGAGCCGGCGCTGAAGGAGCGTATCGTGGTCGTGACCGGCGGCGCCAACGGCATCGGGGCGGCGATCGTCCAACGATTTGCGTCCGCCGGCGATACCGTGGTCGTCGCCGACAAGGATGGCGATCGCGCTGCCGAGCTCGTGCGCGCGCTCGGCACGAAACACATGGCCTTCGTCTTGGACGTCTCCTCCGAACAGGAGGTGCTGGCGGTGTTTGCCGCGATCCGGCAGCGCTTCGGTCGCGTCGACGTGCTGGTCAACGATGCCGCGGTGGCCGACGGTTTCGTGCCGGCGCTCGCGCAGTCCGCAGCGGAGCTCGACAAGGTCTTGGAGGTCAATCTCGTGGGCGCCTTTCTCTGCGCGCGAGAGGCAATCAAGCTGATGGGGAGCGGCGGCGTTATTCTCAATCTCGGATCGATCAACACATTCCTGCCTTTCGCGCCGCGCCACGCCTACGGCGCGTCGAAGGCCGCCGTCGACATTCTGACGCGGTGCATGGCGGCTGAGCTCGGCCCTGCCGGCGTGCGCACCGCCACCATTGCGCCAGGCTATGTCCGCACGCCGGGCGTGGCTGCGCTTCAGGAATCGGGGCGCATCGACAGCGCGCGGATCCGCCGCCGCGTTCCGCTCGGCCGCTTCGGCGAGCCGGCGGAGATCGCAAACGCGGCATATTTCCTGGCCTCGCCGGAAGCGTCCTACGTCAACGGCTCGATCCTCTATGTCGACGGCGGCTGGACCTCGTTCGGCGATGCCGGCGATGCGAGCACCGCGAGCGGTTGAAGACGGCGGGGCAGGCTCGGGTCTTTCATGGATGTGAAACTCACCCTGCGTGGCCTCAAAGCCGTGGTGGCGCCGCAGAACTCATGAGATGGTTTTCAACGTCAGCGCGATCGCCGCGTCAATCGAACCAATAGGCAAGCGAGGAAATGCCGAGATGAGCAGCAGTGAGGTGGGCGCACGACGCCTGGACGTCGTCGTCGTGGGCGCCGGCTTCGGCGGCTTGTACGCCGTGTACAAATTCCGGGAGATGGGCCTCAAGCTCGCGGCATTCGAGGCGGGCGGCGATGTCGGCGGTGTGTGGTACTGGAATCGCTACCCCGGGGCGCGCGTAGACCTTCCGAGTATCGACTACAGCTATTCGTTCTGTCCCGAGATCGAACAGGAGTGGACCTGGTCGGAGGAGTTCGCGTCACAACCGGAGCTTCTCGCCTACTTCAACTTCGTGGCTGACCGGCTCGACCTGCGAAAGCACTATCAGTTCAACACCCGCGTCATCAGCGCTATCTGGGACGAGACGCGCAAGCTGTGGAAGGTGACGACCGATCGCGGTGAGACCGTCGAGGCGACTTACTGCGTGATGGCGACGGGCCCGTTGTCGATCCCCATGGATCCCCAGATTCCGGGCCTTGCGCGCTACAAGGGCGAGTTGCTGCGCGCCGGCAAGTGGCCGCACCATCCGGTCAGCTTCGCCGGCAAGCGCGTCGGGGTGATCGGCACGGGGTCGACCGGCATCCAGATCGTCCAGGAGGTCGGCCGGAAGGCCGGCGAGCTCTTCGTCTTCCAGCGCACGCCAAGCTTCACCATGCCCATGCGCAATCAGACGCTGGAGCCGGACTACGTAGCCGAGGTCAAGCGCAACTACGCCGGGATCCGCGAGGCCGCCCGTAACAGCCCGAATGGCGGCGTGCGTCCGTGGACCACGCGCGCTTTCTTCAGCGTGACGCCGGTACGGCGTCGCGAACTCCTGGAAGACGCCTGGAAGGCCGGCGGCCTTGCGATGCTCGGGACCTTCACCGATCTCCTGAGCAACGAGGAGGCCAATGAGCAGGTCGCCGAGTTCGTGCGCGGCAAGGTCAGCGAGGTCGTCAAGGACCCCGTTACCGCGGAAAAGCTCAAGCCCCGCGGCTATCCCATCTTCGCGCGGCGGCCGTGTCTCGACACCGAATATTACGAGACGTTCAATCTGCCCAATGTCCATCTGATGGACTGCGTCACCGAACCGATCCTCGAAGTCACCGAGAAGGGTGTGCGGACGGAGGCCGGAGAAACCGAGCTCGACATGCTGATCCTCGCGACCGGCTATGATGGGCTCACCGGTGCGCTGACGGCCTTCGACGTTGTCGGCCGTCATGGTGGCAAGGTGAACGATAAATGGAAGTATGGGGCGAAGTCGTATCTCGGCCTGATGATGGAAGGTTTCCCGAACCTGTTCATGACCACCGGGCCGAACGGGCCGGCGGCGCTCGCCAACATCGTCAGGATCAGCGAGAACGACGTCGACTGGATCGCGAACCTGATCACGCACATGGCCGATCGGGGCCTTGCGACCGTCGAGCCGACCAAGGCGGCGGAAGACGGCTGGATGGAGCTCGTCGCGCGGCTCGCGCAGCGCTCGCTGCTCAACAAGGCGAAGACCTGGTATCTCGGCGCCAACGTCAAGGACAAGCCGCTCGGGCTTACGCTTTTCACGGGTGGATTTCCGAAGTACAGGGACTATTGTGCCGCCGCCGCGCAAGCGGGTTATCGCGATTTCGTGTTCGAGCGCGGACGAACGCCAGTGGCGGCCTGAGGTCGCTATCGTGCACAGTTCGGATGAACCAGCGATACGGGCGGCAACCACATCTCCGTTCAGCAGGTGGGCTTCTGGGCGCCGAGGAAGGGGCGCGCACCATCATTCCGGTACAAGGAGTTCGTGGTGGACGGCAGCCGGCAAGTGATCTGCGCTGCAAAGCTCGACTGCATTGACGAGCAGACGGCGAGGCGCCGCGCCGAACGTGGGCAATCTGTTCATCGAACCGCGCGCGTGAGTGGGTCTCCGGACCCCACAGGTCTCTAAACGGCTCTTGCTCTGTCGCTCGCTTTGCTCCGCCGTCGTCTGCCGATTGTTTTTGCTTCTACATGCCTGAGCTTACTTCGAAGCTTCTCCAACGCTCGAAGCTCCTCCAGCAGCACCTGGTGCCGTTCGCTCAGAACAGCACTCGAAAAAACCCGACGCGTACTCGACATCGCATACCTCAGAAAACGACTTGAAGTAAGAAGTCGACGAAAAGCGAGAGACAAAGAACGTTCGACCCAAGCTCAATGAGCTAAAGCCGCAGCCGCCAGATGCTCCCAGTACTCTGCCTCTGCAAGCAGTTTCCAGCTTCTCTCAGGTTGCAGTCCGGCAGTCTGTCGGCAAAGCAACGCCATTGCGCGAAAGCGGCGGGCAGCTTCCATTCCAACCTCCCATGTTTCTTTTCCCCAAGATATTTTTCAATTTCACGATGGAGTCATCATCATTCTATACAATAATCAAATATATCATTTAATGGCAGTCGATCTGGTCGACTTCGCGAGTCAGTCGGAAATTGGTTTCGGTTTTAGCTTCACATGGATTGCGAATGCTGGCTTACCGGGGCTCTGTCGCGCATTAAAGCGAACGAGAACGTGCGCGGGACAGCAACAGGATATGCGAAGCTTCGTGCGCGAACATCGCAATGTCGGAAAGGCCAATGGGGTCTCTTCTCGTCGCACTCGGGGCACGTGTGCCGGATAGCAAGCCATAGTCCGTCACTGGATCGCGTCAGCGCTCTGGCGACGCGCCGCGGTCCTGGAGCGCGCTACGCCGCCAAGGGCTCGGTGCAACGGAACTAGGATCTGGCCAACGCGGCCGCCCACCACTTCGCTGCGGGCCAGATGATCCCCGAGAGCTTCGTGGCGACGATCAATGACGGCCAAAGCTCGACGGCCAGGGCTCGACAGATCGCCGGACGTAGTTGGCACGATCGCAGGCACAAACGATGCGGCCACGGTCCCTTCCGAGGCGAGGTTCGTCACCAAAGGCATACCGCGGCGGCGCTCAATACCAGCGGCCAGCTCAGCATCACCGGCCCGGATAACGGAAGCCCGTGTCGTGGCGCAGGGCAATGCGCACGGCGGCTACGGCGACCTCTGATGCGCCATGGAAGCTGCCGCAGCTTCCGCTCCGGCTCGTCCGCTCGGCTTGGTGGCTCTCTTTCCGGAAAGTGCTAGGCTGGTGGCCGCAACCGGGGAGCGGTGATGGCCGATCGCGCGAAGGATGCAGGCCTTATGGGGCTGATCAGCGGTATTCTGGGCGCCACGCGCACGGAGGAGCCGCCCGCTGAGGCTGCGCCGCCGGCGCCGACGAGCGCGCCCGCAACTCCTGCCCCGCCGCCGGAGATGGAGGCAGCGCTTCAACGGAAGTCCATGGTCCCGGCAGCGCCGCGAACCAAGCCTCTCATATCTCTCGGCGGTCTCGACGAAAAACGAGCGCGATTGCCCGCCGTGGCGGTCGGTGACCTCGTGCTTGGTGAGCTGCGCAAAGTGGATGGCTTTCCGAGATCCGGCGTCTCGATCACTATCTACGGATACCGGAATTGGAACGCCATGATCAGGTTCGCGCCGTTCTCGACCACACTCCAGAACGCGGCACGGCTGCGCGAGGCCTTACCCGATATTGTCCACAGGCTTCGGCAGTACGTCGAGCTGGAGACCTAGGTTCTGCCCGCCATAGTCCACGATCGTGGCGCGTTCTTTCGATTGTGCGACGTGGGGTGAGCGACTCGCTGCAGTCGCTCCGCGCGCAACGTACGCCCCCTGCATCGGCGGGCCGACATTCAGGTTTCGGCGTCTATGATAGCGCTGGCGCTCAAGCGACAAAATTATTTTGAAGATTAAATTAGAAATAGCCTCGCCCGGAGCCGGATCGGGCTTTAGCGGACGCGTTTCTCCGGCCTGCCGACATGGTCCGTGGCGCTCGCGCATCAACAAACCCCGTAAAAGCACGGCCCCAATGAGAAATTTTCGAGTCTTCTTTCCGCGAGACGTCTCTTCACTGGACGTCGGCGTGTCTTTTTAGTGGATTTAGTGGCGTTAATTCTTAAATCAGTTGACATTTAAAATTAAATGGACGGAGATGGAAATCTAAGGCAGATTTAATTCGCTCCAGGCCGCGGGATATGACCGCTCCTCATCGCTGCGTCAGTCCTCAGAGCCGAAGAGGCGAAAGTATTTGATGACAAGAACCATGAGTGCGTGTCCCGACCGCGGGCCGGACACGGGCGGCAGGGGGGCCGAGGATCCTTTTCGCATAGCTTAGCAGACAGGCGATAGTTGCTTGTGGGCGGAGGTGACGTGGTTCGTCCGTCCGAGCGCTCGTGCTTTGCGTGAATTGATCCTGCAGAACCTCCTTGCTCTGCACTCGCAGACGAGGGACGTAAATGAGTTGCGTGCATTTTATGTGGCAGTCCGAGCCAACATTCGACTGGTCTCAAGTCGAAGCGCGTTCCGAGGCCATCTCGTATTCTCCTTTGTCCAATTGCGATCCTTCGCTCGAGCGAGTCGTAGCGAACGACTTGCGAGCCTTCGTGCACGGCCCGACGCTCAACACCGCCGCTTGGTTCTGTCGAGCCGCGACGACCGCGCCAAGACATCGCGCCGGGCGAGATAGCGCCAGTTCCGAGTGCCACTGATTGAGTTCGCTGCCATGATCGCGAGCACTCCTCAACGACACGGCATTTTCTTCCGGAATAGGAACGACGTGGTGGCCGACCATCACTGCGCCATTTGCGATTTATTCGGATCATTAGCTCGAGGATTTTAGTTATGGCAACGCAGGCGACGGGCGGTGGCAGCACAGTTTCGTTCGGGAATACTCCGCAAGCCAATAACGACATCTTCTCCTTTACAGAAGACGCCGCCAACATCCTCGTTCTAAACGTGATGGCTAATGATTTAGGAGGCGCAGCCAAAACGCTGTTTTCCCTGGATGATGGAACGAGTGCCTCGGCGTCGACCAAGTCCTATGCACCTGCGGATCTGCTGGTCAAAGACGTAACCTACAGCAATGACGCAGCTGGTGCGGCCGGAACGAGCGATCATAGTGCGCTGGGAGCGAGGATTTGGATCGAGTCGGATGGCACGGTTCACTACGACAAGGGCGATATCAATGCCAAGCTTCAGGCGCTGGGCGTCGGAGAAGCTTTAACCGATACCTTCACCTACGCCATTCAGCTCGGCAATGGCACGCTCAGCTGGGCGACCGTCACGCTCCAGTTCACCGGACTGAATGATGCTCCCACGATCGTCTTGGGTTCGACAACGGCCAACGGCGCATTCAGCGAGGCTGCGAACACCACGGGGTCATCGACTTCGGATCAAGCGACCGGAACGATTGTGTTTTCGGACATCGATGCTCACGATACCCACGCCGTTTCGAAGGCTGGGCCGAGTTTCGCGTGGGCGTCAGGGGCGCTCACCTCAGCACAGACCGCCGCCTTAACCGCTGCGAGCAACCTCAATCTCGTCACGACGGACAGCACCAATTCAGCGACGGCGATGGGATCGGTTAAGTGGACGTATAGCGCTGCGGACAAGGCATTCGATTTCCTTGCCGCGGGCGAAACACTTACGGTCACCTACACAGTGACCATCGATGATGGCCACGGTGGCGTCGTTTCACAGCCCGTCACCGTCACTGTCACCGGCACCAATGACATGCCCACCATCGTGGCGGGCTCGACCACGGCGAGCGGTTCGATCACCGAGGCGGCCAACGCCACTGGCTCGAGCACGGCCGATATCGCCTCGGGTTCGATTGCGTTTGCTGATGTCGACCTCTCCGATACGCACACGACCAGCGTCACCGGTGTCACTACGAGCGGCACCACGTCTGGGCTGCCGGCACCCAGCACGCTGCTGAGCTGGTTCAGCCTGGGGGCGGAGACCGATTCCAGCAATGGTGCGACCGGCACGCAAGCCTGGAATTTCTCGGCCAAAGACAAGAGCTTCGATTACTTGGCTGCGGGCCAGACCGTTACGCTCACCTACAGGGTCCAGGTGGCCGACAATCATGGCGGCACTACCAGCCAGAACGTGGTGGTGACGGTGACCGGGACCAACGATGCGCCGACGATCGTGGCGGGCTCCACCACCGCGACCGGTGCATTTAGTGAGGCGAGCAACACCACCGGCTCGACCGGCACGGACAGCACCAGCGGCAGCATTGGGTTTGCCGATGTTGACCTCAGTGACGCGCATACGGTGAGCCAGGCGGCTCCGACCTTTAGCTGGTCGGGCGGACCGCTGAGCGGCGGTCAGATCAGTGCGCTGACCAGTGCCAGCACGCTGGCGCTGACCAAGACTGACTCGACCAGCTCGGGTTCGGGCAGCGTGGCCTGGACCTACAGTGCCCAGGATAAGACGTTCGACTTCCTGGCGGCCGCCCAGACGCTCGCGGTGACCTACACCGTGCAGGTCGATGACGGCCATGGCGGCGTCGTTTCGCAGCCCGTCACCATCACCGTCACCGGCACCAATGACACGCCGGTCATCACCTCCAGTGCCCAGGGCGCCGCGCTCACCGAGCTCGCCAACACCACCGGCTCGAACAGTGCCGATCAGGCCAGCGGCGCGGTCACCTTCACCGATGCCGATCTGTCCGACACGCACACCGTCACCATCACGGGGGTGGTCGCCAGCGGCGTCACCTCCGGCCTGGCCGACAACGCCACCGTCAAGAGCTGGCTCTCGCTCGGCACGCTGAGCGATGCCACCGGCGGCAAGACCGGCTCGGACGCCTGGAGCTTCGCGGCCGCCGACAAGAGCTTCGACTATCTCGCCGCCGGCGAGAGCGTCACGCTGACCTACACCGTGCAGGTCGATGACGGCCATGGCGGCGTCGTTTCGCAGCCCGTCACCATCACCGTCACCGGCACCAATGACACGCCGGTCATCGTCGCCGGCTCGACCACGGCGACCGGCGCCTTCAATGAGGCTGCCGGGCAGACCGGCTCGACCGCCACGGACAGTGCAAACGGCACGATTGCCATTGCCGATGTCGACCTGTCGGATGCGCACATGATCAGCCAGGGCACGCCGAGCTTTGTCTGGTCCGGCGGCAAACTGACGGCTGGGCAGCAGAGCGCGCTGACGAGCGCCAGCACGCTAACGCTGACCAAGACCGACTTGACCGGAACGGGTTCCGGCTCGGTGGCGTGGACTTACTCGGCGCAGGACAAGACGTTCGACTTCCTAGCCGCGGGTCAGACCCTGACGGTGACCTATGCGGTCACGGTTGACGACGGCCACGGCGGCACCACCAGCCAGAACGTGGTGGTGACGGTGACCGGGACTAACGATCAGCCGACGATCGTGGCGGGTTCGACCATCGCGACCGGTGCATTTAGCGAGGCGAGCAACACCACCGGCTCGACCAGCACGGACAGCGCCAGCGGCAGCATTGGGTTTGCCGATGTTGACCTTAGTGACGCGCATACGGTGAGCCAGGCGGCTCCGACCTTTAGCTGGTCGGGCGGCACGCTCTCTGCGGGCCAGATCAGTGCGCTGACCAGTGCCAGCACGCTGGCGCTGACCAAGACCGACTCGACCGGAACGGGTTCTGGCTCGGTGGCGTGGACTTACTCGGCGCAGGACAAGACGTTCGACTTCCTGGCCGCGGGTCAGACCCTGACGGTGACCTATGCGGTCGCGGTTGAGGACGGCCACGGCGGTACCACCAGCCAGAACGTGGTGGTGACGGTGACCGGGACCAACGATGCGCCGGTGGTGACCGACACCGGTGGCTCGACGACCTGGACGGAGGCCTCCGGCACCGGCGCGAACACGCCTGTGTTGATCGACAGCGGCGTGACCGTGAGCGACGTCGACAATACGACGCTGGCGTCAGCGAAGGTGCAGATCACCGGCGGTTTCCACTCGGCGGAAGACGTGCTGGCGTTCACCAACAACGGCAGCACGATGGGCAACATCGCCGGCAGCTACAACGCCGGCACCGGGGTGCTGACGCTGACCTCGTCAGGAGCGACGGCGACGCTGGCGCAGTGGCAAGCGGCGCTGGATGCGGTAACCTACAACGACACCTCGCACAACCCGAACACGGGTTCGCGCACGATCAGCTTCACCGTGAACGACGGCACGCTGGACAGCGTGGCGAGCACCAAGACGGTCATCATCACGGCAACCGACACGGCGCCGGTGGTGACCGGCACCGGTGGCTCGACGACCTGGACGGAGGCCTCCGGCACCGGCGCGAACACGCCTGTGGTGATCGACAGCGGCGTGACCGTGAGCGACGTCGACAATACGACGCTGGCGTCGGCGAAGGTGCAGATCACCGGCGGTTTCCACTCGGCGGAAGACGTGCTGGCGTTCACCAACAACGGCAGCACGATGGGCAACATCGCCGGCAGCTACAACGCCGGCACCGGGGTGCTGACGCTGACCTCGTCAGGAGCGACGGCGACGCTGGCGCAGTGGCAAGCGGCGCTGGATGCGGTAACCTACAACGACACCTCGCACAACCCGAACACGGGTTCGCGCACGATCAGCTTCACCGTGAACGACGGCACGCTGGACAGCGTGGCGAGCACCAAGACGGTCATCATCACGGCTGTGGATACGGCTCCCGTAGTAACGGATAGCTCTGGGCAGACTTCGTTCATAAAACAAGGAGGGAACTCCACCGGTCCCGTGAAGATCGATACTGGCTTGACAGTTACAGACGCGGACAACGCAACGCTGGCGTCGGCGAAGGTGCAGATCACGGGCGGTTTCCAGTCGGCGGAAGACGTGCTGGCGTTCACCAACAACGGCAGCACGATGGGCAACATCGCCGGCAGCTACAACGCCAGCACCGGGGTGCTGACGCTGACTTCGTCGGGAGCGACGGCGACGCTGGCGCAGTGGCAGGCGGCGCTGGAGGCGGTGACCTACAACGACACGAACAGTGGGAATAACATCAATACGGGCACGCGCACGATCAGCTTTACCGTTAATGACGGCACTCTAGATAGTGCAGTAAGTACAAAGCAGGTCACTGTGGCCAAAAACCCCGCGGGTGTCGCGGGAGCTCCAATAAATTTGGCTCTCTCAGATCCTACCGGCAGTAACACCCAGGTTACTCTGCAAATCAGCAACACCCCATCCGACTGGACCGTAAGTGGGGCTTTTAAGAGTTCGGACGGCTCATGGAGCATGACGACCAGCGATATCGGGGAGCTAACCATTTCGACGCCGTCAACATACAGCGGCGCACACGTAGTGACCGTAACGGAGACTTGGATCAATGCAGATGGTAAAGCCGGAACGGCGGTCATTTCTGACAATATCGAAGCTTTCGCTCCAGGCTCTCCGATCTTCGCGTGGTCTGGCGACGACACCCTGACCGGCTCGAGTGGTCACGACACGTTCGTATTCTCACGACCGATCGGGAATGATGTGTTGCACAGCTTCGAAGTGTCATCGGATACGATCGACCTCATCAGCTACGGCTGGCACAGCTTCAGCGACGTTCAGGCCCACACCGCTGACGACGCCAACGGCAATGCGGTGATCACATTGGCTGCTGGCCAGACGATTACGCTGGATGGCGTACATGCAGCGGACCTCACGGCGACCAATTTCGAGTTCGACATGGCCCCGACGACCGAAAATCCGGGCATGATGACCGTCGGCGATGGCGCGATGCTGCCGCTGTCTGGCATCATCGACAATACCGGCACGATCGAATTGCAGGGTTCCGGCGATGAGACTCTGCTGCAACTGATCCAGACCGGCATTGTTCTGAAGGGCGGCGGTCAGGTAATCCTGTCCGATGATGACCATAACGTCATCGCTGGCACGGCTCCCAACGTCACGCTCGACAACGTCGACAACGTGATCTCCGGCGCCGGCCAGATCGGGCAGGGCAGTCTGACGCTGAGCAACCAGGGCACGATTGATGCCACGGGCGTCCATGCCCTGGTGATCGACACCGGCGTCAACGCAATGGTCAACATCGGGACGCTGGAGGCGACCGGCCCGGGCGGGCTTGTCCTCGACAGTGCGGTCGCCAACAGCGGACTGATCTGGGCCAATGGCGGCACCGTCACCGCAATGGGCGAGGTCACCGGCAACGGCAATGCCCTGATCAGTGGGGCTGGCACCATCGAGTTCGAGGCGGGAGCAGCGGCAAAGATCAACTTCGACGCGACTGCCGCCGGCCACCTGATCCTCGATGACGCCTTCCACTTCTCGGGCACGGTGAGCGGTCTCGATGGCAACGACGACATCGACATCAAGGGCATCAGCTTTGGCGCTGGCACCACGGTGAGCTTCACGGAAACTCAGGCGGGGACGGGCGGCACTCTGACGGTCTCGGACGGTGCTCACACCGCAAACATCGTCCTCCTAGGGCAATATGATCCGACGGGCTTTACCGAGAAGGCGGACACAACGAACGGAACGGTGATCAGCTATGACCCGCACCACATCGCCTGAGCGGTATGACTCGAGGCCAGTAGGAGTCGGTTGCTGCAATGCTTTGGGTCTTCTCAATGAAGTCGATTGCGTGAGGAATCAGCCTTGACGAAACCGTCCAAACGACATGATGAGTTGCGGCGACTGCTGACGCCTTCGCATGGCTATTTCGTCACCGCCGCCATCTTCAGCCTGGCGATCAATCTACTTTATCTGGCGGGACCGCTGTACATGCTGCAAGTCTACGACCGCGTGATCTCGAGTGCGAGCGAGGTCACGCTTCTCATGCTCACGATCGCGCTGCTGCTGGCATTCGCTGCACTCGCCAGTCTCGACATGGTGCGCGCACGGGTGCTCACGCGCGCGAGCATCCGCCTCGACCGGAATATCGCGCCTCGCGTCATGAGTGCCGTGATCGATCGTTCGGCGGCTTCCGGCGGAGCGCGCAGCCAGCTGCTGCGCGATTTCGATACTTTCCGCCAGTTCATAACCGGCACGGGGGTCCACGCCATCCTCGATTTGCCGTGGACGCCGGTGTATCTCGCGGTGATCTTCGCGTTGCATCCACTCTTGGGCGCATTTGCGCTGGGCAGCGCGATCATTTTGATCCTGATGGCTCTCTTCAATGAGTGGTTCGTCAAGCCTCCACTGTTGGAGTCCAATGAAGCGGCAAGCAGGAACTACAACTTTTCCGAGATGAGCTTGCGCAACACCGAAGTGGTGCGGGCAATGGGGATGACGGCAGGCCTGCTGAAACGGTGGGGCAGGGACCGCAAGCGGATGCTCGAGCGCCAGGTCGCCGCAAGCGACCGCGCTGCGACGATCCAGAGCATGATCCGTTTCTTGCGCCTTTCGATGCAGTCCTTGATCCTTGGCCTTGGCGCCTATCTTGTGATCGAGCGCCTGTCGACGGCCGGCGCGATGTTCGCCGCCAGCATCCTGCTTGGCCGCGCCTTGCAGCCGGTCGAGCAGATTGTGGGATCATGGCGCGGTCTTGTCTCGGCGCGCGGCGCGTTCTTCCGGCTCCGCGAACTGCTGGCAGCCGCCCAAACGCAGGATCCTCGCCTCACGCTTCCGCGCCCCGAGGGCCGCCTTTCTGTCGAAGCACTTTCGTGTGTACCGCCCGGCTTCTCGAAGCCGATTCTGCGGAATGTCTCGTTTCAGATCGAGCCAGGCGAGGTGCTGGGAATCATCGGGCCGTCCGGTGCTGGCAAATCAACACTGGCGCGCCACATCGTGGGTGTGCAGGTGCCATCGGCAGGCGCCGTTCGCATTGACGGGGCGGATGTATCCAGCTGGATCAGAACCTCGCTCGGCCAGCATCTTGGCTATCTACCGCAGGACGTCGAATTGTTTGCCGATCGCGTCGCGGCCAACATCGGCAGGTTCAGCGACGGAGAGGACAGGGAGATTATCCTGGCGGCGCGCATGGCCGGGGTGCACGAGATGATCCTGCGACTGCCCGAGGGCTACGACACGCAAATCGGGGAGGGGGGCGCGACCCTTTCAGGGGGATACCGTCAGCGCATTGGGCTGGCTCGGGCAGTCTATGGCAATCCCAGCCTGGTGGTGCTGGACGAGCCAAGTTCAAATCTGGATTCCGATGGCGACGCCGCTCTCGCCAACTGCATCATGCAGCTCAAGAAACGCGGAACAACGGTCGTGATCATTTCCCATCGGCCGTCCACTATCGGCATTGTCGACAAGATACTGATGCTCCGCGAAGGCGTCGTCGAAATGTTCGGACCTCGTGCCGAAGTTCTGGCGCGCCTGACGCGCCCGGTACCGATTCACGCAGTGCGGGAAGTGACCACCTAGGAGACTACAGATGGCGCTGTCGGATTTTGCGCTTAAAACGGAACGACCCGCTCCGGCTCCGAGCTGGGTGAGACGTGAGAATGACAATGCGCCGCTCGATTCCATCCGCTATGTGGCGTTCGCCGGATGGCTGATCATCGCGAGCTTTTTCGGCGGCATCGGCACCTGGGCGCTAACCGCGCCGCTGAACGGCGCTGTGGTCGCCAACGCAGTCGTGAAGGTCGATGGCAACCGCAAGAGCGTCCAGCACCTGGATGGCGGCATCGTCAAGGAACTGCATGTCAGAGAAGGCGAGCGGGTGCTTGCCGGCGATCTCCTGATCGTTCTCGACGAAACCCAGGCGCGCGCCGAATATGAGGTGCTCAGCCAGCAGTACGCCGTGCTTCGTGCGACGGAAGTCCGGCTCCTGACGGAGCTGGATCATAGGTCCGATCTCAACATGCCGTTGGACCTGAAGGCGCGCTCGGACGATCCGTATTTCAGGAGTGTCTGGAACGGTCAAATTAGCCAGTTCGAAAGCCGACGGGCATCACTGGAAGGGCAAAGAAGCGTCATTCGCGAGAAGATCAACCAGCTTCGGTCGCAGATCCTCGGTGCGGAGGCGCAGGTCAAGTCGTTTACTGATCAGATCAACTCCGTCCGCAGCGAGTCGAAGGATATTGCGCCCTTGGTGGAGCGGGGCCTGATCGCGCGCCCGCGCATCCTCCAATTGGAGCGGACTGCGTACGGTCTAGATGGACAGATTGCCGATACCAATGCCAACATTGCCAAAGCAAGGCAGGCGATCGCCGAGCAGGAGCAGCAGATCGCCCAACTCGATAATGATCGAATGACGGATATCACCAAGGACTTGCGAGACACGCAGGCCAAATTGCTCGAAGTCATTCCTAAAGCGCTGAGCGCAAAGTCGGTACTCGGTCGCATGGAAATCCGGGCGCCCTATACCGGCCACGTCGTGGGCTTGAACGTGTTTTCGGTGGGCGGCGTCATACAGCGCGGCGATAAGATCCTCGACATCGTTCCGGACGAGGACTCGCTGACCATCGAGGCGCAGGTCGCCGTCGAAGACATCAGCGACGTGCACCCGGATATGCGCGCCGAAGTCCATCTTACGGCCTACAAGCAGCGCATCGTGCCAATCATTCATGGCGACGTTATCCAGGTCTCCGCTGACCGCCTTACGGATCCGAAAACGAATGCGCCGTACTACACGGCCTTCGTCCGGATTGATCAGCGCGAATTGGCGGGCATGCCAAACATCCGACTGTACCCTGGCATGCCCGCGACCGTCATGATTCCGACGGTCCAACGAACCGCCTTTGAATACATCGTTGGACCACTCGCAATGTCGTTCAACCAGTCGTTTCGGCAGAAGTAGCCCATCAAGCAACCTCTCAACGCTATGCTGGCTGCGTTGAATGCATCCGGCCGATTTTGAATATCTGGTATCTCGCGGGGCTTGACCGAATCTCGCTCGAATTGCGATCAGCGCGATTGGAATCTTCGGAAGGGATCACCTCACCAGTGGTGGGCAGATGTGTTGCACTTTGCTCTCCATGCACGCCGGACGGGTCGCAGCATCCGCCCGATCTGAGTGGGTTGACAGGTTGATGCACCACGATAATTCATAATAATCGAATGTCCAAATAATCGAATTATTACCCCCGCTTTACCCGTATTAATCCGGTGATTCTTTGGTTTCTCAGCCGGCGCTCTGCCCAGGATTCGACCAACTAACGTCCTTTTACTACGGCGTTTTTGCAGTTTCGCGACGGGTTAATTCAAGAACGGCATTAATACATTAAATGTTGACGATAATAAATGTTTAATGGATAGTTTATCGCTGGCGGGGCCGGACATAAATCCGCAGCCGCTGAAATTGCCGAGGTGTCTGCAAATCCATCTTGAAACAAGGGATTCTTCCTATGTTGCATCATTTCATCGAGACCAAGGAAGCTTTGAAGCGTCTGCGGACGGACCAGGACGGCGTGGTGTCATTCGAGTACATCATCGTCGCGGTTTGCATCGTTGGCGCAGTGGGTGCCGTGTTCGGCGGTGGCGCTGGCGGCCAGATCGGAAAAGCACTGACGACCGGGATCACCGCCATCGTCACTGCTTTCAACACAGCGATCGCCGGCTGACACGGCCATCGTTCGAGCGAAAAAAAGAGTGCGCCCCACCGTCGGCAAGGCTTTGTCTGGCGACGGAGGGGGCTTACAAGGAGGCGTTCTCACATGTTGAGATATTACGTTGTAACCAGGGAAGCTTTGAAGCACCTGCGTGCCGACGAGGGCGGCGTGGTGTCGTTCGAGTACATTATCGTCGCCGTTTGCATCGTCGGCGCAGTAGGTGCTGTGTTCGGTGGTGGGGCTGGTGGCCAGATTGGGGCAGCGCTGACGACCGGGATCACCGCCATCGTCACTGCTTTCAATACGGCCATTGCTGGTTGATACGGCCATCTAATGCTGGAGGGGACAATCCAAGTTGCCCCCTCTCGCTAGCTCACCCATTTTTTCGTGCGCGTTCGACCTTTTTTTGAGGCGTGCATTTCATGAATTGGATTGCTCCCGCAACCTCGCTTCTGGAAATCCTATTGTTGCTATATGTAGCGACGATCGACCTCGCCACGCGGTTGATCCGGAACGAATTGTGTCTGGCCTTGGCGCTGCTCGGGATCGCCGCGCAATTGACCAGCCCCGCGCTACTTGCCCAATCACTGTTATCAGCTGCGATCCTGTTTCTGTTGCTGTTGGTCGTCTACATGCGGGGATGGATGGGCGGCGGCGACGTCAAGCTGCTGGTTGCGCTTGCGGTTGGTCTCCCGCTGACCGGCGTGATTGACCTGCTGACCATCACGGCGCTGGCCGGCGGCATACTTGCCCTGGTGCATCTGCTGATGCGCCTCCTGCCATATCCCAAGCTGGCGCCGGCCGGATCGTCGCTCGCGCGTCGCGTTTACGCGATCGAGCGCTGGCGCAATTTGCGGCACGCGCCGCTGCCTTATGGGGTTGCCATAGCCTGCGGCGGCATTTGGACGGTATTGAGCAAAGGATTATGAGATGTCATCCGCGTTGCGTCTGTCGATCATCATGGTGCTTCTGCTCGCAACCACTGCGTTCGGGCTGATTGCCTATAACATGAACCTCCCGAAGGCGCCGCCGCCGGGCCCGGTACAGGCCATAGAGACGGCTCCACCGCCGGCGGCGCCGTCAACCATTGGATACTTTGTCGCGGCACATCCCTTGCCGAAGGGCACATTGGCCCGCGAAGAAGATTTCACCGTGCGATCGGTGTCGCCGGAGCACGTTCCACAGGGGGCTATCCTAGAGACGCCCGAATCCAAGACCGGACTCCCCGGCTCTCTCATCCGCAGGTTCGTCGAAGCGGGCAGCCCTGTCACGTTGCAAGACATTCTGCGTCCGCGAGATCGGGGATTCCTTGCCAGTGTCCTGGCACCGGACAGCCGCGCCATCAGCATCAAGGTTGACGAAGAGGCGGGTGTCTCGGGCTTGATCAGGCCGGGAGATCATGTCGATGTCGTGCTGACCCAGGTCTTCGAGAAGGCCGATCCCGCGCGGCGCGCGCTGAGCGAAACCGTTCTGCGCAATGTTCGAGTCATCGCGATTGACCAGGAGATCGCGGAGGGCGGGCGGCCCTCTAGCGGGATGGCAGGCAAGCAATCGCAAACCGTGTCACTGGAGCTTGCACAGGAGCAGGTCAAAAAGATCACTGTCGCAAAGCAGCTCGGAACGCTGTCGTTGGCCGTGCGCGCGGCAGTCGATCAGTGGGACAAGTCGGACACGGGCGCGATGTCCAGCTGCGATGTGTCGCCGGAACTTGCTCGACAGAATGCAATTGCAGCGCAGAGAACGGCGATCGTCATTCATTCGGGCGGAGAGGTCAAGCAATACACGGTCAGGAAGCAAGACGAAGATGCTCTCGTCAGCTGCGATGGGTCGTCGGGAATCGTCCGCCAGACTGCAACCGCTATGGGTGACGTTAGCAAGTTGCCGGAGAAACGTTGATGAACATTGCCATAGCCACTCCGCCCGAAGAATCGATATCGATCGTCACGCGTAACCGCGTCGTCTGCTTCGTAAACGACGAGATCAGCGCCGCGGCTTTGCGCAAGGGGCTCGAAGGCGCCAACCTTTTGATCAGGCGCGGTACCATCCGCCATGCGATACGGATGCTTGAAACCGATACTGACCTGTTCGCGCTGGTGACGGACATCAGCGGCATCGATGATCCCTTCACCGAACTGGAAAGGCTGGCCGGGGTCTGTCCACCCGATGTCCGCGTTGCTCTGATCGGCGAAAACAGGGAGATCACCTTCTACCGTGAGCTTTTGGAGCTCGGCTTGACCGAGTACCTGCCACGGCCGCTCACGCGCGATCTGGTGCTGGACCAGCTCCGCCCGAAATTACTCGGCGACATGGCGGCCAACCAGATCGATCGTGGTGGGCACGTGGTGTCGATCTGCGGCGCACAGGGCGGCGCCGGTGCCACGAGCATCGCGATCAATCTGGCACTGCAGCTGGCCGAGACCACCAAGGCCAAAGTGGCGCTGCTTGACCTTCATCTGCAGGGTGGAGAGGCCGCAGTGATGTTGGGGGTTCGTCCCGGGCCGGGGTTGCGCATAGCACTGGAAAATCCGGCACGGGCGGACACACTCTTCCTCGAGCGCGCCGCAATCGAGGTCAACGAACGCGTTTGCCTGGTCTCGGCCGACGAGGACCTCGATGCGCAGCTCGAAATCACGGAAGCTGGCGTGCGACACGTGCTGGGTCTCCTCCGCCAACGGTTCAACTACATCGTAGTCGACGTACCGGTCCCGTTCCCGCCATCAATCTACCCGGTGATTACGCTGTCCCGTCACGTGATGGTGCTGCTCGAAGCGGAGGTGACCGGACTTCGCAATGCCCACGCGCTGCGCGCCGCCGTGATCAACATCGCCGGCAAAGACCGGGTTTTTACCTTGCTCAACCGGGCCGATCGTCCTGGCGGCCTTCCGAGGGCGGCGGTCGTCAAGGCATTGGGCGCAGAACCCGACATGATCGTTCCGGATCTGGGTAAGGGGATGACCCAGGCAGTCAATCTCGGAATTCCGGCTCTGAAGCACGTCAGGAAGTTGCGACGTCACCTGGCGCCGATTGTGCGGGAGATCAGCGGTGTCGGTGCCGAGCGGAGTGGATGGTGGAGGAGGGTGCTCAAAGCACATCTGCGATGAAAAAGTTCGGCAGGCGTGATGACGACGCGCCCATTTTCGTAGCTGCTTTGGGGACTGAGCTGCCTGGTCCTGCGACAGGCTCGCCTCTGTCGATGCCCAACGTTGCCGCATCCGGACCGAGCGGGCCTCCACCCGCCTCAAACGTGTTCGCATCCGCGCCCAAGCGCGACGAACTCCCGATCCACCATCCGCTGATACCGGCTTCGTTGCGTGAACGGGTCATTGAGCAGATCGAGCCATCGGTGGCCGCAACCGTTTCGCGCGAGGTTCTTCGGCGGCAGATCGAAGAGATCATCCATCAAATCGCCAACCAGGAACGGCTCGAGCTGTCGGGGCGCGAGCAGCTTCAGCTTGCGGACGAGATTGCCGACGACATGACGGGCTACGGGCCGCTTCGTCCGCTGCTGCTGGATCAATCGATCAGCGATATCATGGTGAACGGTCCGAGTAACGTTTACGTGGAGCGAAACGGCAGGCTGGAACGAATTGCGGTGCGATTCCGCGACAATGATCACATCACCTCCGTCGCTCAGAAAATTGCCGCGCAGGTCGGCCGGCGCGTCGACGAATCCAGTCCGATGGTGGATTGTCGCCTGCTGGATGGCAGCCGCGTCAACATCATCCTGCCGCCGCTTGCGATCCATAGTCCGTGCATCTCCATCCGGAAATTTCCAAGTCGCCGCCTGGATATCGCCGGATTGATTGAAAATGGCTCAATGACCGCGGCCATCGGACAACTGCTGGAGATCGCCGCCCGGTCCCGGCTCAATGTTCTGGTTTCCGGCGGTACGGGATCCGGCAAGACGACGCTCTTGAACGCGATGAGTCAATTCATCGATCACAACGAACGCATTGTCACGATCGAAGATGCGGCAGAGTTGCAGCTTCAGCAGCCGCACGTGATTAGCCTGGAGACCCGGCCTCCCAGTCTGGAAGGCACAGGGCAGGTGACGCAACGGGATCTGCTGGTGAATGCCCTGCGCATGCGGCCCGACCGGATCGTCGTTGGCGAGGTCCGCAGTGCGGAAGCTTTCGACATGCTGCAGGCGATGAACACCGGCCATGACGGTTCGATTTCCACGGTCCACGCGAATAGTACCCGGGATGCCCTGACCCGCATCGAAAACATGGTCCAGATGGGACAGGTCAATCTACCGTCGCGCGCCATTCGAGCTCAGATCGTCGCTGCACTGGATCTCATTGTGCAGGTCGAACGGATGCGGGACGGACAGCGCCGTATCGTTCAGATCAGCGAGGTCATCGGCCTGGAGGGCGAGGTGATCACCACCAATGACATCGCAGCCTTCGAGTACCAGGAGGAGGATGTGCATGGGCGACTATCCGGCACCTATAGGTCCAACCTTGCTACCCCGAAATTCAAGAGTCGTCTTGTCTATTACGGGCTGGATGGCGTCTGGGCCGAGGCGATGAGGCAAATATGATGCCGGAGTCCGTGATCGTCGCCGTTCTGGCGCTTGCGATGTGCGCAGCAGCGATTTCGTTGTGGCTCGACGCTCGGGAAAGACGCTTCGATCGCCAGCTTGCGGTTTCCCTGCCGGATTCACATCCAGCTAGCTTGCCATCCATTCGCCGTTCGGAGACTGGGTCCCGGTCTCTGCTTCTCTATCGCCTCGCCAATTACAGGCCCGAGATACCTTACGCCTGGCATCCGGCCTATGTGTTGCTTGCGGGCGCCCTCGCGGCAGCGGCAATCTTTTATGCGAATAGCCAGCTGGGATATCCCCTTGTTTACGCGTCCATCGTCGCCGCAATCGTAGCCATCATCGTGATGCGAGGCCTGTTCGGATGGCAGCAACGTCGCTTCGCCCTTCGACTGTTTCGGCAGCTGCCGGATGCCATCCAGTTGGTGACAAGTACAGTTCGAACGGGCCTGCCTGTGAACGAAGCATTTCGCGCCCTCGCGCGCGACATGCCGGAACCAACGGCTGGGCAGTTTGCCATCGTATGCAGCGAAGTGAGTCTGGGGAGACCTCCGGAGGAGGCGGTCCAAGCTGTCTATCGACGAACACAAGTCCAAGAGTATGCGATGTTTGCAGTGACACTTGCAGTTCAATTGAAGTCCGGCGGCAGCCTGGCCGAAACCTTACAGAACCTGGGAGAGACTGTGAGACAGCGTGTTGCGCTGGCTGCTCGAGCCAAGGCGTTGGCGGGAGAGGTGATCTTTTCCTCACGCGCACTGACAGTCTCGCCCTTGATCGGCGGCGGAGTCCTATACGCGGCCAATCCGCAAACGGTTGATCTGTTGTTCACCGATCCAGTCGGAAACAAGCTGCTGGCTTACGCGGTCGCCTCGGTGCTTGTCGGAGCCGTGGTGATCAGTTGGATGGTCAGAAGGGAAACAACACTATGACGTTTGGTCTCGGTCTGGTGGCCCTCGCAATAGCAGCTGGGACTGCGACGAGCCTGTTGATCATCCGCGAAATACACCTGCGCGAATTGGACGCGCGTGTGTCAAGCGCCGTGCTGGGAATTGCCGGCGAGGCGGCAACTTTCAAGGACATGACCAGTTGGGTTTCATCGCTCGGCATGCGGTGGCGCCGCTTCTACGCCGAGGAAAATCTGGATCAACTGCGAGCCATCCTTCAATCGTCAGGTTTCAATCATCATCGAACCTTGCCGACCTGGATCGGTATCAAAACCGTCAGCATGTTCCTGTGCCCAATTATCGCCGGGGGGGCCGCTCAGCTCTCGGGAAAGGCACCGACGGATGTGTTGGTCTTCACCCTCATGGGCCTGGCGATCGGAATTGTAGCGCCGCGATTGATACTGGGGGTGCTGAAGCGGCGGTTTGATGCTGCTGTTCGGCTGGGCACGCCAGATATGATCGATTTGCTGGTTGTGTGCAGCGAAGCGGGAATGGGCCTGGAGAGCGGGCTGGCACGTGTCGCGCAAGAAATGAACGAGACCAATCCCTCGATAGCCCGGGTGTTGCACGGTCTTCTTGATGATCTCAGGATACTGCCAAACCGCAGCGACGCCTTCGAGAAATTGGGATCCACGTCAGACGGGCTTCGTCGGTTCGGCACCATGATCGCTCAAAGCCTGCAATACGGAACGCCAGTCGGCCAGGCTCTGCGGAACATCGCTGTCGACCTGCGGCGTGAACGCATTACCAAGCTGGAAGAAAGAGCGCACAAGTTGGGCGCCAAGCTGACCATTCCCATGGTCCTGTTCCTGCTTCCGGCCATGTTCGTCATCTTGGGAGGAAGCCCCATTCTGCATCTAGTACGTTCGTTTGCCAGCTTCGGTAAATAGCCATGAGCACCGTTGTCCTGTCGAAAACCTCCTCTTACGATCGGACGATGCAGCTGTTCGGCGGCATGTGGTTCATGTTGCTGGCACTTGGCGTCGCCATCAGGATTGGCTCGTCGCCCCATGATCCTTGGCCCTCGCTCTTGTCGAGTGTGTGCCTTGCGACCTTCTATGTCCTGCTGGCGCTGTTGACCATCACGCGGCCGCCAGCAAAGGCGCAGGCGGACGGTCTTCTCCCAAGGATCGCGGCGTTCGTCGGCACCTATATGCCGTGGACGATCGCGTTCTTCGGCAAGACCGACGAAGCGTTGCCAAACCTGGCATCCACCGCTTGCGTGCTGATCGGCATGATCATGATGCTGGTCACCATCAGACATCTTGGCAGATCGTTCAGTTTGGTGCCGCAGGCGCGCAACGTCGTGCAAACGGGCCCTTATCGATGGATCAAGCATCCGCTCTACCTCGCGGAAGAAGTCGCGGTTTTGGGTGTGGTGCTTAGAAATCCGACGCCCCTGACAGCAGCGTTGCTCGTCCTGCATATTGGTGTCCAGGTTTGCCGGATTTATTACGAAGAGGACCTGCTCCGACGCAACTGTCCTGAATATTCCAGTTACGAGACCTCGCGCTGGAGATTGATCCCGCATGTTTGGTGAGTGCTATTGATCCGGTCGACGACCCAGAACCGTGAGTATCGGTCGAGGTGGGGCTCATGAGCCACAAGAAGTCTTTCATGGCGGATCAGCGCGGTGCCGTCGCGCTTGAGACATTGATCGTCTATCCAGTCCTGGTGGCGTTCCTGCTGATGTCGCTCGCCGAGGTGGCCATCGCGGGCTTGCAGTTTAGCTCCGCCTGGGCGGCGCTGCGCGGCTTCGGGCAATACTTGCAGTACCATAATCCGCTCGGACCTGACGGGACGGTGATCTGTTGCTCGGGGCTACAGACAACAGTCGCCGGCTATCCGATCAGCAACATCCAGGTGATATGCGGAGACGCACGTGTTGCCTGCTCGTCGAGCAATATTGCTACCCCGAAATATTTTTCATTCACGACAACGGTCACCTTGTCCCCGATTGTCTGGCGACCGGTGCTGTGTCCCACGAGTTGTACATACACGCTGCTTTACTCAGAGCGCTTCCAATAGGTGCTTCCATGCGTGATCTGCTCCACTCACGACGAGGCTCGGTCGCATTTGCAACAGTCATCGCGCTCGTGCCGCTCATCGGCGTGGTCTCGCTCGGGGCCGAGGCCGGATCGTGGTACGTCACCCAGAAGAACGCGCAGAACGCGGCCGATGCGGCAGCCTATTCGGGCGCCTTGCGGCTTGCATGCACGATAGCTGGTGCGACGAACTGCGATCCACAATCGGTGGATTATCGCGGCAAGGAATTCGCGGCACAGAATGCGTTTTGCAACTCAAGTCCAGCGGACAACACGGCCTATCCCGACAGCCGGTGTGCGACGAGTCTTCCGAGCGGAATCTCGCGGGTCGTGCAGATCGATATCGGCGATTATGTCGGCGACTCCAATGCGGGCACGTTCACAACGCCCCCTGCAGGCACCGGTAATGCTGTTCGCGCCATAGTCAGGCAGCAACAGCCGGCCTACCTGGCGGCAGTGCTGGGTTTTAAAACCGTCACCATCCCCGCCCAAGCCATTGCTTTGGTCCAGAACCCGACGAAGCTGTGTGCGTTGGCACTCGGGCCTGACACGGGCGCGCTCAAGCTCGGTGGTAACCTCAGCAACAACGGAACTGGCTGCGGGATGATGTCGGACACCACCGTTCAGTTTGCCAGCACGCCAACTTTCACGGGTTCGGGATGGGCCATTTATGGTGTAAGTGGCTGCACCCCTTCAGGGACCTGTAGCAATCCTGGCGTGACGCACAACTATTTCATGCCGAACGCAACCAATCCACTTAGCAAGCTGGACAGCGAATCGTTCAACAGCAGGACTGGCAGCTCCAATCCAGAAACAAAGCTAACATCGTGTCCCACCTCGCCAGCGCCGCCCGCCGGCACCAAGACTTGTTTTACGGCGTCCCCGAATGCTCCCCCTGCCACGGGGGCGTACGGAAGCCTGAGCGTGACGACCGGGGACTGGCTGGATTTCGCTCCCGGCACGTACGTCTTTTACAATGCGACAATAAAGATCAATGGCGGAACAGTCACCTGCAACGCCTGCACAAAGTGGCCGCCTGCTGGCACAGGTCTGGGCGTAACCCTGGTGTTGTTGGGGGATTCGAGCCTTTCCATCAGCGGTGGCACGGTCGCTCTCTCTGCTCCCGTCACCAACAGTTTTTCGTCAGATCTGAACGGCGTTTTGATCGATGATCAGGCGCCGACGAAGTCCAAGAATGCTGTCACGATCAACGGTGGTGGTACGGTCGCACTTGGGGGAGCGACGTATTTCCCAAAGGTCGACGTGACCTGGAACGGAGGGACTCAAAGTTCGAACACGACGTGTTCAGAGGTGATCGCCAAAACGCTCACCATGAGCGGCGGCGGCTTCCTGAGTACGCAAGGGTGTGGTCCTATCGCTTACACCCAAGTTGTCGCTTTGGTGCGATGATGAGAAAGCTCGACAATCGCGGTGCCGCGGCGTTCGAATTTGTCCTCGTCTTCATAGCGTTTTTCACATTGATATTCGCCATCTTCGACCTCGGACGCTATGCGATCACCATGCAATCCTTGCGGACGCTCGCGAGCGCCGGCGCCCGGGCAACGATGATCAAGTGCTACACACCTAACGTAACCAACAACACGGCGCCCTCCGGCTGTATCGATATCAATACCTACCTGCCTGACCCACAGAGGCAAAATGTTGCGCCTTTCCTGTATTTCGGTGGTCTCACGCCGACGATGACCGCTGGGTCCAGCAGCAACAATTTGACGGTTACAGCTTCCCAAGCAAACTTTAAGATGCTGATGCCGATCTGGGGCACGGGATTGAACGCGCCGAGCGCCTCCACGAGCATTCCGTTTTAGCGGCGCCGGCCTGCATGCGGTGCCGACAAAGATCATCAGGATCAGGTCTGGTGGCCCACGCAGCAGCGGGCAAGGGCCGGCAGCGGAACCCGATCTTCCACGCCTGCGTGCAATACCTCCTGACCGACGGAAAAGTGGTGCGCGGGGGCAACATCCGTAAGGTTTTTCGGGTCTTGCGGCACTGCGGCAAACGTCTTTCCTTGCACGCAGTTGGTATGAAGGACGATGATCTGCCGCATCATTCGCAGCTCAGCTGGGGGTGTCCCGCGCGAGCGGGAGGTAAGGTTCCGTCTCAACTGATGTGCGCCGGGAAATAACGGTAACGGATTTGTAGTGGGAGAGACCGTAAACTCTACGATGGGCGCGAGGTGGAGTTGTGAGGCTGCCGAGGACGTAGATTTACGGGACAGCTGCAGAAGGCGGCGGGGGGAAACCGGAATGGATGGCGGTCGCGTTTCGAGTTGGACGGGAGCAGGGCTCCTCGCCTTGAGCGTCCTGGCTGCTGCGCTGACGGTGTTGAATTCCGGTGATCGCGCAACTGCGGCTGACCGGCGGAATACCTCGGGCGGGGTGTTCGTCAGCGAAATGAATGACGTCCAGCGGGTCAAGGTCGTCGTCAACAAGTCGCGTACGTTCAAGGTCGATACGGCCTTCGCGACCATCGTGGCCGGCTCGCCTGACATCGTCGACGTGAAGTCGCTCAGCGATCACCTGATCTACGTCCAGGGCAAGCAGACCGGCACCACCAATGTCATCCTGCTCGACTCCTCGATGAAGCAGATCGGCATTCTCGACGTCGAGGTCGTGATCGATACCGGTAATCTCCAGCAGAACATCCGCAGCAGCACTGGCGGGAACGGGATCCGCGTCTCCGCTTCCGAGGGGCAAGTGGTCCTCAGCGGAACGGCGGCCGACGCGGTTACGGCCGAGCGGGCCATGGCGATCGCCACCAGCACGGTTGCGAAGGGAGGCACTGTCGTCAACGCAATGAGCGTCGCGGCCCCGCAGCAGGTGATGCTGGAGGTGCGCTTTCTCGAGGTCTTTAGGCAGGCTGGCCGCGACCTCGGTGTGAACCTTTATGCGGCCAATGCCAATGGCACGAACGTCGGTAATACCGGGTTGGGGGGTGTGACACGCGCCGGTCGAGCTCCGATCGGTGGTATCAATACCGCCAACGGTCCCCTCGGTGCTGGGGGAGGACCTGTCGGCGATCCCCCGACCGGCAGTCTTCCGGTACTCGGAACATTGAATACCCTTATTGGCACCGCGGGCGGTGTGGCTCCGATACCGTTCGGAAGCTTGTTGACCAGCATCGTCCGAACAAGCAACGGCGGCTCGGTGGACTTGTTGATTTCGGCGTTGGAAACCAAGGGATTGGCTCGCCGGCTGGCGGAGCCCAACTTGACCACGCTTTCCGGCGATGCCGCCCGCTTCCTGGCCGGCGGCGAGTTTCCAGTTCCCATCCCGACTCAGACGACTAATGGTTTTCCCACCATCACGATCGATTACAAGAAGTTCGGTGTTGAGCTCGCCTTCGTCCCTACCGTGCTCTCGCGCGGCGTGATCAACCTTCGGGTTGAGCCGTCGGTCAGCGAGCTTGATTTCACCAATGCGATTACCATTCAGGGCACCACCGTGCCGGCACTTACCCGACGCGACGCCCGCACCACGGTCGAATTACGCGATGGCCAGAGCTTTGCAATTGCCGGCCTGCTCCAGACGCGCAACCGGCAGGACGTGTCGCAATTGCCATGGATCGGCTCGGTGCCCGTACTTGGAACCCTGTTCGGCAGCAAATCGTACCAGCAGGAAGAAACGGATCTGGTGATCATCGTGACGCCGCGCCTGGTGGCGCCGGCGGCGCCCGGTCAGCAATTGGCTTCGCCACTCGACTCGCGCCTGCCGGCTAACGACGTCGATTTCTTCCTCAACGGCCAGATGGAAGTTCGCAAGCGCTACGATGACTACGTCAATTCCGGTGGCGAGGTGAAGGGACCGTACGGACATATCATCGCTCCCGAAATCAGGGCGCCCGTCGTGGCTCCAGCCTCTGCTGCCGACCAGCCGGTCGTCAAAACCCTCAACTAGAGGACGCGCGAGATGATCATCAGATACCTGGCTGTGTTCGCGCCCATCCTGCTCGGCGGATGTTACGGCCTCGCCGGTCATGACGAGGTGGACCGCTACTTCCAGCGTTCCGACACCATCACGATGAGTGCCGGCAACGCCAAGGAGGTGAACGCCGTCACTCATACCATCCATCCCTGGCCGCGATATGTCGGCGATCGCCGGATCGCATACGACGCGCGTCGCGTGGGTGCTGCCGTAACGCGTTACGGCAATTCGCAACAGCCGATCGATCAGCTTCCTGATAACGGTGATCCGACGAAACAGATGGGCCAGCGCCCTCCTGTCACCCAGAATGTCAATGTAACTGGATTGGGAGCGGGAGCATCGTCGGGAATCTCGGTGCCGGTCGGCGGGCCAGCGGCAGGGACCAGGTAGCGGTGTTTTTGCAAGTGAGTTGAGCGACGGGCATTTGCGCTTGGTGCAGTGAATGCGCTGAACCGAGCGGGAGACGAGGGTTATGCGACGTGCCATTGTATTGCTGACCTGTTGCTGGTTGGCGCCAGGACTTGCGGGTTGCGACTACACAACGAGGGAAGCCGCCATCGTGGCTCCCGTTGACCCGCCGGGCGGGGACCCCGTGCAGGAGCCGACCGACGTCAAGTACTACCCGTCGGACGAGCCTGTGCGGCTGGGCCTGGAGCATTACAATCGCGGCAGTTACGGACTCTCGCAGCGCTATTTCAAGGATGCCGTCGAGAAATCACCCAAGGACGTCACTGCCTGGATTGGGCTCGCGGCGAGCTACGACAAGCTCCGTCGTTTCGACCTTGCCGACCAGGCCTACGCCCAGGCGATCCGGCTGGGAGGCGAGACGGTTCAGATCCTGAATGACCAGGGATATTCGTACATGCTGCGCGGCAATCTGAATGCGGCGCGCCGAAAGTTTGAGAAGGCTTATTCGCTCGATCCAGGCAACCCGGTCATCGCCAATAACCTCGAACTTCTCAACGGCAGCCGGCGCTTCATCGAAAGGCCGCCAAACAATCAGCCTTAAGGCGGCGATCGGCTCCTGCGATCGCGGCCAGTTCTCGTCAATTTGGCCCAATCACAGCGTCAGCTTGACGGCTGCCGCTGCGGACGATGACAACAACGCCATTGCGAACGGTAAATCGTGCGCCGAGCAGTTTCCGCACCTTGTCCGTGATCGCAGAGGGAAAGGGAACGGTTTCTCCCACGACGGGATCGCCGACCTTTATCGTCTCAGTCGCGGGGCCGGCAGCAGGTGCAGGCTTGATATAGTCCCGGACAAACTGAATCTCTTCACGTGACAGGATGAGCGGCGCCTGGTCAGGTTGGGTCTCCAACGGCGGCTTGGGTGTTCCACTGCTTGCCTTTTCGCGTATCTCATTGGCGCTTGCGATCTGATCGAGCCTGGCTACGCGTAGCTTGAGCGCGATGATATCACGTTGCAGTGTTGCGATCTCCAATTTGCGCGCGTTGACCTGCATGAAGACAATGATTACGCAGACGCAACTCACGACCAAGCCGACGCTCAGCAGTGCGATCAACCACCGCTCCAAGTTTCCCATCGACCCTCCGGTCGTCCGGGGGAGTTGATCGCGCTGGAGATGGCGTCGCCAGATGCGACCTGCTCGGTCGATCCAATTGGTAGAGCCCGTGACGCCGGTCGCCGCCTGGCCCGACCCAAAATGCGCGGGCGACGAGGCGGCTTCTTCTCGGGCCGCGTCAACGAACGAGGCCGCGTCGACTTGCTCACCTAGGTTCTCAGGGTCGCGATCCGCCGCCGTCAGATGACCGGCAGGGTGGAAGGGATCCATCTGCTTATCGAGCCTGCCCATCTCCGCTCTCATGCAGCCATCCATCAACTTCAGCAGTTCCGCCGACGCGGCTAGAATAGGGTAGCCGAGGATCCGATCAATCGGAACGGAAAAGGCTCCAAGCCGCCGCGTGAACTGCTCTAAGGGCAGCTTCAAGAGATAGGGCACCAACTAGAAGCCGGGTCGGTTAGTCACGGCTTTCGGTCTTGCCGCCGAACACCGCGCCCCACTCCCGCTCGATCAGATGTGCCGCGCTCGTCGTCAGGCCCGCCAGCGGCGCGATCTTCCTTCGAGGCCATGGCCTGCTGGCTCGCCTGCATAACGCGGGAGTCCGAAAGGCAATTTCGACCGACCGAATGCCTCGGCGCGGCTTCTTCTCCAGATCTGCTTCCTTCGACCCGCTCAGGGAATCGAGATTGACACAAATGAAGACGGGGAGCATGATACAACAATAGCGCATATATTCAACAATATTGAATACATGGAGAGGAGGAAAAGGAGATGCCCCTTGGTGCCATCAGCAGCGTCTACACGGTCGTCAACGACATGGATCGCATGCAGGCCTTCTACGCCGAGGCGCTGGAGCTGCCGCTGTCGTTTCGCGATCACGACAGATGGTGCCAGTTCAAGGCCGGGCCGCTTGCGTTTGCACTGAGTTCGGCAGCTGAGGCGGCGAAGGACGCGCGCGGCAGCGTGATCGTGTTCGACGCGTCCGACCTTGCGTCCGTTGCAGCAAGGATCGAGCGGCTCGGCGGCCGGCATCTGGCAAGCCGCGACATGGGCGCGCACGGCAGCGTCGCAACCTTCGCCGACCCCGAAGGCAATCGGTTTCAGCTTCATGTCCGGCCCGGCCCCTCGGCTTGACTCGGCCTGCGCACATCAATCCAACGAGGAGATCCATCATGAAATTCGGCGTCTTCGACCAGAATGACCGTTGCGGCCTTGCGCTGGCGGAGCAGTACGAGAACCGGCTTCAGCTCGCCGAACTCTACGATCGTCTCGGCTTTCATTGCTTCCACATGAGCGAGCATCACGGCACGCCGCTGAGCACGACGCCGTCGCCCAGCGTGTGGATGGCCGCGCTGTCGCAGCGCACCGAGAGGCTGAGGCTATGTCCGCTCGTCTATCTGCTGCCGACCTACAATCCGGCGCGCCTCTACGAAGAGATCTGCATGCTCGATCATCTGAGCGGCGGCCGGTTCGAGTTCGGGATCGGGCGCGGCGCCTCACCGCACGAGCTCGACGCAATCGGGATCGACTCCGCGAAGGCGGCGAAGATGTATGCGGAGGCCTTTGAGACGATCCAGCGCTGCTTTACGCAGGAGTCCGTCACGACGACGGGCGAGTTCTGGAGCCTGAATGATTATACGGTGGAAATGAAGCCGCTGCAGCGGCCGCGTCCGCCGATGTGGTACGCGGTTGGCTCGCCCGATTCCGTGGTCTGGCCGGCGCGCAACGGCGTGAACGTGGTCTGCGGAGGGCAGGTCTCGCGCGTGCGTGCGATTTCGGATCGCTATCGCGAGGAAATGGCCACGGCCGGCTTGCAAGACAGCTCGCCGCTCATCGGCGTCAATCGCTACATCATCGTCGGCGAGACCGACCGTGAGGCCCATGAGCTCGGTCGGAAGGCCTGGCCGACGTTCTACGAGAATTTCATCAAGCTCTGGCGCAAGCACGGCACGCAGCCCGTGAATGCGAAGCTGCCGCCCGCGTTCGACCAACTCGTCGAATCCGGCCATGCGATTGCCGGCTCGGCCCGGACGGTGACGCAAATCCTGTCCGACCAGGTCGCGTCGGGTGGACTGAACTATGTGATCGGAAGCTTCATGTTCGGGACCATGCCGCACGCCGAGGCCGCGGCCTCGATCCGCCGCTTTGCCGAGCATGTCATGCCGGCGGTGGAGTCGGCCGAAGCAGTTGCCGCGTAAACGCAAAAGAACGGATGAACGCTGAGGAGGTGGAAATGCCCGATGCTCCTTTGTTCGACAGCCGCGACCTCAGGCGCGTGCTCGCAAGCTTCGTCACGGGCGTGACTGTTGTCACGACGGTCGATGGCGCCGGCCAATTCCACGGCGTGACGGCCAATTCGTTCAGCTCGGTGTCGCTCGATCCGCCGCTGGTGCTCTGGAGCCAGGCCGTGAAAAGCGGCAGCCATCCGGCCTTCTTTGAGGCCGAGCGCTTTGCCGTGAATATCCTGGCTGAGGACCAGATCGAGCTGTCGAGGCGGTTTGCGAAATCCTCGCATGCGAAGTTCGCCGGCATCGAGGTCGATCTCGGCGCCGGCGGCGTGCCGCTGCTTCGCGATTGCAGCGCCCGGCTGCAATGTCGGGTCGTGTCCCGGGTGCCGGGCGGCGACCACACGATCTATGTCGGTGAGGTCGTCGCGATCGACCAAGCCGAGCGGAAGCCGCTCGTCTTCGGCAATGGCCGGTATCTGCTGGCGGATCCGCATGATCTGGCCGACAGCACGCTGTCGTCCGATCGCAGGCAGGTCCAGCTCTCGGCGATGCGGCTCGGCAGGCGTGCGATCGAGCGTCTGGTCAGGCGGTTCGACGAGACGATGGCGCTCGCCGTCTGGGGCGCCCACGGTCCGACCATCACCCATTGGGAGCCGGCATCCGCTCCGGTGAGCGAAGCGCTTCCCGTGGGGTTGATCCTCCCGGTGACATCGACGGCGACTGGTCTGGCCTTCGCTGCGTACCTTCCTCCTGAAGCAATTGCTGAGACGGCCTTGCCGGGTCAGGACCTGGCGAGGGCGGAGAGCGATTGGCACGAACGCCTCGCGGAGGTGCGCCGCCAGGGACTCGCCAGGCAGGGGCTGGAGACCTTCTATCGCAGCGAGACGGTCATCAACGCCCTCAGCGCGCCCGTGCTTGATGCGGATGGCCGCGCGGTGCTGGCGCTGACCGCGGTGGGTGAGGCGGGCCGATTCCGCGCCGAGCTCGACGGCGCATTCGCCCGCGCCCTGCGCGACGCTGCGAAGGATCTGTCGCACCGGCTTGGCTACGAAGCTGAGCGTTCTGCCGAGGCCGCCAGACGGCTCGATCTCGTGGTCGGGGCTTGAGTGATGGCTGATTTGTCTCCGGCCGATGCCGAGCTGCTCAGACAGGAGCTGCCGGCGCTCGCCCGGGTCGATGTCGCGTCATCGATCTATTCCGGGCAGCAGGGCCAGATCGAATATCGCGCCGCCGGAGACCCGAACAATCCTGCGGTGCTGATGCTGCACGGGCTGGGCTCCAGTTCGGCAGGATACCGCGCGCAGTTCGCCGGGCTATCACGCGATTTCCACGTGATCGCCTGGAACGCCCCCGGCTTCGGTGGAAGCTCACCAATCCCGGGGCAGGACGCAAAGATCGACGACTACGCGAGCGCAGTGGAAGGTTTGCTGCGTGCGCTCGGCGTGCGCCGGCTGGCGGCGCTGGTCGGCAGCTCCTGGGGGAGCATTGTCGCGACGGCTTTCGCCAGACGATATCCCGCGCTGGTCGGCAGCCTTGTTCTATCGGCACCCAACACCGCCAGAGGTCATCTCGTCGGCGATACGCGTACCGCCGAGCTCAACGCCTGGCTTCGTACGGCGGACGTCAACATCCCGGTGCCGCGTGCGACCATCGCGGACAGGCTGCTGACACCGGACACGCCGGCACTGGTCCGGCAGCACGTTGAGCGCCTGCGCGACGCAATGACGACCGAGGGTTGGCGACAGGCGATCCGGTCAACGTTCACCGTTTACACGCCCGACATCATCTCCGAGGTGCGCTGCCCGATCGCCATCCTCTCCGGCACGCGCGATCAGGTCGCGCCGCAGCAGGATCACGCCGAACGGCTCCTCGCCGCCGCACCTCGGGCGACATCGTATCCATTCGAGGATTGCGGTCACATTCTCAAGCTTGAAGCTCCCTCGAAATTCAACGCGGTCGTTCGCGAGATGGCCGCTCAAGCGAAGTGAAACGGGCGCAATGACGTCAGGGAGAGAAGGAAACGCATGGAAACCGAACAAGAAGTCGAGCGGCCTCAACTCGGTGATTGGTGGTTGGTTGGCGTCCTGTGTCTCGTGAATGCTGTTGCGTTCATCGATCGCGCAGCACTGCCGCTCTTGGTGCAGCCGATCAAGCGCGACCTGCAGATTTCAGACACGCTGATGAGCTTACTGATCGGAGCGGCCTTCATCATCACCTACGCGGTCGGCGGATGGTTCGTCGGCATGCTGGTCGATCGTTTCCCGCGTCGGCGGGTCCTGGCCATGGGGATGACCGTGTGGGGCATCTCGACGATGCTCTGCGGCTCCGTCACCACCTATGCAGGCCTCTTTCTTGGCCGCTGCGGCGTTGGAGCAGGTGAAGCCACCTGCGGACCTTCGAGCATGTCGCTGGTCAGAGACGCCTTCCATCCCCGGTTTCGCGGGCGGGCCGTCGCGATCTGGGCCATGGGCGCGAGCATCGGCGGCGGGCTGGCGCTATTGGGCGGCGGCGCAATTCTTCACTTCGTGGGGGAGAGCGGAAGCTACGTGCTACCCTTGCTGGGGATCACCGTTCGCTCATGGCAGCTCGTGCTGATCATGTGCGGCGCGATTGCGCTACCGGTCGCCTTGCTCGTCTACACGTTCAAGGAGCCGGCGAGGCGGTCCGTCGGAACGGGTCAACCCATCGCGCTCAGGGACGCCTTCGAAGCCGTTCGCGATCGCTGGCTCGTTTTCGTCCCGCTGTTTCTGGCGAATGCCGCAACGATCATGTTGTCGGTGGCGTACTCGTCCTGGATACCGGCCTTTCTCGGGCGCGTGTGGAAGCTTCCGGCCGGCGAGATCGGACTGACCTATGGTCTCATCGTCCTGTTTCTCAGCACAGCCAGCCAGTTCATCGCCGGCTTTCTCGTCGATGCCGTCTATCGCCGGTTCGGATTGCCGGCGATCCCGGCCCTGGGTGTGGGGATCTCGGCGCTGATCTTCCTACCGGCAGTCCTTGTTCCGGTCGCGGGGTCCATCGTTGCGGTCTGGATGCTGCTCGCTGTCTTCAATCTTCTGGCCGCGAGCCTGTTCACCATCGGCACATCGACGATCGTGCATCTGTCGCCTGGAGCTGCGATCGGCAAGATCACGGCGGTCCATTTCGCCTGGGTCGGCATTACCGGAACGGCGATCGCGCCGACGCTGGTCGCCGTTGTTGCCGCGCAATTCTTCCAGGGCACTCTCGGCTCGGCTCTCGCGATCGTCGGCGGCGCGCTGGCGGCGATCGGCGGGCTCTGTCTCCTTGTCGTGTACTGGCAATTGCGGCCAGGCGATCCGGTTTCGTCGCTCGCGTGTGAGACGGCTTAAGCGAATCCGCGTTCAGGCGTGACCGGCGAGGAGGTGATCGCGTAGCCCAGCTCAAGGACGTGTCACGTTCGGCCCTGTCGCCGCAGAAATCCCGTGATCGTGACCTTCTCCCAGATGCCCGCCGCGGCGAACGGATCGGCGCGGTAATTGGCAAGCGAGCGAGTGATCGATGACCCGCGACCGCTGCTGCCTTCGTGGGCCGCGTGCCGTGATGACGTGCAGAGAGTTGAGCCATTAGCGGCGCTTATGTCGCGAATTTTTACTTCCAATTTTACTTCGCAAATGCCCGCCCCTAGCCTCGCGCGCATGGATCACATCCGCAGCCGATCAATGGCGATCGGTGCAAGCGTTCATCGTAACCAGCGAGGGTTGCCATGTCTGATGAGACGAAGGGCACGTTCACTTCCGATCCGGCGGGAACGGGGGCCAAGACGGGGGGCAAGGCTAACGTCAAGTCTGCGAAAAAGCTGAGCCGGCGCACGCTGTTGAAGGGTGCGGCTGCAGTTGCGGGCGCAGCCGCGGGGTCGGACGCGATCCGCGGATTCCCGACCATCTGGGCGCAGGAGATCAAGGACATCGAGCTGCGCCATGTCGGCGTCTCCTATTCGGTGGTGAAGGCGATCGGCGACCAGGCCGCCAAGGATCTCGGCTTCAAGGTGACGATGCAGAACCTCGACACCTCAGCCGCCATCAACCGCTTCATAAGCCAGCCTAATACGGTCGACATCGCCGACCTCGAGGGCTGGCAGGCCAAGCTCGCCGCAAAGCGTGGCGTCATCCAGGGCATCGAGGTCAAGAAGATCAAGGAATTCGACAACATCCTGCCGATCTTCACCAAGGGCGAGATCGACGGCCACAAGATCCCGCGCCAGGGCATCTCGCCCTATGAGGCCATGTATATCGCCAAGCCTGATGCGACCGATTTGAACGACGGCGTCACCGAATGGGCGACCTTCCTGCCGCAGGTCTACAACGCCGACTCCATCGGCTATCGTCCCGACCTCGTCGGCCACGAAGTGACCGAGTGGAAGGACCTGATCGATCCTAAATTCAAGGGCAAGGCGGCGATCCTCGACGTGCCCGCGATCGGCATCATGGACGCCGCGCTCTGCTTCGAGAGTGCCGGGCTGATCAAGTACGGCAACAAGGGCAACATGACCAAGGAGGAGATCGACTTTACCTGCAACAAGCTGATCGAGTTGAAGAAGCAGGGCCAGTTTCGCGCGACCTGGACCACCTTCGACCAGTCGGTGCAGCTGATGGCCGCGGGCGAGGTGGTGATCCAGTCGATGTGGTCGCCGGCAGTCGCCGCGGTGCGCGTCAAGGAAATCCCCTGCGTCTACGCGCCCGTGAACGTCAAGAACGGCAAGGAAGGTTATCGCGGCTGGTGCAACGGCATGGGCCTGATGAAGCACCTTTCCGGCAAGAAGCTCGACGCCGCCTACGAATATCTCAACTGGTATCTGTCCGGCTGGCAGGGCGGCTTCGTCGCACGCTACGGCTACTACAGTCCGGTGCCGTCGACCGCGAAGAAATTCCTCACGCCGGCCGAATGGGCGTTCTGGTACGAGGGCCAGCCCGCACCTGAAGTCGTCAATGATCCCTACGGTGTTGCGATGGAGAAGGCCGGCACCAAGCGTGACGGCGGCTCGTTCCTCGACCGCGTCAAGAACATCTCGTGCTGGAACACGCTGATGGACGAGGCGGCTTACATGAACAAGCGCTGGAACGACTTCAAAGTGGCCTGAAACCTGCTTTCCCTGACGTAAGCGAGAGCCGGCGCGGCGACGCGCCGGCGGCAAGGACCGAAGGCGTTTGTCGAGATGCAGCCCAGTCAAACCCCATCACGCGTCAATTTCGCCGGCTGGCTTTATGTGTCGCCGCTGGTCCTGGTGCTCGTGCCGTTCTTCGTCGCGCCGATCCTGGTCGTGCTGGCCGCGAGCTTCTTTGCCACCGATGGGTTTGGCGGGCTGACGCCCGGCTTCACGCTGGCAAGCTATGTCGAGGTGCTGCATTCGGCACTGACGCTGAAGTTGTATCTGGCGACCATCAAGTTCACGGTGCTGACCTGGATCTTCACGCTGATCATCGGCTTCTTCGTCGCCTATTTCCTGGTGTTTCACGTCCGCAACCAATTGCTGGCGATCGGCCTGTTCCTGCTCTGCACCGTGCCGTTCTGGACCTCGAACATCATCCGAATGATTTCCTGGATCCCGCTGCTCGGCAAGGAAGGCCTGATCAACCAGGTGCTGCTCGCCATGGGCGTGATCCGTCAGCCGCTGGAAATCCTGCTGTTCTCCGACCTCGCTGTCGTCATTGCCTATGTCCATCAGCTCACGATCTTCATGATCGTGCCGATCTTCAATTCCATGGCGCGGATCGACAAGAAGCTGATCGAGGCGGCGATCGACGCCGGCGCCAGCCGCCTCGACATCATGCGCCTGATCGTGGTGCCGATGTCCAAGAGCGGCATCGCACTCGGCACCATTTTCGTGGTCTCGATCGTGATGGGCGACTTCTTCGTGGTCAAGGTGATGTCCGGCGGCGGCTCGGCTTCCGTGGTCAGCGCGTTCTATGAGGACGTCGGCGTGCTGCAATATCCGACCGCAGCGGCGAGCGCCGTGCTGTTGACACTGGTGTTGGTTGCGATCGTCTCGCTGATCCTGCGCACCGTCGACATCAGGCAGGAGATCACGCGATGAGCGCGGTTCTTGCCGACATGCCCAAGACCGAGACCTCCAAGACGGTGGTGCCGGCATCGACCAAGGCCATTGCGCCGAGCAAGGGCGGTCGTCCCTGGACCTTCTACGCGCTGGCGACGCTGTTCGCGGCCTACGTGATCGCGCTCTACGGCCCGATGTTCTGCATCTACGTCCTGTCGTTCCAGGACATCCGCGGCGGCCTCGTGTTCCCGATGAAGGGACAATCGCTGCACTGGTTCGTCGATCTCTTCACCCAGGTGCGGACCGGAGACGTCAAAGGCTCTTTCGACCGTTCGATCAAGCTCGCGGTCATCGTCACCATCATCACGGTGGTGGTGTCGTTCTTGGCCGGTCTCGGCTTTCGCAAGCGCTTCCGCGGCGACACCGTCGTCTTCTACATGATGATCGGCAGCCTGGTGGCGCCCGGCCTCGTGCTCGGCCTTGGCACGGGTCTGTTGTTCCAGGCCTTGGGGCTGAACGCGAGCTGGTACACCTCGGCGCTTGGCGCACAACTATCCTGGACCTTGCCGTTCGGCGTGCTGGTGATGTTCGCGGTGATGTCGCGCTTCAACCATGCCTGGGAGGAGGCGGCCTATGATCTCGGCGCCAGCCGCTGGCAGTCGGTCCGGCTGGTGATGATCCCGGTCCTGGCGCCCGGCCTCGTCGCGGTGGCCTTGTTCGGCTTCACGCTGTCCTACGACGAATTCGCTCGCAGTCTCCAGACCGCGGGCTCGCTGAACACGCTGCCGCTGGAGATCTGGAGCATGACGCTGAACGTCACCTCGCCCTCGCTCTACGCGCTGGGCACGGTGACCACAATCGTCTCCTTCATCGTCATCGGTGCAAGCCTCGGCACCATCGTACTGATCCAGAAGAAGCGCGGCAGCCGGGCAAAGGGTTAGGAATGAAGAACGATCGCGGCGATATCGAACTGGCGGGTGTCTGCAAGAGCTTTGACGGCGTGACTAACGTGGTCGACGGCGTCAATCTCAGGATCGACGACGGTGCCTATTGTTGCTTCATCGGCCCGTCCGGCTGCGGCAAGACCACGATCCTGCGCATGATTGCCGGCCACGAGGACCCCACAGCCGGCGAGATCGTGATCGGCGGCCAGAACGTTGTGGGGCTCGCGCCGGTGCAGCGCCGCACTGCGATGATGTTCCAGTCCTACGCCCTGTTCCCGCATCTGACCGTGCGCGAGAACATCGCCTTTGCCTTGCGTGTCCGCGGCCAGTCCAAGGCCGATCGCCTGCGTGCGGCCGATGCCATGATCGAAAAGGTGCGGCTGACGCAGTTCGCCGATCGTCTGCCGGCGCAGCTCTCCGGCGGCCAGCAGCAGCGTGTCGCGCTGGCGCGCGCTGCCATCACCGAGCCGCGCGTGCTGCTGCTCGATGAGCCGCTCTCCGCGCTCGACGAGCAGCTCCGCGTCCAGATGCGCCAGGAGCTCAGGCGGATGCAGCAGGAGCTCGGCATCACCTTCATCCATGTCACCCACACCCAGCTCGAGGCGATCGCGCTTGCCGACCTCGTGGTGGTGATGGAGCAGGGCAGGATCAAGCAGGCGGGTGCCGCGCGCGATGTCTACGCCCATCCACACGACCGCTATGTCGCCGAGTTCATGGGTGGCCAGAATGTGCTGTCGGGCCGGGTCGAGAAGGTCAACGGTGCCAGCTTCACGCTCGCGGCACCTTCCGGCATCGAGGTGCCGCTCCAGGCTCGGCCCACCGTCAACGTCGGCGACCAGGTCGATATCGCAGTGCGCCGCGACGATGTCGCACTTGTCAGGCCGGGCAGGGACTTGCCATCAGGCTATACCACGTCCCTGCCGAGCCGCGTGCTCGCGATCGAATACCAGGGCTATTTCGTCAAGGTCATGCTCGACACCGTGCCCGATGACGAGTTCGTCGCCTACGTGCCGGAAAAAACCTTCTTCGCAGATCCCTTCACCGTCGGCGATGTCGTGATGGCCACATGGGCCACCGGCAGCGCGTTGCCACTCGCCTAAAGCCTCGTCGCGCACAGGAGTATGACCGTGCAGATATCCTTCACACTTAACGGCCGGCCGACCACTGTCGATGTCGAGCCAGCGACGCTCGTTGCCGAGTTGCTGCGCGAACAGCTCAATCTCACGGGCACCCATATCGGCTGCGATACCAGCCAGTGCGGCGCCTGTGTGGTCCATCTCGATGGGCTTCCGGTGAAGAGCTGCACGCTGCTGGCGCCCGCGCTCGACGGCGCGACACTGCTCACCATCGAGGGCCTGCAAGGCGCGCCCGGCTCGAACCAGATGCATCCGATGCAGGAGGCATTCCGCGAGCATCATGGTCTGCAATGCGGCTTCTGTACGCCGGGCATGTTGATGACGGCGGTCGCACTCGCGACCGAGAAGCCTGATCTGACCGAGGCCGACGTTCGCCATGGCCTTGAAGGCAATATCTGCCGCTGCACCGGCTACCAGAACATCGTCGTCTCGGTGATGGCAGGCGCTGCCGCCATGAACGCCGCCAAGGGAGAGTGACCATGGGCAATGTGATCGGCATCGGCGCTGCACCGAAGCGGAAAGAAGACCAGCGCTTCCTCACCGGCCGCGGCAATTACGTCTCCGACATCAAGCGCCCCGGCATGACGTCAGGCGTGTTCGTACGCTCGCCGCACGGGCATGCGGTGCTGCGAGGCATCGACAAGAGCGCGGCGCTGGCCTCACCTGGCGTGATTGCGGTCTTGACCGGCGACGACGTCAAGGCTGACAGCCTGGGTTCGCTGCCTTGCGGCTGGGGTATCACGGACGCCAAGGGCACGCCGATGAAGGAGCCGCCATTCCCGATGCTGGCGCAGGGCAAGGTGCGCTTCGTCGGTGACATGGTCGCCTTCGTGATTGCCGAGACGCCGGAGCAGGCCAATGCGGGCGCCGAGCTGCTCAAGATCGATTACGAGGTGCTGCCGTCCGTGGTCGGCGTGCTCGAGGCCGTCAGGCCCGGTGCGCCGCAGCTGTTCGACGACGTGCCTGATAACATCTGCTGCAACTGGGAGCTCGGCGACAAGGCCGCGGTGGAGGCCGCGTTCCGGAAAGCGGCGCATGTCGCCAAGCTCAGCCTCGTCAACAACCGCCTGATCGGCAATCCCATGGAGCCGCGCGCAGCGATCGCGGAGTATGAGCCTGGCACGGACCGTTTCACGCTGTGGACCACCAGCCAGTTTCCGCACGTCGTGCGCTTCCTGATGGGCGCGCTGGTGCTGAACATCCCGCAGCACAAGTTGCGCGTGGTCGCACCCGACGTCGGCGGCGGCTTCGGCGTCAAGCAGTTCCATTACGGCGAGGAGGCCGTGATCACCTGGGCCGCCAAGCGGGTCAAGCGGCCGGTGAAATGGGTCGCGAGCCGCTCGGAGGGCTATGTCTCCGATCGCCACGGCCGCGACCACGTCACCGAGGCCGAGCTGGCGCTGGATGAAAACGGAAAATTCCTCGCCTTCCGCGTCAACACGCTTGCCAATATGGGCGGCTATCTCTCGACCTTCGGGCCGAACATTCCGACCAATCTCTACGGCCCGCTGCTCAGCGGCGTCTACACCACGCCGGCGATCTACTGCAACGTGAAGGTGGTCTTCACCAACACCGTCCCCGTCGACGCCTATCGCGGCGCGGGCCGGCCCGAGGCGACCTTCGTGCTGGAACGCATCGTCGATGTTGCAGCGAGCGAGATGGGGATCGACCGCGTCGAGATCCGCCGTCGCAACATGATCCCGAAAGAGGCGTATCCTTATCAGACGCCTGTTCTGGTGCAGTACGATTCCGGCGATCCCATGGGCTGCCTCGACGGCGCGTTGGTCGCAGCCGACGTGAAGGGCTTCGGTGCGCGCAAGGCGGCTTCCGCGCGCAAGGGCAGGTTCCGCGGGCTCGGCTACTCCACCTATGTCGAGGCTTGCGGCCTGGCGCCGTCGCGCTTCGCCGGACGCCTCGGTGCGCGCGGTGGCCTCTACGAGAGCGCCACCGTACGCGTGCATCCGACCGGCCAGGTCACGGTCATGATCGGCACCCACAATCACGGCCAGGGCCACGAGACGACCTTTGCGCAGATCGTCTCGGACAAGCTCGGCGTCGCCTTCGAGAATGTCGACATCGTGTTCGGCGATACCGATCGCGTGCAGTTCGGGATGGGCACCTATGGCTCGCGCTCCCTCGTGGTCGGAGGCGCGGCGCTGTCGAAGGCGACCGACAAGGTGATCGCCAAGGGCAAGAAGATCGCCTCACATCTGCTCGAGGCGGCGGAAGCCGACATTCACTTCGAAAGCGGAAAGTTCTCCGTCGCCGGTACCGACCGCATGAAGACCTTCGAGGAGATCGCAGGCGCCGCCTACGTGCCCCACAATTATCCGCTCGAAGTGCTGGAGCCGGGACTCGAAGAGCAGGCCTATTACGACCCCGTCAACTTCACCTATCCCGGCGGCTGCCACATCGCCGAGGTCGAGGTCGATCCGGAGACCGGCACGGTGACGCTGGTCAATTACACCGCGGTCGATGACGTCGGGACGGTCATCAACCCGATGATCGTGGAGGGGCAGCTTCACGGCGGCATTGTCCAGGGCGTCGGCCAGGCGCTGTTCGAGAACGCGGTCTATGACGAAGGCTCCGGCCAGCTATTGTCGGGCTCGCTGATGGATTACTGCATGCCGCGCGCCGATCATCTGCCGATGATGAAGGTTGCGACCCACTCGACGCTCTGCACGCACACGCCGATGGGCGTGAAGGGCTGCGGCGAGGTCGGCACCATCGGCTCGCCGGCCGCCGTCATCAACGCGGTCGTCGACGCGCTGTCGCATCTCGGCGTGACTCACGTGGACATGCCGGCGACGCCGAACCGGATCTGGCGCCTGCTGCAAAACGCGTCGCTGCCGGTCGCGGCGGAATAGGGAGGACAACAATGAAACCATTCGCCTATCACCAGCCCGATGGGATCCCGGATGCCGCCAAGCTGCTGATCTCGATCGAGGACAGCAAGCTCGTCGCCGGCGGCATGACGCTGATCCCGACGCTGAAGCAGCGGCTGGCGAGTCCCGCGGCACTTGTCGATCTGTCGAAGCTGGGCTCGCTCAAGGGCCTTGCCGACGGCGGCACCACGATCACCATCGGCGCAATGACGCCGCATGCGGTGGTGGCCGCATCAAAATTGGTGCAAACGAAAATCCCGGGCCTTGCGGCGCTGGCTTCGATGATCGGCGATCCCGCCGTGCGCAGCCGTGGCACCATCGGCGGTTCCGTCGCCAACAACGATCCTGCGGCGGACTATCCCGCCGGCGTGCTCGGCCTCGGCGCCACCATCATCACCAGCAAGCGCGAGATCGCGGCCGACAAGTTCTTCCTGGGCCTGTTCGAGACGGCGCTCGAGCCGGGCGAGATCATCACGGCGATCCGTTTTCCGATGCCGCTGAAAGCGGGTTACGCAAAGTTCAAGGCGCCGGCGTCGCGTTATGCGCTGGTCGGCGTGTTCGTCGCGAAATTCGCCGATGGCGTCCGCGTCGCCGTAACAGGCGCGGGTCCGGGCGTGTTCCGCGTGCCGCCGATGGAGTCGGCGTTGTCGGAGAATTTCGATCCGTCCGCGATTGCGGCGATCAAGATCAATACCGACGGCCTCACCTCCGATATCCATGCCGAAGCCGATTACCGTGCGCATCTCGTCACGGTGATGGCCAAGCGCGCCGTCGACGCGGCGCTCAGCTAGCTCTCTAAGGGTTGATGATGATTGATGGTTCCGGCCGAGCGGCGTTCCCGCCGGCGCCGACTGGCCTTGGCGCGCTTTCTGCAACCGAGATCATGGCCGGCTATCGGCGCAAGGCATTCACCCCGCGCGATGTCGTCGATGACACCATTGCCGCGCTCAAAGCCACGGATGAAGCCTGCAATGCGGTGGTGACGCCGATGTATGAGCAGGCGAGGGCGGAGGCCGATCGTCTCACCAAGGAGATGCGTGCGGGCGACGCCAGGGGACCTCTTGCAGGCGTGCCGGTTACGATCAAGGATCTCGTCTTCGTCGCGGGCGTGCCCGCCTATGCCGGCTCGCCGATGAACACGGCGTTCGTGCCCGACGCCGATGCCGCCGTGGTCTCGGCGCTGAAGGCATCAGGCGCGATCATCACCTGCAAGACAACCACGTGCGAGTCCGGCTACAAGCTGACGGCCGACAGCCCGGTCACCGGCGTTACGCGCAATCCCTGGAATCCCGGTCGTACCAGCGGCGGGTCGAGCGGCGGCGCGGCGGCAGCTGTTGCTGCCGGCTGCGGACCGATCGCGATCGGCACCGACGGCGTCGGCTCGATCCGGGTACCGTCGTCCTTCTGCGGCGTGTTCGGGTTCAAGCCGACATTCGGCCTCGTGCCGCGCTCGCCGGGATTCTCGCCGCCGTCCTGGGCCTCGCTCGCTCATACCGGGCCGATCACGCGCACGGTCGCGGATGCCGCGCTGACATTGGAGATCATCGCTGCTTACGATTTGCGCGATGCCGCAAGCCTTCCGGTGTCCGCGCGCCGTTTCGATACGGATGCGGGCCGGCTGGACGGCATTCGCATCGGCGCCAGCGCCGATCTCGGCTATGCCGCCGTTAGCCCTGACGTCTGCGCGGCCTTTGGCAAGGCGCTCGCCATTCTCGATTCCTGGGGCGCGCAGGTCACCATGGATGGCCCCGGTCTCGACCCCGGCATCCTGGAGCATACTCTGAAGCCCATCGCTTTCACCGAACAAGCCGCTGCGGTCGCGACCAAGACGACGGCCGATCTCGCCAGCTCCGAAGCGGATTATCGCAATATCGTCAGCGCCGGCCGCCGCTACAGCGGCACGGATTATATCGAAGCGAGCTACCGCCGCGGCCAGGCGCGCAGTGCCTTCGTCAAGCTGTTCGAGCGCGTCGATGCGCTGGTGACGCCGACCGTCGCTGTCACCGCCTTCGAGGCTGGGCAGATCGGCGTCGGCAAGATCGACGGTCGCGAGGTCGATCCGCATCTCGGCTGGTCGCCTTTCACCTGGCCGATCAATCTCGCCGGTCTGCCGGCGGCGACGCTGCCCTGCGGCTTCGACCGCGACGGCATGCCGATCGGGCTTCAGGTCATCGCGCCCTGGCTCGACGAGCCGACAATCTTCCGTATCGCGGCCGCCTTCGAGCAGGCGCAGCCCTGGGCAAAATTCTGGCCGCGGGTTGCGTTGCGCTAGTCGGAGGGGGAAGCGCCAGCGCGCGAAAAACCCCTTTGCAATCAAGGGCCGTTCTACTGTGCATGGGGTTGTTTTCGAGCGTTGGGCGGCCTAGCCCAGCTCGATCGGAATGCCGCGGCCGCTGAGCTCTTCGTCGAGGCGCAAATAGTGCGCGAGGTAGTCATGCAGCGCGGTCGCCGCCTTTGAGGTGGCGCCGCTCGATTTGTAGAGCAGCAGCTCGATCTTCGGCAGCGGCGGCAATCCCTCGCTGGATCCGATCTCGCGCATCGCCGGGACCAGCGCGCTGCGGCCGAGCACGGTGACGGCCATGCCAGCGAAGGCCGCGGCCTGCAGGCCGCCGACACTTTCGCTGACGCAGGCGACGCGCCAGCGCAGGTTCGCGCGCTCGAGCGTGTCGATCGCGTAGTCGCGATAGATGTTGCCCGGGGGCAGCAGAGCGAGCGGAATCGGCCGTTCCTGATGCGCGGCGGATTGCTCGCCGGTCATCCAGACGAGCTGCTCGCGGCGCACCACCTGGCCGCCGGTGAAATCATTCATGCGGGTGACGAGCGCGATGTCGACGTCGCCGCGCTTGACGAGGCCGACCAGCGGCGTCGAGAGCGCACAGTTGAGCTCGACCTGTACACGCGGAAAGGATTTGCGAAATACGCTGAGTATCGACGGCAGCATGAAGGCCGCGTAGAGATCCGGCGTGCCGAGGACGACCTGGCCCTCGATCTCCTGCGAGGCCAGCTGCGAGATCAGCTCGTCGTGCAGCCGCAGGATGGACTTGGCGTAGGTCAGGACCGTGGTGCCATCCTCGGTCAGCGTGAGCCGGCGCCCGCCATGGAGAAAGAGCTGCTTGCCGGTCAGCTCCTCCAGCCGCTGCAGCTGCAAGGTGATGGCCGGTTGAGTGCGGCCGAGCCGGCGCGCAGTCTCGGTGATGCTGCCGGTCTCGACAACCGAGATCAACGATCTGAGCATACGGATATCGAGACTGATCAGGTTCATAAGGCAATCCGTTTTGCTCAGGAACTATGCAATTCCCATGCTAGACGACCCATTCCGCGATCGGCACGATGGCCGCCAGTCAAGTCGGCTTGCGTCTCGGCGGTCGGCTTGAGCGATGCAGGCCGCGGACGTCCTGTTGCTGGAAAAGCTCGGCGCAAACCCCGCGCAACCATTGGCTTGCGGGATCATGATGGAATCGGGCGTGCCAGTATTGTTTGACTGTAAAGCTGGGGATTGGTAGCGGGCACGCGAGCACGCGCAGCCCGTAATAGTGTGCCAGGGTTTCGCCGATGTGGCGCGGCAGCGTGGCGATCAGGTCGGTGGTTCCGACGATCGCGGGTAGGCCGAGAAAGCCCGGCAGCTCCAGCGCGATGTCCCGCTCGATCCCCTGTTCGCGGGAGGCGTCAGCGAGCAGCTGATGCCCCGTGCCGGACCGAATGAGCACGTGAGCCTCACGCCTGAAATCTCTTAGCGTGATGCGGTCCTTGATGCGAGGATGTTGAGCGTTCGCCAAACAGACCCAATCCTGCGGAAACAGCGCCTGCTGGAAATGGCCGGCATCAAGATCGGAGATGTAGCCGAGCGCGAGATCGCCCTCGCCGGATTGAAGCATGTGAGGAGTATCCGTGCCGATCTGCGCCGCCTCGATCCGGATGCCCGGCGCGACGCGGCGAACATGGGCGAGGATGGCTGGAAGCAGCGTCACATGGCTCGCGTCCGTCATGCAGATGCTGAAGCGCCGTTTGGCGGTGGCAGGATCGAAGTCCGTGCGCAGCTCGGCCAGCCGCCGCAGCATTTCCAGTGCCTGCCTTGCGGTGCCGATAAGCGCCTCGGCCCGAGGCGTCGGCAGCATTCCTTCCGGCGAACGGACGAACAGCGGATCGTCGAGTTCCTGCCGCAGGCGGGCAAGCCAGATCGACACCGTCGGCTGGCTTTGACCCAGCCTCTCGGCCGCCTTGGTGACGCTGCCCGTGGTGAAAAGCGCGTCGAACAGCCTGAGCAGGCGGGGGTCGAGCAGGTTGGTGTGGGGCAGGTCACGACGCGTCATTGCGATTCACAATAATCAATATAAGTCCCATAGAATAGCAAAATGTTCCGCCGGCTGCTATCCGGGCTTCCAACGCCAAAAGTTGCGCAGGGAGAAGCGTTCGGATGAGAATCTGCTTTGTCGGAGCGGGGGCTTTGGGCTCGACGATCGGCGGCACGCTGGCGCGGGGCGGGGCAGACGTCTTCCTGATCGATCCGTTCCGTGCACACGTCGAAGCGATCAATGCGCATGGCCTCCGCATGCTGGAAGGCGATGTCGAGAGCATTGCAAAGGTCACCGCGTGCACCTCCGCGGCCGAGGTCGGTGGGGTGGCGGACCTCGTCATCGTCCTCGTCAAATCCTACCATACGCGGGATGCGATCCGGGCGGCCGCGCCGATCATCGGGCCGCAGACGGTCGTGATGTCGCTGCAGAACGGCCTTGGCCACGAAGACATCCTTGCGGAGGAAGTCGGTCGTAACAGGGTCATGGCAGGAAAGACCTATGTTGGCGGCGTGCTGCTCGGCCCGGGTCATGTTCGCTCCGGAGTGGTCGGCAAGGAAACCATCATCGGCGAGCTCGATGGACGCTTGACCGAACGCGCACAGCGGATTTCCGAGACGTTCAATCGTGCCGGCATTCTCACGCTGCTCAGCGACAACATCCTGGGCACGATGTGGGACAAGCTGTTCATCAACGTCGCCGGAGGAGGAATCACCGCCGTTACCGGGCTGACTTATGGCGGCCTCTATTCACTGCCGGTCCTGGAAGAGTGTGCGCTCGCGGCGATTTCCGAGGGCATCATGGTGGCGCAGGCCGCAGGCGTGAAGATTTCGATCACCGATCCGCGCCGCGCGTGGACCATGGCATCTGCCGGGCTGCCGCCCGAGTTCAAGACGTCGATGCTGCAGAGCCTGCAATCGGGCAATCTGACCGAGGTCGATTACATTCACGGCTCGGTCGTGCGCTGGGGCGCCAAGCTCAACATGCCCACCCCCGTGAATTCCACCATCGTTGCGTTGGTCAAGGGCCTGGAATATGCCCGCACCGACTATCCTGGAAAGGCCTGAGGCGATGACGCTCCCCCGCGCCTATGTCGAACACGTTGCCATCCGGGTGCCGGATGTCGACCGCCACGTCGATTTTTTCCGCCAGGTGCTCGGCCTCGGTATCCGCGACGAGCAAGCGGCCGAAGGCGGGCGCCCGCGCCAGGTATGGGTGCTCGGAAGCGTGCAACTCATCGAGGATCCGAACTTCGTCGGACCGGAGGGGCGTCTCGCCCATCTCGGCATCATGGTCGACGACTACGAAGGTGTGCTCGCCCGTGCTGCTGCGTGGGGCGCCAAAGCGCTGCCCGCCGGGCCGAACTGGCTCGAACTGCCGGGCGGGCTGAACGTCGAAATCTTGCAAGCCAGCGCGGGCACCGTGGAAGCGGCGCTGGCGATCAATCCACGGGCCTAAAGGAACACGCGACATGAGCGATGAGCGCTACTGGGACGATGCCAAGGTCGGCGACGAATGCGTCACCCCCGCGGTGACGGTCACCGAAGCAATGGTGAATGCCTATGCCGAACTGACAGGCGATTTCACGCCTGTTCATGTCGACGAGGAATACGCCAAGACCACGCCCTTCGGCACGCGCGTCGCGCACGGGCTGTTTGGCCTGTCGCTGGCCGACGGTTTGAAGACCCGCGCCGACTACCGCTTCCTTCCGGGAATGTCGCTGGGCTGGACCTGGGACTTCAAGCTGCCGATCAAGCTCGGTGACACCGTGCACGTCAAGTTCCGCGTTGGCTCGATGCGCGCCACGAAGCGCGAAGGGTGGGGCATCGTGGTGCTGCCCTCGGAGCTGATCAATCAGCGCGGCGAAGTGGTGCAGCTCGGCGAGCACCGCCTGATGATTCCGATGCGCCCGAAGACCAACGCCGCGGGAGAGCAGGCATGACCGCACAAGATCTGCCTCTCAAAGGCATTCGCGTCATCGACTACAGCCATTTCCTGGCAGGCCCGTTCATGGGGCGTTGCCTCGCCGCGATGGGCGCTGAGGTCATCAAGGTGGAGCGTCCCAAGCAAGGCGATGCGGGCCGCGCCCATGGCTATTTCAAGGACGGACAATCCGGCTACTTCCTGCAGCAGAACATGGGCAAGCAGGGCCTGTGCATCGACCTGCGCGACAAGCGCGGTCTGGACATGATGATGAAGCTGGTCGACACGGCCGATGTCTTCATCGAGAACTATCGCCCCGGCGCGCTCGATCGCCTCGGGCTTGGCTACAAGGCGCTGTCGGCGCGCAATCCCAAACTGATCTACTGCTCGGTCTCCGCCTATGGCCACACCGGTCCTTATGCCGATCGTCCGGGCTTCGGCCTGATCGCAGAGGCGATGTCGGGCGCTCTGGCGCAACTGGGCAATCCCGGCGAATCGCCGCCGCTGCTGCGGATGCCATTGGCCGACATGTATACCGGCATTCACGGCGTGGCTGCGATCAATGCCGCGCTGGTCGGCCGCGCGTCGTCCGGTCGCGGCCAGCATATCGATCTCGCGCTGTACGACTGCATGGTCTCGATGCACGACTATGCCGTGCAGCGCTACTTCCTCTCCGGCGGGACCGACCTGCCGAAGCAGACCGGCAGCGGTCAGCCGGACTCGACCGTCTACGGCGTGTTTCCGGCCAAGGACGGCAATCTTGTCATCGCTGCGCAAGTCGACGATGCTTGGCGACGATTGGCGAGCCTGATCGGGGGAGACAATTTGGCATCCGACCAACGCTTCACCACGCCTGCTGCGCGCAACGCGCATTACGCCGAAGCGATGGAGATTGTGCGCACCTGGACGCTGTCGCAACCCTCTCGGGACGCCTGTCTTGCCGCACTCGACGAAGCAGGTGTGCCGTCGGCTCCCGTGCAGACCATCGAGGAGGTCGTGAAGGATCCGCAGATTCAGGCGCGCGGCATGCTGGTCGAGCAGGAGCATCCCGTGCTCGGCAAGGTGACGTTGCCGAACCTGCCGTTCCGGTTCTCCGATTGCGATACCACCGTGCGTACGCCGGCGCCGCTGCTGGGCCAGGACAATCGCCGGATTGCACAGTCGCTGGGCCTGTCGGCCGATCTCGTTGAGGCGATGGTGCGTGACGGCGTGCTCTACAACGAAGTCGCAGTGCAGGAGTGAGCGATGAGCGACCGTTATGCGGTGATCGGCAATCCGATCGGCTTCAGCAAATCACCTCTCATCCATGGCACTTTCGCCAGGATGACAGGACAGGACCTTGTCTATGAGGCGATCGAGGGGCCCCTCAATGGCTTCAACGAACGGGTTGATCAGTTCCGGACAGAGGGCGCCAAGGGCCTGAACATCACCGCGCCGTTCAAGCTCGATGCCTTCGCCTACGCAAACGAGCTTTCAGAGAGCGCCGACCGAGCTGGCGCCGTAAACTGCCTGAAGTTCGTCGGCGATCGGATCATTGGCGAGAATTTCGACGGGATCGGCCTTGTACGGGACATCACGGTCAATCTCGGCGTCTCGATGGCCGGCCGCCGCGTCCTGATGCTCGGGGCTGGAGGGGCGGCGCGTGGCGCGCTGCTGCCGTTCCTGCGCCAGGAGCCGTCCGAGCTGGTTCTCGTCAACCGAACGCTGTCGAAGGCGGTCGCATTGGCCGAAGAGTTTGCGGGCTGCGGCCCCCTGATGGTCAGCGGCTACGCTGAGCTGGCCGACCTTGCCGAGGGCTATGACGTCGTGGTCAACGCGACGTCGGCCAGCCTGCGCGGCGAGATGCCGCCGCTTCCGCGCAATGTCTTTCGCGGTGCAAAACTGGCCTACGAACTTGCCTACGGCAAGGGGCTAACTCCCTTTCTGCAAGCGGCCCGCGCCGAAAGCGTCGCCAAGCTGGCCGACGGCGTCGGCATGCTGGTCGAGCAGGCCGCTGAAGCTTTTGCCTGGTGGCGCGGCGTTCGGCCGAGTACGGCTCAGGTCATCGCCGAACTGACCATCCCCTTGAGCTGAAGGGCGATACCGAATATGCATCCCAAACCCAGCTTCCTTGTCGGCCTGATCGGCAGCGGCATTGCTGCGTCGCGCACTCCGCCCATGCACGAAGCGGCTGCTGACGCCGCCGGCATCCGCTATCTCTACAAGAAGATTGACTTGACTGAGTTGAAACTTGGAGCAGAAGCGCTGCCGGAATTGCTGATGGCGGCAAAGCGGATGGGCTTTGACGGGCTGAACGTGACCCATCCCTGCAAGCAGGCCATCATCCCACTCCTGGACGAGCTTTCGCCCGACGCCGAGGCGCTCGGTGCCGTGAACACCGTGGTCATCAGGAACGGTCGGATGACCGGCCACAACACCGACTGGTTCGGCTTTGCCGAGAACTTTCGCCGCAACATGCAGGGTGCGCCGCTCGGTCGGGTCGTCCAGTTTGGCGCGGGCGGAGCGGGCGCGGCGGTTGCGTTCGCGCTCATGAAGCTCGGCGTGCGGGAACTGACCATTGTCGATGTCGACTTGGCCAAAGCGCAGAGTTTGGTAAATAGCTTGTCTCCCCGATTTGCGGAGGGGCGCTTGAGGGCTGGCCAGGATGTTGCCGCGTACGTCGCTGCCGCCGATGGAATCGTCAACGCGACGCCGATCGGCATGGACAAGTATCCAGGCACGCCGCTGCCGACGGATCTGCTGCGTCCCGATCTGTGGGTCGCGGAGATCGTCTATTTCCCGCTGGAAACCGCCCTGCTGCGCACGGCACGTAGCCGCGGCTGCCGCACCGTCGACGGTGGTGGCATGGCGATCTTCCAGGGCACCGAAGCATTTCGCCTGTTCACGGACATCTCACCTGATCCGGACGTCTTCTTCGCCACTTTTGCATCCCTGGGTGGGTGATGTCTGGCCGATGGGCGAGCGGCACGCACAACGCCCGAGAGGAAACGCTTAATGGGCTATACGCTCGATTTCTCGGTGGTTTGGCATGCGATGCCCGCCCTGCTGTGGGGGTGCGTGGGGACATTGGGCCTGGCGCTCGCCGGCATGACGCTCGCGATGGTGATCGGCGTCGCCGGCGTCGCGGCACGCGATTCGAAAGCGGCCTGGTTGCGGGCCATCGTGATCGGCTTCGTCGAGGTCGTGCGCAATACGCCTTTCCTGGTGCAGATCTTCTTTCTGTTCTTCGCGCTGCCGCTGATCGGGTTGAAGCTCAATCCAACCGCGACCGCCATTATCGCTCTCGGTGTCAATGGCGGTGCCTATGCCATCGAGATCATCCGCGGCGGGGTGCAGTCCATTCATAAAGGGCAGGTGGAGGCCGGCTACGCGCTCGGACTGCACAAAGGACAGGTGTTCCGGTTCATTGTGCTCAAGCCCGCGCTTCGCGCGATCTACCCCTCGCTCACGGGCCAGTTCATCATGCTGACGCTGACCTCGTCGATCTGTTCGGCGGTATCAGCCTACGAATTGACGTCGGTTGCCCAGCGCATCGAAAGCGATACCTTCCGTAGCTTCGAGGTGTATTTCTCCGTCACCTTCCTCTATCTCGCGATCTCCTGGCTGTTGATGCTGGGCTTTGCGGCGATCTCTCACCGCTTCTTCTCTTATCCGACACGCTGAGGGGGCGATCATGACACCGCATTTTGGTCTTCCCGAGTTCGGCTTCCTGCTGCGTGGGCTGCAATGGACGGTGCTGCTGACGCTGGTCGCATTCGCTGGCGGCTGCACGGCGGGGCTGGCCGTCGCATTGCTGCGCACCTGTGGTCACAAGGGCGTGGAATGGGCCACCCGCATCTACATCGGGATATTCCAGGGCACGCCACTGCTGCTGCAGCTTTTCGTCGTGTATTATGGCTTGGCGCTCACCGGGCTGAAGCTCGACGCCTTCGTCGCGGTGGCGATCGGCTTCACCGTGAATGCCTCCGCGTTCCTTGGCGAGATCTGGCGCGGCGCGATTGAGGCCGTGCCGCGTGGCCAGACCGAGGCGGCGATGGCGCTCGGATTGCACTATTCGTCCCGCATGCGCGACATCGTGCTGCCACAGGCAATCCGCATCTCGCTGCCCGCGACGATCGGCTATCTCGTGCAGCTCATCAAGGGCACGTCGCTCGCCGCCATCGTCGGTTTCATCGAACTCGCCCGCGCCGGTCAAATCGTATCGAACCAGACTTTCCAGCCGTTGCTCGTGTTCGGCGTGGTCGGCGCGATGTATTTCATCCTCTGCTGGCCCCTGTCATGGTGGGGCAGCCGGATGGAGGCCAGGCTCGCCCTGGCCAGCCAAAGGTAGCAACGGCGCACCTATTCAATCACAAACAGCCATCACCAGGAGGAGATACTTATGTTGTTTTCACCCAATCGTCGCCAGTTCGGAGCCGCGCTGCTGGCGTTGGCGGCCGTCGCCATCGCGGGCAAATCGCAGGCCGGCACGTTGGACGATGTGAAGAAGAAGGGTGTCGTCGTCATCGGCATTCAGGGCGACAATCCTCCCTGGGGCTATGTCGACAGCTCGGGAAAGCAGGATGGCATCGACGCCGACATGGGCCGCGCCTTCGCCGACTATCTCGGCGTGAAGGCCGAGTTCGTTCCGCTCGCGGTGGCCAATCGTATTCCGGCGCTGACCACGGGCCGCGTCGACATTCTGTTCGCGACAATGGCCATGCTGCCCGAGCGCGCAAAGGCGGTGCAATATTCCAAGCCATATGTCGCCAACGAGATTACGCTGGTGGCGGCCCAGGCAACCCCGATCAACAGCAATGCCGACATGGCCAAGTTCGTGATCGGCGTTCCCCGATCCTCCACGCAGGACACCCAGGTCACCAACAATGCTCCGGCGGGCACTGAAATCCGCAGGTTTGATGATGATGCGGCCACGATCCAGGCGCTGCTCTCGGGCCAGGTGCAGGCCGTCGGCGCGAACAGCTTCTACCCGCAGCGCCTGAACGCCGCAAAGCCGGAGCTCGGGTTCGAGCCCAAGCTTCACTTCACCGCTCTGTATAACGGGGCCTGCACCCGCCTCGGCGATAAGGAGTGGAACGAGACGGCCAACAAGTTCATCGACCAGATCAAGTCGAACGGCAAGCTGGCCAGCTTCTACGCCAAATGGATGAAGGCGCCCGTGCCGATCTTCCCGGACTCGGTCCCCGGCGTTCCCTTCACAGTTCAGTAGCCACCCGCGAGCGG
>NZ_LJYG01000094.1:100853-154700 GCF_001440035.1 Bradyrhizobium manausense | reverse complement strand
GGCGGGTACCAGGCTCTCCGTGATGTCAATCTCATCGTGCGCAAGGGCGAGAAGATCGTGCTCTGCGGCCCGTCTGGCTCAGGCAAATCGACGCTGATCCGCTGTATCAACCGTCTCGAGGCGATCGAGCAGGGCAGCATCGTGGTGAACGGTCATCGGCTTGACGACAGCATCAAGGCCATTGATGTCGTACGTCAGGACGTCGGCATGGTCTTTCAGAGCTTCAACCTCTTTCCGCATATGACTGTCCTGCAGAACTGCATGCTCGCGCCCATCCGCGCGCGCCGTATCGGCAAGACCGAGGCGGAAGCGACCGCGCGAAAATATCTCGAGCGCGTTCGCATCGGCGACCAGGCCGAGAAATATCCGGCTCAGCTTTCGGGCGGACAGCAACAGCGTGTGGCGATCGCGCGCGCGCTCTGCATGCAGCCCAAGGTCATGCTGTTTGATGAACCGACCTCGGCGCTCGACCCTGAGATGGTCAAGGAGGTGCTCGATACGATGATCGGCCTCGCCAATGACGGCATGACCATGATCTGCGTCACCCACGAGATGGGCTTTGCCCGCCAGGTCGCCGACCGGGTCATCTTCATGGCTGAAGGCCAGATCATCGAAGAAGGCGAGCCCGAGGCGTTCTTCCGCAATCCACAGCATGCCCGCACCAGGCAGTTCCTTGGCGAAATCCTCGCCCATCACTGAACGGAGTTCTCTTATGAGTCGTCTAGTTTACGTCCTCAACGGCCCAAATCTCAATTTGCTCGGCAAGCGCCAGCCCCACATCTATGGTCACGAGACGCTTGCGGACGTGGAGCGGGACTGTCGGGCGCTGGGCAAGGAGCTCGGCCTGGAGCTTCGCTTCCATCAATCCAACCGGGAATACGAACTGATCGACTGGATCCACGAGGCGCGCGAGACGGCTGCCGGGATCGTGATGAATCCCGCAGCTTTCACCCATACGTCGGTCGCCATCCTGGATGCTTTGAACACGTTCGAGGGCACGGTGATCGAGGTGCATATTTCCAACGTGCACAAGCGCGAGGAATTCCGTCACCACTCGTTTATCTCCAAACGGGCCGATGGGGTCATCGCAGGCTTCGGCACTCAAGGGTACCTGCTCGGCTTGCGGCGTGTGGCCAAGCTGCTTGATGAGACGAAGGGATAGCACTGCATGAGCGCACCCGTCCGCCTCTCGGTCATGGGAGCGGGCCTCATCGGCAAGCGACACATCGAGCACGTTCTCGCGCGGCCGGAGGCGATGCTGTCGTCAATCGTCGATCCGATGCCGGCGGCCCGAGAGCTGGCGGCATCGCTGAAGGTGGACTGGTTTCCGTCGTTTCAGGACATGCTCTCCGGAAATCGGCCGGAGGGGGTGGTTGTCGCCACCCCCAACCAGATGCACGTGGCCAACGGCATGGATTGTATCGCGGCTGGCATCCCGGCGCTGATCGAGAAGCCGCTGGCGGATGAGATCGTCGCTGCGCAGGGGCTGGTCGAAGCCTCGGAGCGGGCGAGCGTGCCGCTGCTCACCGGCCATCACCGCCGGCATAATCCGATGATCCGGCGCGCCAAGGCGGAGATCGACAGCGGCCGGCTCGGCCAGATCGTCTCGGTGCATGGCATGTTCTGGCTGATCAAGCCGGACGACTATTTCGACGTGGCCTGGCGCCGCGAGAAAGGGGCGGGGCCTGTTTTCCTGAATCTCATCCACGATGTCGACCTGTTGCGGTACCTGTGCGGGGATATCGTCGCGGTGCAAGCCGCGCAATCCAATCGGCTGCGCGGAAACGCGGTCGAGGAGACCGCGGTGATCATCCTGCACTTCGCCTCCGGCGCGCTTGGAACGGTCAATGTCTCGGATACCATCCAGTCGCCCTGGAGCTGGGAATTCACCGCCGGTGAGAACCCGGCCTACACCCATACGCAGGAGGCGTGCTACCAGATCGGCGGCACGAGGGCATCGCTGGCCATTCCGCAACTCGACCTATGGCATCACCCAAGCAAGGCGAGCTGGTGGGCGCCGATCGAGCGCGAGCGGTTGAGCTATGAGAAGGCAGACCCGCTTGGTCTGCAGATCGCCAATTTCTGTGGGGTTATCCGCGGTACGGCCGAGCCTGTGGTGAGCGGGCGCGAAGGGCTGAAAACCCTCGGCGTGATCGACGCAGTCAAGCGCGCGGCGGAAAGCGGAGCTCTCGTGCCGGTTTGATACCGAAACGCAGGGCGTCCGCCCGAGATATCTGCGTCTGGAAATGTCGGCCGTCCGAAATTCGCAGGCCGATAGGTGCAGATGTCCCGGGGGATTTGCCTGCCCGTGATTGAGTTTCACCTCGCGCCAGAGCCCTTCAGCGCATTCCAAGCCGCCTGATTGGCCTGATCGAACGCCTTGCGAGACTCGGCGAGCGCTGCGCCCAGCACCGTCCACGACTCGCTGCCGGCCTGCTTCAGCTTCTGCAGACGTGCCTCGGCCTCTGACGCATCGGATTTCATCTGCTTGAGGGCGGCATCGAAATCCCCGGTATGAGTTGCGGCGACCTTGCCGGCCGCCTCGCGGAACTTGTCGGCCGCCTCGCGCCAGGCCTTCGCCTGCGCGGCGGCGATGTCCTTGAACGTAGCCTGCTGCTGCCCGAGCTGCTTGCCGGCGCTCTCGAAGTAAACCTTCATCTGCGCCTCGAAGCCGTTCCACTGCTTTTCGAGCTCTGTCTTGTTGCGTGCCCAGGCTGCCTCGCCGGCTTCGGCTTGTGCCTTGAGCTGCACCTGAAATTCGTCGCGGCGCTTCTTCAGGTCGGCGATGATCTGCTCGGCCTTGACCTTGGACTCCGCCTTGGCCTCGCCCGCCTTGACCTCGAACGAGGCGAGGGCGGCGTCCATTTCGTCGATGCGCTCCTTGGCCCAATTCAGGTAAAAATGCATGCTGCTCTGTTCTGACATGATCGTCTCCGTGACTGTTCGACTTGGATGATGTCCGGGCCTGGCTTTGCTCGTGTTGACTTGGGTCAATTGCCTCGCCGTTTGATGCGCGGTCCCTCAGGCCGCGAGAAAGGGAAGCAACGCTACCTCTTCGTCCCTGGCTGTTGGCCGAGTGCGAGATGGTCCGGAGGCAATCGCCGCGTAGAAGTCGCTCGGGGCCATCAGCTTGGCATCGCCTGGCAGCACATCCTCACTGAAAAGCGCCTCGCAGACGCGCAGGGCGTTCGCATGACGGTTATCTTCCGCGAAGTTGAGCTGGAGACAGTGCCTGGTCTCGTTCCGGTTGGCTTGCTTGACAGGAGACATGCTCAGAAATGTCCATCTCATATGCTTCTTCGTAACGTGCGCGCAGCATCTGTGCATCGCCCCGGATGCGACGCGCAATTGGCGTCAAAAGACCAGGGCCCTCTCACCGGCTCGGATCGAGCCGCGCGCCTGTTGCCGCAGATAGTCATGCACCACCGTTCCGAGGCCGAGCGTGAGGTCGGCGCGGACGTGGACGGCGGAGATGATCTCGAGTACCGGCAGTTCGGCCACGGGCGCCAGCGCATGTGGCGTCAACGCGAGGGCCGCAGGCCCGGTCCAGGCGCCCTTCAGCACGACATCCTCGAGCCGGTATTGAACGAGCTCGCAGATCCGCGGGCTGCCGTCGACGTGCGGGATGATCTTGAGCAGGAAGTTGGGCTCGCTGAGCGCTGCCTTGACTTTCGTCAGATCGGCCTCGCGGTGCTTGTAGCCCATCGTCCCGGTCGCGACGCGCAGCGGGCCGTAATCCAGCGTGCCGATCAGGGTATCGATCTCGGTTCTCAACGTCGGCTGCGCGAGCTTTTTCGGGAAGCCCCATAGCTCGCGCCCGCCGGCAATGGGTCCTTCGTCGTTGAGGAACATGCAGTGCGTGTAGCCGCCCTTGCGTCCGCGGAAGCAGACGGGAATGACTTGCCCGCTTTCCGTATAGTCGCCGAAGCCATTGGAATCGGGCATGCGGATGAACTCGTATTTGACGAGAGCCTCTCGCTCGTCGACCTCCAGCGGCTCCGGCACCACGGCTCGCAGCTTGGCTGGATCGGTGCGATAGGTGATGATCAGGTATTCGCGATCGACGAACCGGTACGGCCCCGGCGGATAAGCCGGGTTCGTCAGCGGCATGGCGAAGGCGCGTTGTTTCACATCAGTCTCGCGCATCAATGTTCTCTCCAGGCGATGGGTTGGGGCTATTCGCGGCCGTCATGTTCGAGATCGAAGGTGAAGACCCCGTCGGGGCTCGTAGGCCGGGCGAGTACCTCGGGATGGCGCAGTGTGCGTAGCGCATCGTGATAGCCGGCGCGCCAATGGTCTTGCATCGACAGCCGCGAGAACTCGTAGTCCTTGGAATGGCCTTCGTGATTGCGCGCGCGATAGATCAGATGAACGATGTTGTAGACGTTGCGGCAGACCGCGGTGCTGAGCAGCTTCACGTCCTCATGCTGGGTGAGATCCTCTGGCAGCCGGCCGAGCAGATCCGTCAGCGCGCGCCGCAGGCGCTGCACCCGCTTGAACTGGTCGGTGCTGGCGCGCGTGCGGCTCGAATACTGGATTTCCTTGTGGCGCGTGACGACTTCGGCCATGTTGCGCGGAAGTTGACCGCGCGCGCTCCAGAGGTCGACCTGGAACGCGAGCATGTCCTGCGGCGCATCAGTTTCGATCACCCATTGCAGCGGCGTGTTGGAGACGAGGCCGCCGTCCCAGTAGTGCTCGCCCTCGATTTCGACGGCCGGAAAGCCGGGCGGCAGCGCGCCGCTGGCCATGATGTGCTCCGGCTGGATGGTATGTGTCGTGTTGTCGAAATAGACGAAATTCCCGGTTCGGACGTTGACGGCGCCGGCACTGAAGCGCGTCAGCCCGGCGTTGAGACGATCGAAGTCGACCAGGCGCTCCAGCGTGGTCCTGAGCGCGCGCGTGTCATAGATGCTGGTCGCATCGCTGGCTCCGCTGGGCTGCAGCCAGGGCAGGATGGGACGGGCGGAGAAAAAGCCGGTTGCGCCACACGTGGCCGCAAGACCGGCGCTCATCTGGTTGATGAGGTTGCGCGTGCTGTCGGTCTTTGCCCAATCGCTGAGAGCGGACCACTCCCACGGCGCCGTCGAAGTGACCTGGGTCCAGAAATCGCGCAAACGGTCGACGCGGGACTCCGGCGGATTGCCGGCGATGATGGCGGCATTGATCGCGCCGATCGAAATGCCGGCGACCCAATCGGGATGAATGCTGGCTTCGTCCAAGGCTTCATAGACGCCGGCTTGATAGGCACCGAGCGCACCCCCGCCCTGCAACAGCAGGGCGATGCAATCGAATGGCAATTGCCGCTGTGCGGATGAAAGCTGTGACCGGGATTGGAAGTTCATGGAGTTTGCTCTTTGAGGATTGATGGGAAGGCCCGTGTCAACGATCGCCCGAAGCCTGCCTTCTGATCTTGGGCGGCTCGAGCATCACTTCCTTCAAGTGGTCCCCGGATGCGACGACGACCACGAAGTTGAGCCTGCCGTCTTGTCGCATCAATCCGCCGGCAAGAGCGTTGCCTCCTGCAGCCTTCTCGGCGACCTGCACGGCATCAGACAATTCCTGCTTGATCCATTTCAGGGCGACGATCTTGGCGAGATCTTCCCGATCGAGCTCCTTGAGTGAAAATGTCGTCTCCTTGCCCGTGACGTCTCCGGTCTTTGCATCGATGGCATTTTCCCAGACGCGCTCATTTCTGAGCGTGCGGATGCGATACACGGGCGGGCCTGCGATCTCGAAGCTGATGTCGGCCGTCTTCGATCCGCTGTGCAGGCGCTCCGCTATCGCCATCGCCTGGCTGAGCGGGACGCGGGTGGTGCGGAACTCCGAAAGCACGCGGCGGATCGCTGCCTCTTCGGCATCGCTCTGCTCGCTCGCGGCCTGCTTGGTTGCATCAGCGGAATTCCGCACGTCAGCGACCGCTGCGGTCGCGGCGAGCGCAGCGGACCACACGATCGCTGCAAACAAATGGTTCTTGGACATCGGATCAATCTCGATTGGGTTGGTCAGTCGCCTGCAACAGGCGCGTGGGCGACGACGATCTCCTTGTCGGAGGGCGCGGGCAGGGGCTGATTGGTATCGATCGTGACCAGCTCCGGTCCCTTCACGTCGGAGTGGATGCGGATTTCAGGCCGTGCGGGATTCGGCTCGGAAGAGCGACCCGGCAGTTGCGCCGGCAGCGCCCAGTCCGCCAACCATAACAAGCAGACCAGAGCTCCGCCCACCGACAGGAAATAGCCGCGTAGAGGAAGCGCGCTATCGATCGGCTGCCTTGCGCGCATGAACATGGCAGATCGTCGGCTCACGACAGCTCGCTCCCGGCAGTGGAATCACACAGTCTCATCTTCAGATGCTCCACGGGCGCGGATGCCGGCGCGCAAGCGCGGCGTCGAGATAGCCGCGCTCGTCGAGCCAATCGGTCGGACAATAGGTTGCGACTTTCGGATCCATGGCGAATCCATCACGCTTCAGCGCCGTCAGCGTACCGGTGACGCCGGTCCACACGGCTTCGCCGCTGTCCGGATCGACTTCCATCACGTCGAACACTTCGATGAAGTTCAGCATTGTCGGGACACCCGGCATCGTTTCAAGCGGCGTGCGTAAAATTGTCGGACTGGGCGGGTGGAACGCCTCTGCGCGCGAGCTCCGCCTCGATCACGTCGAACACATATTCGATCGGCGCTATCCAGGCGTTGACCCAGCAAATGATGCAGTCCCGGGCGATCAGCAGGGCCGGCGTCATCCGATCGTCCTCCGCTCCAGCCTGATAGTGCCGGGCTTGCGCTCGCTGAACGAATGAGCCGACGCGATCATCGCGATCGTGATTCCCAGCAGCAGGCTCAGCGCCACGAGATACATGGCGACGACGATGTTCAGCGATGCGGCGGCAAGTCCGGGCAGCGGATTTTCGCGCATCAATGCGAACAGCACGGTTGACATTCTCCGTCTCCTTAATAAAATACACCGTATAGTTCATATAAATCACGCGCAGCGAATGCTGTCAAGACGAGGACCTCACAAGCGCGTGTGCAGGATCAAGGCGGTGAGGCTCCGCCCGACCAGAAGCCTCGAGCAAAGAAAGGATCCGACATGACGAGATTGACGCAAATATTGTTCGCAGCGGTCGTGATTGCGCTTAGCAGCGCATCAGCATCAGCTCAGGAGAACCAGGGCACCGCGGAGCAGAGGGCGGCCTGTGCGCCGGACGCCTTTCGTCTGTGCAGCGCCTACATTCCGGACCCGTCGGGTGTCGAAGCCTGTCTGCGGCAGAGGAAATCGAACCTGAGCGAAGCGTGCAAGGCGGTGTTCGACCAAGCCAGCACCGGTTCGGCCAGGGGCAGATAAGGATTGATGCCGCAACCGGTGCGGCGGGGTTCCTACCCTGAATTGCATCGGCATCGCGGCAGGAGACAGGAGCGATCTCATGAGCACGGTGTACATACCGGCCCTGGCTGCCTTCGGCGGCTCTGCGTTCGGCGCGCTCTCGACCATCGTCAGCGGATGGTTCAGCGGCCGCCGGAAACGTCGCGAGCTTCATCATGCCCGCTCGTTTTCGAAGCGCGAACAATTGTACCATTGCTTCATCGAGGAGGCGTCACGGCTCTACGCCGAGGCCCTGGTCAATGATCAGGCCGAAATCCCGCGACTGGTTAGCCTCTATACGCTGGTCGGGCGCATGCGGATCTTGTCGAGCAGCGAGGTCGTTCAGGCCGCCGAGAGAGCCGGGCACTTGATCATCGAGACGTATCTCTCGCCAAATCGCACATTCGTCGATCTCCCGAAATTCATCGAGGAGATGGATCCCTTGCGCGATTTCGGCGAGGCCTGCCGCCGCGAGCTGATGACCATTCCGGCGCAGTGAGAGACATCATGCGCAGCCGGATTGAAGGTCGATCGAGCAGCGCCCGCTGTAAGATCGTGCAGGCCGCCATCCATCTCTATGGCGAGATAGGACACAAAAAGACCACCGTTGCTGATATCGCGCAGCATCTGTCGATGTCCTCGGCCAACGTCTACCGCTTCTTTCCCTCGAAGCGGTCGATTGAAGAGGCTGTGGTCGCAGAGCTGCTCGACGAGACGGTGAGTGCTGCAGCTGAGGCGGCCCGGACCCAGGGGCCGGCGCTGCAGCGCCTGGCGGCGATCCTGAAAGCGATTGCCGACTGCAATGAAGGTCGATCGGCGAAGCACCGGCGCGTGCAGGATCTGGTGGCGTTGGCTGCTCGTCAGAACTGGACAGTCGTCCTCGCCTATCACGACAGGATCCGGGGGCTGGTGCGACCAATCATCGGCACGGGGCAAGCACGCGGCGAACTGCAGGGCGGCAGCCCGATGGCGCTGACCTGCTGCCTGCTGGAAGCCATGGACGTCCATCTCAACCCATCGAGGGTCGGCGCTGTGGTGCTGCGACCAAGCTTCGAAGAAATGTTGAGATTTTGTACGAGCGCTTTGCGTCGCGCGCCATCGTTGCAGCCGGCCAAGGTGATACCTCATGGGCAGCTCAGGGCCGGCTGAAGCAGCGTCGCTCGCGCCGAAGACAAGACTGGCCGCAATTCTAGTGCGACCAGTCCGTCTCGCAGGCCGCCAGGAAGAATCCGACGCGCTCGCGCACGAAGCCGGGAAGCTCCTTCTTCAGGTCCTTCGGCGTCTCGCCGACCAGCGAGCGGAACAGCATCGGCAAAAGAATCAAGTCGAGAAAGATCTGGGCGGTGGCGCGGCTTCGCCTGGCGCTGAAAGGGCCTCTCGGGTTGCGCGCGAGCTTCTGCGTGGCGTCGTCCAGCAGCTGGGACACCGCGGCCTGAGAGCGATCGCGCGCGGTGTCATGAACGTTGCGGCTCAGTTCGGGAAATCGCTGCGATTCAGCGATAGTGGCGCGGACCAAGTCCACCGATTCCTCCACGAACCGTTCCACGATTGCGGTCCCGAGGTTCATCAATTTGTCCTCGATGGTGCGGCCTTCCGGCGAGAATCCCTGGAAATCAGTCAATCCCTCGACCGTGCGGGCCACCACCGCCGCGAACAGCGCTTCCTTGCCGGGGAAGTGGGCATAGATCGTCGGCTTGCTCGCGGGCGCGAGTTCGGAGATGTCGTCGATGCTGGCGCTGCGATAGCCCTTTTCCAGAAACAGCTGCTGGGCGGCATCGAGGATGCGCGCCTGCGCGTCGCCGGCCGAATCCTTGGGCGGTCTGCCTCGCTTCGTCTTCTTCATTGTTGGGCCTCCGAAATCACGAGTCTGTGCGTATCGCTTTCCCGCTTGACATGGCCCTGGAAGAAAGGCAAGAAAAAGAAAATATACGGTATAGTTTATTATTCGCCGGGTGCCGCTTGGCAGGCCTGGCGAGCGCTTCCGGACCATCCGGGCCGCGCAGGTGGACGTTGGCCCGATCGTTCGATCCAGATGAGGAGAATGTCGTGATTCCGTTGAACCGAGAACCGCCCGGCTTGCAGGAAGGCACGCTGCTGCGGGAGCTGCACCACAGGGTCAGCAATGGCGTTGACTTCGCCATCGACCTGGTCTCCGCCGCGGCCATCCGGGTCGAGGGAGCGGAAGCCAAATGCGCGCTGAGCGACGTGGTCGAGCTGCTGCAGGGCTATTCCGATGTGCATCGTGCGCTGGCCATGCCCGCGGGCGACACGCTGACCCACGCCGCGACTTACGTCCGCAAGCTCGGCTGTGGCATGCGGCGCGCGGTGCTGGACCGGATGAACATTCAGCTGGCATTCGCGATGCAGTCCCTCGCGCTGCAGCCGGAGCGCTGCTGGTATCTGGGGCTGATCGTCCACGAGCTCGTGATGCACGCGGCACGGCATGCCTGCTTCGAGGCGAGACCGGGGCAGATCAGGGTCAAGCTGACGCGGACCGGCGCGCTGGTGAACTGCGTGATCCTGGACAACGGCTCGCGTCCGGCGCGCGAGGCCTCGGACCGCGAATTGCGGATCGCGCGGGATATCGCCAGAGCGCTCGGCGGCCGGATCGAGCAGGGCCTTGGCACCGAATTCACCTCGATCGTCCTCTCGTTCCCGCTGACCGAGCGCGAACGCGACGCAAACTGGACCATCGCGACGCGCCAGATGAGGGCGCCGCGCCGCACGCGAGCCACCGCTTCGACTGACACAGCGCTCGCTTCCCGCCGATCCCAGGATCCGCTCGCCGGGCTCTTGACGCTGTCCCATCCGACGGTCGCGCCATGACCAGCCGATCCTCCCATCCGATCATGGCGCCGCGTGCGGTGAAGGTTTTCGCCGCAGCGGGCGCGCTCATCAGTATCGCACTGAGCGGCTGCAATGATCACGCGGCGCAGACGGCGACGCGGGCCACGCTGGTCCGGACCACGATTGTGCAGCCGCGCGACCGGCAAGGCGCCATCACGTTGACGGGAGAGGTCCAGGCCCGCTTCCGTGCCGATCTTTCCTTCCGCGTCAGCGGACGTGTGGTTGCTCGCACCGTGGACGTTGGTGCTCACGTCAACAAGGGCGACGTCCTCGCCCGGCTCGATCCGGCCGAGCAGGCGGCCGACGTGGATGCTGCGACCGCGGCAGTGGCCTCCGCCGAAGCTCAGCTGCGCGTGGCGAAGGCAACGTTCGAGCGCCAGAGCGCGCTGATCGCGAGCGGCTTCACCACCCGCACCGTCTACGATCAGGCCCAGGAGGGCCTGCGAACGGCGGTGGGCGTGCTGGAAGCAGCCCGGGCGCAGCTCGGCACCTCGCAGGACGCGCTTGGCTATACCGTGCTGCGCGCCGAAGCCGACGGCGTCGTGACCGCGCGAAATCTCGAGGTCGGCCAGGTCGTGCCGGCCGCGCAACCCGTGTTCTCGCTCGCGCAGGACGGGGAGCGGGATGCCGTCTTCGAGGTCTATGAATCCGCCTTCCTCGGCCAGACCGACAGCCGCCGCGTCACGCTGGCGCTCGTCTCCGATCCCGATGTGACAGCGGCGGGCGAGGTGAGAGAGATTTCACCTGTGATCGATGCGAAGAGCTCCACGATCCGCGTCAAGGTGTCCATCGACAATCCGCCGGCCGCGATGACATTGGGCAGCGCCGTCGCCGGAACGGTCAAGGCGAAGCCTCAGAACGAGATCGCCTTGCCCTGGAGCGCGCTGATGGCCGCGGGCAGCAAGCCTGCCGTCTGGACCGTCGACCCCAGGACGCAGACGGCGTCGCTGAAGCCGGTCACGGTCGGCGCATACGAGGCCGGACAGGTGCTGATCAAGGCTGGCCTCGAGCCCGGTGAGCGCGTCGTCGTCGACGGCGGCAAGCTCTTGAGCGTTGGCCAGTCGGTTACTGAAGCGGGAGGACGGTCATGAAGCGACCGATCATGATGATTGCCGGCACGCTCGCGGCGGCCTCGCTGCTCGCCGGGTGTCAGCAGGAGACGAACGCGCCGGAGTCCGTGCGCCCCGTGCTCTCGATGCTGGCCAAGCCTGATAGCGGCGACAGCACAATTGCCGTCGGCGTCGTCGAGCCGCGCTACAAGACCAACCTCGGCTTTCGCGTGCTCGGACGGCTGACCTCGCGCCCGGTCTATGTTGGCGACATCGTCGGCGAAGGACAAATCATCGGCACGATCGATCCCACCGCGCTCGATCTCGCCGTTCGCGCCGCCAAAGCCCAGCTTGCGAAGGCTGAGGCGCAGCTTGCGACGGCCAGGGCCACGGAGGAGCGGCAACGGACGCTGATCACCAGCGAGGCGACCACGAAACAGACGCTCGACAATGCCGAGCAGGCGCGCGCCGGAGCCGAAGCGAGCGTCGCACAGGAGCAGGCGAGCCTGACGAAAGCAATCGAGCAACTCGGCTATGCCCAGATCAAGGCCGATTTCGGCGGCGTCGTCACCGCCGTTGGTGCGGAAGTGGGCCAGGTGGTCTCGCCCGGTCAAACCGTCGTGACGGTCGCGCGGCCGGACATTCGCGAGGCGGTCGTCGATATCGGGGAAGACTTTCCCGTGCCGCTCGAGGTGGGGCTCGCCTTCACCGTCAGCCTGCAGCTCCTTCCCGCCGTCGAGGTGGAGGGCAGGATCCGTGAAATCGCGCCGCAGGCGGATGCGCTGACGCGGCTGCGCCGCGTTCGGATTGCGCTCGAGAATCCGCCCGAAAGCTTCCGCCTTGGCGCGACGGTCACGGCCAGGCTCGGCAAGGACCAGGGCAAGGTCTTGCGCCTGCCCGCATCAGCGGTGCTCAGCAAGGACGGTGCCGAATTCGTCTGGGTGGTCGATCAAACCACCGGCACCGTCTCGTTGCAGAAGATCGACGGCGTCGCCGAACCGGCAGGCATCCGCGTCACCGGCGGGCTTGCCGCAGGCGCTCGAATCGTCACCGCCGGAGTTCACAGCCTCAAGCCGGGACAGCACGTCCGCATCCAACAGGATCAACAGCCATGAAGTCGTTCAACCTCTCCGACTGGGCGCTCGGCCATCGCTCGCTCGTCTGGTATTTCATGATCGCCTTCATGGCGGCCGGCCTGTTTGCCTATCTCCAGCTTGGGCGACAGGAGGATCCTGATTTCACCATCAAGACCATGGTGATCCAGGCGCAGTGGCCGGGCGCCTCGCCCGAGGAGATGACCCGTCAGGTCACCGACCGGATCGAGAAGAAGCTGGAGGAGCTGGAATCGCTCGACTACACCAAGAGCGTGACGGTCGCGGGCCAGACCACCGTGTTCGTCTACTTGCGCGATTCGACCAAGGCCGCCGACGTCAAGCCGACCTGGGTGCGCGTCCGCAACATGATCGCTGACATCAGGGGCGATTTTCCCCAAGGCGTGATCGGGCCCGGCTTCAACGACCGTTTCGGCGACGTGTTCGGCAACGTCTATGCCTTCACCAGCGACGGCTTGAGCCAGCGACAGCTGCGCGACCAGGTCGAGGATATCAGGGCCAAGGTGCTGACGGTGCCGGACGTCGGCAAGGTCGACATTCTCGGTGCGCAGGACGAGGTGATCTATCTCGAATTCTCCACCCGCAAGACCGCGGCGCTCGGCCTCGATGTCCACGCCATCATGAATTCGCTGCAAGGCCAGAACGCGGTGGCGCCATCAGGCGTGTTCCAGGAGGGGCCGGAGCGGATCAGCGTCCGCGTCAACGGCCAGTTCACCTCTGAGGCGAGCCTGAAGGCGGTTAATCTGCGCATCAACGACCGCTTCTTCCCGTTGACGGATGTCGCGACCATTACGCGCGGCTATGCCGATCCACCATCAACGCTGTTCAGATACAATGGTCAGCCCGCCATTGCACTTGCGATCGGCATGAAGTCCGGTGCCAACCTGCTCCAGTTCGGCGAGGCGCTGAAGAAAGAGATGGCCGGGATCATCGCCGACCTGCCGATCGGCGTCGGTGTCCATCTCGTTGCCGACCAGCCCGTCGTGGTCGAACATGCGGTCTCTGGCTTCACCGAAGCGCTGTTCGAGGCCGTGATCATCGTGCTCGGCATCAGCTTCCTGAGCCTGGGCTTGCGGGCGGGGCTCGTGGTCGCCATCGCCATTCCGCTCGTGCTCGCGATCACCTTCGTGGTGATGGCCTATTGCGGCATCTCGCTGCAGCGCATTTCGCTGGGCGCCCTGATCATCGCGCTTGGCCTCCTGGTCGACGATGCCATGATCGCGGTCGAGATGATGGTGGCGCGGCTCGAGATCGGCGATCCGCTCGAAAAGGCGGCCACCCACGTCTATACGTCCACCGCGTTTCCGATGCTGACGGGAACGCTTGTTACCGTGGCCGGCTTCATCCCGATCGGGCTCAACAGCAGCAATGCCGGCGAGTTCACCTTCACCCTGTTCGTGGTGATCGCGGTATCTCTGATCGTCTCCTGGATCGTGGCCGTCTTGTTCACCCCGCTGCTCGGCGTCACCATCCTGCCGGCCAGGATGAAGGGACACCACGAGCAGAAGGGCCGGATAGCTCAGCTGTTCGCGCGCCTGCTCTTGTTCTGCATGCATCACCGCTGGAGCACCATTGCGGTGACGGTCGGCGCCTTCCTGCTCGCTGTGTTCGGCTTGCAGTTCGTGCAGCAGCAGTTCTTCCCGTCGTCCGACCGTGCCGAGCTCGTCATCGACTGGAACCTGCCGCAGAATGCCTCGATTACCGACACCAACGCCCAGATGACTCGCTTCGAGCGCGAGCAGTTGCAGGGCAACGATGCGGTCGAGCATTGGTCCACCTATGTCGGCACCGGCGCGCCGCGCTTCGTGCTGTCGTTCGATGTTCAGACCGCCAACACCTGGTTCGGCCAGCAGGTGATCGTGACCAAAGGCGGCGTCGCCGCGCGCGAGCGTCTCAAGTCGCAGTTCGAGGACTATTTGCGGAAGACCTTCCCCGGCACCGACACCTACGTCAAGCTGCTCGAGGTCGGCCCGCCCGTCGGCCGTCCGGTGCAATACCGCCTGAGCGGGCCCGATATCGCTGAGGTCCGCGACCTCGCGCAAAAGCTTGCCGGCGTCGTCAGCAGCAGTCCTGACCTCGGCAACGTGGTGTTCGACTGGATGGAGCCCGCGCGTGTCGTCAAGGTCGACGTGCTCCAGGACAAGGCGCGCCAGCTCGGCGTCACCTCGGAAGACATCGCCACCACCCTGAACTCGGTGCTCCAGGGCACGCCGGTCACCCAGGTGCGTGACAGCATCTATCTCGTCAATGTCACGGGCCGCGCGACCGCAGCGGAACGCGCCTCGATCGATACACTGCGCGACTTGCAGATGCCCGGGCTCGGCGGCCAATCGGTGCCGCTCGGCGCCGTCGCCAATCTGCGCTACGAGCTCGAGCAGCCCACGATCTGGCGGCGCGCACGGATTCCAACGATTACTCTCAAGGCCGCCGTCGTCAGCGATGTGCAGCCGAAGACGGTCGTCGACCAGCTCGCGCCGAGGGTGGCGGAATTTGCCAAGCAGCTGCCCGCGGGTTACGCGATCAAGATCGGAGGCTCGGTGGAAGAGAGCGCCAAGAGCCAGGGGCCGATCATCGCGGTCGTGCCGTTGATGCTGTTCGTCATGGCGACCGTGCTGATGGTGCAGTTGCAGAGCTTTTCGCGCCTGTTCCTGGTGTTCGCCGTTGCGCCGCTCGCGCTGATCGGCGTCGTCATGGCCATGCTGCCGAGCGGTGCACCGCTGGGCTTCGTCGCCATCCTCGGCGTGCTCGCCCTGATCGGCATCCTGGTGCGAAACTCCGTGATCCTGATCGTGCAGATCGAGGATCTGAAGAAGGAGGGGATGCCGGCCTGGGAGGCGGTGGTGGAAGCAACCGAGCATCGCATGCGACCGATCCTGCTCACGGCTGCCGCCGCAAGTCTCGCGCTCATTCCGATCGCGCGCGAGATTTTCTGGGGTCCGATGGCCTACGCCATGATGGGTGGCATCATCGTCGGCACGCTGCTGACCCTGCTGTTCCTGCCTGCCCTGTATGTCGCGTGGTTCAGGATTCATCCTGACCAGGCGGATGAATCACCTTCACATGCCGACGAAGCCGTTGCGCACGAAGCACCGGCCGAACAGAGGCCCACGCACGACACGCCCGAGCCTGTGCTCGAGCCCCAAATCTAAAATGGAGATGATGATGCTCTCGAAGACCCGTTCAGTCCTTGCTTTCGCTGCGACGATCGCGGCGAGTTCGCTCGCCCCGTCCATGGCATTTGCGCAATTTCCGCCGCCGCCGCCGATGGCGCCCGCGGGCCCTCCACCCATTGCTGCAGCAGCGCCTCCAGCCTTCGCAGGTCCCGGTCCCGCCGCACTTGGCGGTCCTCGCCTCGGTCCGGCAGCGGGGCCGCGCGCCGATCTCGCCGCGCGAGGTGCCGGCGGCGGGCCGACCCTCGTGAACGCCGCGCGGACCACCGCGGTCAACATCGGCGGTGCCGGCTATCGCTATGGCGGTGTGCACGGATATGGATATGGAGCGCGCGCTGCGAGCTATGCCGGCGCATACGCGGCCGGCGCCTATGCCGGGTACTCCTATGGCGGCGCGCGCTCGAGCGGCTACTCGAGTAGCGACTGCTACTACGTTTATAGACGCCATAGCAGGTATCTCGTCTGCGACTAGCCGTGAGCACGTTGCATCTGACGAGCGCAGTCCGGCTGAACGCGACATGGACATCGTAAGCGCCCTGGCGGTACTGGTGCGGGTCACCGAGACCGGATCATTCTCGGCTGCGGCGCGCGAGCGCGACGTCAGCAAGGCGGCCGTGGCGCGGCAGATCTCCGCTCTCGAGGAGCATTTCGGCGTTCGTCTGCTGCACAGGACGACCCGCAAGCTCAGCCTGACCGACGACGGACAGATGCTGCTCGATCTCGCGCGCCCGGTGCTCGAAGGCATCGAGACCATCGAAGCTGCGCTTGGACGACAGAGCGCATCGCCCGTGGGCCTGGTTCGCCTCGGGATCATGGTCGCGGCCAGCCATTTTCTCGCACCGCGACTGCCGGCGCTGCTGGCGAGCAATCCCGGCCTCAAGGTCGAACTTGTTGTAAACGACCGGTTCGGCGACATGATCGAAGACCGCCTGGACCTGGCCATGCGGGTCGGGGACATCGTCGATGCGTCCCTCGTCGGACGACGGATCGGGATAGCGGCCCGTGTCGTGGTCGCGGCGCCCGGCTACATCGCAGCGCACGGCGAGCCGCGCAATCCGGGCGAACTCGCAAGCCATGCCTGCATCATCCACGACATCGGCCCGGGATCGGACATCTGGGCCTTTGCGGGGCCGGACACCGCGCGGGAGGTTCGTGTGTCGGGCGGCATGCTCGCCAATGATGGCGCCGCGGTCCATCTTGCGGCTCGTGTCGGATATGGCATTGCCTTTCTTCCGCTCGTGCAGGTGGTCGATGACCTCCGCCGAGGCGATCTGGTCCGTCTCTTGAGCGACTATCCTTCGCCGGGACTGCCCTTCAGCCTGGTGTACTCGTCACGACGGCATTTGGCGCCCCGCACCCGTCTGGTGATGGATTTCGTCATCGAGCAGGTGCGGCAGATCCGCACCGAGCAATCAGCCTTGTCCGAAGAAGCGATCGTATAGCGCGAAGCGGCGCCTGTAGCGACGAGTGGTTCCAGGATTCATCTCTTTCTTCGCGCTTTGTGCCTGACTGGTCGAGTGGATTGGCTCAATTCGCGAGACAGTCTTTCGCGCTGCATCTGCTTTTTCCGAAAGCTCGCCCCGGCTAACTGTCCGTCGGTTTCATCACCGAACCGAAAGCACGGAGTGTAGACATGACCAAGACCATCGCCTTGAGCACCATCGCAGCGGCGGCACTCGCCGCTGCGACGTTCTGGTTTACGGCGGAGCCAGCAAGCGCGAAGAGCTACGAATATTGCCGCCTGGACTACGGTTTGGGATCGCCGCGGGACTGCGGCTACGATACCATGCAGCAGTGTCTTGCCATGATTTCCGGCCGCGGTGGCAGCTGCACGCGCGATCCCGCCTACCAGAGCGAGTCGTTTGCCTACGCTCCGAAAAACACCGGCCGTCGCCACCACTAAGGCGTTCCCGATCTTGCCGAGCGTTCTGGCGCAAATTCGCGCCAGAACCTTGCTCTACCAGGCTGGCGCACCGCTGGACAATGTTCCTGACTTCGCTAAGTGTCAGGTCTTTGGACTATCAAGAGCAAAAAAATGTTGGACCTCTTGAAGAGAGGCACCGAAGAAAGCTTCGGTCTGATCGAGCGTGAACTGCGGTGCGGACTGTGGAGCTGGAATCTGCGTACCGATGAGATGCACTGGTCTCGCGGGTATCATGATCTTCTGGGCATCGAGCCGGGAAAGGTAGCGCCTTCCTTTGCGGCCATCCTCCAGGTGACCCATCCGGACGATCGAGGCGCGCAGGCCGAGGTGGAGCGGGTCATCCAGAAGGCCTCGACCATCAGACGGAAATTCCGCGTCATTCGCCGCGGCGGCAACATCGCCTGGATCTACTGTCAAATCATCGTCTTTGTTGACCCGAAGGGGGCGGCGGAGAAGGCGATCGGCGTCTGCACCGATATCACGGCCCGCGAGGATCAGCTCAACCGGCTGCGGATTGCCGACGAGCGGTACCGTGCCCTGATCAAGGCTGCGGGAGCCGTGGTGTGGATCGCCAAATCGGACGGTCGAATCCACGAAGTCGTCAATTGTGATCATGGCAGCCAGATCGTCGCATCCGAATCTGGCTGGCTCCAGCTCGTGCATCCCGATGATCAGGAGAAGATGCTCAGGGTTTGTGCGGCCGCGAGCCGGGAGAAGCGCGGCTATGACGTCGTGCACCGCTTTCTCCAGGCCGACGGTACTTTCAAATGGAGGCGTTCCACCGGCCAGCCGCTGCTGGATGATGCAGGCAATATCAAGGAGTGGCTGGGGATCAGTGTTGATCTGGACCGCGATACGGCGCGCGCCGGTACCCACCGCGTGACGGGGGCGCAAATCAGGGCCGCGCGCGGGCTCGTGCGGTGGTCGGTCAAGGATTTGGCGCACGCTGCGGGGATCACGCGTGCGACCATTCGACGACTGGAAGAAGCGGACGGCGCTCCGCCTCACAACGATCCGGCGCTTGCCGCGATCGAAGCCGCGTTCGCGAGCGCCGGTGTCGAATTTTTGTTTCGGGAGGCCGGAAAACCGGGTGTGCGTCCCCGCTAATTTGGCGTGTCACCAGGGCTGATTCCGTAAGATTTGTCGCTACGTTTGCTGATCGACGACCATCGCCACAAATTTGGCTCTGAACTGCCGAAGCGAGGTGCGCGGACGCAGGCAATGGGCGCGCAATTCGCTTCGCAGCCGCCAATTTTGCCTAACAAAGGGTTAGCACGGTCGGTATTATTGTTCTGCACGTGGAGCTCCGGCGCGACGTGCAGGCATCATGAAGAAAATCATTCGACATCTCGCAATCGACACGCGCACTCAGCTTCTGGCCGCGCGGCTATGGGGCTTGCCCGACGAGCCGAGTGACCTCGTCATCGCGGCGCTCGTCGTCACACTCGAAAAATACGTAGCCGTCGACATGGCGCTCACCAAGCTACTCCGACCGGCTGGTCGACTGAGCTGGTGCGGTGCCGGATTCCCATATTTCTTTTCACAGTCACTTTTGAAAGGACCAGACCATGACGGACCTGCCCGCCTGCGCCACCTCCGATCAGCAAGCCCAGGCGAGACTGCGCTTCATGGGAATTGCACCCCGCACGGGGGAGCTGTTGCGGGAATTCTGGGCCATCGCCGAGCCGGCCGTTCCGCACATTCTGGACGGCTTCTACCGGCACGTGACGAGTGAGCCTCAGCTTGCCGCGTTGATCGGGAATGATATTCCCAGGCTGAAATCAGCGCAGGGCACGCATTGGGCGCGGCTGTTCAACGGGCGGTTCGATGACGAATACCTGAAGGGTGTCCGTGCCATCGGCATGGTCCACAACAAGATCGGCCTGGAGCCACGTTGGTACATTGGTGGATATAATTTTGTCCTGAACCAGCTCGTGGCGCTCGCCACGCGGCGCTATCGCTGGAGGCATAGGCGTCTCTGCGAGATCCTGAGCGCGGTGAATTGCGCCGTGATGCTCGACATGGAAATCGCCATCTCCGTCTACCAGGAGGCAATGCTTGCCGAGCGGGAAAGGCGGCAGGAGAAAGTCCACGCTGCGATCCGCAGCTTTGATTCCCGGATGAAAAGGGTGTTGGACACCGTCGATGGTTCGGCGGACAGTCTCCAGAGCGCAGCCAATGCCCTGGCGGCAAGCTCCTCGCAATCGACCCAGCAGTCCGGCGCGGTGGCGGCAGCTTCGGAAGAAGCGTCGACGAATGTACAGGCGGTTGCCGCATCCACGGAGCAACTGACCTCATCGATTCAGGAGATCGGCCGTCAGGTGTCCGACTCGACGAAGATCGTCCGGATTGCGGTCGAGCAATCCGCGCGGTCCGGCGACACGGTCCAGAGCCTTGCGAAGGCGGCGCAGCGGATCGGCGACGTGGTTGAGCTGATCAGCACAATCGCGGGACAGACCAACTTGCTTGCTCTCAATGCCACAATCGAAGCCGCGCGAGCCGGGGAGGCCGGGCGCGGCTTCGCTGTCGTTGCTTCCGAGGTCAAAGCCTTGGCGGAGCAGACGGCGAAGGCCACTGGCGAAATCGGAGAGCAGATTCTCTCGATTCAGGGCGCAACCAGGGAGGCGGTAGCGGCGATTCAGGATATCGGCCGCACCATCGGCTCCGTCAGCGAGATTGCGACCGCCGTCGCGGCGGCCGTGGAAGAGCAGGGCGTTGCGACCGCCGAGATTGCGCGAAATATCCAGCAGGCGGCCCAGGGCACGCAGGAGGTATCCACCAATATCACCGGGGTAAGCCAAGCCGCCACTGAAACGCGGCAGACAGCGGCAAGGCTCCTGGGCGCTTCCGAAGAGCTCTCGGTGCAGGCTACGGCCCTTCGGTCGGAGGTGGAAACGTTCTTTGCCGAAATTCGAGCAGCCTAGCGCAATATTCAAAAGTCTGGCGGCACAATGACTCAACCAACGATCGATTTCGGGGTCGGCGGACGCGCGCCGAAGCGCGAGGTGAACTGGGAGCAGCTGCTCCACACCGCCATCGAAAGCAGCTCTCATGGCCTGTGTGTCTTCGACTGGCGATCCAGGCTGGTGATAGGCAATGAACAGCACCGCAGCCTCTATTCGCTGACGTCCTCGGAGGTCTCGCCGGGTCGCCCCGCCGAGGATGTTCTCATAAGCCGCCATGCCCGGGTGGCCGGAGCGAAGGCCAATGGCCAATTGGCCGCCTATCTGGCGGCCATAAGTCGGCGCGAAGCGTTCCGCACCACCTATGAATTGCAGGACGGGTCGTTCGTCGAGCTCGATATGCATCCGATGTCGGACGGTGGCTTCGTCGAACGGCACCGCGATGTGACCGAGCTTCGCCTCGCAATGGTCCGGGCCGAAGAAGCGAGGCAGGAGCTGATCGAGAGGCAGTACGCCATCGACCAGGCCGTCATTGTCGCGATCACGGACGTCCGCGGCACGATCACCTACGCCAACGATCGGTTTTGCGAGATCAGCGGGTACACCAGGGAGGAGCTGGTCGGAAGCAACCACCGTGTCCTGAAATCGGGGGTTCATTCACCGCAGGTTTTTCGCCAGATGTACCGTTGCCTCGCCCGAGGAGGCGTCTGGCGGGGCGAGCTGTGCAACAGGGCCAAAAGTGGCGAGCTGTACTGGGTCGACACCGTGATCACGCCCCAGCTTGGCCCTGACGGGAAGCCGGTTGCCTACATGGCGATCCGGGTCGATATTACTGCCCGAAAGAAGGCCGAAGCGCAGCTCAGTCATGCGGCCCGCCATGACGCGTTGACCGGTCTTCTGAACCGTGCAGCTCTCCTGGACGATCTTTCGGAACGGCTGTCCCAGACACAGGCAAGACGGCAGCAGCTGATCATTTACCTGCTTGATCTCGACGGCTTCAAGCATGTGAATGACACGCTCGGTCATGCCGCCGGCGATGCATTGCTCAAGCAGCTAAGCGGACGTCTTGTCTCGGTTGTTCCAGAAACTGCCCTGATCGCACGCCTGGGCGGTGACGAATTCGCGATCGTGCAGTCCAGCTCCACCGACGAGCGTAAAGAGACCGAAGCGCTCGCGATCCAGCTGCTGCAGGCGATCGCCATACCGTTCTCGATAGAGTCGCAGGAGGCCTCGGTCGGCGTCAGCATCGGCATCTCGATTGCACCGTTGCATGGTGTTACGGTTCCAGAGCTGCTCTACAAGGCCGACTTGGCTCTGTATCGAGTCAAATCGGACGGGCGCAGCGGATTTCATGTCTTTGAAGATGAAATGCGCAGCCGCGCGCAAGACCGCAATCGGCTCGTCAATGAGCTCCGGGCTTCGGTTGCGCGCGGCGAGTTCGAGCTCCACTATCAACCTATCTGCGAGGCCGAATCCCTGCGGCCGCGCAGCGCGGAAGCGCTGGTGCGATGGCGCCATCCCACGCGAGGCTTGCTTTATCCAGATGAGTTCATCGGAGTTGCCGAAGATAGCGGGCTGATGGAGGCATTGGGACGGTGGACCCTGGAAAGGGCGTGCGCAGACGCCGCATCGTGGCCCGCGGAGCTCAGGGTTGCGGTCAATTTGTCTCCGGCTCAATTCCGGGGAGGGCTGCTGTTCGACTCCATCATCGGCGTGCTGATGAAAACCGGCCTTCCGCCGCATCGGCTCGAGCTCGAAGTGACGGAATCGATGCTGCTGCAGGACAGAGAGGAGAATCTCCTGTTGTTTCGCCGGTTGAAGGACCTTGGAATAACCTTTGCCCTGGATGACTTCGGCGTCGGCTATGCCTCGCTGGGTTCGGTCGTCTCATTCCCGTTCGACAAGCTCAAGATCGACCGCTCGTTCACGAGCGAGCTGCCGGGCAAGCCGGCGAGCAGGGCGGTCGTCGCATCCATCATGACATTGGCCCGCGGCCTCGATGTGGAGGTCACGGCGGAAGGTGTCGAAACAATGGAGCAGCTTGCGTATTTGCGGGGTCAAGGAATCGATTCGGTGCAGGGCTATCTGCTGGGCAGGCCTGCGCCATTCGGCCCGCTGGAGAGGGCGAGAGCGGTTGTCGGATGCAAGCCGGGCTTGTGAACCGGCGCATGGTTGACGGTCAGCTGCTTGATCCTGACATCATGCCCCTGTTTTGCCCGACGGATCAAGCTGTTTTTTTCGTAAAATTCGAAAAGCCGCAGCGGCGCCAATGCGTCGGCTACTGTGCATGGGGTTGTTTTTCGAGATTGAGACAGAAACGGATAGTCACGGCACTACCAGCTTCTTGCGGATCGCATACCGGACCAGTTCGGCCGTTGACGACATTCCGAGCTTGCGCATCGCCGTAGCGCGATGGGTCTCGACCGTCTTCACGCTCAGCTTCAGAACGGCGCTGATGGATCTGTTGGTATGCCCTTCCGCGATCAATTGGACGATGCTTTGCTCGCGCGACGTCAGCAGCATGCCCGACTTGCCCTGCTTGTTGAGCTGGTAGTCGTGCAGGAGCTTCTCGACAAGGGCGCTGGTAAAATAGGGTCTTCCGTCGAGCAGCGCCTCGATCGCGAAAATGAGGTGCTTCCTGGCATCCGACTTGAACAAAAAGCCGCGGACGCCGGCCAGGACCGCTTCCGTCAGCAGCTCCTCGTCCTCATGCATCGTCAAGATCAACACTTCCGTACGCTGACGGAGCGCCCTGAGACGGCGACTGACCTCAAGACCGTTGATGAGCGGCATCGAGTAGTCGACGATCACGATGTCCGGCCTCGCCTCCAAGGCCAACGCGATGGCCTGCTCGCCATTGCTCGCTTCGCCCGCAACAATCCAGTTCGGCTGCATTTCAACGATTGCGCGCAGCCCGGAGCGCACGACTTCATGATCATCCGCAATCAAGATGCGTTTCACGGGCGTCGTTCTCGTTGTTCCCGCCACAGTCGAGCAGATGACCGGCGGCGGCAAGGTCGAACGATCCTATCGATCGCACGTCGCAGGATTATCCTGCAAAACCCTGAGATGCTTCTGCGAAGTTACTCAGCTAGCGCCCTCGCTCGCGACATCTCCGGGGCCAATGCGCCCTCACGCCTCGACCAGCGAGGCGCGTACGGCGTATCGGACCAGGCCGGCAGTTGAATTCACGTCCAGCTTGCGCATGGCCGCCGCCCGATGCGCCTCCGTCGTCTTGACACTGAGGTTCAGGAGCGCGCTGATGCTCTTGTTGCTGTAACCTTCCGCAACCAGCTTGACGACGAGCTGCTCGCGCGGAGTGAGCCCGTGGGACTGGTCGGCATTGCCGCACGATGTCCGGTTCGCTCCACTCGGGCAACTCACGCTGCAAAACCGCCTATGCACCAGAAGCGATTCGACGGCTGCCAGAAGCAATCTGTTTGCATCCGATTTGACCAGGAACGCGCGTGCACCGGCCTCGAACGCCTGCTCCGCAAGCAGGCCGGAATTGTGCACCGTGAAGATCAAGACTTCCGTCGGCAACGGATATTCCCTGATCCGCCGCGCAACCTCCACGCCGGTCATTCGCGGCATCGAAAAATCCACGATCGCGACATGCGGCTGACTCTCGATTGCCGCGCTCAACACCTTGCCGCCGTCGCTCACTTCGGCGACCACTTCCCAATCCGTTCGCTGCTCGAGCACTGCCCGCAAACCTGATCGCACGGCTTCATGATCATCAGCGATAAGGAAACGCTTCATGTCCGAGTACTCCGGGGTCATTCACACGGCGGCCCGGCTTGAATGGCTGTATTCTCGCCTGCCATCGGTGTTCAGTGTTCTTGTTTCCTCACAGCGTGCTCGTTGCCCCTCGTATCAGTGCCGGCCTTGCGCGAGTTGCGCCTGTTCGGCGTCAGACCGTGCGGAAACACCGCCCGAAGGATCGTGCCGGAACGGTGCGCCGTCGTATCGGAGTAGATTTCGAGCGAACCTCCGATTTGCTGAAGTCTGGCTTTCATTGCGGGAATTCCGACGCCGATCGATATCGCCCTCGCGCCTGGCCTGGCTTGGTCGGCTCGAAACCCGCGCCCGTTGTCGCTGATCGTCAGCCGAAGCTCGCTCTCGGCCACATCAAGGACGATACCCACTTCCGTCGCCTTCGCGTGACGGAACACGTTCGTGAGGCCCTCCTGTACAACTCGCAGGATCGAGCGCTGCTTTTCGTAAGGCAGCAGATCGACCTCCGGCGCGATTCTGGTCGTGACCCGCAGCGACGTGCGCGCCGCGAAACCATCCGCGTAATGCTCGATCGTGGCCTTCAGCCTCTCCAGCGTGAGATTCTGCGGATGCAGCAAATAGGCAAAGGCGCGAATTTCCCTGAGGGCTTCGTCGATCGACGCGTCGATCTCCTGGCACAGCCGCTCGGTCGCAGCCGGATCGCAAAGGCTCCGCCGGATCCGCATCAGGCCCAGGCTCGCAGCGATCAGATGCTGGCATGTCGAATCGTGCAGATCGGAAGCGATCCGCTGCTGGATATCCTCCTGGATGGAGGCCAAATTGAAGATCGGATGATCCAGCTCGGTGGGGGAAGAGCGATGTGGCTTCACGGCACGCACTCACTTCTCCGGCGACGCTCGACACTGAATCTCAATATCGAGCGTCTCCTACCTTGCCCAATTGGGCGAAGCGGACGGATGCGCGCGCCCGCGGGGCTCCGCTGTTATACACCGTTAGGTTGCGGACACAAACAAGTTGCCCTGCCGGAGCGTCGAGTTCTCGAATCTGTGAAAGCCCCGGGGTTCGAGTATGCAGTTTGTGCCGAAGTCGGACAGTGATTCAAAGACGATGCAATCGATGGGCAAACGCTGCGGATGGCCTTCATGAACCATGGCGGAGGCCCACGCTTCGCTGCTACGATCGGAACTCGATGATCGTGAGTTCCATCTCGCCTGAAGTGGCGCTCGGCCGTGACACGCCGGCCACGGCCGGTCCCCACGCGATCTGCCTAGTAGTCCACCGCGTCCCTGATGATCGGGCAGGTCATGCAGTGTCCGCCTCCGCGGCCCCGCCCCAACTCGGCGCCGACGATGGTGATGACCTCGATCCCCTCCTTGCGCAGCAGCGTGTTGGTATAGGTGTTGCGATCATAGGCGAACACGACGCCTGGTGAGGCGCAAACCAGGTTAGCTCCGCTGTCCCACTGCGTTCGCTCGCGCATATAGGCGTTGCCGCCCGTCTCGACGACGCGCAGCCTCTTCAGACCGAGCGCCTCGGCCACGACCTCCACGAACGGCTTCTCGTCTTTCCGTAGTTCGATGCCGGTGGCATTGTCGGCCGGCCGATAGGAGTACGCCGTGATGTTGTTGACGATGTCGGGATAAAGCAGCACGCAATCGCGGTCGGCGAAGGTGAACACGGTGTCGAGATGCATCGCAGCGCGCAACTTCGGCATGGCGGCGACGATGACGCGTTCGGCCGCCTTCTGCTTGAAGAGCGCCGCAGCGAGTTGGCTGATCGCCTGACGCGAGGTGCGCTCGCTCAAGCCGATCAGCACATTGCCCTTGCCGATCGGCATCACGTCGCCGCCTTCGAGTGTGGCCAGTCCGTGATCCCTGGTCGGATCGCCCCACCAGACATTCACCTTTCCGGCGAAATCCGGGTGGAACTTGTAGATCGCCGTCGTGAGGATCGGCTCTTCGTGGCGCGCAGGCCAATAGAGCGAGTTGAGCGTGACCCCGCCGTAGATCCAGCAGGTCGTATCCCGTGTGTACAGCGTGTTCGGCAATGGCGGCAGCAGATACTCGGTCATGCCTGCCGCTTCACGGACCAGCTTGAGCGTCTCACCGCCATGTGCGTCCGGGAAATCATGGGTCGACACGCCGCCGATCAGGGTTTCCGCAAGGTCGCGCGGCTTGAGGCCTTCGAGGTAGGAGCGAAGCTCGTCGACGAGGCCAAGGCCGACCTGATCGGGAACGACCTGGTTGTCGAGAATCCACTTCCTGGCCTCGGGGATCGCGACCGTCTCCGCCAGCAGATTGTGCATCTCGACGACGTCGACGCCGCGGTCGCGCATCTTCTGCACGAAGTCGAAATGATCGCGCTTTGCGTTTTCCACCCACAGCACATCGTCAAACAGCAGGGTGTCGCAATTCGACGGCGTCAGGCGCTGATGGGCGCGGCCGGGCGAGCAGACCAGGACCTTCCTCAACTGCCCGACCTCCGAATGGACACCAAAGCGAATCGAAGTGGCCGACGTCTGATTTGCCATGGGAGCTCCCGCGAGTTTTGCTGCCTAGATCGTAATGTAGCCAGTGGCCAATCCGTGGATTCCGACAGCCGCGCCGACGGCGGCTGCGATGAAGATGCCCCACTCGACAGCTGTGAAGACCTTCGCCTTCCGTTCCAGGCGCGCCCAGAAGTACAGGGCCGTCCCAGGCGCGTAGAGGATCAGGGACAGCAGCAGAAACTTCATCCCGGCAGAGTAGATCAGGAACAGCGTGTAGATGAAGGCGATGCCGGCGAAGATCGTGTCGCGTGTGCGCTCACTGCCGCTCTTCTCATAGGTCTCGCCCCGCCTGACGAGCCGAAGCCCGTAGGCCGCGACCAGGAAGAATGGAATCAGTGACATCACGCTTGTCAGATTAAGCATCAACGCGAACGCATCCTGCGACCAATAGGTGCTGATGACGAAGAGCTGGACGATCACATTCGTCAGCCACAGCGCCGCGGCCGGGACCTTGTTCGCATTCTCCGTTCCGAACAGGGCTGGCATGTCCCTGGTCCGGCCGGCCGCCGAAAGCACCTCGGCACAGATCAGGGACCATGCAAGATAGGCTCCGAGCACCGAGACGAGGAGCCCGATGCTGACGAAGACGGCACCCCAATGCCCGACCACCGCCTCGAGCACCGTCGCCATGGACGGCTGCCGCATCTCGGCGATGTCCGCGCGGGGAAGCACCGCGTAAGGCAGCATGGTGACGAGCACCATGAGACTGGTGACGATCACAAAGCCCAAAATCGTCGCCGCGCCGACGTGAGATCGCTCCTTGGCGTAGCGTGAATAGACGCTGGCGCCCTCGATCCCCAGAAACACGAACACCGTGACCAGCATGGTCGCACGGATCTGGTCGAACAGACCCTTGTCCGGCATGCCTTCGCCGCCCCAGAAATTGGCGCGGAACATGTCGTATTTGAACGCGACCGCGAGAATGACGATGAAGACCAGGATCGGCACGATCTTGGCGATGGTGACGACCGTGTTGATTGCGGCCGCCTGCTGCACGCCGCGCAGGATCATGAAGTGGAAGAGCCAGATTCCGATCGAGGCGACGACAATCGCGGTCACCGTGTTACCTTCTCCGAAGACCGGGAAGAAAGCGCCCAGGGTCGACTTGATCAGGACCCAGTAGGATACGTTGCCGATGCAGCTGCCGATCCAGTAGCCAAATGCCGATAAGAAGCCGGGATAGTCGCCAAACCCCGCCTTGGCATAGGCGTAGACGCCGGCATCGAGCTCGGGCTTCCGCTCGGCCAGCGTCTGGAACACCCGCGCGAGGGTGTACATGCCGCCACTGGCGATGCACCAGGCAAAGATGGCGCCGAACGGGCCGGTGGCGATGCCGAAGGTGCGGGGCAAGGAGAAGATGCCCGAGCCGACCATCGAGCCGACCACCATTGCGGTCAATGCGAACAGAGAGAGTTTTTGGATTGACGGCGTCCCAGTCATGGGGAGACCTCGCGACACGAGGGGTGCGCTACATCCTGGCCGATTGACTTGCCCGGTCGTTGCACCATGCGCCTTGGGCAGAGCCTGGAATATCGGGTGATCACCCAGGGGAGGGCCGGGATTTCCCTCGCCGGAAACGACGGCTCAAGACGGCGCCGGTGCGGGAGCGCCGGTGCGTTCCTTCTCGCCGAAACAGGCCACGTACATTGTCGGCAGCAGGACCAAGGTCAGGACGGTCGCAACCAGCAGGCCGCCCATGATTGCAACGGCCATCGGTCCCCAGAATACGGTTGGCGCAATCGGAATCATGTTCGGCGCGCCTGTCTGCAGCTTGGCAGCCTTGTCGAGCGAGGCGATCATGTCCTCCGTCAATGGCCGGCGGCCGGCATCTGCATGCTCGCCGTGACGGTGCTGCTCGCCGCTTCGATGTTTGGAGCGGATTGAACGCCTGCCCGGATCGGAAAAACATCCTTCGCACCTCGGGTTTTGTCGGATGCCGGGGTGGCGGCTCACGCTCTATCCTGGATGTCGTGCTGTGCAGTCGGGGCCAGTCGGTCCTGAGCGGAATGGAAACGGAGGTCTCAATGTCCGATCTCGTCGCGATCGTGTATCCGTCCGAAGCGAAAGCCGAGGAGGTACGTCAGCGTCTCCTCAAACTGCAGAAAGAGTACCTGATCACGATAAGCGACGCTGTGATCGCCGTGAAAACGGAGTCCGGCGGCATCAAGCTCAATCAACTCGTCAACACCACCGCGATGGGCGCGATGACCGGAAGCTTCTGGGGTCTTCTGATCGGCGTGATCTTCCTCAATCCGATCCTCGGTGTCGCGATCGGCGCGGCATCCGGCGCACTTGGCGGTGCATTGTCCGATTTCGGCATCGATGACGCCTTCATGAAGCAGCTGGCCGGCTCACTCCACACCGGCAACGCCGCGTTGTTCGTCCTGATCAAGAACATGACGGCCGACAAGGTGCTGAAGGAGATCAAGGACGCCGGCGGAACGGTGCTGAAGACGTCGCTGGACGACGCCAAGGAACAGGCACTGCGCGACGCGCTCGCAAGCGCTGCCGCGGAGCGGCCGGCGGCCTGAAACGGCCGCCTTTGGCCGTTCAGCGCCGGCCGCCGAGCAGGCGTAGCATCATCGTGAACAGGTTGATGAAGTTGAGATAGAGCGACAGCGCCGAAATGACCGACTTGCGGCCTGCCGAAGTTTCATCGTCACCGGCATCGTACATCGCCTTGATCCGCTGCGTGTCGTAGGCCGTAAGGCCGGCAAAGACGCCGACGCCTACGATCGAAATCAGCCAGTCGAGCCCGGTTGACCGCAGGAAGATGTTCACCAGGCTGGCGATGATGACGCCAATGAGCCCCATGAACAGGAAGGTGCCGAGGCCGGAGAGGTCGCGCCGCGTTGTGTAGCCAAAGACGCTGAGCGCCCCGAACGTTGCGGCGGAGATGAAGAATACGCGGGTGATCGAAGCGCTGGTATAGATGTGGAACAAGGTCGAGAGCGACACGCCGACCAGCGCTGCATAGACGAAGAACAGCAGGCGCGCCGTTGATGCCGAGAGCGTATTGATGCGCGTGCCGATGAAGAACACCAGCGCCAGCGGCGCCAGGATAAACACCCACATCAAGGGACTTTGCAGCAGCGCCGGGCCGGTGAGCTGGTGGGTCAGCCACGCGGCGACGGCGGTGAGGCCGACACCCGCGGCCATGTAGTTGTAGATGCGCATCATATAGTTGCGCAATCCGGCGTCCACCGCAGCCGTGCCGCGGCCGATCGCGCCTGATGTCGAAAGGTTCTGGTCGAGGTTTGACATCGCCTGCCTCCTCCTGAACTCGCGGAGCTAGAGCCACGCTACCCTCCAGGACCAGGCGACGACATCGGACAATCACCCGAGTGCCCCTGGCGAAAACCCCTGCAACCCCGCCTTCACGGCACCATCCCGCGCATGACGATTGCGCAATCTGGCGCCGCTTCTCATCCCTTTGGCGTAGGCCTCTTACGGCTTTGTCACTTGGAAGCCGGCGGTGATCCGGCTTAATTCTGCGGCATGCGCTTCTTCTTCCATATCGTCGACAAATACGGGCTTTGTCCCGATGGCATCGGATGCGACCATGCCAATGACGACGCAGCCGTTCTGCATGCCCAGCGGATCGCCGCCGAGCTCGCGAAGGCCGGCGAGTTCTTCCGCGCCGGTGTCGTCTTCGTAGCGCGCGCCGCTCTTCCCGGATCGCCGTCGTGCGGTGGCGATGAGGGCCCGGCTGCACCCGCCGCCAAGAATCTGATCAAGCCCTGAAGGCGGCTTGCTGGGCTCCGGCACGGGCCGATTTCCTGCTCTGGCTCCTACAGAGAATCCCTGATGTCCGAAGGTGAGAGGTGCCTCTAGGCTCGTCACCGGGATCGGCCGCCATCGGTGCCGGCTTCGTCCCGGATTTGGAAGGCCGTCCTCATGGCTCCTTCGACCAACGACGCCAACCAGAAGCTCTCCCGCAACGCCCTCATCGCCCTTGTGATCGGGTCGATGGTCGGCTCCGGCATCTTTGCATTGCCGGCATCGTTCGGACGAGCCACCGGCGCATTCGGAGCGATCATCGCCTGGGCGATCGCAGGCACGGGCATGCTCATGCTGGCGCAGGTGTTCCAATCGCTGTCACGGCGCAAGCCCGACCTTGATGCCGGCATTTACGCTTATGCCAAGGCTGGATTCGGGGAGTATATCGGGTTCGCCTCGGCCGTCGGCTACTGGATCGGCTGCTGTCTTGCCGACGTCGCCTGCCTCATCCTGATCAAGGCGACGCTGGGAATATTCTTCCCGGTGTTCGGCGACGGCTCGACACCGATCGCCATTGCTTCCGCAACCGTGCTCCTGTGGAGCGTGCACGTGCTGGTGTTGCGCGGCATCAAGGGCGCGACCGCGCTCAACACCGTGGCGACCTACGCCAAGGTCATCCCGATATTCCTGTTCATCGTCGTGGCCGCGATCACCCTCGACGGCGATGTGTTCACCGGGAATTTCTGGGGAACGCAAGCGCCGGATGCTTCCGATGTGTTCACCCAGGTCCGCAGCACGATGCTGCTGACGGTATTTGTCTTCGTCGGGATCGAGGGGGCAAGCGTATATTCCCGCTATGCCCAGAACCGCGCCGACATCGGCTTCGCAACTGTCGTCGGCTTTCTGACCGTTCTTTGCCTTCTCGTCCTGGTGACGCTGCTGTCGTATGGCGTGCTGCCGCGACAACAGCTGGCGGGCCTCCCGACGCCGTCGATGGCGGGCGTCATGGAAGCGATGGTTGGTCGCTGGGGCGGCGTGTTCATCAGCGTCGGATTGCTGATCTCGATCCTCGGCAACTATCTTTCATGGTCGCTGCTGGCGGCCGAGGTGCTGCATTCCGCGGCCGTCAATCGCACCATGCCCTCGTTTCTCGCCCGCGTAAACGCGCACGACGTTCCCTCCGGTGCGCTCTGGCTCACCAATTGCGTCATCCAGCTCTTCCTGCTCGTGACCTGGTTTGCCGAATACGCCTTCACGCTCGCCCTGAAGATGACCAGCGCGATGACGCTGGTTCCGTACTTCCTGGTCGCGGCCTATGGCCTGAAACTGGCTTCGCGCGGCGAGACCTACAAGGCCTTCGAGCGGGCGCGCATCGTCGATTGGATCCGCGCGATCATCGCGACGCTTTACGCGATCGGCATGATCTACGCCGGCGGGCCCAAGTTTCTGCTGCTGTCGTCGATTCTGTATGCGCCCGGCACGTTGCTGTTCTTTCTGGCGAAGCGCGAACGCAAGCAAGCGACCTTCACACCGCTCGAGGCCGTTCTGTTTGCAGCGATCGCCATCGCCGCATGCGCCGGCATCTATGCACTCGCGACCGGAGCCATCTCGATCTGAATTGAGCCACCTCTGATCATTTGGAGGCGAACATGAAAATCACGCTCTTCGGCGCCCTGATCCTGATCGGAATGGCGGCGGTGGCCGCACCGCCGACCCTGTCCTTTGCCCAGTCGAACGCGCCTCCCGCATCCGCTGCAACGACGCCCAATACCAGCATGACACCGACCAAGCACCGGTACTGGCGTCATCGCGGCGGCAAGCATCCGCACTTTGGCAGCCGCCGCGTCCGCAGCCAGGTCCAGACGCCGCAGTAAGACCTGCAAAATCGGTCGACCCATGAACGATGCGAGTCCAGGCGAGAGAGACGACCAAGTCGCACGAGGCGACGAACCCAGCCGCGATGCCGGACCGCGCAGCATGCTGGGGACGGGACTGAGCCTGCTCGCCGCCGGCGTCGCGCTGTTCCTGGTCTGGCAGACGGTCTCCAGCCTGCTGCTCATCTTCGCGGGTGTGCTGTGCGCGGCGTTTCTCGATGCGTCAGCGCGGGCGCTGGCGCCGGTCATCCCGCTCAATCGTGCCTGGCGGCTGACGCTGGTGCTGTTGCTGCTATCGGCCATCGCGGGGTTCGGCCTCGACTGGGGCGCGGGCAAGCTGCCGGAGCAGACGCGGAACTTGATCAAGGTGATGGACACCCAACTCGACATCGTCCAGGCGCAACTGCTGTCGTACGGCGTGGAGCTGCTTGGGCCGGAAGGCGGCCGGAATTTCTCGCAATGGCTTTTCTCCGACCAGGGCAGGTTGATCAGCCATGCCCAGATCGTGCTTGGCGGCGCATCGAGCCTCTTGACCGGCGCTCTCGTGATCCTGTTCCTCGGAATCCTGTTCGCGTTTGATCCGATCAGCCATCGCGACAGCCTGGTCATGCTGATGAAGCGGTCGTATCGCGCGCGGGCGAGCGCCGTCATGGACGAGATGGGCGCCGTCATGCGGCTGTGGTTCGTCGGGCAATTGGTCCGCATCATCCTCATGACGCTGTGCGTGTGGATCGCGCTCTATCTCATCGGGCTGCCAGGTCCGTTCGTGCTGGGATTGCAGGCGGGCTTGTCCAATTTCATCCCGTATCTCGGGCCGATCCTGGCCGCGATTCCGATTGCGCTCGTGGCAATGCCGCTCGGCGCCTCACTGCTGATCTGGGCCATCGTGGTCTACACCATCATCCAGTCGGTGGAAGGCTATGTCATCGGCCCGTTGATCCAGCGCCAGGCTGTCGAAATTCCTCCTGCCTGGACCTTGGTTGCGATCGTCCTGCTGGGCGCGATGTTCGGCGTCATGGGCATCGCGCTCGCCATGCCCGCGGTCGCCGTCGGGCGGGTTGCGATCATCCGGTTCTACGTCGAGGACTGGCTTGAGGATGATCCCAGGCGGACGTTGCAAGAAAAGGTTGAACGCGAAACATTCGTAAGTGGATGACCATGAGCGACGTCGAAGTCGAACGGAACGATGGCACGGAGAGCCCCGCACCGCGTTCGGGGATGGCTCACTTCCTGTGGCAGCAATTGCCCTATGTCGTGGCGCTGGTGCTCGCCATCGCGGGCGTCGCCTATACCAACGTGTCCCACCAGCCTCTTGTCGGCTATTGGGAATTCCTGGCGCTGTCCATCGGCGTCGTCTGCGTCGTCACCAAATGGCCGGAGGCGGAGGGCAAGGAGGCCCAGCTCCGATTGATCTGGACCCAGGCGCTGCATTGGGTTGCCGTCCTGGTCACCATGAACATCATGCTGGTGTCGGGCGTGCAGCAATTGCTTCCCACACCGGCAACCGGCCTCGTCCTGCTGACCTTGCTCGCACTCGGCACGTTTCTGGCGGGCGTCAGCCTTCTGTCGCTGCAAATCTCCTTCCTCGGCCTTGCGATGGGCTTGGCCGTCCCGGCGATATCCTGGCTGAAGCAGTCGGTCTTCTTCTTCCTGCTGGGTGCCGTGCTGCTGATCGGGCTCGGCATCACGTTCTGGCTTCGCCAGGACCGACGGCCAGCGACGAGATCCATCAACAACCACAGGGAGGCTTGAATGCGAACAATGCGGCTCGTTTTCATCGGTGCGTTCGCCTTGATATGCACCGCCTTGCCCGCCCGCGCCGAGGCATTCCGGGTCGGCAGACTGTTGTGCTTCAGTGAGCCGCGCGTGGGGCTGGTTCTTGGATCGGCGCAAGCGCTGCGCTGCGTGTTCTACGCGCGCAGGACACGTCAACCATATGTCTATGAGGGACGCATCAGGCGCATCGGTCTCGACCTTGGCGTGACCTCGGCCGGCACCTTGTCCTGGGGCGTCCTCGCCAGGAATTCCCGGATCGGCCCCGCCACCTTGCGCGGGAACTATGTGGGAGCGAGCGGCGCCATCGCCCTTGGACCGGGCCTCGGAGCCAACGTTCTGATTGGCGGATCGCGCCGAAGTATCATGTTGCAGCCACTGTCGATCGAGCGATCGATCGGGCTCAATCTCGCGGCCGGCGTCACCAATCTGACATTGGGCCCACGCGGCCGGCGATAGCGCGCGACAGCGGGTGACGACGTTGGATTTCCCGCTTTCTTGCTCAGGGTTTCGTCGGATGCCGAGGCCGCGGGGTCGAAGTTATCATGCCAGGCAGATGATCGCGGTCCAGGAGGATGGCATGACGGTCTACGACGGCCGGTCCGGCATCGAAGCGCTGGGTCCTCCGCCCCTGTGGGTCTGCGTCCTTCTCGGCATCGTGATGATTGGCGCCGGCGTCGCGGTGCTGGGCGATGTGGTGGTCGCGACTGTCATCAGCGTGAAGCTGATCGGGCTGGCGGCAATTGCAGCGGGTGCGTTCGAGATCGTCCATGCCTTCTGGACCAGGGGGTGGGGCGGCTTCCTGTGGCAGATCCTGCTCGGCGCACTCTATGTCGCCCTCGGACTCGTGCTTCTGACTCAGCCGGCTGCGGGCGCCCTGATACTGACCTATTTCCTCGGCGCCGTGCTGTTCGCATCGGGTGTCATCAGATGCGTGCTGAGTTTCGCCTATTGGCGGCAGAACGGTTGGATGATGCTGGTCTCCGGTCTCTTCGCGGTCCTTGCCGGGCTGCTCATCCTGTTTGGCTTTCCCACCATCAGCGCCTGGGCGCTCGGCTTCCTGCTGGGCGTCGATCTGATCTCGCACGGCCTCGCCTGGCTGCTCTACGCGCTTCACGCTGCGCGAAGCACTGCGTAACAAGAGGAGAAAGATGATGGATACTCCCAACCGTCGAGCTTTCCTTGGCTTTGCCCGGAACGCCGTTGCCGCCGCCGCGATCGGCGCGATTGGGGTTCGTTTCATTGAGGCCGCAGAAGCGATGCCGATGGCTCCCGATCTTGCCAAGGCCGCCGGGCGGTCGAATCTCCTGACCCAGGCGCAGTGGGGACCGGGTCCCGGCTGGGGACCTGGACCTGCTCCCGGCTGGGGCCGCCCGCCGCCGCGCCGGCGCCGTCGCTGGGTTTGCTGGTGGCACCGAGGTCGTCGTCATTGCGGCTGGCGGTGGGTTTAGCAACGTTCCAGCGAAAGTCTCACATCCCGGCGGCGGCAGATTTGTCGCGGAGCTTGTGCGGGTCCCGAGTTCCTATGACGGAGGCAATTGTGCGCAACACCAGGCATTGGCTTCTTTCTGCGGCTCTGGCAGCTCTTCTTGTTCTGGCTGTCTGGTACTGCGCGTCGGTGTGGCAAGCCACCTCACCAATGCCGCTTTACCGCAATGTCATCCTTGGAGTTGCTGCCGTCCTGATGTTCGTGATCGGCGTCGGCCTGACGGCCCTGATGTTCTACAGCCGCCGCAAGGGCTACGACGAGCCCGCACGCAGCGATCCGAGGCCGCGGGAGTGATGGGTTTCGCAAAGGCCCAACCCATCCTGCGTACTAATGCAGCCGCTGGTGAGGAGGATGAACCTCACTCATCTGCTCCAATCTCAGCTCCAGCCGCTCATTCAGCAGCATCAGCGCTCTGAGTGCGCCGCGCCAATCACCGTCACAAGCTGCAACGATCTCATCGACAGCAAGCTGGTATTGATCAAGAGCAGAACTGGTGCGTTGGCGTGACATGCGCACAACATCCAAACAGAAACCTAAGTAGATCGTGCCATTAAGGGGGCATTTTCCCCGTAATTCACAACAACATTTGTTGTGTTTGCGGGCTTCAACCGGCGCGGCCGCGAGGAACGACGGAGCGATTGCCACGTTTTCCCGATAGCCCAGGTTCGTGATCCTGGGCGAGAAGGTGAACTTGCCCCAGCTCACCATCCTTTGTGAAGCTGGGGTTTTTTCACCCCGACTCCCAGTCGCTGGCGGCCGCTCCGAGCTACCAGTAATCTCTTGCGACCAACCGCTCCTGTTTCGCACTGCGTCAACCCCTCCCCGCAAAAATATTCCACTTTACCGAAATTCGGAAATGGCGTATGTTTCGCTCCATCCCGGCTCATCCTTGAGGGGCGGTCTCGAGTCGTCTTGATTGCGAGCCGGGCTTGCGGTGGACGCGGGCAGCGTTGGGCGCGATGGGTGCGGGCAGGGCGGGTAGTCCCTGTGAGTCCGAAACCTTCGCGCAGACGAACGGCGCTGTCAGGTTCGTCTCGCCGGCATGCTTCCGGCAACGTCGACACGGCCGGACGATCATGCGGCGAACTCGCGAACCCCAGCGTACGGCAAAACCGTGTGGTCCCGGCCGTCGTCGCTACGGTCAAGCCTTTGCGGAGGTGTGGAGCGTCCAACCGGGCTGGCCACATCGCTAATTCGCAAGGCGAGGGAGGCCAGAAGGAATTCGGCTCCCGGGAGAGCGCGGCATAAGCCGTCAAACCACTGCGCAGGGAAGGCCGAGTGTTCGGCACCACCTGTATGCTGCTGTGCGGTCTTTTTGCGCTACATTTTCGCGCAGCGGACCGCGGGTGCGAGGTCGGCACCCGGTCTTCCCTGCGCCCTCTTGGTTTTGAGGGCAGCAAGAGAATGAAATGACAAGGCAAAGCTCGGGTGAAACACGCCGCGAGAGCGCCGGGCCATGAGCGCGGCGCTGCGAGCCGGACGGAGCCATCATCAGGCAAGAAGGCAAATCGTGCTCCGCAGCGCGTTACCCATGCAAGCCCATCTCACCTGCGCCGGCCGCCTTTTGCATTCACGTCACAAAAACGCTGGCGCCGCGATCTGCGCAGCTGACGCGCTCGCGGAAGAACCCGAAGAGCTCGCGGCCAATCCCGGTATGTGCTGCGGAGAGATCGGCTTGCGCGCAGGCTCGCGCGGCCCACTCGCCCGGGGCGACGAGCACGTCCAGCCGACCAGTTTCGGCGTCGAGCCTGATGACGTCGCCGTCGCGAATCCGCGCAATCGCACCGCCGTCAGCCGCTTCTGGCGTGACGTGAATGGCGGTGGGAACCTTGCCCGAGGCGCCCGAAAGCCGCCCGTCGGTCACAAGTGCCACTTTCAGCCCGCGGTCCTGAAGAACGCCAAGGAGCGGCATCAGCTTGTGCAGCTCCGGCATTCCGTTTGCTTTGGGGCCCTGGAAGCGCACCACCGCAATCATATCACCCGTGAGCTCGCCGGCAGCGAAGCTCCGTTGCAGATCCTCCTGGCAATGGAACACGCGTGCCGGCGCTTCGATCACATGGCGCTGCGGCGCCACTGCAGAGGTCTTGATGACGGCGCGCCCGAGACTGCCGTTCAGAACCCGGAGGCCGCCTGTCGTTTGGAACGGGTCAGAGGTCCCCCGCAGCACGGCGGTATCGCCGCTTGCGGCCGGTCCATCGCGCCACGTCAGCCTTCCCTCGACATCGAGCCGCGGCTCTTGCAGGTACGCATCGAGCCCGGCGCCGCAGACGGTCAGGGCGTCGCGGTGCAGGAGCCCGGCAGCAAGCAATTCCCGGATCAGGAAGCTCATGCCGCCGGCGGCATGGAAATGATTCACGTCTGCGGAGCCGTTGGGATAGATCCGCGCGATCAGCGGCGTCACCTCCGCAAGGTCGGCGAAATCGTCCCAGGTCAGTGTGAGGCCGGCCGCCGCGCCCATGGCAACCAGGTGCAGCGTCAGATTGGTCGAGCCGCCGGTGGCGTGCAGCCCCACGATGCCGTTGACGAAGGCGCGCTCGTCGAGCACGCGACCGATCGGGATGTACTGATTGCCGAGCGATGTGATGTCCAACGCGCGTTCGGTGGCGGCACAGGTGAGCGCATCGCGCAGGGGCGTGTTCGGGTTCACGAAGGATGCGCCCGGCAGCTGCAGGCCCATGATCTCCATCAGCATCTGGTTGGTATTGGCGGTGCCGTAAAACGTGCACGTCCCCGCGCCGTGATAGGCCTGCGCCTCGGCTTCCAGCAAGGCGTCGCGGCCGACCTTTCCTTCCGCGTAAGCCTGCCGGATTTTTGCTTTTGCGTCGTTGGCGAGGCCCGAGGTCATCGGACCCGATGGAATGAAGACCGCGGGCAGATGCCCGAACGACAATGCACCGATCACGAGGCCCGGCACGATCTTGTCGCAGATGCCGAGAAACACCGCGGCGTCGAAGGTTTGATGCGACAGCGCGATCGCGGTGGACAAGGCGATGACCTCGCGCGAGAACAGCGAGAGCTCCATTCCCGCTTCGCCCTGGGTGATGCCGTCGCACATCGCCGGTACGCCGCCCGCGACCTGGGCGACCCCGCCGGCTGCGCGCGCGCTCCGTCGGATAAGTTCAGGGAAACGCTCGTAGGGCTGATGCGCCGAGAGCATATCGTTGTAGGCCGTGACAATTCCGAGGCTGGGGACGTGACCGTCCTGCATCAGCTTCTTGTCGTGCCCGCCGCAGGCCGCGAAGGCGTGGGCCTGGTTGGCGCATCCCAGCCGCCGGCGGACCGGCGTGCTCGCCGCGTTCGCAATGCGGTCGAGATAGCGTGCCCGGCTGTCGTGACTGCGCCTGATGATGCGGTCCGTCACTTCGGCCACCCGCGCATTGACCTTTGCTTCGATCGTCATACACGCCTCCTGACTGCGGACCTGGCATCGGCGACAAGCTGCTCCGTGGTCACGGACCGTCCTCCATCCATGTGCGGCCGTCGCGTTCGATCAGCGCGACGGCGGCGGAGGGGCCCCAGCTGCCGGCAACGTAGGGACGCGGGATTTCATTCATCCGGCTCCACGCCTGACGGATCGGGTCGATCCAGCGCCATGCCGCTTCGACTTCGTCCCGGCGCATGAACAAGGTCGCGTCGCCGCGGACCACATCCATCAACAGCCGCTCGTAAGCGTCCGGCACGGAGACGTCGAATGCTTCCGCAAAGCTCATGTCGAGAGGGACATATTGCAACCGCATGCCGCCCGGTCCGGGCTCCTTGATCATCAGCCAGAGCTTGATTCCCTCGTCGGGCTGCAGACGGATCACGAGCCGCGTCTGCAACGCCTTTCCCGAATTCGAATTGAAAATCGAATGCGGGACCTTGCGGAAGGTCACGACGATCTCGGAGCTGCGTTGTTGCAGCCGCTTTCCGGTGCGCAGGTAGAAGGGAACGCCGGTCCAGCGCCAATTTGCAACGGCCGCCTTGAGCGCAACGAACGTCTCCGTCGAGCTTGGGCGATCTGCGATCTCTTCCGCGTAGCCGGGCACAGCGATGCCATTGCATGCGCCGGCGCGGTATTGGCCTGGTACGGTCAGGAATGCAGCGTTGGTTTCGTCGATCCGTTCCAGCGACTTCAGGATCTTGAGCTTCTCGTCGCGCACGGCATCCGCCTCGAGCGAATGTGGCGGCTCCATCGCCACCAGACAGAGCAGCTGCAGAAGATGGTTCTGAACCATGTCGCGCAGCGCGCCGGACTTGTCGTAGTAGGGGCCGCGTTCCTCCACGCCGATGGATTCGGCGACCGTGATCTGCACATGGTCGATGTGGGCGGCATTCCACAGCGGTTCGAACAGCGCGTTGGCGAACCGCAGCGCCATCAAGTTCTGCACCGTCTCCTTGCCGAGATAGTGATCGATCCGATAGACGCGTTCCTCCGGAAAAATCTTCCCGACGGTTTGATTGAACCGGATTGCGGATTCGAGATCCTTGCCGATCGGCTTCTCGATGACGATGCGGGAATCGCCCTTTGAAAGACCGTAGTGACCGAGCCTTTCGCAGATCGGCCCGAACAGATGCGGTGCCGTTGCCAGATAGTGCACCTGGATGCGGTCGGCATAGGCCGATAGCGCCGCCGCCAGTTCGGTCCAGCCATGCTCGCCTTCCGCGTCGGCAGCCATGTAGGAGATGCGGGCCAGGAAGCGATCGAGTTCCGCTCCCGTCGTTTCCGATGCCGGCACATGTTGCACGATCGCCTCGCGCACCATGGCGAGGAAGTCATCGCGCGACATTGCACCGCGCGCGACGCCGAGAATGGTGGCGTCATCCGGCAACTGGCCGGCGAAATCGCGGCGAAACAGCGCCGGCAACAGCTTGCGGCGTGCGAGATCACCTGTCACGCCGAAAACGGTCAGGACGAAGGGGGCCACCGGGATGACGCGGCTTGTCATGCCCGCCCCCTCGTCAATTCGAGCCTCTTTGATGTGCCGCGTTGTGTCTGTCACTCTGTCAAGCATGGCATGGCTCCGTACTCGCATCGATGTCGGCGGCGGTCGGCAGGTCGGCTCCATCGCGGGACACCGTGATGGCAGCGGCAGCCGTCGCGTAAGCGAGCAACTCGCGGATATCAGGCGGGTCGAGCGCCGCAATGGCCTCGGGACGGAGCCGGCCGGTTTTCGCAAGCTGCGCAAGCAGCGCGGCGTGGAATGTATCGCCGGCGCCCACTGTGTCGCGCACGACCGTGAAACGACCGGGCACCGAGACGCTGCCAGTGGTCGAAAAGGCGGTTGCGCCCTTTGCTCCCTCGGTCACGACCACCAGATGCGCCCCGCACGCGAGCCAGTAGGCGGCCGCATCGGCAATCGAGGCCCGACCGCCCCACGCAATGCGGACATCCTCGTCGCTCGCCTTGATCATCGTAGCCGTCCGGTAGAAGCGTTCCGCGGCGATGGCCCAGCTTTTCATGTCGCCGACGACGGTCGGTCGCACGTTCGGATCCACGCTGATGACGCGGCGGCCATGCTCGCGCTCGGCGAGCGCGGCAAACGTCGAGCCGACCGGCTCGACAGCCATGGAATAGGAGCCAAAGGTCAGAGCCTGAATATCGTCCGGCAGCGTGCGGGGGAGATGGGCAAGTCTCAGCGAGCGATCTGCCGCGCCTTCGCCGTGGAAAGTATAGTTTGGCTGGCCGTCACCGGTCGTCGCCACGATCGAGATCGGGGACGGCCGGTCGCTTCGCACGAGAAAGCTGCCGTCCACGCCCTCGCGAGCGAGCCTGTCCGCGAGGAACGTGCCGAAATGATCGCGCGAAATGCCACTCAGGAACGCCGTTCGAACCCCGAGCCGAGCGAGACCAACAGCAACATTGAAGGGCGAGCCGCCAGCAACGGCATGGGTCGACATCGCGGACCCGCCGTGCGCCCTCACAAACAGATCGATCAGGGCTTCGCCACAGACAAGAATCATGATGTGTGACCCTCGTTCATCAGGACGACCATGCTCAATCCTTGAAGAGCACGTCGTGGTCGCGAGCGAACGCCGCGAGCAACGGCAGCGCCGCGCCGCCGATCGCGCGCGCATCGCGCCCGATCGAGCCCTCCACCACGACAGCGTCGGTGAGGCCCTGCCGGTCCATACCGGCCCAATGTTCCTTTGTGCGCTCGACGAGGCGATGGCGCACATCGACCGGAAAGGCCCCGTCGATGATGACGGCTTCAAAGTCGATCACTGCGAGCAGGGCGGTGATCGCCTGCGCCAGCGCTGCGGCCGCCTCGGAAACCCACGCTTCCAGCGGCTCCTCGAAGCTCGACCAGTCGTCGGGCGAGAGCCAGATGTCGGTGCCTGGTCGGCCAGCGGCGATCAGTCGGCGCTCGAGCTGATAGATCGAAGCGGTGCGGATCAATTGCTGAAGGCTTGCCTCACCATTTTCCTCCCGCCGCATGATCGGCATGGAGCCGAGCGCGCCGGCATTGCTGCTTCGTCCCGGGAAGAGGCTGCCGTTCAGAACAATGCCGCCGCCGATGAAGGCGCCAATGTAGAAATAGGCAAAATCCCGATACGCCGCGCCGGCACCGAAGGTGAGTTCGGCTGCGCATGCCGAAGTCGCGTCGTTGCTGACGCGCACCGGCCAAGGGGCGAAACGGCGCGACAGTTCGGCAGCAACATTGAAGCCACGCCATTTGCCGAGCGCGCCGGGTGGTGTCTGCAGGTCAGCTTCCCAATTCCACAACTCAAATGGCATCGCGACGCCAATGCCGCTGATCCTGTCGTGCTGGGCTTCTGGCAACTCGGCGAGAAGACCAGGCATCTCGCGTTCGGCAAATGCCATGATCTCTTCGGGGGACGGGAAGGAGTAGATCACGCGTCGTCTGGCGCGGATGCCGGCGGCGAAATCCATCAACACCAGATCGGAGCTGCGACGGCCGATCATGAGTCCCAGTCCAAACGCGCCGTCCGGATTGAGCGAATAGGGGACCGACGGCTGGCCGATGCGGCCTCGCTGCGGTTCGCCTGCACGGAGCAGTCCGTCGGCTTCCAGCCGATTGATGATCACCGTCGTGGTTTGAGTCGAAAGCCCGGTGAGGCGCGCGATCTCGACCTTGGCGAGACTACGATGGCGCCGAATGAGGGAGAGGATCAGGCGCTCGTTGTACAGTCTCACGCCGGTTTGAGTGGTGCCGCGGCTGTCGCCGGGGAAGGCCACCGTAGTTCCAGCAACCGCGGCTGTTTCTTCCATCTTCGGCTCCTCACAATCCGGGGAATCCGTCCTTGCGACAGGTCGATTGGCCGTTCCCGGCAGTCGGCCGCTACAATGACCGCAGTCGGCAATGTATGTCAATTAATAAATCGGGATGATTTATTTATTGACAAGGTCGTTTTGCGCTCTCTAGGATGCCCCACCACGCGGTCGAAACCGTGCAGGCCAACAAAACGACTAACGAGGAGGGAATTGATGCGTCAGTCACTCGGACTATTCACAGCGTTCGCGCTGGCTCTGGGCGCCACCAGTAGTTTCGCGGCCGACAAGCCGATCGTGGGCCTCATCACCAAGACCAACACCAACCCGTTCTTCGTGAAGATGAAGGCCGGCGCCGACGAGGCGGCCAAGGCGAATGATGTCGAGCTCCGCTCGTTTGCCGGAAAGGTCGACGGCGACAATGAGAGCCAGGTCGCGGCTATCGAGAACCTGATCGCCGCCGGTGCCAAGGGCATCCTGATCACACCAAACGACTCCCGCGCGGTCGTCCCCGCTGTCGAGAAGGCGCGGGCGGCGGGCATTCTTGTCATCGCCCTCGACACCCCGCTCGATCCGGCGAATGCGGCTGATGCAACGTTTGCCACCGACAATTTCCTGGCTGGCGAAATGATCGGCCAATGGGCTGCCAAGACGCTGGGCGCCAAGGCGGCATCGGCGAAGATTGCGCTGCTCGACCTCAACGTGAACCAGATCTCGGTCGATGTCGCGCGCGATCAGGGCTTTCTGAAAGGCTTTGGCATCGATCTCGGCAACCCCGCCAAGATCGGTGACGAGAAGGATGCGCGCATCGTCGGTCACGATGTGACGCTCGGCAGCGAGGAAGGCGGCCGCAAGGCGATGGAGAATCTGCTCCAGAAGAATCCGGACATCTCGCTCGTCTATACCATCAACGAGCCTGCGGCGGCGGGAGCCTACGAGGCGTTGCGCTCGGTTGGCCGCGACAAGGACGTGCTGATCGTTTCGGTCGACGGCGGTTGCCCTGGCGTGCGCAACGTGAAGGACGGCGTCATCGGCGCCACCTCCATGCAATTCCCGCTGCTGATGGCGGCGAAGGGCGTTGAGGCGGTGAAGACCTTTGCCACCGGCGGCGGCAAGCCGAAGGCGTCGCCCGGTCTCGACTTCGTCAATACCGGCGTCGAACTCGTCACCGACAAGCCCGTTGGCGAAATGCCGTCGATCGACAGCGCTGCTGCCTTGAAGAAGTGCTGGGGCTGATCGCAGCTCTGACTTGTCGTCGCCGCCAAGGATTGGCGCCCGCGAGCCGGGCGCCAAAAGCCGGAAACCCTTCCGCGATCGGACGGGCAGATCCCCGCATGCAACGAGGAAAATGGTCATGACCGACATCGGCAGTAGCCGCCCGGTTGCCCAGGCTTTCGAGCTCGTGCTCGACAAGGGCGAGAGTCGCGTCGCCGAGTTCGAGGTTCGTGCGCGATCGCCGCTGCAGAAGCTTCAGCATTTCCTGCACGCCAATCCGACAGCAGTGCCGGCGATCGTGCTGCTGCTCAGCGTTGCGGCGTTCGGCTTCACCGTCGGCTCGCGTTTTCTGTCGATGTTCAACCTGTCGCTGATCATCCAGCAGGTCACGATCATCGGCGTGATCGGGGCGGCGCAGACGTTGATCGTGATCACCGCCGGCATCGATCTCTCGGTTGGTGCCATCATGGTGCTGTGCTCCGTCATCATGGGCAAGCTCGCGGTCACCATGGGACTGCCGGCTCCGATCGCGCTCGTTGTCGGCGTTGCCGCAGGTGCCGGCTGCGGCGTGATCAATGGTACGCTCGTGACCCGACTCAAGCTGCCGCCTTTCATCGTGACGCTCGGGACGTGGTCGATCTTCTTCGCGCTCAATCTTTGGTATTCGGCGTCAGAGACCATCCGTTCGCAGGAGGTCGCGAAAATCGCCCCGCTGCTGCAGGCATTGGGAACGCCGGTCAACATTCTTGGCGCCCGCTTCACTTACGGCTCCTTCTTCATGCTCGGCCTCGTGGCGTTGATCTGGTTCGTGCTGAATCGCACCGCCTTCGGGCGCCATCTCTATGCGGTGGGCGACGATCCCGATGCGGCGCGGCTTTCCGGCATCCGGACCGACCGCATTCTCTTCAGTGTCTATGTGATCGCCGGCGTGATTTGCGCGCTTGGTGCCTGGGCATTGATCGGACGCATTGGCTCGATCAGCCCGCAGGCCGGCCAGACAGCCAATCTGGACAGCATCACTGCGGTGGTCGTCGGTGGCGCTAGTCTGTTCGGCGGGCGTGGTTCGATTATCGGCACGCTGATCGGCGCGCTGATCGTCGGCGTATTTCGCAACGGGCTCGCATTGTCCGATGTCGACGTGCTCTGGCAAGAATTCGCCGTCGGCTGGCTGATCATCATCGCAGTGGCGCTTGACCAATGGATTCGCAAGGTGTCGGCATGAGCACAGGATCGAACGTTCCCGGTACAACTCCGCTCCTTCAGGCCCGCGGCCTCAACAAGCGCTATGGCCGCGTGACGGCGCTCGATCATGCCGACTTCGATCTCTATCCGGGCGAGATCTTGGCCGTGATCGGAGACAATGGTGCCGGAAAGTCATCGCTGATCCGCGCGCTCTCGGGCGCACTGGTTCCGGACTCAGGCGAGATCAAACTCGCCGGCAAGACAGTCGCATTTCGTTCGCCGCTCGACGCTCAGGCGGCCGGCATCGAGACGGTTTACCAGACGCTTGCTCTGTCGCCCAGCCTATCGATCGCCGACAATATGTTCCTCGGCCGCGAACTGCGCCGGGCCGGGCCGCTCGGAACGATCTGCCGCATGCTCGATCGCAAGGCCATGCAGCGCGTCGCCCGCGAGAAGCTCACCGAGCTTGGCCTTATGACCGTGCAAAGTATCAATCAGCGGGTCGAAACCCTGTCGGGCGGTCAGCGCCAGGGTGTGGCGGTTGCGAGGGCTGCGGCCTTCGGCTCGCGCGTCGTCATCATGGACGAACCGACTGCGGCGCTCGGCGTCAAGGAATCGCGTCGGGTGCTGGAACTGATCCTCGATGTGCGGCGGCGCGGCGTTTCGGTGGTCCTGATCAGCCACAACATGCCGCACGTGTTCGAGATAGCCGATCGCATCCATATTCATCGACTCGGTCGGCGGCTCACGGTGATCGATCCCAAGGCCTACACGATGTCGGATGCGGTTGCCTTCATGACCGGCGCGAAGGCACCGATCGAAGTTGCCGCGTGACTGCGCACCGGGGCCGGAGAACGGATTCTCATCTGCGCAGCTCTGCCGGCGCGCCGTCCGGGATCGGGAAGACTGAGTTGACGCTGATCTTGCCGAGCACGTAGCTGTCGGTCCCCTCTCCGGCTCACAGCTTCTCCCTCTATGTTTCAGATGTGAATTGCGTGGCCCAGCAACTTCAGAGCGGCCTCTTGAAGGGCCTCGCTTTGGGTTGGATGCGCGTGGACGGTGAGGGCGACGTCCTCGAGCCGCGCGCCCATTTCCAGCGCAAGGCTGAAGGCCGCAGAAAGTTCGGCGATACCGGCTCCGACGCCCTGGATGCCAAGCAGAACATGATTGTCCGCCCGCGCCACGGTCCGGATGAAGCCGTCCTCGCGCTCCAGCGTCAGTGCGCGGCCGTTGGCCTTGAACGGAAAGCGGTCCGTCTTGATGTTGAAGCTCTGATCGCTCGCCTCGCTCGGCGACAAGCCGACCGTGACGATCTCGGGATCGGTGAAGCAGATCGCCGGGATCGAAACCCTGTCCCAGGCGCGGTGACGGCCGGCGGCGATCTCTGCGACCATCTCGCCTTGCGCCATGGCGCGATGCGCCAGCATCGGCTCGCCGGTGACGTCGCCGATGGCGAAGACGCCGCGCATCGAAGAACGGCATCGGTCGTCAATCCGGATGAAAGATCCGTTCATGTCGAGATCGAGGGTCTCGAGGCCGAATCCTGATGTCACAGGCCTGCGGCCCACCGTCACCAGAATCTTGTCGGCATCGAGGGTCGTCTGCTGGCCGTCGGCGGTCTCGACCGCGAGCGCTCTGCCGTCCGAAACGAGAGCTTTCGCCTTCGCGCCTGTCAGAACGCCGACCCCGAGCGCGGCGAGGCGCCTTCCCACAGGCTCGCTCAGTTCGGCATCATATTGCGGCAGAATGCGTGGAGCGGCCTCGACGACCGTGACGGCCGCGCCCATCTTTGCGAACGCCGTGCCGAGCTCCAAACCGATATAGCCGCCGCCGACCACGATCAGCCTGTCCGGAATCTCGGTCAGCGCAAGGGCCTCGGTGGAGGAGATCACGCGACCTCCGAACGGCAGAGTCGGAATCGCAATCGGCTCAGACCCCGTCGCGATCACCACCGCTTCGGCATGAATCATCTGCGAGCCGGATTGCGTTTTGACCTCGATCGACTTGCCGTCGCGAAAGCGAGCGTGCCCGGCAATCAGCCTGACGCCGGCTTTCTTCAGCAGGCCAGCCACGCCGCCGTTCAAGCGCCTGACGATGCCGTCTTTCCAGGCGATGGTCTTGGCGAAGTCGAGCGACGGCCTTGCGGTCGAAATTCCGAGCGCGCTCTTGCCCCCGGCGGCAATCGCAATGGTTTCATACTCGTCGGCCGCGTGGATCAGGGCCTTCGAGGGAATGCAGCCGACATTGAGGCAGGTGCCACCCGGCCTTTCGGCTTCGATGACGATCGTATCGATGCCGAGCTGGCCGGCACGGATCGCGCAGGTGTAGCCGCCGGGGCCGGCGCCGATGACGAGGAGCTTGCAGGTGATCTCGGTCATCGCTTTTTCAGTCAATGAAAATCATCGCCGGCGTCTCCAAAAGCAGCTTGATGCGCTGCACGAACCGAGCGGCATCGAAACCATCGATCACGCGATGATCGAAGCTGGACGACAGGTTCATCATCTGGCGCGGGACGAAAGCCGAACCGTCCCAGTGCGGCCGGATCGCGATCCGGTTGACGCCGACGATCGCGACCTCCGGGTGATTGATGATGGGCGTCGTCGCCAGCCCGCCGAGGGCGCCGAGCGACGTGATGGTGATGGTTGAGCCGGTGAGTTCGTCGCGGGTGGCGCTGCCGTTTCGGGCGGCTTCCGCAAGCCGGGCGATCTCACTGGCGCAACCCCAGAGGTCGCGCGCTTCGGCATGCCTGACGACGGGGACCATCAGGCCGGTCGGGGTCTGGGTGGCGATTCCGATATGAACGCCGGCGTGCTGGTGCACGATCCCGGCCTCATCGTCGAAATGGGCATTGAGATGCGGCAGCTCGGCGATCGCGCGCACCATGGCGCGCATCAGAAACGGCAGCAATGTCAGCTTCGGCTTGTCCGGCAGCTTGCGCCCGTTGACCTTCGCGCGCAAATCCTCGAGCGCCGTGACATCGACCTCCTCGACATAGGTGATGTGCGGGATGCGCGCGTTCGCAATCGACATCTTCTCGGCGATCTTGCGCCGCAAGCCGACGATCTTGATGTCGGTGACAGCAGTTTGGGCCTGGTGCGGCGTCGCTGGCGTTCCAGCGCCGCCGCGCAAGAGAAGAGCGTCGAGATCATCGTGAGTGATCCGCCCAGCCGGACCCGTGCCGTGAACCTGCCGCAGATCGACGCCAGCTTCGCGCGCACGGAGCCGGACGGCAGGAGCGGCCAAAGGCCGTTCGGCCGCGTGATGGCGTGGCGCAGCGAAGGGCTTCGATTTCTGTGCACCCGCCGGCGCGCGCGGGATGGTTGCGCCGTGATCCGCCCCTTTGGCCTCGGCGCTTGCCGCGGGTGATGCCACTTTTGCCGCCTCAGGCGCCGGTTCGCTCTTGCCGTCGAGCTCCAGCCGAACGAAGTCCGAGCCGATGGCGAGAAGATCGCCTACATTGCCGGCGAGCCAGGTGACGCGTCCGTCAGCCGGCGAGGGGATTTCGACGGTCGCCTTGTCGGTCATGACGGCGCCGAGCACGGCGTCCTCACGAACGACATCGCCGACCTTCACGTGCCATTCCACCAGTTCGGCTTCCGCGATGCCTTCGCCGACGTCGGGCAGCCTGACCACGCGCTCGGCCATCTCAGGCCTCCATCGTTTCGATCAGCGCGCGGCCAATGCGCGCCGGGCCAGGGAAGTAGTCCCATTCCTGCGCGTGCGGGTAGGGCGTATCCCAGCCGGCGACGCGCAGGATGGGGGCTTCAAGGTGATAGAAGCATCGCGTCTGGACCAGCGCACAGAGCTCGGCCCCGAAGCCGGAGGTAAGCGTTGCCTCATGCACGATGACGCAGCGTCCGGTCTTCTTCACCGAGGCTTCGATGGTATCCAGATCGAGCGGCAGCAGTGAGCGAAGATCGATGATCTCGGCGTCGATACCGGTTTCGTTCGCGGCGGTCTCGGCGACATGAACCATCGTCCCGTAGGCGAGGATGGTGACGGCGTTGCCCTCTCTGCGGATCGCGGCGCTGCCGAGCGGAATTGCAAAATGGCCGTCGTCGACTTCGCCTAGATCGTGCTTCGACCACGGCGTCACCGTCCGGTCATGGTGGCCGTCGAACGGACCGTTATAGAGGCGCTTCGGCTCGAGAAAGATGACGGGATCGGGATCCTCGATGGCCGAGATCAGCAGACCCTTGGCGTCGCGCGGGTTCGACGGCACGACGGTCTTGATACCGCAGACGTGGGTGAACAGCGCTTCCGGGCTCTGGCTGTGCGTTTGCCCGCCAAAGATGCCGCCGCCGGTCGGCATGCGAACCACAAGCGGGCAGGTGAACTGGCCGTTGGAGCGATAGCGCAGCCGTGCAGCCTCCGAGACGATCTGGTCGTAGGCAGGATACATGTAGTCAGCGAACTGAATCTCGACGCAGGGCTTCAATCCGTAGGCCGCCATGCCTACCGCGATGCCGACGATGCCGAGCTCGCTGATCGGGGTATCGAAGCAGCGGCTCGTTCCGTATTTCGCCTGCAGTCCCTGGCTGGCGCGAAACACGCCGCCGAAATAGCCGACATCCTCGCCGAACACGACGACACCGTCGTCGCGCGACATCATCACGTCCATGGCATCCCTGATGGCCTCGATCATGGTCCGGCGTGTCATGGTTCAGACTCCGGCTTCCTGGCGCTGGCGGCGCAGATGCGGAGGCATCTCGGCGAACACGCCCTCGAACATGTCGCGTGCCGTAGGCCGCTGCTCGGAATGGAGCGTGCCGTAGCTTTCGGCCTCCTTCTGCGCCGAGATTACGGTGTCGAGGATCTCGGCCTCCGTCTGCTTGTGCCGCTCCTCCGACCAGGCACCGCGAACGATCAGATGGTTCTTCAGCCGGATCACGGGATCTCCGAGCGGCCATGCGTCGGATTCCGTCTTCGGCCGGTAGCCTGCCGGGTCATCGGAGGTGGAGTGAGCGCCGACGCGGTAGGTGACATGTTCGATCAGGGTCGGGCCGAGATTGCGGCGTGCGCGCTCGCAAGCCCATTTCGCGACCGCATGGACTGCGAGGTAGTCGTTGCCGTCGACGCGCAGCGCCGGAATGCCGAAGCCGAGACCGCGCGCGGCGAACGTGCCGGAGCCACCGCGCGCGATCCCCTGGAAGGTCGAGATGGCCCATTGATTGTTGACGATGTTGAGCACGACCGGCGCGCGATATGTCGAAGCGAACACCAGCGCGGCATGGAAGTCCGATTCTGCGGTTGCACCGTCGCCGATCCAGCCAACGGCGATCTTGGTGTCATTCTTGATGGCGGACGCCATCGCCCAGCCGACCGCCTGGATGTACTGGGTGGCGAGATTGCCCGAGATCGAGAAGAAGCCGTGTTCCCTGGAGGAATACATCACGGGCAATTGGCGCCCCTTCAGGGGATCGTGCGTGTTGGAGTAGATCTGGCAGGCCATCTCGACCAGCGAGTAGCCACCGGCGATCAAGAGCCCCGCCTGGCGATAGGTCGGAAAATTCATGTCGCCCGGAAGAAGCGCCTTGCGGAAGGCGCAGCTCACCGCCTCTTCGCCCATATGCTGCATATAGAACGAGGTCTTGCCCTGGCGCTGCGCCATTTGCATGCGCGCATCGAACGCACGCAGCGTCATCATGTGGCGCAGCCCCTCGAGCAATTCACTGTCCGAGAGCGCCCCGGCCCAGGGCCCCACCGCTTCGCTGTCGCGATTGAGCACACGGATGACGGAGAAGGCGAGATCGCGGATGGCCTCGGGATCGACGTCGACGCTGGGACGATCGACCTGGCCGGCGCGCGGGATGCGGATGTTCGAGAAATCGGGCGTGCCGCCCGGGCGCACTGCCGGCTCGGGCACGTGCAGCTTCAGTGGCGCAGGCGCGGGGGATGGAGCCACCTCGCGCCGCGGGCTCATGGTGTCATGTGTGAGGTCCGAGTCGGGCATTGGCTTTCACCTCTCACCTCGATCGCATCGATGCAGAACAACGCGCCGACGCGGCGAGCGATCCGGTCGACAGCGTCGCGATCATCGATGTCTATGGAAGCCGAGATGCGGCATTCGCTCGCGTCCGCCGGTGCGCTGACGGCCGCGAGCCGAAGTCCCGCGACACGCGTCTGGTCGAGCAGGCGGCCGAGTGCGGCGTGCATATCGCTGGTCTGGAGTTCGAGCAAAAACACCGCGTTGGTCTCATGCTTTTAGGAAACGGTACTGCCAAACGTCAGGATTGTCGTTCCATTAATCTCGGTATACCATGGATGGGTAGGAGGAAATTTCTACATATTGTTGGAAAATCCAGAAAGAAGTTCTCGGTATGGCGCCAGCCAGGCGTGCCACAAGGCCGGTCAAGGCACCGCGCAAGGATGCGCTTCGGCTCGACGAGATCGATCGCAAGATCCTGCGCGCCCTGCAGCAGGATGCACGCCTGACCACGGCGCAACTCGCCGAAAGAATCGGGCTCTCCACCACGCCGTGCTGGAACAGGCTGAAGCGTCTGGAAACGCAGGGCTACATCGATGGCTACGTTGCGCTGCTCAATCAGGACAAGCTCGGCCTGCCCGAGACGGTTATCATAGAGCTGACGCTCGATCGCCACGATGAGGAGATGCTCGAGCGTTTCGGCCAGTTGCTGACGAGCTTGCCGGAGGTGATCGAGGCCTATCTCACCACCGGCGACTACGACTACGTCGTGAAGGTCGCGGTCGAAAGCACCGCCGGCTACGAACGCTTTCTGCGCGAGAAGCTCTATCGCATTCCAGGCATTCGCCACAGCCGCTCATCGTTTGCGCTGCGCTGCCTGAAAAAGCTGACCTCAGTGCAGGTCTAGCCAAATGCGTCCCGTGTCACCGCAGTAATCCTGAACGGGGTGTCAGTCTTTCTCAATGATCGATGTGCCTGTTCCGGCTCTGGTGACGGGTGACGTCGTCACCGTTCCCTTCTTCGTCGCCAATGCGCTAAAGCATATCGGTTACGACCAGATGATGGCGAACGGCTCCGGCGCCTCCAAAGCGATCGCAGACGGCGTCGGCTCTGCCACCGCAGCCGCGGTCGAAGGCGGCCATGGCCGAGCCTATATTTCGGACCTGGCACGGCTGCTTCGCAAGGCGAAGCCGGCAGCCCGGCCAGAGAATGAGCGTTGAGACAGGAAAGACTGAGCGAATGACAAAGACCGAGATCCGATTTCCCGTAGACGGCCGAACTCGCAAGATGTTCGTTGATGGCACCTGGGTCGAGGCGCGCTCGGGGAAAGTCTTCGAGACGCGCAACCCGGCAACGGGCGAAGTGATCGGCCATGTCCCGCGTGGCGATGCCGTCGACATCGACATCGCGGTCGCCGCCGCGCGTCGGGCCTTCGTCGGACCATGGAGCCGCTTCAAGCCGTTCGAGCGGCAGGCGCTGCTCCTGCGCATCGCCGATCTGTTTGAGAAGCATTGGGAGGAGATCAGCCAGTCCGACACGGCGGACATGGGCATGCCGATCGTGAGGACGCGGGCGAACAAGCTCCGCGTGCTCGGCATGCTGAGATATTACGCCGGCATGGCGACCGCGATTCACGGGCAGACGGTCGACAATTCGCTTCCAGGCGACATCGTCTCGTTCACGCGGAAGGAGCCCGTCGGCGTGGTCGGCGCGATCATTCCCTGGAACGCGCCCACGGCGGCGTCGGTCTGGAAGATCGGACCTGCGCTTGCGACCGGCTGTACGATCGTGCTCAAGCCCTCGGAAGAGGCGCCGCTGACGCCGCTCCTGATCGCGGATTTGATGAATGAGGCAGGCGTGCCGCCCGGTGTCGTCAACGTCGTGACAGGGACCGGGCCTGAGGCCGGTGCGCCTCTGGCCGAACATCAGGGCGTCGACAAGATCGTCTTCACGGGCTCCACGGCAACCGGGCAGGCCATCATTCGTGCCTCTGCCGGCAATCTCAAGCGGGTGTCGCTCGAGCTTGGCGGAAAGTCACCCGTCATCGTCTGCGCCGATGCCGACCTCGACAAGGCCGTTCCGATTGCCGCAATGGCGGCATTCGCAAATTCAGGCCAGATCTGCATCGCCGGCTCGCGGCTGTTCGTCGAGCGGGCCATTCACGACGAACTGGTCGAACGGCTGGGCAAGTTTGCCTCGGCCCTGAAAATTGGCGATGGCGCCGATCCCTCGACGGACATCGGCCCCCTCGTTTCCGAGCGGCAGCTCGACAAGGTTGAAGGCTTCCTGCGCAGCGGACGCGAGGAGGGCGCGAAGGTCGTGGCCGGTGGCAGGCGGTTGAAGGAAGGAAACCTCGCCAAGGGCAACTTCGTCGAGCCGACGGTGTTCGCCGGCGTCTCCGACACCATGCAGATCGCCCGTGACGAAATCTTTGGTCCTGTCATCTCCGCGCTGCCGTTCGACACGCTTGATGAAGCCGTGGAACGGGCCAATGCGACGCCATATGGGCTTGCGGCCGGTGTCTTCACGCGCGACGTGAGCAAGGCCCACATCGTCTCGCGCAGCCTGCGCGCGGGCTCGGTCTGGGTGAACACCTACCACGCCATCGATCCTGCATTGCCCTTCGGCGGCTACAAGATGAGCGGATATGGCCGTGAGGGCGGCACTGAACAGCTCGACGAGTACCTGAACACGAAGGGGGTCTGGATCAAGCTGGACTGATCCGATCATTCTGTCGGCCTGGCGATCAGTCCCGACGCCGGCCAGCACCAGCGGCGCCACCAGAGCGGAGTAGGTCACGGCGGG
>NZ_LJYG01000094.1:65498-100820 GCF_001440035.1 Bradyrhizobium manausense | reverse complement strand
CGAGGCCGACCGCCTGCATCGGCAATCCCGTCACCACCAGCGGCCGCTCGCCGGGGGAATGGGTACGTCCCGGAAATAATCTTTTGCGGACCGAATCCTTGAGCGGTCGTCAAACGTCCTGGGGGGTGACGCGGCATCGGCCTTCCGGGAAAGTATTGCTACTGTGGACGATGGCGCGACGAGCAACCAGGTGAATAGCTGAGGAGCGCGCGATGCGAAGGACGTTGATCAGATACAAGGCCAAGCCGGAGCTGGCCGATCGGAACGCCGAGCTGGTCTCGGCCGTATTTGCGGAGTTGAAGGCGGCCAGCCCCGATGGCGTGCGCTATCTCACGCTGCGGCTGGAGGACGACACCTTCATCCATCTCGTCGAGGCCGCGGCCGAGGACGGATCAAGCCCGATCCCGAAGCTGAAGGCGTTTCAGGCGTTCCAGGACGGCATCCGGGACCGCTGCGCGGAGCCGCCGCTGGTTCGTGATGTGAGGATCGTCGGCAATTATCGTATGCTGGACCAGTCCTGACCAGGCGAGGCGGAGGAGCAATGGCGCCAGACCCGCTGGCCACCGTCGATATCGAGGCCCTGCTGGCGCGGATGCGGCCGAAGCTGCATCGCTACTGCGCCCGCATGGTCGGCTCGGTCATCGACGGCGAGGACGTGCTGCAGGATGCGCTGATCAAGGCGATCGACGCGCTGCCATCGGTCTCGCCCGTCGTCAATCCGCAAGGTTGGCTGTTCCGCATCGCGCACAACACGGCGCTGGATTTCCTGCGTCGCCGCAACCGGCAGGCGGCGCTGCATTCGGCTGAGGAGGTGGACATGATCGCCGGCCAGCTTGACGATGTCGAAAGCCGCCAGATCGCCGCGACCAGCCTGCGGACTTTCATGCGGCTGCCGGTAGCGCAGCGCTCCAGCGTGATCCTGATGGACGTGCTCGGCTGCTCGCTTTCCGAGGTCTGCGACATCATGGATTTCAGCATGCCCGCGGTAAAGGCCGCGCTGCATCGCGGGCGCACGCAGCTGCGTGAGTTCGCCGAGGAGCCTGACGATGTGCCGCAGCCGGGCCTGTCGGAGGCCGACCGGACGCGGCTCAACGCCTATGTCAGCCATTTCAATGCCCGCGACTTCGACGCGATCCGCGCCATGATCGCCGACGACGTCAGGCTCGAACTCGTCAACCGCACCCGACTGAAAGGCAAGGCTGAGGTGTCGCGCTATTTCGGCAATTATTCGAAGGTCAGCGATTGGCACCTAGAGGCGGGGCAGGTCGAGGGACGTCCGGCGATCCTGGTGTTCGATCCGAATGTGCCGAACGGGCGGCCCAAATATTTCGTGCTGCTGAACTGGTCCGCCGACAAGCTCGCCATCATCAGGGATTTTCGTCACGCGGCGTATGTCATCGATGGTGCACAGTGCGTGGTCGATAGAGGGTGAACTCGCCTTCCAGCCTGCTTCAGGCAGCCCTGCAGAACAGCACGGTTTCCTCGGGATAGATCGTAAAATGATCCAGCCACATCTTGTAGCCAAGGTTCAAGGAACTGATGAAGAGGGGAAGTTCGACCCAGTCATTGGGCTTGTGATAGACGCAGATCGCCAATGTCGGCTTGAACCGTCCGAGCGTGCGCACGGCGCCCTTGAGCGCGGAAAGCTCGGCGCCCTCGATGTCCATTTTGATGAAATCGACGCGCGGCAGATTTCTGTCGCGAACCACATCGTCGATGGAGACGGTTCTGATTTCGGTCGCGCCGTGGGAGAGGGGGCGTTCGGAAACCTGGCTCCCCGGACCATTGTTCAGCATATAGAGAATCTTGTCGGATGACTCCCATACCGGTCGCTCGATGATCTCGATATTTGACCGATATCTGGGATTCAGTTCGAGGTTTTGACGCAGGATATCGAGATTGTCAGGTATGAATTCAAACCCCATGACCTTCCCCGTGGGGCCCACCTTCGATGCAAAATACAGGCTCGTATCGCCGTAGCAGCTTCCGGCCTCGATGACGACATCCCCGGTCTTCGCTGCGATCGCCGGCTTGACCCCGCTGTACTCGTACTGCGTTTTCAGGAAGGTGGCGTCGATCCCGATGGGAGCGGAAAACAGATTGAGATCGTAGCCGATCTCCTTCAGATCGAAATGAGTCAACTCGAAGTTCATATTCCTGATTTTTTTCGCAGGCAGGCGGTTCGTTTGCAGGCTGCGTGCCAGGCTCCGTTCCTGCCAGTATTTCGGCGAGTTTCGGAAGATCTTGACGAGGTCGTGCCCGATCACGCGTTGAAGGTACAACTCCAGCAGGACGTCCCTGGAATAGTCGTCCTGCAGCAACTGATAGGTATCCAGCAAGGCCAGAGGAAGCGTCTTCGAGTTCTTCAATCGCGCGATGGCCTCGAGCCTGCTCTGATGCTTTTGGAGATCGGGGCCCAGCGTTCGCCTGGGTTCGGGTCCATAACGATCCGCCTCGTGGTTCTGTTCAAGATCTCTCGTGGCAATCTCGTACAATTTGGCCTGCAGGTGAGACAGGAACGAAATTGCGACCTCTGGAGACATTTGAACGTTTGAAGACATGTGAATGGCTGAACCTCTCTTGAGCCGGCGGCCGGCAGAATCCTCTCGTGCCGTCAGTTCGCGGTCAGCCGGGGCTTGCGGGGTCCACCGGGCGCGGCCGGTGCGCCCGGTTGAGAGAGTTTCCGGTGCGATGCTGGTGCGAAGCTGGCGCCCTCGCCCATCAGGGCGCGGGAGCGGGCCGTCGCTGATTCGGGAGCGCTTTAGCGCAGTCCGGCCAGTATCCGCCGGCACGCGTCGACGAAAACCTGCGCGCCGGTGACGATGTCGGCATCGGCGGTGTTTTCGGTCCAGTGATGGCTGATGCCGCCGATCGACGGCACGAACAGCATGCCCGCAGGCATGACGGTCGCCAGCATCTGCGCATCGTGGCCGGCGCCGCTCGGCATGCGCAGCGATCGTCCCCCGGCAAGCGCCTTGCTCGCGGCCTCGATCGCGTCCTGAATGCCGGGGTCCATCCTGGCGGGGGCGCCGGTGCGGATTTTCTCCACGCTGACGATGCAAGGGCCCTTGGCTATCGCCTCATCCGCCATGGTCTTCAGCAACTGCTCCAGCCGCGCGATGACGGAGGGATCGTCGTCGCGGATCTGGAACAGCATCTCCGCGCAGCCGGGGATGATGCTCGGCGCGCCTGGATCGAGCGTGATGCGGCCGGTGGTCCATACCGTGCGCGGCCCGCACGCGGCTGGAAAGCGCTCGTCGATCGCCACGCAGAATTTTGCCAGCGCGAGCCCTGCGTCTTTTCGCACAGCCATGCGCGTGGTGCCGGCGTGGTTCTGCTCGCCGGTGAAAGTGATGCGATATTGCCAGATGCCGACGATGGAGGTCACGACGCCGATCGCGAGCCTGCCGCTCTCGAGCGTGTCGCCCTGCTCGATATGTGCTTCGAGATAGCCGACGTGCCGCCCCGGTTCGGCGGTCATGCGCGGACGTCCAGCCAGCCCCATGTCGGCCAGCGCATCGCGCATGGTGCGGCCGTTGGTGCGGTCGCGCGCCGCGTCGATCTCGGTCTCGCTGACCTGACCGACATAAGAGCGCGAGCCGAGGAAGCTGCCAAAATGGCCCTCTTCATCGCACCATGCGGCCACTTCGACCGCGCCTTTCACGGAAGGATCGGAATTGAGCACGCGCGCCGCTTCGAGCGCATAGACGACACCGAGCGGCCCATCGAGCCAGCCGGCATAGTTCTGGCTTTCCAGGTGCGATCCGGCGAGCAGCTTCGGTCCGGGTTTTGCGCTGGTGCTGATGATGTTGCCGATACCATCGATCCCGCCGGTGAGACCGGCCTCGGGCAGTTTCCGCAGCAGCCAGTCCAGCGACTGCTTGTGCGGCTCGGAGAAGGTCGGCTTGTGCACGCCGGTCTTGTAGGCGCCGAAGGCGCGGAGCGCATTGAGATCGGCGAGGATGCGTTGGCCGTCGGCGCGTGGTTTGGTGTCAGGCATGTTCGGCAACCTTCAGCGCCTCGGTGCGGATTTCCTCGACCAGCCGTTCCTTGAGCTGGACGAATTCCGGCGTGGTCTTGATCTTGTAGGAGCGCGGATGCGGCAGGTCCACGCCGATCTCGGCCTTGATGCGTCCGGGACGGGCGCTCATGACGATGACGCGGCTGCCGAGGAAGATCGCTTCCTCGATGTCGTGCGTCACGAACAGCACGGTCTTCTGGTCGCGTTCCCAGATGCCGAGCAGCATTTCCTGCATCAGGGCGCGGGTCTGGTTATCAAGCGCACCGAAGGGCTCGTCGAGCAGCAGGATTTTTGGATCGTTGGCAAGCGCGCGCGCGATCGCCGTACGCTGCTGCATGCCGCCGGAGAGCTGCTTCGGCCAGTGGTTCTCGAAGCCTGACAGCCCCACCCGGCGGATGAAGGCGTCGGCGACCTTGTTGCGCTCGCCTTCCGGCACGCCGCGTTCGCGCAGGCCAAAGGCGATGTTCTCGCGCACGGTGAGCCAGGGAAACAGCGTGTAGGACTGGAACACCATGCCGCGATCCGCGCCGGGGCCGGTGACTTCGCGGCCGTCGAGCGTAACGCGTCCACTGGTCGGACGGTCGAGGCCGGCGACGATGCGCAGCAGGGTGGACTTGCCGCAGCCGGAAGGGCCGAGGATGGTGACGAAGTCGTTGTTGCCGATGGTGAGGTCGGTCGGCTCCAGTGCACGGGTCGGCGCATTGCCGTGGCGCGCAGGGAAGGTGCGCGAGACCTGCTCGACCTTGAGGACCGTCATGCCAGCCTCCACGGAAACAGCCAGGCGTTGAACGCCTTGAACATGAAGTCCGAGAGCAGGCCGATCAGGCCGATCACGATGATGCCGAAGATGATCTGCCCGGTGTTGAGCAGCGCCTGGCTGTCGGTGATCATATGGCCGATGCCGGAGGACGAGCCGATCAACTCGGCGACAATGACGTAGGTCCAGGCCCAGCCCAGCACCAGCCGCAGGATCTCTGCGATTTCAGGGGCGGAGGAGGGCAACAGCACGCGGCGGATGATGCCGCGGTCGCTGGCGCCGAGCGTATAGGCGGCTTCCACCAGATCGCGCCGCGTCGCGCCGACGGTGACGGCGACCATCAGCATGACCTGGAACACCGAGCCGATGAAGATGACGAGCAGCTTCTGCAACTCGCCGATGCCGGCCCACAGGATGAGGAGCGGAATGAAGGCCGAGGCGGGCAGATAGCGCGCAAAGGAGACGAACGGCTCGAGGAACGCCTCGATCGGCTTGTAGGCGCCCATCAGCACACCGAGCGGCACCGCGATGATCGTAGCCAGCGCGAAGCCGCCGACGACGCGCCAGATCGTCATGCCGATGTCGAACACAAAGCCCTGCTTGACCAGCAGGTCGTAGCCTTCCTGCACCATGGTGAGCGGGTTGGCGAGAAACGTCTTCGATACATGGCCGCCGAAGGTTGCCCACGACCAGAGGGCGACGAACAGCACGAAGAAAGCGAGGCCATAGGCCACGCGCTGCTTCGATGTCACGGAATCCAGGGGACGCATCGATAGTTGATCCGAATGGTCGAGCCGGTCCCGCGTCTCCGCGGAACCGGCAATCGGGAAAGTCTTACTTGATGAAGCTGGCGTCGAAGAGGTCCTCGACCTTCGGCGCCGACTTGATGATGCCGATTTCGAGCAGAAGGTCGGCGGCATCCTTGTTGAAGGCGAGGAAATCGCCGGCGAAGAATTTCTGGTTCGCGGCCTTGTCCTGCCAGCGCAGATACTTTGCCGAGTTGCCGAACTGCTCGCCGGTCTGTTTCACGTCGGCGCCCATGATCTCATAGGACTTGGCCTGGTCCTTGGCGATCATTTCGAGCGATTCGAAATAGCTGTCGGCCAGCGCCTGCGCCGCCTTTGGGTTCTCGCTGAGGAATTTCGGCGTGCAGCCGAACGTGTCCATCACGATCGGATAGTCCAAGGTGGTCGCGATGATCTTGCCCTTGTCCGGCGCGGCGCGCACCGTCGACAAATAAGGCTCATAGGTCATCGCGGCATCGTTCTGGCCGGAGACGAAGGCCTGAGCGGCGGCGGCCGGCTCGAGGTTCACGACGGTGACGTCCTTCACCGTCAGACCGTTCTTCTTCAGCATCCAGGCCAGCGCGAAATAGGGCGAGGTGCCCGGTGCCGAAGCTGCGACCGTCTTGCCCTTGAGCTCCTTGATCGACGCGATGTCGTTGCGCACGGCCATGCCGTCGGCGCCATAGCTCTTGTCGAGCTGGAAGATCTGCTTGGTGGCAACGCCGTTGGCGTTCCAGGAGATCCAGGTTTCGACCGTGGTTGCCGCGCACTGCACGTCGCCGGAGGCGATGGCGAGGTGACGGTCCTTCTGCGGGACCTTCTTGATGGTGACGTCGAGGCCGTTTTTCTTGAAGATGCCGGCTTCCTTCGCCAGCGTCAGCGGCGCAAAGCCGGTCCATCCGGAGATGCCGATGCCGACCTTGACGTCGTCGGCGAACGCGGGCGCGGCGGCCGCGAGAGCAATGATTGTCGCAAAAACTGTCGAACTACGCATGATTGTCGTCCTCTTGCCCAGATGGTTTGACGTCCTGTTGATCTCTGTCGAAGCGTTGCACGATTTGTGCCGACATCGTTTGCTCAACCTCCCTTGAATCGCGCGACAAGGCGGTGAGAGTCACCGGGATAGAGCAGGCGCACTGCGGTGATCGTGCGCGCGCTGCGCCAGGTATAGCGGTCGATCACGAGGCAGGGCGCGCCGACCGCAATGTCGAGCGCCGCGGCCGTGCGATCATCGGCAACGATGGCGCTGATCGTGTGCTCGGCCTCCGTCCAGGGGACATGATGCAGCAGCCACGAGCCGGGCGGCTCGCGCGAGAAATCCGCGGTCGCGGCAGATGGCACGGATGACAGATCGATCAGCCTGTCCTCGACCGCAAACGGCACGTTGTCGGCGCTGTGGCGGCAGCAGATCGCGACCACCTTGCCGGCCTTCTTGATGCCGAGCCTTTCGCGATCCGCAGCAGTTGCCGCGCGTAGCTTGCGGCTGATCAGCTCATAGCCGTAACCCCGACCGAGCGCGGTGATCTCGGCGCGGATGTCGGCGATCTTCAACACAGCCGATTGATGCTGCGGCCGGCGCACGAAGGAGCCAGCCCGCCGCCGCCGCTCGATCAGATCGGCCTGCGCCAGTTCCGACAGCGCCTTGTTAACAGTCATGCGCGAGCAGCCGTAGCGCGCCACCAGCTCGTGCTCGAACGGAATGCGATGGCCGGGCGGCCATTCGCCGGTCAGGATGCGCTTTTCGATATCGGCACGGATGCGCTTGTAGAGCGTCGGCTTGTCGGATGCGTCGGTGGCGAGGCTCATGCGACGAGCCTCCGCACCGCGGCGTTGAACCGCTCGCGCGCAGTCTGGCGCAATTTGTGTCGTCCGCCTTCGACAACCTTGTTGCCGCCGGCCCAGACGCAATCGATCGCACCGTTGCCGCTCGCAAAGATCCAGCCGTCGATGGTCGCATCGCCGCCGCGTCCCGCCAGCGAAGGATGCGCGGCGTCGAGCGTAACGATGTCTGCGCGAGCGCCGGGTGCGAGGCCTGCAACCGGCTGCGCCAGCGCCTGCGCGCCGCCCGCAAGGGCATCATCGAACAGCGTCCGGCCGGTCGAGCGGCCGGCGCCGCCCGAAAGTACGTTGCGCGCGCGATGCCTGAGCCGCTGGCCGTATTCGAGCTGACGCAGCTCGTCAGCGACACCGACCAGCACGTTGGAATCGGTGCCAACGCCGAACGAACCACCGGCGTCGAGAAATTCCCGCGCCGGAAAGATGCCGTCGCCGAGGCTTGCTTCGGTCACGGGGCAGAGGCCCGCGACCGCGCCGGTCCGGGCGAATGCGCTGACTTCCTCGTCCGTCATGTGCGTGGCGTGAATGAGGCACCAGCGCTGGTCGACCGGTGCGTGCTCCAGCAGCCATTGGACGGGCCGCTGGCCCGCCCAGGCCAGGCAATCCTCGACCTCTTTCACCTGCTCGGCGGCATGAATGTGCACCGGGCCGGCTTCGGCAAGCGCGATGATTGCGGAGAGCTCATCCGGCACCACCGCGCGCAGGCTGTGCGGCGCGATGCCGATATTGGCGCCTGGCAATTTGCTGATCACCTTGCGTGATGCAGCCATCAGCTTGGCGAACTGATCGACCGAGTTGATGAATCGGCGCTGGCCGTCGTGCGGCGCCGCGCCGCCGAACGAGCCATGCGCATAAAAACTCGGCAGCAGCGTCAGGCCAATGCCTGAGGCCTCGGCGGCCGATGCAATGCGTGCCGCCATTTCGGCGGGATTGGCGTAGTGCGAGCCGTCGCGATCGTGATGCAGGTAATGAAATTCGCCGACCCGCGTAAACCCCTGCTCCAGCATCTCCACATAAAGCAGCGTGGCGACATCGGCGACGTAGTCTGGCGTCATCGCCAGCGCGAAACGATACATCGTCTCGCGCCAGGTCCAGAACGTGTCGGTGGAAGCGCCGCGCAGCTCCGCAAGTCCCGCCATGCCGCGTTGAAACGCGTGGCTGTGCAGGCTCGCCAGTCCCGGAAGCGCGATGGCATGGCGCTCGTCGCCCGCGGCAGGCGCCACATCGGGCGTCACCGCCGCGATCGCGCCGGCGGTGACCACCACCTGCACGTCATTGGCCCAGCCCGAGGGCAGGAGCGCGGAGGCGAAATGCAGTCGGGTCATGATTGATTACACGCCGGCTGGACAGAACCGCCTTACGATTATATGTCTAGACATATAAGTCAAGCATCCCAGGGCGCAGGGACTTCGCGAAGGGACAGTGGCATGGCAGCGCGCTTCGACCGGATCTGGCATAACGCCCGGCTCGCCACCATGCGGGCGGATCGTCCCGATCTCGGCGAGATCGAGCAAGGCGTTATCGCGATACGCGACGGCCACATCGTCTATGCCGGCGCAGCGGCGGATTTTCCCGGCGATGCCGACGCCATCCAGTGGATCGACTGCGAGGGGCGCTGGATCACGCCGGGCCTCGTCGATTGCCACACCCATCTGGTCTACGGCGGCAACCGCGCGCATGAATTCGAACTGCGCCTGAAGGGCGCAAGCTACGAGGAGATCGCGCGCGCCGGCGGAGGCATCGTCTCGACGGTCGCCGCGACTCGCAAGGCGAGTGAGGCCGAGCTTGTCGCGAGCGCATTGCCGCGGCTGGATGCATTGATCGGCGAGGGCGCGACCACGGTTGAGATCAAGTCCGGCTATGGCCTCGATACGGAGACCGAGATGCGCCAGCTTTCTGCTGCGCGCAGCCTCGGCCGCCGGCGGAAAGTTACGATCTGCACATCGTTTCTCGGCGCGCACGCGCTGCCGGTGGAGGCCGATGGTGACAAGGATCGCTACATCGATCGCGTCTGCAGGGAGATGCTGCCGGCCGTCGCAACGGCGGGCCTCGCCGATGCCGTCGATGCCTTCATGGAGGGGATCGCGTTCTCGGCCGAGCAGACGGCGCGGGTATTCGAGGCGGCGCGAGGGCTGGGTCTGCCGGTGAAGTTGCACGCCGATCAACTCTCGAATCTCGGCGGCGCTGCGCTCGCTGCCAAATTCGCCGCTTTGTCGGCCGATCATCTCGAGCATACCGACGAAGCCGACGCTGCCGCGATGGCGAAGGCCGGAACGGTCGCCGTCCTCCTGCCTGGGGCGTTCTACTTCATCCGCGAGACGCAAAAGCCGCCGGTGGAGGCGTTCCGCAAGCACGGCGTTGCCATGGCGCTTGCGACCGACAGCAATCCCGGCAGCTCGCCGCTGACCTCGCTGCTGCTCGCCATGAACATGGGCGCCACGCTGTTCCGGATGACCGTCGCCGAATGCCTCGCCGGCGTCACCCGCGAAGGCGCGCGTGCGCTCGGCGTGCTCCATGAGACCGGCACGCTCGAAGCCGGCAAATGGTGCGACCTCGCGATCTGGGACATCGAGCGGCCCGCCGAGCTGGTCTACCGCATCGGATTCAATCCGCTGCACCGGCGGGTGTGGAGGGGGCAATGACGGAGCCGAACGCCGCGATCGTTGTCAAACCCGGAGAGGTCAGGCTCGATGATCTCGCGCGCGTGCTTGCGGGAGCGCCCGTCGTGCTCGATCCCTCATTCTGGCCGCGCGTCGCGGCGGCGGCGAAGATCGTCGCAAAGGCGGCTGAGGCTACGACGCCCGTCTATGGCATCAACACCGGTTTCGGCAAGCTGGCTTCGAAGCGGATACCGCCTGATCAGACCGCGCTGCTCCAGCGCAATCTCATTGTTTCGCATTGCTGTGGGATCGGCCCTGCAACTCCGGAGCCGATCGTGCGGCTGATGATGGTGCTGAAAATCGTCTCGCTCGGGCGCGGAGCCTCCGGCGTGCGCGGCGAGGTGATCGAGCAATTGCAGGCCATGCTGGCGCGACGCGTCTATCCGCTGGTGCCACAACAGGGCTCGGTCGGCGCCTCCGGCGATCTCGCGCCGCTTGCGCATATGACCGCGGTGATGATCGGCGAGGGGCAGGCGATCGTCGACGGCAAGATAATGTCAGGGGGCGAGTCACTCGCTGCCGCCGGCCTTGTGCCACTGACGCTCGGCCCCAAGGAGGGCCTCGCGCTGATCAATGGCACGCAATTCTCGACTGCTTATGCCATCGCTGGCGTGCTGCGTGCATTTCGTCTCGCCCGTGCGGCGCTGGTCACCGGTGCGCTGTCGGTCGATGCCGCCATGGCCTCGACCGCGCCGTTCCGCCCCGAGATCCAGGCGCTGCGCGGTCTTCCCGGCCAGACCACTGCGGCCGCGACGCTGACGGCGCTGCTCGACGGCAGCGACATCCGCCTGTCGCATCTCGAAGGCGACGAGCGCGTGCAGGATCCCTATTGCCTGCGCTGCCAGCCGCAGGTCGCCGGCGCCGCGCTCGATCTGATCACGCAGGCTGCGCGCACGCTGATCGTCGAGGCCAACGCGGTGACCGATAATCCCTTGGTGCTGGTCGAGACCGGTGAGATCGTCTCAGGAGGAAATTTCCACGCCGAGCCAGTCGCCTTCGCCGCCGATACCATCGCGCTGGCGCTGTCGGAGATCGGCGCGATCAGCGAACGACGCATCGCAACCTTGGTCGATCCCGCGCTCAATTTTGGCCTGCCGCCGTTCCTCACCCCGGATCCCGGCATCAATTCCGGCTTCATGATCGCCGAGGTCACGGCGGCTGCGCTGTATGCCGAGAACAAGCAGCGTGCCGCAGCCTGCTCGATCGATTCGACGCCGACCAGCGCCAACCAGGAAGACCACGTTTCGATGGCCGCGCATGCCGCGCGACGACTGTCGGACATGGCCGACAATCTCGCCTCCATCCTCGGCATCGAGCTTCTGGTCGCCGCCCAGGGCATCACGCTGCGCGCACCGCACGCGACCAGCGCACCGCTGGCGGCGGTCATCGGCAAGCTTCGCGAGCAGGTGCCCGCGCTCGGCGCCGACCGCTACATGGCCGGCGATCTCGCCACGGCCGCGGCGCTCGTCGAGGCCGATGCGCTGCCAGCCATTGCGCTCACTGCGCTCTCATCTGATCCGTTTCCGAGGCTCGACTAAGGGGTGTTCCGCATGAACCGCCGACTGGACAACGACCGCACCATCCGCGCGCCGCGCGGCAGCGAGATCAGCGCCAAGAGCTGGCTGACGGAAGCACCGCTGCGCATGCTCATGAACAATCTCGATCCTGATGTCGCCGAGCGCCCGAGCGAGCTCGTCGTCTATGGCGGCATCGGCCGCGCCGCGCGCGACTGGGAGAGTTTTGACCGCATCACGGCCGCGCTGCGCAAGCTCGAGAACGACCAGACCCTGCTGGTGCAATCCGGCAAGCCGGTCGGCATCTTCCGCACCCATGCCGATGCGCCGCGCGTGCTGATCGCGAACTCCAACATCGTGCCGCATTGGGCGACGCTCGATCATTTCAACGAGCTCGATCGCCAGGGCCTGATGATGTACGGCCAGATGACCGCGGGCTCCTGGATCTATATCGGCAGCCAGGGCATTGTGCAGGGCACCTACGAGACCTTTGTCGAGGTCGGTCGTCGCCATTATGGCGGTAGCCTTGCGGGCAAATGGATCTTGACCGCCGGCCTCGGCGGCATGGGCGGCGCGCAGCCGCTGGCGGCGACCATGGCCGGCGCCTCGATGCTCGCGGTCGAATGCCAGCCGGGCCGCATCGAGATGCGGCTGCGCACCGGCTATCTCGATCGCCAGGCGGCGACGCTCGACGAAGCGCTCGCACTCATGGCGGACGCCGCAAAGACGAAGAAGGCCGTCTCGGTCGGTCTGCTCGGCAATGCCGCCGAGATATTCCCGGAGCTGGTCCGCCGCGGCGTCAAGCCCGACATCGTCACCGACCAGACCAGCGCGCACGATCCGATCAACGGCTATCTGCCGAAGGGCTGGACGCTTGCCGATTGGGAGGCCAAGCGCGCCTCCGATCCGAAGGGCGTGGAACGCGCCTCAAAAGCCTCGATGGTCGAGCATGTCCAGGCCATGCTGGATTTCCATGCGCAGGGCATTCCGACGCTCGACTATGGCAACAACATCCGCCAGATGGCGCAGGACATGGGCCTGGCAAACGCGTTCGATTTTCCGGGCTTCGTGCCCGCCTATATCCGCCCGCTGTTCTGCCGCGGCGTCGGGCCGTTCCGCTGGGCCGCGCTGTCCGGCGACCCTGACGACATCTTCAAGACAGATGCCAAAGTGAAAGAGCTGATGCCCCACGACAAGCATCTGCACGTCTGGCTCGACATGGCCAAGGCGCGCATCAAGTTCCAGGGCCTGCCGGCGCGAATCTGCTGGGTCGGGCTTGGCGATCGTCATCGCCTGGGCCTTGCCTTCAACGAGATGGTCGCGCGCGGCGAGTTGAAGGCGCCTGTCGTGATCGGCCGCGATCATCTCGACAGCGGCTCGGTGGCAAGCCCCAACCGCGAGACCGAAGCGATGAAGGACGGCTCGGACGCGGTGTCCGACTGGCCGCTGCTGAACGCGCTGCTCAATTGTGCCAGCGGTGCGACCTGGGTCTCGCTGCATCACGGCGGCGGCGTCGGCATCGGCTATTCCCAGCACGCCGGCATGGTGATCGTCGCCGACGGCACGCCGGAGGCCGCCAAACGCATCGAGCGCGTGCTCTGGAACGATCCGGCCTCCGGCGTCATGCGCCATGCGGATGCGGGCTACGACATCGCGATCGATTGCGCCCGTGACAAGGGGCTCGATCTGCCGAGCCTTTCGAAGTAGCCAAGGGGCCAATCTGCCTCAGGCCACGACCTTGGTTGCGCCATGGTCCAGCCGCTCGCGCTCGTTGGCGAGATAGTCCCCGATCGCCGCGCCCGGCATGGGCTTTGCGAAGTAATAGCCCTGCACGAAGTCGCAACCGAGGCGGCGCAGGGCGTCGAGCTGGGCGCGGGTTTCGACACCCTCGACCACGCAGGCGATCTCCATGTCGTCGCACAGGCCGGGTCAGCGATTTGATGATCTTGTGGCTCACGGGATTGTCGTTGATGTCGGCGACGAAGCTGCGGTCGATCTTGAGCTTGTCGAGCGGCAGGCGATGCACGTGGCTCAGCGAGGAATAGCCGGTGCCGAAATCATCCAGCGAAATGCCGCAGCCCATCGCCTTCAGCGCCGCGATCGACTGTTCGGCGCGCGCGAAGTCGAAGGTCACGGCGGTCTCAGTTATCTCGAAGTCGAGCCGGCGCGGCGGCACGCCGCTGTTCTCGATGATGGCGATCAGCGGCAGGATGCCGTCGGGCGAGCAGATGTCGTGGGCCGAGAGGTTGAACGACAGACGGGTATGGTCTGGCCAGGTCCCGGCGGCCGCCAGCGCGCGCACCAGCAGCGCCTGCGTCAGCGGCCGGATCAGGCCGATGCGCTCGGCGGCGGGGATGAAGTCGGCCGGCGAGACCCGGCCGAGGCGGGGACTCTGCCAGCGCGCCAGCGCCTCGAAGCCCGCGGTATGCTCGCTCATGGCGTCGACGATCGGCTGGAACACCAGGTCCATCTCGGCGCTGAAATCGGCCGTGCGCAGCAGGGTCTCGATCACGCCGCGGCTGCGGATCTCGGCCTCGTGCTCGCTCGAGAAGATCACGGTACGGCCGCGCAGATGACGCTTGGCGTGGTAGAGCGAATAATCGGCGCATTCATACAGCGCTTCCGCCGTCGGCGCCGAGCGCGGGTAGAGCGCAAAGCCGATCGAGCACGACAGGCCGGTATGGGCGGTGTCGAGCTGGTAGGGCAGCTTGACCAGCTCGCAGATGCGTTCGCCGAGCCGCTCGAGGTCGGCATCCTCGGTGTCGCCGCAGACGACGAGACCGAACTCGTCGCCGCCGAGGCGGGCGAACTCCACCCGCTGCGGGCCGAAGCCTTCGCAGACATCGCGGATGCGACGGCCGGCCTCGATCAACACGCGGTCGCCGACCGAATGGCCGTAATTGTCGTTGATCGGCTTGAAGCCGTCGAGATCGATGATGCCGACCGCAACGCTCACGTGCCTGCGCTCGGCGTCACTGAAGGCGCTCGACAGCTCGGCGAAGAAACGGCGGCGGTTCGGCAGCTCTGTGAGGGAATCCAGATTGGCGAGACGGAAGTTCTCGTCCGACAGCTCCTGCGTCGCCGCCTGCTGCACCAGCAGCGATTTGCGGCTGGCGACGAGATCGGCGAAGTCGCGATAATAGATGAACAGCACCGTCACCATGGCGCCGGAGACCAGGAGATTGTTGACCGCGATCGCCTTCAGCGTCGGTTCGCCCGTGGCCCAGAAGAACAGCACGTAGGGCACGTCGACGACCAGCGTCACGATCAACCCTGCCGAGCGCAGATGCATCAGCGAGAAGATGCAGCCGATCACGGTCACGGCCATGTAGAAGGCGACCTGGCTCTTGGCGAAGGCATCGCCATAGGGGTAGAGCGCGAACGACCAGGCGGTGAAGCCGGCGCCGATCGGCAGCGCCATCCAATTGGTGGCGCGCAGATTGCGCAGGATGTCGGCATCGCTGCGGACGAGATGGCGCTGGCTCAGCCACCACAAGGTGCGAAGCGCGGCGAGCACCGTCAGCAGGCTCGGCACGATCATCGTCAGCCAGTCCGGGGCGACGTTGACGTAGGTATAGGCCACCGCGATCGTGTTGCTGATCAGGATGAAGTAGAGCAGCGGGATCTGCTTGGAGAAAGCGTCGAACTGCGCGCGCGTCAGGTCCGGGTCGTCAGACACGCGAAACAGCCTCGTCGCGGCGGCGAAACAGGCTCTCAAATCGACGGCAGGCATAGCAATACGCGCCCCCAAAACCCTTCAAAAACGAAGATGAGCTTGTACGGCGGGGGTAAAGAGCGCGTTAGATCGGTTCCCTCCGGGAACTCTCGTTCTGGTTGCGTGTGGCTTTTGGACCGGCGGGGNGGCGATATTAAGGATGTGAGCCGCAAGCGACCCGCGTCTGGCGGCAGCTCGGCCGAAATCGATCGGCTACGTTCTGGTAACCATAGCGTCCTCGGCCGCGTGGCGCGCACCGATGTCGCGGCGGTCAGCGTTGCGTCATCGCAGGCGGACAAGGATCAGGCGAGCGCGGCGTGGCGTTCCCGCACTGGCTCACGGCCGCGATCGGCGCTGCGCGGTTCGGCGAGCCGGGTAAAGCTGCGCTGGCCGGCCTGCACGGGCGCCTCGACGATGACGCCTTCGCACACGATCTGCCCGCCGAGCATCTTGAATTCGAGCTTGTCGTAACGCGGCATCGTCCCGCCCGGCTCGGGCGGCAGCAGTCCGATGCGGCCCTGGATGTTGAGCGTTGCATCGCCGGTGCCATGCAGCCGGGGATTCCACATCCTGATCCCGGTCTCGGCCCAACGTTGCCGGATCAGCGCGGTGCGATCGGCGGGCTCGACGATCTTCGCGCGAGGCTTCTTCGGAGCGGGCGCCCGAGGCGGCTCGACCTCTGCGGCGACGACGGGTGCGTCTGCGATCGTCTTCTCAGCGACGTCGGCCGCGATGGGTGCGGGATCGGCTGCGACGCGCGGCTCGATCTCCATCACGACACCACGAGCGGGCTCGTTGTCGATCCTGACCTCGGTGACGGCAGGCGCCGCGACGTCGACCCGGACGGCGGGCGTCGCGTCGACGGCTTCGATCTCCCCGGAAGCGATGGATACGGGGTCGTATTCAAGGATCGGCTCGGAGGCCTCGACCGGAAAGGTCTCGACCTCGACCGGAGAAATAAGAACCTGCCCTGCAACATCGGGCGCAACCTCCGCATCATCGTCCGACGATGCATCGCTGCTGATGACAGGCTCTTGCGGTTCGATCGCTTCGACTTCGGCGGATGAGGCCTGCGCCTCTTCCACGGGTTCGGGTTCGGCGTTCGCCAGCAATTCTACGGGCAGGTCGCTGCTGACGACAGGCTCGGGAGCATCGACGGCTTCGACCTCGGCGGATGAGGCCTCTTCCACGACGTCGAGCTCAACGCTCGCTACGAGTTCCGCCGGGGGATCGCTGCTGATGGGTTCGGGCGCGGCTTCGGCGTACGTCTGCAGGGATGAATCCTCGCTGACGTTCGTCTCGACGGTCGGAGCGGCTTCTTCGATCGCGGTAACAATCGGCTGCTCATCCGCAGCGCTCGGCGTTAACTCGATGCTGCCGCCCTGCAACTCGATGCTGCCGCCCTGCGGCGCGGGCCGAAGCCGGTTGAAGGCCCATTTCACCGCAGGAATGCGGCTTAGCAACGATATCAGTCTCGAAAGCACTGGGAGTTGTCCAAGAGGTACTCAGGGCCGTGGGCTTCAGCTGATTCGCCAGCAATGTGAAAAACTGCCCCGGCCGTCACGCCCCTGTCAATTGAGGCGGGACCAATTGCAGAACATCTGCACAGCCCCGCACGCCATTCCGTTCATTCGAAATGCATCGATGCAAGCGGATCCGCGTCGTGATCCGGCAGATGCGACGACGCAAACGGCATGACAGCGTGCGCCGCTTTGCGGCCGTGCGGATGCGCCAGCGCATGCTTGCGGAGCGGCGCCATGGTCAGTGCTTCATAGTCCGTGGCTTCGCCGCCCCAGGCGCAGTCGATGCTTGAGGACTGTCCGGGCCAGGCCTGCGCCGGGGCCGCGATCGCGAGCGACACCATGATCCGGAAGGCGGCGATGATGTTCGTCTTTGCCATGGGGGACTCCAAACTGTTCTATCCCTAGGGATCGTTCGGAACGTGCGATATTCCGCGCTGCCACGTGATCGCGGGACTGATCACGCGACGTTCAACCGTCGTGAGGCAGGCGTGAAGCGCCCGCCAACGCTGCTGCCAGGCACTCCGCCCTCATCCTGAGGGCCCGCCGGAGGCGGGCGTCTCGAAGGATGTGCGGCAGGAGCCTAATGTCGGGCTTTCCGGCGTCATCATCTCCGGTTAATGGGAATCATCTGGAAGTGAGGACGATGTCATGAAGAAGCTTGCCGCCGTCGCAGCGGCTCTGATCTGGTCGACATGCGCAATGGCAGAGGACCGCAGCATCACCGTGGCCTCGACGACGTCGACGGAGCAGTCCGGCTTGTTCGGTTATCTGCTGCCGCTGTTTACGAGGGCGGAGGGAATCCAGGTGAAGGTCGTTGCGGTCGGCACCGGCCAGGCGCTCGATATCGGCCGGCGCGGCGATGCCGATGTGGTGTTCGTCCATGACAAGTCGGCCGAAGACAAGTTCATGTCGGAAGGGCACGGCGTGAAGCGCTTCGACGTCATGTACAATGATTTCATCATCGTCGGCCCGAACAGCGACCCCGCAAGGATCGCGGGCGACAAGGACGTCGCCGACGCGCTGCGCAAGATCGCAGCTGCGAAAGCCACGTTCATCTCGCGCGGCGACAAGTCCGGCACGCATGCCGCCGAGCTGCGGCTGTGGAAAGAAGCGGGCATCGAGCCGGCCACCGGCAAGGACAGCTGGTATCGCGAGATCGGCCAGGGCATGGGCCCGGCGCTGAACATGGCATCCTCGTCGAATGCCTATCTACTCTCAGACCGCGGCACCTGGCTGTCGTTCAAGAACAGAGGCGAGCTTGCGATCCTGACCGAGGGCGACAAGCGGCTGTTCAACCAGTACGGCGTCATGCTGGTCAACCCGGACAAGCATCCGAATGTGAAGGCCAAGGACGGGCAGGCCTTTATCGACTGGCTGATCTCGCCGAGGGGACAGGATGCGATCGCCGGATACAAGATCGGCGGCGAGCAGCTATTTTTCCCCAACGCGTCCCACTAGCAGGAAGGCGACGGTCGACACGGCGACGCTGAGCGCGAGCAGGATCAAGCCTAGGCCGAGCGCCAGCGGCAGGTCGCCCTTGCTGGTCTCCAGCGCAATCGCCGTCGTCATCGTGCGGGTAAAGCCGCTTATGTTGCCGCCGACGATGATGATGGCGCCGACCTCGGCGATGGCACGTCCGAACGCGGCGAGGAAGGCCGTCAGCAGCGAGGTCCGGCCGAGCGCGAACAACAGGCCGATGCTGCGCAGCGTCGAGAGCCCGTCGATCAGCGCGAGGTCGCCATATTCGGCCCATAGCAGGCTTGCGGGCCGGTGCACCAGCGCAACCACGATTGGCGTTGCCAGCAGCGTCTGCGCGATCACCATGGCTGTGGGCGTGAATAGCAGGCCGGCAGCGCCGAGCGGGCCGGAGCGCGACAGCAGAAGATAAAGCGCGAGCCCGACCACGACCGGCGGCAGGCCGAGCAGCGCGTTGGTCAGCACGATAATGACCTGTCGGCCGCGAAAGCGCGTGATCGCCAGCAAAGCGCCGAACGGCGCACCGATCAGCAGCGCGATCATGCCGGCTGTCAGGCTGACGCGCACCGACAGCGCGACGATGCCGAGAAGCTCGGGATCGCCTTCACCGATCAGCGTGAATGCGGCAACGATGGATCGCGCGAAATCGTTCATCCGGCCTGATGCCTCAGGGCCGGGTGCAGTGGTCGATAGTGCGGCTGCGAAGTTGCGTCACGCTGGTCCCTGACGTTCATGCCATCAGTTACAGAATACCCGGCACGAGCGGTTTGGAAACTCCAATCATTCACGCCGCGCGCTTGCGCTTGCTCCGCCCCACAGCCAGCTTGCAAGCGGAAGGGCGAGGATCGCCCCGATGAGCTGCGCGGAAATGAAGGCCGGCACGCCATGCGGCGCGATGCCTGCAAACGTATCGGACAGCGATCGGGCGATGGTGACGGCGGGATTGGCGAATGATGTCGAGGCCGTGAACCAATAGGCCGATGTGATGTAGAGGCCGACCGCATAGGGAACGGCAGCCGAGGCTTTCGATGCGACGCCAAAGATCGTCAGCAGCAGGCCGAAGGTTGCGACGGCCTCGGCGAGCCATTGTCCCGCGCCGCTGCGTTCCGTCAACGAAATCTGAAGGACGGCAAGCCCGAACATCAGATGAGCGATCCACACGCCGATGATCGCGCCCGATATCTGAGCAGCGATATAGATCGCCGAATCAATCCAGCCCGTCTCGCCCCGCAGGGCCAAGGCCAGCGTTACCGCCGGATTGAAATGCGCGCCCGAGATGGGCGCAAACATCAGGATCAGCACGACGAGGATGGCGCCGGTGGGAAGCGTATTGCAGAGCAGCGCCAGCGCCACGTTTCCGCCGGCAAGCTTCTGGGCCATGATGCCCGAGCCGACCACCGCGGCGAGCAGGAACGCCGTTCCCAGCCATTCGGCAAATGCGCGCTGTGCAAGACGCGGCGTCATCAGGCGCCGCGGTCCAGCCTGATACGCTCGCCGTCTTCCTTGACGAATTCGCCGTGCTGAGGCGGCAGAAGCTCCAGCACCTCCTCGGAGGGCCGACAGAGTTTTACGCCCATCGGCGTCACCACGATCGGCCGATTGATCAGGATCGGATGCGCCATCATGGCGTCGAGCAACTGGTCGTCGGTCAGGCCAGCGTTGTCCAGCCCAAGCTCGGCATAGGGCGTGCCCTTTTCGCGCAGCAGCTCGCGCACCGAAAGGCCCATGCGCACGACGAGCTGCCGCAGCAGCGCGCGCGACGGCGGCGTCTTGAGATATTCGATCACGTGCGGCTCGATGCCGGCGTGCCTGATCATGGCGAGCGTGTTGCGCGAGGTGCCGCAGGCGGGGTTGTGGTAGATGATCACGTCCATTGCCGAAACCCTCAACAGCAGGCCAATGTCTGCTTGTGCGCAACGTCGTCGACGGACACGTGAACGTGCAGGCGCTTCATGGTCTGTCCTTTCAGGCTGGAGTCTTGCTGCGCTTTCGCGCGGGTTTCGAAGACGGGGCGGATGCGCATGACACGCCGCCGCAGCAGTTTTCCGTGAGGAAGCCGACCAGCGCGTTCATGGTCTCGAACCGCGCCGCATAGATCATCGAGCGTCCCTCGCGCCGCACCGTGACAAGGCCGGCCATGCGCAGCCGGTCGAAGTGAAACGTCAACGTGTTTGGCGCGAGCTCCAGCGCTTCGGCGATCGCACCTGCGGTCATGCCGTCGGGGCCGGCCTGAACCAGCAAACGGTAGACGTCGAGACGATTGTCCTGCGCCAGCGCCGCGAGCGCCGTGACAGCATCTGTCTTTTCCATATTTCAACGATTATTGAAATAATAACAAATGTCAATTGAATTTCGCACGACTTGTCTCGACGCCACCGATCGCGGCGAACGCGTGGACGAGCGTATACTTTTGAACACTCGCAGACGGTAAGGTTCCCTGAAGAGGTTGTTCTTGAATCTGTGTCTCGAACGTGTCCCACTCAGCGTGGGATGAGCGGATCTCGATCGACATCAAGTGCAGCTTTGCGAATTCTGGCAGCCATCGTGGCTGGCGGATATCTGCTGGCGGGCGTCCAGGCCCTGGCCCAGGAAGACAAGAAGACCGACGATGACAAGCCGGCCGATCCGGATACGGGCGAGAGTACGGTTGAGGAGAAAACCCTCGGCCTGTTGCCGAACCCGCTGCAGAAATATGGGGTGAAGTTCGCGGCGACTTACATCGGAGAGGTGCTGGGCAACACCTCCGGCGGCGTCAGGCAGGGCGCGATCTACGAGGGTCGTCTGAATCTCGCCGTCGATGCCGACCTCGACAAGCTTGCCGGCCTCGACAAGCTGACCTTTCACGCCAACATGTTCCAGATCCACGGGGGCGGCCTGTCGCGCGATAATCTGCAGAACTTCTTCGTCGTGAGCGGGATCGAGGCGCTGCCATCGACCCGGCTCTACGAGGCCTATTTCGAGAAGCAGTGGGGTGAGAAGAAGGTCTCGCTGAAGCTCGGCCAGCTCGCGGCCGACAGCGAATTCTTCAACACCAAATACACCGACGTCCTCACCAACGCCTCGATGGGCTGGCCGGCGATCACCTCGCTCGACCTGCCGAGCGGCGGCCCGTCGCCACCGCTGGCTGCGATGGGCGCGCGGCTTCTCGTCAACGTCACCGACCAGCTCACCGTCCTCGGCGGAATCTTCGACGGCGACCAGGCGGGGCCCGGGCCGGGCGATCCCCAGCAACGCAATCGCTACGGCGTCAATTTCCGCGTCAACGATCCGCCACTGCTTCTGGGCCAGATTCAGTACGCCTGGAACAACAAGAAGGGCGATCCCAATCTTGCGGGCCAGATCAAGTTCGGGGGCTGGCGTCATTTGGGCGCATTCGCCGATCAGCGATTTGCGTCCAACGGTGTATCGCTCGCAGCGCCCGCGAGCAGCGGCGCGCCGATGTTGCTGTCCGGCGATATCGGCGGCTGGGCCGTCTTCGAGCAGCAGCTCTATCGCGTGCCTCACAGTGACGATCGCGGCATCGGCGTCTTTGTTCGCGCTTCCGGCGCGCCGTCCGATCGCAACCTGATTGATCTCTATGCCGATGGTGGCGTCGAGTTCGTCGGTCTCGACGGGCGGCGTCCGGACGACAAGTTCGGGATCGCTGTGGGCTACGCCCATGTGTCGAAGCGCGCCCAGGCGCTTGACGCGGACTATCGGGCCCTGGTCGCGCCGGATTGGCCGGTCCGCAGTTCTGAAGGACTGCTCACCGCCGTCTATCAATATCAAATCAGGGATGGCTGGACGGTTCAGCCGAATTTCCAATACATCATTCATCCCGGCGGCGGCGCAACGCTGCCGTCCGGCCCGCTCGCCGGCAAGGCGCTGCGAAACGCATCGGTGTTCGGGCTGCGGACCACGCTGAAATTCTAGGCGCGCTCACGAGCGCCCGGCCTTTCCTGCGCCCTCGGCAATTCCAGGGGGCGAAACCGGCCGCAAAAACTCGGGCCGATCGGGCCGCGAAACCGCGAAATCATGCCTCGTCGAGGAGGAAAGGCGGCTTTATTCTCGCCCCGGATGCGCTAAGGAAGAGGCTGGATGCGGTGCAGCAGGAGAGGCGCCGCGGCTCGAAATTCATCCAACCGGGCGCGCCACCATAGGCCGGGCCCGCTCAACGAGAGGACATTCCATGATCAATACCGTTGGCATCATCGGAGCAGGCACCATGGGCAACGGCATCGCCCAGGTCTGCGCCGCGGCCGGGTTGTCGGTCGTGATGGTCGATATCTCCGATGCGGCGGTGAACCGCGGCATCTCGACCGTCGGCGGCAGCCTCGAGCGCCTGGTCAAGAAAGAGAAGATCTCGGCGGCCAATCGCGAGGCGACGCTCAAGCGCATCACCGGCACCACTGATCGGGCCAAGCTGGCCGATTGTGATCTCGTCATCGAGGCCGCGACCGAAAACGAAGAGCTGAAGGTCAAGATCCTGAAGGACCTCTGCGCCACGCTGTCGCCGCGCACGCTGGTTGCGACCAACACCTCGTCGATCTCGATCACCAAGCTCGCCGCCGCGACCGATCGCCCGGATCGATTCATCGGGATGCATTTCTTCAACCCGGTTCCGGTCATGCAGCTGCTGGAACTCATCCGCGGCCTACAGACCTCCGACGACACCCACGCCAAGGCGCTCGACTTCGCCCAGCGCGTCGGCAAGGTGGCCATCACCGCGAAGAACAGCCCCGGCTTCGCCGTCAACCGCATCCTGTGCCCGATGATCAACGAGGCGATCTTCGCGCTCCAGGAGGGCATCGCGACCGCGGAAGAAATCGATGCCGGCATGAAGCTCGGCTGCAACCATCCGATCGGGCCACTGGCGCTGGCCGATCTGGTCGGCCTCGACACCATGCTGTCGGTGATGGAGGTCTTTTATAAGGGCTTCAACGATCCCAAATATCGTCCGGCCCCCTTGCTCAGGGAAATGGTCGATGCCGGCCATCTCGGCCGCAAGACCGGGCAGGGCTTTTACAGCTACGGCGCGTGAGCTCGTCGTCGCTACAAAGACGATGCCGTAGGGTGGGTTAGCTCAGCGGCTGCGCGAAGCGCAGTCGTTGAGTGTAACCCACCAACTGCGGTCCGCATGTGCAGAAGCATGGTGGGTTACGGCTTCGCCTAACCCTCCCTACGATACTGATCAAGGAGCGGGCGCCGGCCGAAATGCCTGCCGCTCTACCCGCATTTGCGCCAGGACAAAGACGTCGCGCGCATCTGGCCCGACAATGTCGAACGGGCGGATCGCGGGAACCACGAAACGGAAAACGAAAGACAATGTCGGATCGACTGAAGGCCGAGCGCGAGGCGGCGGCCGCGCGGCGGAACCTCTTGACCCAGGATGCGATCGAGCGCACCGGGATCACCGAGGAAATGATCGGGGAACTCGTGACCCGTTTCTACGGCCGCGTCCGTGAGGACGCGTTGCTTGGGCCTGTCTTCGCGATCGTGCAGAATTGGGACGAGCATCTCGCCAAGCTCAAGGACTTCTGGTCCTCGGTGGTGCTGATGAGCGGTCGCTACCACGGCTCGCCGATGCGGGCGCATATGCCGCTGAGTCTCGTCGGCGATCATTTCGACCGTTGGCTCGATCTGTTCGAGCAGACCGCGCGCGAGGTCTGTCCGCCGCCGGCAGCCGGCCTGTTCATCGACAGGGCACGTCGTATCGCCGACAGCTTTGAGATGGCTTCGGCGACGATCGCCGGTCGCATCGCCGCGCCGCGCCACGTGCTTAGGTCCTGAAATACAGAATGCCTGCTCGATCGACGTACAGTTGAATCGCAGTTGCATCGCGCTGCTCACGGCGCGTCGCACCAATTCCCGCATCATCGGTCTGATCTGCAAAATCATCATGCCGGTCGCGTGGCATGATGTTGCAACGGCAAAACGCTTTTGAATGCGTACAATCGTGTTCGCTCAAAGCGAGCAAAGCCATATTGATGCATTGCGGCGCCAATTCTTCGCCTTCATTTCGGCAGAGTTCCAGCGCCTGCTAGCGTGCATGTCGTATTCATCATCCAGCATCGCATCGTCACCGCAGAAGGGCGATTTGCCCGTTCTCTCCGAAGGCGACAAGGAAGGTCAGTCCGTCAAGCCGGACGATCTCAAGCTGGGCGGTCCTCCGGTTCGCGCCTGGCCGAAGGATCCAAAGACCTCTGTCTTCCGCAGCGGCTCACGCCTGAACCAGGCGGCGTGATCTGGGTGTTCGCGCTGAAGAAATAAGCTCCGCAGGCGGATCGAGAGACGCGGAGCGACAAGGGGGCAAATGCGGCGGACGGCAACGTCCGCCGCATTTTGCGCGGGCTCGGAGCTACTTCCCCTCGCGCTCGACCTTATCCTTGGCTTTCTGATTCATCTCCCGGACCTTCGGGTCGCTGGGCGTCTGCCCGGTCGTCTGGGTGGTCGAGGCGGGTGGGGCGCTGGCGTTGGGCAGCGAGCTCTGGTTCGGCGCGGTCGGGCGCGTCGCCGTGGTCGGCGGCGTGGTGGTGCTGCTCTGCGCGAACGCCGCGGCAGCGGTCAAAAGAAAGGCGCTCGACAGCACCGGGACTGCGAGCGCCCTTGGAATGTTGGCCATCGATCTGCTCCCTGTCAGATCGATGAGAAACGGCCCGAGGCCGCTTCTGTTCCGTTACGCCTCCAGTTGCTTGCCGATCGGAAGCGCGCGGATGCGCTTACCGGTCGCCGCGAAGATCGCGTTCATCAGCGCCGGCGCGAACGGCGGTACGCCGGGCTCGCCGACGCCGCTCGGCGGCGTGTCAGGTCCCGGCGGCACGATGTGGACGTTGGTCACGGCAGGGGATTCATCCATCCTGATGACCTGGAAGTCGTCAAAATTCTTCTGCTCCACCTTGCCGTCCTTGAAGGTGACGGCGCCATATTTGGCGAGGCTCAGGCCCATGATCGCGGCGCCCTCGATCTGCGAGGCGATGCGCTCCGGGTTGACATAGGTGCCGCAGTCGATCGCGGTGTCGACCCGCGGCACCGTCAGCTTGCCCTTCTCGTCGACGGCCACCTCGACGATGGTCGCGATATAGCTGACGAAGCTGCGGTGCACGGCGATGCCGAGCCCGTGGCCCTTCGGGACCTGGCGGCCCCATTCGCCCTTCTCGGCAACCAGCTCGACCACCTTGCGCAGGCGCGCGGTGTCGATCGGGTAGCTGTCATAGGGCTCGCCGTAGTTCCAGAGGTCCTTGACATTGGGCTTGACGATGCGCGGGCTGCCGATCAGCGCGAGCAGCGTCTCCTTCTGGTCGCGGCCGGTCGCATTGGCGATCTCGCCGACCATGGACTGCACCGCGAAGGCGCGCGGGATGTTCGAGACCGATCGGAACCAGCCGATGCGAGTGAACGCCGCAGCTTCCGGATTCTCGCAGGAGATATTGGCGATCTCGAACGGCATGTCGACGAGACCCATGCCAAGCTCGAACGACGCCGCATGGTTGGCACCCGCCGCGAAGGTCGAGGCGATGGTCGGCGCCACGCTGCGGTGACGCCAGGCGATCACCTTGCCGTCCTTGTCGAGGCCGGCCTCGATCCGCTCCACCGAGACGGTGTGCAGGAAGTCGTGATGGAGGTCGTCCTCGCGCGTCCATTGCACCTTCACCGGTACGCCGAGCTCCTTCGACAACAGCGCAGCCTCCAGCGCAAAGTCGCATTTCGACTTGCGGCCGAAGCCGCCGCCGAGCAGCGTGACATTGACGGTGACATTGGCCTCGGGGATGCCGAGCGTCTTGGCGACATCCTCGCGGGTGCCGCCGGGGCTCTGCACCGGCGCCCAGATCTCCGCCTTGTCGCCCTTGACGTCGGCGACCGCGACCGGCGGCTCCATGCTGGCATGGGCGAGATGCGGCAGATAATATTCGCCTGTTACGACCTTGGCGGCGGTTTTCAACGCGGCGTCAGCGTCACCCTCCTGGCGCACGACGAGGCCCGGCTTGCGCGCGGCCTCCTCGAGCTCCTTGCGGTAGGCGATCGAGTCGTATTTGCCGTTGGCGCCGTCATCCCAGACCAGCTTCAGCGCGTCGCGGCCCTTGATCGCGGCGCCGGTGTTGCGCGCGATCACCGCGACGCCGCCGAGCGGCTGGAATTTCGACGGCCACGGCCAGCCTTGAACCTTCAGCACCTTCTCGACGCCGGGCACTTTCAGCGCCGCGTCCGGATCGAATGAGGTGAGCTTGCCGCCGGTGACCGGCGGACGCGCGATCACGGCGTATTTCATGCCTGGTAGCCGAACGTCGGCGCCGTAGCGGGCCTTGCCGGTGGTGATGTCGTGGAGATCGACGATGCTGACCTGGCCCTTGCCGAGATAGCGGAAATCCCGCCGGTCTTTCAGCTTGAGGCCTTCGACAGCCGGCACCGATTCCTTGGCGGCATCGGCAGCCAGCTCGCCAAAGCCGAGCTTGCGTCCGCTGCTGCTGTGGACGACCTCGTGATTGACCGCCTTGACCTCGGTCGCCGGCACGTTCCAGCGCTTGGCCGCGGCCTGCTCCAGCATGATGCGGGCGGAGGCGCCGATCTGGCGCATCGGCATCAGATAGTGCCGGGTGCTGCGCGAACCGTCAGTATCCTGGTTGCCGAACTTGGCCTCGTCACCATGGGCCTGCTCGACCTTGACCTTGGACCAGTCGGCCTCCATCTCCTCGGCCACGATCAGCGGCAGGCTGGTGCGCACGCCGGTGCCCATCTCGGAGCGGTGAGCGAGGATGGTGACGGTGCCGTCAGGCGCGACAGCGACGAAGACGCGCGGATCGACGACGACGCCATGCGGCATGTTGCCGGCGCCGGTCTCATAGGCAAAGGCCTGGCGCGTCATCACGGGTGCGGCGAGCACGAAGCCGCCGGTGATGCCGAGCCCCTTCAGGATGCTGCGGCGCGAGACCTTCTCGACCTTGATGTTCTTTTCGAAGCCACGGAGCTTGCCGGGATTGTCGATGAAATTCATGTCACACTCCCGTCGACGCGAGGTGGACGGCGTTTTCGATACGCTGGTAGCAGCCGCAGCGGCAGATGTTGCCCGACATCGCCTCGCGGATCTGGTCATGCGATGGCTTGGGATTGTCCATCAGCAGGGCCGCGGCCTGCATGATCTGGCCGGCCTGGCAGAAGCCGCATTGGGGGACGTTGACCTGGCGCCAGGCCTTCTGGACGGGATGATCTCCGCTCGGATGCAGCCCCTCGATCGTGGTAACCTCGCGCCCCGCGACGTCGTTGATCGAGGTGATGCAGGAGCGCACCGCCTCCTTGTCGACGATGACGGTGCAGGCACCGCACAGCGCTTGGCCGCAGCCGAATTTAGTGCCTGTGAGCCCGGCTTCGTCGCGCAGGAACCAGAGTAATGGGAGATCCGGGTCGCCGTCCCAGCTCTGTTCCTGGCCGTTGATCTTCACCTTGATCATGATAGTCCCTCGCTCTTCATAAGCTTGCTGATTTCGACATGGCCGATTTCGATCGGCGCAATGTCCGTAGCGTCGTGTGACCGCATTCCGGCTCGTCATCCCACACGAGCAGGTCCCGGCGGGAAGCTGGAATGCGAATCGTGATGTCCTGATGTGCGCGATACCTCCCGTCTTGTTCTTGTTTGATTGAATTCGTTCGGCATCGTGGCGACGCGAACCGTAGCAGGAAACGCGCCCGACCGGCGTTCACGGCCGGGTGTCCTTGGCGTGAACAGATTGCATCGGGGGTTTGTCAAAAGCAGGGCGCGGCAGCGGCTCGCGCGACGGCGATCGCAAAATCGAAGAGTGAAAAAAGCTTCGTCCGCCAGAGGGACTGGGCGGACGAAGCAGTCGTCCTCAGTCGAGGGAGGGAGAATCGCTGGGCCGCGCTGACTTCAAGACCGAAGAGGGCGGCACCGCGCAGTCATTCAGAGACCAGGACTGAGGGAGCGGAACCCGCTCGTATGCACGAAGCGCATTGGTGGCAGGATGACCGCGATCATCCGAGAGCCGCACCCATCCCGCTCGCTGGCGGACCAGCGAGCGGAAGGGACATCGTCAGTTAGCCTTGTCAGGCGGCCTTGGCCTTCGCCACGTGGGTCGCGATCGCATCCATCAGTGCCGGCGACAGGCAGTCATAGGGCTCGAGCCCGATTTCCTTCAGCCGCGACCGAATGCCGGCCATCTGCTCGGGCTTCACGCCGGATTCGATGACAGAGGAGACGAAGGCGGCGAATTGCGGCGCCTGCCAGCCCTGCTCCTGGAACAGCTCGGGATGGATGAAGTCGAGACCATAGAACGGGTGGTTCTTGTTCTCGATGCGGCCGTACATGTGCGTGCCGCAGGCCTTGCAGGCGTGGCGTTGGATCACCGCGGAGGGATCCACCACCTGGAGCTTGTCGCCGTTCTCAAGCACGGTGACGTTCTGGCGCGGCACCACGGCGACGACCGAGAAGGTCGCGCCCTGCGGCTTCCAGCACTTGGTGCAGCCGCAGGCATGGTTGTGGGCGACGTCGCCCTTGACGCCGACCTTGACCTGATGATCGCTGCATTTGCAGACGAGCGTGCCGCCGGCAAAGTGCCCGGTACCTTGTTTGACGCCGTTGTCGATCGATGGGTGGAGTGCAACAGTCATGGGTCGATCCTCCTTGGGGTGACGCTTGAGCTAGAACACGACGACTGAACGAATCGATTTGCCCTCATGCATCAGGTCGAAGCCCCTGTTGATGTCTTCGAGCTTGAGCGTGTGGGTGATCATCGGATCGATCTGGATCTTTCCGTTCATGTACCAGTCGACGATCTTCGGCACGTCAGTGCGGCCGCGGGCGCCGCCGAAGGCGGTGCCGCGCCAGTTGCGGCCGGTGACGAGCTGGAACGGACGGGTGGCGATCTCCTTGCCGGCTTCGGCAACGCCAATGATGATCGAGGTGCCCCAGCCGCGATGGCAGGCTTCCAGCGCCTGGCGCATCACTGTCGTGTTGCCGGTGCAGTCGAAGGTGTAGTCGGCACCGCCGTCGGTGAGGGTGACGAGATGCGGGACGATGTCGCCGGTGAGCTTCTTCGGATTGACGAAGTCGGTCATGCCGAACCGGCGGCCCCATTCCTCCTTGGAGTCGTTGATGTCGACGCCGATGATCTTGTCGGCGCCGGCCATCTTGGCGCCCTGGATCACGTTCAGCCCGATACCGCCGAGGCCGAACACGACGACGTTGGAACCGGGCGTAACCTTCGCGGTGTTCACCACGGCGCCGACGCCGGTGGTGACGCCGCAGCCGATGTAGCAGCTCTTGTCGAACGGCGCGTCCTCGCGGATCTTCGCCACCGCGATCTCCGGCAGCACCGTGAAGTTGGAGAAGGTCGAGCAGCCCATATAGTGGTAGATCGGCTTGCCCTTGTGGGAGAAGCGGCTGGTGCCATCGGGCATCACGCCCTTGCCTTGCGTCGCGCGGATCGCGGTGCAGAGATTGGTCTTCTGGCTCAGGCAGCTTTTGCACTGCCGGCATTCCGGCGTGTAGAGCGGAATGACATGATCGCCCGGCTTCACCGAGGTCACGCCTGCCCCGATCTCGCGGATGATGCCGGCACCCTCGTGACCGAGGATCGACGGGAATATCCCTTCGCTGTCGAAACCGTCGAGCGTATAGGCGTCGGTATGGCAGATGCCCGTCGCCTTGATCTCGACCAGGACTTCGCCGGCCTTCGGCCCTTCCAGATCGACTTCGACGATTTCGAGCGGTTTTTTGGCTTCGAAAGCGACGGCGGCACGTGTCTTCATCGGTAACTCCTCAAATTCTCGCAGGATGCCAAGACGTAAGTCTCAGATCGGCTGCAAACGTTCACTTCTTGCCCATGCACGAGTCTTCATTTTTGGTATAGGCGTCGTTCTTGTCCTCATGCTTGCCGGGACGGGCACGGCCCCAGGCGTCGTTGGAGCGGGCGCGCAGATAGACGTAGAGATCGTCCATGTAGCAGGCGACGTTCGGGTTATCGCCGAAGGCCGGCATGACGTTCTCCGAAGCGGTCGAGATGTTCTTGCGGCCGGAGGCGACAACGCCGAGAAAATCGCCATAGCTCATCGTCTTGAGCGAATCCCTCAGTGCGGGCGCATAGGTCGAGCCCATGCCGTCAGGGCCATGGCACACGTGACAGTCCGAGTGATAGCGGCGGTATCCGGAATAAGTATACCAGTCGACGGAGTCGCCGTTGACCTTGAAGGTCGGATTCCCGTCCTTATCGAGCCATTCGCCAGTTTCGTTCTGCTTGACGGCGGCCGGATCGCCCGAGCCGTCCGCGACAGCAATTCCCCCGGACGCAACGAAGATCATCAGAGCAATGACAGAGCAGGTTTTACGCAAGAGATGTTCCTCGACGGCGTCAGGTGGAGACGAGCCGGCGCGTGGAGGTTGATCCACGCGCCGGAGCGATACTGAACAGAGGCTAGTTGGGCAGCGAGAACACGGTCAGCGTGCCGCCGAGTGCCGTGTAGTTGCTGAGGGCCGCGTAGCCACCGACCGCGCCGAGGCCGGCCGTCGGATCAGTCAGACCTGCTGCCAGACCGATACCGGCCCAGCCGCCGACACCGGAGAGCACTGCGACATACTGCTTGCCGCCGTTCTCATAGGTGGTGACGTTGCCGATGATGCCGGAGGGAGTCTTGAACTTGTAGAGCTCCTTGCCGGTCTTGGCGTCGACCGCCTTCAGATAGCCTTCGAGCGTGCCGTAGAACACCACGCCGCCGGCGGTTGCGAGCGCACCCGACCAGACCGAGAACTGCTCCTTGTTCGACCACACGATCTTGCCGGTCTTGCCGTCCCAGGCGATGAAGTTACCCATGTTGGTATCGCCCTGCGGCGGATACATCGAGAGCGTCGCACCCACATAGGGCTGGCCCGCGGTGTAGCTCACCTTGAACGGTTCGTAGTCCATGCAGACGTGGTTGGTCGGAACGTAGAACAGCTGCGTGTCCGGCGAGTAGGCTGCCGGCTGCTCGTCCTTGGTGCCGAGCGCGGCCGGGCAGATGCCCTTCACGTTGTGGTCCTCACCCGCCTTGTCGGTCGAAGCTGCGTCGAGCACCTTCGGACGGCCATAGGTCGGCGAGTTCTTGTCCATGTCGACGCCGGAGGTCCAGTTCACCTTCGGATCGTACTTCTCGGCGACCAGGAGCTCGCCGGTCGCGCGATCGAGCGTATAGCCGAGGCCGTTACGATCGAAATGCGTCAGCAGCTTGCGGGCCTGGCCGTTGATCGACTGATCCGAGAGGATCATCTCGTTGACGCCGTCATAATCCCATTCGTCATGGGGCGTCATCTGATAGACCCATTTCGCAACGCCTGTATCCGGGTTACGTGCCCAGATCGTCATTGACCATTTGTTGTCGCCGGGGCGCTGCTTCGGATTCCAGGTCGAGGGATTGCCCGATCCGTAATAGATCAGGTTCAGCTCGGGGTCGTAGGAAATCCAGCCCCAGGTGGCGCCGCCGCCGATCTTCCACTGATCGCCTTGCCAGGTCTTCAGGCTCGAATCCTTGCCGACCGGCTTGCCGAGCGCGGTGGTGCTGTCGTTGACCAGGATCTGGTCATCAGGGCCTTCGGAATAACCGCGCCAGGCCAGCTTGCCGGTCTTGATGTCGTAGGCGCTCATGTGGGCCTGAACGCCGAACTCGCCGCCGGAGATACCGATCAGCACCTTGTCCTTGACAACCATCGGGGCCGAGGTGCCGGTCTCGCCCTTGCTCGGGTCGCCGTTCTTGGCGGTCCATTCGACCTGACCGGTCTTGGCGTCGAGCGCGACGAGGGTCGTGTCGGCCTGGTGCAGGAAGATCTTGCCGTCGCCGAATGCGAGCCCGCGGTTGACCGTGTCGCAGCACATCACCGGGATGACGTTCGGATCCTGCTTCGGCTCGTACTTCCAGACGATCTTGTTTTCGTTCGAAAGGTCAATGGCGTAGACCTTGTTCGGGAAAGGCGTATGGACATACATGATGTTGCCGATGATCAGCGGGCCGCCTTCGTGGCCGCGCAACACGCCGGTCGAGAAGGTCCAGGCGACCTGAAGCTTTCCGACATTTTGAGCGTTGATCTGATTGAGCTTGGAGTAGCGGTTGTTGGCGTAATCGCCGGTCGGCATCACCCAGTCCTTCGGGTTCTGCGACATCTTGTTCAGCTCGTCATTGGCCGACGCGTTCCCGACGGCGAGAGCCGCCGCGGAGCCAAGAAAGGTCGCCAGTAGCACCTTGCGCATAGTCATTCCTCCGTTGGTCTCGTTTATTGTTTCCGAAGCATTGCTTAATCGCCGGGCTTCTCGTCCGGCGTCTGCTCGTGCAGGGCGGTCATGCGGGGGACCAGAAACGATGCTGTGCTGTTTCCTCCTCCTGATGAGAGCTGCGGGTCCACGTGCAGGCGCGGCCCGTTCTTTTTGTTCCTGCCGCAATTCCTAACGACTTCGCCAACGGGAAACTTGCCCAAGAGTGAACCCGCTTTGCTCGACAGCGCACGAACGCAAAGTTTTTGATTTTGCGGTAGCGAATTCAGCGGCTTCGGTGCGATGCGGTGCCCTGTTGAACGCTCAGGTTCCCCTTGACGGCGGTGCAACTAAGGCGGAGGATTAATCGTCAAGGTGGCGATGGAACGTGGCGCTCGTTTCAAAAGACCGCCCAAATTTGAGGTAAACGTCACGCGATCAAGGCTGAGGGCTTCAGCAGGCACTGGCCGCGATTCGCATGGGATCTCCTGACAACACCAGTGGCTGGATTAATGTCCGACACAATTCACACGCTCTCGACGACGGGACTGACGCCCAATCGGCAGATCCAGAGTTGGGTCGACGGATTGACGAATCTGTGTGGTCATTTCGACGTCGATCCGCTGGAGGCATCCTCGCTCGAAGGGCGGATCGACTACACGACGGTCTCGCGGCTGAAGCTCTGTCAGATCGAAGTCAGCCAGCATCGCATCGCGCACACGTTCGCGCGGGCCAAGGCCAACGAACATCCGTACATCAAGATCCACTTCCAGACCTATGGCGTGTCCTACTTCGAGCAGGAAGGCCGCCATATCGAGCTGAACCCGGGCGACATCATCGCCTATGACGTCTCCTGTCCGCATTTGATCGTCAGCCCCGCCTTCACGCGCCACGACGTGGTGATCGTGCCCAAAGCGCTTTTGCGCGATCGAGGCTTCCCGTCACAGCGCATGCAGGCCTGCAAGCTGTCGGCGAAGACGGGTACCGGGCGGATCGCCCATGATTTCGTCCATGCCACGTTCGACGAGGCGGCGAAGCTGTCGGCCAACACCGCGGTCGGCGTCGCCGACTCGCTGATCGACCTGCTGCTGCTGCCGCTGCGCGAAGCCGACACGATGTTCGATCGAGTCGGGCCCGAGGCGATGTATGTGCGTGCCCAATTCTTCATCCGCGAGCATCTGCGCGATCCCGATCTGTGCATCGACCAGATTTCCGCCGAGCTCGGCTGTTCCAAGCGCTATCTGCACATGCTGTTCTCGGAGCGCGGCACCACGGTGAGCGACTACATCTGGCAGGCGCGCCTGCAGAACTGCCGTCAGGAGCTCGAAGCCCACGGCGGCAAGACCATCACCGACGTGGCATTCTCCTGGGGCTTCTCCAGCTCATCGCATTTCAGCCGCGTATTCCGGAAATATTTCGGCGTGGTGCCGTCATCGATCCACAAGGCGCAGCAAGGTGCCATCGTGGTAGGCGAAACCTAGGCCAGTCTGCTCAAGTCGAGATGGCTACGTAGGGAATGCTGGTCACGAGCGCCGCGACCAGCATTGCGTTGCAGAGCATTCCGCTCCAATGCAACTGGCGTAGTCGGCGCACGGCCCCAGTGTCGCCGGCATCCCTGGCGCTGAGCTCTTCGTCCATCCGTTGCATGAACCAGCCGCGTCCCCGGATCGCGAGAGCCGCGATCAAGCCGATGCCAGTGGCGAAAAGCGGCCGACCTGCGACGAGGAAAGCCACGGTCGCAAGGACGCCGGTCACAGCCATCATTCTGAATTGGATGTTGAACATCCCGCGCAGCAGCTGCGTGACGGGCGGAATGTCCAGCTTCACCAGCAGGAATGCGGGCGAGGCCAGCAGGAAATAGCCCATCGGAAAAAGCAGGATGACCAGGGCTGCGACGGCGACAGCATCGGGTTTCATGCGCTCGGCCTTTCTCGCCCGGAGCGGAGAAATGCGCCCGGCGACAGCGCGTGATCATAGCCGACCAATGCGTCTGGGACACTAGGCTTTCGACTCACCGCGCAATGATCTTCGTCCAGACATCGCCGAGGATCGCCGGCTCGCGTGGCGGCAGATAGGTCAGGCCGGCCTGCTTGCCGAGTTCGGCAATCCTGCCCTCGGCGGCAAGATCGGACAGAGCCTTGTTGACGGCCTCGATCAAGTCGGGATCGCTGCCAAGTCCGACATAGCCGCGATTGGCGCCGATCGGATAATAATAGCCGGAGGCGGCGATGGCCGTATCAGGATGCGCGGCGCGATGGGCGTCGTAGCGGGCGAGGTCGATCAGGGTCGCGTCGTAATCGCCGCGATTGAGCGCGCCCAGAAGGTCGTCGCGGCCGGGGACGAGATGGCTAATGTTGTCGATCAGCCGTCCCTTGTCGAATGTCATCAGGATGGCATCGCCGAGAGAGCCGCTCTCGATCGCGAGGCGAAGCCCGGCGAGATCGCCGATGTCAGCAATCTTGCGCTCGCGCGCCTTCGGGCCGAGGACGACGGTCATCGGCGAATAGAGGTAAGGTTTGCTCGGCGCCAGCACGCCGAGTGTGACGCGGCGGCGGCGGTCGTCGCGCGTGGCGCCGGCAAAATCCGGCAGGCGCGCCGTTGGCACGCCCGGCTTGACGAGCGAGTCCGTCGTCAGCGCGTAGCCGCCGATCAGGGAGCAGCGCCCGTCGGACAGCAGCGCGTTGGCCTCGAGCTGCGGGCTCGAATCCTCATCCAGTTTGCTCTCGAACCATTGGATTTTGAGCGGCCGTCCCATCCGGTCCGCGATCGCCTGCGCCAGCAGCACGTCGAAGCCTGAGTCCGGCCTGCCCTTGTGATGCGCCGAGAGAGGCGGG
>NZ_LJYG01000094.1:20990-65447 GCF_001440035.1 Bradyrhizobium manausense | reverse complement strand
AGGCTGCCGTCGCCGCAGCCGCGAGGATCGTCAGGAGCGCGAGCGCCGCTAGCCGGTGTCTCATGGCTTCCTCCGGCTCGAAATGAAGGCCCAGAGATTGCCGATGTCATCGTCGCTCAAGATATCGCCCCAGGGCGGCATCTTGTTGTTCTTGCCGTTCTTCACGGTGGTGACGAAGCGCGTCCTGTCGTCAGGGAAGGCGCGCAGGTCCGGCGTGATGGTGCCGGAGTTCATCAGGTTGGGGCCGTGGCAGTGCGAGCATTTTTCGGCATAGGTCGACTTGCCGTGGTCGATCTGCGCCTGCAGCGGATTGCCGTTCGAATCATCCGCGGCACGGACGGTCGCCGCAAGCGCGACCGTCAGCACCGCGACGGTGGCGATCCTCGCCACCGTCCTGTGAGCTGTGTCCTTCAACGGGGCTTGCCGTTACTGCTTCACCGCAAAGACCCAGAGCGAACCGCCGGGCGGCACCTTGGCCAGCCGCTCGTCGCCGGAGAACAGCGAGTAGACGCCGCCATAGCCGCTCGTGACGGCGACGTATTGTACGCCGTCCTGCTGCCAGGTCACCGGCTGTCCCTCGATGCCGGAGCCGGTCTGGAACTGCCAGAGTTTCTTGCCGCTGTCGGCGTCGAAGGCCTCGAACTCGCCGGTCAGCGCGCCGGTGAAGACGACGCCCCCCGCGGTCGACAGCACGCCGGAGAAGCGCGGGATGTCGCTGGCCGCCTCCCACTTCGCCTTGCCGGTCATCGGATCGATCGCCTTCAGATGGCCGCGCGCGCCGTCACCCCATTCCCAGGGATCGGTCAGGTCCATGCCGAGATACCATTCACCCTGTTTGAAGGTGACCGGCTCCGATTTGTACCTGCCGCCGAAGGCGAGCGTGTTGGCGTAGGCAAGGCCCGTCTGCGGGTTGAACGACATCGGTTCCCAGTTCTTGCCGCCGAGGATCGACGGATAGACCGTGACCTTCTTGCCGTCACGGGCATCCTTGACGACGTCGGTCTCGATCGGGCGGCCTGTCTTCATGTCGACGCCGGTCGCCCAATTCACCTTCACATATGGATTGGCGGCCAGCAGCTTTCCGTTGGTGCGATCGAGCACGTAGAAGAAGCCGTTGCGGTTGGCATCCATCAGCACCTTGGTCGGCTTGCCCTCGACATTCATGTCGGCGAGGACCATCTCGGCCACCGAGTCATAGTCGAACGGATTGTTCGGCGAGAACTGGTAGTGCCACTTGATCTTGCCGGTCTTGGGATCCATCGCCAGCACGGAGCAGGTGTAGAGATTGTCGCCGGGGCGCACGGCCGCATTGAACGGGCCGGGGTTGCCGATGCCCCAATAGACCGTGTTCAGCTCGGGATCATAGGACCCCGTGATCCAGGTCGAGCCGCCGCCGAGCTTCCAGGTGTCGCCCTTCCAGGTGTCGCCGCCGGGCTCGTCCGGCGAGGGGATCGAGTGGGTGCGCCAGAGGTGCTTGCCCGTCGCCGGATCCCAGCCGTCGATGAAGCCGCGGGTGCCGAATTCGGCGCCGGAGATGCCGGTGATGACGACACCGTCCGCAACCAGCGGAGCCACCGTCATCGAGTAGCCTTCCTTGATGTCGGCGGCTTTCTGCCGCCACAGCTCCTTGCCGTCCTTGATGTCGAGCGCGATGACGTTGGCATCGAGCGTGGTGCGGAACAGCTTGCCGTCGAACAGCGCCGCGCCGCGATTGATGATGCCGCAGCAGACGATGCGCGGTGTCTCGGCCGGATATTCGATCTTGGATTTCCAGATCTGCTTGCCGGTCTTGGCCTCGACAGCCATGGTCGCGTTGTGCGAGGTGACGTAGATCACGCCCTGGTAGACCAGCGGCTGCGATTCCTCGCTGCGATCGTCGTTGAGGGAGTAATTCCAGACCGGGACGAGATTCTTGACGGTGTCCTTGTTGATCTGGTTCAGCGTCGAGAAGCGCTGAAGATTGTAGCCCATCCCGTAATTGAGAACGTTCGACGTATCGGTTGCACCCTTGACCAGTTGATCGGTCGTCTGTGCGCTCGCAACCGAGCATGCGGATATGACGAGGCTCGCGGCCATCGCAAGGCGTTTCATCCGTTCCTCCCAATATGCGCGTCTTTTGACGCTGCGATTGCAACACTCCGCCCGAAAGCAAAACACGTCAATACGAAAGTCGAAACTGCGCTGCCGATATGTTGGACTCAGGAGATCGGTCACCTGACGGAAACCTGACTGATGACTCCGACTTGCGCGTAGACGCTGAAAAAATTCCGCGGCATGATGCAAGGGCCTGCAATGAGCGGGCGCCCGGACCGGTCCACCGGTTGTGCAGTGTACGGGTTGCAATTCCCGACTTGAACCGGGGCCGGCTTGCGGACTTATGCTGTCGCGATCCCCGGCGAGTCGGGGCATGGCGAGGGAGGTCAAAATGATATCGCGTCGCTCAGTTGCGCTTGCGTTCACGTTTGCCGTGGTGTCGGGTCCGGCCTGGTCGGCATCCGCTAGCGCTGTCAAGATGTTCGACACCGACAATGACGGCACGCTCGATCTAGCCGAGGTGAAGAAAGCTGCAACCGCGCTGTTTGCCAAGCTTGATCCGGACCATGACGGGACGCTCGATGCGCGCGAACTGCGCGGACGGCTAACGGCGAAAGAACTCGCCGCTGCCGACCCCGATCACGACGGCACGCTGACGCTCGATGAATATCTCGCCGTCGTGGAGCAGCGCTTCAACGCAGCAAATCCCGACAAGGACGGCACGCTCGACGCCAAGGAGCTGAATTCGCCGGCGGGTCGCGCCTTGCTGCGATTGCTGCGCTGAGGTCGTCAGCGCTTGACTGGGAGCGAAGGCGGTTTGTCCGAGAGCGAAATTTACGCGTGTTATTCGATACTTCGCCGTGTTCGCGGTCCGATTCCAGACTTGCGCTGTGCCTGAGGCAGCCCTAGGTTTTGCCCGGCGCGATGTCGCGCTCAATACTTGGCTCAATACCTGGGGAGACCTCGAATGGCCTGGAAAGCTCCGAAGATCGTGGAAGTGCCGATCGGCATGGAAATCAACATGTACGCCTGCGCAGCGCGCAAGTAAGACCGACAAACCTGCCGCGGCTTCGATGGCAGATGCCCTCGAAGCCGTGGTAGTGTTCTGCATGCGCTTGGGGGCTTCCACATTCCGGACTGCAGTTGCGTGCATCGTCGCGTTTGCGCCAGCAGCTGTGAGCGCCGAAGAGGGCTTTGATACCGAGCACATCTTCGGCTTCATGATCGGCAGCGATGTCGGCAATCAGGGCGAGCGCGAATTCCAGACCCAGACGACGGGACGCTTCGGCAAGGGCGCTGGCACCTATCGCGCCCTCGAGCACGAGGTCGAGCTCGAGATCGTGCCGCTGCCGAATTTTCGCGTCGAGGTCGGCGGCACCGTGGCGCTGCATGACATCACCGGCGTCCCTGACATCGATGACCGCCGCCAGTTCAATTTCCAGGGCCTCTCGCTCGATTTGCGTTATCGCCTGCTCGGCCGTGAGCACGCCCCCTTCGGGATGACCATCGCCGCCGAGACCCATGGCGATCGCATCGACGAGTTCAGCGGCGCGAAGGGGCGGATGTACGGCACCAATTTCACGCTCGCCTTCGATCGCGAGCTGATTCCGAACTTCGTGATCGGCGCGCTCAATCTGATCTACCAACCGGAATGGGCGCGCTTCGAGGTGTCAGGCCTGTCGGAGAGGAGCTCGACCATCGGCGCCGCATTCGCCGGCATGGTGCGTGTGCGGCCGGATGTCCTGCTCGGAGGAGAGCTGCGCTACTTCCGCCAATACGAAGGCATTGGCCTTGGCGAGTTCGCAGGCCAGGCCCTGTTCGTCGGACCGACGGCCTATGTCCAGCTCTCCGAGCAATCGCGGCTGACCCTGAGCTGGAGCACGCAGGCCTGGGGCCGTCCGGCGGGATCCGGGGCCAATCTCGATCTCGTCAATTTCGAGCGCCACCAGGCGCGGATCGTGTTCGGGATCAACTTCTAGCAGGAGAGGTTCCCCGCTTGTCCTCACGCCGGATTGAAACTTCCAGCTGCGGGAAACGTAGCCCTTTGTGCTAGTCTCAATCGCACCCGCGCGAGGATCCCGGCATGAATCCGATCGACCTGGTGGTGACTGTGTGTGTGGTGCTCTCGCCTGCGACCTGCGAGGAGCAGCATCTGGTGTTCAATTTTGGCGGCTCGCCGGCGCAATGCTCCATGGCCGCGCCGCCCTATATCGCGCAATGGATCGGTGATCACCCGAAATGGCAGGCGGTGCGCTGGCGCTGCGAATTTCCGCATACGCATTACAAGGCGTGACGCGCGAACGTTACTTGGTGCAATCCTTCAAATCCTTGTCGGAGATCGAGAACACTGCGTCGGCTTTGATCTCGATGTCGCGCACGATGCATTGCCGCGAATTGGCATAGCTCACCTTGGCGTCGTAGCGGCCGGGCTCGATGCCGGTGATGCGCAGCCGTTCGTCGTGGTCGACCTCCTTGTCCTTGTCGTTCAGGCACTGGTTGGGGCCCCAGTCGGTCTTGCCTGATGGCGAAAGCTGGAAGCCGGAGATCGTCTCGCTGGTGAGATTCCAGAGCCGCATGCCCTTGCCCTTGGTCTGCGCGAGCGTGGCGCCCGTCATCGCAATCAACAGCATGCCTGTCGCAATCAGCTGGCGGCGCACGGTGACCTCCCACGACAATCTCGTTGAACGTAGTTGATCACGAGTTCTCATTTCGTTTCAAGCTCCAACGCCGCAAGCTCCGCCCTGATCTCCGTCCTGATCCTGGCGAGCTCAACTTCGTTACGTTTCGCGCGCGGAATCGCGATCGGCATCTCCTGCACGATGCGTGCGGGGCGGGGCGAGAGGAAGAACAGGCGGTCGCCGAGACGGATGGCATCTTCGAGGCTGTGGGTGACGAGCAGCGTCATCACGGGACGGCTCGCCACCAGCGTCGCGATCTCGTCGCGCAGGCGTCCGGCGAGGGCGTCGTCGAGCGAGGCGAGCGGTTCGTCGAGCACCAGCAGATCGGGCTCGACCGCGAAGGCACGGGCGAGCGCGACGCGGCGGGCAAGGCCCAGCGACAATTCGCCTGGAAAGTGACTGCGATGCGCTTCCAGCTCGAGGATCCTGAACAGCTCCGACAGCTTGCCATCGGTGACGTCGGGCGCTGCCAGCCGCACATTCTGCTCGACCGAGCGCCACGGCAATAGCCGCGGCTCCTGGAACACCATGCCGATCCGCGCCTCCGGCGGGCGCGCGACATGGCCGTCGAAGTCGCGGTCGAGCCCGAGGATGATGCGCAGCATCGTGCTCTTGCCGCAGCCTGAGGGGCCGACGAGCACGCCGACCTCGCCGGACTGAATCGCGAACTTAATCGGCGCCAACACCTGGTGCGGTCCACCCGCAGCGCTCCGATAGGTCTTGCCTGTGATGTCGACCTCAAGCCGCACGGGGCCGCCACCGCGTTGCGCGGGCCTCGAACGGCTGCACCAGCGCCGTCTCGATCACGAGCACGACCGCGGCGAAGGTCAGGGAATAGGCGAGCAGGCGCGGCGTGTCGAACAGCTGGAAGGCGACTCCGATCTCGAAGCCGACGCCGTTCGGCCGTCCCAACAGCTCGGCGACCAGCACGATCTTCCAGACCAGCGACAGGCCGGAGCGGGCGGAGGCCGCGATATAGGGGGCAAGCTGCGGCAGTACGACATGGCGGAAGGCGCGCCAGCGCGGCATCGCAAAGACGCTCGCCATCTCGTCGAGCGAACGGTCGAGTGCGCGCGTGCCTTCGCGCAAGGTGACCACCGCGGTCGGCAGCTTGTTGATGGCAATCGCTGCGATGGCCGCGGCCTCTGTGAGCCCCGCCCAGATATAGGCCAGCACGATCACCACCAGCGCCGGCAGGTTGAGCAGCAGGATCAGCCAGGGATCGCCGAGGCGGTCCGCGAGCGTCACCCGTCCCATCAGATAGCCGATGGCACTGCCGGCCGACATCGCGAGCGCGAAGGCGAGCGCAACGCGCGCAAGCGTGGCACCGAGATGCAGGAACAGCGCGCCGGACGCCGCTTCCGCGATGATGACGTGGAGCACGACGGGCGGGGAGGGCAGTTTTGCACCGCCGACGAACAGCGCGGCTGTCCACCAGATCGCAAGCAGCAGGGCAATCGACAGAATGCGCAGCACCTCAGTCTCCGGGGACGGCGTGGTAGAACGTGCCGGGATCGAGCTCGGCCGCCGGCCCGACCAGGTCACGGCCGCCGATCTCGGCCAGCACGCGATAAAGCACGCGCGCATCCGCCTCCTCGTCACTGATGCTCCGGCGCGGAATGCCGTCGCGATAGCGGTCGCGATAGGTTTTCAGCATGGCCGGATCGCTCGCGCCGGTGAGCGGGGCGATCTTGTCCCAGGCCGCATCGGAGGTGACCAGAAGCTGCTTGGCCTTGCGGGTCATGGCGAGGAAGCGCGCCACGGCGTCGCGATGGCTGGCGGCCCAGCCCTCATCGAACACATAGCCGACCGCAGAGACCGCGCCCTTGGCGCCGAGGTTCGGCAGGATGTCCTCGATGCCGGCGAGGCGGCGGAAACCTTTTGCCTCGAGCTGGGCGCAGAAATTCCAGAAATTCACGCTCGCATCCATCTCGCCGTCGAGCGCCTTGGCGGCGACCAGGGGCGGCGCGCCATAGACGATGGCCGCATCCGACTTGAGGTCGATGCCGTCCTGCTTCATCCGCGCCTGCAGCAGCAGCCAGCTCTTGTCGATCGGGCCGCCGCCGACGCCGAGTTTGCGTCCCCTCAGATCGGCCAGCGTCTTGATCGGCGAGGATGCGGGCACCATCACGGCGCCGAGCGCACTGGAATAGGGATAGAAGGTCAGCTTGGCGCCGAGCGCGCGCTCGCGCGACACCCAGAGCCAATCCGACAGCATGATGTCGGCATTGCCGGCACGCATCGCAATCTTGCCGGCCTCGGGGCTCGCAAGCTCGGTGACCTCAAGCGACAGGTCGGCCTCCTTGTCGAGCCCGGCCGCGCGGATCGTCGCCAGTTCCCAGGAGAACGTTCCGGTCTTCTGCACCGCAAGGCGGATGATATCAGCGGCGTGGGCCGCCGTGCCCAGCGCCAGCATCATCGCCAGCACTATTGTTCGTGCCAGAACTCTCATCACCTTGTGAGCCATTTCCTCGGATAGAGTGCTTCTCAGGACAATAGGCATAGCATAGCTTCCATCGCAACCAGCCGGGAGGATGCTCATGAACTTTGCGGGACAGTTACGACCTGTTGTCGCCGCTATAGCTATGCTCGCGGCGACCGGTTATGCGGTGCGAGCCGAGGAGGCCAATGATTATCCCACCTCGGCGCGCGCGGAATATGTCTATGGCTGCATGAAAGCCAATGGCGAGACGCGGCAGGCGATCGAGCAATGCTCCTGCTCGATCGACGTGGTCGCCTCGATCGTCCCCTATGAACGCTATGTCACTGCAGAGACCGCGCTCAGCATGTCCCAGGTTCGCGGCAATCTCGGTACCCAGTTCCGGACCTCCGAGCAGGCGAATGCGGCCGTGAATGATTTGCGCAGGGCGCAGGCCGAGGCCGAGGTGAGGTGCTTCTGATTTAGCCCTGTCATTCCGGGGCGGTCCGAAGGACCGAACCCGGAATCTCGAGATTCTCAGGTGCGCAATTGCGCACCATAGTTCGATGCTTCGCATCGCCCCGGAATGACGGCTTGACGACTTACGTCCCGGACTTCTCCACGTCCCACTCATTCCGGAACACGTGTCCGTCCGTGTCCCTGGCCTCCGCGCGGAATCGCTTGGCGCCGTTGGAGACATAGGTGAAGCGCAGATTGGGATCTTCCGAGATCGAGATGCCGCCTTCCATCGACAGCACCGGGCTGCCATCCTGCGTCAGCTTCAGCTGGTTGATGAAGAAAGCGGGGATATAGAGCTGGGTGACCTGATCCATCTGCAGGCCGGAATTGTTGGGATGGCCGATCATGATCTGGGCCTCACGGATGCGGCTCGCAGGCAGGTCCTCGCGCGCGAATTGCCGGTAGCGCATCTGGCCGAGGTGGTTCTGGGCTTCCTCCGCGTTTTTCCCCGCCGGCGCCGAGCAGCCGCCTGAGGCCTTCACATAGGTCTTGGAGACGTAGAGCTGGCCGTCGCTGAGTTCGGCGACCGCATGCACATCGGTGTAGTTGTTGACGCGCACGCGCGTGGAGATTTCGCTGACATTGGCATCTGCGCCAAGCTCAAACTTCGCGGCCATCGGCGCCGGGTTGCGGTCGATCACCAGCGTGATCGAGCGGATGCGGCGGCTGTCAGCGGGCGACAGCTTGCTGCGCAAAGTCACCGGCACGATCGCCGCATCCTCGGCGCGATAGGGCATCTCGATGGCGATGACCTCGGCGCCGTCGTTGATCGGACGGTTGTTGAAGATATCCTGCACCAGGCCGGGCCAGGGATCGTAAGCCTCGTCGGCGCTTGCAGGCAGCGCAAAGGCGATGCCGAGCAGCGCGGCGATCAGCGGCAGGCGGCGTATGCATCCCATCATGATCAAGGTCCTATGCGGACGGCGCGAATATCAGGGCGAAGGTAGCGCGCCCACTACTCCCATTCAATTTCAGAAAATGCTGCGGTTGCGTTGCGGGCGTTGTAATCGTCGAACAGTTCCCAATGCGACCGCTCCGTCGCGGCGGCCTTCTCGGCCGCGGTCCGGATCGGCTCGCCCTTCTTGTTCGAGGTACGGACGTCCGACAGCAGCGTCGTGAGATAACGCCGCTCGTCTGACAGGGCGGCAGGCCAATCGCTCACAGGGCCGTGACCGGGAATGACGCGCACCGCCGAAATGGCCTCCAACTGCTTCAGCAAGGCAAGCCAGCCACGAAGGCTGCCGTCCATCACCGGGATGTGGCGGAGAAAGACGAGGTCGCCGGCGAACAACGTCTTCGTGGTTTCGTCGAACACGGTCAGATCGTTGTCGCTGTGCGCGGCTGGCCACGCCCGCAAGGTTATCAGGCGCGATCCGAGATCGAGCGTCATCGTGTCCTTCACCAGCACGGTCGGCGGCACGATCTTCACGGGATCGATCAGCTCCCCGCCCATGATGCGCCTGAAATTGTCGAGATAATAGGGGCCGCGCCTCGCCAGCGCCTGCGGCAGCTTGCTGTGGCCGACGAAGCTGGTTCCCTCAGTGAGAAAGGCGGCGTTGCCGAACACATGGTCGGGATGGCCGTGGGTATTGATGACATAGCGGATCGGCTTCCTGGTGTGGGCCCGTACCGCCGCGAGCAGCGCCTCGCCTTCGCGCAGGCTGCCGCCGGTGTCGATCACGGCCACCGCGTCCTCGCCGACAATGAAGCCGACATTGGCGATATCGCCTTCGTTCTCACGGGTCATCAGGGCGATGGTCCCGGAGTGCACGAAGATTCCGGTCGCGACTTCGCTTACAGGCAATTCGGCTGCCCCAGTGCGTGCTAGCGTCGCGAGTCCAAGCAGAGACAGGGCTGCGATCTTTGAAACGAGCTGCGACACTTTTCCGCCTCAGTTCAGGATTGGCCTCATTGCACTGCAACACAACAAGCCAGCACCAAGTTGGCAAACAAAAGAGGGTGCGTCCTGCCTTGCATGGATAGCATTCGAGGGAAATGAGGAGGAAGCGCGATGGAGGCCGGACGACATCGTCGCTGGTTGGTTTCACTGTGCGTGATGGCGGCATCTTGTGCGATCGGCGGCGTTGCCCGCGCGCAGACGAGCGATGGTGGCGATCTCTCGTTCGAGCTGGTCGATCCCAAGGTGCTGCGGGTTTGTGCCGATCCGCGCAACATGCCGTTCTCCAACGAGAAGGGCGAGGGCATCGAGAACAAGCTCGCCGAGCTGTTCGCCGACAAGCTCGGCAAGAAGCTCGACTACGTCTTCTTCCCGCAAGCCACAGGCTTCGTGCGCATGACGCTGGGTGCGCATCGTTGCGACGTCATCATGGGCTTCCCGCAGGGCGACGACATCGTGCAGGGCACCAATCCCTATTACCGCACCACCTATGCGCTGGTTGCGAAAGAGGGCAGCGGGCTCGAGGATGTCGACACGCTCGAAGATCCCAGGCTGAAGGGCAAGCATGTCGGTATCATCGCCGGGACGCCGCCGGCGACCAACATGGCGATTGCCGGGCTGATGAGCGACGCCAAGCCCTATCCGTTGATGATCGACACACGCTACGACAATTCGGCGCAGGCCATGGTCGACGATCTCACCTCGGGGAAGATCGATGCCGGCGTGCTGTGGGGGCCGATGGCGGGGTACTACGCCAAGAAGGCCGGCTCGCTGCACGTGACGCCGCTGGTGAAGGAAAGCTCAGGGCCAAAACTGGTCTATCGCATCGGCATGGGCGTGCGCGCCGCGGATCAGAACTGGAAGCGGCAGCTCAACAAGCTGATCCAGGAGAACCAGGGCGAGATCAACAAGATCCTGCTCGACTTCGGAGTGCCTCTGCTCGACGAGAATGACAGGCCGCTCGGCGTGGAGGCGGCCAAGAAGACGCCATGAGATGGCCCCTTGCCGCTGCGCTCGTCGCCGCCGCGCTGGTGGCGCAAGTGTTGGTGCAGCAAGTGTCGGCGCAGCAGGTGTCGGCGCAGCAAGGTCAGGCCCGGCAGCAGGAGCCGTTCGAGCCGGAGGGCTATCGCACCGACAATTACCGCGCGCCGGTGCCGGCGACGCTGGAAGGCGCGCGCGTGCTGACGACGGCGGATGCCGAGACGATCTGGCGGGCGAAGAGCGGTGCTTTCGTCGATGTGCTGCCGCGTGCACCGAAGCCGAAGAGCCTTCCCGCGGGCACGGTGTGGCGCGATACGCCGCGGAAAAATATCCCGGGCAGCATCTGGCTGCCCGACACCGGCTACGGCGCGCTGCCGCCTGCGATGGATGATTATTTCCAGCGTGGCCTTGCGCAGGCCTCGCACGGCGACAAGGCCGCGTTGCTGGTGATCTATTGCCTCGCCGATTGCTGGATGTCCTGGAACGCCGCCAAGCGCGCGCTGGCCTACGGCTATGCCAACGTTGCCTGGTATCCTGACGGCACCGACGGCTGGGAGCACGCCAAGCTACCGACGGAGGAGGCGCAGCCGGAGCCGCGGCCGGAGCAATAGGGCCCGGCTCTCCGCCGTCATTGCGAGCGCAGCGAAGCAATCCAGAATCTTTCCGCGGAGGGACTCTGGATTGCTTCGCTGCGCTCGCAATGACGATGTGGGTAGAGCGTCGCCCTACTGCTTCTGCAACTTCGTCAGCGTGCCCGCCCCGTCGGCGTCGGTCGCGGTGAATGTCACCCTGTCGCCGGCATGGACGGCATCCAGCATGGCGGCATCCTTGGCCTTGTACTGTTGAAGCGCGCCCGCGCCGCCGGCACTGCCGCCGACCGTGCCCTTCTGCATCTCCTGGATCGAGATCGTATTGTTGAGCCTGTTGATGCTGGTGACCATTCCGGTCTTGTCGTCAGCAAAGGCACTTGATGCGAGCACGGTGATGGCCGCAGCGCCTGCGAAAATGAATTTTGCTGTTCCCATCGAGGCCTCCCGGCGTTTGATTCACGGGACAAGCCATCCTAGATCGATTTGGTTCCGGCAGATAGCGCGGCGAACATTAAGGATCGCACTGATATCGCGGGAACTTTATGAAAGCCAGCAGGATTGACGTTATAAGGCTCGCGCTATTCCATTTCCTGCTGGATCACCCGGCCGAGCGCGAACAGACGCTGATCGATCGCGGTCGGAACCTCGCAGACGAAGCGCACCACCTTGCGGCGGTCCTCGAAAATGCGGGTCTCCCAGATCAGCTGGTTGCTCATGGCGTCGACCTTGGCGTCGTCGCGGGGCGTTGCGTCCTGGAGTGCCTGGAGCTGGATGGTCTCCGCGCGGATCTTGTCGGCGGCCTCGCGCTGTTTGCGGCTGACGCGTTCAAGCCCGCTCATGACCTGGGATCGCTGGGCGTTGAGCGTGTCGAACAGGCCGGCGAACAGCAGCTTTGCGTTCGCGGTCTTGTCGGCGGAGCCGGCCAGGAACTCCTTCACCGACTTCTCGGCCTCGTCCAGCGGCGTCTTGCGCGCCGCAAGCCTGGCGACCAGCGCGCTGATCTTGCTGTCGTCCTTCCACTTGCTCTCGGCGTCACCCAGCTCCGGACCGGCCCAGACCGCGGCCAGCGAAATCTCCGGAACCTTGGCTTGCGCACATGGCCAGTTGGGATAGCGCGGATCGGCAGCGCGCGCCGCTGTGGAGACCGTGAACGCAAGGGCCGCCAAGGCAAGGGCTCGAACCATCATCCTTCGCCTCCCGCAGGCCCGCGCCGCGCCAGCCCGCGCGAGGGATCATAGGCGAAAATCGCTGCCGTCATGAAGACGATTGTGCAAGCTCCGACCACGGCGAGCGAGATCCAGTTGATCTGCCCATACAGCGCAAAACGTATCAGCTCCACCGCATGGGTGAACGGGTTGGCCTGGCAGATATAGTAAAGATAGGGGCTGCCCTCCCGCACCCGCCAGAGCGGGTAGAGCGCGGATGAAGCAAAGAACATCGGGAAGATGACGAAGTTCATCACGCCGGCAAAGTTCTCGAGCTGCTTGATGCCGGAGGAGATCAGCATACCCAGCGAGCCCAGCATCAGCCCTGACAGGATCAGCGCCGGCAGCACGGTGAGGTAACCGATCGGAGGCGGGGTGATATCCCAGAACCAGGCGATGATCAGGAACGCATAGACCTGGAGCAGCGACACCGCCGTGCCCGCGAGCAGCTTGCAGAACAACAGGAAGCCGCGCGGCAACGGGCTCACCAGCAGCGTGCGCATATTTCCCATCTCGCGGTCATAGACCATCGAGAGCGAGGACTGCATGCCGTTGAACAGCTGGATCATCGCCATCAGCCCGGGCGCGATGAAGACCTCGTAGAGGATGTAGGTCTCGTAGGGCGGGATGATGGAGATGCCGAGCACCTGGCGGAAGCCGGCCGCAAAGATGAACAGCCATACCAGCGGCCGCACCAAGGCCGAGACGAAACGCTCGCGCTGATGCAGGAAGCGCAGGCCCTCGCGCCAGACAATGCCGGTGAGGCAGGTCATGTACTCCTGTAACGAGAAGCCGCGCGGCGCCTCGCGCGTGGTGATGCTGCTCATGCGCCGCCTCCCGGCATCACTTGCGCGCCGGTCAGGCGCATGAAGGCGGTGTTGACGTCCTGCGCGCCGGCCTCGGTGACGACGCGGTTCATCGGCCCCTGCGCCAGCACCTTGCCCTGGTGCAGCACGACGAGATCGTCACCGGGCATGATCTCGTCGAACAGATGCGTGGCCCAGAGCACGCCGATGCCTTGCTCGGTCACGAGCTGACGAACATGGCTGATGATGTCGGCCCGCGCCTTGACATCCAATCCGACGGTCGGCTCGTCCAGCAGCAGCAGGCGCGGCCGGTGCAGCAGCGCGCGGGCGATCTCCAGCCGCCGCATCTGGCCGCCCGAGAGATCGCGCACCTTGCTGCCGGCACGCTCGCTGAGGCCAATGCGCGCGAGCAGCTCGGCGCTGCGCGCCGCCGCCTCGCGCCTGATGATGCCGTGAAGCGCCGCGTGATAGAGCAGGTTCTGCGTCAGCGACAGGTCGAGATCGAGCGTGCGCGGCTGGAACACGACGCCGAGCAGGCGCAGCGCCTCGCCGGGGCTTTTGCTGATGTCATGGCCGAAGATGCCGATGCGGCCGGTCTGAATGCCGAACAGCCGCGTGATCAGCGAGAACAGCGTACTCTTGCCGGCGCCGTTGAGCCCGAGCAGGGCGGTGAAGCTCGCCGGCTGTACGTTGAAGGAGACGTCCGTCAGCGCCCGGCGCTGGCCGTAGGCATGACTGACACCGTCGATCGACAGCGCCGGCACCGCGGCGGGATCTGGCCGTGGCGTCTGGCGCGGTTCGGGAACAGGAGCGGGGCTGGTCATGGCGCGATCCCTGGCGCCATCGTGATGCCCCAGGGCAGTTCGCCCACCTGAATGGTCTTGATCACCTTTTGCGCGGCGACGTCGATGACGGAGACGTCGTTCGAGACGCCGTTGGTGGTGAGCAAATATTTTTCGTCCGGCGTGAAGGCCATGTGCCAGACGCGCTGGCCGACCAGGAGATATTTTGTAACTTTGTGCGTGGCGGTGTCGACCACGGCGACGCGGTTGGCGGGCCCGAGCGCGACGAACGCTGTTTTATCATCCTTGGTCATGCCGATGCCAACGGGCTGGATTGCCTCCTTCCGCAGGCCGGGAATTTCGAAGGTCACCTTGCCGATCACCTCGTGCTTCCCGGGATCGACGATCGAGACGGTACCACCGATCTCGGAGGACACCCATAATTCGGACGCGTCGTGCTTGTAACAGGCAAAGCGCGGCCGCGCATCCACCAGCACGTTGGCGACGATCTGGCGCGAGGCCGTGTCGATGAAATGCGCCATGTTGGTCGTCTCGGATGTGTTGATCAGGGTCTTGCCATCAGGGCTGACGGTCATGCCCTCGGGCTCGACGCCGACCTGGATATCGCCGAGGCGGGCGCGCTTCTCGAGGTCGATCACGGTCACCGTGTTGTCGTTCTCGTTGGCGACATAGAGCGTCTTGCCGGCGGCATCCTGGGTGAACAATTCAGGGTCGGGGCCGGAGGGCAGGGTGTCCACCACGGCTTGCGTCCTGGCGTCGATCAGCTGGATACTGTCGTCGTCGCCGACCGCGACCATCACGAACTTGCCGTCGCGCGTGAACTCGATGCCGCGCGGCCGCTGGCCGACCTTGATGGTTTTTGTGACGGTCCAGCCGTCGGTGTCGATGACGGAGACCGTGTTGCTTTTCTCGTTCGAGACATAGGCGATGAAGCCATGCGCGGGCGCTGCCGCCAGCACCAGTCCGGACAGCAATCCCGCACGCAACATCCGCATCCTCATTTCAGCTTGCATTTGCTCTCCGGGCGATCGTAGCCGAGCGTGTCGAGCTCGGAGACCTGGTGCAGAAACCCTTCCTGCGGCGACACCGACACCACCATGCGGCCGTCGACCAGCAGGATCGGCTGCCGCAGCTGCAGATTCCAGTCGCGCAGCGTCAGCCTTGTGCCCTTGAACGCGGCGACCTCGAAATTCGGTCCCTTGATGAAGTCGGTGACCTTCTTGACCTCGCCGGAATTGGTCCGCGAGGTCGCTTCGCCAATCATGCGCACCGCCGTCCAGGCCTGCATGTCGAGCGCGGTCATGCGGCGCGCGTTCAGCTTGATGAAGCGGTTCTGCATCTGCGTCGCGCCCCATTGGTCCTGCGCCGCATCCCAGCTGCGCGGCACGAGGCCGGCCGAGCCGGCGACGGGACGGGGATCCCAGGTACGGTAGGGCAGATAGGCGGCGAACACCTCGCTTTCGTCAGCGGCGACAAGCACGTCATAGGCAGGTGCCTGTTGCGTGAACACCGGCATCTGCCGCTGGATCAGCGTGACGCCGGAATCCGTGCGCCGTGCGCCGCCGGTGTCTTCAAAAGTGCGCTCCTGCACGATCTTGGCGCCGAAGCGTGCGGCTGCGCGCCGCAGCGCATCGGCGTAGAGCTTGTCCTCGTCATGCGAGCCGACCACGAGCAGCCAGCGCGACCATTTCTTCCACACCAGATATTGGCCGAGCGCATCCGCCAGCATCGACCGTGTCGGCGCGGTGTGGATCACATTGGCGCGGCAATCGGCCTCGCGCAGCCGCTCGTCGATGGCGCCGGCGTTGAACAGCAGCGTGCCGCGATCGCGCAAGGCGTCGGCCACTTTCAGAAGCGCATCGGCCGGCAGGGCGGCGACAATGAAACCGTTGTGCTCGGCCAGCGCGGTCGCAGCCTGGACCGGATCTTCGCCCTCCCTGATGCGGTGCTCCTCCAGCGCGAAGCGCTGGCCGAGGAATTTTCCGGTCGTGTTGTTGTCCTCGATCGCGAGCTTGGCGCCGGCGACGCCGTCATTCTCGGCCGGCTGCTCGACCAGCGACAGCGTCGATCTGGTGCCCGCTAAACCGAGATAACCGACGCCGATAGTCACGGGGTCGGCCGCCAGCGCTTGCGCCGCTGCCAGACACAGGCCGATCGGGCCGAGCAACCATCGGATCATGCTTCCTCCGCAACCTCCTCCCCGGCTTGACCGCCGGTGGAGAATTGTTTCTGTTCGAGCATGACCGATTTGGCCGGGCTTGCAACCCCGCATTTGGTCGTCGCGACACGAGGGTCGGAATCACGATCATGCGAGCGCTGATATGTTTTGCAGCTTTGCTGCTGATGGTTTCGCAGGCAGAAGCCGATCCGCCAAAACTTGCCGTGTTCGATTTCGAGCTGATCGACACCAGCCTGCCCGGCGAGTTCTACGGCTCCAAGCCGGAAGAGGCGCGGCTCGATCGCATCAGCGAGCAGCTTCGCAAGGCGCTGGCAGAGTCAGGCAAGTTCCAGGTGCTCGATATCGCGCCGGTCAGGGATGCGGCCCGTCACAGCAATCTGCAGGCCTGCGGCGGCTGCGACCTCAAGCTTGCCGGACAGCTGGGCGCGGACCTCGAGATCACAGGCATGGTGCAGAAGGTCTCGAACCTGATCATCAATCTCAACGTTTACCTGCGTGACGTGAAGACCGGCAACATGATCACGGCCGCCAGCGCCGACATGCGCGGCAACACCGATGAATCCTGGACGCGCACGATGAGCTATCTGATCCGCAACCGCCTGCTCGCGCCGAATTACGGAAGGCCCTAGTGGGATATTCTCTCAGCAAGCAGGGGATCGTAGGGTGGGCAAAGGCGCACCTGCGCCGTGCCCACGATCGCTCAGTGATTCGAGACAAATCGTGGGCAGGCTTCCGCCTTCGCTCTTCGAGCTACGGCGGACAAGTCGCTTTGCCCATCCTACGAGACTGCGGTTGCGGAGATATATCCCTCATCACAAGGGGGAGAAGAAAAGACCTCACCCCTTCAGCCGCTCCGCATGCCAATGCAGATGGTCGCTCATGAAGGTCGAGATGAAATAATAGCTGTGGTCGTAGCCCGGCTGCCGCCGCAGCGTCAGCGGGATGTTGGCCTTGGTGCAGGCGGCCTGCAGCAGCTCGGGCTTGAGCTGCTCCTTCAGGAAATTGTCGGCCTCGCCGACATCGACCAGGAAGCCGGAAAACTTTGCGCCGTCCTCGATCAGCGCCACGGTGTCATGGCTGCGCCATGCCTCCTTGTTCGGACCGAGATAGAAGCTCAGCGCCTTGATACCCCACGGCACCTGTGATGGCGCCACGATCGGGGCGAAGGCGCTGGCGGCGCGGTAGCGGTGCGGATTGCGCAGCGCTACCGTCAGCGCGCCGTGGCCGCCCATGGAATGGCCCATGATCGATTGCCGCTTGGCATCGACGGGAAAATGTCCCGCCACGAGCTTCGGCAATTCGTCGGTGACATAGCTCCACATCCGATAATTGCGCGTGAACGGTGCCTCCGTCGCATCGACATAGAAGCCGGCGCCCAGGCCGAAATCATAGGCACTGTTCGGATCGCCTGGCACGTCGGGGCCGCGCGGCGAGGTATCAGGAGCGACGAAGATCAGGCCGAGCTCGGCGCAGGCTTTGCGGAATTCGCCCTTCTCGGTGACGTTGGCATGGGTGCAGGTGAGGCCGGAGAGATACCAGACCACGGGCAGCTTGGCGCCTTCGGCATGCGGGGGAACATAGACCGAGAACACCATATCGGTTCCGGTCGCCATACTTGCATGGCGATACACGCCCTGCACGCCGCCATGGGACTTGTTGGTCGAGACAGTCTGGATCGTCATGCCTGATAGCTCCGTGGCATCTCGCCACATCGAGAATGCAATGCGTGTGTGACCAAAGTTTGTGGCGCGTTCAGGCGACGCCGCTGTCGATCGCCAGCCGTACCAGCTCGACCGAGGTCTTCACCCCCAGCTTCTGGCGCATGATCGAGGAGGTGTTGGCGACCGTCTTGTAGGACGATTGCACCAGCCAGGCGATTTCCGACAGGCTTTTTCCGGCGCTGAGCAGCCGCAAGATCTCCATCTCGCGCGCGTTCAGCTTCGACAGTGGGCTCTGCGCCAGTGCGGGCCCCGCGAAGGCGATGCTGCGCGCGATCGCACTCGGCAAGTAAGTTCCGCCAGCGCCGACGGCGCGGATCGCCTCGACAAGATCATCGGGATCGCCGGTCTTGGAGACGTAGCCCCTGGCGCCGCATTCGATCGCGCGCGCGGCGAAGGCGGGGTCGTCGTTCATGCTGAACATGATGATGCGGGCATCCGGCGCGTGGGCGAGGATGCGGCGCGCCAGCTCGAAGCCGGAGACGGTCGGCAAATTGATGTCGATGATGCAGAGGTCGGGGCGCTCGACGATGAAGACGCTCTCGCCATCCTCGGCGTCGGCGGCCTCCAGGATCTCGATCTCGCCTTCGTCGGCCAGCACGGCGCGGCAGCCGGAGGCGACAATGGGATGATCGTCGACGATCAGAATGCGCATAGGCGTTCCCCGCGACAGCACCGGACTCGTCGGTTTCGCGTGAGTTTCGCGATTTCGCGCCGCATGATGCCGAACGAGAAGCTTGTCGGCCCATGCAACCCGGCCGGGATTGCTGTACGCTTCCGATTAGATATCGGGCGCTTCGCCCCTGTCAACGCTATTGGGCAGACGCGAGCGATCCGCAGCGGGTACGGGCGAAAGCAATGTGGCAAAATCTTTCCTTGCGCGGGCGCATCAACCTTCTGCTGGCGCTGCTGCTTGCCCTCGGGCTCGCGGTCAACATCGCCCGCCAGGTCGCGGAAGCGGGGCCGCGCGTGCAGGCCGAGGACCAGAGCGTGATCCGGCTGGCGCGCGAATTCATCGAGATGATCGTTGCCGATCTCGACGAGGCGCCGGATCCCGATGCGAGGCTGAACCGGATCGCGCACGATCTGAACCGTCTGCGTCATGTCAGCATCGCGCTTCGCGATGCCGGCGGTAACCCGCTGACACCACCGCGGACCGATGCGGATGACGATTCGTCGGGGCCGCCGGCCTGGTTCGTCAGCCTGGTTCATCCCGAGCAAACCGCCGTCAGCGTGCCTGTTACGGTTCATGGCAAGCCCGGCTCGCTGGTGATCACCTCGCATCCCAATGACGAGATCGCCGAGATCTGGGACGCCATCGTCACCCAGCTCGAGGTCGGCTCAGTGATCGCGCTGGTGCTGTTCCTGGTGATGATGACAGTTGTCGGCCGGGCGCTTGCGCCGCTCCAGTCCCTGGCGCAGACCATGGGCGAGCTCGAGGGCGGCGACTACGGTGCACGCGTTGAGCCCGGTGGCGCGCCTGAGTTGGCTGCGATCTGCACCAGGCTCAATCATCTGGCGGCGACACTCGGCGAGGCGGTCGAGGACAAGCGGCGCCTTGCCGAGCGCGCGGTGTCGCTCCAGGACGTCGAGCGCAAGGAGATCGCGCGGGAGCTGCATGACGAGTTCGGGCCGTATCTGTTCTCGCTGCGCGCCCATGCCAGTGCGCTGGCGAAGCTGGCCGACGGACGCGCGCCCAGCGCGGATGCCGTGCGAAAGCACGGCGGCGCACTGCTGGAGCAGATCAACGCGCTGCAGCAGTTCACGCGCCGCGTTCTGGAGCGGTTGCGGCCGGTCGGTCTTGCCGAGCTGGGCCTCGGCAAGGCGCTGGAATCGCTGTCGCGGCTGTTGCGGGAATCGCATCCCGACGTCACCATCGAAACCACGATCTCACCCGCGCTCGGCGCCACCGGCGAGACGGCCGACCTCACCATCTATCGCGTCGTGCAGGAGGCGCTCACAAACGCGTTCCGCCACGCCGGCGCGACTGCGATCGTCGTGGTGATCGAGCCCGCGGAGCAGCCGGGCCGCGATGGTCGCTGCTGCGCGCGTGTGCGGGTCAGCGACAACGGCCGCGGCATGGAGCCTGGCCAGAAGCTCGGCTTCGGCCTTGTCGGCATGCGCGAGCGCATTCTGGCGCTCGGCGGCACGCTCAACGTGGCCTCAGGCGAGGGTGGCGTCACTGTGGAAGCATTGGTTCCAACCGCGGCGGCCTGATCGCGCCCGGTTCAAGCGGGAAAATTCCCGATCGGGAATAATTCCCGATTCCATCGGGAAAGCGGGTGCGGATAGCCTACGACCTTTTGTGGCTAGTGCATCAGGTGCCGCCGATTACACTCGTCTCAAACCATCAGGCGAAATGAAAACAGCCGGTGGTTACGGGTGGAACGATGGGAATGCGCTGGGCTGGACACACGCGAGGTCTCTTGGTGGCCTCGGTCTCATCAGGTCTGATGTCGGGATTCGTTCTCGCGACGGACGCGCGCGCCGCGCAGGACGAGGAGACCAACGTCCAGAATCTGCCGGCGGTCGAGGTGGTGGCGCCGCAGCCGGTCGCGCGTCGCGCGCCGCCGCGCCGCGTCTCGCGGACAGCTGCGAACGCAGGCAAGCCAAGGAGTAGTGGCAGGATCTACGTCTATCCGACAGCGCCCGGCACCGGCAGGGGTCTCGAGGTCGACAAGGTTCCGTCGGCGATCAACGCGGTTGACGCGGGCCAGATCAAGCGCACCGGCTCGCTCAACGTCACGGATGCGCTGCGCGACAACATCGCGGGCGTCAGCATCAGCGAGGTCACGGGCAACCCGTTCCAGCCCAATGTCGAGTTTCGCGGCTTTATCGCCTCGCCCGTGACGGGCACGCCGCAAGGCCTCGCCGTGTACCAGAACGGCGTGCGCATCAATGAAGCGTTCTCGGACGCCGTCAACTGGGACCTGATCCCGACCGCAGCGATCAGGTCGGCGACGCTGGTGACCAACAATCCCGCCTTCGGCCTCAACGCGCTCGGGGGCGCGATCAATCTGCAAATGAAGGACGGCTTCACCTATCAAGGCGCAGAGCTCGATGTGATGGGCGGCTCGTTCGGCCGCATCCAGGGCTCGGCACAATGGGGCAAGCAGGTCGACCAGGTCTACGGCGTCTACGCCGCGCTTGAAGGCCTGCACGACAACGGCTTCCGCAACTTCTCCCAATCGGACGTGCGGCGCTTCTATGGCGATGTCGGCTACATCAAGGGCGACAGCGAATTCCACGTCAATATCGGAGCCGCCAAGAACGATTTCGGCGCCAATGCCACCGTTCCAGCCGAGCTGCTCAACAATTACTGGGGCGCGACCTACACCACACCGCAGACCACTTCCAACCGCGTCGGCTATCTCAACCTGACGGCCAAGGCCGACGCGACGCCGACTTGGACGCTGGAAGGCACCGCGCACGTACGCCGGTACGAGCAGAAGATCGTCGACGGCAATCCCACCAATGTCGGCGAGTGCACGGCGGACGCGACGCTGCTGTGTTTCGGCGACGGTGCGACGCCCGCCAACGGCACCAGCGGCATGCAGCTTGGCAATCCCTTCGCGCCGGGCACGATCCTCGGCGAGATCGACCGCAGCTCGATCCGCTCGACCAGCTTCGGCGTCTCGGGGCAGGCCACCAACACCGATCAATTGTTCGGGCACGAGAACCGCTTCGTGATCGGCACCAGCTACGATGCCAGCACCACGCGCTACGATGCCATGGCGGAGATCGGCTCGATCGGAGAGAACTATGTCGTGACTGGCAGCGGCGTCTTCCTCGGGCCATCAGGCACGATCGCGACCGGGCTTGCCGGTCCCGTCTCGCTGCGGACGGTCAATCAATATAACGGCCTCTATGCGACCGATACGTTCAACGTCACGGATGCCTTCGCGATCACAGGGGGCGCCCGCTTCAACGTGGCGCGCATCTCGCTGGAGGACCAGCTCGGCACAGCGCTCAACGGCGACACCACCTACACGAGATTCAATCCGGTGATCGGCGGCACCTACAAGATCACGTCGGAGCTGACCGCCTATGCCGGCTATTCCGAGGCCAACCGCGTGCCGACGCCGCTCGAGCTCGGCTGCGCCGATCCGCACAATCCCTGTCTGATCGCAGCGTTTCTGGTCTCCGACCCGCCGTTGAAGCAGGTCGTGTCCAAGACGGTCGAAGCGGGCTTGCGCGGCACCAGGGAGCTGAACATCGGCACGCTCGGCTGGAAGATCGGCGGCTTCCGCGCCACCAACTATGACGACATCCTGGCCGTCCCCGTCCCTGATCGAACCGGCTTCGGCTATTTCAGCAATGTCGGCCGGACACGGCGGCAGGGGCTGGAGGCCGAGGTCGACATCAAGTCGCAGGCGCTTCAGTTCCAGGCGAGCTACACCTTCATCGATGCCCGCTTCCTCGACCCATTGACGCTCGGCTCCAACAGCCCGTTCGCCGATGCGGAGGGCCATATCCAGGTCTTGCCAGGCAACCAGATCCCCGCGATCCCGCGCCACCGCGTCAAGCTCGGCGTCGATTACGCCATCACCGACGAGTGGAAAGTCGGCAGCAACGCACTGTTTGTCTCCAGCCAATACCTCGTCGGCGACGAATCCAACCAATATGCGAAGCTGCCGTCCTACAGGGTGTTCAACCTGCACACCTCCTACCAGGCCACCAAGAACGTCCAGCTCTACGGCAAGGTCGACAATGTCTTCGACGTCAGATACGCGACCTACGGCCAGTTCTTCGACACCGGCGCGCTCCCGAACTTCACGAACGGCGGCAACCCCTTCACCGACCCGCGCTCGCTGAGCCCGGCAAGGCCGCGCGCGTTCTATGCGGGGATGCGGGTGACGTTCTAGGGCGTTTACTCATACATCCGCCCGTCCTCATCATCCTGTCTGGCATCCTTTTGTTCGTTGCCGAGCTTGCCGGTGCGCGCGCTCACAAATCGCTGGACAGGGGGATGGCCCGGGCTCGTGACCGGCCTATGCCGTCATCAGCGGCGACCGCCGCCGCAGTAGCATCCGAAGCGCATGACCAAACCATCGTTTATCTTGAACAGGGGCCCCGGTTCCTGTGACGCTTTCACCGGGGCGGACCTTGTGGATACCGGGACTTCGGCATGAAACTGGCATGACGGCGCACTGTGAGACCCATATTCTATCGCTTTGAGCGTGCACAAGGGGACAGTGTACAAGGGGGACAACGGTGATTAACGCTGGCGTAAGCCCGATAGCGTTGCGTGGTGATCGGCACGGCCATGATGTCGTTGTCGGCTTCACACCGGGCATTTCGTTCGCTTTGGTGCGACATGCACCGCGAGAGATGCTGCGCGTTTTGCGGTGCGGCCCTACCGTCAGCGTGGAAATGCATTGGCTGTCGGGAGAGCCGGGCATCTTCCTGCGATGCAGGATCGAGCTGAGCCCGAAAGACCAGTGGCGGTTGCGGCATCGGCGGCACGCCCATCAGGCTGCGAACCATCAATCATCCCAATTGGCGATCCTTTCAATGACGTTGCTGCTCGCCGTGTGCGGCTGGATCGTCGGTGGGGCCGAGGGAATGCAGCGGGCGCTCATGGGAAGCACGCCCCGTCCCGACGAAACGATCATCTCGCGCGAGAACATGTATCGCTGGTTCGGCGCCCACCTGCTGTCCCACGCCGAGGTGCCGGACCTGTTCGCCATTCTGACAAGGGTTTGCAGCCGGGCCGGCCTCGTGCGATTGCCGGATCTCTATTGCCTGCCGGCACCGCGCGACATGAATGCCTATGCGCTTGGTGGACCGGAACGCAGCGCCATCGTGCTGACCGAAGGCCTGCTGCGCGGCATGACGCGCGACGAAGTTGCCGGGATATTGGCCCACGAAGTCGCTCATATCCGCAACAATGACGCCTGGACGATGGGCTGGGCGACGGCGTTGCGACGCGCGATCGAGTGGACCTCGCTCGCCGGTCTCGCGCGGCTGCGAAGCAGCCATCATCTCACTGGCATGACATCAAGCCAGCCATTGGCGACGCTGCTGAGCGCAGCCCCGGCTCTCGGCCAGCTGCTCGGACTTGCGCTGTCGCGCGTGCGTGAAATGGATGCGGATGCAACGGCGCTCGAGCTCACCGGCGACTCGCGAGCGCTCATCGCCGCGCTCGACAAGCTCGAGCGCCATCACACTGGCTCTGCGCCAAGTCGCACGTCCGCATTTGTGAATGATCCGGCACGCTTGCTGCGCAGCCATCCCGCCACCTTCGAGCGCGTCGGCGCCTTGCTCAACCTCGCGTACTAAAGCGCGTTGAATCGTCATCGCTGCAGTCGCTGAAGTTGATGCCGATGCACATCGGAAGGCTCGTTGACCAGGCAAAGAGTACTGACGAAAATCCCGGCTTGAAATTTTTGCGGAGTTTGATTGCTGCCAAAATATCGCCGCGCTTTCGCGAAACTATTTTGGCGTGAGTACGTTTTTCGCGTCTCTGCTCATTACAGTACCGGGGAGACACCAGCGTAATTGCCTAGCGTATGAGCGGACGTAAGACATAAGCGATACATCGTCGGCCACCATGCCGGTGAGGAAAATCCGCTCCACATCTCTCGACGGCTTCATTTTGCCGCTCTAAAATTTCCTACCGTCGGCTTGTCACTTAGTGGGGGACGCAACTCGCGCCTTCCATGCGGGCGACATTGCTTGCGGCTGAGACATCCGTACCAGACATTTGAACTCGAAGGTCCAGCGCCGTCGCACCGGCGCGACGGATCGCTATTGCCGGCGAAGAGGTCGCGTCTGCGACCGGCCTTCGCAGGATTCTTGGAAGGATTTTTGGAAGGGAAGGATTTTTGGAAGGGTTTTGGGCTGAGGGCACCAACCATCGCAAGGAGGCAAGCGATGACCTATTACGATACCCTGCAACAGAACCTCGCGCATGGTTCGCCATTCGGACAATTCGGGCCGCAACAATGGGGCTTGGGAGCATCGCAAGGCGGCCAGCAATATGGAGGCGGCGGCCTTGGATTGGGCCAGGCGGCCTATGGACAGCAACATGGTCAGTTCGGCGGTCAGCCGACCTTTGGCGCGTTTGGATATGGCCCCGGCTGGGGCGGGCAAACGGGCTGGGGCCAGCAATGGGGCGGACAACAGCGCCAGCTGTCGCAGCAGGACGTGAGTGAGGTCGTGCGGCAATTGATACCGGCGCTGCCTCAGATTCTCGCGCAAGCTCAGAACCCGTTCGCCAGCATAGGCTATGCGGCCTACGGCCAGGCGCCGCGGCAGCTAAGTCCGCAAGATGTGAGCGAGGTCGTGCGGCAGATCCTGCCCATCGTGCCGCAGATCGTGGGAATGCTGCAAAGCCAGCCCCAAATGCAGCATTCGGCCATGCATGGCGGTCCCGGTCAGGGGCAATTCGGAGGCCTCGGTCAATTTGGCCTCGGCTATCCAACGCAAACTCAGCCCACGCAGATGTGGGGCACCCAGTTCGGCGCACCGCAGTTCCAGGCGGCATTCGGCGGTGCTCAGACCAGCTTTGGCCAGCAGCGGCAACTGACGCAGCAGGATGTCGCCGACATCACCCGCCAGCTGATTGGCGTCATTCCGCAGGTCATCGGTAACCTTCAGGCCTACGGCCAGCAGCGGATGATCTGACTGCGCAGTAAGGCGCGACCGCCGCCAAAAGCGGCGGTCGCGCAGCGCATCCTCGAAGGAGAACCCTCATGTCGGATTCCAATCCCTCCGCTGCATCGTCACAGCGCCACTCCTCAGACATTCAGCAGCTCGTGGGCCTGCTCAGCAATTTGATGCCGCTGCTCCTGCGCCTGCAGTCTCAAGGGTTCGAGCAGCCGTTCCGAACCGTGCCCGGCAGCTTCCCGATGCCGAACCCGGTGCTCGATCATCAGGCCGCGGAAAGCATGATCGGGGACATGATCGCAGAATCATTACGTTCGCTCTCTGCCTATCTGGAGGCCAACGCGGCACAGCATGCGGGCCTCGAAAACTGCGTCTCGGTCGTCACCCAGGCAGCCAATAAGTTTACCGAGCGGGATTTTGCACAGGCCTTCAACCTGATCTATTTCGCCTATCGCGCGATCGAAGCCGCCCGCGCAGCCGATCCCCGCCTTCCGGTGCTGCGACAGGCTTCGATGGATCGCACGCAATCTTCCATCCACTGAAATCGAAGGAGGCGACGCCATGGCAATAAGCCCAGATGATGCGCGACCGACCTCAAGCGACAATCGACGTAAAGCAGTGCGCAGCACTCAATACATGATCGCCCCAGCGGGCCCCGGTGTCAGCGCTCAAACGCTGGCCGAACAACTCAACCAGTTCGGCAACATCCTGTGGACCCATGACCAGCGCGGCGTCAGTGGTCCGCCAATTGCGATCGTGCGCATGCCTGAGGAAGCCGCCGCCGCCTTGCGCCGCTCCACGGCCGGCAGCCTGATCATCGAGCCGGACAGCCATCTGAGAGCTGCATCCTTTGTCCGCCCGGCCTCCTCTTTCATCCCGGCGGCCACGACGATGACCGCACTCGGGCCGGACTTGAAGGTGACCATCCGGGTCCTCGGCGAAGCAGGTGCGCCGGTCGAACAAGCAGTTGTGCAGCTCGTCGGCGAGCAGGCGTCAGTGCAGGGACGAACGGATGGGGATGGCAGCGTCGTTCTGACGCTGCAGGACGAAGTGCCGGAAACGATCGCCGCCGTATTCGTGAGCCCGCGCTCCGGCCATTGGGGCGTGTGGCAACAGCAGCCCAATATCGAGGCCGATGCGGTGAATACCCTCACCCTGAAACCGTTGCAACTACCTGGCGGGCTGGATTGGGGCGGCGAAGCGATGCGCTTCGATCAGATTCCGAACCAATGCCGCGGCGCTGACGTCAAGGTCGCTCTCATCGACGGCGGCGTGGCGACCAGCCACAAGCAATTGGCTGACATCAATCACGGTATCGATGCCAAGGGTGGCGACGAACGCTCGTGGTCGAATGACGTCACTGGCCACGGCACGCCTTGCGCGGGCATCATCCGTGCGGCTGCACAGGCAGATCACGGTATCCGTGGCTATGCCCCGGACAGCGAGCTGCATGTTTACAAGCTTCCAACTGATGCCCGCTGCAGCGACCTGATCGCGGCGCTCGATTACTGCCTGCAAAACAGTATCGACGTGGCGTTCGTCGGAGTCGGTTGTGAGCGCGGCTCCGTGCTGGTCGAGCAGCGCATTGCCATGGCCAAGCAGCAAGGCGTCAGCATCATCGCCGCTGCCGGCAACTCCGGAGCGGGCGTACTGTTTCCGGCCTGTTCCCCGCATGTCATGGCAGTCGGTGCTGTCGGACGGATGGGAAGCTTCCCGGAAGACAGTCCGCAGGCGGCGCAGGCCGCAGCTGCCACTGCGGCGGCGGGGGGGTTGTTCGTACCGCCGTTTTCCTGCCGCGGGCCCGAACTCGACCTGTGCTCGCCCGGTGTTGCAGTCATTGCCTGCCAGTCGCCGGGCGGCTACGCCGTCTGCGACGGCACCTCGCTCGCAGCGGCTCACGTTGCCGCGCTTGCAGCCTTGATCCTCGCCGACCACGCCGACTTCAAGGGCACCTTCATCGCCAAGGATGCCCACCGGGTCGAACGGCTGTTCCAGATTCTGAAGGATACGGCGCAGCCCGTCGGTCATCCCTGGCAGACTGGAGCCGGGTTGCCGGATGCGGCCCGCGCGCTCGGCGTCTGGTCCGATCAGCCGCCCCTTGCCATGCCTCTGAATGCCGGACTCCGCGAGATGCGCAGCGCCATTCGGCAGCTCGACCGGATGCCATTCGGCGCAAGCCAGGCGATGATATACGAGCCGCCGCGCGGCCCGGCCAACGTGACGCGGCTTCCGCTGAATCCGGCCCCTCTGGCGTTCCGGGCTGCCGGCGCGGGAACGGCGACGGTGCATGAACTCAGAGCAGCGATGACGCTCGCGGGGCTTGCGGAGGGACGGTAGAACATGATCGGGACCCGCAGTCCCTGATGATGCCAGCATACGCCTGTTTTGCCCGACGGAGCAAACGGTATTCTGTTTTTCGGAAATGTTGTGCTCGAACAACGAGCTCATGCGCGATGATTGGTCATCCCGATCGCATGGCGCATCAAGCCATTGATTTCGCTATCCCCGGCTACTGTGCATGGGGTTGTTTTCGGCTCACGCCGCCGTCACCCCTCGAGCGGGGCCGCCGTGAGGCTTGGCTGGGTCCGGCCCTTGGCCGCGCTGACGCGCTGCCGGCGCTGGACCAGGTACTGGTCGGCGAGCACGCCGATCAGGATCACCGCGCCCATCACGGCGAAATTCAGCGAGCTCGGGATGCCCAGGAGATTGACCAGGTTCTGCAGCACCTGCAGCAGCACGGTGCCGAGCACGACGCCGACGATCGAGCCTTCGCCGCCGCGCAAGGAGCAGCCGCCGAGCACGGCCGCGGCGATGGCATAGAGCTCGTAGAACGAGCCGTGCACGGCCGGCGAGATCGAGCGGGTGTACATCGCGAACAGGATCGCGGCGAACGCGGTCAGCCCGCCGCAGATGACATAGGCCGAAACCATCACGCGCTCGGAGCGGATGCCCGAATAGCGCGCGGCCTCCTCGTTCTTGCCGACGGCATAGAGATAGCGGCCGAACACCGAGCGGTGCAGCAGCACCCACGCAACGACAGCGACGACGATCAGCGCCACGATGCTGTGCGGGACCGGAAAGCCGAGCACATTGGTGCGGCCCGCGGTCAGCCATTCCAGCGTCGGGAAGCTGGCGCCGAAACCGAAGCCGGCGGTCGCGTCCTCGGTGTAATAGCGCGCCGCGCCGCGATAGATCAGAAGCCCGCACAGCGTCACCACGAACGGCTGGATATGCATCCGCGTCACCAGCACGCCGTGCACGAGGCCGATCACGAGGCCGCTCGCGATGATCGCGGCAACGGCGAGCATCCAGTTGACGTCGTGATTGACGATGAGATCGATGAAGAGAACGCCGAGCAGGGCGATCACCGATCCGACCGAGAGCTCGATCCCGCCGATGATGATGACGAAGGCTTCCGCGATCGAGAAGATGCCGAACATCCCGACCTGGTTCAGCGTGTTGGAGAGATTGCCAACATAGAGGAAACGCGGATTGATGAAGGCCACCACCGCGCCGACGACGAGGATCAGGACCAGCAGGCTCAGATCTTTCTTGTTCAAGGCACCCTCATCTCAAACCGCGTGGCCGACGGCCAATTGAAGCACGTTGTGCTCGCTGAACTGGCTGCGATCAAGGAACCCCGAGATCGCGCCCTCGTGCATGACGGCGATCCGGTCGCTGACCCCGATCACCTCTTCCATGTCGCTCGAAATCATCAGGATGGCGACGCCGGCGTCGGTCAGCCGGCGCAGCATCTCGTAGATCTCCTGCTTGGCGCCGACGTCGACGCCGCGCGTCGGCTCGTCGAAGATCAGCACCTTGGGCCGCATCGACAGCCATTTGGCCAGCACGACCTTCTGCTGATTGCCACCGGACAGCGAGCCGACAGCGGTTGCAACATCAGGCGCACGGATCTTGAGCTGCTCGCGCTGGATCCGCGCGTTCTTGGTCTCCTGCGCGGTGTTCACCAGGAGGAAGCGCAGATAGGACGCCAGATCCGGCAGCGAAATGTTCTCGGCGATCGACACGTCGAGCAGCAGCCCGCAGCCCTTGCGGTCCTCCGGGATCAGGTAGATGCCATGGTCGATCGCCGCGCGCGGGTTGGTCACGCGGATGGCTTCGCCGTTCAGCTTGATCGCGCCGCGGCGGAGCGGATCGACGCCGAAAATAGCGCGCGCCAGCTCGGTCCGGCCGGAGCCGACGAGGCCGGCCAGCCCCAAAATCTCGCCGCGGCGAACCGAAAGGCTCACCGTGCGCTCCGGATAGGTGTCGGTCACGGCCTCGACGATGTCGAGCACGGCTTCGCCGGGCGGGGCGGCCGGCGGCACATAGAGCGATTTGAGGTCGCGCCCGATCATCAGGCGGATCATCGCGGCCGGCGACAGCTCGGCACGGGTCAGCGCGCCGACCATGCGTCCGTCGCGCAACACCACCGCGCGGTCGGCGCATTGCATCACCTCGTTGAGGCGATGGGTGATGAAGATGATGCTGAAAGTGCGCCTTCAGGGCCGCGATGACCCGCATCAGGCGGTCGGTCTCGGAAAGGGTCAGGCTCGATGTCGGCTCGTCCATGATCACAAGGCGCGCATCGAGCGACAGCGCCTTCATGATCTCGACGAGCTGGCGCTGGGCCAGCGATAGCTCGGCGAGCGGCGCGTCCGGCGCGAAATCGGCCCCGAGGCGGTCGAGCAGCGGCTGCGTCCTGGCGTAGAGCGCCTTGCGGTCGATCAGCCGCAGCGGCCCGCCATGCACGGGCTCGCGGCCGATGAACACGTTGCCGGCAACGTCGAGATTGTCGAACAGGTTGAGCTCCTGATGCACGAAGGCAATGCCCGCGGCGATCGCCTCGGCCACCGCCAGCGCGCTGCGCTCGACGCCGTCGACGCGGATGCGGCNCTCGGCTCGACCACGCCGCCGAGCACCTTCATCAAGGTCGACTTGCCGGCGCCGTTCTCGCCGATCAGCGCGATCACCTCGCCCGGCGACACGGCAAGGCCGACGTGGTCGAGTGCGACCACGCCGGGATAGCTCTTGCTGATGTCGACGAGTTCGAGAAACGGCTCAGTCATTGAAGGCTGCGGGCAACGCCCGCGCGTCTCCTACTTCTTGAGCATCGCCTTCATCGAGGCCATGAAGTCGTCGACATTGCTCTTGTCGATGACCTTGCCGGGCACGATGATGATGCCGCCCGCGGGTACGCCGGACTTGTCGCCCTCGATGTACTTCGCCATCAGCTTCATGCCTTGGTAGCCCCACTCGAACGGCTGCTGCACGACGGTGCCGGCGATGGCGCCTTCCTTGACGCCGCCCAGCGTGATCGGATCCTCGTCGAAGCCGATGATCTGGATCTTGCCGAGCTTGCCGGCCTCCTTCAGCACCTCATAAATGCGCGGGGTGTTGTAGGAATAGAAGCCGACCAGGCAGCTCACGTCGGGCATGGCGGCGAGGATGTCCTCGACGTTACGTTTGGCGCGGGTCTGATCGATCTCGTCGCCGCGAACGTCGACCAGCTCGACCTTGGAGCCCTTGATGGTCTCCTTGACGCCCTCGATGCGCTCGCGGGCGTTGTCGGCGCCGGGCAGGCCGACGAAGCCGACGCACTTGCCGCCGTTCGGCAGCGCCTTCAGCATCAGCTTGCCGGCGTCCTTGCCGAGGTCGACGTTGGACGAGCCGATATAGGCGATGCGCTTCGAGTTCGGCGCGTCGCTGTCGGTGGTGAACAGCAGCGTCTGCGAAGCGATCTTGTTGAGATGCTCGACCTGGTTCTTCGGATCGACCGCGCTGACCATGATGCCGGCGGCACCGGCGGCGACGAGGTCGTCCATCATGCGCTGCTGGACGGCCGCGGCGGCCTGTTCCGGATATTTGAGCTGAAGATTGTAGTTGGGCAGCTCGCCCTGGGCCTTCTTCACGCCGGCTTCCGCGATCTTCCAGAAGTCGGACGCGCCGTTGACGACGAAGGCCAGAACCTTCTTGTCGGCCGCATCGACCGAGCCGAGACCCAGAGACATCGCGAACGCGACGGATACACCTGCGAGCAAGAGACGCTTCATTATCATCCTCCCCTTTGGCGGTCGGCCCTTCATGAAGGCCAACTCTGCTTCAGCCCGAACCGGGCACATGCCTCATCCCCCTCATTGGACGCACAGGTCGGCCGCCAATCCGCAACTTTGCGGCAGGGGCGGGGTCACCAGCCGGCCCATGAGGTGAAATGAGGCGCGTACCTCAACCGTAGCAAAAGCACGTCGAGCGTGCAACAGCGGGCGTTATTCGCGCGAAGTCCCCTCGAAGTTCGCCTCTCCGGCGTTCATCCTCCTGAACATGTCCAGGGAACTTGAGGCCAGAGGGACCGGATTCGTACGGGCCGGCTCATTAACCGGGCTTTAGCGCTGATCGTGCGGATGAATTGGCGTAGCGAGACGAGGGGAGACGGCCCATGCTGAGGGACGGGACCTACGCGGCGTGGTACAAGACGCCATTCGACCAGGGCACCGGCATTGTCCATGTCGCCGATGGCCAGATCTGGGGCCGCGACAGCCTGATGACGTATCACGGCTCCCTGCAAATCGATGGCGATCGTTTCACCGCGACCGTGTCGACGAAGCGTCACACCGAAGGACGTGACACGGTGTTCGGCGTCTATGATGAACTTACGCTGGACATCGAGGGCACGTGCCCCGGCAAGATCGCGACCTACACGGCGACGGCCGCGCAGGCGAGGGGAGTCGTCCTCCAGGGAACGCTCATTCTGGCGGAACAGCCGGCCGCGCCCGAACGGACCGAGGAGGTCCCGGCGTTCAATCCCGCCAGGCTGCCAAAGCTGCCGAGGCGCTCGCCCTGAGCGCGGAAGCCATCGCGCCTGCTTTGATATCGCGGGTCGGGACAGCGCAGTTCCGCATCCACAAATCTCGGCGCCGGCGCTTCTCAAACCGCCTGCACCCCGGCATGGTGCCGCCGCATCAATCTTTTCGGGGCAGCATCAATGTCGGACAAGGTCTCGCGTCGCCAGTTCGCGAAAGTCGCGGGACTCTCCGCAGCAGCAATCGCAAGTCCCCTTGCGATGGTCGAGGCCAAGCCGGCAGCGGCGCCGCGCAGCGGGAGTAGTTTTCCGCCGGGCTTCCTCTGGGGTACGGCGACCTCGTCCTATCAGGTCGAGGGTGCGGTCGAGGAGGACGGGCGAGGGGGCTCGATCTGGGACAAGTTCGTCCGCATCCCCGGCAAGATCGAGGACGGCACCAATGGCGATCGCGCCGTTGAGCATTATCATCGCTACAAGGACGACATCGCACTGATCAAGGAGCTCGGCTGCAAGGCCTATCGCTTCTCGGTGGCCTGGCCACGGGTGTTTCCTGATGGCGACGGCAAGCCGAACCCCAGGGGACTCGACTTCTACAATCGCCTGATCGACGAACTCCTGAAGAACGGCATCGAGCCGTGGCTGACGCTTTATCACTGGGACCTGCCGCAATCATTGCAGGATCGCTTTGGCGGCTGGCGGTCGACCGAGACCTGCAAGATCTTCGGCGACTATTCGGCCTATGTCGCCGAGCATCTGACCGATCGCGTCAGGAACGTGTTCACGCTGAACGAGAGCGGCCGCTTCGTCTATTTCGGCTACGGCATCGGCATCGATGCGCCCGGCCTGACGCTGCCGCAGGCCGACGTGAACCAGATCAGGCACAACAGCGCACTCGCGCATGGTCTCGCCGTGCAGGCGGTGCGCGCCCATGGCCGCCGCGGCACGCGCGTCGGACCTGCCGAGAACATCGATGCCTGCATTCCCGCGATCGACACGCCCGAGAACGTCCGCGCCACCGAGATCGCACTGCGTGAGTTGAACGCCGGCTATCTCAACGTCATCATGACGGGCCGTTACACCGACGCGTTCCTGAAATATGCAGGCGCCGATGCGCCGAAATACACCGACGCGGAGTTGAAGGTCATCGGCTCACCGGTCGACTTCCTCGGCCTCAACATCTACGCGCCGCAGCATTATATCGTGGCCTCCGACCAGGGCGCGGGCTTCATGCCGCTGCCGATCCCGAAATCCTTTCCGCACATGAATTCGGATTGGCTCCGCGTCGGCCCCGAGACGATCTACTGGGTGCCGAAGCTCGCGGCAAAGATCTGGAAGACCGATGCGATCTATATCACCGAGAACGGTGCCTCCGGCGAGGATCAGGTCACGCCCGACGGCAAGATCTACGACACCGACCGCATCATGTACTTGCGCAACTATCTAGCCCAGCTTCAGCGTGCCACCGCGGAAGGCGTGCCGGTGCGTGGTTATTTCCTCTGGAGCCTGCTCGACAATTTTGAATGGGTGTTCGGCCTCAACAAGCGCTTCGGGCTCTACCACGTCAATTTCGACACCCAGGTGCGAACGCCAAAACTCAGCGCGAGCTTCTACCGCAACGTGATCGCGAGGAACGCGGCGGGGGTGTGATCTCATCATTCATGCAGAAGGTCGTCATGCCCGGGCTTGTCCCGGGCATTCACGTTCTTTGTGCCGCGTTGCAAGGCGTGGATGGNCCCGGCCATGACGTGCGGAGACCTTTGTGCACTAACCGCGCTGCGGAATGCCGGCGAGGGGACATAGCCGCCTCTCATTGACTCCGCCTCCCCCCTGATTCAAAACCGTCCTCAACACGCATAACAAGAGGACAACGTCCATGACCGACGCGCTGATCATCGATGCCTGCCGCACCCCGCGCGGCGTCGGCAAGGCCGGCAAGGGAGCTCTCTCAGGCATTCATCCGCAGCAATTAGGTGCCACCGTGCTGCGCGCGCTGGCCGATCGCACCGGGATCAACACCGCCGATGTCGACGACATCGTCTGGGGCTGCAGCGCGCAGGTGGCAACGCAAAGCGGCGATCTCGGCCGCATGTCGGCCCTGGATGCCGGTTATGACGTGCGGGCCAGCGCCGTGACGCTGGATCGCTTCTGCGGTTCCGGCATCACCAGCGTCAACATGGCGGCGAGCTCGATCATGGCGGGCGCGGAAGATCTCGTCATCGCCGGCGGCTGCGAGATGATGTCGATGGAGGGGCGCCGCGGCGGCGGTCCGATGATGATGGACTCCGGCAATCTGCGGCTTCGCGCCAGGCATCCGCAGTCGCATCAGGGCGTCTGCGCCGACGCGATCGCGACGCTGGAAGGCATCACCCGGCAGGACGTCGACGCGCTTGGCCTCGAAAGCCAGAAGCGCGCCGCGCAGGCGATTGCCGGCGACCATTTCAAGAAGAGCCTCGTGCCCGTGCATCGCGAGGACGGCAGCCTCGCGCTCGACCATGAAGAATATCCGCGGCCGCGGACGACGATGGAAGGGCTGGCTGCCCTGAAGCCGGCGTTCCCCGCGATCGCCGACTATGCGCTGGACGACAAGGGCACGACCTATCGCGGCCTGATCCTGCAAAAATATCCTGATCTCGACATCAACTTCGTGCACCATGCCGGTAACTCGTCTGGCGTTGTTGACGGCGCCGCCGCGATCCTGCTCGCATCGCCGTCTTACGCTAGAGCGCACGGCCTTAAAGCCCGCGCTCGCGTGGTGGCGATGGCCAATATGGGGGACTCCCCGACCTTGATGCTGAACGCGCCGGTGCCGGCGACGAAGAAGGTGCTGGCGAAGGCCGGACTCACCATCGACGACATCGACCTGTTCGAGATCAACGAGGCCTTTGCGGTGGTGACCGAAAAATATATCAGGGATCTCAAGCTCGACCGCGCCAAGGTCAATGTCAATGGCGGCTCGATCGCGCTCGGTCATCCCATCGGCGCGACCGGATCGATTCTGATCGGCACCGTGCTCGACGAACTCGAACGGCGCGACCTCAAGCGCGGTCTCGTCACCATGTGCGCGGCCGGCGGCATGGCGCCGGCCATCATCATCGAGCGCGTCTAGCGCGCCGCGGCCCCGTAAAAAGCAGGGAAAAACGTCGCAGGGCGACGATCAAGCCTTATTTTTCAGGGTGAATCGTGCTTCTCCTCTCACAAAGAGGCCGGTCGTCGCTTGTCGAAAGCATCGAATCAGCTTTAGCAAGGCAGCTTGCGGGCCTTTGAAACAAGGCAAAAACCGCTGCGCGAGGCGCCATCCGCTCTGGAAGCCGCTAAAATGCAGGGTTTTTTGTCTCAGGGGGCCAAAAAAGCCCGTAAAACCGCGACAAAACTGTGCAGAAGGCTATAGGCCTTCGCCGGTTGGTCTAATATGCAACCGGCAACGAATCAGAGGAGACACGATGCCAGCCCAAATGTCCAAATCGCAGTTGATCGAAAAGATTGCGACCGCCACTGAGCTTTCCAAGCGCGACGTCAAGAGCGTCATGGAGACGCTGACCGACGTCGGCCACAAGGAGCTCAAGAAGAACGGCCTGTTCCTGGTGCCGGGCTTCGCCAAGTTCGTGGTCATCAAGAAGCCCGCGACCAAGGCGCGCAAGGGCACCAACCCGTTCACGGGCGAAGAGATGATGTTCAAGGCCAAGCCGGCCCGGAAGATCGTCCGCGCCCGCCCGGTCAAGGCGGCCAAGGACGCCGTGGCCTGATAACGCAAAGGCCCCCTCGATAAGGGGGCCTTTTGACTTGGGGCAGCCGCGAGGGCCTGAGACGGAGGGCTCAACCCTTGCGGCGCTTCACCCGGACCGGGATCGGCTGAAGCCGCGGCTCCGGTCCTGCGAGCGCATCGCGCACCCGGTCGATGGCCCGACCCAGCAGCTGGCGCAGCTTCTGCGTTGTCCGCGATCGCTTCGCGTCTTCCAGCAGTTTCTTCATCGCATTCACTCCGCCGCTTCGACCTTCGCGCCGACTTCCGCCGGCTCGAGCGCGGCGGCGATGGCCTCGTCGACACGTTCCAGCCAGATGAATTCGAGATTGTCCCGCGCGCTCTTCGGGATGTCGTCGTAATCTCGCTTGTTGCGCGCCGGCAGCATCACCCGCTTCAAGCCGGCCGCGGCCGCAGCCACCACCTTCTCCTTGATCCCGCCGACCGGCAGCACCAGGCCGCGCAGCGAGATCTCGCCGGTCATGGCCGTGTCGCTCCGCACCGTGCGGTTGGTGAGCAGCGACGTCAGGGCCGTGAACATCGCAACGCCCGCGCTCGGTCCGTCCTTCGGGGTTGCCCCCGCGGGCACGTGAACGTGGATGTCGCTCTTCTCGAACACCGAGGGATCGATGCCGAGCTGGCTGGCTCTGCTCTTCACCAGCGTCAGCGCAGCCTGCACGCTCTCGCGCATGACTTCGCCGAGCTGGCCGGTCAGGATCATCGCGCCCTTGCCGGGCACCCGCGTGGCCTCGATGAACAGGATGTCGCCGCCGACAGGCGTCCAGGCCAGGCCGGTGGCCACGCCCGGAACGCTGGTGCGCAGTGCGATCTCGCCCTCGAAGCGCGGCTGGCCCAGTATGGCCGCGATGTCCTTTGCCGTGACCACGACCTTTGCGGTCGTGCCTTCGGCAATCTGCACCGCCGCATGGCGGAACACCTTGCCGATCTCGCGCTCGAGGTTACGCACGCCGGCCTCGCGCGTGTAACCCTTGACGATCAGCTTCAAGGCCTCCGGCTCGATCTCGGCCTGGTCGGGTGAGAGGCCGTTGGCCTCCAGCTGCCGCCGCACCAGATAGCGCCGCGCGATTTCCAGCTTCTCGTCCTCGGTGTAACCGGCGAGGCTGATCAGCTCCATGCGGTCCAGCAGCGGACCCGGAATCTGGTCCAGCATGTTGGCGGTCGCGATGAAGACGACACGCGACAGGTCGAAGGGCACGCCCAGATAATTGTCCCGGAACGTTCCGTTCTGCTCGGGGTCGAGCACCTCCAGCATCGCGGCGGAGGGGTCGCCCTGCACGCCACGGCCCATCTTGTCGATCTCGTCCAGCATCATGACGCAGTTGCGGGCGCCCGCCTTCTTGATGCCCTGGATGATGTTGCCCGGCAACGCGCCGATATAGGTGCGCCGGTGGCCGCGGATCTCGGCCTCGTCATGCACGCCGCCCAGGCTGACGCGCACGAAGGGACGATCCATCGCGCGGGCGATGGACTGGCCGAGCGAGGTCTTGCCGACGCCAGGCGGGCCGACGAAGCAGAGGATCGGCGCCTTGCCCTGCGGCGCGAGCTTGCGCACCGCCAGATATTCGATGATCCGGCTCTTGATCTTCTCCAGGCCATAGTGATCCGAATCCAGGATACGACGTGCTTCCTTGATGTCGATCGGCTTCTCCGCGGGCAGCGCCCAGGGCAGCTCGATCAGCCAGTCGAGGTAGGTGCGCACCATGCCGGCTTCACCGGCCGCCTCGGGCATGCGCTCGTAGCGGCGCAGCTCCTTCTTGGCATGCGCCTCCGCCTCCGGCGGCATGTGCGCCTTGGCAATCGCAGCCGTCAGCTCGGCGACTTCGGCGGCCTTGCCGTCGCCTTCGCCCAGTTGCCGCTGAATCGTCGCCATCTGCTCGCGCAGGATCGCCTCGCGCTGCCGCTCGTCGAACGAGGCGCGGGTCTTCTGGCCGATTTCGTTGGAGATGCGCAGCACCTCCAGCCGTTCGGCCAGGTGCTTCGACACCTTCTCGACGCGCAAGGAGAGGTCGATGGTCTCCAGCACCTCCTGCTTGTCCTGTGGCTTGATGTCCATGAACGACGTCGCCAGGTCCGCCAGCGCGCCGGGCGCACTGGTGCCCTGGAACATCGCGACCAGCTCGGGCGGGGCCTGCGGCAGCAGCTCGATCGCCTCGATGGCCTGGCGCTGCAGGTTCAGCGCCCTTGCCTCGATCTCGGGTGAGGTCGTGGTCGGCTCGGGGATCTGCTGGAAACGCGCAGCCAGGAACGGCGTCCCCGGCAGGAAGTCGAGGATACGCGCGCGCTGCACGCCCTGGCAGACGATGTGATGTGTGCCGTCGGGTGCGGTGATGTAGCGCACGATGTTGGCGATGGTCGCGACCTTGTAGAGATCATCGGGGCCGGGCTCGTCGATCTCGGGGCTGCGCTGCAGCACGATGCCGACCGGCCGCTGCTCGCGCAGCGCCTGCTGGGCGGCGGCGATGGATTTCGGCCGCGCGATCGCGATCGGCGCGATGGCGCCGGGGAACAGCACCATCTCGCGGACGGGGATGATGATCAGGGCGTCGTCGGGGATCTTCACGTCAGGATTGGTCTGTGCGGTATTCATCTGTTCGGTGGCCATGATCGACCTCAGGATTTGGCGAGGCGCAGCGCGACGCAGCCGTCCATCACGAAGCGGCTGATGGCGTAGCGGCCAAGGGGCAATGCAATGCGGCGCTCAAAGCGTCCCTGCGGCAGCTCGAGCCGGTGGATGCGGGCGTTGCGAAGTTCCGGCGGCAGCGTGCGCTGGCCCGAAATGACCAGCACCCCGTCATGGATGACCGTCTCGACATTGTCCGGATTGACGCCGGGGAGCGCGACCAGGATCAGAAGCTCATGCTCGGTCTCGAGCACGTCGATCGGCGGCTCCCAGCAGGCGTCCTGACGGCCGAACTGCTGCCGCATGCGTTCGCCGCGGGTCAGCTGGTCGAGGGCCTCGGACAGCATCCAGTCAAAGGGATTCTTGGGTTGCATGGCAAAACTCGGAAGAAGGCTCTGCGGTTGGGAAAACGGGGATATGGTGATGGTTCCCGCAAATTCCAGCATCGCGCGTTGGCGGCATGCCTGCCTCTCGAACGGGAGCAGGCTCTTGCGCAGGCTCTTGCGGCAAGCCCTTGCGCCAGGCCCTTCGCTCAGGCGCATCGGCGCCGCGAAAGATGTTCCGCGGCGCCGGAGGCAACAATTGGGCGGGTGGTCGAGATCAGGCGGCTTCGCGGTATTCGGCCTCCGCTTCGAGGTTGATGACCGACGTGGCGAGCTCGGTCAGGGTGTGGTCGGTCGCCTCTTCCTCGTCGAGCGTATCCTGCAGCAGCCTTGCCGCCTCGGGCATGCCGAGCTCCTCGGCCCAGGTGCGAAGTGTGCCGTATCGGGAGATCTCGTAGTGCTCGACGGCCTGCGCCGCGGCAAGCAGGCCGGCGTCGAGGGCAGGGGCGTTCTTGAAGTCCTTCATGATCTCGGCGCCCTCATCGGTGATGCCGTTGATCGCCTCGCACGGCTTGCCGCGCGCGGGCTTGTCCAGCATCCCGAAGATCTGCTCCAGCCGTTTGACCTGGCCCTGCGTCTCCCGCAGGTGCTTGTTGAAGGCGGCCGCAAGGTCCTTCGAATGCGCGGCCTTGGCCATCTTCGGCAGCGTCTTGATGATCTTGTTCTCCGCGTAATAGATGTCTTTCAGCGTTTCCAGGAAAAGGTCGCTCAGCATCTTGGGCACCCGACGCGGGCGGCGCGATGCGGCCTTTTTCGCGGGTGCACGTTTCTTTGCTTTCTTCGCCATAGGTCCTCCTCATGAGGCGACATGGGAAGGCTCGTCCTTCCTCAATCCTCTCGCGATCAAGAGCCGGGGCAGGCAAATGTTCCTCGCGAAGGCCTGCGCGAGCCGCTAGGGCTGGCCGTCGATCCCCACCCGGGACGCCAAGCCATGCTCGACTTCGCCCTGTCCGCCTTCGTGACGCTGCTGCGCGCGCAGGCTCGGGCGCACCGGAAATGCGGTGCTCTCGCCGGTGCTCGGCATGCTGCTGGTGGCCTATTCGGTGCAATTCGTGATCAACGACATTGCGGCTGTCCGGGCCGGCCTGTCTCAGCCCCGCGACGAACTGTTAATCTGTTGATTTTACAATAAATTCATGACCCGCGCGGGCGCGTCGGCAATCCGGCGCCTGACAAGGGCCGCTTTCGCTTGCACTGCCATATTGCTTTGACGTACTTCGGGTCTAACAAGAGACCATCGCCAAGAAGATCACCAAGAAAATCGTCAAGAAGGTCGAGATGAAGTCGGGATGTCGATGACAGCGGACGAACTCGCAAAGAGACAGGCCATCATCGACGCCTGCCGCCGCATGAATGCGCTCGGCATCAACCAGGGCACCTCAGGCAATATCAGCGTGCGGCATGGCGAGGGGCTCCTGATCACGCCCACCAGCCTGCCCTATGACACCATGACGCCGGACCAGATCGTCTTCATGGCGATGGACGGCTCGCATGCACCTAGCCAGAAGCCGTCCAGCGAGTGGCGCTTCCATCTGGACATCCTGAAAGCGCGCACTGAGGTCAACGCCGTCGTGCACGCCCATCCGACCTATTGCACCATCCTGGCGATCATGGGCATGGAGATCCCGCCGGTGCACTACATGATCGCGGCGGCCGGGGGCGACAGCATCCGCTGCGCGCCCTATGCCACTTTCGGGACGGTGGAATTGTCCAAGCACGCCGTGCGCGCCCTGGAGGGGCGGCTCGCCTGCCTGCTGGACCATCACGGCATGATCGCGATCGGCCAGACGCTCGACAAGGCGATGTGGCTCGCCGTCGAGGTCGAGACGCTGGCGCGGCAATATCACGGCTGCCTCCAGATCGGTAAACCGCCGCTGCTCTCGAGCGCCGAGATCGAGCGGGTCCGTCAGCGCATGGCCGGCTACGGCCTGTCGGAAGGGTAGGGCTCGCAAGCGGTGTTCGCGCGGATCAGATATTTCGTCGACGGCAAGGGGACCAACCGCACGATGGTCCGGCTGCGCGCGCTGTTGCGCAGCAACGAATTCTACCTGATCCCGCTCGCGCTCGTCATCGGCACGCTGGCCGGTGCGATCGTGACCCTGATGGCCGTGATCGCGCAGATCGCCCATGTTGTGATCTACGGCATTCCGATCGACGTACGCCTCTCCGCCAACGCCTATATCAATCCGTGGGCGGCGATGATCGCGCCGGCGCTCGGCGGCCTCATCCTCGGCATCATGGAATGGTGGCGGCGGCGGCTGAAGATCTCGAGCGCGGTCGACCCGATCGAGGCCAACGCGCTGCGCGGCGGCAATCTGTCGATGCGCGACAGCGTGGTGGTGTCGAGCCAGACGCTGATCTCGAACGGCTGTGGCGCCTCTGTGGGCCTCGAGGCCGGCTACACCCAGATCGGCTCGGGCATCGCCTCCCTGTTCGGCAAATTCTTCAATCTCCGCCGTAACGATCTTCGCCTGATGGTCGGCTGCGGCGCCGCCGCTGCGATCGCCGCGGCCTTCGGCGCGCCGATCACCGGCGCGTTCTACGCCTGCGAGCTGATCGTCGGCGTCTATTCGGTCGGCAGCGCCGCGCCGATCCTGGCGGCCTCGCTCGCCGGCGCGCTCACTGCGCAATGGCTCGGCGGCGCGCCGTACTCCATCGAAATACCGAAGGTCAGCGCCGTCGGCGTCGAGCAATATCTGGCGTTGATCGGGCTCGCACTCATCACCAGCGGCGTCGGCATTGCCGTGATGCGCTCCTCGCCGATGTTCGAGCGGCTGTTCAAATGGCTGCCGGTCTGGCTGCGCCCGGTGTTCGGCGGCCTCATCGTCGGCAGCTTCGCCCTGGTCACGCCGCAGGTGCTGGCGGCCGGCCACGGCGCCATGGTGCTCGACCTCTTTCACGACATGACGATCGGCCTGGTCGCGATCATCATCGGGCTGAAGGTGACGGCCTGCCTGATCTCGCTGGCCTCGGGCTTCCGCGGCGGTCTGTTCTTCGCCTCGCTGTTCGTCGGCAGCCTGATCGGAAAATTCTTCGCCGCGGTGCTGCTCTTGATCAGCCCGAACTTCGCGATCGATCCGCTGGTGGCGATGCTGACGGGCATGGCGACGCTGGGCGTTGCCATCGTCGGCGGTCCGCTGACCATGTCGTTCCTTGTGCTCGAGATGACCCGCAATGTCGACGTCACCGCCGTGGTGCTGGCCGGCTGCATCGTCACCTCGATCTGCGTCCGCTTCATGTTCGGCCACTCCTTCTCGACCTGGCGCCTGCATCTGCGCGGCGAGACCATCCGCAGCGCCAATGACGTCGGCTGGCTGCGCAACCTCACCGTCGAGCGTCTGATGCGCTCCGACGTCGCCAAGGTGCCCTCGAGCACCACCATCGCCGCGACCCGCAGCGAATTTCCGCTGGGATCGCGCCCGGGCGTCGTCGTCGTCAACAACGCCGACGAATATGTCGGCCTGGTCCTGCTGCCCGATTTGTTCTTCAGCGACCTCGACACCATCGCCGACGACATCCAGATCATCGAGCTTGCGCGGCTGACCGAGATCGTGCTGATCCCGGAAATGAACGTGAAGTCGGCCATGGCGGTGTTCGACGAGGCCGAGGCCGAAATGCTGGCGGTGGTCGATTCCACCGACAGCCGCAAGGTGGTCGGCTTCCTGACCGAGACCACCGCCCGCCGCCGCTATGTCGAGGAGATCGACAAGGCCACGCGCGGCGTGCTGGGTGCATTGTCCTGATCGCGCCAAGGCAAGTTGAGGCTGGCAAGTTGAGGCTGGCAAGTCGAGGCCGGCACGCCGGGCGGACTTGCCAGATCGTTCACAACCTCTAGGCTAGGGACCGGCGGCGGGGCTGGCCCCCGGCCGCATCCAGCGACGAGGGACGTGCGATGTCGGACACGCTTCGCCTGTTGCTTGCCTTGCTCGAACTCGGGCCCCGGCTGAAGGATCTGCTTGCCGACAAATGGCCCCCTTACGCCGACGAATTGCAGGAATTGGCGGGTCGCGCCGGCAACGGCGAGGATCCGGCCAGGCTTCGCCAGTCGCTCGACCTGCTGCTCGTGCGGCTGCTCGCGGAGGCGCCCGCTACGGAGCTCGTCGCGCATGTGATGGAAGACATGGCGGCGCCCGCGCCCGCCACCGAGACCGTGACCCGCCGCGGCCGGGTCTCGCCGCTGGTCGTCCCTGATATCGTCGAGCCGACCACGGATGAGGCGACCGGAATCGTCACCATCCCCGTGTTCTACGGCACCGACCGCGCCCGCGGCGACGACACGCCGGCGCGCTATTTTGGCCCTGCGCGCGGGACGCCGTCATTCGGGATCGCCGAGGTCAGCGTGCCCACGCGTGGCCGCGACCTCGGCGAGCTCACCAGCCCGAGCTGGTGGCACCTCGAATTCTCGGCCAATCCGGAAAAGCACGTCATCCTCAAGTCGGTGGGCGCGCTGGGCAGGGACGCCTTCGTCAACACCCTGAAGGATTCGCTTGCGGCGGCGGATTTGCACGACGTCCTGATCTTCGTACATGGTTACAACGTCACATTTGAAGACGCTGTGCGGCGCGCCGGGCAGCTTGCCGTGGATCTGAAATTCGCCGGCAGGACGCTGCTGTACAGCTGGGCGTCGGCGGCGGACACCAGGAAGTATACCGTGGATGAGAGCACGATCGACTGGTCGCGCGATCATTTCGAGGCGTTTCTCCAGCTCGCGCTCGGCGAGATCGGAGCCGGCAAGGTCCACGTCATCGCTCACAGCATGGGCAACCGCGCCGTGATCAACACGCTCGAGGGCGTGACGTCCTGGCGGTTGCCGGCCGATGCCGCAAAGCTCGGTCAGATCGTCTTTGCCGCGCCTGACATCGACCGTGACCGTTTCGTCCAGCTCGCGGCAAAATTCAAAGGCTGCGCGGCGCGCGTCACGCTTTATGCCTCGTCGCGCGACGTGGCGCTGCTGGCCTCGAAATTCGTGCACGGCTATCCCAGGGCGGGCGAGGCCGGCGAAGCGCTGACGATCGTCGACGGCGTCGACACCATCGATGCCTCGCTGGTCGATACCAGCCTGGTCGGCCTGCGCCATTCCTATTTCGGCGAGAAGCGCTCGATCCTGAACGACATGTTCAGTTTGATCGTGCAGCAACTCGCGCCCGACCAGCGTTTTGACCTCCAGGCCGCGGGCGATGCGGTGCGGAGGTACTGGAGCTACAGGGCCTAGGGGCGGTACTATCGGTCAAAGCGTGGCAGATTGCCGCGATCACGAAACCATTGCAGTGCCTTGCGCATTATACCGTGTTTCCAGATCGCCTTTTTTGGCGAGAGCAGAGGACGCGAAGATGAGTGACAGGTCGGTGAAATCGAGAAATGGCCGCAGCACTGTACTGGCCGCGTCCACCGGTCTTGCTCTGGCCGTCGCGTCCGTCTCGCCGTCGGCTGCCGGATCGCCGGCAGCGGCTAAGGG
>NZ_LJYG01000094.1:0-20984 GCF_001440035.1 Bradyrhizobium manausense | reverse complement strand
CCCGCCGCCACGGCCGGGCAGGGCTCATCCGACGCGACCGATTTCAGCGCCGCGCGCCGTCATCGCTATTACCGGCGCGGGCCGAGTGCGGCGGGCCTTGCCTTCATGGGCGCCGCGGCCGGTCTGATCGGAGGCGCGATCGCCGAGAGCCGGCGCCAGGAATATTACGACAACTATTATTATGGCGGCCCGCGCTATTATGGCCCGGGCTATGGCTACTATGGTGGACCGCGCTACTACTACGATCCGTATTGATATGGCCGCGGACTCTCCCCATCGTCAATCCGGGCGATGCGCAGCATCGAGCCCGGAATCCATCGGAACCCGGGTCACGCTGCGAAATGGATTCCGGGCTCGCGCTAGGAGCCGCGCCCCGGAATGACGCGGAGAGGCCGGCGTGTCGCCCTCTGTCAATCCTACGCGGCAAAAATAATCCACTTAATTCGGAAATAGCGTATGTATCGCCCATCCCGGCTCACCTTGAGGGGCGATCGTACGTCGTCACGTTTGCGAGCCGGGGATGCGGTGGACGCGGCAGCGTCGGCACGAGAGGGTGCGGGCAGGGCGGGTAGTCCCTGTGAGCCCGAGACCCGCGTGGGGATGAGCGGCGCTGTTCGTTTGTTGTGCCAACATGCTTTCGGCGCGTGTGCACACTGCCGAAAGCCCTGCGCACCAGGCGAACGCGCCTACGGCAAAACCGTGTGGTCCTTGCTGCAAGCTCTTTTTCCAGATGCTCTACAAATGAAGAAGCCCCGCCGAAACAAGCGCTTCTGAAACTCTGGCGAAGAGGACGGCGATGGCCGCCGAAAGGGCTGGGTCCCAATAGGCCCTATTCCCGGCCTTTCGAGCGCGCCGGTTGGTGGGCGGCGAATTTCATGGTGGTGATCGATACGTCGAGAGGTCCGGCTGCGAAAGATAGGCCAGCATCTTCATCTCTCGCCGTCCCCGCGTTACGGTGTCGAGCACCAGACCGGATGACACGGACAACATCGCCATGATCATTAATCCCATCGACAGCACAGCCGTTGGCAGGCGCGGCACCAATCCGGTCTCAATGAAGGTGATCAAAATTGGAATGGCCAGAATGACTGAAGCGAGCGCGAGAACGATCCCGATGGCCGTGAAAAAGCGCAACGGCCTCTCCGAGCGGTAGAGCCGCAACATGGTGCCGAGGATACGAAAGCCGTCACGCCACGTGTTGAGCTTGGAGAAGGAGCCTTCCGGGCGAGCGTAGTAGGGCGTCGGCACCTCGGCAACCGGTAGCGACAATTCCAGTGCGTAGACAACAAGCTCGGTCTCGATCTCGAATCCGTCGGATAGAACCGGAAAGGACTTCACGAACCGGCGCGAAAACACGCGATAACCCGAGAGGATATCCTTGAATGTGTGACCAAAAGTCGATGAGAGAACGCTTGTCAGCATCCTGTTGCCAGCGCGATGGCCTCGTCGATATGCAGCGTCGGACTGATCGACTCGGAAACCGGCGACCATGTCAAGATGGTCGTCGATCAGCTTTTCGATCATGCGTGGCGCGCTTGGCGCGTCGTAGGTGGCATCGCCGTCCACAAGCACATATACGTCGGCATCGATATCGGCGAACATGCGGCGCACCACGTTGCCTTTGCCCTGCCGATACTCACTGCGGACATTGGCTCCCGCGTCGCGGGCGGCGCTGGCCGTGTGGTCGCTTGAATTGTTGTCATAGACGTAGACTTCTGCCGAAGGCAGAGCCTTGCGGAAGTCAGTAACGACCGTCGCGATCGTTGCCTCCTCGTTATAGCAGGGCACTAGAACGGCGATACGGAAGGGCGGAGATGTCATTTACGGAAGTGCTTTGAGGCTTGCGGCTTCTAGCGAGACAGGCGTCGGCGCGGCAGCTTTTGCAGAGAGGATCAGTCCAGCAAAGCACACGCTCCAAAGCGAAAGCATCGCAATCGGCACAATGTAGTAGGGAGTAAAGATCGGGTGGCTTAGAAAAAACAAGAGGTTGATGGCGAGATTGGCCGCCACGAGGAGTGCGACCCATCGGCCGCCGTTCTCACCCGTCCGCAATAGCCATGTGATCCAGCTCACAGCAAGCAGGATCAGCACGGATTGAATATCTCTTGCATATTCGCCGAGGACGCCGAGGTCGAGCGCTGGGGCAATCACGTCGGCGGTACCGTACGTCGTCGCAAAGGGGCTACCTGCGTTAATGACGTTTGCAATCAATGTTGGGGCCATGCCGAGCACGAACGCAATCCCAAATCCAGTGGTCTGTGCGAAGGAGCTGGGTTTGCGCGAGCGCAGCAACGAGATTCCAAGGACTAGGAAATAACCCGATCCAAGGAACAGGTTGGCCAATCTAAGATTGACCGACAATCCGAGCAGCAAGCCGATGACCATCGCCAACAGGCTATTATCGCGCTCCTCCGCCATCCATCGTGCGGTTAAGAACCCTGCGAGGGCACAAATCGCCATCGTCGGCGCGATCGAGTAGCTGGCCTTCGTAGGATTGATCATCAGCACCAGGGCCAGAGCCCCGAACGCCCCGGCTGCAAGCACCGCAGGAATCCATTGAGCTGAAAAAATGGCTAGGAGGGCAAAGCAACAAACGATCAGGGTGGCGGCAAGGTAGAGTGGCACCACCTGATGGCCGCCGGGGAACAGGGCCAGCAAGAACCCGGTTCCGGGTGGGTATTGAACGACCATCTTGTGGTCTGACATCGGGGTGTGGCAAGGCCACCGGGTCGGGTCTCGCCAATCGGAATACCCGATCTCTTTCAATTTGGCCTGGAAGAAGCCGTCGTCGTCACGCGAGCTGTTTGTGTCCAAGCCACTGACGCCAAAGCGCTGAAACAAGTGCGCCTGCCGAAGGTAGCACACGTCATCGTAGACGCCGCGCGCTTCGTTCCAACCCGACGTCGTGCGGATGTTGGTCACCAGTATGGTCAAGCAGAGCAGCGCAAAGACGAGCTTCAACAGCCGCAGCGTGCGCCCGCCGGTCGAAATCAGTTTCCCAGCCATAGGATCTCAATAACCACAACTAGCGCGAGCCCGCTAGTCCGGCCATCGTCCGGAGGCCGTATTGCGGATCACGGGGTCCCCACCTTTACCTTGCCCGGCATGCGCCAATCCCTTGGTGCTGCGGACATCGATGATTGCCCCCTGAAACAGACCGGATGGTCCGGCTCTATCAGGGCGGCAAATGTGAATGTATTTGGGACAGCCAGCCACAGGGTCCGGTTCAGTCCACGTTGACTGTTAAGAGTTCTCTACCAACCTCATCCTTGCCGTAGTGTATGCAAGGTGACTTCGGCTGGACAGTTGAGCCGGACCGGCAGGAGGCTGGTGCCAGCCCCTGTCGAAGTGTAGCCGGCCATATGACCATATCGCCACGCGCCGCTACCCAGCCGCCGCGGCAACTTTGCTTCGAGCTTGATCGGAACCCCGTAGGGCAGGCAGAGCTGACCTCCGTGCGTGTGTCCGCTTAGCATCAAGTCGAAGCCTCTGTGTGCGGCCTCACGGTAGACCTCCGGCGTGTGCGAGAGGAGTATTGAGTAGGTGTTGACTGGAATTGCATGGGCCGCCTTGCCAATATCGCCAACGCGATAGAAATGCGCGTCATCAATTCCGGCAAGGTAGATTTGATCATTTCCCCGCGCAATTACCTCGGTTTCATTGAACAACACCTTTGCGCCCATCGCTTCGAGCGCAGGCGTCATCAAAATGCTATCGTGATTGCCGAGCACCGCGAAAATTGGTTGCTTTAGGCTTGCCATAACCGGAGCGATAGCTTCCAGGCTCTTCTCGAATGACCCATAGGTCTTTCCGCGATAGTCGCCCGTTAACACACAGATGTCGTACACAAGGTCCCGAGTGATATCAGCCAAATGACCCATCGCACCGAGACTAGTGTCGCCGTGTAGATCGCTCACGTGGAGCATTGTGAAACCATCAAAGCTTCGAGGCAAAGATGCGGAGCGGATCAAATTTCTCTTGATGAGAACACGCTCGCCATTTCGCCGCGCAACGCCATAAAGACCCGTGAGCTTGAGGCCAAACTCGATAACAAACGGCGCCAAATATAAGTTCTCGAGATTAAAGATTAGCGTCCCTTGGCCGAACAGCTGTGCCTCGTGCTCACGTTCAGTTTGCAACCGCAGCTCGACGTGCTCATGGCCGATCCGTTCTATCAACGTCTTAAGACGCTCTTTTCCATGCATCAGGTCATTGCTCAAGCTTTGGGAACTATACTTTGCACCGAATGGTGATCGCGGCCGGACATTGAATGGTAAGGCGCCGTTATCCAGCACGTTCCAAGAGTCAGAAACTTTCCCTATCGTCCAAGACCCTGATCAAATCGGGACACAACGGAGGACACACCGGCCCCATAATGTTGTTAAAGTTTTTGCTGCCTGAGAACCCCTGCGCAGGGAAGGCCGTGTGTTGGGCTTCACCTGTATGCTGCTGTGTGGTCTTCTTGCGCTACATTTTCGCGCAGCAGACCGCGGGTGCCAAGCCGGCACCCGGTCTTCCCTGCGCCTTGATTGAGAGGGTGATCAAGCAAAGCTCGGGCGAGATGAGCCGCGAGAAGGCGAAGGTGTGTCTGCGATTGGAGCCGCTTGCCACAGGCGACGCTATCGTAGGGTGGGCAGCGAAGCGTGCCCACCACAAGCACATGGTGGGCACGGCGCTTGGCGCCTTTGCCCACCCTACGACACCTGCGAACGGAAGAGCGATGCCGTGGCCTCATACTGCGTCTACACACTCGCTGTCATCGCCCGGCCAGTGCGCAATTGCGCACTGGGACCGGGCGATCCAGTACTCCGAGACAACGCGGATAGAACCGAGAAGCCGCGGCGTACTGGATTCGCCTGCCGCCTGCGCTAAAAGCTTCGGCGCCCCTGGACGAAGCCTTGGCGTAGCCGGGTCGCGGGGAATGACAGCGTCACTTGGCGAACCATACTGCCGCCTCATACTCTCTCGTGCCCCGGACGCAGCGCAGCGTCTCTTCGACGGTGCGCTGCAGAGCCGGGCCCCACATCTCCGAGCAATCCGTGTCGCGTGGGTCCCGGCTCTGCGCAGCAACCCTACGCGCTGCAGCGCGTCCGGGGCCGAGAGCGCTCTAACCCTTCCGTCTTACCGTCCCGCCGGTGCCGACATTGCACCATTGGCGTAGCGCGACCAGTCGGGTTCGGACGGCTGCGACGGCCACATGGCTGCATTGGAGTCGCGCACCGACTGAGTGATGGGGGCAGGTCGTGCCTTGCGAACGTGCTGACGGTCGTTCGCGGCGGCGGTCTGGATGGTGATGGCGGTGATCAGCGTGGAGCCGAGAATGGCAAGAGTCTTTCGCATGGATGTTTCTCCCGTGACGACGTCCCGGTCGTGAGAAATGTCATCGTCGTCTCGCATGACATGGCGATGCCTCCGGCCTGATATCACCCTGGCCGGGTTCACGATGGGGCGAGCGAATTTTTTGCTCCCGGCTAAATATTCGGCAGTCGCCTGGCGGGTGCGGATGGACTTGGCTGGCGCAATCCGGTTGAATGGGAGCAATGAAGGTTTCAGGCGCGACAATGATGTCGAAATATCTGCTGGTCCTGCTTTTGATCGCCTCGCCGGCGGTGGCGCAGGTCAAACCCGCTCCCAAAGCCGCGGCGGCGCATCCCGACCCCTGCACTCCGATCGGACGCACCGCCGACGGCAAGCTGGTCTATTCCATGAAATGCGAGAACCTGCCGGCGCCGTCTCCGCCACCGCCCCAGGCGGAACTGAAGGAGGCGCCGCCGGCCGCCGCCGCCGCTGCAGAGCCCGAGCCGGAGGTACGGCGGAGTGGCATTTTCGGCTGGTCCTACGACCGCAGGTAACGGACCTCACGCCCTTGCGCGAAGCCCGCTGGAATGCTCTTTGCGTGCAAGTTCCCCGTGGGGCCTAGCCTCCGATCCCTTGGCCCTCGACCCAGAGAGATGAGATGAGCAAACTCGTTATCCGCGCCGGCGATTTCACCTTCGATGCCCGCTTCGAAGAGCAGGCCGCACCCAAGACCGTCGCGGCGTTCCGCAAGGCGCTGCCGTTCGAGAGCCACATCATCCATGTGCGCTGGAGCGGCGAAGGCGTCTGGATGCCGCTCGGCGATCTCGACTTCGGTGTCGGCTACGAGAACCACACCAGCTATCCTGCCCCGGGCCAGATCATCCTCTATCCCGGCGGCATCAGCGAAACCGAGATCCTGCTTGCCTATGGCGGCGTGCATTTCGCCAGCAAGATGGGCCAGCTCGCCGGCAATCACTTCATCACCGTGACTTCGGGGCTGGAGAACCTGGCACCGCTGGGCAAGAGCGTGCTGTGGAAGGGTGCGCTGCCGATCCGCTTCGAGGAAGTCTGAGTGACTGACAACAGCTACCCGCGCGATCTCCGCGGTTACGGTCGCAACCCGCCGCATCCAGAGTGGCCCGGCAACGCCCGGGTCGCGGTGCAGTTCGTTGTCAATTTCGAGGAGGGCGGTGAGAACAACGTCTTGCACGGCGACCGCGCCTCGGAAGCGTTCCTGTCCGACGTGCTGGGCGCGCAGCCCTGGCCGGGCCAGCGCCACGCCAATATCGAATCCATGTTCGAATATGGCTCGCGCGCCGGCTTCTGGCGCTTGTGGCGCCTGTTTGGCGAGCGCAAATGGCCGGCCACCGTGTTCGGGGTGTCCACTGCGCTGAAGCGCAATCCCGAGATCGTCGCGGCGATGAAGGAATCAGGCTGGGACATCGCAAGCCACAGCCTGAAATGGATCGAGCACAAGGACATGACCGAGGCGCAGGAGCGCGCCGAGATCGCCGAGTCCATCCGCGTTCACACCGAGGCGGTCGGATCGCGGCCGCTCGGCTGGTACACCGGGCGCTCCTCGATCAACACCAACCGTCTGCTGATGGAGGAGGGCGGCTTCCTCTATCTCTGCGACTCCTATGCCGACGATCTGCCCTATTGGGTCAAGGGCGCGAACGGCAAGCAGCTCATGATTCCCTATACGCTCGACGCCAACGACATGCGCTTCATCAACCCGCAAGGGTTTGCCGAAGGCGAGCAGTTCTTCACCTATCTGAAGGACGCCTTCGACGTGCTCTACGCCGAAGGCGAGACCGCGCCGAAGATGATGTCGGTGGGACTGCACTGCCGCCTCGCCGGCCGGCCGGGCCGTGCCGCAGGCCTGATCCGCTTCCTCGATTATGTCGACAAGCACGATCGCGTCTGGGTGCCGACGCGGCTGCAGATCGCGCAGCATTGGCACAACAAGCATGCGCATCTCGCGGCCGACGCGTTCGAGATCCGGTAGAGATGTGATGGCGCAAATCCCGCTCGCCGATCTCAACACCGCAAGCAAGGCCGAGTTCGTCGCCGCGCTCGCCAATGTCGTCGAATATTCGCCGTGGATTGCCGAGCAAATCGCGGCGCAGCGGCCGTTCGCCGGCATCAATCAGTTGCACGCCGCGCTGATAGCGGCAATCCAGGCGGCCGAACCCGACGTGCAGCTGGCGTTGATCCGCGCGCATCCTGACTTGGCCAACAAGACCCAGCGCGCGGCGGGCCTGACGGCGGAATCGACCGATGAGCAGAACAGCGCCGGCCTCGATCGGCTGTCGGAGGCCGAATATTCGGCGTTCGAGCGCGTCAACAACGCTTACCGCGAAAAGTTCGGCTTCCCCTATATCGTCTGCGTGCGACGTCACACCAAGGATTCGGTGCTGCGCGACTTCGAGACGCGGCTGCGCAATATCGCCAAGACCGAGACGCGTCGCGCGATTGAGGAGATCGGCCGCATCTCGGCGCTGCGGCTCGATCAGCTGGTCATCGCCGACGACAGACTGAAGGTGCACGGCCGGCTCTCGACCCATGTGCTGGACAATCACGCCGGCAAGCCAGCGCCGGGGATTCCCGTGGAGCTGGTCGAGCTCGCTGCGCTCGGCGAGAACCGTATCATCGCGCGCACCGTCACCAACGCCGACGGCCGCACTGACCAGCCGCTGATCGGCGGTCGCCCGCTGCCGATCGGCCGCTACGAGCTCCGCTTCAACGTCGGAAAGTATTACGCCGAGCGCAACGTGCCGCTGTCGGATCCGCCGTTCCTCGACGAGATCCCGCTACGGTTTGCGATCAGCGAGCCGGAAAGCCATTACCACGTGCCGCTGCTGGTCACGCCGTGGAGCTATTCGACCTATCGCGGCAGCTAGTCGCCGAACTTGTCGTGCAGGGCTGGAAACAGCCGGTCCGGCTTGAACGGCGGCGCGGTGAAGCGGATGCCGGTGGCATCGGCGATGGCGTTGCCGAGGGCGGCGGCGACCGGATTGTACGGGCTCTCGCTCATCGACTTCGCGCCCAGCGGCCCGATCGTATCAGATGTCTCGGCGAACAACACCTCCGTGCGCGGCACGTCCGCGAAGGACGGCAGATGGTAGTCACGGAATTTGGGATTGGTGACGCGCCCCTCCGCGTCGATCACCATCTCCTCGTAGAGCGCAGCACCGAGGGCTTGCGCGACGCCGCCCTCGACCTGGCCGCGGCATTGCATGGGATTGGCGACGACGCCGGCATCGGCGGCCTGCACGCTCCGGAGAATCCTGATCTCGCCGGTGCCCTTGTTCACGGCGACGCGAAAGCCCTGGACGTTGAACCCGACCGAGCGTGGCGTTCCCTCGGAATTGCCTTGCGCTGCGAGCGGACGACCCGCCTCGCGCGCGTGCTTGGCGAGCTCGGCAAAGGACATACGCCGCACGCCGCTGGCGACGAATTCGTCCTCGAGCGTGCAGCTCGCGACATCGCAAAGCCACGCGCCAGCGGCGGCCGCCTTCAATTCGGCGGCAAGCTGCGTTGCGGCGGCCTGCGTCGCCTTGCCGGCAACGAAGGTGCCGGTGCTGCCATAGGCGCCGGTGTCGTGGCCGCCATGGGCGGTATCGGACTGGCGCAGGCGGATCCTGTCGACGGTGGTCGCCAGGACAGTCGCGGCGATCTGCCGGTGCACCGTGCTGGTGCCGTTGCCGAACTCGGCGGTCCCGACGGTGAGATCGAAGCCGCCATCCTCGTTGAGCGCGATCATGGCGTCGGCGATGTGGCCGGCGGGCGGTGCGGTGTCGATCATGGTCAGCGCGATGCCGTCGCCGGTCAGCCAGTCCGGCGACAGCTCGGGCTGCGGCTGATCCGCCAGCATGGCGCGTTCGACGAGGTCGATGCATTGGTCGAGCCCGTAGGAGCCATACAGCACGTCATGATATTCGGACTCAGGTGGCGACAGCATGGGATCGCCGGGCCAGACGATATTGCGGCGGCGCATGTCGTAAGGGCTGATGCCGAGCTGCCTGGCCAGTTCGTCGATCGCGGCTTCCACCGCGATCACCGACTGCGGCAGGCCATAGCCGCGAAATGCGCCGGCGGGCACCGTATTGGTGTAGACGACGAAGCCATCGACGCGCTTGTTGGGGCAGTTATAGACGGCGATCGATTCGTTCACCGCGTGGAACATCACGGAGGGGCCGTGATTGCCGTAAGCGCCGGTATTGGAGAGCACGTCGAGCTGGAGCGCGGTGAGCTTGCCGCTAGAGTCGGCGCCGGCCTTGATGTGGACCCGCATCGGATGCCGTGTCGAGGTCGCGATGAACTGTTCCTCGCGGGTGAGCTCGAGCTTGACGGGGCGTTCCGTCTTCAGCGCGGCCAGCGCCAGGATATCCTCGACGAACATCTCCTGCTTGCCGCCAAAGCCGCCGCCGACCCGCTCGCAAAACACGCGGACCTTGTCCATCGGAAGCCTAAAGATCTCCGACAGCGCGCGCCGGGTCAGGAACGGCACCTGCGTCGAACTGCGGACGTTGAGCACGCCTGCTTCGTCGAGCCAGGCGAGGCCGCCATGGGTCTCCAGCGCCGCATGCTGCACGCGATGGCTGTGGAACGTGGCCTCGTACGTCACGGAGGAGGTGGCGAGTGCGGAGGCGACATCGCCGAACTCGCCATGAATCTCGGCGACCAGGTTGCGCTGCGCGTCGGCAACGCGGTTGGCGCTGGTCCTATCAGGGTGAACGAGCGGCGCGCCCGGCATCATCGCCTGCTCCGGATCGATCAACGCGGGCAGAATCTCGTATGTGACGTTCAGTCGCCGGCAGGCCTCCTCGGCCACGCCTTCACTCTCGGCCACCACCGCCGCGACCCTCTGGCCGATGAAGCGGACGACGTCGTCGAGGATGCGGGTATCCTCGGGATCCATCCAATCCTTCTCATGCCGCGCCGTCGATGTCAGCACCATTGGCGCATCCTCATGCGTCAGGATGGCGTGCACGCCCGGAACTGCCATCGCCGCCGACTTGTCAATCGACACGATCCGGGCATGGGCATGCGGCGAGCGCAGCAGCTTGATGTGCAGCAGGCCCTCGATCTCGGTGTCGAACGTGTAGCGCGCCTTGCCGCGGACGACGTCCGGCCCTGCAGGCGCCGGCAGGCTGCGGCCGAACGCGCCGCCGGCCTCGACGCGCGCCTCGACATTGCATTTGCCGTGGATCGCGTCCTCGATCGCGCGATAGCCCGTGCAGCGACAGATATTGCCCTTCAGCGCTGCGCCAAGGTCGGTACGTTGCGCCTGGTTCAACGAGGCGCAGGTCAGGATCATGCCGGCGGTGCAGAAGCCGCACTGGAACGCTTGCGCGTCGAGAAAAGCCTGCTGCATCGGATGCGTTCCGTCCTCGCCGCCGAGCCCTTCGATCGTGGTGATGGCGCGTCCCTCCGCGCGGAACGCGGGGATCAGGCAGCTGTGCACCGGCTCGCCGTCGAGCAGCACGGTGCAGGCCCCGCAATCGCCGGCGTCGCAGCCTTTTTTCACTCCGAACTGGCCAAGCTCGCGCAAAAACGTGCGCAGGCATTGGCCGGCGCGCGGCATTTGCGGAAATGTCGTGCCGTTGATCTCGAAGCTCATGACGGCGTTGCACCCAGCAGTTCGGCACGGATCTCCTCGGCGAGCCGCAGCGTCATGTGCTTGCGCCAAAGCGGCTTGCCATGAATGTCGGTGTGATAGAGATCGTCGGGGATCTCCTCGGAGATCGCGGTGCGAAGCGTGCTCGCATCGGTCGGCCCGGGAAACGATATCTGGATCGGGCGCACGGTCGATGCTGTTACGGTCAGCTTCAACGCGCCATTGCCATCGAGGCTTCCGATCAGCAGGGCCGCGGAGCGGCCGACCGGTGCGAGCGAGATCTGGCGAAACGCGGAGCGACGCTTCAGGGGAGGAAGCGGAATGTCGATCTGGCGCAGAAGGTCGCCCGGCGACAAGCGATTGCGCTGGTTGCCGGTGACGAAGTCAGCGACGGGCATCCTCTGCTCGCCGCCGCCGGCTTTCCAGATGGTGCAGATGCCGTCGAGTGCGGATGTGAGCGAGATCATCGGTCCCGCCGGCAGCGACATACAGAGATTGCCGCCGACCGTCGCCGTTTTCCAGATCTTGAACGAGGCGAGGAAGGCGCGACAGCATTGGCTGATCAGTGGGGCCGCGAGCCAGTCAGGCGGACAGGTGAACGCGTCGAGTTGCGAGATGGTGCAGGTGGCTGCGATGCTGAGATGGCTGTCGGTGATCGTCAGTGCCGGCCATTTCAGATCGGCGAGATCGATCAGCCGCGTGAGGTGGATCTGCGGCTCGGAGAACAGCCAGGTACCGCCCGCGAGCCAAGCATCACCTGGCGTCCAAACGGGCAGTTCGGAGCGCGTTTGCGGACGGGAAACCGCTGTGATGGTATTCAAGTCCATGACTTGCGAGAACGCCTGCGCCGGATGATTTGTGTCGAGGTAAATTCTTGCAAGACCAGCGCCAAGTAGCAACAACCAGTCGCAGCAATAACGCACTCGGAATGGCCTTTGCCTTGCAGGCGATTCGTTAACGAGGGCGAGGAGAAATGGAGACATGAGCGACGCAAAGCCGATCTGGATCAGGGATCCCCAGGCCATTCTCGCTGACGGCGCTGGCCGCGGGGTCGTCGTTAAGGATGGTCGTATCGTCGAACTCGTGCCTTCAGGCGGAACACCGGCGACTGCCGGTGTCACGGTGTTCGATGCGAGCGAGCATGTCGTGCTGCCAGGCCTCATCAACACCCATCATCATTTTTATCAGACGCTGACGCGGGCGCTGCCGGCGGCAATGGATCGCGAGCTGTTTCCCTGGCTGCAGGCGCTCTATCCGGTGTGGGCGAAGATGACGCCCGAGGCGCTCGAGCTCGGCGTCACCGTGGCGATGTCGGAACTGCTGCTCTCGGGCTGCACGACGACGACGGATCATCACTATGTCTTCCCGAAAGGGCTCGAGGAGTCCGTCGATATCGAGGTCGGCGTCGCAAGGCGGCTCGGCGTCCGTGTGCTGCTGACGCGTGGCTCGATGAACCTGTCGCAACGCGACGGCGGCCTACCGCCTGACAGCGTCGTGCAGGACGAGGACACCATCCTGGCCGACAGTGCGCGCGTGGTGGCCAAGCATCACCAGCGCGGCGCGGATGCGATGGTGCAGATTGCGCTTGCGCCGTGCTCGCCGTTTTCGGTGACGACGTCCTTGATGCGCGCCACCGCCGATCTCGCCGACAAGCTCGACGTGCGCCTGCACACCCATCTCGCCGAGACCGAGGACGAGAACAAATTCTGCCAGCAGATGTATGGCTGCCGCCCGCTCGACTATCTCGAGCAATGCGGCTGGCTCAATGCGCGCACCTGGCTCGCGCACGGCATCTTTTTCAACGCCGCCGAGATGAAGCGGCTCGGCAAGGCCAAGACGACCATCAGCCATTGCGCGTGCAGCAACCAGCTGCTGGCCTCCGGCTGCTGTCCGGTGTGCGAGATGGAGGAGGCCGGGGTCGGGATCGGCATTGGCGTCGACGGTTCGGCCTCCAATGATGGGTCGAACCTGATGCAGGAGGTGCGCGCGGCGTTCCTGCTGCAGCGGGCACGCTATGGCGTGACCAAGGTCAGCCACAAGGATGCGCTGCGCTGGGCCACCCAAGGCTCGGCAGCCTGCGTCGGCCGCCCGGAACTCGGCGAGATCGCCGTCGGCAAGGCCGCCGACCTTGCGCTGTTCAAGCTCGACGAGCTGCGTTTCTCCGGCCACGGCGATGCCCTGGCCGCGCTGGTGCTGTGCGGCGCGCATCGGGCTGACAGGGTGATGGTGGCGGGGAACTGGGCCGTGATCGACGGCGCGATCCCGGGACTGGACGTTCCGGACCTGATCCGCCGGCACAGCGCCGCGGCGCGGGCGATGCAGGCGGGCTAGGATAGAAAGAGAGGGCGGCCACAAGTGCCGGGTGCTTCTGGCCACCCCCTCCGAACCTCCTCCGGGAGGAGCAGGTGATTTAGGCAATGCAAGAAGCGTGCTACTTGCCCGGCAGCTTGTCGTCGATGCCCTTGACGTAGAAATTCATGCCGAGGATCTGGCCGTCATCGAGATTGGCGCCGCCCTTGCACTCGATCTCCTTGCCGTCCTGCCCAATGACCGGGCATTTGAACGGGTGCAGTTTGCCGGCGGTGATCGCCGCCTGGGCATCCTCGGCGATCTTTTTCACGTCGTCGGGCATATTGGTATACGGCGCCATCGCGAACATGTGGCTGTCGAGACCGCCCCAGGTGTCTTCCGACTTCCAGGTGCCGTCGAGCTCGGCCTTGACGCGGGCGATGTAGTAGGGGGCCCAGGTGTCGAGGATCGAGGTCAGCTGGGTCTTGGGACCGAACTTGATCATCTCGGAATCCTGGCCGAAGGCGAGCTTGCCGCGTTCGCTGGCGATCTGCATCGCGGCGGGCGAGTCCGTGTGCTGCATGATCACGTCGGCGCCCTGGTCGATCAGCGCCTTGGCGGCGTCGGCTTCCTTGCCCGGGTCGAACCAGGTGTTGGCCCAGATGATCTTGACCTTGATGTTGGGGTTGATGCTCTGCGCCGCGATCATCGTCGCGTTGATGCCGGAGACGACCTCGGGGATCGGGAACGAACCGATATAACCGAGCACGCCCGACTTCGACATCTTGGCCGCGATCAGCCCTTGAATGTAACGGCCCTGATACCACCTGGAAGAATAGGTCGACATATTTTTCTCGCGCTTATAGCCGGTCGCGTGCTCGAAATGCACGTTCGGATATTTCTTGGCGACCTTCAGCGTCGGATCCATGTAGCCGAACGATGTCGTGAAGATCAGCTTGTTGCCGGCGCGGACGAGCTGCTCGATGGCGCGTTCGGCGTCGGGACCTTCAGGGACATTTTCGAGATAAGTGGTCTCGATCTTGTCGCCAAGCTCCTTCTCGAGCGCCAGGCGCGCTTGATCGTGCTGGTAGGTCCAGCCGAGATCGCCGATCGGGCCGAGGTAAATGAAGCCGACTTTCAGCTTATCGGCGGCGGAAGCTGCACTGACGCTCCCGGCAAGCAGAAGGCCGGCAGCCAGCGCAAGAAGTGATTTCCTCATCATCAATCTCCAAACATCAGGGGATAGCCACGATCCGCAGCGTGCGCGCCCCATCGCGCACACTGCGGAAACCAAAACGCTAGCGGTCAGGCACGAACACGATGCCGAGCGCGGCCGGCGCGGTCGAGCCGCCGGTGCGCGCGCGGGAGAGCAGGACCAGCACGATGACCGTCGCCAGATACGGCAGTGCAGACATGAATTGCGAGGGAATGCCGACGCCCCAGCCTTGCGCATGCAGTTGCAGGATCGTCACTGCACCAAACAGGTAGGCGCCGACCACGAGCCGACCCGGCCGCCAGGATGCGAACACGACCAGCGCGAGTGCGATCCAGCCGCGGGCCGCAGTCATGCCGGGAATGAAGAACGGCGTATAGGCAAGCGGCAGATAGGCGCCGGCAAGACCTGCGCAGGCGCCGCCGAACATCACGGCGAGGGTGCGGATGCGCAGCACGGGATAGCCAAGCGCGTGTGCCGAGATATGATTGTCGCCGCAGGCGCGCAGGATCAATCCCGCGCGTGTGCGATACAGGAACCACCAGACGCCGACGATGAGAGCGATCGAGAAATAGACGAAGGCGTCCTCGCCGAACAGGACGCGGCCGACCAAAGGAATGTCGGTGAGTCCAGAAATGTATAAATGTGCGGCCGGCGTGAGCCGTTCGCCGACGAAGCCTGCACCGATGAGGCCGGAGAGGCCGATGCCGAGGATGGTCAACGCCAACCCCGTTGCGACCTGGTTGACAGCGAGCCCGAGTGCCATCAGCGCGAAGATCAGTGACATCAGCACTCCCGCGATGATGCCGAACAGCGCGCCGATCAGAATCGATCCGGTCAACCAGGCGCCGCCAAAGCCGCAGGCCGCGCCGACGATCATCATGCCCTCGACGCCGAGATTGAGCACGCCGGACCGCTCGGTGACGAGCTCGCCGGTTGCCGCGATCAGGAGCGGTGTCGAGGCGGCGAGCACCGACAGGATGATGGCTTCAACCAGCTCCACGGATCACCTGTCGGTTCGGGAAGACCAGCTTGAAGCGGTAGAGAATGAGAGAATCGCAGGCGAGCACGTAGAAGAGCAGGATGCCCTGGAACACCTTGGTGACGTCCAACGGGATCTTCATTGCGATCTGCGCCTGCTCGCCGCCGATAAAGGTGAGCGCGAGAAACAGGCCTGCAATTAGTATTCCAATCGGGTTCAGCCGGCCGAGGAACGCGACGATGATCGCGGTGAAACCGTAGCCGGGCGAGATGCCGGGTTGGAGGTGTCCGACGGGACCTGCGACTTCGATGATGCCGGCAAGGCCGGCCAGCGCGCCGGACACCGCGAAGGTCAGGATGATCAGCTGGTTGGCGTTGAAGCCGCCGAACCGCGCCGCGCGCGGCGCAGCACCGACCACGCGGATCTCGAATCCCTTGATGGTGCGTCCAAGCAGGATTGCTGCGGCTGCCACGACCAGCAGTGCAATGATCGAGCCGAAATGCAGCCGGCCGCCTTCGATCAGCAGCGGCACCGTCGCGACGGGATCGAACTCCGCCGTGGTCGGGAAATTGAAACCCTTCGGGTCGCGCCAGGGCCCGCGGACGAGATAGTCCATCAGGAGGTCGGCGACATAGACCAGCATCAGGCTGGTCAGGATTTCACTAGCACCGAACTTCACCTTGCAGATTGCCGGGATCAGCGCATAGAGCGCGCCGGCGGCAGCGGCCAGCACGAGCATGGCCGGCAGCACCCAGGCGCCGGCGTCGGTGCCTTGCGTCTTGACCGCAATCCAGCTTCCGGCAACCGCGCCGATCAGGAATTGCCCCTCAGCGCCGATGTTCCAGGCATTGGCGAGGTAGCAGAGCGACAGCCCGATCGCGATCATCACCAGCGGCGTCGCCTTCACGGCGATCTCCTGAAGCGAATAGCCGTCGGTCAGAGGCGCGATGAAATAAGCGTGCAGGGCGAGGACCGGATTCTTGCCAAGAATCGCGAACAGGATGGTCATGGTCACGATCGTCAGGCCGATCGCGATCAGCGGCGAGACCAGCGCGATCGTGTTGGAGCGCTCGGCGCGCTTCTCAAGCACCAACTGCATGCGCGGCCTCCTTCGGCTCCAGGGTGCTGCCGCCCATCAACAGGCCGAGCTTCTCGCGCGTCGCCTCGCTTGCTGCCAGCGGAGCAGACAAGCGGCCGTGGAACATCACGGCGATACGGTCGGCGATTTCGGCCAGCTCGTCGAGATCCTGGCTGGTCACCAGCACCGCGGCGCCTGCGGTCGCCAGGTCAAGCAACGCCTGGCGGATGACGGCGGCAGCTCCAGCGTCGACGCCCCAGGTCGGCTGGCTCACCACCAGCACTGCAGGGTTGCGCAGGATCTCGCGGCCGACAATGAATTTCTGCAGATTACCGCCGGAGAGGGATGCGGCTTCCGGGTCGCGCTTTGCCTTGCGGACGTCAAACGTCTCGGTCGCCTTGTCCACCGTCTTCAGCGTGGCCGCGGTGTCGATGAAGCCGTGATGGACCATTCCGCTGGCGGCATGGCCCGTCAGCAGCGCGTTCTCCGACAGTTTCATGCGCGGCGCAGTGCCGTGGCCGAGCCTCTCTTCGGGCACGAAGGCGGCGCCAAGCTTGCGACGCTTGGTGATCGAAAGGTGGCCGGCAGCGATGCCTTCGATCACGATCGTCCCCGGATCTTTCGACAATCGCTCGCCGGACAGGGCGGCAAACAATTCGTCCTGGCCGTTGCCGGCGACGCCGGCGATGCCGAGGATTTCGCCGCCCTTCAATTCGAACGAGATGTGTTCGAGCCGGACCCCGTGCGCCTCGTCGGGCGCGAGCGAGAGATCGTTGACGACGAGCCGTGGGATCGTCGTCCGCCGCCCGGCGGCGGCCTTCACTTCCTTGATCTCGCCGCCAACCATCATGCGCGCGAGCGAGGCGGCGGTCTCCTGCCTGGGATTGCAGGTCTGGATCTTCTTGCCGCCGCGCAGGATCGTGGCGGTGTCGCAGAGCCGCTTCACCTCCTCGAGCTTGTGGCTGATATAGAGGATGGCGCGGCCCTCGGCCTTGAGCCGTTCCAGCACGACAAAGAGCTGGTCCGCCTCCTGCGGCGTCAGCACGGCGGTCGGCTCATCCAGAATAAGGAATTTTGGATCCTGCATCAGCGTGCGAACGATCTCGATGCGCTGGCGCTCGCCGACGGACAATTGCCAGACCTCCCGTTTGGGATCGAGCGGCAGTCCGTAGGTTCTGGATACCTGCTCGAGCCGCGCCGACATGTCCTTGAACGATTCCTTGCCGTCGAGGCCAAGGGCGACGTTCTCAGCGACGGTGAGGTTGTCGAACAGCGAAAAGTGCTGGAACACCATGCCGATGCCGCGGCTGCGCGCCTCAGAGGGGCCGGACAGCACGATTGGTTCGCCCTGCCAGCGGATTTCGCCGGCAGAGGGCTGGATCAGCCCGTAGATCGCCTTCACCAGCGTCGATTTGCCGGCGCCGTTCTCGCCAAGCAGGGCGTGGATTTCCCTAGGCCAGACGTCGATGTCGATGGAATCGTTGGCGAGGAACTCGCCATAGCGCTTGGTCAGCCCGACCGTCTTGAGCAACGGGGACTCGCCGGAATGCAGGCTGTTAGGCGTCGGATCTAACATTCGTTGATGCGCTTGCATGGGATGCAGTGCCTCAATAGTGGGCTAGTTTGAACCGCCGCGTAAGGTGTGAAAAAGCGTCATCCCTTGCTTAACGCTTCGGCAGCGGGACGGTGTCGCGAGTCGCGCGGTTCGCGGGGCCATAGGTAAGAGCCCGGGGCCGTTGCGGCGTGGCCCTGCAGAAGGCCTGTTGCAAATTTGTGACGGTTTAAACCAAATCGGAACCCGCTGGGCAGGCTCGAAGGGACGTTGATCAAAATCGCGCCAGCACGCGTATGCAATGCGGGATCGTCGTGACGGCCGTTGCGAGCAACAGCATTTGCATTGCGCGGTCGAGGTGAAACGCAAACGAAATCAATCGGGAATGTTCGGCATTGCGTTGTCGATTCCGCGCGGCAACGTCACGCGAGAACCCTCAGATTTCCCGCGGTGAATCGTCGTTTGCTGCCGAAACATGCGGCATGCCTTGAAAAAAGTTGAGGCTTCTCACCTCGGGAGTTCGGAGCAAGTGTCGCCCAAGGGACGTTCATTTTACGTGTCCAAACTTGGGGGTATTCAGGATGTCGTTTCGCTTCAAGGCAGTTGCAGCATCGGCGCTGTCACTTGCTACGCTGGCCATCGGTGGCTGGGCTCACGCCGCGGATCTGCCGGTCAAGGCGGCCAAGAAGGCGCCGGACCTTCCGTTCTTCCTGGTGATCGATGACCGCGTGTCGTTCTCCTGGATGCCGAAGGGTACCGACCCCGGCATGTGGAGCACCCGGCCGGACGGCAGCATCAACGGCACCACCGCCAAACAAGTCTACTCGTTCACACACTTCGACCTCTGGGCGTACGGCACCAACTTCTTCACGATCTCGATGTTCAAGTCGGGTCATAACGATCCGGCATCGCCGTGTGTCGCGCCAGGCGTGAACATCAACGGCACCGCCAGCAACTGCGCCGGCGCCACCGAGATCTATGGCCTGTTCCGTTCGACCTTCGGCTGGAACGAGTTGTTCAACACCAAGGCCTTCACCATGGGCCCGCTGCACAACATCTCGTTCGAAGTCGGTATGGACGCGAACACCGAAAACAACTTCCTGGCGCCCGCAAAGCGCGACGTTGTCGGTGGTCTGCAGTTCGCCTTCGACCTTCCCTACAAGGGATACGTCGACGTCGCGCCATTGGTGTATTGGGAGTTCTCGAACCATAACGCCTTCACGCAGTGCGGCCTGTTCGGCCCTGGTGTCGCGGGCGTGACCTGCAACTCGGACGGCAACGTCAGCTACCGTGCGACCTGGGCGGTCGAAATCAACTACTATATGGACCTCGGCTTCCTGCCGCCGAACATGCAGTTCTGGTCGATCAGCGGCCGCGCCGGCTGGTATGGCCCGAAGGGCGACTCGAACGGTCTGCCCGCGCTCTCAGGCATCGGCCGGTTCTCGACCGCTTCGAAGACCGAGCTGAACAGCGAACCGATCCGTCTGACCTTCGACGCGTCGAAGGCGGCCTTCGGTGACAAGTACTCGCACTTCGTCGACCTCTGGGTCGCCTATCGCTACTGGCAGAACAAGTTCGGCCTCGACCACAACGCCATGCCCGGCGTTTGCACGGTCGCCGCGACCGGCCAGAGCACCCACAGCTGCACCGAGTCCACGGTCTACGGCGGTGTCACTGTGAAGTTCTGATCGCCCGAGGTTTCAGGGTTAGGATGGCGTCGCGCAGGAATGTGCGGCGCCATTCTGCTTGGTGTGGGATCGTAGGACCTCCTACCCTTCGTCAAGGGTGGGAGTCCCTGACAGATAACCATAGCACCGTGCTCGACGCTATCCAGGACGCTTCGCGCCGGCTTTGCCGGTGCCTATGGCATCCTGGACAGCGTCTGCGCGCGGCGCTCTTGCGTTCGGCAGGTCGGGACGAAGGAACGGTCGCATGCGGCCGAACAAAGGAACGGCTCAGCCTGCTGCCGAGATCTTCGCGCTGTTGTGGTCTGCGTCGTAGGGCGTCTGGTGCTTGAGCGTCGCGCACAAGGCAAAGAGCAGGCGATCTCCCACACCACGCAGCGCACGCGCATGGCCGTGTCCGCGCTGCCGCAAAGCATCATAGCGTCGCCGGGCTGCGGCGTCGTATTGAAGCGCGCCGCGCGACCAGTGATGAACGGCGCTTTGCAGCCGCCTGTTGCAGGCCAGGCGGCGGATCACGAAGCGTTGCTTGCCGCTTTGCCGCGTCACCGGTGCGACCCCTGCCAAGGCGCGCAAGGCGTGGTAGTCTCGTCTGCGCAGAGGCTCGGTGGCCTCGACGAGCAGTGTGGCAAGAACGATCCTGCCGATTCCCGGCCAGGAGCGAAGGATCGCCACGTCACACTGCTCGGGATTCTGCCCCGCGGGGCTCTCCTGTTCTTCGAGCTTGGCGCACAGGCGGTCCAGGCTGTGCTGCGCTTCCTTGATTTGCTGATTGACCAGGCGCAGACGGGCCGCGAGGCTGCGGATATGCACGCACGCAGCCTCCGTCGTGCCCGGTGCCACGAGCAGGGGTGTCTCGCGCAAAGTCTTGAGCACCGTCGCCGCATCGAGGCGGCGGATACGATAGGCGCTGAGGATGCGCGCGATCGCCTTGTCGCTGGCCTTGGCCGCGCTGTCCGGCGTCGGCACCTTTTGCCAAAGTGCCAGGAACCAGTCGTCGGCGACATCGTCGGTCAGCTTGGCCGCTTGGGGATAGTACCGCCACAACTGCTGACGCAGGCGATTGGCAAGCCGCGTGCGCTCCTGCTGCAGCTCCTCCGCCATGCGCGACCACTCGCGCAGCTCGATCACCACCGGATTGTCGGCCGCAAGCTGGCGGAAGGCCGCACAGTCCGTACGCAATGAGCTTCCGAGCACATGAGCGTCGCGGCGATCATCCTTGGCACCGGCCACCGTGAAGCGATCCCGGAAGCGGTCGAGTTGCTTG
>NZ_LJYG01000093.1 GCF_001440035.1 Bradyrhizobium manausense | reverse complement strand
CGTATCCTGCGGAGCAGTGCATCCAGGAGCTGTTCGAGGCGCAGGTGCGCAAGGCGCCGGAGGCGGTGGCGCTGGTCTATCAGGACCAGCGCGTAAGCTATGGCGCGCTCAATGCGCACGCCAACCAGCTGGCGCATCATCTGATCGCCCTCGGGGTCAAGCCGGATCAGCCGGTGGCAATCTGCGTTGCGCGCAGTCCGCTGATGGTGGTGGGGCTTTTGGCGATCCTGAAGGCCGGCGGGGCGTATGTGCCGCTGGACCCGGCCTATCCGTCGGCGCGGCTGCGCCAGGTGTTGGAGGATGCGGCGCCGCGGCTGCTGCTGACCGATGCGGCCGGCCGCGCCGCCTTGGGCGATGTGGGCCTCGATGCGAGCGTGGTGGAGCTCGATGCGGCGGCACCGGCCTGGGCCAGCCTGCCGGAATCGGATCCGGACCCGCGCGCGCTCGGCCTCACCTCCCGCCATCTCGCCTACGTGATCTACACCTCGGGATCCACCGGTACGCCCAAGGGCGTCATGGTCGAGCATCGGAGCGTCGTGCGTCTAGTGGTGGGGAACGATTTCGTTGAGATTTCGCCGCGGGACGTCTTTCTCAATGCGTCCTCACCGACATTCGATGCGGCCACGTTCGAGGTGTGGGGAGCCTTAGCGAATGGCGCAAGTACTGTGCTCTATCCTGAACGTTACGTCTCCACGGCAACGCTGGCCCGGCTCATCCGAGACCAAGGCATCAGCATCGCTTGGATGGCTGCGCGGTTGTTCGACGTCTATGTCGGGGAGGGGCGGAACACCAATGGGCTGCAGCAACTGCTGGTCGGAGGCGAAGAGGTCTCAGTCAGTTCCATCAGAGCGTGTCTGAAGCGACATCCGACGCTGCGAATCTCAAATGGCTACGGCCCGACAGAGAATACCACCTTTAGTCTCTGCTATCCGATGCCAGCTGGCCTCGATGACCAGCAACGGGTGCCACTGGGACGACCAATCCGGAATTCGGTGGTCTATCTGCTGGACGGTCATGGTGCGCCCGTTCCGTTTGGCGCCGTCGGGGAGCTCTACGTCGGTGGTGCGGGGGTGGCGCGGGGCTACCTGAACCGCCCTGAGCTGACGGCGGAGCGGTTCATCGCCAGCCCCTTTGTGGACGGCGACCGGCTGTACCGGACCGGCGACCTGGCACGCTACCTGCCGGGCGGCAATCTGGAGTTTTTGGGGCGCAACGACGAGCAGGTGAAGATCCGCGGCTTCCGGATCGAGCCGGGCGAGATCGCGGCGCGGCTTTGCGAGCACCCGTTCGTGCGCGAGGCGGTGGTGGTGGCGCACGAGGGCCCCGGCGGCGAGCAGCGTCTTGTCGCCTATGTGGTGTGTGCGCCCGAAGCAGCTTCGAACGGGCTGGATGGAAGCGAGCTTGCCGGCGCCTTGCGGGCGCACATAAGTGCGCACCTGCCGGAGTACATGGTGCCATCGGCGTTCGTGCGGCTGGCGGCGCTGCCGCTGACGGTGAACGGCAAGGTCGATCGGAACGCGCTGGCTGCGCCGGACGATGAGGCGTATGCGCATCGCGCCTATGAGCCGCCGCAGGGCGAGATCGAGACCACGCTGGCACAGATCTGGGCCGAGCTTCTCGGTGTGGAGCGCATCGGGCGCCACGACAACTTCTTCGAACTGGGCGGCCATTCCCTGCTAGCTGTGCAATTGCTCAGTCGCGCACTTGATCTTGGGCTCAAGTTCAGTGCCGCCGACCTCTTCCAAGCCCCCATTCTAAAGGAACTTGCATCAAAGACTCAATTGGAACCACAGCCCAGCAGTTCGAGAGTGATTTGTGTTCGAGCAACCGGATTGCAGCCGCCACTGTTCTTTGTTCCAACAGGTTTGGGCGACTGCTCCTATGTCCCCAGTTTGGTCCAGGAAATGGACGTCGAATGTCCTGTCTACGCTTTGCCATGGCCCCAATTCAGTGAAGTTCGAGTTCCAGATCTTAAAGAGATAGCCTCGCAAGTAAATTTGGCGATTAGAGAGATTCAGGCACGAGGTCCATATCGGTTCGCTGGATATTCATCAGGAGGAGTCTTGGCCTACGCCATTGCGCAGCAGTTACTGGATCTTGATGAAGCTGTTTCATTCATCGCTCTAATCGATGTTGTGCTACCTGCAAAACCGTCAAGTGTATCACCCACCCAAATGTTGCGAGAAGCGTTGTTGGAATCTCTCGAATTAGACGACGAGAAGTTCGAAATGCTTGAACGCTTCGCTGAACAAAGTTCAATTTCTAAGCTCTTTGAAAAGGCCCAGAAAGTTGGGGCGATCCATCTGGATCGTGATCTCGAGGACGACATTCTGACGTATGAAAGGAGCATGCAGTTTCATAGGGCGCTGGACTTATATGAGGTACCATCCCTACCGATTGAGATACATCAGTTCTATAGCAACGAGCATCTTAGCCGTCGCGCACGATCTCGCAAAAATTCAATAGATCCAGAGGGTGCGCCCCTGCGGGGTTGGGACCGCGTTCTGAGTGCGGAGGCCATTCATGCCGTGCCAATTCCGGGCGACCACGCGACTATGATGAGTGTCCCGGAGAACCGCCGAGTTCTGGCTCGACACCTATCAACGGCCCTAACAGCCGATAGACACCCCCTCCCAAGAGTAGTGGCTCATAAAATCTCAAGATCATCGCCCGGTTAACTACTGTAAGCGCTTAGCGGTCCTTCCAATTACCCATAAAGTTTTGCCCCGATCGCGGCTCCCAGTTCGATGTCGATCAGTCGCGATAGTCCGCGCCAGATCACGGTATTTCCTGGAGGCGGATCGTTGGCTCGGGCCAAGTATCCTCCGAGCCGCGCGATCTTGACGACGTAGTGGGAGATCGTGGTTCGTTGAGAGCGGTTGGCACCCCGATCTTTCGTAAGCGCTCAGCCGGAACCCTTGCTTCGGGATCTGGATATCTATGGTAAGCGGCAAAGAGACCTTCCAATTACCCACAATTTGCGGTCGATTTAGACGACGTGTCCGCGGCGAAAACTTGAATCGGCAGAATCTCTTGTGATTCGTTGTCGAGCACCTGATTCGAATTTGATGGTGCTTGGTGGGCTTGGTACTAAAGGATCTTGCGGAAGCGCGTGCTCAGCGATTGACGACCGGCATCGAGACGTGGGTTGATCGGGAAGTTGCGGGATGCGAGTTTAAGGATGAGCGGCTCGGCCGCCGATTTTGCAAGTTGCTCGGGCTGATCGGGAGCGACATGGGTCAGAGCATCCCGCTGGTTTGTCAGGACTGGGCGAACACGAAGGCCGCGTATCGCTTCTTCTCCAACGAACGGGTCAACGAGGCGGATATTCTTGGCGGCCACTTTGAGGCGACGCACGGGCGCGCGACGACAACGGAGGGGCCGATCCTTGTCCTCCATGACACGACGGAATTCAGCTTCAAGCGAGAGAAGCCGGATCTGATTGGCTTTACAGGTAAGACGGCAGGGCGCACGCAGTGCGGCATCCTGATGCATTCGAGCCTCGCCGTGACGACCGAGGGGCTTCCGCTCGGACTGGCGGCAATCAAGTTCTGGACACGCAAGAAGTTCAAGGGGACGACGGCCCTGAAGCGAAAGATCAATCCGACACGGGTTCCGATCGAGCAGAAGGAGAGCATCCGCTGGCTGGAGAATTTACGACAATCGACCGACCTTCTCGCTGCCCCTGGACAATGCGTTCATATCGGCGATCGCGAGAGCGACATCTATGAGCTGTTCTGTCTGGCCGAAGAGGTTGGAACGCATTTCCTGGTGCGAACCTGCGTTGATCGACTCGCCGGGGACGGCAATCATACAATTGCCGACGAAATGGACGAGGTCGCGGTCAAAGGTCTGCACCGGGTGGCTGTCAAGGATGACAAAGGTGATCCGGATGAAGCGCTTCTTGAAATTCGATTCCGCAAGCTTCGAATTCTGCCGCCGATCGGCAAGCAGAAGAAATATCCTGCACTCACTCTGACCGTGATCCATGCTCAAGAGCGCGGAACGCCGAAGCGGCGAAAGAAAATCGAGTGGAAGCTTCTCACCGATCTCCCGGTCCAATCGCGCAAGGACGCCATCGAGAAGCTCGAGTGGTACGCGCTGCGGTGGAAGATCGAAGTCTTCCATAAGATCCTCAAATCGGGCTGCAAGGCGGAGGAGTCGAAATTGCGAACCGCTGAGCGATTGGTCAATCTGATCGCGGTCTTCTGCATTGTGAGCTGGCGCGTCTTCTGGATGACGATGCTCAATCGCTCCACGCCGAATGCGCCGCCGCAAACGGCGCTGACGGAAACCGAAATCAAGCTTCTCGATCATTTGGTGAAAGATCGGGGTGCCAACCGCTCTCAACGAACCACGATCTCCCACTACGTCGTCAAGATCGCGCGGCTCGGAGGATAC
>NZ_LJYG01000092.1 GCF_001440035.1 Bradyrhizobium manausense | reverse complement strand
ATCCTAATGATAGCCGCTCATGCGGCCCTCGCTAGCTTGACGAGGTTGTGTGCGGTGCAGATCAGGGCCCATTCGGCCTTCACTTCGTCGAGGCCGCGTAGCAGGAATTGGCTGAACCCTCTTGCCTGTTTGATCTGTCCGAATACGGATTCGACGATCTGCTTACGCAAGCGGTAGCGACTTCGGTACCCGGCGCGCTTGAGCTTGGTGCTCATCCTGGCGATCAGCGATCCTGCTCTTGAAGCCTTTTTCGCGGTGGCGGACGTGGTGCCGTGCTTCTGCGTCCCGGTGGCGATGTAGCCCTCGATGCGCCGCCGCTTCATCGTGCGAAGATTGGGGGCGGAGCAGTAGCCGGCATCGGCCGACACTTCGTCGGGATTGGTCCCCAAATTGGCCTTGATCCCGTCGAGCAACGGCGCCAGTTGCGCCTGATCGCTGCAGGAACTGGTCAGCGTCTGCGCCACGATGATCTGATGGGCACCATCGACCGCGGCCTGGGCGTTGTAGCCCTGGATGTAACCGTCCTTGGTCTTCAGGATGCGGCTCTCCGGGTCGGTGAAATTGCGTTGCGCCGTGCCGTTGAGCTCGGTTTTCGTCGGCGTCTTGCCGCTCTTCTTGCGGCCTTCGGCGACGCGACACTCCTCGGCCTCGGCCCGCGCCTGGCTCTCCGCCTCGGCTGCAGCCTTGGCTTCGGCCTCCAGGGCGGCCTTGGCCTCGCGTATCTTCTCAAGCCGCTTCTGCTTGTCGGCCACCCAAACGGGCATTTCGTCGCCACGCAGGTCGCCGTAGAGCTTGTCCTCCTCCGCATCGGCGGCCTCGGCGGCCTTGAGCCAGCGATCGACCCCTGCTTCCAGCTCCGCTTCCCGCTTCTTCATGCGATCGTAGCTCATCGCCTTGTGCTTGGACGCGTTCGCCTTGATCTTGGTGCCGTCGAGCGCAACGTGCCCGAGCTTCACCAATCCGGCCTTCTCGGCGAGCTTCAACACCTGCACAAACAGGTCGGCCAGCGCCTTAAGGTGCCGCCGCCGGAACTCCGAGATCGTGCGGAAGTCCGGCGGGTCGCCTGCCACGATCATCATGAAATCCGCCCGCTCCACCGTCGCCTTGGCGATCCGCCGCGACGAGTAGAGGCCGCTCGCATAGCCGTGCAGAAGCACCGCCGTCATCATCCGCGGATCAAACGGCGGCTGACCCAGCCCACTCCGGTAGCTGCCCAGGATCGCCGATAGATCAAGGCTTGCCCTGACCAGCGACACGATAAATCGCGAAACGTGGTCTTGCGGCACATAATCCTGCACGCTCTGCGGCAGAAGCTGGGCCTCATCGATCTTCCAGGGACGAAATTCCTTGCTCATCGCTACGTAAGGAATCAGACTCGCACCCTCTTGACCACTCACTACTCAGACAGGCTCCGAGCTTGCGGGGCGTGGTCGTTGAGCTTTGCCGCTTATGCCGCCCGCCGAACTATGCCGAGTCGGGTCGTTTTCCCCAGATTTCTGGCTGACCGGCGTTTGGTCGGTTCGGCATAGTTCGTTCTGTGCCTCCGCTGTCAACAGCGGAGAACAGGAAGATGGAAGTTGAAGAGTACTTGGGCAGAAGCCGGCTGTACCGGCGTCTCAGAAGCGGGCCGCACGGACGGCTCGTCGAGTGCTACGCCGTTCGTCTCGTCGAAGAGAGGCTCGTTCGGCACGGCGCGTGGCGTTGCCTCAACGTAGTTGGCGGGCTCCTGAGTTGGATCGCAGGCCGTCGCTACAAGCTGGTCGATCTCGATGAGCAGGTCGTTGAGCGGTACCTCCGACATCGAGGCGGGAGGCAGTCTATCCAACCCGGTGACCGAGCTGCGCTCAAGCGATGGCTGTCGGTGCTGCGCGAGGAAGGCGCGATCGCGCCGTTGGTGCTACCGCCTCTCACCCCGCACGAACGGATCTTCAAGGAGTTCGATGCCTACCTGCGATCGGAGCGCGGCTTGGCCCCGAGGTCCATCGTCCGCCATCTCCCAGTCATCCGCAGGTTCCTGCACGAGGTGTGCTCCGGCGGCGCCAGCGCCCTGTGCAAGATCAGCCAAGGACGTGATCCGCTACGTTGAGCGCCATGCCCAGGATTGGAGCCCGGGAACAGGCAAGGCGATGTGCTGGTCGTTGCGTGCCTTTCTCCGTTACCTCCACCATCGGGGGCTGAACGCGCGCCCGTTGGCGGATTGCGTTCCATCGATGCGCCGATGGAAGCTCGCAACTCTACCGACCTTTCTGCCTGCCGCTCAGGTGCGGAAGGCTCTCGACAGTTGCGACCGAGAGACGGTGATGGGACGGCGCGACTACGCCATTCTGTTGTTGCTGGCCAAGCTCGGTCTGCGGGCCGACGAGGTCGCGACGCTCACGCTCGATGATATCGACTGGCGCGCCAGCGAGATACTCGTTCGCGCCAAGGGCCGACAGCGTGCACGGATGTCGATACCGCCAGACGTTGGCGCGGCCATCGTTGCATATCTGCGCAGTGGCCGCCCAAAGTCGTCGTGCCGACGGTTGTTCGTCCGCACACTCGCGCCGCACATCGGGTTTGCTTCCGGATGTGCGATCACCATGATCGCCAAGGCCGCCCTCGATCGCGTTGGAATCGACGGTTGCGCGCACCGCGGCGCCCATATCTTCCGACACAGTCTCGCTACCGAGCTTCTCCGATCTGGCGCGACCTTGTCGGAGATCGGACAGCTGCTGCGGCACGAGAATCACGACACCACCCGGATTTACGCGAAGGTCGACATCGACGCGCTGAGAACATTGAGCCTGCCCTGGCTGGGAGGCGTGCAATGACCAATCTGCGCGCCGTACTCGATAAGTACCTGAGCATGCGCAAGGGGTTGGGGTACAAGTACGCGCACCAGACCCGTCGGCTCGCCGACTTCGTTGCCTTTATGGAGAAGCGCAAAGCCAGGATCATCACGACGAGGCTGGCAATGGAATGGGCAACGCTGCCGCCCGATCGTCATGCATCCTGGGCGCTGCGATTGAGCGACGTGCGAGGGTTCGCGCGCCATGTCGCCAACTTCGATCCTAGAACGGAGGTACCGCCCGTCGGCATGCTGCCCGGATGGAAGCGCGCCAAGCCCTATGTCTACAGCGACGCGGAGATCGATGCGTTGCTGGCGGCAGCGCTGGCTTTGCCGCCAGCGGGCGGGCTGCGCCGATGGACCTACCATACCCTGTTCGGGCTGATCGCGGTGACGGGCATGCGTATATCCGAGGCGATGGGCCTGGGGCGTGATGACGTCGACCTCGACGCCGGCGTGCTGACGGTACGGCTGACCAAGTTCGGCAAGTCGCGGCTCGTTCCATTGCATCCGACGACGAGAACCGCGTTGCGCGACTACGCCCACCGGCGCGACGCGATGCCCGGATCACGCTGCGGCTCGACTTACTTCGTTGCCGAACAGGGAGGCCGCTTGCTGCACCAGTACGTTCATCGCGTCTTCTGGCGATTGTCCAGAGAGATCGGGCTGCGGCGCCCAGGTGATCGTACCGGGCCACGCGTGCATGACTTCCGTCATCGCTTCGCCATCCGGACGCTGCTCGACTGGTATCGCGAAGGCAAGAACGTCGAGCAACGAGTTCCAGTGCTCTCCACTTACCTCGGCCACGCCTGCGTGCGTGATACCTACTGGTATCTCTCGGCTTGCCCCGAGTTGATGGAAGAAGCGGCGCGGCGTCTCGATCGGCGATGG
>NZ_LJYG01000091.1 GCF_001440035.1 Bradyrhizobium manausense | reverse complement strand
TCTTCACATGGCGTAATCGCGGCTGACGTCTTCTTGAGAACACGAGGATCGGTACGATCGGCGTCAGCAAATCGAAAAGGAGCCGCGCTATGAAGCAGTACGTTGGTCTGGACATCTCTATGGAAGAAACCAGCATTTGCGTTTTGGACCAGGCCGGCGGCGTGACATTCGAAGGTTGTGCGCCGACCAATCCGGAGGCGATCGCTGAGCTCCTAAGGCGTCATGCCGGCAATGCTGAGCGGATCGTCTTTGAAACGGGCTCGCTATCCAATTGGCTTTGGCATCAACTCAGGGCACTGGGCTTTCCGGTGATTTGCCTTGATGCGCGTCACGCCAACGCGGCGTTATCAATGCGTATCAACAAGTCGGATCAAAACGATGCCAAGGGATTGGCCGAAATGGCCCGCATGGGATGGTACCGGGAAGCTGCCGTGAAGGGGGCGGAGAGCTGGAAAACCCGTTCGATGCTGGCGGCTCGAAGCAAGCTGGTGGATCTGCGGCGTGACCTCGACAACCAGATGCGTGGTCTTTGTAAGGGGCTGGGAATATTGCTCGGCAGGGCCGGTTCGACCAATCTGGCTCGCAAAGTCAACGCCGTCCTCGCTGAATCGCCGGATTTGCAAAGTATTTTCGCGCCGCTACTCCTTGCTCAGTCCTGTTTGACCGAGCAAATTGAAAAATTTGATCGAGAACTTCTGGTGATGGCGAAGGGTGACCAAACTGTTCGGCGAATGATGACCGTTCCCGGTATCGGTCCCCTGACCGCTCTGGCCTTCGTCGTTACCATCGACAACCCCGCTCGCTTCAGACATTCCGCCGACGTTGGTGCCTATCTCGGCCTGACACCAAGACGTCATCAATCCGGCGAGATCGACCGCACTGGCCGCATCTCCAAACGCGGCAACCATCAGGTTCGGACTTATCTGTTCGAAGCCGCGAACGTCCTGCTGACCGTTGTCAGGCGAGGTTCTGCGCTCAAGCGCTGGGGCAGCAAACTGACAAAAAGGATCGGCGCCAAAAAGACGAAGGTTGCCGTTGCTCGCAAAATGGCTGTCATCCTCCACTCCATCTGGACCGACGGCACTGAGTTCCAGGCAGAGATGCGCGCCGCATGAAGTAACCCTAAACCGACACCCAGATCCGCCTCCGGCGGAACAAGCGTCCCTGCCGGGACGAAGGTGTTGGCAATCTCGAAGTCGTCCCTGCGGGCGTTACGCACCGCGCTCTTCACATCGAGATGCACACCTCTTGAACGCCATCATGCGGCGGCTGTAGAGACGACCGCGGAAAGAACCATGAACCCGGCAGTGGATGATTTTTGTCTAATCGGGGTTGACACCGTGCCCGCGATTAAAGAACAGACGACTACTTAACGATCTGGCGCACACGCACGATGCATTCGGGCGCGATTGACGCTCCCGCACTTTGCTGCTCTCCGGTTGACGCCTGCGTTGAAGTCACGTCTTGGCGACTAAAGTAAGCCGAGGACTAGTCTAAAGTCATCAAAAGGGCACGCCCGTCCGCTAGACGCTGCCGTCTCACAAGTTGCCATCCGACCTATCTCGCCGCGGACTCTTTCTCGGGACAACGTCATCAGGCTCCCAAATCGGGCGATTTACGTGCGCATCCTAAGCTCATCCGTAATATTACGAGGGGGGCAGTAGCACCCTTTGTCGAAAATCAACAAACTCAGTATTCACGCCCGGCCTTATGCCGTAGCCAAGCGATGCGGGACATGGCGCCAATGCCGCGGAATGGCTCCGGCGGCAACCAGTTGGGTCCGGTCTGCCTTAGGCGATCAGTCAAGAGCTCCGACTGTGAACCGCAAGCTAACTCGGCAAGTAACTTGCCATGAATCGTGCCCTTCACCACGCCCGTGGCGTTGCAGCCGACAGCGCCGAATATGCCGGGCCTCGCTTCGCCGAAATAAAAGCCACCATTCCCACTGAACGCCATGGCGCCCCCCCAGACGTACTCAAACTCGTGTGAGCTCATGCGAGGGTAGCGGTTGCGGTACAGACGAGTCAGTTCCTCGCGTACAGTCTTTGGATCGGTCTCCCTGCCGTATGAAGACATGCTTCGCACGAGGAAGCGGTCTTTCAGCTTGCGCATAGTCATGCCCATGCTGTTGATAGGCGTCATCCCCCAGATCGGTGCGGCACCGAGCTTGGTGAGCTCGTCCACATCTAGGCGCGGCGTGAGTGCGGCATACGTCAGGATGGTGACGGTGCGATCGGGAAGGATCCCAAGATCCCTGGCCTGCCCATTGTTGGCGATAAACAGTCGGTCAGCCGTGAAACTGCCCTTCGTACTATGGACTTTAAACGGTCCATTGCCTTCGACGCGCGTCACGAGTGTTCTCTCGAGTAACGTCACGTTCGCCGGCAGGCTTCCTGCCAGCCCGCGGATTAGGGCGGCAGGTTGAACGAGTGCACGAGGGCGGACATCGAAAGCCGTTGAGTAGTAGTCGGTCCCGAGCTGGGCCACACGTTCCTCGTCGTTCAGAACCCTACAGTTGAAGCCCCACCTGCGCAGTGACTGCAGCCAATCTCCGGCAGCCACGGCACCCTCAGGCGTCGCCGCGGCATTGATCCGCAGCGACTCTTCGTCCCAGTCGCAATCGATGTTATGTTCCCGGATCAACAAGCGAAGCCACTCCTGTCCGGCCATGGATATTCGGACCTTGCGGATCGCGTCATCGTCTGCAGAACCGTATTCATTCGCTGTCGGCTTGGATGGGAAGATCGACGCAAAACCGGAATTGCGCCCGGACGGTCCTTCGCCAATTTCCGACGCATTCAGCACGAGCACTTCCTTGGCCGATTCAAGTTCGGCGGTGCGGCGGGCTGCTGCCAACCCAGTGTACCCCGCTCCGATCACGATCGAAGCAAAGCGAGTATTCGCCGGCTTCTGATCGCGCGGTGCGCGTGGAGGCAGCAGAGCATTCCATCCGCTACGGGTATGATACTGGGTCAAATGCTTGGTGTTTAACATCTCAGCCTCCAGCAGGTGAAGCAACCGTACCATTGGCCACCGCGACGATGGATACCTCGACAGGTAGTTCGGGCGCGGCCAGCGCGGCCCCCACAGTAGTGCGCGCCGGGGCCGCACCAATAGGCATCCAAGCTTCCCAGACTGTATTCATTGATCTGAAATCGCTCATTGAGCGCAAGTGGATAAGCGCCGACAGGATACGGGTCTTGTCGGTTCCCGCCCGCGCGAGCAACCCATCTACGCGAGCCAAGGCCTCCTGTGTTTGTTGGGCCACGTCTCCGACACCGCTCGCAGCTGTCTGCCCGCACAGATACGCCAGGCCATTGTGGCGCACGATCCTGCTCATACGTGGGCCCGTTTCGAATCGCTCAATGGTTGTCGTCATGTGCGTTCCTTCAGGTGTGGTGCGCAGCCACCGATGACATCAGCCGTTCGTCATACGGCCAGCAGGCTGTCTCCACGCCAACCTCCCGCACGTGTTGAATCCCAACTGGTGGATGGCCCAGTCCTGAATGCCAGGACGCTCGATCGTTGTGGGTTGGGCTGAATCATTAGCCTTACATGTATCGAGCGGTTGGGGTCGCAATTCCGCAATGTGGCAGAGATTTCCGCTGTTTTTGTGCACAGGTCAGAACGTGGCGCTCTTCTCCGGCTCAGACGTAAAGTGATACCAAACGGGAGATCCGGCAGCAGTTTTTCCTGCACGCAGTTTTGACGATACAAGCTTGAGATGGCGAGCTTTCGCCAACCGCCGACAGCTTGCAAACTTCTTCTTCAGATTCGCCGACGGGATGCGATTGCGAGTTCAGCGTGGAGCTTCCAAGGAACGGCAGACACTTAAACTAGCAAAACGGCCTGTTCCGGCTCGTGGTTACCCCGCGTATTCGCCAGCGAGAGCCTGATTTTTGCCTAGCCAGCTTCCGTGAGCAACGGAGCATACCCAGCGCTCTAAGGGGGCGCACGTTGGACAAACTGGTGGTCTGAAGTAGCCGTACAAGTTTATCTTCATTTTGCGGCCATGGAGAGCGGGGGGGCCGTTTCTGGTCCTATAGGATTTTTGAACTCGTTGTCTTTGCGATAACCCTCAAGTGCTTCTTTCGCCGCAGCAAGGAGCGCGGGATCCGAAAGAACGTCTGCGGCCACGCCAGCCATAGCTTTCGCCGCGAAGGCGATTCCTTTGTGAGCAGCGGGGGATTTGCCTTGCGCAACCAGCTGCCAGGAATGACCTGGCGTACCGATCGCATAGCTTGAGACTAAGCACTGCACCGTAGGAACGACCCAGCTCACGGTTCCTACGTCCGTGGAGCCCAGTGAGTCAGTGCGAGAGCCCTCCGGGGGGTAGATTTGGCTGCTGAGAGGGTCTGAGCTCACCGGCAAACCATGCCGGCCATATGCCGAACGAATATCGTCCGGCGGGAGAGTGCTTTGGATGCTTCGGGCGAACTCCATATCAAAACTGTCAAACTCCACTCCGCCCAGTTGCATCAGGTTAGCATGCATGGCTTCTTCCAAGGGAGCGTTAGGAACCAAGTTCGCCTCGCCCGAAAGCTGTTTCATCTCCACCCTGGTCTCTGTCATCAGCGCCGCGCCCTCCGCGATCTTCTTGACCCACTCGACCAGACCCCACATTTCATTGAGCTTAAGTGCCCGAACGAGATGACGCACAACGGCACGCGGCTGCACTACGTTTGGCGCGATACCTCCACCATCCACAAGAGCGTAGTGCACGCGAGCCGAGGAGGGCATGTGCTCGCGCATATAATTCACCCCTACGCTCATGAGCTCCACGGCATCGAGCGCGCTTCGCCCAAGATGCGGTGCCGCCGCGGCGTGGGCGGCGCGACCGTAAAACGTGAATTCGAATTCCGCACACGCGAGCGAAGCCGCAGGCCACACGCCGGTAAAGGCTGAGGGGTGCCAACAAATCGCAGTGTCGACATCATCGAACGCGCCAGCGCGAACCAAAAAGCTCTTGCCAGATCCACCCTCTTCCGCAGGGCAGCCATAATAACGCACTCGCCCCGGCAGCCCAGCTTGCGCTAGCCAATCCTTCACCGCCACCGCAGCCAGCAGGGAGGCCGAGCCCAGCATATTATGACCGCAGCCGTGGCCTGAACCGCCCGGAACGACCGGCCTCTGTTCCGCCACGCCTGCTTCCTGGCTCAAACCGGGCAGCGCGTCGTATTCACCAAGGATCGCGATAACAGGGCCGCCTTTACCCGCTTCACCCATCACTGCTGTTGGTATTCCCGCCATCGCTTCTGAGACGGTAAAGCCTTCCAAGGCGAGCGTCTGGCGATGTTCGTTGAATGCGAAGAATTCCTGATAGTTCTCTTCGGGCCGCCCCCAAATCCGGTCGCTTAAACCGAAAAATTTCGTTTTGTGAGATTCAATGCACTCCCAAACCGGTTTTGTGTTCCTCAGCATTGAAATTCCTCGCTGTAAGATCCAATCACTTAGTTGCTCTTCGCATTTTCGCCCCTACTCGCCACCGAGCCCCACATGGGAAGCCTGCATCGGTCAACCAGAGATGAAGCGGCAACACCATCTTTGAATTTGCGACGCCCGCGTCTCGCCGAAGACGCTCTCTGTGCGAGATTGGGCGATCTGCCACGACAATCGTCGGCAAAGGTGCTCCGCCTGAGACGGAATGCGGCGTTGAGAATGCTTGACATGCCGAAATCCATCACAGGTCTGAATGTGCCGCTTTGCCGCGCGCATGGCCAGCACTGGCTGCTGGTGAACTCAGAACCTATCAGCAGCCAACTCGACCGCCGGGTCGCTCCCGCAGCCATTCCATGGTCTCCGCAAACGGGCTTCAGAGTTACAGTAAGCACAACGCTTCAAACAATCGGTGGGACCAGAAGTCGAACCGCCGTTCTCTATGGCGCCAAATTGAAATGCACTTTTAGCGCGCGCCAGGTGCCCAGGTAATGAGTGCCGGTGGGGCCTCAAACGCCTGTCGCTTGCCATCAGACGCGTGCATCCAATGCCGGATCGGATCCGCCACCCATAGTGCGACCATCTGGACGCAGTGCAGAACGATAGCGATCTTGCGTGGCCATGGCATCAAGGCTTCAACTCCTGGCCGACGTAGCCGACCCAGAAGGCGATCGTGGCGCGGTCGATAACGATATCTTACCTCGCCGAACGGTGCGCCGGCCGATAGGCCGTAAGTGCCACCGATACTTGGTACCGATCACATGTGCGACGAGATGCACAGTAGGCAGTTAACCCCGGAACAATCGGCTCGGGAGGGTGTGCCGCAGAACGACACCGTGAGGCGCAGCAAGCCAGCTTGGGGCGACGAGCCACGATCTACCCGGTATTGCACCGGAGCGACGTCGAGCCTGGACTCTTAACCATCGGATCCCAGTTGCGAGCCCTGTGCGGCCACCAGAAACGGGATTGACATGGTTGCGTTGCGAATTCGGTGCTAAAGGCGCCGGGCGGATTTGCGCACCGCGGTACAGAGCGATGCGCGCAACATGCTAGTCAGCAAGCCAGCATCGCCGACTGCCGCGATTGTGAGCATGCGGCCGCGGCCTCGATTCGGGATGCGGCGAACAGGGACTGACTGACGCGTCTCGCGCAGTCACTACAGGCAGTCACACCGCATTGTGCGGGCGACAAGCGGGTGACCGGAAGAAATTGCCGTCGAATGGCCAAAGTACATGATCTGTCGTTCTTCGGCCATTTATCGGAAGAGGTTCTTGCCTAGAGGTAACTGATGCAGAACAGACGGGCACGCTCGCTCGGTGAGCAACGTGACCGGCTAGGCGAAGCCGTTGGTCGCAGCCCACAGATGCTGGTTGCAGCGCTTTCGATGTAAACATTAAGCAGTAAGGAGAGCGTATTTTGTCGTCGCTGCTCTGTGCTTCGAATTCAACAAGACGTTTGCCAAAGAAGCCGCGCACAGAAAAACTTGAATAGGTGAGAAATAATAGCAGGATTCCGGCATTGCCAGGCTCCACATTAGGGGAATCCAACCTAGGGCGCCGATTACATCTGAGCAACAATACAATCTTTACGATTGATCAAAGTCACTCGCAAAAGTCAAAGCTCTGGGATGGAAAGATGGAGGCGATGGTAAGGCGCAGTCGGCGCCTCGCTCAGGTGGGCTAATCCTGTTGTCATTCCGGTTTTAGTGAGAAGCTTGGCTCCGACGGCATCGTTAGTTGGCAGCGTGGGCATCTGGTTGATGGTGGAAAGTGAAGGCTGCACCACTCCGGCGGCCTCAGCCGAATCTCGCCCGGCGGCTCAAAATGTCAGAGGTAATCCCTCTGGCGCTCTCGCATTCACACAACTCTTGGGGATCCACGATCGTGAGCCATTTTGACAGTTCAGCGCGGACGTCCACGTCCGATCAACATCAGCTTGGTTCGCTCGTTGAGGATGTGAAGAAGGGGGGCTGTCGCGTCGCTCCTTTGTTCAGCGCCTGATCGCTGTCGGATTCACCGCGCCAATGGCGACCCAGATACTCGCTCTTGGCGGCGTCGCGATGGCGCAGAGCGCGTCTTTCTACAAGCCGACCAAGCGCGGCGGCGGGGGCGCCCTACGGTTGTTGTGGTGGCAGGGGCCGACCCTACTCAATCCGCATTTCGCCGTTGGCGAAAAGGACCTGGATGGCTCCCGCTTGTTCTATGAGCCTCTCGCTAGCTGGGACGCCGATGGCCACCTCAACCCGATCCTCGCTGCTGAGATACCGTCGCTCCAGAATGGTGGCCTGAGCGCCGACGGAGACTCGGTGATTCGGAAGCTCAAGCCCGGGGTTAAGTGGCATGATGGGACGGCATTCACCGCCGATGACGTAGTATTCAATTGGGAATATTCTCGGGACCCTGCAACAGCTGCGGTAACAATCGGCACTTATCGCGACGTCATCGTCGAAAAAGTGAACGATCTTATCATCCGTGTCGCCTTTCCTAAGCCGACTCCATTCTGGGCAGTCGCCTTTGTGGGCCCATCTGGCTGTATCATCCCCAAACACTTATTTTCGGAATTCAAGGGCAAGAAGTCCCGCGAAGCTCCAACCAATATGAAGCCGGTCGGCACTGGCCCGTATAAGTTCGTCCAGTTTCAGCCGGGCGACCTCATTCGCGGTGAGCTCAATCCCGACTACCACATGGCAAACCGCCCCTACTTCGATTCCATCGAGATGAAGGGCGGCGGTGATGCCGTATCGGCGGCGCGCGCCGTGATCCAGACCGGCGACTTTGACTTTGCCTGGAGCATGCAGGTCGAGGACGAGGTGCTGCAACGCATGGAAAAAGGGGGCAAGGGGAAGGCCGTCTATATCAGCGGAAACAACCCGGAGACGCTCTTCATCAACTTCGCCGATCCAAATACTGACGTAGATGGCGAGCGTTCATCAATCAAGGTCAGGCACCCGGTGCTCTCGGAGCCGGCAGTGCGGAAGGCGCTTTCCTTGCTCATTGATCGCGAAACCATCAAGAAGGCGATCTATGGACGTGCTGGCCGCATCTCGGCCAATTACGTCAACGGTCCTGAGGAGTTTGTGTCTAAGAATACTTCGTGGGAGTTCAGTATCGAGAAGGCCAGTGCACTTCTCGATGAGGCCGGATGGAACCGTGGTGCCGACGGCATTCGCGAGAAAAACGGGAAAAAGCTAAAATTTGTGTACCAGACCACGATCAACGGTCCCCGTCAGAAAGTACAGGCGATCGTGAAGCAGGCCTGCCAGAAGGCGGGCATAGATATCGAGCTAAAATCCATCGTTGCCTCGGTCTTCTTTTCATCCGACGTTGGCAATCCCGACACCTTTTCCAAGTTTTACGCAGATCTTGAGGTATTTGCTTCTACGATGCTGCAGCCTGATCCAGGCCGGTTCTTGAATAGCTTCAATTCCCGCAATATCGCCGCTAAGGAAAACAAGTGGCAGGGAACTAACTTCCTTCGCTGGGTCAATAAGGCTTATGATGCGGCACTGGAGGCGGCAGATACCGAAACCGCCCCCCCGATCAAGCGAGCAGCCTTCTACGTCAAGTGCAACGATCTGCTTTGGCAGGACACTGCGCTCATTCCTCTTATGCAACGTCTCGTAGTGCACGCTAGCTCCAACACGTTGCGGCCGGCACTCTCAGGTTGGACCAGCGCAACGGACAATCTTCAGGACTGGTATCGCGAATCCTGAACGCCGTGTAGCGCAACTTCATTTGTAAGTTTATCGCTTCTATCTCTCCGCTTGAACGCGGGCCTATCGAGGAGCCGTTCAACCTTCCCGGACCGGACCCAGGAGCATTGTCGTCCATAAGTAAGTACATTCTGCGCCGCCTCTTGAAGCCAACTGCGTGACGCGCTCGATGCGCGACGGGTGATCTGATGGCGCGAAGCATTTTCCGGTGCTGGGCGGCCTGTTGTCGCGCCAAGTCGTCAATGGCGTGTCATTTCTCGGTTCAATCGCGGCGAGACGCTCGGTCTCGTCGGGGAGTCCGGGTGCGGCAAGTCCACGGCGGGACGCTGCGTGCTGCGCCTGATCGAACCCAGACCGTGAGGACGTGTTCGACGGCCAGTACGTGCGTAAGCTCGGCGGCAGACCTGCGATCTCTACCGCAACCCACAGCATTGCTACACGAAAGCGCTGCTCTCGGCGCCAGGGTAGTTTGGCCGGGATAGGACCACTTCGCCGTTTGGCGCCGCGGCTGCTCCGGGTTATCGCGGAGAAAGAATATCTGTGAACTGGGCGGTCTGATCCGTCTGTTCGAAATCCTGCGCGGCGGCAAATAAGATCGCCGGATTAATGCGTCGTTTGGGCTTCAGAGTTGCAGGTTTATGCCGCTGTTACGACTACAAAGGACAGCTCACCAAGGAGATTGTAGATGAAAGTCGGTGTTCCCAAGGAAATCAAGACGCATGAATATCGCGTGGGACTGACGCCTGGGGCCGTCCGCGAATACGTGGCAGCTGGACACAGCGTGTTGGTCGAGACCAATGCCGGTGCGGGAATCGGCGCCACAGATGACAATTACCGCAAAGCCGGCGCGACAATTGCGGCCTCTGCTCGCGAGGTGTTCGCGTCCAGCGAAATGATTGTGAAAGTCAAGGAGCCACAGGCGTCCGAATGGACTCAGCTCCGAGAGAATCAGATTCTATTCACTTACCTACACTTGGCGCCAGATCCGGAGCAGGCCAACGGCCTTATCAAGTCCGGATGTACCGCAATCGCCTACGAAACGGTGACTGATGCCCATGAGGGGCTCCCGCTGCTTGCGCCGATGAGCGAGGTCGCAGGTAGGCTTTCAATCGAGGCAGCTGGTGCCGCGCTGAAGCGATATGCAGGCGGCCGTGGCCTGTTGATTGGTGGTGTGCCGGGGGTTCAGCCGGCTCGCATTGTGGTGATCGGAGGCGGCGTTGTCGGTACACACGCTGCGCGTATGGCGGCCGGCTTGGGCGCCGAGGTTACAATCCTTGACCGCTCGATTCCTCGCCTTCGCGAGTTGGATGAACTGTTCAAGGGGCGGGTTCGTACCAGGTTCTCGACAATCGATGCTGTGGAGGAAGAGGTCTTCGCCGCAGACGTCGTTATTGGCGCGGTGCTCGTTCCTGGCGCGAGCGCGCCGAAGCTGGTTAACCGCAGTATGTTGGGCTCTATGCGAAAGGGCTCAGTGATCGTTGACGTTGCGATTGATCAGGGCGGATGCTTCGAGACATCGCGGGCGACGACACACGCTGATCCCACCTACGAGGTAGAAGGGGTCATCCACTACTGCGTCGCCAATATGCCTGGAGCTGTCCCGCTCACCTCGAGCCAGGCTCTGAACAACGCTACGCTGCCTTTTGGCTTGGCTCTCGCCAACAAAGGATTTGCAGCTGCCCTCGAAAATCCGCATCTTCGTGCCGGCCTAAATGTCTATCGGGGCCGGCTTACTTACAAGGCTGTGGCCGAGAGTCTCGGGCTGCCATTCTCCCCGATTGAACAGGCTGCGGCCTGATCCCAGAGGTCCTCTAGGGGACATTTCCTCCCTGACTCGGTGGCCACTCCTTCGGAGTGGCCACCTTTTTGTAAGCTGCGGAAGACTTTACTCGGCAGAGACCACGTGGTTTCTGCCGCTTGATCCGTATCCAAGGTCTCTAACGGCTGACGGTTCGAACGCCAAGAATGCGCTTGCGCAGCTCGGTGATATTGAGTGCGCGCGACCACCGCGCCGAGACCAAAAGCGCTGAGCATCGTGCCATACGTTTGTGCGACGCCATGCAGCAGGTCGCGAGCTACAAGCGACATGAGCGCGATAATCGCGCCGCCGATCACACCCATCACCATGGAGCGCACCAGCACGATCATGATCGAAGGCGAATTGATGATGTAGCGCGCACCTGAAACGATAGCGCGACTAAGCTTCTCAGGCGGCAGACGACTCGGTACAGAGTTGCGTTTCCATAAGAACAACGCGACAATCAGCGGAAAATAAAGGAAGGCATCGGTGCGAATGCAGCTGCCGCACCCGCGGTTGCAACTACGATACCGCCAATGGCCGGACTCTCGTTTCGCGCAATGTTGTAGCTGATACTGTTCAGCGCCACTGCCGCCGGAAGGGTTTCCACGGCACTTGCTCGCTGACCGAGGATTGCCAGGCCGGATCCATCAGGGCCATGCCGCTGCCGACTACGAAGCATAACGCCAGCAACAAATTTGGAGTGATCAAGTCAAGCCAAGCGAGCGCCGTCGGCGCGGACGCGCCGGCGAGTGCGATACCGACAGAGACCAGTGCAACGATACGCCGGTCGTGCATGTCGGCGATCGCACCGGCCGGCACTGAGATGAACATGACCCGCAACATCAGAGCGGTCTGCACTAGCGCGAGCTTCGGCTGACGATGTCATCTGGGTCATTGCCCAAGCGGCGCCGACGCCCCGAATGAGAGCGCCTAGATTGGCAAGCACGCTCGCTATCCAGATGCGCCGGAAGGTGAGAAAGCGGAGTGGCGAGGTGATGCCATCAGCGCTAACCGTCTTCGGCTTGGACGAATTGGTCATCTCGGCCCCTGTCTCGCATCCGATTATTGGATTGCAACGGCCGTTGATGGTCCAGCTTGACCGTTAGGAAACGGTCAGACACTTCGTCCGATTTGCACAGCTCGAGTGCGAAGGCCTTACCGCAATGGTCAACGCCCTGAAATTGCCATGGAACAGGATACTGCCCGCCTCGTGTGTGAGAAGCCGTCTCTCGTGTTGTAAGGGCAGCCTGTGACAAAGCCGTGAGGTGGTCTGGATGAGGCGTGCTCTCGGTGAGCTGGCTTACCGCCCTCGCGGCATCTTCCGGTCGCCGCGATCCCGACCTCGACGCTGATGCCGATTGTCGTGAGTAGGGAGCATCGGCCCTTCCGCCACGGTACGCGGGAGCAAGTTGAGCTACTTCGTCAAGTGAACCGCAGAGGAGCTTTCGCGAAGTTCTTATATTTTGCATCGTCTCGTCAGAGTGGATGCCTCACGCGATCAATTGACGAGCCGCTTGGTCGAGCTGGCTGCTTGGAAAATCAATCCGAAAGGAAACCGCTTCAGAAAGCGTGCCAGCGAGTAGAGTAGAGCACCGAGGCGACTGTTTTTTGGCGCTGTATGCGAATGAGCGATGAAAAACCGCACGAAAGACTTAGTCCGAGGGAGGAGCGCCACGTTCACTCCTCCGACGGAGACTCAATCGGAATGGCAAAACCTGTCTTCACACGATCCATTATGACCATTGTTTTGAAGCCTTTGATATCCGAATTCTCATAGAAGAAGCGACGCGTGAACTGTTCATAGTCCTCCATGGTTCGGGCGGTAATGTAGAGAACAAAATCGGCGTCGCCCGTGACGTAAAAGCCGTTGACGACCTCAGCAGAGGATTTGATGGCCTTCTTGAACTTGTCGATGATGTCTGAACGCTCTCGTTCGAGGCTCACCAGCACAAGCATCTGGATGGGCCTTCCCACCGCTCTTGCGGAAACGATCGAGACATCGGCTTCAATTATTCCGTCCGAGCGGAGGCGTTTCAGCCGGCGCTGACATGCCGTTGCAGAAAGCCCCGCCATTTCACCGATGACCTCGGAAGTTAGTCGGTTATTCTTTTGGACGATCTCCAGGATGCGGGCGTCTATCCGGTCGTATTGCATGATTGAGCTCCAGCCTTCGGGTGCATTCCGTCGCCAAGTGCATCTGCGTTGCAGGAAATCGTCCGAGCGATGGGTAAATGCGACGCAAATCTCTATGCACTATGAGTATCCTGAATGCATGTGCAATTTCAACAAAATGACCGCGTGGGACCCCCAAATGGTGTTTCAAAGTAGCCGGCACAAACGTCCGCACTCGGTCGGTCTGGCTAGCAGGTATCTGCAGAATCTGCGCCGTCGTGATTTTCTGTCTGGAGCGGCGCTCGTCGACGGACAGTGGGTGTCCGGCGGCGAGCGAGACCCTGTGATCGATCCCGCGACGGGCGAGGAGATCGCGGATGTTGCTCGTTGCGGGGCCGCAGGGATGGAGGTGGCGATAGCTGCCGCCGAGCGGTCTTTCCCCATGTGGCGAGAATTGCTGCCGGCAAGGAGAGGCGCGATTCTCCGGAGTTGGGCCTCATTGATGATTGAGCACGAGGAAGAGCTCGCGATCCTGGTGACGAGCGAGCAAGGGAAGCCGCTCGCTGAGGCGCGTCAGGAAATAGCGTATGGTGCTGGCTTTCTTGAGTGGTTCGCAGCAGAAGGGGAGCGGGCATACGGGGAAACGATCCCAAGCCATAAGCTTGGAAGCCTTCTTCACGTGCGAATGCAGCCAGTAGGTGTCGCGGCGGCGATAACCCCGTGGAATTTTCCTATAGCGATGATCACACGGAAGGCGGGGGCCGCCCTCGCTGCCGGATGTCCGATCATTGTTAAGCCTGCTCCCGAGACGCCGCTCTCTGCGATGGCGCTGGCGAGGCTAGCCGAGCAGGCTGGGCTTCCGCGGGGCGTGTTTCAGGTGCTTGTCGGCAATCCGATCGAGCTTTCGACGCCCCTGTTGAGCGATACAAGAATACGCGCTCTTTCGTTTACGGGTTCTACCGGAGTGGGCCGTTTGCTTCTTGAAGGGGCAGCCGAGAGCGTCAAGAAAGTATCACTAGAGTTGGGTGGCCATGCTCCTTTTCTGGTGTTTGACGATGTCGATCTTGAGAAGGCCGTCAAGGGTGCGATGGTAGCAAAATTTGCTACGTCTGGTCAGGACTGTTTGGCTGCTAACCGCATCTACGTGCAAAGAAGCATTTATGGCGCCTTCGTCGAACAGTTTGCCGCTGGGATCGCTCAACTGAGAATTGGCCATGGTCTGGAGGCGACAACAGATATCGGGCCAATGACCAAGTTGTCAGTCGCCGACAAATGCAGGTCTCACATCGATGATGCGGTGAAGAAGGGAGCGCGCGTTGTCTCGCCGCAGCAGGACGCGAGCTTGGGTCCCAATTTCGTTCCTCCGACGTTACTTAGCGACGTCACCGAGAACATGCTCATCGCTCGCGAGGAAACATTCGGGCCTGTGGCAGCCGTGCTTCCGTTCGACTCCGAAGAAGAGGTTATCGCTCGAGCAAACTCCAGCGAAATGGGCCTCGCTGGGTACGTCTATACGGACAATCTACGTCGAGCGATGCGACTGTCAGAGCGGATCGAATGCGGCATGCTTGGTATCAATACGGCTTCATTTACTGGCCCACCCATTCCGTTCGGCGGGTGGAAACAATCTGGGCTCGGTCGCGAAGGGTCGCGCCACGGATTGGCGGAATTTATGGAGCTGAAATACGTCTGCTTCGGCGACCTGGCGGCTTAGGAGAGCGCATGATTGACATCAAGACCATTGCTGAACGGGATCGCTCAAGTGTTCTGCATCCTTTCACTCAGCTCAAGGATTTCGCCACTGGTAAGATTGGTGACCCGACGATCGTCACCAGCGGAAAGGGGATCCATATCAAGGACGCAGAGGGGCGCAGTTATATCGACGGCTTTGCTGGCCTTTACTGTGTAAATATCGGTTACGGTCGCACCGAAGTGGCCGAAGCCATTGCGCGGCAAGCCTATGGTTTGGCGTACTACCACACATATGCAGCGCACACGACCGAAGAACTGGCTACGCTTTCGGATCGCCTCGTGCGCATGGCGCCTGGCAAGCCAAGCAAGGTGTTCTACGGGCTTTCGGGATCGGATGCCAACGAGACTCAAGCAAAGCTCGTTTGGTACTACAATAATCTATGTGGGCGGCCTAAAAAGAAGAAGATCATCTCGCGTGAGCGCGGGTATCATGGTTGCTCGGTGATCTCCGGTTCGATGACTGGCATGTCATTTTATCACGATCGTATGGACCTACCTTTCCCGGGGGTTCTCCACACGGGCACGCCGCATCATTATTGGGGTGCTGAACCGGGCGAGACAGAAGAGGACTTTTCTCGCCGGCGAGCGGCCGAGCTCGAACAGCTAATCGTGAGAGAGGGTCCAGAAACGGTCGGCGCTTTCATCGCTGAGCCGGTGCTCGGCACGGGTGGTATCACGCCGCCGCCTGCGGGTTACTGGCGTGAAATCCAGGCGGTGCTAAGGCGGTACGACGTCCTTTTGATTGCCGATGAGGTCATCTGTGGATTTGGTCGAACCGGCGCTGACTTCGGGAGCACGCTGTATGGAATCGAACCAGATCTTGTCACAGTCGCCAAAGGGCTGACATCCGGGTACATGCCGCTATCGGGAGCCATCGTCGGCGAGAGAGTTTACAAGGTCATGGAGGAAGCCGCTGATCGCGTCGGAGCATTCTCTCATGGCTATACTTACTCCGGCCATCCGATCGCGGCAGCAGCCGCCAACGCGGTGCTCGACATCGTCGAGAAGGAGCGACTGAGCGATAGAGCCCGAACCGTCGGCGCTCACTTTCAAAAACGGCTCAGGGAGCGGTTTGCACAGCTGGAAATCGTCGGGGAAGTTCGAGGCGTGGGCTTGCTCGGGGCGATCGAGTATGTTGCGGATCGCCAGACGAAGCGCCGATTTGATCCGGAGTTGAAGGTCGGTGCCCGCATCTCGAAGGCGGCTCGCGATCGGGGGCTTATTGCACGAGCGATGCCGCATGGAGAGATTCTTGGCTTTGCACCGCCTCTGGTTGTTTCCGAGGCTGAGATCGACGAAATCGTTGAGCTGGCCTATCAAGCAACCAAAGAGGTGATGGACGAACTGGCGAATAAGTAGGCGCCATTGAAGCTCAATGGGGCCGTCATGCAAAAGCGTGTTGCTCAGGGCACCGGGAGCAAGCTGCCACCCGATCGACGCTGCTGAGCAGTGAATCCGGAGCGAAAGTGACTATGTCCGATCATAAACGAAAAGTTGCCTTGGTAACCGGGGCAGGCCGCGGAATTGGCAAGGCGACCGTTCTTGTTCTTGCCAGACGCGGCTTTGACGTCGCCGTGCACGACATCGACGCGACGACGGCGGCCGAGACCGCTGCGCTGGTTCGAGAACTTGGTGTCGAGGCGGAAAGCTATGCTGCCGACGTTTCCGACAGCGAGGCGATGCGCGATGTCGTAGCGGCTATCGAACATCGCTTCGGCCAGATCGATGTGCTGATCAATAACGCGGGCATTGCGTCTGACCGCTGTCCGATCGAGCAGGTCACCGAAGCGATGTTCCAGCGCTCAATCGGTGTACATGTTGGTGGTACGGTATGGACGACGCAAGCGGTGGCTCCTGGCATGAAGCGCCGCAATTCCGGCAGTATTGTCAACTTGTCCTCGATCCAAGCGCTCGTGGGCTGGACCGAAGGCGCGACCTACAACGCGGCTAAAGGCGCGATTTTGGCGCTCTCCAAGGGCTGGGCCAAGGAATTAGCCCCCTGGAACATCCGGGTCAATGTCGTGGCGCCAGGCCATACCGAGACCGAGATGACGGCCCGCAACGACCCGCCTGAGTTGCGCGCCGCTAAAGCCAAGACGATCCCACTCGGCCGCTATGGACAGCCCCACGAAATGGGGGAAGCGATTGCTTTTCTCGCAAGCGACGAGGCCTCTTTCATCACGGGGCAGGTGCTGAGTCCGAACGGTGGCTTCGTCATCACATGAGTGCGCTCACGGCCATATCCTCCAGTCCGCCATCGGGTATTCCCTCTGGGCGTTCGTCCGATGTGTGGCTCAGCGCACATATTCTTTGGAGGAATTTGCTCCGTTCGACATGGGATCCACGCATCCCGTCACTTGTGGACGAGAGCCGTTTCATGACTCGTGTGCAGTTCAGAACAACAATTGCGGCAGCTTTAAAGCAGCTCGTACTAGGTCTCTGTATCCAGCGCTGTGCGCAAGGGATCGGCGACGATGCTCCGCGTCGACGACAAAGCCCAATGGTCGCGATTGCAGGGAGGACGCAATGTTGGCCAATGAGCTGACCGTCGAAGGTGAGCAAGAACGATCGTCTTGCCATTTCACAATAGAACCCGGGCGTGTCTGAATGGACCTAACACAACCGGGTCACCAACCATCGAACATCAATTCGTAAGGAACGCTATGTCTACCAAAAACACCAAAACTGGTGCTCAAGCTGTAAGTAACGCGCTTGTCGAGCTCGGTGTCACTCACATCTTTGGCATGGACACGCCTGAGCCTCTGTATATCGATTTGGACCCGAGCATACGGGCAATCACGGTCCACGATGAGCGTGCCGGTGCCGTCATGGCCGATGCGTTCGCCAGGGTATCGGGACGGGTCGGCGTATGCGGCGCGATACGTGGCCCCGGTGCGACGAACCTGGTCTCAGGACTAGCGGAGGCGTATAACACGTCAACGCCAGTATTGGCTCTTGTCAATGACATTGCTACGCCCAATATGGACCGCAACGCCATACAGGGCATCGATCACGTTCGTCTGTTCGAGCAAATGACCAAGTGGGGCAGGCGGGTTGATGCGCCAGAACGCGCAGCCGACTACGTTGCCCATGCGATGCGTGTGGCGACGACCGGCCGGCCGGGGCCAGTGGTGATCGCCTTTCCGGACTCCGCCCTGACCAACGGGCCGGTTAACCCCGTACAAATCACAGAACCCGCCACGTACCCGCGGGTGCGCATAGCAGCAGATCCATCGTTGATTGAGCAAGCCGCGCAGCGGATCAAGGCGGCCGCACGCCCGATCGTGATCGCCGGCGGTGGGCTGCACCTGTCACAGGGCTACGATGCGCTGCAAGCGCTGGCCGAACGGCTGCAGATTCCTGTTGCGACGACGCCGTTGGGCAAAGGCGCAATTGCCGAAACGCACCCGCTGGCCGCCGGAGTCGTCGGATCCTACACCGCGGGCGAGGGTGCACGCGGGTGGCTCGCAAACCAAGCCGTGCGAGAAGCGGATCTGGTGGTCCTCGTGGGGACGAAGACCGACTCGATTGCGACCAATGATTACACGATTCCCTCGCGCGACCAGCAGATCATCCACATCGACATCGATCCGGTGGAACTCGGAAGGACGTACGTAGCTCTCGAGATTGCCGCGGATGCAAAGCTGGCGCTTGATCAACTTGTCCAGGCAGTTCCACAACGCACAGAGCCGTCTGCATGGACTAGAGGGCTGCAGTCAAAGATCGCGGCTTGGAACGCCACCTTCGAAGCTTTGGACCTCGGTAAAGGCTCGATCGATCCACGCCAGATATATCGATCCCTTAATGCTTTGCTTGGCGAAGATGACATCGTGACGACCGATGCCAGTTACTCCTCGGCTTGGGGGATGGACTTGCTGCGTTACAAGAAGGCAGGGCGTAAGTTCCTCGCGCCTCGTGGCTTCGCCGGTCTCGGATGGGGCGTCCCGGCGGCAATTGGAGCCAAGTTCGCAAAGCCGGATTCGGCCGTGTATTGCGTGACTGGCGACGGAGGCTTCGGCTACGTTGCAATGGAGATGGAGACGGCAGCGCGCTATGGGGTACCGATTTGTGTGATTGTACTTAACAACAGCATTCTAGGTTTCCAGCAGCACTACGAGAAGCACCGCTTCGGCAAGACGGTCCAGACTTCTTTCACCCCGGTCAACTACGCTGACCTGGCGCGCACGCTGAACTGCGATGGTATACGTGTGACGACGCCGGCCGAGCTCGAGGATGCCCTTCAGGGTGCGCGAGGGTTGAGCCGTCCGCTGCTGATTGACGTGGTGGTGCCAGCGGAGGCGCGCCCCCCGATCAGCACCTTCGCATCCGCGCCGGCCGACGCGCAACACTAAGAGTGGCGGCAGTCCAAATCTCAGTGCCTACCTGCAGGCCGAATGTACTCGCCTATTCAGTATTGCCGGATCTTTCGACCCGGCAATTACTGGCAGATGACAAAGCGGCAACTCGACTTGCAAACTTACGCTGCTGACCTGTCGCCTCGACGAAACCTAAAGCAGGACCAATCAGTGACTATATCCCAAAAGTTGCGGATGAAATTAAAGGATGCGTCCCTTGCAGTCGACAAAGCTCTTGTCGGCGCGGAGTGGCTGTCCGCCAGCTCGATTGGGACGAGCTTTGATGTCACCAACCCTTCGACCGGCGAGGTGATCGCCACTCTGCCGGACATGGGCAGAGAGGAGGTAGATCGCGCCGTAAACGCTGCCTTTGCTGCACAGAAAGCCTGGGCAACGCGAACCGTCAAAGACCGGGCCGCCATCTTGCGTAAGCTCTACGATTTGATGGTTGCTAATGCCGACGATCTCGCGACGATCCTCACGATGGAGATGGGTAAGCCCTGGCCGGAGGCCCGGGGCGAAATCCTCTACGGAGCCTCCTACGTTGAATGGTTTGGCGAAGAGGCGAAGCGGACCTATGGCGATACCATACCTGGTCATCAGGCAGATAAGCGCCTTATCGTGATCAAGCAGCCGGTTGGAGTCGTTGATGCTATCACACCTTGGAACTTCCCGAACGCGATGCTGGCTCGGAAGATTGGCGCCTGCTCTTGCAGCTGGGTGCAGCATGGTTTCCAAGCCCGCTGCCCAGACGCCGCTTTCCGCGCTCGCTCTCGCCACACTCGCCGAGCGCGCAGGACTTCCGCCGGGTCTCTTCTCAGTACTGACGGCGACTGACGCGGCCATGATCGGTCAGGAACTCTGTCGGAATGACAAGATCCGGAAGCTGACCTTCACAGGATCGACCCATGTTGGCAAGATCCTGATGCGTCAAGGAGCCGATCAGGTATTGAAGCTTGGCCTTGAGCTTGGCGGCAACGCGCCGTTTATCGTCTTCGACGATGCTGACCTCGACGCCGCAGTCGAAGGCGCAATGGTCTCAAAGTACCGTAACGCTGGCCAAACCTGCGTCTGCGCCAATCGCCTGTACGTCCAGGCCGGTGTCTATGAAGCCTTCGCAAACAAGCTCGTCGAGCGGGTTAGGAAGATGAAAATCGGTGATGGCTTCATCGACGGTGTCACGACGGGCCCGCTCATCGATGAAAGCGCTATGAAGAAGGTTCAGGAACATGTGTCCGATGCCGTCTCAAAAGGCGCAAGGGTGGCGATTGGTGGCAACCCCGCTCCTCAAGGTGGGCTGTTTTATGAGCCTACCATTCTGACGGGCGTTACTGCCAATATGAGGCTGTCGACGGAAGAGACCTTTGGACCAGTGGCGCCGCTGTTCAAGTTTGACACTGAAGAGGAAGTCATCGAACTGGCGAACAACACCGAATTCGGGCTCGCCTCCTATTTCTACGCGAAGGATGTCTCGAAGATCTTTCGCGTGGCAGAGGCGCTCGAATACGGCATGGTTGGCATCAATACAGGGATGATCTCGACGGAAGTGGCGCCGTTCGGAGGGACCAAGCAATCCGGAATCGGACGTGAGGGCTCCAAGTATGGTCTCGATGACTACACTGAGTTGAAGTACCTGTGTTTGGGTATCTGACATTCTCGAGAGGCATACGAGCCCTGCTTTGGTAGGGAGTCCTTGCGTCACGGCACCTCGGTGGTTTGGACGGTTGAGAACATGCGAGAGCTGTATAGGGATCGCAATAGGTTACTTTCCGCCGTGGCGACAGTCAGCCACACTAGTTATCTGATCAGGCCATTTACGCGTACTACCCTCAAGCAGAGTTAACACTGCCGAAAGTGCGGAATCCCGTTGGGACCAACTTGGCCACTTGCAGTCGCTCCGAACGAGTCCGCTTCGACTACCGATCCGGATGCCAGGCTCTACCGCAAGGGCAGAGGCAAGGAGACGAAGCTGTGCTTCATCGGGCATGGCCTGATGGAGAACCGCCACGGCCTGCTGGTCGACGCCTGCCTGACGCAGCCGACGGGCATGCCGAACGGGTGGCCGCGCTGCACATGATCGAGCCTCGTGCCGACCGGCCGACAGCGATCACGCTTGGCGCCGACAAAGCCTACGATGCAGAAGACTTCGTCAACGAGCTGCGCTCGATGAATGTGACGCCGCATGTTGCGCAGAATGCCAGCGGCCGCAGCTCTGCGATCGACGGACGAACGACCCGGCACGGCGGCTATGCCGTCAGCCAGCGCATCCGCAAGCGCATCGAGGAGGTATTCGGCTGGATCAAGACGGTCGCCGGGCAAGAGAAGATCCGGTTCCGTGGCCGTGATCGCGTCGGATGGGCCCTTACCTTCGCTGCCGCCGCCTACGATCTGGTGCGGCTGCCGAAGCTGATCGCGGAGCCCGGCTGATGGCCAAGGTGCCAGGCTTCGCCAAGGCCTTTGCCGGCCGCTGGCGCATCGTCGAAATGGACAACTGGGACAGCCACTTCCTCGACCTTGTCGAAGAGGCGCATCTCACCTTCGAGGGCAAGTCCGACGCTGAAATCGCCTTCGGTGCGCTGAAGGGCTTTCTCGACGTCCGCTACGGCGCGCGAGACGGTTCGGCCTGTGCGGAGTTCTCGTGGGAGGGGCACGACGAGAATGATCCCGTCTGCGGTCGTGGATGGGCTATGATCGGCACTGCGGGCAGGCTCGTCGGTCACATCTACATACACAATGGCGACGATTCAGGCTTCGTTTGCGAACGCGCCTGAGTTCTTCGGCCTCCCGGGCACATCGATCTGGCATCGTGAGACTGCACTAGGGTGCCAAGCAACGGTTTGATGCCGGCGATGAAATTCTGCACGAAAATGCAAAGTCGATCCGAAGAATGTGCGTCGATGGGCAAAAGTTGGCCGATTTTATTCTCTCGTGTCAGGGTACGAATGTTGCCGACAAACACTGGGTAAGCGGGGCCGATAGGTTCGAACCGGATGGACACACGCATCAACAGCTTTTTGTCGGATGCTGAGCGCGACGCGGTCATTGAGCTGCGCCATGCAATGCACCGGGAGCCGGAGATCTCAAACGCGGAATGGAAGACCCAGGAGCGGATTTGCGGCATACTGCAACGTTTTGGTGTCGAGGATGTCACGACCTTCCACAACGCCGGCCTCTATATCGGTATTAAAGGCACTGCCTCCGGCCCGGGGCAGCCTTTATTTGTGACGTGCGGCAAGGGGCATTCAGGAGCGATGTAGGATGAATGACGTTTCTATCTCACAGAGATTTCGAGGTCGGCGAGCATTAGTCACCGGTGCGGCAGGTGACCTAGGCGCAGCCATCGCAAAGCGCCTTTCGAGCGAAGGCGCCCGAGTAGCCGTATGGGACAAAAACTCGAACGGTCTCGATATCGCCTTCGGGTCAGCGGGCGGCGACACGTTCCTGAAATCGGTTGTCGACTTGCGGAGCGAGCGCGACGTTAAGCAGGCGGCCGCCGGCGTACTTGACGCGTTTGGCGGGGTCGACATTGTCGTCAACAACGCTGGCGGTGCCTTGGACAGGCCATATTACTTGCTCGATCAGACCGAAGAGGATTGGGTTCAGACCATTGACCTTAACCTCTACACAGCGGTACGGGTGACGAAGGCTTTCATCGGCGCGATGAGCGGCGCTGGCTACGGCCGGGTGATTAACCTCGGCTCGAAGGCCGGGCGTTACTCGAGCTATATCGATGGCCCTGCATACTGCGCGGCTAAGGGTGCGGTGCACGCTTTCACGTTATCTCTCGCCATGGAATTCGGGCCGAAGGGGGTGACGGCCAACGCTGTCCTGCCGGGGCTGATTATGACCGAGCGCGTCCGCAAGCTGTGGGAGTTTCGCCGTCCCTTGGTAGAGCGCGAGGCAATTAAGAAAGCGATTCCGCTACAACATCACGGTGATTTGGAGGATATTAGCGGGGCAGTCGCTTTCCTAGCGTCGGACGACGCTAAATTCATTACAGGAACTCTGCTCGATCTGAATGGCGGCCAGTCAATGGCGACGTAAATGTCTTTGCTCGGGCTGGCATAGCTTCATTTCTGTCTTTGCTAGCCCGACGTGCCGAGTGGGGCGGGCGTAGCGTGGAAAGCGGCCGGGGTCCTGGTTCTCGGCTGTCTCCTAGAAATTTTTCGCGTCCTGGTAGCCTATCACAGTGATTTTGACTCTTTGGCGGTGGCTGGATAGGCGCGGCCGAGCTTGGCGCGGGCTTTGTTGGTTGTGAACATCCATTTGATGCGGGTTCGGTTTTTATTTCGCCGCCGTTGCCATGCTGCGATCTCGTTTCGGAGCCTTTTGGGGTCGTCGATGCGGCGGCCGAGACACTGGCGCTGAAGCACGCTGATCTCGCACTCGACCATGTTGAGCCAACTGGCGTGCTTCGGAGTGTAGTGGAATTCGAGGCGGCACAGGATGTGTCGGGCCTCGGCAGGCGCGAAGGCCTCATACAGCGCCCCAGGCTTATGAATCGACAAATTGTCCTGCACGATACGGATGCAGGAGGGGTTGGGATAATAGACGTCGACGAGCTCACGCATGCACTGAGCGTAGTCCACGGCGGCGCGGCGGTCGGTAACCTTGACGTTGCGCCAGCCCCGATACGGATCGAAGGTGACGAAGAGATTGACAGTGCCGTTGCGGCGATACTCGTAATCGTACCGCTCGCGCTGTCCCGGTTGCGCCGGGACCGGCTGGCGTACCTCGCTGATCAGCCGGACGGGGGCCTCGTCGAGGCAGACCAGCGGCCGGACGGGATCCGGCGTCTCGGCGCAGAGATCGAGCACGTCCTCCATGTGGGCGACGTATTCGCCGTCGACATGGGGAATGCACCACATGTCCCTGCGCCATGGCTTGAGGTCGTTCTCGGCCAGCCGGCGACGCACGGTCTCGCCCGACAGGCTGTCGTGATCGGTGAGCTTGACCATCGTGTCAGCCAGCAGCGTCAGCGTCCAGCATTTGCGGCCGGCCCGTTTGCGAACGCGCCTGAGTTCGTCAACAGCCTGCTAGGGGTTGCGCCCGTGCCTCCTGTCGCATTTCTTGCTTTCCCAAGCCGGACGGACGCGCATAAAAAGCTCGTATACCAGCCTTCGAAGGCAGAATTTCTAAATTACACACCTCTCCATTGGGATATTTCGGCGCTCAGCTCTTGGTAGATTTATTGCGAGATGATGACAGCATCTCTCTAAGAAGCAAAAACGATCTCCATAGGAGCAGCTGAATAACGGGCGCATGCTGTGCGAAGGGGTAAGGATCTTCACCGAGGGGCAGATCGATGGAGTTTGGTGCTTGGCCTCATGTGAGGGGCGATCTTGCGTCCGCGCGACAGAACGCTTCGGCGTTCCTGGACGGGCTACTGCCAGAGTGTGATCGCACCCAATTAGCTCGGCAGAGCTGGGGCGCAACCTGGGCGGGGACCGGGGACGCTTATTGCCGTCTGGCTGACCTCAACATAAAGAAAAAGGAATACGATGAGGCCACGGAGGCTTGGCTTTGCGCGCTCACTGCCTTCGAGGTCGCCAGGCGGCTAGTCGCGGACGATGATCCGCGAAGGGCGCACGTTACAGCCAAAGTCGAGGCTGGTCTTCATAAGATCGGACTATCCTTCGGCCATGAGGTGGAGAGCGCACGGATCGCGTGTGGCGATCTGGGAGAATTTCTCGCCTACTATCTGCCTGCAGGGACTCCGAATTCGCGTGCGCCGGCGGTCATTTGCGTCAGCAACGAAGAAGAGACGGGAGTGACGCTGCTCGGCAGGCTCTTGCCTGTGGTCATTGGTCTGGGGATGTCCCTCCTGGTTGTCTCTCACGAAAACATCGCAAATCACACACGCGGTGGCTCCGAAATCGTATTGTCCCATTGTTTGGATCATTTGTCGGTTCGTCCTGATGTTGATAGTAGTCGGATCGGCATTTATGGAGATGGGTTATCGGCCTCTTTAGCTACTGAATATGCAGCCTACGATCGCCGCATCGCAGCGGCGGTTTGTGATGGTGGCATTTGGAATTGGACGCGCTCCCTAAGATCCATCGAATGGATGACATCGACCGATGACAGCACAGATAGGGACATGGTGTCAGGGCATCGCTCACGGCTGGCTCGACTGCCGAACTGTCCAATACTCGTGGTAGCCGGTGGGCGCGGCCTCGTCAGCGTGTGCGAGGCTATCAAACTACAGACTGTTTGCATGGCGGCGCGCATCGACGTGGACTTGGTCATGCCGCAGCTCATTCGAGGTCTGGGCGAAGGGGTTGACAACTTCGTTAGCTCAGATGGCTGCATCTTCAGCTGGCTGAAGCAAAAACTCGCACCACCTCCAGAGCGAGTCGTGGGCTAGCGGCGCTTGCGGTTCTCTCTCGATCTTTTCGCAGAAGCTCTCATTAAGCCGTAAGTTGTAGGCGAAATCGATTTTTGTGAGGGCTTGGATGGGTGCTCAGTGCAAGACGACGGGACCTACCTAGATGGACTCAAGTCCGTACGACGTCCGCCTCGAACGTTACCTGCAGTGAAGCCGTCCATCTTGGTCGGGGGGGGGCGAATGAAAGAAACGGCTAGGCTGATGCGGCCTTCACCGGTTCAGGCCTACAACGCACCAGTACTCAGCTTTTGGGATGCCAATCGGCTATTCTTCGCGATCGAGGTCAGCCGCTTGTTGAGGTAGTCAAGCGATGCCTGGTCCAGCCCTTCCAATAGCGCGGAATTCAGAGCTTCCCTCTTACTCGACAGCTTTGAGATTTCTGCTCGAGCCTTCTCAGTCAGGGACATTTGAACGAATCGCGCATCATCAGGCGACGGCTCGCGCACCAGAAACTGCGTCGCCTCTAACTTTTTCGTTTGGTTGGTAACGAACGCGGGATGAATTCGGAGTTTGCTCGCAACTGCTATCCCCGAGACACCGCTGCCCTGATCGAGTTCGTCGATAGCCATGAGGATCAGCCACTGTGGCTCGGTCAAGCCCAGTAGCTCTGCCCAGCTCTTATGTATCTCCTCGATTTGGGAATGGATCTCGACAACGTTCCAGATGAAATCCCTGACGGCCCTGTCGATTGTTGGTTTTTCAGCCATGTTGTTTGTTCCGCCAAACCCCAGCGACGCCCGATAAGCCGCTGCGACATTCCCCTTGGTATCTGGGTTCAGTCGCCCCAGAAAGGCTCCATCGAGCATAGACGCCATGTAAAAAATCAATTGATTTATGCAATTATTTTGGTACTATTTTGCCCAGATCGTTCGAGGAAAAACTCTTCAGCGATCATGTAAAATCTCCAAGGAGAGCCTCCGGGATGCCCCCCGGGGGCTCTTTTTTTGCGAGAGTTCCTTCACGGGCGCGCTGTAGAAAGGACCGTTGCACAACTGCAACGCTGATCCATGAAATAATGCTTCTCGATATTAATGAATTGAAGCAATTGATGTGACGAATTAGACCTTGGGCTGACGGAGAGGGGGCGCCTCGACGTCGTCCGTCAAGCACCCGCCCAGTAGGTGAGGCTAGCCGCGGCGGATCTTTGAAGGACGGAAACGACGTTTCCAACTTGGAGGTTCAACAATGAGATTGATGAAAAGCTTTATCCTCGGTTCGGCCGCAATGCTCGCTGGCGCCGAGGCTCAGGCGGCGGATCTTCCCGTCAAGGCCAAGGCAATCGAGTACGTGAAAATCTGCTCGCTGTATGGCGCTGGCTTCTACTACATTCCCGGCACCGACACGTGCATCAAGCTCGGTGGTTACGTGCGTGCTTCGACCCAGCTGGGAACGAACAGCGTCTGGGGTGCGGCGGCCAGCGGTCTCGGTGGTGCGCACAACCGCCTCAGCAACTACTATACTGCGCAGTCTCGGTTCGATTTCAGCACCGATACGCGGACCGCGACGGAGTATGGCGTCCTTCGCACGTACGCCGAGTTGGCCTTCACTTGGACGGCGGGCGGATATGGCGGCGCCGGAAGCAACCTGATCAATGGCGCGACCGCCTACAACGGAAGCAATCCGGCTGGGAGTGGCAGCGGGTCAGTTTCGGGTGGTTCGCTCAGCGTGTATTATGCGTTCATGCAGTTTGCCGGTTTCACCTTCGGCAGAGCGCAGTCGCAATTCTCGTCGCCCTGGACTAACTATCCCGGCAACTCCTTCGATGGCATGCCTGGCGGCGGTGGGTGGGAGGCCGTCAACCAGATCGCCTATACCGCTGACTTCGGCCAGGGCATCACGGCTTCATTCTCGGCCGAGGATCAGGTTACCCGTACCACCAACATCTGGAACGTCAGTGGTGCGACGGCTGCGGGTCTCGCCACCGGCACGTATGGTGCGGGCGATATCGGCGGCTCGCGCGCTCCCGATCTCGTAGCCATGCTGAGAGTCGACCAAGCTTGGGGCCTTTTCCAGGCATCGGTCGCCGCGCACGATAATCATGCCGGCTATTACGGGGTCGATGAAACGACAGGGCATCCGGACGACAAGTGGGGTTGGGCCGGTCAGCTTGCGTTGTCGATCAAGAATATCCCGACTGGCGCCGGCGACACTATCAACGTCCAGGGTGTCTACACGAACGGCGCCAGCATTTACAACTTCCAGTCATATACCCCGTTCACTTATGCGATCTACGGAGGCACGGGGTTGGGAGGGGCCTACCAGAGCGTCGGTCTCGGCGGCGTATCTGACTCCGTCTTCGTGGCGGGCGCCGGCCAGCAATTGACGACGACGTACGGCTTCAACGGTGCGTACACTCACAATTGGAATCCGTATTGGAACAGTGCCATCTTCGGTGGCTGGGGTGCCGTGCGTTATAACAACACAGCCAAGGGATATATCTGCGGCGCGTTTGTTGCGACGCTTGCGTTGTCGAGTGGCCTTCCTGGTTGCAATCCCGACTTCAACTACTCGGTCGTCGGCGTGGCGACGCGCTGGAATCCCGTCAAGAACCTGACCTTCTCGACCGAACTTGCTTACACGATGCTCGACCAGAAATATGCGAGCGGAAGCACGGTCACCTTGCCGGTGCAGGCTGGCATCGCCAAGCCGGCGGCAACCTACGAGCTGAAGGATCAGAGCAGCCTGCAGGTGATGTTCCGCGCGCAGCGCAACTTCTAAGTCTTCCGTCGCCAGCAAAAGGAGAAGTGGCTCTCGATATAGGTTAACCTCCAAGAAGGCCTCCGGCATGCCCGCCGGGGGCCTTTCTGATTCGAGAGAAGCTATTTCGACAGGGCAGAGAGCGATCTTCGCGTTCCAGTATTATTGACCTAACGCGAAATCGTCGTCGCCTACGTGCCCAACTGCTTGTGGACGCGGCGCAATCGTTTGCTCTCAGATCGCAACTAGTGCAGGAGCTGCCGTGTGAGCATAAGACGGGGCACAACTCTGTGGGTCGGCGACAATTGACAGTGGCGGCACATGTCCTGGCTCGTAGCATCCTGTTCGAACACTACGCCTCGCAAGTGCCCGTGACGGGACCGGTACTGGATGGGGTGAAGCGCGCGCGGTGGATCACTCGATCGAAATTATTGCCCCGTCGTGCTTCTCGCCGACTTTGATCGCCTACAACGGTACGCGCGGCAAGCTAGTTGTTGCGCCAGATCGTGGCAACGCATCTGATCGCGGCCCCTCCGATTCGACGTGGAGCGCCACCTCGACGCCAGACCTGCTTCTCGCAGAGGAAGGTTCATACACGCTGGTCGGGTACGACGGGCGGTCGTAGACGGCGGTTCCTTCGCCGCCGACGAAATGATGGACGTTACGGGTCAAGCATTTGCCGCGGTTGATGGGCTGCAGCGGGTTCATGCTGCCTTCATCCATTCCCGGCAATGCCGGCACTTGCCCATAAGCGTTACCACGTCGACCGGAGCCGCAGGGGCTACTTTCATTCATTTATGAGGTCGTACGATGTGCGAACCACTCCATGGATTTAGTCGCCTCGCGCAAAAGCTGTCTCTGACGGAAGAATGGTGCAGATTTCCACCAATGTGGCGCCTCAGCTTGACGGATTTCGACGTGCGGGCTCGGTTAATCTGCCACAAAACGCTGACGCTATCGGGCGTCGGCTGATCGACGCGATGCGCCTCTTGGGATCAGACCAACTGCCAAATGTGATCCATCGCTCGATCGCCAATCCGACAAAATGGGAGACAGCTGGATGCCGTACTACTCTTTTGATCTTGTAGTTGGCGACGAATTCAAGAATCAGGGCGGTCTCATTCTCGAGAACATCGAAGTTGCCGCTGATCGAGCAGAGCAGCTTGCGATCGAGCTCTCTGTTGTGCGTCCTGACCTCAAGTCCAATGGTTGTTCGGTTCGCGTGACCAGCGCAGACAGCACTGAAATATATCGAACTCCACTCGATCCTATCCCGTCATGGATAAAAGTCAGAACCTGAAGGTCCACAGTGGTGCGAATAACTGGATTGCTGGACTGCTGACAGGCACCTCGTCGCTATGAACGCGAGCGCTAGACCATATTGGTCAAGCGCAACAACTCCTTTCTAATCTTAAGAAGGCACGAGCTATCCACCATGTCGAATACTTTGAAAGGCGTAGCTCGGGTGCATCCCGCTGTCGGGGCTTGGCCTCCTCGCAAAATCTCCGGCGCCGGTGAGGCGTCGAAGAGTATCTTGGTGGAGATACCGGAGAGGAGCGGAACTTCTGCTGCGTGGTGCTATAGCGACAAGCGAAGCTATCGTGCCGGCGAAACGGTAAGCCAATTCATTTCGGCCAATATCGAACGACTTGCGATCAAGATTTACAAGGATGGACTGAGGCCGAGTCTGCTGCGCGAGTAGAAGGGCCTTAATGTTACTTTCCATTGTTTCAGCCGCTGGTAGCCAGGAGGATTTGATGACAGACGACAGTAGAAGAGTTGATCTTGGACGCCGCCGTATCCTTAAGGTGATGGGCGCGAGCGCAACGGTACCGTTCGTGACACCGTTTATCGGTCGCGCATTCGCGGCCGAACGGCTCGTCGTTCGCGATCCGGGTGGTGTCGTGAACGAAGCCGCGACAAAGGCATTTTATAAGCCATTTGCGCAGGAGACCGGCGTCGAGGTGGTTGGTGTAACCTCCCAACTGGAGCCGCTGAGCCAAATTCGCACTATCGTTAACAGCAAGTCCTATCTCTGGGATGTTTCCGTGCTCTCGGCTCAGGCGCAGGAAATCCTAGGAAAGACCGGCTACCTTGACGAGATCGACCCGAATGCACCTGGGATTGTCGACATCCTGCCACAGGCTAGATCGCCGTGGGGTGTCGGCTTTCAGATCTATGCAACGATTCTCGCCTACAGCACCAAAACCTACGGAGATAACGGACCTCAATCCTGGGCGGACGTCTTCAATCTCAAGATGTTTCCAGGGCGGCGTGCCCTGCGCAAATTCCCAATCGACACACTCGAGTCAGCGCTTATGGCTGACGGTGTCGACATGAATAATTTGTATCCACTTGATCTTGATCGCGCCTTCAAAAAGCTCGACGAAGTAAAGCCAAGTGTTACTCTTTGGTGGAGTAATGGAGCACAATCCTCGCAGGCCGCGGCGTCGCAAGAGGTTGATATCGTCGCAACCTACAACGGCCGGGTACAGGCAGCAATTGACGATGGCGCGCCTTTCAAGATCGTCTGGAACCAGGGTATCTGGGCTTCGGACGGCTATGCCGTGCCCAAAGGTAATCCAAAGGCAAAGCTCTGCCACGATTTCCTGAAGTTCTGCGCTCGGCCCGACCGCCAAGCCGAGTTCTCCAAGTGGGTTCCTTACAGCCCGCCGAATCCGAAAGCCTACGAGTTCATCGACAAGGCCCGCATCGACCTGTTGCCCACCGCGCCAGGACGAGTGGAAAAGATGGTCATGGAGAACGGCTCCTATTGGGCGGCCAACCTTGAAAAGGTCGCAGCTCGTTTCAACGAGTGGATTGTCAGGTAAGATGCGGGCGACATGCTGGTGACGAAATCGGCTTTCCACACCCCGGCGGCGGCGAAGCAATTCGCCGCTATCAAGCTGGATGTTGCAGGCATCGAGAAGCGCTACGGCAGCGTCGTGGCGCTCGCTCCCACGGACCTTGAAGTCCACGAGGGCGAGTTTCTGACACTGCTTGGGCCCTCTGGTTCTGGCAAGACGACGCTGTTGATGACGATCGCGGGCCTGGCTTGCCCGGATGGCGGCCGGATCGTGATCGACGGTCGCGACAGTACAGACATTCCAGTCTATGATCGCGACATCGGTATGGTCTTTCAGAACTATGCCTTGTTTCCGCACATCGACATCTTCGAGAACGTAGCCTTCTCGTTGCGGGTGCGAGGGATTAGCGAGAACGAAATCGAACGACGCACCCGTGAGGCGCTCGAGCTTGTTCAGCTCGGCCATCTGGCACAGCGATTTCCTAAAGAACTGTCGGGCGGACAGCAGCAGCGCATCGCTATCGCTCGCTCAATCGTCTACCAGCCCTCGATCATTCTGATGGACGAGCCGCTCGGCGCACTTGACAAGCGCCTGCGGGAGCAGATGCAGATCGAGATCAAGCGACTTCACCGACAACTCGGCGTGACCATCATCTATGTCACCCATGATCAGGAAGAAGCTCTGTCCATGTCGGATCGCATCTGCCTGATGAACAATGGCAGCATTGTCCAACTCGGCCGCCCTGACGAGCTCTATTTCGCGCCACGCAACCTGTTTGCTGCCAATTTTCTCGGCGAAGCCAATATCCTCAAGGCTAGTCGAAGGTCTGGCGAGAAAGAGGTGACCGCCGCCGGCACGACAATCCGGATCGGAAGTAGTCCTCCCGCGGTTGAAGCGGCACTCTTGCTTCTGATCAGACCCGAATGCTTCTCGCTCGAATCCAGCGGGCCGTCTAGCAACTGCCTGACCGGAAAGCTGGTCGACGTCACTATGTTAGGCCCCCTGACACGGCTTGATGTCGTCTGTGAAGGTGGAACCCCCATTCTCGCAAAGGTGCCAACCAGCCGCGCCGTCACAAGGCTTTCTGCGGGCCAGGATGTCGCGCTCTATGTCGCTGCCGATGATGTAATCGTTGTGCCGGAGGCTCCATGATGGGACGCAATGAATCCCGCAGTGCTGTCCTGAGCGAAGCCGTCCCGCTCGCGCCTGCTCTGTTATTGCTCCTACTCGTCTATGTCGGGCCCGTTGTCTATTTCCTCGCCTCCAGCTTTGTCGGCAGCGACGGAAGCATCGGCCTTCAAAACTACAGCCGGCTGTTCGGTAGCGCGACCTATGTAACCACAATTGTGACGACGCTCAATCTTTCCGCAACCACGACAGCGTTGTGCCTGGTGATCGGCTACCCCGTCGCCTACCTGATAGCGACGACGCGAGCCGGATCGAGCCTTATCCTGCTCGTCGTGCTGCCTTTTTGGACGAGCTACTTGGTGAGGACCTTCGCTTGGATCATTCTGCTCGGGCGCAGCGGAACGATCAACAGCACGCTCATGAGCCTCGGCTTGATTGATCGCCCGCTCGAGCTCTCCTACAACTTCTTCGCTGTCGTCACTGCGATGGCCCACGCTATGTTGCCGCTGGCGATCCTGACGATGCTCTCAACGATGCAGAACATCGGCTCGCATTACAGTCGAGCAGCCTCAATACTCGGCGCACGTGGCGCGCAATCTTTCCTGCGGATCTACTTGCCTCTGTCGATGCCTGGCGTTGCTGCTGCGGCGCTGATGGTCTTTATCATTTGCCTCGGCTTTTTCGTTAATCCAGCGCTGCTTGGCAGCCGGCATGAGACTGTAATCACCCAAATTATTATTGATCAGCTCAGCACCTCGCTCGACTGGGGCTTCGCGGGAGCGGCTTGCGTACTCATGCTGATCGTTTCTCTGGCTATTGTTGCGCTTTATCAGAACGTATTCGGGATGACCGCTGTCACTGGTATGGAATCCAGGGAGAGCCATGGCCGGTTGCGTAGCATCGTTTCGCGGGGCTCGATGCGACTGAACGGAGCTCTTGGCCAAGTGCTGTCGGGCATCGGCAAAGGCATTGAAGGGCTGATGTGTGCCGCGAAGATCGAGCCGCGTGCCGGGAGTACGCGTATCATTCTGGTGACATTCGTCGCGCTCATCGTAGCCTTCCTGCTAGGACCTGTGCTGTTCCTGATCCCGGTTTCATTCTCGACCTCCTCTTTTATGCGCTGGCCTCCGGAGTTCTTCACACTGCGCTGGTATGAAGGCTATCTTCTGGAGCCAATCTGGACATCGGCGATCCTGCGCTCGCTCGGCGTGGGCCTCGGGGCTGCCGTAATTGCCACAGCTGTCGGCACGCCGGCCGCCTTCGCGCTGGTCAGAAGCCGCCTGCCGGGGAAGCCCGCTTTGATGAGCTTCATCATCATCCCGATGATCCTGCCACATATGGTGCTGGCCATTGCGCTATTTGCGCTCTATGCGAGGCTCGGTTTGGTGGGATCTGCCGTTGGCTTGATTATTGCCCACGCAGTGCTGGCCATCCCGCTCGTCGTCATTACCGTCTCCTCGGTGCTGCGCAATTACGACCGGCGGCTCGACCAAGCTGCCGCCATTCTTGGTGCACGACCAATGCGCGTGTTTCGGACCGTGACGCTGCCCCTCATAGGCACCGGGATGATTTCTGCTTTTATCTTCTCCTTCATCAGTTCCTTCGACGAGCTGACGGTTTCACTCTTTGTCACGGGCGGCCTGACCGCAACGCTGCCGAAGCAGATGTGGGAGGACGCCATCAATCAGGTGTCGCCAGGCTTGGCGGCGGTTTCGACCGTCATCCTTATCGGCCTGACGGTAATCCTCCTCCTCACTGCTCTCTATCAGCGCCGCTCTGGTTCGACCGCTATCGAGCTACGCGGATAATATCGCACCTGCAAAGAAGAAACTGCCATGACTGCCTTCGACCGGCCGTTCACTGTCCCAGACCGCACACCTCTGTTCAAAGCCTTGCCGCGCCATTACGTCGGTTACCGCAAGCTCTCGGTCTTTTGCGAGGCTTCGCCAGAGGGCATCCGCAAGGCCCTGCCTGTGGATCTCGAATACGTCTCAAACCGAATTGAAGTCTTTGTTATGGACTGCCCGGAAGTTCATGATCTGGACAATCCTGCGATGGGACCGCGGGCCTATCTAGAAGGTGGTGTTGTCGTCCAAGCCGGCTATCATGGCGTCACCGGTGGTCATGTGCTCTACGAGTATGTCACAACTGACGACGCGATGGCCGGCGGCCGGGAGGTCTGGGGGTATCCCAAGAAGCTCGGACAGGTCACTTATGATGAGACTTCCGACGGCAGCATCACCGCGAAAGTATCGCGGCTGGGACAAGCGCTAATTAAGCTGGGTTTCCGCCCTACAGAGGCCGAGTTCGATAAGCCAATCCTTCATCCGCGTTTGCAGGTTAAGCGCATTCCGCGCGCGGACGGTCAGGGCTTCGATGTCGACCAGATCATCCTCAACGAACTATCCGACGCGAAGATTGTCAGCCGGACCTGCGGCACCGGGGCCGTCATTTTGGGTGGGCGCGCAGATATGGATCCCTTGATGGAGTTAGGTAGTACTTGCGTCATCGGCGCGGAACAGGTCGTTGCAGAATTCAAGCTCGGTTGCGGGCGCGTCTTCCATGACAAGCTGAAGCCTGACCGATGCGATTTCGCTCAGAGTGGCGGAGTTTCCAACATGTCGCTGTCTCCCAAACCCTGCGTACAAATCTCATAAATCGGATTTAGGTCATGATCCAGTCGCTCCCGCGCGTCACCTACTCGAACATTGGCGTCGATTTCTCACCGGTTCACGATTTCCTCGATACCCTCATGCCGGACTTCGAGGCCACGACCCTTGCCCAGACTTGGGGCACGCCGTTTGCGACCGGTCCCGCACGACAGGTCCGGAGCCCGATTGATCCGTCGATCTCACTGGGGAGGTTTCCCGATTCGACGGCCGAGGACGTGAAGGCTGCGGTCGCCTCTGCGCGTGCGGGCGCAAAGATCTGGAATGTATCTTCCCTGGAGGAGCGCCTTGCCTTCGCGACCCGCTGGAAAGACGTTCTTGCGGACGGCAAATACCGTCTCGGTCTCGCGGCCCTCTATGAGGTGGGGAAATCCCGTCTCGAGGCCATTGGCGAAGCCGAGGAGGCGGTGGACATGCTCGACTACTACCCGTCCGAACTGCGGAAAAACAACGGATATGTGCGGGCGATGAACCAGCTCGTGGAGCATGAAACGGCCACCAGCGTCCTGCGGCCCTACGGCGTGTTCGCCGTGGTCGCGCCGTTCAACTTCTCGCTCGCCCTGTCGATCGGCATGATCGCCGGCGCCTTGCTCGGCGGCAACGCCGTCGTCTTCAAGCCCTCGCCGGATTGCCAGCTTACCGGCCTGCTGATCGCGGAAACGCTGCGCAAGGCCGGACTGCCGGAGGGCGTCTTCAACATCGTTCTCGGCGGTGCCGAGGTCGGCCACACCCTGACCACGGACAAGAGCATCGACGGTGTTGCCTTCACCGGATCGCACAAGACTGGCATGGGCATTTTCCGCCACATGGCGGTCCAGCCATGGATAAAGCCAGTGGTTGCCGAGATGGGCGGGAAAAACCCAGCTTATGTCACGGTGAACGCGGATCTTGATCGCGCGGCCCAGGGCGTCATGCGCTCCGCCTTCGGCCTCCAGGGACAAAAGTGCTCCGCATGCTCGGTGGTCTATGTCGACAACGCAGTGAAAGACGAGTTCATCAAACGTTGCGTCGCCTTTGCCCAGACCCTTTCCATCGGCGACCCGCGCCAGCGCTCGACGTTCATGGGCCCGCTTTACGGGCCGGCGACCGTCGAGCGGTTCGATGCCTCCGTGGCCCAGGCGCGGGCGGAGGGCAAAGTTCATTTCGGCGGCAGCCACCTGGACGGCAAGCCCGAGAACTACGTCATGCCGGCCATCGTGGAGATGAGCGGCCCGTCCAATCTCACTCGCGATGAACTATTCATGCCCTTCGTGGTCGTCCGGGGCGTCGACGATCTCGAAGCCGGCCTTGCCGAAGGAAACGACGTGACCTACGGCCTCTCCGCCGGCATCTTCACGCGCGATGAGGAGGAACTGCGCTACTTCCTCGAGAACGCCCAGGCTGGCGTTCTCTACGCCAACCGCGCCAGCGGCGCCACCACGGGCGCTTGGCCGGGCGCACAGCCGTTCTGCGGCTGGAAGGGGACCGGCGTCAGCGGCAAGGGTGGACTCGGGGCTTATTTCCTGCCGCAGTTCATGCGCGAGCAGAGCCACACAATCATGACCAAGTGATCACCGGACGCGAGGCGCCTGCCGCCTCGCGCCGCCCGCTCTTCTGGGAACCCACCAACATGTCCACCTATCCTGCTTCCTGCCCCCGCTCCGAAGAACTCTTTGCGCGCGCCCGCAAGGTCATGCCCGGCGGCAACACCCGCACCACCGTCTTCATTGACCCGTTTCCAATCTATGCCGAGCGCGGCGAAGGATGCCGGATGTGGGACGTGGACGGAAACGTCTACTACGATTGCATCAACAACTTTACGGCCATGATCCATGGCTATGCCCAGCCCGAAGCCGTTGCAGCCGTGCAGGGCCAGCTTCCCCTCGGCACGGCGTTCGGGGCGCCGACGCAGAGCGAGATAGACCTCGCCGAACTGCTGGTGGCCCGGCTGCCCTCCGTCGAGCAGATTCGCTTCGCCAACTCCGGAACGGAAGCCGTGATGATGGCGATCAAAGCCGCCCGTGCCTTCACAGACCGTCCCAAGATCGTCAAGATCGAAGGCGCCTATCACGGCTCCTATGACTTCGCCGAGGTGAGCCTCGACAGCTCGCCGCAGAACTGGGGCGACATGCCGGCTTCTACCGCTTATGCGAAGGGAACACCGCAGGGCGTGCTGTCCGATGTCATCGTCGTGCCTTTCAACGACATTGAGGCGCTCAAGGCCGTATTCCACGTTCATGGATGGGAGATAGCCGGCGTCCTGATTGATCCCATGCCTAACCGTGCCGGCCTGATCCCTGCCAGGCGCGATTATCTGGAAGCGCTCGTCGAAACCGCGCACGCTGCCGGCGCACTCGTCATTTTCGACGAGGTGATCTCCTTCCGCCTTGGCTATGCGGGTGCCCAGGGCCTGTGGAACATCGCACCGGACCTGACTGCGCTCGGCAAGATCATCGGCGGCGGCTTCCCCGTCGGCGCCGTCGCTGGGCGCGCCGAGATCATGGCTGTGTTCGATCCGACGCGCGGCAAACCCGCCCTGCCGCACGGTGGCACCTTCACGGCAAACCCGGTCACGATGCGAGCCGGCCTCGCGGCGATGGGGGCTCTGACGTCAAAAGCCTTCGCTCATCTCGACTATCTCGGCGCCTTCCTGCGGGATGGCACCAACGCTGCCTTCGAGCGCCACGGCCTCTCCGGCCGCTGCGTCGGCCTCGGGTCGCTGTTCAGGATCCACTTCACCGGCAACGACATTGTGGACTACCGGTCGGTCTATCCCTCCGCCACCGAACGCCGGAAGCTGAATCTCCTGCACCGGGGCCTGCTCGACCGCGGGGTTCTCTCAGCCAGCTACGGCCTCTTTGCCCTGTCGACCCCGATGACCGACGCAGAACCATCCTCGCAGCCATCGATGACACGCTGAGACAGATCGCGTCGTTGTCGTGACGATCGTACGTTCCGGGCCCTTGCGGGACGGGCTCGGACCTCACGTCACCTTGCCGCTCGTGCGAAATACAGGAATTGAAGTGACCTCCTCCCCAAGTCGTCGTGATCGGAGCCGGAACGCTCGGAATGTGCATGGCGATCAACCTCGTCCAGCAGGGAGCCCGCGTGACTGTCATCGATGCGAACGCCATCGCTTCCGGATCCAGCGGCCGCTCGGTCGGCGTTGGCAGGACGCAGTTCACTGATCTCTTCGAGATCATGGTGCGTGTGCATGCGATGTGATGGTGGGATCCGTTGATCGAGTTAGGCATAATTGAAAGCATCGGCGCGGAACATGTCGTTGCAGAGTTAAAGCTCGCTTACGGACACATCTTCGACGACAGGCTCAAAACCTGATTGATGCGTTCCCACAGAGTGGCGCCGGTTCCAACATGTCGCTGTCTCCCAACCCTGCCATCGAGGTATTCCATCGCTCGACATGGGCGACTTGCTCTTGAGTTTCGCTGGCGAGTTCGGGACGTTCTTTGAGGATTTGGCAGACCTTAGCGAAACCGCTCACCTGGTGCAAATGTCGGATTCCACGGTCATACGCGCCGATGTTTCCGCGGCTGATAGAAAAGGGGGCAGGGCCGGCGCTGGGCCGCCCGCGCGGGGACTTGTTGACCAAGATCTACCTTAAGATCGTGCGGAATAGGTACGCGTCCGGTGACGACCCCTAGTTCGGTCATCTTGAGCAGATGGCTGACGGCGGTTACGCGGCGTGAGCGACGTTCTGAGGTCGCCAATTCCAGGGCATGAGTTCGTGGATGCGCTTGGCGGGATGATCGGGCAGTCGGGCCAGCAAGTCGGCGATCCAAGCCTGTGGATCGATGTCGTTGAGCTTTGCGGTTTATGCCGCCCGCCGAACTATGCCGAGTCGGCTCGTTTTCCCCAGATTTCTGGCTGACCGGCGTTTGGTCGGTTCGGCATAGTTCGTTCTGTGCCTCCGCTTTCAACAGCGGAGAACAGGAAGATGGAAGCTGAAGAGTACTTGGGCAGAAGCCGGCTGTACCGGCGTCTCAGAAGCGGGCCGCACGGACGGCTCGTCGAGTGCTACGCCGTTCGTCTCGTCGAAGAGAGGCTCGTTCGGCACGGCGCGTGGCGTTGCCTCAACGTAGTTGGCGGGCTCCTGAGTTGGATCGCAGGCCGTCGCTACAAGCTGGTCGATCTCGATGAGCAGGTCGTTGAGCGGTACCTCCGACATCGAGGCGGGAGGCAGTCTATCCAACCCGGTGACCGAGCTGCGCTCAAGCGATGGCTGTCGGTGCTGCGCGAGGAAGGCGCGATCGCGCCGTTGGTGCTACCGCCTCTCACCCCGCACGAACGGATCTTCAAGGAGTTCGATGCCTACCTGCGATCGGAGCGCGGCTTGGCCCCGAGGTCCATCGTCCGCCATCTCCCAGTCATCCGCAGGTTCCTGCACGAGGTGTGCTCCGGCGGCGCCAGCGCCCTGTGCAAGATCAGCCAAGGACGTGATCCGCTACGTTGAGCGCCATGCCCAGGATTGGAGCCCGGGAACAGGCAAGGCGATGTGCTGGTCGTTGCGTGCCTTTCTCCGTTACCTCCACCATCGGGGGCTGAACGCGCGCCCGTTGGCGGATTGCGTTCCATCGATGCGCCGATGGAAGCTCGCAACTCTACCGACCTTTCTGCCTGCCGCTCAGGTGCGGAAGGCTCTCGACAGTTGCGACCGAGAGACGGTGATGGGACGGCGCGACTACGCCATTCTGTTGTTGCTGGCCAAGCTCGGTCTGCGGGCCGACGAGGTCGCGACGCTCACGCTCGATGATATCGACTGGCGCGCCAGCGAGATACTCGTTCGCGCCAAGGGCCGACAGCGTGCACGGATGTCGATACCGCCAGACGTTGGCGCGGCCATCGTTGCATATCTGCGCAGTGGCCGCCCAAAGTCGTCGTGCCGACGGTTGTTCGTCCGCACACTCGCGCCGCACATCGGGTTTGCTTCCGGATGTGCGATCACCATGATCGCCAAGGCCGCCCTCGATCGCGTTGGAATCGACGGTTGCGCGCACCGCGGCGCCCATATCTTCCGACACAGTCTCGCTACCGAGCTTCTCCGATCTGGCGCGACCTTGTCGGAGATCGGACAGCTGCTGCGGCACGAGAATCACGACACCACCCGGATTTACGCGAAGGTCGACATCGACGCGCTGAGAACATTGAGCCTGCCCTGGCTGGGAGGCGTGCAATGACCAATCTGCGCGCCGTACTCGATAAGTACCTGAGCATGCGCAAGGGGTTGGGGTACAAGTACGCGCACCAGACCCGTCGGCTCGCCGACTTCGTTGCCTTTATGGAGAAGCGCAAAGCCAGGATCATCACGACGAGGCTGGCAATGGAATGGGCAACGCTGCCGCCCGATCGTCATGCATCCTGGGCGCTGCGATTGAGCGACGTGCGAGGGTTCGCGCGCCATGTCGCCAACTTCGATCCTAGAACGGAGGTACCGCCCGTCGGCATGCTGCCCGGATGGAAGCGCGCCAAGCCCTATGTCTACAGCGACGCGGAGATCGATGCGTTGCTGGCGGCAGCGCTGGCTTTGCCGCCAGCGGGCGGGCTGCGCCGATGGACCTACCATACCCTGTTCGGGCTGATCGCGGTGACGGGCATGCGTATATCCGAGGCGATGGGCCTGGGGCGTGATGACGTCGACCTCGACGCCGGCGTGCTGACGGTACGGCTGACCAAGTTCGGCAAGTCGCGGCTCGTTCCATTGCATCCGACGACGAGAACCGCGTTGCGCGACTACGCCCACCGGCGCGACGCGATGCCCGGATCACGCTGCGGCTCGACTTACTTCGTTGCCGAACAGGGAGGCCGCTTGCTGCACCAGTACGTTCATCGCGTCTTCTGGCGATTGTCCAGAGAGATCGGGCTGCGGCGCCCAGGTGATCGTACCGGGCCACGCGTGCATGACTTCCGTCATCGCTTCGCCATCCGGACGCTGCTCGACTGGTATCGCGAAGGCAAGAACGTCGAGCAACGAGTTCCAGTGCTCTCCACTTACCTCGGCCACGCCTGCGTGCGTGATACCTACTGGTATCTCTCGGCTTGCCCCGAGTTGATGGAAGAAGCGGCGCGGCGTCTCGATCGGCGATGG
>NZ_LJYG01000090.1 GCF_001440035.1 Bradyrhizobium manausense | reverse complement strand
TCGACATTGGCGGGCAGGCCCGCCTCGTAGTTCGCCCATTTCTCGTATTTCGGCAGCTTCACTTCCTTCATCGCGGTGTCGATGCACTTGCCGGCATCGGCGGCTTTCTTCACCTCCGCCGAGAGATCCTCCATGTAGGCAATGTCGTCCTCGACGTCCTTCTTGGTGCCGAGCCGGCCGCCGGCGCTGGGATGGCCGGGGATCATCCGCTCCCAATCGAGCGAGGCCAGCTTCTTCAGCGAGCCGATATATTCCAGCGGCGAGGCGTTATCTGGAATGTTGCGGAACTGGACGGATTCGATCGGCGCGAAGTCGACCACGAAGATGATTTTCTCCTTCGGCAGCCGCATCACCAGCGAATTGTCGGAATGGTTGCGGCCGACATAGTCGAGCTCCAGCGTGGTGCCGCCGAGCGTGATGATCTTCTGGTTGTCGACCAACTGCTCCGGCATCACGACATCGGCTAAAAGCGAATTCTGCTTCTTCAGCTCGAGCAGCCGCTCCTTGGTGCGGCGATGCGCGATAAAGGTGGCGCCGAGATCCTTGAACGGCTGGCCGCCGGCGATGTGATCGTAATGGTGGTGGCTGTAGATGACGTATTTGATCGGCTTGTCGGTCACGGCCTTGATCGCGTCAATATAGGGCTTTGCCGGACGCAAATAGGAGATCGGGTCGGTCGCGATCACGCCTTTCGGAGTCACCACGAACATCGACTGATGGCCGCCATAGCGGAAGATGTAGACATTGTCGGTGCCCTCGACTTTCTTCGTCGAGGTCTGCGGCGGCGTCTGCGCGAGAGCTGAACCGGTGACGAGGACCGCGAGAGCGGCGATGCAAGATAGTGCTTTCATCTCTGGCTTTCTGGAAAAGGGATGGCGAGGGAGGCGGAGATCGTCTCTCACACAAACGCTGCGGAGAGGGATTTATTCCGCGCCCCTACGCGGCTCCTAGGCGGTCAGTCTGTCCCGGAACAGCTGTGCAAATGTGATCCTTGGTGACATTGATCCCGCTTGACAGTTTTATGTCATGGGAGGAGCATGGCTGTGGTCGCGATCAGCGCGACGCGTAACGTCCACCTCATGAGCAAGGGGAGGTCTATGACTCCACCTCCGCAAATCCAGCCGCGTTAAGTGCGATGGAGCTCGTTCGGACTATCGCATAGCGGCAGAAACCGCGAACGGCACGCCGGGTCAAGGTTTAGTGGGCTGCAGACAGTAAGGCATAGCCCCTACCTGCCCGGCGCTGTGCGTTTTCGACGCGTTCGCTGCATGGCATGAAATGCCTAGAGATCGTCGCCTCACCGGCAAACTTCCGACATACGATCGGGGCGAATAGCGGCTTCCGACATGACGCATGCGTTTGGTGCGGCGACGATTCGACCGCTGCCAGCGCATGTCATTTTTCAGGGAATCCGCGTGTCGCATAAGTTCGCCTCGGTGCTTGTCGCAGCCTTCCTTCTCGCGCTCTCATCTTTCTCCCCCGTCCAGGCAGAGCCGCCTGCGCCCGCCGCCAAGAGCGCGGCCTCACTGTCGTCCGACGAGGCCAAGCGGGCGCTGGAGACGCTTCAGGACGACAAGAAGCGCGCGCTGATGATCGACACACTGCGCGCGATCGCCAATGCGTCGGGCGAACAGCGGCCGCCGGCGCCGGAGCAGAAGTCGCCAATCCCGCTCTCGTCCGATGGACTCGGCGCACAGCTTCTGCTGACCGTGTCCGAGGAGATCGGCGAGATTTCGCGCGACGTTGCCGACTTGGCGCGGACGCTCACGAATTTCCCGGCATTCTATTACTGGATCGTGCGGACCGCGAATGACCCTGATGCCTATCATTTGCTGATCGAGATCGCCTGGAAGCTGGCACTGGTGTTCGGCTGCGCGCTCGCGGCGGAATGGGTTGGCGTCCGCCTGATCCGGCGTCCCGTTGCCTTCCTCGAAGGGCGGGTGCCGCAGACCGCACGCCTGTCGGCCCAGTCGCTTCCCGTTGCCGATCCGCCGTTATCGGTCACTGAGGTCACTCCCGCGGCCGAATTGCACAGGCACCGTCACAGCCTCGCACGCGTCTGGCAATTGCTGCTCCGGCTGCCCTTGGTGCTCGGACGGCTCGTGCTCGAGTTGCTGCCGGTGTTGGTTTTCGTCGGTCTTTCGACCGCGCTGCTCGGAACGGAGATCGGCGAACCCGCAACGGTCCGCCTCGTGATCCTCGCGGTCGTCAATGCCTATGCGTTCTCACGCGGGCTCATCTGCATCGTCCGTGCCCTGGCGGGACCGTTCGGCCTGTTTCCGGTCCGAGCCGAGACCGCGGCCTATGTCGAGATCTGGGCCCGCCGCATCGTCGGCGTCGGCGTGTCCGGCATCGCCCTTGCCAATGTCGCCCTCCTGCTCGGCTTGCCCCGCACCGGCTATGCCGCGCTGCTGCGCATGGTGATGCTGGTCGTCCATCTCTTCGTCGTCGTCATCATCCTGCAATGCCGCCGTCAGGTGGCCGACGCCATTCGCGCGCCCGCCGAACGGCAGGGCATTGCGGCGCGTCTGCGCAATCGCATCGCCGGCGGCTGGCATTATCTTGCAATCGCGCTCGACCTCGCGCTGTGGGCGGTCTGGGCGCTGAACATCCGCAATGGCTATTCGCTGCTGCTGCAATATTTCGTCGGGACCGTCGTGGTGGCGCTGATGACGCGGGTCGCCATCATGGTGACGCTGAGCCTGATCGACCGCGGCTTCCGCATCCAGCCGGAAATTCTCCATCGCTTTCCTGGCCTGGAAATCCGTGCCAATCGCTATCTGCCGCTGCTGCGCAGGATCGTCTCCGGCGTCATTGCCTTCATCGGCTTCGTCGCCGTGCTCGAGGTCTGGGGCGTCGACGCCATCGTCTGGTTCTATGGCGGCCAGATCGGCGGCCGGCTGCTGTCGGCGGTGGCGACGATCGGCGTCGCCGTCGTCATCGCCGCGGCGATCTGGGAGGCCAGCAATGCCCTGCTGGATCGCCAGATCAACACGCTGTCGCGCGACGGACATTATGCCCGCGCCGCGCGGCTGCGCACCTTCCAGCCGATGCTGCGCACGGCGCTGCTGTGCCTCATCGCCACCGTCGTCGGCCTCACCGCGCTCAGCGAAATCGGCGTCAATGTCGCGCCGCTGCTCGCGGGCGCCGGCATCGTCGGCATCGCCATCGGCTTCGGCTCGCAGAAACTGGTGCAGGATCTCATCACAGGCCTGTTCCTGCTGCTGGAGAACACGGTGCAAGTCGGCGACACGGTCAGCGTGTCGGGGCTCACAGGCGTGGTCGAGAACGTCTCGATCCGCACCATTCGCCTGCGTGCGGGTGACGGCGCCCTGCACATCGTGCCGTTCAGCGCGGTGACGACCATCACCAATGCCAGCCGCGGCGCCGGCAATGCCTCCGTCAGCGTCAATGTCGCCTACAAGGAGGACACCGACCGCGCCGGCGAGATCCTCAAGGACATCGTCGAGGAGATGCGCCGCGAGAGCGAATTCCGCCCGCTGATCCGCGGCGACCTCGAGCTGTGGGGCATCGACAAGGTCGATGGTGCGATGGTGTCGATCGTCGGTCAGATCCGCTGCACCGAGGCCGGCCGCTGGCCGGTGCAGCGCGAATTCAACCGTCGCATGAAGCAGCGCTTCCAGCAGAACGGCATCGAGGTCGCATCCGCGACCCAGACCATTTTGATGCATGTCGCGCCGCCGGCCGATCTCGCCGCCAACCTGACGCCGAGACGGGCCGTGGGTTAGCTCCCGTCATTCCGGGGCGCGACGAAGTCACGAGCTACGGTGCGCAATTGCGCACCGTAGCTCGCGCTAACGCGCGCCCCGGAATGACGGGGAGAGGGTAACCTGCGGATCCCTCGCGAAAGTCTCGCTGCGGTGCGAGATCACAATCGCGGCCCAGGGGGCAACGTCCTTGATCTCAGAGGGACGGTGGCGGACAATGCCTGCCCTTCAATAAGAAACTCCCTGGGGGATTCGTGAATAGACCTGCTCGGGTCAGCGCCCATTCGATATCATCCGACACCACGCACGGCATGACGCTGCTGCGGGATCCCCTGCTCAACAAGGGCACGGCCTTCACGGAAGCCGAGCGCGATGCACTCGGCCTGCGCGGCTTGCTGCCAGCTTGCGTCCTAACGATCGAGGAGCAGGTCGAGCGCGTGCTGATCAATCTACGCTCGCTGCCGACCGACCTCGAAAAGTACGTCGCCCTGAACGCGCTGCATGACCGCAACGAAGCGCTGTTCTTTCGTGTTGTCGTCGACAACATCGATGAGATCCAGCCGATCATCTACACCCCGACGGTCGGGCTCGCCTGCCAGAAGTTTGGCCTGATCTTTCAGCGCCCGCGCGGCATGTTCATCTCGTCGCGCGAGCGCGGTCAGATTGGCGAGGTTCTGAAGAACTGGCCTTATCAGGCCATGTTGATCGTCGTCACCGATGGCGAGCGCATCTTGGGATTGGGCGACCTCGGTGCCAATGGCATGGGGATTCCCGTCGGCAAGCTGTCGCTCTACTCGGCCTGCGCCGGCGTGCATCCGGAAGCGTGCCTGCCCATCGTGCTGGACGTCGGCACCAACAACGAGGAATTGCTGAGCGATCCCTATTATCTCGGCCTGCGCGAGCGGCGCCTGACGGGCGAAGCCTATGACAGCTTCGTCGACGAGTTCATGACCGCCGCGCGGAAGACCTTCCCCGGCGTGCTGATCCAGTTCGAGGATTTCGCCAATCATTCGGCGTTCAAGCTGCTGCACAAGTACCGGGACGAGGCCTGCGTTTTCAACGACGACATCCAGGGTACCGCGGCCGTCGCGCTCGCCGGCCTGTTCTCGGCGCTGAAAGTGAACGGCGGCAAGCTCCGCGATCAGCGCATCCTGTTCCTGGGTGCGGGCGAGGCAGCGACCGGCATCGCCGATCTCGTCGTCTCCGCCATGATGGCGGAGGGCGCAACGGAAGCCGAGGCACTCCGGCGCAACTGGCTGGTGGATTCCCGCGGCCTCGTCGTCAGTGGCCGCGACGGCCTCTCCGGCCACAAGCTGCGCTATGCCCACACCGACCAGGCGCCGATCGCCGACTTCCTTACCGCGATCAAGACGCTGAAGCCGACGGCCATCATCGGCGTCGCCGCGGTCGGCGGCGCCTTCACGCCCGAGGTGCTCAAGACGATGGCCGGGCTCAACGAGCAGCCGATCGTGTTCGCGCTGTCCAATCCGACCTCGAAGGCCGAGTGCTCGGCGGAAGACGCCTATCGCTACACCGAGGGCCGGGCGCTGTTCGCCTGCGGCAGTCCGTATGACCCGGTCACGCTCAATGGCCGCACCTTCGTGCCGCGCCAGGGCAACAACTCCTACATCTTCCCCGGCGTCGGCCTCGGCGTCATCGCCAGCAGGTCGCGGCTCGTGACCGACGAGATGTTCATGGCCGCCGCTCATACGCTCGCCAATTGCGTCGGCAAGGAGGATCTCGATCAGGGCAGCCTGTATCCGGCGCTGCCGCGCATACGGGAGGTCTCGGCGCGCATCGCGGCGGCCGTGGCTGATGTCGCCTATCAGCGGGGGCTTGCGGACGGGCCCGCGCCCAACGACGTCAAGGGCCTGGTCAAGTCGCAGATGTACGAGCCGAAATACTGAGGCCTGGGACGGCTGGAGACTGCCGGGAAAGCTCGGCCTGCATGGTTCGAGACGCCCGCTTTGGCGGGCTCCTCTCCATGAGGGTCTCATATCTCGCCGCAAGCACCACCTCATCCTGACGGCTCCGCAGCAGGCTGCATCTGGAGGGATGGCCGAAAAGCAAGCTGCGCGCCACGCCCGCAATCGCGATTGTCTGCCGTGGCCTTATGTGCGACGCTCCGTAGCGTTACAAGAATCTCAATAGGTCAGCCACCATGGACGATCGTTTGCCCGACCTGGGCGATCTCGAGCACGAGGTCATGCAGATAGTATGGGCCCATGGGCCGGTCACGGCCGAAATCGTGCGCGAGCGCCTGTCCCGGCGTCTGAAGGAATCCACGGTGCGGACGGTGCTGCGCCGCCTCGAAGAAAAAGGCTATGCTCGCCACACGGTTGATGGACGCACTTACGTCTACCATGCCACCGAGGCGCGTGCCCGGGTCGCGGCCAAGGCGGTGCAGCGCATCGTCGACTGGTTCTGCAACGGCTCGATGGAGGAAGTCCTCGTCGGCATGGTGGACAATGCGATGCTCGACCAGCAGCAATTGCGCGCGCTGGCGGACCAGGTGGCCAAGGCGAAGAAGGCGAGGGGAGTAAAAAGGAATGATCGCAGCTCTGGCTGAGGCGGCGTTACGCTCCCTTGCGCTGGGAGGCGTCGTCTGGATCGGTCTCACCGTGTTTCGCGTGCGCAATCCGCACGTGCACATGACGGCATGGGTGGTCGTGCTGCTGGCATCGCTGGCGATGCCATTCGTGATGCACTGGCCGACGCTCACCCTCGACCGGCTGCCTTTGTCCATGCCGGTGACGAATGAAGCCTGGCCGGCCGATATCGCGATGCTGGACCGGCCGCCGCCGTCCCTGCCGATCGCGCCTGGCACTGCCATCGCTCCGATGGCGAAGCACGGCATCTCGATCGACTGGTGGACGGTTGCCACCACCGTTTATGCCTGCGTCGCCGCCCTGTTGCTGATGCGGCTCGCCATCGGCCTGTGCCTGACCTGGCGTCTGGTGCGCGCCGCAAAGCCGGTGAAGGGCATGATCGGCGCGGATTTGCGCGTCAGCCGCGACGTCGGCGGCCCCGTCACCTTCGGCTCCACCATCCTGGTGCCGCCGCAGTTTTTCGGCTGGGACGCCAAGAAGCGCCTCGCGGTGCTCGCGCATGAGGGCGCGCATGTTGCCAATGGCGATTTCTATGTTCTCTTGCTGGCCTCGCTCAATCGCGTGATGTTCTGGTTCAGCCCGTTCTCGTGGTGGCAGCTGGCGCGTCTGGCCGAGCTTGCCGAGATCATCAGCGACGCCCGCGCCATCGAGATGATCGATGACCGGCTGTCCTATGCGGAGATCCTGCTCGACGTCGCGACGTCCGTGAAGCCGCGGCCCATGGAGCTTGCGATGGCGCAGGTCTCGACCGTGCGCGCGCGGGTCGAGCGCATCATCGCTGCCGCTGCCATGCCCGCGGCGGTCGGCTGGCGCAAGCGGCTGTGGATCGCGGCGTCGATCGTGCCCGTCGTGATCGTCTCGGCCGGCATGATCGCCTACCGCACGCCGGATCCGGTGCCATCAGGCGCTGATCTCGGTGTCGTGCCGGCCGAGCATTACCATCCGTCAGTGAATTTCTACGCCATGGGCCCGGCTTCGGTGTTCGCGATCTTCCGCGAGGGCGATGAGCTCTCTGGCCAGCTCACCGGCCAGCGCAGGCAGCCCTTGGCCGTTGCGAGCGACGGCACCGCGTCCTACGCGGCGGCATTCGGCGAGATCACGTTTCCCATCGACCTGGAGCATCGCTCGTCCGAGCTGACGCTGCATTTGCACGGCCGCGACGTGCGCGCCGTCCACGTCGCCGCCATGCCGGCGCCGACGACAGGTCCGGCGTCGCTTGATCAATATGTCGGCTGGTACAGGATCGCGCCGAACCGCGTGCTCACCGTCAGGCGCGACGGCGAAGGTCTGCAGGTGCAGGAGACCGGGCAGGGCCGATCACTGGCGCTGCCTGAAGGCACCGACGCCTTCTCCGTCCACGGCGATCATCTCCTGATCTTCCTGCGTGATGAACAGGCGAGCGTGTCCCGCGTGCTGGTTCAGAACGCCGCGTCCGGCGCGCGCCTGGCCTCGCGGATCGACGCGGCGCAGGCCCAGGCAATCGAGGCCGACTTCGCCCGCCGCCTCGCGGAAGTGCCTGACAGGTTCAGGGAGCAGGTCCCCGCGGCCGGCAGCAAGGAGATGATCCTGAAAGGGATCGAGGATATGCGCCGCGGCACGCCGAACTATGATCGGATGAGCGCGCCGCTCGCCGACAACATCCGTCGTCGCCTCGATGAATTGCGCGCGACCTTCGCCGCGCTCGGCGCGGTCGAGTCGATCTTCTTCCGCGGCGTCGGGCCCGGTGGCTACGACATCTATGGCGCCAAGTTCGAGAACGGCACCGCCGAGTTCCGTCTGCTGATCGAGCCCGACGGCAAGGCCGGTGACGTCATCTTCCGGCCCGACGGCAATGACGAGCTCGGCGGCATCGTCCCCTGTTCGGAAGAGGCGAATGTGCGCGGCCTTGCCGGCGCGTCGCCGATCAGGATCATGCTCTACAACGAGACCGAGGACGACATTCAGGTCTTCAATCTCGATGCGAATGGCGAACGCAAGGCGCAGAGCGTCGTCAGGTCAGACATGACCTGGGTGACGCTGACCACCGTGAACAATCCGTGGGTCATTGCCGACAAATCAGGGAAATGCGTGGAGATCCTGGTGCCGGGGCGGCAGACGCGCTTCCACAATGTCGAGGCCGCGAATCTCGGGACGCGGCTGGGGCGCGCCGCGCGTCGTGCCGTTCCGATCGCCAATGGCGAGGCGATGCTGCGGCAGTATATCGAGGGTGTCGGCAAGGGGCGGCCCGACTACGATCATATGACGACCGAGGTCGCCAACGTCACGCGTGCGCAGCTTCCGTTCGACCAGGCGATCCTGGCGCGGCTCGGTGCGCTCCGTGCCGTCTCGTTCCGTGGCGTGACCGCGCTCGACAGCGACATCTATCTCGCCCAGTTCGCCAACGGCTCGGCGGAATGGCGCATCGGTGTCAGGAACGGGACGATCACGAAGATCGCGCTCGGGCCGAATTTCTAAAGCATGATCGGGAGGGGAGACCGGCGATCCCGGCTTGCGCCTACCCGCCGCAAGCGTTACGCTGTGTAACACTACGCTTGGTAGTTTGCCGCGAAAGGATACAGCCGCCAACTTGGGACCTCAGGTGCGGCCCGCAGGCGGATCGGGTTCATGATGTGCATGCTGACGCAACGGGAGCTCGACTTTCTTGCCAGCCTGAAAACCGGCTGGCGGATGCTCTATCGGCGCGAGCTCGCGCGGCTCATCAGGGGGAACCTCGAGACCGGTGAGCCGGCGCCGGAGCCGCACATGGTGGTCTGGCGCGTCGTATCGGGCTGATTTCTCGGCATTTTGTCTCAATTCAGGACAGTCTGACTGTGGTGGATTCATCACAGCCGGCGCGAAACGATGGCGGCCGCAAGGCCGCTTTTGTTCAGCCAAGGTTCTGCCCTCATTGCCCACCGAAACTCAGGGCGTGTTCGGAGGGCGCATGATGTCTTGCATTGCACGTGCCGAAACGACCCTGGCTTCGCCGGCAACCGCGTCCCGGTTGCTCCTTGCCATCATGGGGGCCGCATCGCTCGCCGCCTGCGCGCAATCACCGGTTGGCCGCCAGAGGGCCGATCTCGCTCCAACCACGAAGCAGGCTGCAATCGAGCACCCGCACCGCGTCGCGGCGCTGCATCCACGACCGATCTACAGGCCGCATCGGTCCAGCGCGACAGCCAACGCCAAATCGACGGGGGCGCAGGGCTTGGCGAGCTTCTATTCGGACACGGAGACCGCGAGCGGGGAGCGGTTCGACAGGAACGAAATGACTGCGGCCCATCCCACGCTGCCGTTCGGGACCAAGCTGCGCGTCACCGATGTCTCCTCCGGCCGCTTCGTGACCGTCAGGGTCAACGACCGCGGGCCTTTCGTGCGCGGGCGCGTCGTCGACATCTCGCCGTCCGCGGCCGAGGCGCTCGGCATGGTCGACAAGGGCCTCGCCAATGTCAGGCTCGACGTCGTGCGATAGAGCATGATCCGCGCTTAACCGACTTTTAGCGGCTCTCCCGCACCATGGGCGTCCTGCAATTCGTGGCTTTGGGGGAGACGCCGCTTGAACACGATCCAGTATCTTGAAGATCAGGCGGCGCGCGCCGAGCGGCTTGCCAAACGGATCACGGATACGCCCACGATCGAAAAGCTCCTGACCTTCGCCGGCGAGCGCCGCCGCGAGATCGAGGTCATCGCCGCCAGGCGGCGCGGCTGACGCCGTGAGAGCTCGAACAAAGAGCCAAAGCGCGATGACGATTCAACCCGATCTTATCTCAACCCGATCTTATCGCGCTTTAGATCCATGCTCTGAACGCATTTGCCCTCTCCGATAGAAGCGGAACTTCTTCTTCGCTCCGGCGTCATGTCAGTCATGACCATGGAGGAGGAAATCATGGGCTTTGGACGAGGTGCTTTGCTTTGGTTGCTTGGCGTGCCGTTGCCGATCATCCTGCTGCTGGCGATCTTCTGGCATCACTGAGAGCGTGATGCAGACGCGAAAAAGCGCCGCGGAAGCGGCGCTTTTTGTTGCCTGCAAGCCTGTCGCGATGGCGCGCGCTCAACTATGGCTCTCGACGAAATCGCTGAGATAATCAGGCAGCGTCACGCCGTCGATATCGCAGCGCGCCTGGATTTCATCGGCAACATCGGTCGAGATGTCCTTCATCCAGTGCTCGAGCGTGTTGAACGAGATCACCTTGATGGGATCGTTGAAGCAGCCCGCGACGAGCTCGTTGATCGCTGCATCGAGATCGCTTCGCTCGACGCGAATTTCAGTGGTCTCGTCGAGGCGATCGATTACCACGAACAGAGTCTGGTCGGCGCCATAGGGCACGATCGGGGAGGGTACGCCCGCTTCAAGCATTGGATTGCTCACGTCTCGGCTTATCCGATCCCCGTTAACGGGAAAAACCGGAAGAAGGTTCCTGCAGAGTCCGGGATGCGGATAAGACGTTCGTTGCAGGCAGGCAGCGGTGTTCACCTGCGGTTCAGAGAAATTCTCTCAAGCGCGACAGCTCGATGACGTGCTCGGGTGAGAGAATATCGGTCACCAGCGGCGGCTGTGCCGCCGTGCGGATTTCATAGAGATGCCTTGATAGTGCTGGCTTCTGCATGAATGCCGTGATGCAGGCATCGAGCGTGCCCTCGCTGACCTGATAGGGCTCGCGGTCCGGCCGGCGCTGATTTCCGAGGGACGGCCATTTCTGCAGCACGGCGAGCGCGCTGAAATCGACCTTTGTCGCCGAAGATGATGCGTCCCCCATAGCCCCGCCTCACGCAAAAAGAACCCTGACACGCGAGCCTTGCGTGCCAGGGCCCATTACCCATCGCTGCATCTCAATGCCACGCACCGACAACACGGCGGCCGGGAAAAGGTTCCCGGCCGATGGCGGCTCAACTCGCGGCCGCTGCAATTTTGTCCCCTGGGCTCACATGGCCGTGGGTTCTCTCGTCGCTTCTGACCTCCGGCGCAAGCCCTGCAAAGCGCCGCAGGGCTTGCGCCATCTGGACGCGGCCCTGGACGCCTGTGATCACCACGTCCACCATCACAAAGGACGAGTGGAAATGGCCGTGCGCCTTGAGCTGCTCGACCGGGACGCCGGCGGCGGCCATCGCCTCGGCATAGGCGATGCCCTCGTCACGGAGCGGATCGAACTCGCAGGTGACGATGAAGGCCGGCGGCAGGCCTGAAACCCTGCCGCGCAGCGGCGAGACCCGCGGATCGGTGCGATCATCAGGTGAGCAGTACAGGTCCCAGAACCAGTACATCAGCGACCGCGTCAGGAAGTAGCCGGTCGCATTGTCGTTGTAGGAGGGCCGGTCGAAGCTGCTGTCCGTCACCGGACACACCAGCAGCTGACCCGCAATCTGCGGCCCGCCGCGGTCGCGCGCGAGCTGGCAGGTGACGGCGGCGATGTTGCCGCCGGCGCTCCAGCCGGCGACCAGCACCGGGCTCTGGATGCCGCCGAGCTCGGCCAGATGCTCCGAGATCCAGCGCGTCGCGGCATAGCCGTCCTCGGCCGCGGCCGGGAAGCGATGCTCCGGGGCGTGGCGATAGCCGACGCTGACGAACATCATGCCGGTCCGCCGCACCATGTCGCGGCAGAACGGCTCATCCGACTGCTGATCGCCGAGCACCCAGCCGCCGCCGTGGAAATAGACCACGACCTGATGCGGGCCCGGCGTTGCCGGCTTGTAGACGCGATAGGGCAGCGGGCCGTCGGCGGCGGGGAGCGTGCCGTCGACGATGTCGCCGATCGGCCGTCCCGCAGGCCGACCCTTGTTGAATTCGTTGACGAAGGCGCGGGCGCCGGCCGCCCCCATCGACTCGATCGGCGGCAGGTTCAGCGAGGCCAGCAGGTTCAGCACCAGCCGCACGTCCGGCTGCAGCCGCACCACCTCGCCGTCATTGCATTGTGCTGGGACGTTGGGGCCGGTCAGCCTGAAGCCGAGCATGCCGCGGCTGACGACTTCGTCGCAGATGCTGCGATAGGGACCGACGCCGCCGGTATAGGGCATCAGGCCCTGCACCTTGCCGGGCACGTTGGCGCCCGTGTACCAGGTGTTGGCGAGCCGGTGCAGCGTCAGCATCGAGCAGTCGGCCATATGCCTGTTCCAGCCGGCCTGCGCCGTCTCGGTCGGCTCGATCGTGGTGAAGCCGGCTTCGTGCAGCGCCTTGAGCCGATCCACGACCCAGTCGACATGTTGCTCGATCGAAACAGCCATGTTCGACAGCACCGACGGACTGCCGGGCCCGGTGATCATGAAGAAGTTCGGGAAGCCCGCGACCGTGAGCCCCAGATAGCTCTGCGGCCCCTGCGCCCAGACATCGGTCAGCGACTTGCCGTCGCGTCCGGTGATCGGATGCACGGCGCGGATCGCGCCGGTCATGGCGTCGAAGCCGGTCGCGAACACGATGACGTCGACGTCGACATTGCGCTTGGCCGTCGTGATGCCGCCTGCGGTGATCGCCTTGATCGGCTCCTGGCGCAGATTGACCAGCGTGACGTTGGGCCGGTTGTAGGTCGCGTAATAATTGGTCTCGAGGCAGGGGCGTTTGGCGCCAAACGGATGATCGTCCGGCATCAGCGCCGCCGCCGTCTCGGGATCCCTGACGGCGGCGCGGATCTTTTCGCGGATCAGGTCCTGGACGATCTTGTTGCCGTCGACATCGACCGCCTGGTCGGCCCAGAGCTGCGTCAGGATGTGGACGAGGTCGCCGGCGGCCCAGGCCCGCTCGAACCGCTCGCGACGCTCGGCATCGCTGAGCTGCCAGCTGACGACGGTCTGCTGCGGATAGGGCACCCCGGACATCGACTGGCGTGCCTGCGCGCGATAGGCCGCGCGGTCGCTCTGGAACAGGTCCCTGCGATCTGCCGGCGAGGGGCCGTTATGGGCGGGCAGCGCGAAATTCGGCGTGCGCTGGAATACGGTCAGATGTGCGGCCTGCTCGGCGATCACCGGGATCGATTGAATGCCGGACGAGCCGGTGCCGATCACGGCGACGCGCTTTCCCGCGAGGTTGACGCCGTCATGCGGCCAGCGTCCGGTGAAATAGACCTCGCCCCTGAAATCCCTGACGCCGTCGATCTCCGGCGGTTTCGGCGCGGAGAGACAGCCTGTCGCCATGATGTAGAAGCGGCAGGAGACCGCGGCGCCGTTGTTCGTGGTGAGTTGCCAGCGCTCGGCCTTCTCGTCCCATTTGGCTGCGGTGACCTTGGTCCCGAAGCGAATGTCGCGCCTGAGATCGTAGCGATCGGCGACGAAGCCGAGATAGCGCAGGATCTCGGGCTGGGTCGCGTATTTCTCCGACCAGGTCCATGCCTTGTCGAGTTCCGGGTCGAACGTGTAGCCGTAGTCGATGGTCTGGATATCGCAGCGCGCGCCGGGATAACGGTTCCAATACCAGGTGCCGCCGACATCGCCGGCTTCCTCGAGCCCGACGGCCGACAGGCCGGCCTTGCGCAGGCGATGGAGCAGATAGAGGCCGGCAAATCCGGCGCCGACCACGGCAACATCGACTTGCTGGACGGTTCCATCAGCCGCTTCGGACGGACGTGCGGCGACCATTGCTTCCGGCATGGTTATTCCTCCCGTGTCTTTTGTTTGCCCGCAGGCTAGTCCGGCAGGCTCGGCTTGTCACCAGAACAAGTGCAATCTTCGGTAGTCCCATTTGCGGCATCATGGCGGCGCGAACGTTGCCTCGATGCACGCATGCGCTGCACGATGGCCGTGATTGCCCGGGCTAATCATGGACGATCCGCCTGTGTATGCTTGCGGCTACTAGCCACGCGTAGCAGCCGGGCGTCATGACAGATTTGAGTGAGCGAACCAAAGCCAACATGGACGTCGTCCTGGAGCAGACGTGCCGGCAATTGCCGCATGGCGGCAATCACGACAGTCGCAGGTTCATCGCCGAGCGCCTGATCCAGGCTGCACAATCCGGCCATTCCACCCTTGGCGAACTCGGCATCATCGCGCGGCGCGCGCTCGCGGAGATCATCGCCAAGGGCGGTTAGGGCGTGGACTCAGCCTGTCATCGATTTCAGCGGCGGTCCAGCGTCGCTCGCGCGGCTAAGCTCCTCCACTATGGCGGGGAGCCTCTGTTTGAAGCTGTCGAAACTCGGGAAGATGCTCTCCTCGGACAAGAGGTCCGGAATAATGTGCATCGCCTCGAGCTGGTCGATCTGGTCTCGAGCAAGCCCGACGACAAACACCTTCAATCCAGCGGCTTCCAGGTCGACCAGCACGTCCCCGAGTGCATAGATTCCGGATTGGTCCATGTAGGTTACGCGCTCCATGCGCAGCACCAGCATCTTGCCGTCCGTCGCCCGCTCGGCAATGCGCCGAAACGCATAGACAAAACCAAAGAACAACGGCCCGTTGACGTGCTTGATCAGCAGCCGTTGCTTCAGGCCGTCCGGAATCTCGACTTCATCCTGCCACAGCTCGTCCTCGATCAGCGTCAGGGTCGTGCCCTGTTCCATTGCGCGCGCAATCTTAGTCATGAAGATCAGCGAAGCGAGCACGGCGCCGGTGCCGATCGCGGTGATCAGATCGGTGAATACCGTCAGCACAACCACGATCAGCATGATCCAGGTGTCACCGCGCGGGGCGCGGAACAGATGACCGAGGCTGCGATAATCGATGATGCCTAGCCCGGCACTGACCAGAATTCCCGACAGGACGGCATGAGGAATGTACCGCACCACGCTCGACAGACCGAGGAGAACGGCCAGCAGAAAAAGACCATGAATCACGCCCGAGGAGCGATGCCGTCCGCCGGCGCGAACATTGATGGCGGTTCGCATGAAGGCACCGGCGCCTGGAATGCCGCCAAACAGCGCCGCCCCTATGTTGCCGGCGCCTTGCCCGATGAGCTCTCGATTGCTGTCGTGATGCGTCCTCGTCATGTTGTCGGCTGCGAGCGACGTTGTCAGAGCGTCGATCGCGCCCAGGAATGCCAATTGAAAGGCGGTGACAACAGCAAATTTGAGATCGGCTAAGTTGAGCTGGGGCAGGACGAAGTCCGGCAGCCCCTTGGGAATATCTCCGATCGTCGGTGCAGAAAGGCCGAAAGCCACCGCCAGGCTCGTCAGCAAGATCAATGCGACGAGAGACGGTGGCACTGCCGAGAAAAACCTCGGAAGAACGAATGATATCGCAATGGTCGCCGCCGCGAGCAGAAATGCATCGAGACGAGCACCTTGCGTGAGAGCGCCCAGGGATTTCAGGATTTCGGCCGGACTGGACGACGGCGACTGCAGACCCGCGATCGGGAAGATCTGCTGAATGATGATGATGATCCCGATGCCGGTCATCAGGCCGGAGATCGCCGGGTAGGGGAGGAAGCGAATGTAATTGCCGAGCCTTGCGACCCCGAACAGCACCTGCAACGCACCTGCGAGGCAGAACACGCCGACAATCGGCCCAAGCTGCATCTGCCCATTCGATGGCGTGTTTGCCGCGACAATGCTCGCTGCAATGAGCGTCATGGGGGCCGTCGGGCCGGAGATCTGGACGGGCGTGCCGCCCACCACCGCGGCAACGATGCCCAGGATAATTCCGCCGTATAATCCGGCGGCGGGCCCCAAGCCCGAGGCAACGCCGAACGCGAGGCAAAGCGGCAGGGCGACGATGCCGGCAGTGAGGCCGCCGAAAATATCGCCACGCGTGACCGCGAACGCTGACAACATCCCCCCTTTCCAACTCCCCGGACAGAGCCGGCGAGTTCACTCTGGCAGCGGCGTGGGCTCAATCAGGCATCCGGAACGTAGGGCAGCGCGGACTTGTGGGCGCAAAGCCGGAGCTTACCGTCCCGACAGAGGCGAAACACGAATGTCTTGTCGACCATGATCTCGTTGCCCTGATAGTCGACTGCATAGACATTGCCCATCGTGATGGCGATCGTTCCGTGGATCTGAATGCCATTTTCGGCAGCGTTGTTGTCGTACCAGGCGCGTGCCCAGGGCTTTAAGGCAAAACCCTTGTCGTTGGGAAAGTCGGGATCGCCGCCGATGAAGTATGACAGCGCGCCCTTCGCCGTGTTGCGAAAGGTGTGCTTGCCGTGTGCCAATGTCGGTTTGAAGAACACCACACCGTCCCGATAGTCGTAAAGGCCTTCGACCAACGCTGTGGCCGTCGCCCGAACATCTCCCGATGCTCTGTGGACTCTTCCGATCTCGACCAGGCCATCGCACCATGCCTGTTGAGCCGCATTGACGTCAGCCTCCGTGATAGCCATGGATCTCTCCACTGGGGGGCGGTCGATGGGATTGCGCGCGTCATGCTCTCGCGTCCGCCGGACTTTTTCAAGTTTGGATTGCGCCCGATGGGGCGGAAGCCGGCGGGCGCTGGTCACCACGCCCAAGCTGGTTGATGATCCCGCCAAGGTGGCATGCAGCGGACCAGTCGCCCTTGGCAGGCGACTTCCTTTGGGGAAGAATGCAACCTGCCGAAGTTAACTCCCCGCACGGAGCCGGCCATGCTTCGATCGCCCCTGCGATTCCTGATTTGCGCGGCGCTCATGCCAGGCTTGCCGGGCTGCGGTCAGAAAGAGCCGCAGGCCTCCGACCAGCCGGTCCGCGGCCTTCGCGCCTATAAGGTCTCCGCGGCGGCCGAAAGCCGGGTTCGCCGCTTTCCCACCGTCCTGCAGCCAGCAGACGTGAGCAGCCTCTCATTCGAAATCGCGGGCCAATTGAAAGCTCTGACCCTCGCCGTCGGCCAGAAAGTGCAGTTGGGCGAGGTGCTTGCGGAAATCGATCCGCGCTCGCTGCAGACGCAGGTTGAACAGGCCAGCGCCGGCGTGCAACAGGCGCAGGCGCAGGCCGACAATGCGGAGGCGGATTTCCAGCGCAAGGACGAACTGCTCAAGAAAGGCGTCACGACGCAGGCGATCTACGATCAATCCAAGGCCGCCCTGTTGACCTCCAAAGCACAACTCGACCAGGCCAAGCGCCAACTTGAGCTGGCAGACCACAATCTCGATCGAAGCAAGCTCGTGGCGCCGTTCTCAGGCACGGTGGCGCGCGTCGACGTCAAGTCGTTCGCACAGGTCACAGCCGGACAGCCGATCCTGACGCTGTACAGCGACGACCGGTTCGAGATGTCCTTTCTGGCGCCATCGCCGACGTTCCAGAGCCTGAAAGTCGGCCAGCCGGTCTCGGTCAAGGTCGCCGATATGCCCGACGTTTCGCTCAAGGGCGAGATCGAGGAACTTGGTTCGAAAGCGGAGCAGGTCTCGGCATTTCCGGTCGTCGTTCATCTCGATAACAACGCCCCCGGATTGAACGCGGGCATGTCGGTCGAAGTCACTCTCGAAGAGCCGGTCGCCGGTGGATCAAGTGGATTCCTGCTGCCGCTCAGCGTTCTTGCGCCCGAGGGCGGAAAGGAGCTGCAGGGCAAGGCGACCATCTTCCTCTATGACGGCCAGAGTTCGACCGTCAAAAGGCACGATATCACAGTAGGTGGAGTTCGCGACAATCGCCTGATCGTGACCGGGGGTCTTGGCGCGGGCGACATCGTCGCGTCCGCAGGCGTTTCCTATCTGGCTGACGGACAAAAAGTGAAGCTTCTCCCCGTGCAGGAGTAGGCACCGTGAATCTCCTCACGCTATTTGGCCTTGCGCGGTCGCGATTCACCATCGCGGTCATGATCTGCCTTCTGCTTGCCGGCGTTGTTCTCTATCCGAATTTCCCAAAGCGCGAGGACCCCGTCATCGTCATCCGCACCGCCGTGGTGTCGGCGCTGTTTCCGGGCATGGCGCCGGACCGGTTGGAAAACCTCGTTGCAATCCCGATCGAGCGCAAAATCCGCGAGCTTGCCGAGGTCAAGGACATCAGGACGCTCGCAACCGGAGGAGCCCTCACGATTTACGTGGACCTGAAGGATGAGGTTGGCAACGTCAACGCGGCCTGGCAGCGTCTCCGCGACAAGATGGGCGACGTCAAGGTCGAATTGCCGGAGGGCGTTATTGGTCCTTTCGTCAACAGCGACTTTGGCGATGTTTCGATTGCCACGATCGCCATCACCGGCGAGGGCTTCTCCCAGCGCGAAATGAAGGATGTCGCGGAGGAGTTTCGCAAGAAGCTGTATTTGCTCTCCGGAATCTCAAAGATCGACCTGTTGGGCGTTCAGGACGAACGGGTCTGGCTTGAGCTTGACACGCGCAAGCTTGCCGCGGTCGGGGTTCAGGTGAATGCCCTGATCAAGGACCTTCAGGGCCAGAACGTCGTTCTGCCATCCGGCGCCATCAATGCGGATGGTACGCGCCTGCTGCTTGAGACGTCGGGCGACTTTCCGAATGTGCGCGCCATAGAGACAATGCTGACGAAGGTCGGAGCGGGCGACAATCTGGTGCGGCTCGCTGACCTCGTGACCGTTCACCGCGGCTATGCGTCCCCCAAAATCAAGCCGGTTTACTTTGATGAACGGCCCGCCGTCGTCCTGAGTGTGGTCATGCAGCCCGATCAGGACGTCACCCAGCTCGGCCGGAGACTGCGCGCAGCCGCACACGACTACGAGCAGCAGCTTCCGATCGGCTACGCGATCGATTTTGCGACCTATCAGGCCGAGCAGGTCCGTGCATCCGTCAACTCGGCGCTTTCGAACGTGGGGCAGACCTTCATCGTCGTTGCCGCGCTGGTGGTTTTGTTTCTGGGCCTGCGCGCCGGGATCATCGCGGCGATGATCGTCCCGTTCGCCGTGATGTTCTCGCTCATCGGTATGCGCGTCTTCGGGATCGCGCTCGAGCAGGTCTCGATCGCCGCCATCATCATCGCGCTTGGGCTTCTGGTCGACAATGGCGTGGTCATGGTCGAGGACATCGTCAGCCGGATTGATCGGGGAGTGCCGGCTCAAGCCGCGGGTCTCGCGGCCGGCGAGCAGTATGCCCTTCCACTGCTGATATCGTCGATCACGACGATTGCGGCCTTTCTGCCGCTGTTCCTGCTGCCGGGATCTTCCGGCGAATATGCGTTCTCGCTGGCCGCGGTCGTCGCCTTGACACTGGCCGGCTCCTGGATTTCCGCGCTCTACATCCTGCCTGCGCTCACGGCCTGGTTCATCGGCCGCGGGCACGCTCCCCGCAAAGGGGAAACTTCGCCGTCCCGTCTGCAGCGCCTCTATGGTTCGGCACTGCAGATCGCGCTCCGCAATGCGCCTATCGTGTTGATCGGATGCATTGCCTTGGTCGCGCTGTCGTTGACGCAGTTCGGCCGTCTGCCGAAGCAGATGTTTCCGCTGAGCGAGCGCAGTCAGTTCCTCATCTATATGAACATGCCCGATGGAACGGACATTTCGCAAACCGAAGCGCGTGCGCTGGACATTTCGAAATGGCTTGGCGACAAGGCGCAGAATCCCGAGATCGCAAGCCATATCCTCTACGTCGGAGACGGCGGCCCCAGATTCTATCTGACGCTCACGCCGGTCGCGCCTGATCCCGCGTCAGCCTTCTTCCTGATCAACACGGGCGATTATCGGAGCGCCGTCAAAGCAGCGGATCGCGCCTGGAGCCATCTTTATGCCAACCATCCGGAGGCGCGTTTCAAGATCAAGCGGCTGGCGATGGGCTCGGTGGAATCTGGCATTGTCGAAGTAGAGATTTCGGGACCCGACGGCGACCGGCTGCTGGCGCTCAGCCAGAAGGTGAGATCGCTGTTTCAAGCCGCTCCCGGGATTCGCGACAACGAAGACGATTGGGGCAACAAGCTGATCAAGGTGGTGATCGATATCGACCAGGAGCGCGCGCGCCAGCTCGGAATAACCTCGGAGGAAATCACCCAGCTGCTCAATACCTATTTCAGCGGAGCCGCGGTGTCGATCTATCGCGAAGGCGATAACCTCATTCCGATCGTGCTCCGGGCCACCGCCCATACCTCCGAGAGTCTGGAAGGTCTTACCAGCGCAACCTTTGCGAAAAATGGGACCCTCATTCCACTTGCGCAAATCGCGAGGCTGAAACCCGGCTTCGATGTGGCGCGGATCCGCCGCAAGAATCAGGAACGGACGATTACGGTGACGGCGCGGAGCGCGTCATTGACCGCCGGGCAACTGCTGGATTCCATTCGCCCCGCCCTGCAGTCGCTCGACCTCAGCGGCGGATATCACATCGATATCGCCGGCGAGATCCAGAAGAGCGCTGAAACCAACCAGAAGCTCGTTGCGGGATTTCCCGCAGCCCTCGGCGTGATGATTCTTGCGATCATCCTGCAATTCAACTCTTTCCGCCGCACGCTACTGACGTTCATCACCATACCGCTGATCCTGATCGGCATCCCCTTCGGCCTGCTGGCCGCCGGACAGCCGCTCTCGTTCTTCGGCACGCTCGGCATCATCAGCCTTTCCGGCATCATCATCAACAACGCGATCGTGCTCATCGATCAGATCGACATCGAGCGCGAGAAGCTGGATTTGCGCACTGCCATTGTCGCGGCGTCGGAGAAGCGCCTGCGTCCGATCCTGCTGACCTCGGCGACCACGGTCCTGGGGTTGGCGCCAATGGCGATCGCGGGCGGCGCTTTGTGGCAGCCGATGGCGGTGCTCATGATGTCCGGGCTTGCCGTCGCCTCGTTGTTGACTTTGTTTTTCGTGCCAACAGGGTATTTCCTGCTGTTCCGGTTCGACAAGAAGGTCATGGCCAGCGAGCAGCCGTGACCCGCTTGGTGCGGGCCGTCCTTGTCGAAGGTGTGGCCGGTCTGGCAGACCCTTGCCCGAAATTTACGAGTATGCGCTCTGGCTGACACTTCGACGCTTGCCTGACCGCGCCCTGCGGACGTAACCTGCCGGGACCATTTCCGCGCATCGAGATCCCCTGAAGATGCGATCCCTGCTTGCGCTCATTGCAGCCCTTGGATTGCTCTGCGCCGGTCCCGCCGTCGCCCAGCCGGTCGGCCAGTATCCATTTGCGCTGACGCGCGCAGGCCAGATGCTCGGCGCGGTCGAAGGCGAAGTGGCCTCCTTCAAGGGGCTTGCCTATGCGGCGCCGCCGGTCGGCAGCCTGCGCTGGCGGCCGCCGCAGGACCTGCCGGAGAGCTCGGAGATGAGCACGGCCTACGATTATGGCGCGCCCTGTCTGCAGCCGTCGCTGCCGGCCGCGCGCGAGGATTGCCTCACCCTCAACGTATTCAGGCCCTTCGGCGTCGACGGGCCGCTGCCGGTGATGGTGTTCATCCATGGCGGCGGTTTTGTCAGCGGCACCGCCAACGATCCGCTGTTCGACGGTGCAAGATTCGCCCAGGCCGGCCTCATCGTCGTCACCGTGAATTATCGGCTCGGCGCGCTCGGCTGGCTCGAGCCTCCCGCGCTGACGGAGAACGGCTCCGGCAATTTCGGCTTGATGGATCAGATCGCAGCGCTGCGCTGGGTTCACGACAACATCGCGGCCTTCGGCGGCGATGCGAACAACGTCACGCTGTTCGGCAACGGTGCGGGCGCGACGTCGATCGCGCTCTTGATGCTGTGCGCGCAATCCCGCGATCTCTTCCAGAAAGCGATCCTGCAATCGGTGCCCGGCCGCGCGCGTCTGCCATCGTCACAGGAGGCCGAGGCTGCCGGGCGTCAGTTCGTCGCCGCGCTCGGGAAGCCGGCGGATTTGCGCGCCGTCGAACCGGCGCGGCTGCTGGCCGCCGAGAGAAAACTGCTGGAGAAATCGCCGCGCAGATTTGCGCCGGCGATGGACGGAAACCTGGTGACCGAAGATATCGCCGCGGGATTTGCGGCAGGACACGAGAGCCGCATTCCCCTCATCATCGGTTCGAACGATGACGAGACCCGTTTCGACAGCGAGCTGGAAGTCAAGGAGGCGTTGTCATCCTCCATCGCGAGCCTCGATGAGTTGCGCAGGCTCTATCCTGACGCCAGGACGCCGTCTGAAATTGCCGCCAGCTTCTACACCGACAAGGTCTTCTCCGAGCCGGTGCGAATGCTCGCCCGGCTTCATGCCGCAACCGGCGCGCCCACCTTCCGCTATCGCTTCACCTACGTGCCGGAAGCCCGCCGCGCCAATCCCGACGAAGGCCATGGGCGCGAGTTGCAGTTCATCTTCGGCGTCGAGGGCGTGCCAGGCGCGGGCATCTTCTCGCGACGGGATCGCGAGGTCGCAAGCCGCATGCGATCTTACTGGATCAACTTTGCGAAGAACGGCGATCCCAACGGGCCCGAGCTGCCGCGTTGGGATGCGGCCGCCGACCGCGACCGTCTGCTGCTGATCGCAAACGATCGCATTGCGAGCGGCGACGATCCCTCATCGGAGCGTCTGGACCGGCTTGCACGCGAAAGCGAGAAGTGAGTTGATGCTAGGCCGCGAGCTCGACGCGCGGCGCCGGCGTGAGGCGGTCCTCTTCGAGATAGTCCATCGTGCCGTCCTTCTCGACGGCATAGAACTGCTGGCCGTCCTTGGACCGGTAGGCGGCGCGAACGACGCCGCGGCGGCCCTTGTCAGAGTTGACGACGTCCCCCAGCGCAAACTTCTTCATCGTAAACGTCTCGCATGTCTTCTGGCCGATTCCTGCGGCCACATCAGGATTGTGAGCGGCAAATCGTTAACGGCTTGCTAACCATGCCGGTTTGCCTATGCTCGCCCGCGGAGCGCGCGGAGGTCTCATCCGCGCAAGATGTCTTTGAGGCGAGCCTGAAAACATGACGCGATTTCCGACCCTGTTTCTGTCGCATGGCGGCGGCCCCTGGCCTTTCATGGAGGACCGGCGGGTGCAATATGCCAAGACTGCCGCGGAGTTCGGCCGGCTGCCGCAGCTGCTCCCCGAAAGACCGAAGGCGGTGCTGGTCATCACCGGCCATTGGGAGGCCGACGCCTTCACCGTGTCGACCTCGGCACATCCGCCGATGGTGTATGACTACTATGGTTTCCCCGAGCATACCTACCACATCACATATCCGGCGCCGGGCCGGCCCGAGCTCGCAGCAGAGGTGAAGGCGCTGCTTGCGCGCGCCGGTTTCGATTGCCGGGAAGATCCCAGGCAGGGCTTTGATCACGGCACCTTCGTGCCGCTCGGGCTGATGTATCCAAATGCCGACATGCCGATCGTGCTGCTGTCGCTGAAGTCGAGCTATGATGCGGCCGAGCACATCAAGGTCGGGCAGGCGATCACCTCGCTGCGCGACGAGGGCATCCTGATTGTCGGCAGCGGGCTCACCTATCACAACATGCGCGGCTTTGGCCGCGCCGAGTCCAAACCAGTGTCGTATGATTTCGAGGCCTATCTGAACGAGGCGATCAGCAATCCGGACGCGGCGCGCCGCAACGCCATGCTGGTCGATTGGGAGAATGCGCCGAGCGCGCGTCTGGCGCATCCGCGCGAGGATCATCTCTTGCCGCTGATGGTCGCGGCCGGTGCCGCCGGCAGCGACGTCGGCAAGCGGGTTTTCGTCGACGAGGTCGCCAACGTCGCGATGGCGTCGTATGTGTTCGGATAAATACGTAGGGCGGATTAGCGAAGCGTAATCCGCCCTTGAGCCGCGGCAAAGGGGGCGGATTACGCCAGCGGACTGCGCTACGCGCAGCCGCGGGCTAATCCGCCCTACGCATTGCGCGACGCCACCAGGCCCCGATACAGCGCCGCATACTCGCCGGCGCGGTTGCGCCAGGACACGTCGGTGGCAAGGCCGCTCAATTGCAGCCGCCGCCAGCTTGCCTTGTCGTGGAAGGCGGCGTTGGCTTTCCGCAAGCTGCCGGTGAGGGCGTCGGCCGTCACCGGAGCGAACTTGAAGCCTGTGGCGTCGCGGCCGGTCTCGCTGATGTCGACGATGGTGTCCTCCAGACCGCCGACACGGGAGACGATCGGGACCGCGCCATAGCGCAGCGCGCAGAGCTGGGTCAGCCCGCACGGCTCGAACCGCGAGGGCACGAGCAGCGCGTCGGAGCCGGCCTGGATCAGGTGGGCGAGGATCTCGTCATAGCCGATCATCACGCCGATCCGGCCGGGATTGGCGCGCGCTGCGGCCTGATAGCGATCCTGGAGATCGCGGTCGCCGCTGCCGAGCAGTGCAAGCTGCATGCCCTGCTCCAGGATTGTCGGGATCGCCTCGAGCAGCAGGTCCAGGCCCTTCTGCCAGGACAGCCGGCTGATGACGCCGAGCAGCGGCGCCTCGTCGGAGGAATCGAGGTTGAACTGTTGCTGCAGCACCGCCTTGTTCGCGGCCCGGAACGTGAGATCCTCCGCACCGAAACGATAGGCGATATGCGGATCGGTTTGCGGATTCCACACGGCGACGTCGATGCCGTTGAGGATGCCGCTGAGCACGCCGGCGCGTTCGCGCAGCAGGCCGCCCAGTCCCATGCCGCCTTCGTCGCTCTGGATCTCGCGTGCGTAGGTCGGCGACACCGTGGTGATGCGATCGGCCAGTTGCAGCCCGGCTTTCAGGAAGCTGATGCCGCCGAAATATTCGAGGCCATGGATGTCGAGCGAGGCGTCCCAGGGCAGGCCGATCGCACCGGCCACCGCGCGGTCGAACTTGCCCTGATAGGCCATGTTGTGAATCGTCATCACGGTGCCGGGCCGCGCCCCGCCATCGTAGTGCAGATAGGCCGGCGCCAGCCCGGCCTGCCAGTCATGGGCATGGACCACATCGGGGACGAAGCTTGCGACGAGACCGCGGCCGATATCGGCCGCGACGCGCGCCAGTGCCGCGAAGCGCACACCATTGTCCGGCCAGTCGACACCCTCGGCGGTGACGTAGGGGTTGCCCGGCCGCGCATAGAGATGTGGCACGTCGAGCACGAACAGGTCGAGCCCGTCGTGCGAACCGGCAAGCAGGCGTCCCGGCCCGCCGAAATAATCCGGCCAAAGCCGGATCTCATCCGCGCCCGCGAGCCGCCGCATCACCTCAGGATAGCCCGGCATCAAGGTGCGCATCTCGACGCCATGCGCTTTCAGCGCAAGCGGCAGTGCGCCGGCGACATCGGCGAGGCCGCCGGTCTTGACGATGGGATAGACTTCGGAAGCAACCGCCAGGACGCGAACAGGCGTCATGTATTGAGCCTGTCGATCATCGGCTGGGTGATCAGCGAGATGCCCTGCTCGGTGGTGCGGAAGCGCTTGGCGTCGAACTCGGGATCCTCGCCGACCACGAGGCCTTCGGGGATCTCGACGCCGCGGTCAATCACGACATTTTTCAAACGCGCGCCGCGCCCGACATGCACGTAAGGCATGATCACGGCGTTCTCGACATTGGCATAGGAGTTGATGCGCACGCCGGTGAACAGCAGCGAGCGACGCAGCGAGGCGCCGGAAATGATGCAGCCACCCGAGACCAGCGAGCTCACCGCCTGGCCGCGCCGGCTCTCCTCGTCATGGACGAACTTGGCGGGCGGCGTGATCTCCGCATAGGACCAGATCGGCCAGGCACGGTCGAACAGATCGAGCTCCGGCACCACGTCGGTCAAGTCGATATTGGCGGCCCAATAGGCATCTACCGTGCCGGCATCCCGCCAATAGGAGCGGGGGTCGCTGCCCGAGCGAACGCAGGAGGTCGAGAATTGATGCGCGATGGCGCGGCCGTTCTTGACGACATAGGGGATGATATCCTTGCCGAAATCGTGACTGGAGCTCGTATCCTCGGCGTCGCGCTTGAGCTGGTCGAACAGGAATTTCGTGTCGAAGACGTAGATGCCCATGCTGGCGAGCGAGACGTCGGGCTTGCCCGGCATCGGCGGGGGATCCTTGGGCTTTTCCAGGAATTGCTGGATCCAGCCGTTCTCGTCGACATGCATGATGCCGAAGCCGGAGGATTCTGCGCGCGGCATTTCGAGGCAGCCGACCGTGACGTCGGCGCCGCTGTCGACGTGCTGACGCAGCATCACCTCATAGTCCATCTTGTAGATGTGGTCGCCGGCCAGCACCACGATAAAGCGGGCATTGTGCGACTCGATGATGTCGATGTTCTGGTAGATGGCATCCGCCGTGCCGACATACCACATGCTCTCCGAGACGCGCTGGCTCGCGGGCAGGATGTCGAAGCTTTCGTTGCGTTCGGGACGGAAGAAGTTCCAGCCCATCTGGAGATGCCGGATCAGGCTATGCGCCTTGTATTGGGTGGCGACGGCGATGCGGCGGATGCCGGAGTTCACCGCGTTCGAGAGCGCGAAATCGATGATGCGGGATTTGCCGCCGAAATAGACCGCGGGCTTGGCGCGCCGGTCGGTCAATTCCAGCAGCCGGCTGCCGCGGCCGCCCGCCAGGACAAATGCCAAAGCCTGGCGGGCAAGCGGCTCATTTCCGGCAGCACTCATGTCTTCCTCCCACTCATCTGGCGCTGGCCAAATTCTGGCGTAAACCGAAGGCTTCGCGAAGTACCTTGCGGCCGCGCATCATTGGAACCGATAGTAACGGTACGAATAGGTAATCGTGAAGATGCTTGTTGGTTGCGAACGCACGGGAAGCTTAACGCTTTGGCCGCGGCGGCAGCCCTTCGGCGCCCTCGCCCGGCGGTCATAAATCAGGCATGCCGAGCCGTCTTGTGCGCTGCACGCAAATTCGAGGCTTTGACTTCGCGCAAGGATGCAAGATCATGGCATGCGATGCTGTTTCAAACGAAACGTCAGACAGGGAGTAAGACGATGAGTATCTGGAAGATGGCAATCGCCTGCTCGTTGACAGCAGGCGTCATGGCCGGCCAAATCGGGCAGGCATCAGCGGCGCCGATGCCGACCAATGTCGCGACCATGAAGGCCGCGGCCGGCGATGATGTCACCCAGGTTCATTGGCGTGGTGGCGGCTGGGGCTGGGGCCTCGGCGGCTTTGCGGCAGGTGCGCTCATCGGCAGCGCCATCGCCGGCGCGCCCTACGGCTATTATGGCGGGGGACCGTATTACGGCTACGGCTACGGCTATCCGGCTTACGGCTATGGCTATGCGCCGGCCTATTATGGCTACGGCTACGGGCCGGCCTATCCTCGCTACTACCGCCCCTACCGTCCGTATTACGGCTATCGCTACGGCTACTACCGGCCGTACTACCGTCACTACTACCGCCGCTATTGGTGAGCGCGCAGGCGGACGAGATCGTCGATCGCTCGTCCGCATGATTGCAACACCGCGTCTCGCTCGAGATTGGCCCCGGCTCAGCAGCGCACACATCGTGCGTCGAAGATGCGCGGAAACGCGCCTATGGTGATGCGCCGCGTCCCGGGACGAGGCCTCACGAAGCTCTCGAGCTTGTGAAGTCCACGCAGCCTATTCCAACTCAATCGGCTTCCTCGACACTTTCATTCTGCATTTCACACCGGCAACGACATCCGCATTGCTATTCGCGCAGCCTCCCTTGCCTCGGGCTCCACGTCGTCAAAAATCATCCAGACGACCACATCGGGAGACCGGCCATGGGCCTGCAAGAAACAAAAATCGAATCGCTTCCCTTCGTCACCGCTGAACTCAATTACCTCGCGCCTGTGTCAGGCAAGCCGCGCACCTATGCTTTCGATCCACCTCCGGGGGAGCCGAAGAGCACCTCGCTGCCGGAGCCGCATCTGGTGCCGGTCTTCGATGCGCGGCTGATCGCAGAAAATTTCTCGCTCGATCGCGAAGGCTTTGCGCTGGTGCGCCATCCGCATCGAGTGAAGGATTTTTACAACGACGAGGAAATCCGCAGCGTCTATTATCCTGCCGTCGAGGCTTTCCTGCGCGCGACATTGAAGGCCGACCGTGTCTTCATCTTCGACCATACCGTCCGCAAGCGCGTCGAAGGTGCTCCCGACATTCGCGACGGCGGGCCACGCCAGCCTGCGACGCGCGTACATGTCGACCAGACCGTCGTCTCCGGCGCCAATCGCGTGCGCGAGCATCTGCCTGACGAGGCGGAGGAGCTGCTCAAGGGTCGCGTGCAGGTGATCAATCTGTGGCGGCCGATCCGCGGTCCCTTGCGCGATTCACCGCTCGCCATGGCCGATGGCACGACGGTGGCTTCAGAAGATCTCGTCGCTTCGGACCTGATCTATCCCAATCGGCGCGGTGAAACCTATTCGGTGAAATACAATCCTGATCATCGCTGGTTCTATTTTCCCGAGATGACACCGGACGAGGCGCTGCTGCTCAAATGCTATGATTCCGCAACTGACGACCGTACCCGCTTCGCGCCGCACACCGCCTTCGTCGATCCGACCACGCCACCGGATGCTTCGCCGCGCGAAAGCATCGAGGTGCGCACCCTCGTCTTTCACAAACAGTAACAATGTGTGATGGACCCGCCGGGCATGGCCCGGCGGAGTTCCCGGAACCATCTGGAACCGGACAACGTTGCAGCGCCGGGCAGGGCCAACCGTGGAGCGGTGCCGTGCGAGCGCAGCCGACGTTATTGTATTGCCTGACGATTTTCTCGCTTTCTGCATTTTCTGTCGCCCACGCCGAAAGCGGACTTGCCTCATACTATGGATACGGAAAAGCCGCGAGGAGCGGCGAGCTGACTTGCGCGCACCGAACGCGTCCGTTCGGCAGCGTGCTGAAAGTGTCCTATAGCGGACGGACGATTCAGTGCCGCGTCAATGATCGCGGCCCTTTCATCCGCGGCCGTATCGTCGATCTCTCGGTGCCCGCCGCCCGTGCGCTCGGCATGATGAGTGCAGGCGTGGTGCGGGTCTCGGTGGAATAGCTCTGCCTTCGCGCTATAGTGCCGCCCGAGGCAAGGGGGGCGTTATGGCTCGCATCAGGGTGGGACTCGTCGGCTGCGGCTTCGTGTCGGAGCTGCATATGTATGCATTCCGGCGCGTCTATGGCGTGGATGTCGAGGTGGCCGCGGTCGCCGCGCGCGGCGATCATGTCGTCGCATTCGCGGGCCGCCACAACATCCCGCGCGTCTATCGCAGCTTTGCGGAGCTGATCGCGGACCGCGAGCTCGATGTGATCGACATCTGCACGCCGCCCAGTCTCCATGCCGAGATGATCGTCGCCAGCATGCAGGCCGGCAAGCACGTCATCTGCGAAAAGCCGTTTGCCGGCTATTTCGGCCGCGATGGCGACCAGCAGCCGATCGGCAGGCACGTGCCAAAGGCCCTGATGTATGAGCGCCTGATCGAGGAGATGGACGCCACCCGCGCCGCGATCGAGCGCACCGGAAAACTCTTCATGTATGCCGAGGATTGGATCTACGCGCCTGCAGTGACCAAGACCGCCGAGATCCTCAAGGCCACCAAAGACAAGATCCTGTTCATGAAGGGCGAGGAGAGCCATTCCGGCTCGCACGCCGCGCATGCCGCACAATGGGCGATGACCGGCGGCGGCTCGCTGATCCGGATGGGCTGCCATCCGCTCTCGGCGGTGCTCTATCTCAAGCAGGTCGAAGCGCGCACCCGAGCGGAGAAAATCCATGTCGTCAGCGTCACCGGCGATATCGGCAATGTCACCGCCGTCCTCAGGCCGGACGAACGCACCTACATCAAGGCCAAGCCCGTCGACGTCGAGGATTGGGGCACGCTGACCGCGACCTTCTCCGACGGCACCAAGGCCACGATATTCTCCGGTGACATGATCATGGGCGGCGTGCGCAATTTGATCGAGACCTACACGTCGGGCGGATCGCTGTTCGCCAACATCACGCCGAACAATCATCTGATGAGCTACCAGACCTCCGAGGAGAAGCTCGCGAGCGTCTACATCACCGAGAAAGTCGACCGCAAAACCGGCTGGCAATATGTGTGCATTGAGGAGGAATGGACGCGAGGCTATCTCCAGGAGATCCAGGATTTCATGGAATGCGCCGCCACGGGACGACAGCCTTTGTCGGACCTGGCGCTGGCCTACGAGACGATCAAGGTCAACTATGCCGGCTATTGGGCCGCGGAGGAGGGGCGGCGGGTGGTGCTGTAGCTGTCGCCAAGCGACTATTCCCTCGAGCGCTTCAATTCGGCGTCGTGTTGCTCGTCCATCCCATCAGGGTCGGAAGGAGCGTCATCCGGGAGAAACTGCGCTGGATGCTTGCGGGTGAGCAGAAGCTGCTTGCGCATCTCGGCAAGGCGGGCACGGCAGAATTCCTTGTAGAGCAATTCGAATAGGGCGGGCATTGTCACCCCCATCGCTGCAATTCAAGCTCTGAAATATCTGATCCCGCTGCACGGCTTCTGCGAAAATGCGAGCCGGTTGCCTGAGAGGCCAACCCGAGCTGAAATGCCGTTGGCTGTCCCGTTTGTACGTACGAAAATCGAGCGCCGCCAGTCACCCAGTTCACACTCTAGAAGGCTTTTGTTTCAAGGAGACTTCGTCTCACAACCAGCGCGAGTTGCCGGGCGGCCCAAAATCCAACCATAGCGCGCAAACAATGATCGGTGGGTGTAAGTGTTCCTGCTTGCACGCGGTCGGCGCCGACGTGTTGTCGACGCCGCTTTCTTCCCCCTCCGGGCAGGGCAATCACCATTGGAATAGACGACGACCCGCGGGCTTGCTCCGCCTCTCCCGCTTGCCAAGCGGGAGAGGGAGCCCAGTGCCGATGCCGTCGCATCGTGCATCCATCTGCGATAGATCCGCGGAGGGCAAGTCGCCTCTTTCACGCCCCGTAGGTCGATCCCTTCGGCAGCGGAAACACCGGGTCTTGTGTCCTGATGTTGGTCGGCCACACCACGGAAATGTGCTCGCCGGCGTTCTGCATCACCACCGGCGTGGAGCGTTCGTTCTGGCCGGACAACGGCGTGCCCGGCGGGAAGAACTTCACGCCGTAGCCTTGGATGGTGCCGCCGGGCGGGATGTCGACGTCGAGCGCGGCTTTGCGAATGGCTTCCGGCTCGAAGCTGCCGTATTTCTCTTTCGCCACCGGCAGCACGTTGTTGAGCAAAACCCAGGTCTGATTAAAACCCATCGAGCAGTGCGGCGGCACATCAGTGGCATTGGTCTTGGCCTGGTAGCGCGTGACCATGGTCTTGATCAGCTCGCCCATGCCAGGCGCCAGCTTCGACGGATCGAGCAGCTGCGCTGGCACCGGATCGATGTTGCAGAAATTGTCGATGTCGGCGCCGAAGGTTGCGCGCAGCTTGTCGAGCTGGCTGTAGCCGGCGCCGGCGCCGAACAGCATCTTGAACCGAAGTCCGCTCTCGCGCGCCTGGCGCAGGAACAGGGTGATGTCGGGGTTATAGCCGGCATGCGAGATCACATCGACCTTGGCGCGCTTCAGCTTGGTCACGAGCACCGAGAGATCGGGTGCCGAGGCCGAATAGCCTTCGCGCAGCACCACCTGGATGCCGGCCTCCTTGGCATAGGCTTCGTCAGCGGCGGCGACGCCGACGCCATAGGGACCGTCCTCATGGATCAGCGCGACCTTGACGTCCTTGGGCTCTATGCCGAGCTTGCCCTTGGCGTGTTCGGCGAGGAAGCCGGCAAACGCCTGGCCGTATTGATCCGAATGGATCTGCGCGCGAAACACATATTGCAGGTTCTTGTCCTTGAACACGGCGGTCGACACCGCGGTCGTGATCCAGAGGATCTTCTTCTGCTGTTCGACCTTGGCTGCGAGCGGCACGGCATGCGCGCTGGCATAGACGCCGTTGAGGATGTCGATCTTCTCCTGGCTGATCAGGCGCTCGGCCTCGTTGATCGCCACGTCGGGCTTGCTCTGGGAATCCGCGGCGACCGGAACAATCTTGGTCTTGCCGCCAATGCCGCCCTTCTCGTTGACGAGATCGATCGCGATCTGCGCGCCGACCGAGGAGGCGACCGAGCCGCCCGCGGCGAATGGTCCGGTGAGATCGTAGATCAGGCCGATGCGCAGAGTCTCGGCTTGCGCCTGGGCCCGGGTCCAATCGAGGCTGAGCGTGGCGGNCCGCCGTACCCTTCAGCAGCTGCCTGCGTGAAGTCGGCATCCTATCCTCCCTCGGATCAGTCATTTGCGACTGGTCTTATGTTTTCCGGCAAGTATTTGGAGGGCGATTCCGAAAGTCAACATGCGCCGCACTAGGCAATTCGGATGCATGCAGCCGAGCGTGATCGCGTCGGAATTTTTCCCTGAGTCTCATTCTTTTGCGCCGGGCCGTGCTTTGGTTCGCAATCATTCCTCGGCATTGCATCGGGGTGGAGGCGAACATCCGCCTGTCGCGCGTGGGTTTTCAGCTTCGCCGCGACGCGATATCGCTTTCCGCAGATGCGATGGCATCGCTTCACGCGTTGCAGCAGGGCAGGGCCCATGACCGGCATTCGGCTTGTGCGCCTCGGAGGTTGCGTGGCATCCTAGCGCGGTAAATTGCACGGGAAGCCCAATTCCCGGCTTGGCCATTGCGCCGCATTATGGGTGGAAACAAAAGCTCAGGAGAAGAGATATGGTTTGGACGCTTCGTTTTACGGGGCTCGCCTGCGTTGGCCTGTTGCTGTCCTCCGTCAGCGCCCTCGCAGGGCCCAAGGTTGTGTCCGGTCCGGGCGCCGATCCCGGATGTTTCAAGCCCTGGTCATCCGAGACCAAGTTCTTCCAGTGGGACAAGAAGCCCGGTCCCTACAAGATCGCCCTCGTCAACGGCTTCGTCGGCAACACCTGGCGCATCCAGATGGTGAAGACCGCGAAGGCCTTCGCCGCGCAGCCGGGCATCAAGGAGAACATCAAGGAGTTCAAGGTCGTCTCCACCGGCACCGATGTTGCAGCGCAACTCGGCGCGATGGAGGACTTCATCAATCAGGGCTTTGACGCCATCGTCACCATCGCGGTCGCCCCTGACGGCTTCGACCGCATCATCCGTCTCGCCGACAAGAACAACGTGGTCGTGGTGCCCTTCGACAACGTCCTCGACACCGACAAGGTGATGATGGTCAACGAGGACCAGAAGGAAATGGGCCGCATGTCGGCGAAATGGCTGATCGATGAGAGCGGTAAGAAGAGCGGCGACATTCTCGAGGTGCGCGGCCTGCCGGGCAATTCCGTCGACCGCGACCGCCATCTCGGCTTCCGCGAGGTGATGGAAGCGCCGGGCAACAGCTTCAAGATCACTGAAGTGGTCGGCAATTGGGACACCGGCACCTCGCAGAAGGTGACGGCGGATGCGCTCGCGGTGCACGGCCATTTCGACGGCGTGTTCACGCAAGGCGGCTCCGACGGCACCGTGCAGGCGATGATGGCGGCCAAGCACCCCTTCGTGCCGATGTCGGGCGAGGGTGAGAACGAGTTCCGCAAGCAGATCGCCGATCACGCCAAGGACGGGCTCAAGGGCATGTCCTACGGCCAGTCGCCGGCGCTGGTCGCGATCGCCACCAAGGCGGCGATCTCGGCACTGCAGGGCAATGTCATGCCGCAGCTGATCTCGATCCCGATTCCAGTCGCGACCTACAAGGACCTCAAGCCCGGCGAGAACTACTGGCCGGAGCTGAATGCAAACTTCTTCGCGCCGAACCAGTTCACGCCCTGCGGCGTCAACTTCACGGCGCCGGAGATCATGTCGCAGAGCGAAAAGAATACCCAGTGAGCCTGCTGGAGACGTCACGGTTGCGGCCCGGCCTTTGCCGGGCCGCCGCTGCGTGAGCCCGCCATGTCCGATGCCGTTCTGACCCGTCATGCCTTCCTCACGCTGTCCGGAATCTCCAAGCGGTACGCCGGCGTGCGCGCGCTCGAAGGCGTTGATTTCGCCTGCGAGCGCGGCAAGATCCATGCGGTGCTGGGCGAGAACGGCGCCGGCAAGTCGACGCTGATCAAGATCATCTCGGGTGTGGTGCAGCCCGATTCCGGCAGCATGCGGCTTGCCGGCCAGGACGTCAGCTTTGCGACGCCCTCCGCCGCCAATGCCGCCGGCGTCGTCTGCATCTTCCAGGAGCTGTCGCTGATGCCCGACCTCTCGGTCGCGGACAACATCTCGATCTCCTCGCCGCCGCGCCGCTTCGGCCTGATCGACGCGCGGGCGCAGCGCCGCCGGGCCGAACAGCTGCTGGCCGAGATCGGCTGCGAGGACGTCAATCCCCTGATGCGCGTGCGCGACCTGCCGCTGTCGCGCCGCCAGGTGGTGGAGATCGCCAAGGCGCTCGGCAAGAAGCCGCAGCTCCTGATCCTGGATGAGGCCACCTCGGCCCTCACCAGCGCCGACGTCGAGAAGGTGTACGCCATGCTGGCGCGGCTCAAGGCCGAGGGCGTTGCCATTCTCTACATCTCGCACCGCATGCACGAGGTCGAGGCGCTGGCCGACCGCGCCTCCGTGTTCCGCAACGGCCGCCATATCGAGACCTTCGACAAGGGCAAGCGTTCGACCGCTGATATCGTTCAGCTCATGATCGGGCGCGATATCGCGACCCAATATCCGCCGAAGCCGCCGCGCGGATCGCCGCCGCCGGTGCTTGATATCGAGAATTTGAGCTGGGACCGGCGCCTCGATCGCATCTCGCTCCGCGTCGGCGCCGGCGAGATCGTCGGGCTCGGCGGGCTCGATGGCCAGGGCCAGAAATCCCTGCTGCTGGCGCTGTTCGGCGTGCTGCGCGGCGTCACCGGGCAGATCATCGTCGAAGGCCGCGAGGTGCGGCCGGGGTCTCCGGCGGCGGCGAAGTCGGTCGGCATCGCGCTGGTACCGGAGGATCGCAAGACCGAGGGCCTGATGCTGCCGATGTCGATCGCGGACAATCTGGTGATCGCCTCGCTCGATGCGATCTCGACCGGCCCTCTGGTCGACCGCGCGCGCGAGAGCGACATGATCAAGCGCGCCATCGCGCGGCTGCAGATCAAGATCGGCGCGCCGGGCGATGCGGTCTCGACGCTGTCCGGCGGCAACCAGCAGAAGGTCGTTCTCGCCAAATGGCTGATGACCGAGCCAAAGCTCATCCTGCTCAACGATCCCACGCGCGGCATCGACGTCGGCACCAAGCAGGAGCTTTACCGGCTGATGCGCGAGCTCGCCGACCAGGGCGCCGCCATCCTGTTCTACTCGACCGACTATGACGAACTCATCGGCTGCTGCGACCGGGTGGCGATCATGTATGACGGGCGCATCGTGCGCGAGCTCGAAGGTGACGAGCTCACCGAGACCAACATTATCGCAAGCGCGCTGAATATCGACGCGGCGACGCCGGACGCTGCCGGAGCCACCCATGCTTGACGATATCGCCATCCGGGTTCGCCAGAACATCGGCATCGTCACCGCCGTCCTGTTGTTCACCATCCTCTATCTGCTCTACAATCTTGCGCACCCCAAGGGCTTCTCGTCGGCGGTTCTGGTGCAGAACGGCGACGAGATCTTTGCGCTCGCCATGCTGGCGATGGCCCAGACCGTGCCGGTGTTGGCGTCGGGGCTGGATCTCTCCGTGGGCGCCGTCATGACCATGGTGGGGTGTTTTGCGAGCTACCTGCTCACGGGGGCGGGCGGCACGCCGCTGCATCTCGACATTTTCGGCCTGCATCTCGGCCTCGGCACCTTTCCCGGCGGGGTGAGCGGCATCCTGCTCGGGATCGTCGTGTGCCTTGCGATCGGCGCGCTGGCCGGCTTCATCAACGGCTGCATCGTCGTCTATGGACGCATCCAGCCGATCATCGCGACGCTTGCGACCGGCGCTGTTTATATCGGCATCGCGCTGTTCCTGCGGCCGACGCCGGGCGGCAAGATCGACGAGGATCTCAACTGGGCGCTGACCAACTCGCTCGGCGATTTCGCCGCGACGGTCCATATTTTTGGCGATGGCGCAGCGGCCTGGTTTGCGCCGATCGCCTGGATCCCGGTGCCGTTCGTGCTGCTGATCCTGATTGCGCTCCTGGTCTGGGTGCCGTTCCGCCGCTCCGTGCTCGGCCGCGCCGTCTATGCGGTCGGCTCGGCCGAGGGCGCCGCCTACATGTCCGGCCTGCCGATCGACCGCGCCAAGATCGCGGCCTTCACGCTCGCCGGCTTCTTTGCCGGCTGCGGCGGCCTGTTCCTCGCCATCCAGACCTCTTCCGGCAATGCCGACATCCCGCAGGCCGGCGCCTATACGCTCAACTCGATCGCCTCCGTCGTCATTGGCGGCACCTCGCTGTTAGGGGGCACCGGCAGCGCCATCGGCTCGATCTTCGGCGCCATGGTGCTGCGCGTCATCTCGTTCTTCTTCCGCATCTTCGACATCGCGCCGCTGTTGCAGCCGCTGTTCGAGGGCCTGATCCTGCTGGGGGCGGTCTGCATCGGCGCGCTCGGCGTGTTGCGTGTCAAGAATACGCTGGAGCTGTTTCGATGACGACCGCGTCCCTCGGACTCTCCCGCGACGACCGCCCGATCCTGATCGCGGCGCTGTTCATCCTCGTCATCCTGGTGGCGGGCACGGTCTATACCTTTGCCCGTTTCGGCAGCGCGCCGCTGTTGTCGCCGACCTATTTGTTGCAGCAGCTCCAGATCGGCGCCTTCCTCGGCATTGTCGCCGCCGGCATGATGATGGTGATCCTGATCGCGCAGATCGACCTGTCGGTGCCGTGGACGCTCGCCGCGGCCGCGATGATGGCAACATCGATCGGCGGGCCGCTCGCCATTCCGGTCGGGCTCGGCGTCGGCCTCGTGGTCGGTCTCATCAACGGCATCGGGGTCGCTTACTTGCGCGTGCCCTCGATGATCTTCACCCTCGGCGTCAACGCTGTCATGCGCGGCCTGATGGTCGCGCATACCGGCGGCTATGCTCCGCAGACGGCTGCGACAGACCTGATGCGGATGCTGGCCGGCGACCGCACGCTCGGCATTCCCAACGCCCTGTTCGTCTGGGCCGCAGTATCTGTGATCGTCACGATCATCCTCCAGCGCACGGCGCTCGGACGCTACGTCTACGCCATCGGCAACAAGGAGGCGGCCGCGTATCTCGCCGGCGTCGACACCCGACGCGTCACCGTGATCTGCTTCGTCCTTTGCGGCCTTGCCGCCGCGCTCGCCGGTGTTCTGCTGGCCGGCTACTCCACCAAGGCCTATCAGGGTATGGGAGATGCCTATCTGCTGCCGTCGATCGCGGCGGTGGTGATCGGGGGCACCAACATCCTGGGCGGCCGCGGCCGCTATCTCGGCACGCTGATCGGCGTCGTGCTGATCGTGCTGCTCAACAGCGTGCTCTCGATCATGGACATGCCCGAGGCCGGCCGCCAGGTGATCTACGGCCTCGTCATCATCTTCATGCTGCTGGTCTACGGCCGCGGTGAGCGTGTCACGAGCTAGGGCTAGGATCAGCAGCGCGAAGCCGTAGAGCCCGATCGAGCAAGCTGAACGACGGTGTAGATCGCCGCCAACCCGCGCTCTGGTCCTGATCAAGCCACTTTCCAGATGCAACTGGGGCTGCCAAATCGCGCCATGCGCCTTTAGAGGCGCCGTCGCCAGTCAAGCGTCGTTGCATAGCTGGAGTGCCAACGTTGAAAATCGCCGGAATCCTCGTGTCTCTGATTGTGAGTGCAAATTCGTTCTTGATGTCGTCGGCAGGTTTGGCGCAGTCCCGGCCGGACGATGAGATGTTTGATCCAGCTAAAGTCATTGACGGAACGCAGATTTCGCTAGAGGTCTGCAAAGAGATGGAGGCGCGTCAAACCGCTATCTGGGTCAGTGCCGAGAGCAACGGATATTGCCTGCGGTACTTCGCTGCAGGATTGAAGGCAGACGGACAAAATCCACTGGCTGTAGTCTGGATGCCGGGTGACGTGATGGGCGGGCCCAAAGGCGTACGCCACCAAGCAGGGCTCGGCGTCGCAGCGATGGTCGAACAGTCGCAAGGGCAGTTCGAACGATACGGTGTGCCGTTCATTTTCCTGGGGAGGCCAGGTACGTATGGAAGTGCAGGAAAGCACTACGACATCAGGCACACGCCACTCGAGGCGAAGCTGATGGCCTCCGCAATCGATACCCTGAAGTCACGCTATCGCATCGGTCGCTGGGTGCTTGGAGGGCACAGCGGAGGCGGGACGCTTGCGGCAGAGTTCCTTGCTCAGCGCAATGATCTTGATTGCGTTGTTCTTTCTTCTCCGGCTGCGGCGTACCGTGCACGATTGAAGGCCAGGGGATGGGTCAGCCGTCTGAAGACGGAGAGATTTTTCGATCCTTATGACGCCTTGGATCAGATACCGGATCAACCTGCGCGCAGGATATTCCTGATCTCCGATCCGCGTGATTCCAACATCCCGTTTTCAACGCAGCAACTGTATTTCAGCGGGCTGAAGTCGCATGGACATGCCGCCTGGCTCGTCCCACTCATGAAGGCCCGGGGCCCGACATATCATAGCCTCGTCGATTTTGGCCAAGCGGCGGAAGGAATGTGTGCGACTGGCGTGGCAACTGATGTCATGCTGCAAACCTTGCGTGCGATGCCAATGCAGACAGATCGCATTTCAAACTAACCTGACAGTGCGTGCTCGAATAGCATCGTTTGTGCTCAAAGTTGCCTCATCATTTCCTGATCGATCAGAGAAACGGTGACGCCAGGGCCGGCGTTTCGGCCAGCGCGTGAGCGGCGTATTCGAGCGCGCCCCTGATCTGCGTTCGCGTTGACGGGCCGCCGATGCATATCCTCACGGCCTCGGGCGGTGGATCGCCCACGACGAAGGCGTCGCTTGCGACCACGCCGATGCCGGTCTGCCGCATATGCTCCACGAAAGCCGAGCGCCTCCAGGGCGTCGGCAGCTCGACCCAGAGGTTGAAGCTGAGGGGATCGCCGCGATAGGACCCCTTGGGCAGGATCTCGGCGGCGAGCTTCTGCCGTGCCGACGTCTCGGCGCGGATGAACCGCAACATCGTGTCCGCGGTGCCGTCTTCGATCCAGCGCGTCGCGATCGCCACGGTCAGGGGAGATGCCATCACGGTCGCTGACCGCAACGCCGAGGCGAACGGCCAGGCCGAGCGCGTGTCGGGCACGACGACATAGGCGGCGCGCAAGCCCGCTCCGATGCACTTGGCCAGTCCCGCGACGTGCCAGGTCAGATCGGGCGCGATCGCGGCGAAGGGCGCGTGGCCATGGCCGTGCTCGGGAATGAAGCCATAGGCGTCGTCCTCGATAACAGGCAGCTTGAAGCGGCGCGCGATCGCGACGATCTCGCGCCGTCGCGAGTCCGGAATGGTCAGCGTCGTCGGATTCTGCAGCGTCGGATTGAGGTAGATCGCCCTCGGCTTCAGCTTCTTGCAGGCATCGGTCAGCGCCTGCGGCTCGACGCCATCCTGATCCATCGGCAGGCCGACGAGGGTGATGCCGAGCTGCGCGGCGATCGACCGGATCCCGGGATAGGTGATGGCCTCGCACAGCACCACCTCGCCTGCCTTTGCGAGGATCGAGAGGATGCCGAGCAGCGCCGGATGGGCGCCCGGCGAGACGAAAATACGGTTTTGTGCCGGCACCAGCGCGCGGCGGCCGAGCCAGCTCGAGGCGGCGTCCTTGTCGGCTTGCGTGCCGCCAAATCCCTGGTAGCGCAGCAGCGATGCGATGTCGCGCAGCACATGTTCAGCGCCGGCCTGCATGCGCTCGATCAATTCAGGATCGTCGGGCTCGGGCGGCAGGTTCATCGAGAGGTCGACGGGGCGGGGCGGAAAGCTTGTCGCCGAACGCCGCGGCCTCGGCTTGTCGCGAACGAAGGTTCCCTGTCCGACCTTGGATTCAATCAGCCCGCGCTTCTGCGCCTCGACATAGCCGCGCGCGACGGTGGTGAAATCGACGTCGAGGCGCTTGGCCAGTTTCCGCTGTGGCGGCAGGCGGTCGCCGATCACCAGCCGTCCGGCCGCGATGTCGTCGGCAATAGCGTCGGCGATGGCGAGATAGCGCGGCTTGTCGCTGTTCGAGAGATCGGGGCGCCAGTCGGCCATTGCTCGGTTCCGGTCAATTACGTCAGTAGAATTGACTGTATATTGTTGCGAGCGTCGAGGCAATTGTATTGCGCGTTTTGATCGCCTTGGCGAGGCGTTCCGGCTGAGCGCGTTGCACATAGATCGAGCGCGCTGCCCAGTATTTTTCAGGCAGTATTTTTCGATCATCACGCGAGCATAACCAAATCCAGTCAGGTCTCCATTCAACATTGAATGGATAAGTGAATGCATATTGTATGGTTTGATGATTTGTAGTGCAGAACGCTGCTTGGCACATTGATTGCAAACCTGATCTCGATCCGGGAGGGCCGGACGTGAACAGGAGGTGTCTATGCCAGCAGTGAACATGCCCGCACGTCAGAAGGGCGACTTTCTTGTCGACTACGAAGAGAAGGTTTTCGAGGACGTCAAAGCAAAGTCGGGTGAGAAGGCGCTGGTCACCTTCCACACCGTCGCGTTCGAAGGCTCGATCGGCCTCGTCAATATTCTCCAGGCGCTGCGCCTGAAGCGGAAGGGCTTTGAGACCTCGGTTCTGCTTTACGGTCCCGGTGTCACGCTCGGCATTCAGCGCGGCTTTCCCAAGATCGGCGACGAGGCCTTCCCCGGCGCGCAGAACTTCAACAACCAGCTCGCGAAATTCATGGACGAAGGCGGCAAGGTCTATGCCTGCCGGTTCGCGCTGCAGGCGCTCTACGGCCATGGCGAGCCGTCGCTGATTCCGGGCATCCGGCCGATCAACCCGCTCGATGTGCTCGACCTCATCCTGCTTCACCGCAGGGACGACGCGTTCATGCTCCACACCTGGACCGTCTGACCTCGGTCGGCCCACGCGACGGACGAGGGAGGATACAGTGACAGCGAAACGCACGGTCAGGGCTGGCGCGATTCAAATCGCGCCGGATCTGGACACGCCGACCGGAACGGTCGACCGGATCCTGGCGGCCATCGCGGAGGCGGCGGGCAAGGGCGTCCAGTTCGCCGTTTTTCCGGAGACGTTCGTTCCATGGTACCCGTATTTCTCCTTTGTCCGTCCGCCGGTCCTCAGCGGCGCCGAGCACATCCAGCTCTATGACAACGCCGTCGTCGTGCCTGGTCCGGTGGCGGATGCCGTTGCGCAGGCGGCCAAGCGCCACGGCATGGTGGTGGTGCTCGGGGTCAACGAGCGCGATCACGGCTCGCTTTACAATACTCAACTCGTGTTCGACGCGAACGGCGCGCTTCTGCTCAAGCGCCGCAAGATCACGCCGACGTTTCACGAGCGCATGATCTGGGGGCAGGGCGATGGCGCCGGCCTGAAGGTGGTCGAGACCGCGGTCGGTCGTGTCGGCGCGCTGGCCTGCTGGGAGCACTACAATCCGCTCGCCCGCTACGCGTTGATGGCCCAGCATGAAGAGATTCACGCGGCCCAGTTTCCGGGCTCGCTGGTGGGGCAGGTCTTCGCCGACCAGATCGAGGTGACGATCCGGCATCATGCGCTGGAAAGCGGATGCTTCGTCGTCAACGCCACCGGCTGGCTGACCGAGGAGCAGATCGCCAAAATCTCGCCGGAGGAGGGCCTGCGCAAGGGCCTGCGCGGCGGCTGCATGACCGCGATCGTCTCTCCTGAGGGCAATCATCTGGTGCCGCCGCTGACCAGCGGCGAGGGCATCCTTGTCGCCGATCTCGATCTCGCTTTGATCACCAAGCGCAAGCGGATGATGGACTCGGTCGGCCACTACGCCCGGCCCGAGCTGCTGTCGCTGGTGCTGAACGACGCGCCTGCGCGTCCGATGCACGCACTTCACCCCAACCGCCTCGCACCCATTCCGAAAGACCAATCAGATGAGACCGCAGATGCCGCAGCCCAAGGCGATTCCGATGGCGATGCCGACCGAGCAGCTGATCAACGAATTGCAGTCCTTCGGGGTCCGGCTCGCTGATCCCAAGACCGGGGGAACCAGCCGCCGCGGCGGCGCCGGGCCGTCGGATCACACGCCGTTCACGATCGACGGCGCCACCGTGATGATCCCGGTCCACAACGCGCCGGCCTTCGAGAGCCCCTATCTGGTCGAGCGCCCGGACGCGGCCGGGCGCAGCCGCATCTCGCGCGACGGCGTGGTGCTGGCCGACGTCTCGTTTCCGCTGCGGCCGAAATTTTACGACCGCACCACCGAAGACGGCATTCCCTATTGGAAGATCGCGACGCTGCACGGGCGCGACGTGCTCGCCACTACCGTGCTGCAGACCTGCATTCGCTACCAGAGCCGCACCAAGACCTGCCAGTTTTGCGCCATCGGCCAGTCGCTCGCGGCCGGACGCACGGTCGAGCGCAAGACGCCGGCGCAGCTCGCCGAAGTCGCCAAGGTCGCCGTCGAGCTCGACGGCGTCAGGCACATGGTGATGACGACGGGCACACCGCACACGTCCGATCGCGGTGCCGGCATCCTTGCCGAGAGTGCAGAGGCTGTCAAAGCCGCCGTCGACCTGCCGATCCAGGCACAGTGCGAGCCGCCGGACGATTTTGCCTGGTTCGAGCGCATGAAGAGTTCCGGCGTCGACGCGCTCGGCATGCATCTGGAGGTGATCGGGCCCGCCGTGCGGCAAAAGATCATGCCGGGCAAGGCGCAGGTCCAGGTCGCGCAATACATGGACGCGTTTGCCGCGGCCGTTCCGGTGTTCGGCCGCGGTCAGGTCTCGACTTACATCCTCGCGGGACTTGGCGACGAGCCGTCCGATATTCTCGCGCTGTCGCGCCGGCTGATCGATCTCGGCGTCTATCCCTTCGTCGTGCCGTTCGTGCCGATTGCCGGCACGCCGCTGGAGAGTCATCCGACGCCGTCGGCGGCATTCATGCATGACATCCTGCGTCCGCTCGCCGAGATGCTGCGCGCCGGCGGTCTGCGCGCCACCGACATCAAGGCAGGCTGCGGCAAATGCGGCGCCTGCTCGGCCCTGTCCACTTACGAACGCGGAGCAAGCGCATGATGTTCGAGCCGTTCAAGCCGTTCGTCGCGCCGGAATTCCAGGTGAAGTTCGCAACCGAAGCCTGGGAGCGCAACGCGGCCGCAGTCTTGCGGCGCAAGGTGTTCTGCGACGAGCAGGGCGTGTTTGCGGGCGATGATCGCGACGCGATCGACCTTTCAGCCATTCCGCTCGTGGCCGTGTCGCTGCTTGGCGTTGCCGAGGACGAGGTCGTCGGCACCGTTCGCATTCACGCCGATGAGCACGAGGCGGATGTGTGGTGGGGCTCCCGCCTTGCTGTTGCGAAGAGCTACCGGCGTCTCAGCGCAGTCGGTGCCGGCCTGATCCGGCTTGCGGTCTCCTCCGCGCATGCGCGCGGTTGCCGGCGCTTTCTTGCCAATGTGCAAAGCCAGAACGCGCTGCTGTTCCAGCACATGCATTGGCATTCCCTGGGCGAGTTCGAGCTCCATGGCCGGCCGCACCATCGCATGGAGGCCGACCTCGATCACTACCCGCCGTTTCGCACGCCTGAAACCGGCTTCCTGTCACTGGCAAAGCTGGCGGCCTGATCATGCTGACGGGCGCCGCGCTCACTGGCCTCGCCGAAACACTCCGCAAAAGCCGCGGCATCGCCGCCAAGGCTGACATCGCGGCCGTTGCCGCTGCGCTCGACCTGTCGGGCAGCGACGCCATTGCGGTGGGGGACGATTGCGCAGCGATCCCGGAGGGTGACGGCTACACCCTGTTCGCCATCGAAGGTTTCATGAACGAATTCGTCGCTGCCGATCCCTGGTTCGCCGGCTGGTGCGGCGCCATGGTCAACATCTCCGATGTTGCCGCGATGGGTGGACGGCCGACGGCCATCGTCAATGCGATCTGGTCCAATGGCGCGGACAAGGCCGCGCCCATTCTCGACGGATTGAAGGCTGCGGCGAAGACATTCGGCGTGCCTGTCATCGGCGGCCATACCAATGTGCGCAGCAGCCAGAGCCAGTTCGCCGTCGCGATCCTCGGTCGCGCCAGGCGGCTTCTCACCAGCTTCGACGCCAGGCCCGGCGACAAGCTCATCGCGGCGATCGATCTGCGCGGCCGTTACCGCGAGCCGTTCGCCAACTGGGAGGCAGCGACCGACGCGCCGGCGGAGCGCTTGCGGGGCGATCTGGAGATCCTGCCGTCCATTGCCGAGGCGGGGCTCGCGCTTGCCGCCAAGGACATCAGCCAGGGCGGCATCGTCGGGACCGCGGCGATGCTGGCCGAGTGTTCGCAGGTCGCCATCACCCTGGACGTCGAGGCGATTCCGATTCCTGCGAGCGCGCCGCTCGAGCGCTGGCTGCTGACGTTTCCGAGCTTCGGCTATCTGTTGTCAGCCAGGCCCGGAGACGTCGACGAGATCCTGTCGCGCTTCCAGCGGCGCGGCATTGCGGCCGCCGCGATCGGAGAAGTCAGCGCGGGGACATCAGTCGATATCAGCGCCGGTTCCGCTCGGGCAACGGTCTGGGATTTTGCGGCGCAGCCGCTGATCGGCTGTGCGCCAAGGCAGGGCCATCAGCAGCGGAGCGTGGCATGAGCGACGACTTGCCCCGGCTTCGTATCGCGATCCTCGCGCACTCCACCAATCCAAGAGGTGGCGTGGTGCATGCGCTCGCGCTGGCGGACGCCCTTGCCGACCTCGGACATAGGCCGGTCGCGCATGCGCCGGACCCAACAGGCAGAGGCTTCTTCCGCCGCAGCGTCGCCGCGACGCGCTCGGTGCCTGCATCGTCAGTCTCGGGCGACGTCGTCGCGATGGTCGAGGCGCGTATCGCCGACTATGTCAAATATTTTGAGGATCCAGCGCACCGCCAGTTCGACGTCTTCCACGCCCAGGACGGCATCTCCGGCAATGCGCTCGCGACGCTGAAGCAGCGCGGCCTGATCCAGCGCTATGTCCGCACCGTTCATCACATCGATACATTCGCCGACGAGCGGCTCGGCGAGCTCGACCGTCGCTCGATCGTCCACGCCGACGGCCTGTTCGTCGTCAGCCGGTTCTGGCAGGTGCAGCTGCAGGCGGAGATGTCGCGCGCGGCGACGCTGGTCGGCAATGGCGTCGACACGGCGCGCTATTCGCCCGCTGTCGCTCCTGGCGATGAGGTGTTGCGTGCCCGGCTCGGCCTTCGCGCAGGCCCGATCCTGCTTTCCATCGGCGGTGTCGAGCAGCGCAAGAATACGCTCGGCATTTTTGAGGCTTTCCGCCAGGTGCATGCCGTGCACCGGTCCGCGCAGCTCGTCATCGCCGGCGGGGCTTCTCTGCTGGATCATGGCGCGTATCGAGAGCAGTTCAATTCGCGGCTGCGCGATGCGGGGTTGCCTGTTGATACCGTCATCGAAACCGGTCCGCTGGCGGATGCCGAGATGCCATCGCTGTTTCGTCTGGCCGATGTGCTGCTGTTCCCGTCGTTGCGCGAAGGCTTTGGCCTGGCCGTGCTGGAGGCGATGGCGAGCAACGTGCCCGCGGTGGTCTCGCATCTCGCGCCGTTCACGGAATATCTCGGCGCGGACGATGTTGCCTGGTGCGATCCGCATCATCCCGGCTCGATCGCGGATGCCGCCCTGAGCGCGCTCACTGAGCCGCTGCGCTCGCGCCTGATTGCGAATGGCGCCAGGGTTGCCCGGCTTCATGACTGGCGCCGCACTGCCAAGGCCCACATGACGACCTATCAGGACATGCGCGAGGTGCATTATGCCTGAGATGCACTTTCGCGTGCGCTGGCCCGATGAGCGGATCGAGGCCTGCTATTCGCCCTCGGTCGTCATCAAGGACCACTTCGTCGCCGGCACGACCTATGCGCTCGACGATTTCCGCGAGCGCAGCCGCATCGCGCTGACGATCGCGGCTGAGCGCGTCCGCGAGAAGTACGGTTTCCTCTGCTCGCGTGCCCTCGGTCAGCTCGCCCGGATCGAGGCGGCGGCCGCGCAGTTCGAGGCCACGCCTGGCGCTTCCGTCACCATCGTCTCGTTTGAAGACTAGCAGGAGCTGATCATGTCCGACCTTCACACCCATTATCCGGTCGTCGTGATCGGCGGCGGCCAGGCTGGCCTTGCGATGAGCGCGCAGCTCAAGGCGCGCGGCATCGCGCATATTGTGCTGGAGAAAAACACCATCGCGCATTCCTGGAAGACGCAGCGGTGGGACGCGTTCTGCCTGGTGACGCCGAACTGGCAATGCAAGCTGCCGGGATTTTTGTATGCCGGCAGCGATCCGCACGGCTTCATGCTGCGCGACGAGATCGTCAGATACATCGAGGATTTCGCCAGGCACATCGATGCGCCAGTCCGCGAGGGCGTCGCCGTGACGCGTCTGCGGCGATCCGGTCGCGGCTTCATGCTCGAGACCACCGCCGGCGAGATCGCCGCCGACAATGTCGTGCTCGCCGTCAGCGGATATCACGTTCCAAAAGTGCTGCCGTTTGCCGACCGGCTCGATGCCTCGATCATGCAGATCCACTCCTCTGCCTACCGCAATCCGGATCAGCTGCCGCCGGGCGAGATCCTCGTGGTGGGAAGCGGGCAATCGGGCTGCCAGATCGCGGAGGATCTGCACCTGGCGGGCCGCAAGGTGCATCTCGCCGTCGGCAGCGCGCCGCGGTGCCCGCGTTTCTATCGCGGCCGCGACGCCGTCGACTGGCTCGACGATCTCGGCCAGTACGACCTGCCGGTCGACAAGCATTCGCTGAAGGAGGGGGTCCGCAAGAACGCCAACCATTACCTGACCGGACGGGACGGCGGCCGTGACATCGATCTGCGCAAATTCGCGCTCGAGGGCACGAAGCTCTACGGTCGCCTCAAGGACGGTCGTGGAACGCGCCTGCAGCTTGGCGATGATCTCCAGGTCAATCTCGACAATGCCGATCGCGTCTATAACGGCATCTGCCGGATGATCGACGAGCACATCGCTAGGAACAGGATCGCCGCGCCCGAGACGCCTCACTACGAGCCCGTGTGGACCCCCGCCGCGGTGCCCACGGAGCTCGATCTCGCAGCGAGCGGCATCACGAGCATCATCTGGACGACCGGCTTCCGCTCCGACTGGTCCTGGGTCGACCTGCCGATGTTCGACGGCACCGGTTATCCAACCCACAAGCGGGGCGTCACGTCGGTCGACGGCGCCTATGTGATCGGCCTGCCCTGGCTCTACACCTGGGGCTCCGGCCGGTTCGTCGGCATCGGGCGTGATGCAGAGTTTGTGGCAGACCACATCGAGGCCCGATCGAGTGCGTCGCACGCTGGCACGTATCAGGCAGCCCCACGCGAGCAATATGCAGCGAGAGAAGCGGTGTAGCCTCGCACGCCCTACACCGCCGCCCGCGTGTTGAGATAGATCGAATACAGCGAGGTCTGTCCGCAGATATAGAGGCGGTTGCGGCGCGGGCCGCCGAAGCAGACATTGGCGACGATCTCGCCGATCGGGACCGTGCCGATGTGGGTGCCGTCAGGCGCGTAGCAGAACACGCTGCGGCCCGCCGAGGTCCAGATGTTGCCATGGATGTCGACACGGAAACCGTCATAGAGCCCGTCCGGGCAGGTCGCGAACAGCGAGGCTTCGCCGACCGTCTGTCCCTTGACCTCGTAGGACCAGATCGTCGGCGGCAGCCCGCGCACATGCGTCGCGCCGGTGTCGGCGACGTAGAGCCGCGTCTCGTCCGGCGAGAAGGCGAGGCCATTCGGCTGCACCCGGTCGGACACGACGCGTGTGATGGCCTTGGTGTTGGCATCGATCCGATACACGTTGGAGGCGCCGATCTCCGATGGGCTTTGCTGGCCCTCATAGTCGCTGTCGATACCGTAGGTCGGGTCGGAGAACCAGATCGAATGGTCCGACTTGACCACGACATCGTTGGGCGAATTCAGCCGGTGACCCTCGAACACGTCAGCCAGTACCGTGATCGAGCCGTCATGCTCGGTCCTGCTAACGCGCCGCATGAAATGCTCGCAGCTCACCAGCCGCCCCTGGCGGTCGGTGGTGTTGCCGTTGGAATTGAAGCTCGGCGCGCGGAACACCGACACCGATCCGTCGGTCTCGTCAAAGCGCATCATCCGGTTGTTCGGAATGTCGGACCAGATCAGGTAGCGTCCGGCCGGAAAATAGGCGGGACCTTCGGCCCAGCGGCAGCCGGTGAAGAGCTTTTCGAGATTGACATGGCCGATGACCAGCTTCTCGAAGCGAGGGTCGTGAACGACATAGGGAAGCATGCGTCCTCCGTGATGGCCGCAGATTCTTGAAGTGGCCTGCGTGCGGTCGTTACTTTGATCGACCCTGACAATTTTGCAAGCGTGGTTCGCTTCAAGGGTCGAAAACGAAATGCCCGGGAGGGCCCGGGCATCGCGCATGTGATCTGGCGTTTAGGCCTGTTACTGCGACAGCTTCACGAAGTTCGGAAACTTCAGCTTGCCTTCCGCGATCTTCTCCGGCCAGACCACGACCTGCTTTTCGTCCTGCCACTGGAAGACCAGGCCGGTCACCGCGCCCGGGCCGGACTTGATGCCGTGGGTGAATTCGTCATCCTTGCCGTAGAACTGAATCTTGCCGATCGTGCCTTCGTAGTCGGTCTTCTCGAGTTCGGCGACCATCTTGTCCGGGTCGGTCGATCCCGCGCGCTTGATTGCGTCGGTGATGATGTAGACCTCGTCATAGGCGGTGTAGCCGGTATAGGCCGGCGGCGCGCCGAACTTGGCCTTGAACGCGGCCGCGAACGGCTTGGTCTTCGAGGTCACGGCGACGTCGGGCGTCGCGACCGCAAGCGAGGGCACGCCGTCGGCTGCGCCGTTGGTGTCCTTCCAGAAGGTCGGGCTCAGCGCCTGCGCGCTGATGCCGAACATCGGCACCGGCACCTGCTGGTTCTTCCACTGCACCGTCGGTTGCACGCCGACATGGGAGATGCCTGTCACGATCACATCAGGCTTCTTGCCTTCGATGTTGTTGAAGATCGGTGTGAAGTCGGTGGTGTCAGGCGAGAAGCGCACATGCTCGACGACCTTCAACCCGGCCTTGGGCAGGCAGGCCTCGTAGCCGACGTCGAGCGGCTTGGTCCAGGCGGCGTCCTCGCTCATGATCGCGACGGTCTTGAACTTGAGCTTGTCGACCAGCAGGTCCTTGGCGGCATCGCAGACGAGCTGGGCCTGCGCGGCTGACGTCAGGTAGCCGTGGAAGGTGTACTTGTTCTTCTCGTAGTCGTTATGGATCGCCTTGGTGATCTCGTTCGAGGCGGCGCCTGGCGTGATCAGCGGCATCTTCAGCCGCGCGGCCCAGGGCTCCAGCGCCAGCACGACCTCGGAGATGTAGCTCGCGATCACGGCCGAGACCTTGTCCTCGCTCACCGCGCGCTGGAACGCGCGCACCGAGTCGGCCGAGGAGCTCTTGTTGTCATAGGTGACGATCTCGACCTTGCGGCCGAGAATGCCGCCCTTCGCGTTGATCTCGTCGGCAGCGATCTGCGCGCCGCCGGGTGTCGCCGCGCCTGCGATCGCCTGCACCTCGGCGATGACGCCGATCTTGATCGGGTCGTTCGACTGCGCGTAGGCGGGAGCTGCGAGGCATAGCGCCAGAGCGGAGCTGAGGAGGGCGGCACCCAAAACCGTCGATGATCGCATGGTCGTTTCCCTTTCGTTGTTTTCTTTGGTGATACGCGCGACTTAGAGAAAATCGGCACCGGCTTCCGCGGCGAAGCGGCCGGGATCGCCCTCCCAGACGATCCTGGCGTGCTCCAGCACATAGACGCGGTCGGCATGGGGCAGCGCGAAGGTCACGTTCTGCTCGCCGAGCAGCACGGTGATCGATGTGGTCTGCCGCAACTTCTCCAGCGCCTTGGAGAGCAGCTCGAGGATGACGGGCGCAAGGCCGAGTGTCGGCTCGTCCAGGATCAGGATCTGCGGCTGCATCATCAGCGCGCGGCCGATTGCCAGCATCTGCTGCTCGCCGCCTGACAGCGTTTGCGCCATCTGCCCCTGGCGCTCCTTCAGGATCGGAAACAGCTCGAACAGCCAGGCGAGCTGCTTCGCCCTTGCTTCGTCGTCCAGGTGCTGGCCGCCGAGATCGAGATTTTCCCGCACGGTCATCTCGCCGAACAGCTCGCGGGACTCAGGGCATTGCACGAGGCCGCTGCGCGCGATCCTGGCGGGGCTGGTGCCGCGCAGCTTCTCGCCGCCGCGGACGATCTCGCCGGTGTAGGGCAGGAAGCCGGAGATGGTGTTGAACAGCGTGGTCTTGCCGGCGCCGTTGAGGCCGACGATGGAGACGAACTCGCCTTCGTGGATGTGGATGGAGACATTCTCCAGCGCCTGCGCCTTGCCGTAATGGACGCTGACATTCTCGACCTGGAGCAGCGGCACCTTGTCCTTGAAGCTCGTCTCGGGCCGCGCATGGGTCTCGATGGCGCCGCCGAGATAGACCCGCCGCACCGTCTCGTTCCGCATGACGTCGTCGGCCCTGCCGGTGACGATCTCCTCGCCGAGATACATCGCCAGCACGCGGTCGACGAGGGCCGCGACGCTCTTGACGTTGTGGTCGACCAGCATCACCGCGCGGCCGTCGTCGCGGAAGCTGCGGATCAGGTCGGAGAACACGTCCACCTCGGCGCGGGTGAGACCGGCGAAGGGCTCGTCGACCAGCACCACTTTTGGGTCGCGCGCGATCGCTTTCGCAAGCTCGAGCCGGCGCAGATCGGCGAAGGGCAGCGTCGGCGGGCGGCGGTTCATCACGGAGCCCAAGCCGACGCGGTCGGCGATCCATTTGGCGCGCTCGACCAGCGCCTTGTCCGGAAACAGCATGAACAGGCTGTCCGGCAGCAGCGCCACCATGATGTTCTCCAGCACCGTCTGCCGGTTCAGCGGCCGCGAGTGCTGGAACACCATGCCAAAGCCTTTGCGCGCGATCTTGTGTGCGGGCAGGCCGGCGACATTCTCGCCTTCGAACACGACGTCGCCTGCGGTCGGGCGCTCGATGCCCATCACGCTCTTCATCGCGGTCGACTTGCCCGAGCCGTTCGGCCCGATCAGGCCAAAGATCTCGCCGCTGTTGACGTCGAAGTTGAGGTTCTTCACCGCGGTCAGGCCGCCAAAGCGTTTGGTGAGGCCGCGGACTTCGAGCACGGGCCGGTTGGAAAGCCTCTGATCCATTACGAGCGAGCCTCGCGCGAGAGGGCCGCTCCTAGGAAGCCGCCGGGGAAGAACAGGACGACGAGCAGCGCCACCGCCGAGACGATGAAGGTCGCAAGCTCGCCCGTCGGGCGCAGAAACTCGCCGGCGACGATCAGGAAGATCGCGCCCAGCGCCGCGCCGAGCACGGTGCGCCTTCCGCCGAGGACGGCCGAGACGATCACGTTGACGCCGACCGCGACGTCGACGACGGTGCCGACCGAGGCGGTGCCGAAGTAGAACACCAGCAGCGCGCCCGAGAGCCCCGAGAAGAACGCGCTGACGATGAAGGCGGCGAGCTTGTGCTTGACGATGTTGAAGCCGAGCGCGCCGGCCTGCACCGGATCCTGGCCGCTCGCTTGCAGCACGAGACCGACAGGGGATTGCGATAGGCCGTAGAGGATCGCCGCCGAGATCGTCATGAAGCCGAGCGCGATCCAGTAATTGGCGCCGGCATTGATGGTGATGACGTCAGGGATGGTGAGACCGATTTCGCCGCCGGTAAGGTCGGCGAACACGACGACGAAGTTTTGCAGCATCAGCACCGCTACCAGCGTGGTCAGGCCGAAATACGGTCCGCGCACGCGTAGCGCCGGCAGCGCCAGCACGAGGCCCGCGATGACCGAGGCAAGCGCGCCGAGCACGATGCAGAGATAGACCGACCAGCCAAACTGGGCATTGAGGATGCCAGCCGTGTAGGCGCCGACGCCGATCAGGAAGGTCGGGCCGAAATTGACCTCGCCCGCAAAGCCGAACAGCAGATCCCATGCCATCGCGAATACGCCGAAATAGAACGCGACCGTGAGCAGCCCGAGCACGTAGCCGGAGACGTAGAGCGGCAGCGTCGCCGCGATGATGACGAGCGCCAGCGAGACGAAGAACAGGCGCGAGGTCAAGAAGCCGGCCATCTCAGCGCCTCCCCAGCAGGCCCTGGGGCCGGATGTACATCACGAACACGAGCAGCAGCAGCGCCGGAATGGTGCGATAGGCCGGCGAGACCAGATAGGCCGTGAGCGTTTCGAGATAGCCGACCACGAAGGCCGCGATCAGCGAGCCGGAGACGCTGCCGAGGCCGCCGAGCACCACGATCGAGAACGCGCTCGCGGTCAACGGTCCGACGCTGTAGGAGCTGACGCCGAGGAACATGCCGAGCAGCACGCCGGCGATGCCGGCGAGGATGCCGTAGATCGCCCACACCACGATATAGATGTTGGTGAGCTCGAGCCCGAGCAGGGTGACGCCGCGCGGGTTCATCGAGGCCGCCAGCACCGCCTTGCCGGTGCGGGTGCGGTTCACCAGGAGCCACAACAGAGCGATGACGAGGCAGCACACGATCGCGGTGAAGATCTCGTTCGTGGGCGTACGGACGCCGAGGATATCGACCACGCCTTCGACGATCGGCAGCACGGTCTTGGCGTTGTTGGTGAAGAAATAGGCGATCAGCTCCTGGATCATGATGCCCCAGAGCAGGGTGCCGGTGAGGACGAAAATCTCCTTTTCCTCATTCGGGATGCGCCGGGAATCCTGGATCGGCTTCACGACGGCGAAGTAGGTGAGGAAAGCGGTGAGGAGGGCGACGCCGACGCCAATAAGTGCGCCGGCATAGGTGCCGACGCCCAGAATGCTCGCGGCAGCCCATGCCGCCACCGCAGCCGCCACCATGATGGCGCCGTGGGAGAGGTTGAGCACGCCGGAGACGCCGAAGATCAGTGTGAAGCCGGTGGCGCCGAGAGCGTAGAGAGCGCTGATGGCAAAGCCATCGATCAGAATCTGGAAAGCTCGCATTGAAGATTGGCAATCCGGTCTATGGGCTGGCAGTCAGGCTGCGGCGTTGAGGAAAGGTGCAGCGCCGCAAGTGGAAGCTCCCGGGCGATGGCCCCGGGAGCTGTTCCGATCAGTTGCTGAGCTTGATGAAGCTCGGGAACTTGATGTCGACCTTGGCGACCTCCTTGGGCCAGACCGCGCTCTGCTTGCCGTCCTGCCATTGCAGCATCAGCCCGGTGATCAGGCCCCTGCCGTACTTGATCGAGTGCGTGAACGGATCGTCCTTGCCATAGAACTGGACGCGGCCGATCGTGCCTTCCCAGTCGGTCTTCTCCAGCGCATCGACCAGCTTGTCGGCATCAGTCGAGCCCGCGCGCTTCACCGCATCCGCGATGTAATAGACCTCGTCATAGGCGGTGTAGCCGGCATAGGACGGGTAGTTGCCGTACTTCTTCTTGAAGTTTTCCGCGAACGGCACCGACTTCGGCGTCACGGCGACGCCGGGCCCGGAGACGCCTTGATAGAGCACGCCTTCGGCGGCCTGATTGGTGTCCTTGCCGAAGGTTTCGTTGGTCGCCTGCGAGGAGATGCCGAACATCGGGATCGGCACCTGCTGGTTCTTCCACTGCACCGTCGGCTGCACGCCGACATGGGAGATGCCGGTGATGATCACGTCGGGCTTGGCGCCCTCGATCTTGTTGAAGATCGGGGTGAAGTCGGTGGTATCAGGCGAGAAGCGGATGTGGTCGAGCACCTTCAGTCCGACCTTGGGCAGGCACTCCTCGTAGCCGACGTCGAGCGGCTTGGTCCAGGCGGCGTCCTCGCTCATGATGACCGCCGTCTTCATGTGCATCTTGTCGACGAGCAGGTCCTTGGCGCCGTCGCACACAGAAAGCGCCAGTGCCGCCGAGGTCAGGTAGCCGTGGAACGTGTACTTGTTCTTCTCGTAATCGGCGTGGACGCTCTTGCTGATCTCGTTGGAGGCAGCACCCGGCGTCACGAACGGCGTCTTCAGCCGCGAGGCCCAGGGCTCCAGCGCCAGCACCACTTCGCTGATATAGCTGGCGATGACGACGTTGACCTTGTCCTCGTTCACCGCGCGCTGGAACGCGCGCACCGAATCTGCCGAGGAGGAGTGATTGTCGTAGCCGATGATCTCGATCTTGCGGCCATCGACGCCGCCGCCGGCGTTGATCTCGTCGGCGGCGAGCTGCGCCGCCTGCGGGATCGATGCGCCGGCAATGGCCTGCGCCTCCGCGATCACGCCGATCTTGATCGGATCGGCTGCAAAGGCCGCATTTGAGGCCGCTAACACGACGCCCGCCGCGGCGGCACCAAACGCACATCGCAATGCACCAGAGAGTGCTTTATTCATATTGTTCTCTCCCTTTGAACCAAGCTTCTTTTGCTATTGGCGCGCGACTATAACGGCGAGAGAATCCTCGGCAAGTGGAACTGTATTCAGGAGTGTACGAAGGGGACTAAAGTCTAGCTGCGTAAATATCGGGCAGGACGGAGCGTTATTCCGCACGCAGGCATGCAGATTTCGTCGGCTGGCATGCGAGCGCAGCGCGGCGCGCAAGCGTATCAGGGCCATCGCCGCCGCGGCAGATCGAGTGGCTTGAGCCGGGCAGGATCGAACGGCGCGAGGTCGACATTGCGCGTTGCGCCCTCGACGATCAACTCCGCCAAGGCTTCACCGGTTGCAGGAGCATTCAGGATACCCCAGACACTGTGTCCGGTCGCAACATAGAGCCCTTCATCCTGCGGCACGCGGCCAATCAGCGGCAAGCCGTCCGCCGTCACTGGACGAAAGCAAGCCTGTTTCGCGATGATCTTCTCCGGCCGGAACAGCGGCGATAGTCGCTCCGATATCTGTTGCAGCCATCGGGTGGTGTTCGGCCCCGGCTCCACGTCGGCCGGATCAGTGGGGAAGGCAGAGGTGTCGGGGAAGCCGGTGACATAGGTGCTGCCGTCCGGGCGAGGAAACACCTCGATGCTGGTGGCGTGGCCGTGGATCTCCGTATCCAGAAACAAGGCGTCTGCCGAGACCTTTGTGCCTGTGTCGTACAAAATGCTCGGGCTGTCTTGGGCATAGAGGGCTGGCAGACTCATCCAGCTTGCAGCGAGAAGCGACCAGGGCCCCATTGCGATCACGACGGCATCCGCTTCGATGACATCGTCTTCCACCCCGACGCCCTTGACAGCGCCGCGATCTGCGTCGCGCGCGATGCCAGTAAAGCGGCCATGGCGAAGCTCGGCGCCTTGCGCGATCGCCGCATTCATCACGGCCGACGTGAACTTTCTGGGATGAACGATCGCGGTCGTCTCGGTCGTGCCGATGCGTTGCGTGAGGACGACACAATCGCTCAGCCAGTCGAGCTCGGACGACGTAGTCCGACGCGGATCGTCATCGGTCGCGACATAGCCGCTATACGCACTCATCGGGCGATAGCCCCAATCGCCGGCGATCTCGCCGGGCAGTTGTGCGTGAAGGGCAAAGCTGCGCCGCGCCAACGTGTCGAGCGGCGTGCCCGCACACCAGTCGCGCGCCAGAAAGCCGCCGGCCTTGCCGGAGGCCGCCGCCGCGACTTCGGTCCGCTCCACGACGATAACTTCGGCGCCGTGGCGGCGGAGGAAGTAGGCGGTGCAGGCCCCGATCACGCCGCCGCCGCAGATCACAACGCGCATGGCTTATCCCTGACGTGGCGCCTATTGTTGCGGAGACAACCTAGCTCGAATAGCCGCGATCCAACGCATGACGCTGCTGATGGCGGTCCAGCGCCAGATGGACGAGGCGCGTCAGCAACTCGCGATACGGCACGCCGGAGGCCTCCATCATCTTCGGATACATGCTGATCGAGGTGAAGCCGGGCAGCGTGTTGATCTCGTTGAAGCAGAATTCGCCGGTTTGCCGATCGAGGAAGAAATCGACGCGCGCAAGGCCGCTGCATTCGAGCGCCGCGAACACCTGCACCGCGAGCGCGCGCACGCGCGCCATCTGGGCGGCATCGAGCCTGGCCGGAAGATCGACGCGCGCGCCGTCGGGATCCAGATATTTGGCCTCGTAGGAATAGAATTCGTGCTGAGCGTTGGGATTGAGCTCGCTGGCAACGCTCGCAAACAGCGTCTCGCCCTCGAGCACGGCAACCTCGATCTCGCGGGCGTCGATGCCCTGTTCGACCAGCACCTTGAGATCGTAGCGAAATGCATCATCGAGCGCGGGCCCAAGCGCATCCAGCGTCTTCACCTTGTGGATGCCGACACTGGAGCCCATGTTGCACGGCTTGACGAACACCGGCAGGCTCAGGCCCTCGATCGCCCTGGCGAGAGAGGCGGGGCGATCGGCGGCGAAGGCTTTACGCGTCAGCACGCGATAGGGCGCGACCGGAACGCCGGCGAATTCAGCCAGCCGCTTGGCGACGTCCTTGTCCATGCTGATGGCGGAGGCGAGAACGCCCGATCCGACATAGGCGACTTCGGCCAGCTCCAAAAGGCCCTGCACGGTGCCATCCTCGCACAGGGGACCGTGCATGACTGGAAACACGACGTCGATCTCGATCGGGCCAACTGCGCCTGCGGAAACAGGCATGAGAACGCCGCGTCCGTCAGTGCCTCTGGCGAGCCGCATCTCGGGTGCATCGAGCAGGATCGGCAAGGACGGCTGCGCCGGGTCGATCGCCGCCAGATCGTTCCACTGCCACCGCCCCGTCTTGTCGATGGAAACGGGGATCACCTCGAAGCGCGCACGATCCAGATGCCGAAGCACGGAAGCGGCCGATTTCAGCGAGACCTCGTGCTCGCCGGACCTGCCGCCATAGAGAACAACAACGCGAATTTTGTCTGCCATGCTTCAACTATCACGCGCTTCGCGCGGAAGTCACCTCTTTTGCCTCTATGTTCACCCGTCGATGATGAACATTCGAAACAAGTCGGCGCCGGCGGGGCACGCCGGCGCCTCGTCGCAATTCAGCCTACACCCCCTCAGCCCGGCCCCGCGCCTTGCGTCGCCGTGTACACCGCATAGAGCGACTGGCTCGCGGCCATGAACAGGCGGTTGCGCTTCGGTCCGCCGAAGCAGACGTTGCCGCAGACTTCGGGCAGGCGAATGCGGCCGAGCAGCTTGCCCTCCGGCGACCACACCGTCACGCCGCTATAGCCGACCGCGCGGCCGGCATTGCTGGAGGCCCAGACATTGCCGTTGACGTCGCAGCGCACGCCGTCCGGCCCGCACTTCACGCCGTCGATCATGAAGTCGCTGAATCTCTTCTGGTTCGAGAGCTTGTTGTCGCTGCCGACATCGAACACGAAGACTTCGCCCTTGCCGCCGGCGCCGGTGTCGCCGGGGCCCTTGCCGGTCGAGACCACGTAGAGCTTCTTGTAGTCGGGCGAGAAGCAGAGGCCGTTCGGGTCGGGCACCTGATCTTCGGTGACGACGAGATCGACGCGGCCTGAGGGGTCGATGCGATAGCAGTTGGTCGGCAGCTCGCGCTTGCCGGGTGCGAAGCCGGCCGGCTGCCCGATCTTCGGATTGAGCTTGCCGGCCGCATTGCTCGGTCCGCCCGGACCGTCGGGCTCGCCCTCGTAAAGCTGGCCGCCATAGGGCGGATCGGTGAACCAGTAGCTGCCGTCAGGATGGGCGACGACATCGTTCGGTGAGTTCAGCTTCTTGCCGTTGTAATTGTCGGCGAGCACGGTGGCGGTGCCGTCATGCTCGTAGCGCGTCACCCGCCGGGTCAGGTGTTCGCAGGACAGCTGGCGCCCCTGGAAATCGAACGAGTTGCCGTTGGAATTGTTGGAGGGCATGCGGAATACGCTGACATGGCCGTCATCCTCGCTCCAGCGCATCTGCCTGTTGTTGGGAATGTCGCTCCAGAGCAGATAGCGTCCTTGCGCGCTCCACGCCGGGCCTTCCGCCCACAACAGACCGGTATAGAGCCGCTTGATCGCGGTGTTGGGCTGCGCGAGGTCCTCGAAGGAGGGATCGACCGCGATGATATCGGGGTCCCAGAAATAAGTGGTCGGCGCGCCGCGGGGGCTGAAGTCGCGCGGCGGCGTGGTGATCGTCGTCGGCGGGGCGGCAGGGCCGTTCTGGGCGAGCGCTGTGCCCGTGCCGGCCATCGTGGCCGCGGCACCAAGCGCAAGGCCCTGAACCAGCGTTCGTCGTGAAAGCGCAGCATCCTGCTCACGCGGCTGTTGGCGTGTCATTCGCGTCCTCCCGGATCATATTGGCTGGCCGGTTGATCCGGCCGAGCGGGTGCGAGGTTAGTCTGGTCCGCGCCTGGTTGCGAGAGAAAGGTTCGCATCCTCTGCGAGACAATCTGGCGTGTCGAGGTCGAAACATGGCCGCATTGCGGCCGCGTTTGGGCGGCTGGCAGTTCGTTCTGTCTCTGCAGTTCGCGGGAAGCGAGCTTCGTTCATGTCAAGCCTTGACCTCGCACGCGATGCTTCGCAAAAACTGTTTGGGGCGAAAGGTCGGAGTTGGTTGTGGAAGTTGTCATATTGAGCGTGCTGCTCGGGATTGCGTTTGCGGCGGGCTATTTCCTGCGCGATCAGCAGTCTCGTAAACGTCGTGCGGAAGCCCGCCGTTGGAGCGGCTACGCGCAACCGGATTGGCTGAACGCCAATGCGCCCGCCAACACGAACGACGCGACCGCCGCCAATCAGATTGCACATGCGGCTACCGGCGAGCTTGGTCAACTCGGTCTGATGCTGGATCGCTGGGAGAGCAGGGCCCGCGCGCGCCGGGTGGGATAGGCTCGGCTCGCACATTGGTTGGTTCGTAGCCCGGATGGAGCGCAGCGCAATCCGGGGGCGTGCCACAAACACGAGCTGTCCCGGATTGCGCTGCGCTTCATCCGGGCTACAAGCAAAACATCCCATAGTTCGGTAAACCACCCCTTGAGATATTCCGCTTTGCCGAAATTCGGATTTGTCGTGTATGCTGCTCTGCGGTCTCTTTGCGCTACATCTTCGCGCAGCAGGCCGCGGGTGCCTGCCGGCACCCGGCCTTCCCTGCGCCCTTTGATTGCGGAGGGCGTGACGCGAACAGCAAAGCTCGGGCGGAATGCGCCGCGAGAAGGCGAGGGTGTGTCTACATATTGAAATGCGCATTGGACGATCGCGATGCCGCCTCACACTCCGTCATTGCGAGCGCAGCGAAGCATTCCAGAGTCTTTCCGCGGAGGGATTCTGGATTGCTTCGTCGCAAGGGCTCCTCGCAATGACGAGTGGAGAGAGTATGGCAGCGTTGGACGCTGCAGCGCGTCCGGGGCACGGAGAGCGCCCCCAATAAGGTCAGTCCCCCTGACCATCTTTTGGCGTTGCAGTTGCTGCCATTTGTCGTCTAGAAACGGTGCACCGAGCCTCCCGGCAACCAACCGTCAACGGTTTTGACCGAGGATTTGGGGCTCGAAAGGGTCTGGCAATGCTGATTCGCGGCCAAATCGATGGGATTTCTGGGGAGGTGGCTCTGGCCGCCGCCGCGATCCCGGCCGCGCTGCCCACCCTGCTTCTTGGCGGGCTTCTTCTTAGCTGCCCCTGAGGGCCGGCTGGGCGCTGCGCGCCTGGGCACTCAGGGGTTGGTCGAGATCACCGGACACCTCAGGCGCCCTTGAGACTGACGGCGCGAAAACTCAAAAGGAATTTAGAATGGCCTCCGTGAACAAGTCCGACAAGGACCGCGTCATCATTTTCGACACCACCTTGCGCGACGGCGAGCAATGCCCCGGCGCCACCATGACCTTCGAGGAGAAGCTCGAGGTTGCCGAACTGCTGGATGATATGGGCGTCGATGTCATCGAGGCCGGCTTCCCGATCACCTCCGAGGGCGACTTCCAGGCGGTGAGCGAGATCGCCCGCCGCTCCAAGAATGCCGTCATCGCCGGCCTGTCCCGTGCGCACCCGGCCGACATCGACCGTTGCGCCGAGGCCGTGAAGTTTGCAAAACGCGGCCGCGTCCACACCGTGATCGCGACCTCGCCGCTGCATATGCGGGTGAAGCTGAACAAGACCCCGGAAGAGGTGATCGAGACCTCGGTCGCGATGGTCGCGCGCGCCCGCAACCAGATCGACGACGTCGAATGGTCGGCCGAAGACGGCACCCGCAGCGAGATGGATTATCTGTGCCGCATCGTCGAGGCCGTCATCAAGGCCGGCGCGACCACGGTGAACATCCCCGACACCGTCGGCTACACGGTGCCGGAGGAATACACCCACTTCATGAAGACGCTGATCGAGCGCGTGCCGAACTCCGACAAGGCCGTGTTCTCGGTCCACTGCCATAACGACCTCGGCATGGCGGTGGCGAATTCGCTGGCCGGCGTCGTCGGCGGCGCCCGCCAGGTCGAATGCACCATCAACGGCATCGGCGAGCGTGCCGGCAATGCCGCGCTCGAAGAGATCGTGATGGCGATCAATGTGCGCAACGACAAATTCCCCTACTGGAACAAGATCGACACCACGCAGCTGACCCGCGCCTCGAAGGTGGTGTCGGCCGCAACCTCGTTCCCCGTCCAGTACAACAAGGCGATCGTCGGCCGCAATGCGTTCGCGCATGAGAGCGGCATCCATCAGGACGGCGTGCTGAAGGATGCCTCGACCTACGAGATCATGCGGCCCGAGATGGTCGGCCTGAAGCAGTCCTCGCTGGTGCTGGGCAAGCATTCCGGCCGTCATGCCTTCGTGCACAAGCTGGAGGAGATGGGATACAAGCTCGGCCCGAACCAGCTGGAAGATGCGTTCACGCGGATGAAGGCGCTCGCCGACCGCAAGAAGGACATCTATGACGAGGACATCGAGGCGCTGGTCGATGAGGAGATGGCCGCCTCGCACGACCGCATCAAGCTGACCTCGCTGACCGTGATCGCCGGCACTCATGGCCCGCAGCGCGCGACCATGAAGCTCGATGTCGACGGCCAGATCAAGATCGAGGAAGCCGAGGGCAACGGTCCTGTTGACGCGGTATTCAACTGCATCAAGCGCCTGGTGCCGCACGAGGCCAAGCTCGAACTGTATCAGGTCCACGCCGTGACCGAAGGCACCGATGCGCAGGCGGAAGTGTCGGTGCGGCTGTCGCAGGAGGGGCGCTCGATGACGGCCCGCGCGGCGGATCCGGACACGCTGGTGGCGTCCGCCAAAGCCTATCTCGGCGCCCTCAACAAGATCGTCATGAAGCGCCAGCGCGACACCGTGACGACGGCCGCGGCGAGCTGACAAGCAAAGCTTGTCATTCCGGGGCTCGCGCAGCGAGAACCCGGAATCTCGAGATTCCGGGTTCGATGCTGACGCATCGCCCCGGAATGACGGCTCGCATTCATCACGAATAGCTGCCCTGCGAACGGCCAATAGCGGCTCTATGCGCGAGCCGCTATTGGTGCTGTCGGCATAAAGATCGGCCGTCCGCGCACGGGCGGCCCAAACAACAACAGGGAGAGATTATGCGCAGCTTCGCGATCGCGGCGTCCGTCGCGGCACTGGCACTTGGCCTTGCCGGCCAGGCCAGCGCCGACCCGATCATCATCAAGTTCAGCCACGTGGTTGCGACCGACACGCCGAAGGGCAAGGCGTCGGAAAAATTCAAGGAGCTCGCCGAGAAGTACACGAACGGCAAGGTCAAGGTCGAGGTCTACCCGAACTCGACGCTGTACAAGGACAAGGAGGAGCTCGAAGCGCTGCAGCTCGGCAGCGTGCAGATGCTGGCGCCGTCCAACTCCAAGTTCGGGCCGCTCGGCATCCGCGAGTTCGAGGTGTTCGACCTGCCCTATATCCTTCCTGATCTGAAGACGCTGCGGAAGGTGACGGAAGGCCCGCTCGGTGCAAAGCTGCTCAAGCTGCTCGAGCCGAAGGGCATCACCGGCCTTGCCTATTGGGACAACGGCTTCAAGCAGATGAGCGCCAACAAGAAGCTCATCGCGCCGGCTGACTACCAGGGCGTCAAGTTCCGCATCCAGTCCTCGCGTGTGCTGCAGGCCCAGTTCAAGGCGCTCGGCTCGCTGCCGCAGGTGATGGCGTTCGGCGAGGTCTATCAGGCGCTGCAGACCGGCGTGGTCGATGGGCAGGAGAACACCTGGTCGAACATCTATACCCAGAAGATGCACGAGGTGCAGAAGTACATCACCGAGACCAATCACGGCTATATCGGCTATGTGGTGATCGTGAACAAGAAGTTCTGGGACGACCTGCCGGCCGACATCCGCGACCAGCTCGCGAAGGCGATGAAGGAAGCGACCGATTTCAACAACGCGCAGTCGCAGAAGGAAAACGACGACGCGCTCGCCGAGATCAAAAAGAGCGGCAAGAGCGAAATCATCAAGCTGACGAGCGAGCAGGACGAAGCGATGCGCAAGGCGATGGAGCCGGTCTACAAGGACGCCGCGAGCCGCGTCGGCCAGCCGCTGATCGACGAATTCCAGAAGGAAGCCAAGAGCACTACTAATTAACAGCACGACAAACTAGTCTGGATGAACGACGGATGAGGCTTCCGTGCGAGCCGCACGGAAGCTCTTTGTTGCGAATGATTTCCGGTTGCGGCTGAACCAAGATTAATAGGCGTTAGATCCCGTAAGAACGGGCCTTCCTGTCCAAGTTGTAAGTTGCGCACGGGCCTTCCGACGCTCATCTTCAGCGCATCCTTCCAGAGGAGGTTCGGATGAGGAAGTTTACCATCGCCGCCATCGCCGTGCTCAGCATCGCCGGTTCGGGCGCGGTCTATGCCCAATTTCATCGCCCGTGGATGGAGCATTTCCACCACATCCGCATGAACCCGGAAGACCGCGCGGCCCTGGTCGACGCGCGCATTGCTGCCGTCCATGCCGGCTTGAGGCTCAACGCCGATCAGGAGAAGCTGTGGCCGCCGGTCGAGGCCGCGGTGCGCGACTTCGCCAAGCTGCGGCTCGACCGCGCCAATGCGCGGATGAATGGTCCCGGCGACCCCGACAAGCCGGATGACCCCGTCGCCCGCCTGCGCCAGCGCGCCGAAGACATGGGCGCGAGCTCGGCAGCCCTGAAGAAGATCGCCGATGCCGCCGATCCGCTCTACAAGAGCCTCGATGACGGCCAGAAGCGTCGCCTTGCCCTGCTGACCCGCCATCGCGGCCCGTTCGGCGGCGGCGAAGACGGCCCGCCCCACCGTTTCAGGGAGCGCATGGACCGCATGATGGATCACGGCATGGACCACATGCGCGGCGGCGACCGGGACGAGGGCGCCGACCGGGAAGGCCGGCTCTGAGCGGACCGGGATTTCCGGGGCACTAACCTCTGCGAAGCCGCTGGAATCCAGCGGCTTTTCGCCTTTCCGGGGGCTGTGGAAGAACCTTGGAAAACATGCCTCGCATCGCTTGCCAGACCCGGATCGCTTTGCTAAACGACCGGCCTCGCAAGGCATTGACCGCCTTTCGGGCGCATAGCTCAGTTGGTAGAGCAGCTGACTCTTAATCAGCGGGTCCCAGGTTCGAGCCCTGGTGCGCCCACCACTCTCAAGAGATTGGCCCTGCGGGGCTTTTTTCATTTTCGCTACACACTCTCCTCGGCAAACGGAAATGGCGTGGCACCGATTTGGCACCGCCAAACGGCCGCTGCCCCGCGCCAAAAATATTTTTCGGCCTTGCGTCTTTGTTCCTCTTTTGTTCTTATAAACAAAGAGGGCGAGGCCATGGATCTTGAGTTCATTCGAGGGGACATCGAGCAGCGCCGCCGGCAGATAGCGCGGCAGCGAAAGGAAATCCTCGATCTTCAACGCGCGGGCATCAGCACCAAGTCTGCGGAAGAGTTGTTGGCGCGAATGCTGGGCAAACTTGATGAGCTGTGCAGCGAGCGCGACCGGCTCGTCGGGGAATCGCGCCGCAAGTACGAAGGCAAGGACAAGTTCATCCTCGGGCCGCAGATCCGTATCGGCGCGAAGCGGAGCTGACACGGTGGGCTCGCCTGATTTGCTCAAGTGGTACGACGAGAAGGCGGACAATCCTCCTTGGATAAGGGCGCTCGCGGAAGTGCGTCACCGCGCGACTAGGGAAGGGTACTGCTATCAGCACGTCCAGGCGATCATCGTCGCGATAGACCAGTACGCAGAGAAGGCGCTTGGCAATCGAGAGTATTTCTTGAACCGGCCATATGGCATTGGGGGACGCAAGGGCGATCCGGTATCCTAGTGCGCCGTCGAAGCCCAATCCTCTGGACGAATACTCATCAGGTTGTACACTATCTACACGTCAACCTCGGTCCGGCCGAGGCGAGCACGTCCCGCCAAATTACTTTCACCAATATTGTGGTCGTATGCCGCTCGATTTTGATCTAACAAAAACTCTCGATGAGCACCTCGTAGAATTTCGGAAATACTTGGAATCGATTGATCCCGAGTGCACAAAGATCCTCTTCGACAATCTGGGAACGCTCAAAGGAGATGGTAATCCGACAAGAGCCCGCGCCAATCGCGCGACATTCAACGCGGCTGTCCTTAGCCAATTGAAGGCGCTGACTCCGAAGAAGGCGGGCAGCTAATCATGACCCGCTACTATCTTTCGAAAATTTCGATCGAGGGATTTCGAGGCATCAACAATGATGGAGATCCCCTGGTTATAAAGTTCAAGCCGAACGCCGTTAATTCGATCCACGCTCACAACGGCGTTGGCAAGACTTCGATTTTCGAGGCGATTCATTTTGCAATTTTCGGCGACGTGCCTCGGCTTAAGAGATTGCAAGGTGCGGAGCACCCTGAGTCATACGTTGCAAACAAATTTCATCCTAGCGGAGAGGCCCTGGTAGAGCTGTGTTTCGAGCCCGACGACGGCTCGGCTGCGGTCGAAATCGCCATCAAGCGCGATGCGGCAGGGAGACGACTGGCTACATCAAGGCACCCTGATCCCGAGAAGTTCTTACGGGAGTTGCGCCAGGACTTTGTGCTCGTCGACTACACGAAGTTTTCCGATTTTGTTGATGCGTCCGCGCTTGAGCGTGGGCGCTCATTTTCCTCGCTAGTAGGCCTAAGTGCCTACTCCGAGCTTCGTCAACTTCTTGAGGGCGCAAGCGATACTCGCACGTTAAACACCGATTTTGATCTGCGGGCGCTTCAAACGGATAAGACGGCGCGCGAACGTGAAGTTTCGGAGGGCACCGCGAGAGCTCTGGCTGCTTACGCCGAGATAACAGGCCAATCCGCTACCGATTTGTCGGATATCGAATCGCTGTGCAGGATCGTATCGAAAGCACTTCAAAACCTAGAAATCCTGAAGCCGGTTGTTGGGACAAGTGATGTCCGTAATGTTGACATAGCTGCGGCGGAAAAACTGGTCGAAAAGGAGGAAGGCGGGCCGATGCGCGCACGCCACGCCAAGGTTTTAAAGTCGATCACAGATTTGCAAGCGTTGGCAGCCGCAGGGGACGAAGCAGAAGAAAGAAGAAATATTCTGCAGTTGGCAACCGATCGCGATACGGCAATGACAAAAGCCGGAAGCGCGGCTCTACGGGTGTTGTACGAGAATGCAAAAGAAGTCGTTAGCGATAGCTTGTGGGATCGCAAGTTGTGCCCGGTGTGTGACTCCAAATTGGATCGCGACCTCTTAGATCACCTTAAGGACAGAATTTCGCAGTACGCCGCTGCGGACGCCGCGAACGACAAGCTCGGAATGGAAATCAGGCGGGTCTCGAGTGTCGTCCGTTTTGGAAATCTTGAGGCCGCTCCGGAAATGGGAATTGCCTTGGCCGATAGAGGTCATAGCGCAATATTGCAGGCGGCCGATGACCAAACACTCTCCACCGTTGACCTGCAAGCGGTCTTTGCTCGGCTAGACTCATACGAGCAAACCCGCGCCGCGAAGTTGAGCGAGCTTGAGAAGGAGAGAGTTGAGATTGAAGGAAAGCTGCCGCCGTCCCTGGTTGCAGTCAGCAAGATGCTTGCAGCGGTGAAGGAATTCTGTGGTGCTCTTTCTGCTCGGGAAAAAGCAGCGAAGGCACTTGCGGACGTTGCACAAAACCTGGCTGTTAGTTTGCGCTGGCAGGATTTTATTACACAAGCAAAGAACGTTTTTAGTGGAGCCGAGAATGCGCTGGCAAACCAACGCATCGGTGAGATCGAGGCAGAATATCAAACGCTGTTTGCTGCTTTGGTACGGGGTGGTCCGGACGTCAGGCCCACTTTGGAGCGTGCCGCTGGTAGCGAGAATATCGATCTCAAGTTGGCCGACTTCCACGGATTGGCCGGAGTGAATGCGAGGGCGGTGCTCTCGGAAAGCTATCGAAATGCAGTTGCCGCATCGATCTTTTTGGCGGCGGCGAGCAAGTACAACGGGACGCCTCGGTTCGTTATTCTCGATGATGTGACATCAAGTTTCGATGCCGGGCACCAGTTCAGCCTAATGGAGGCGATCCGAACCAAGTTGCAGCAGCCTGCAAATGCCAATGGTCTGCAGTTCATCATCTTGAGCCACGACAGCGCGCTTGAAAAGTATTTTGACAAGCAAAACGGCACTGCGGATTGGAGCCACCAAAAGTTACAGGGTATGCCGCCGATCGGCAGAGTGATGGTATCTGCGCAAGAGGCAGATCGCTTGAAGGTGCAGGCTCAAAACTTGCTGAATGCTGGGCAGGTTGATCTAGGCGCTCCTTTCGTTCGGCAGTACCTCGAATACAAGCTCGGCCACATTATCTCGAAGCTGGAGATACCATGCCCGCCTGACTACGCGACGCGCGGAGACAAGAGAACATTATCAACTTATCTGGACGCAATTGTAGATGCGGTGGACCTCTATCAGGCGGCCGGACGGTGCGTTTTGAGCGCACAACAGATGGCAGACATCAAGAACACTCATGTGCCGTCAATCGTTGGAAACTTCGTCAGTCATTACGAGACTGGCAGCGGAACGCCATTTGGGGCGTACGCGCTGCTTGGTGTCTTGCAGAGCATTGACGCGCTGGCTGATTGCTTCACGTGGACGGATTCCTCGCAAAGCCCACCAATCAAGAGATTCTACAAGCGTCTGAATCGCCAATAACAGATAGCTCTAGCAAACAGCCCTCAGGAGACACGCGGTGGAAATTTGGCCCCAAATTTTGTTTGGCGGAGTTGTCGCCGGCATTTTGGCGCAAGTGATCAGCGGGCGGCTTTCTCGCTCCGTGAAGATCTCGGAATTTCGTCAAAAATGGATTGATTCGCTGCGCGACGATGTCGCCGCTTACATAGGCGCCACCCACAAGTGGGTTCGAAAATACGAAGAGATCAACGCGATCGTTGCGTTCGAAGAGAAGAGTAAGAAAGAGAGGGAAGAGTTTCTTCCGCTGCAAAACGACGCGCTGGTGATCCTATCGAGAATCAAGTTGCGCATTAACCCGCTTAAAAATCGTTACAAGAAAGAAGACGATGCATTCTTGCGAGCTCTCGACAAGCTGCTCGATCTGGGGAAACTCGAACCGTCAGAGACCCCGACCATTGAGGTGGGATGGCGCAAGGGAGCAGACGACGCAATTGAGCTGGCGCGAAAGATACTGAAGCGGGAATGGGAAGTTACGAAGCAGCCGGGGCAATGGTTGTGAAGGTGGGGCACGCGATGAAAAAACTTGGTATCGGATTTCTCTGGGCTATTGCAGCGATCTATTTTGTAAGCCTGTCGGTGGCGCTCGTTGTTGCATACAGAAGCAAAGCTGATTGGTTGGTCATTCTCGGGGCGCTTTGGCTTGGGGTCTTCCTGGGCACGTTGGTCGGGTTTTATGTGCAAGAAGCTGACGAGTGGGGGCCGCGCGCGTTGACGACATCGATCTGGGTGGTGGCTGGCAGCAGCACCCTCGTACTCTTGCAATTCTTGAACCCGAGCGCCGGTTTGCGAGAGATTTGGTTTTATCCCCTCGGAATAGTCGGCGGTTTTATTGTTGGTACGATTTGGGAGTACGTAGATCCGCCACTGCCGTCCAAGTGACCGGAGGCTGTTAATGGGTGTCTTGCCACATCTCGGCTTGATCTTGCAGTGGATATCAGTTGCGCTTGCCGCGGCATCGGGCGCCCTTTGGATCTGGTCGGCAAAGGTGCCGCTTAAGCTGAGCTACCCATTCAGTGAGCCGTTCCTTCTTGAACAGAAGGTGCTGTATGCTCGTGCCGAGCAGTTGACCAACGATGCTGCAGTGAGCGCCGCGTTTGCGAAGCAGTCGCGATTGAGCGCCGCAGCCGGGATAGCCGCGTTTCTTTCTGCCTTTTTGCAGCTCCTCGCTTTGATGTTCTAGTGTGGGCACATTGTTATGGCGGAAGCCGAACTTAGCCTCTTTGCCGAGCGCGAAAGAACCCGACAGGAGCCGCTCAAGCGTGGAGAGCAGCTATTTGAGTTCTACGATAGCTGTGCGCGGGACGGGTACGATCAGCTCAGAGTGCTGCTTAACGGTTGGATCGCCGCTATCCCTGAAGAGCATCGGGCAGAGCTTGTCTCTCGGATGCAGTATGGAGGGGATGAGGCTTTCGGAGCAGCACTTTGCGAGCTGCTGGTTGCAAGCTTTCTCACGAAATCCGGTCTGAAACTCGTCTTCCATCCCGATGTTCCTGGCTCAACCAATCATCCAGATTTTGCGGTTGTCGACGAGGCCGGGAAGACGATCTGCTATGTCGAGGTCACAACCGTCAACCGAGCGGCCGAGCGCGCCAAGGAGCAGAATCGCGAGGCGGTTATCTACAACGCGATCGATGGCGCAAAGCTGCCCGCGGGTTGTTTGCTGGGTTACAACCTGGTGCGTGCTGGTCCAAGTAGCCCGGCTACCAAGCCGCTCGTCGCCGCCATCGAGCAATGGGCGCGAGACAATGTGGAGCAGGCGCGAACAGCGGAGATGGTCGGAAGATTTACGGCTGGCGAGTGGATCATTGAGATGGAGCTATATGCCGGTGGCGAGCCTGGGCAGCGTGGGCACGCCATAGGCGTAGCTTCGCTCGGAGGAGGCATCATTCACCCTCATAAAGACATACGAGCGGCGTTGGTAAAAAAGTCCCGGCGCTACGGCAAGCTCGATGCGCCTTACGTAATCGTCGTGGGCGATGGAAAGGACCAGCTATTCAGCGCTGAGACAGTGCGCATCGCGCTTACGGAAGCCGTCTTCGGGGACGAGAAAGCCGCAATGGTGGGTGGTAAGCTGCGCTTAGACTATGCGAAGAACGGATTTTGGAACGGACCAAACGGTCCGCAGAACCAGCACGTAAGTGGAGTGCTGCTCTTACCAAAACATACCGCCTGGCACCTGCGGGAAGAGAAGTGGCACCCGCTCTTAGCGGTCAATCCGTGGGCAACGTCGGCACTTTCTGCGGAGCTGAAAACCCTTCCTTGCCTTGAGAACGACAACGGGCGCTGGTCTCGTCACGACGGCGTAAACTTCGCGGATATTCTTGGTGTTCCAAATCCATGGCCGCCCGAATGACAACCAGCCAAATTTGCTAGCGATGGGGATCGGTGACAAGCTATGGCAAACGATAAGCTTGTGCTCGCGCGTACCAATATCGAAAATTTGGTATCCAACCTCAGGGGAGAAGTTGGCGAAGCGATCACGACATGGCTTCTGATGCGGCACTTTATTGCTTCTGCGCAGCAGCAACAATCGGGTAATATCGATAAGGATGTGAGCAACAAGAACGTGCAGTTCGCGCATCTCCTTGGCGACAAGCTGAGTGACGAGCTGGTCGGCCGGCTTTCGGAGTTAGCAGAGAAGAAGATTGGACAGCTGACATTCTACTTTGCGGCTCGCAAGCTCGGTCTCTTCGAGGCTGAGGCCGACGCCTTCACGGCGTACATCTTGAAATCGAAGATCCGAGACAAGCGAAATCGGGACGTGAGCCACAAGCAACTTCCCGGAGAAGCAAACAAGCAAACTTATTTGCATATCGAGTATCGGGTTTTGCTTCGCGCTGTGGCCCGTGCATTGCGACTCATGAAACGGATCGACCGTCATGTGCTTGGGCCTTGTGCTCCCTTTGTTTGGAAGGAGGCGCGCAAGCGGCGCTACGATTTTCTTTCGCCGCCGCGTGCTGGATATATGCTGGTTCCGTACCTCAATCTCTCACCAGAGGAACGGGTGCAAATCGTTTTGCAGGAGCTTGCCGAGAAGCGAACGAGGCTGACCGAAGAACCGACAATGATAAACGGGAAGCCCGCGAAGATTCTTGCGTGCAAGCAGTGGGGCGTGATTGTTTTAGGAAACGCGCTATTGGGGCTCGGTTCATATCCATTGATCAAGCTCGACAATCTTCAAATGGGTGAGCCTAGCGACGATGCGGAAGGAGCGCCTGCAGGCGCTCCTGGTTAAGTTCGCAATGCGGACCATTTGCTCATCCACTCTTGGAGATCGGCGGCGAGGATCAAAGATCGATGTCCACGCTTTACGACCCGCAGGCGGCCTTTGCCGATTTCCACGTACAACGAGGCGCGACTGATTGCGCAAAGCTCCAGCACTTCTTTTATTGAATAAGCGAGCTTCTGCGGTAGCTCAGGGACCGGGCGGTCTTGTGCTGGCGGCCGTGCTTCTGGCCTCTGCTCCACCTCCTGCGGTAGGGGACGAAGCGCTATGTCCTCAAGGATATCGACAAATCGTCGAATATGACTGAATAGCTCGCGCACCTGCGCATCGCGATTGCGCATCAGGTCTCCATTTCGATTCGATATTCGCGACTATTGCGTCGTCGAGGTTGCGGTGAAAAGCGATGCTTGCGGCAATATGATGACCGTGCGGGTGCTGGTCGACGTGTTGCCCCAGGTGTCGGTGGCCACGTAGTCGATCGTGTCGGTCGCGACGTGGGTCGTGTCGATCACAATGTTGCTGATCAGAGCGCCGTTGAGGAAGATGCGGTATGAGAGGTCGTGGCCTAGGTTGTCGGTCGCGATTGCACCAAGGTCCGTATAAGTGTCGCCAACGTTGAGGGTAGCAGGATTAGCGCCAGCAAGGCGGATCGTCGGGGGAGTGGAGGTCGAGCCGATCGTCAAAGGAGCCGGCGTGCTGATCTGGACCGCTGGCTGGCCGGAAAGGAAGACGTCGAGCTGAGACTTGGTGATGCAAGTTTGCCCGGTCTGATCGGAAAGGCAGAGTTCTTGGGTCGATATGTGCTTTGAAGTGAATGAGTCTGCGAAGCCAGCGACCGTCGCCTGGAGGCTCGAAAGCTCAGACGAGAGCGCCTGGATTGCCTTCACGATCGGACTGATTAAGCCAAGGTAGTTCAGGCCCAATGTGCCGTCTGGCGTGAGGGCAGTGGGGGACGTTGTCGAAACAAGGTTGGGGAAAATCGACTGCACTTGCTGGGCCAGGAAGCCGTATTGGCGAACGCCGCCTTTTTCTGGATCGAGCCAGTCGTAGGAAACCGGATTGAGCTGGTTGATCGCCGACAGGGAAGAGGAAGCGTCCAAGGAATCTACGTTCGTTTTCAAGCGGGCGTCAGAGCTTTGCGTAAGTGTGCCGGAGAGTTGCGCATTGCCGCCATCGAATACGGCAAAAACAGTGCTTGAGGCATTGTTGACCACGTTAAATGCCAGGGTAGAACTTGCCGTGTCAGCTCCCCAGACCGTGAGCTTTGAGTAGGATGTTGATGTACCAACGGCCAATGTTCCTGCGAAAGAAGATGCGCCTGTGCCTACGTAAAGCGAGAACCATCTCTGACTAGTCGCGCTAAACCCGAGCGAGAGAGTGTTGTCAGTCTGCGGGAGAAAGCCGCTACCCATCGCTTGCACGTAATTTCCGTTGCCGCTGGTCTGAAGTCCAGCGGAGCCGGTGCTATCTGATTTTCTAAATAGGAGTGTCCCATTATCCTGAGCAAATAGGACGTTGCCCCCGGTAATCGCGATTTTGTTGCCGCTAGTCGTTGTAGTGCCGACAGAAAAATTGCCGGCCACCGTTGCCGAGCCGCCGAAAGTCGCAGCGCCTGTACCGACATTTAAGGCAGCCCAGCGTTGGCTCGCGATACCAAGGGTGTATGTATTGTCCGGATACGGTACGAAGCTGCCGCCAATTTGCAGCGTTGTACCATCACCGGCCAACACCAAGCTGTTGCCGCCAGTTGTGTCGCTGTTACGGAAGTAGATGCCACCGCCGCTATTTGAGATTTGAATATTACCAACCACTTCCAACTTTGACGTAGGTGATGTGGTCCCAACGCCAACACTGCCAGTGCCGGTAATGCGTACTCTTTCCAAAGGTGTCGTAGATGCGCCTTGATAAGAGGTGAGGATAGCCAATCCCGATTGTCTATTGCCTCCGGTCGCGTTCTCGGTGACTGCTTGTATCTTGGCTCCAAGATCCGTTGTCGAGTTGCTGTCGGACAGAAGGATGGATACGGCATTACCCAGCGCCTGGGTGGTATTGTTGATCACTCTGATGGCATCGACATTTCCGGCGCTAAGCGATTTTGCAACGTCGAGAGTATAAGCCGGGTTGATCGTGCCGATACCAACATTGCCTCCATTGAGGATGGTAAGTGCCTGAGACTCTCCAGTGAACCCCGTCCCAAGATAAAGGTTGTTCACATAGTTGCCTCCCAAGTACAGATCACTTCCTAAAGTATTGGCAACAAACATGCTGTTGCCGCTCGCGTCTTTAGTGAGATACTGTCTTCCATTTTCGATCTGCACGTTGCCGCCAGCGACATACAGCTTCTGTGATGATGATGTCGTGCCAACTGCGACGTTCCCCCAAACCAGGAGGCCATTGCTCGGCGATGACTGTGTAGTGGTTCCAATACTCAAGCTGCCGGCGATGGTCGACGGACCGGTCCCAAGGAAGGCAGCATAGTATCGCTGTTGCGTGGGACCTACACCAAAAGACTGTACGTTGTCGGAGTTGGGGACCAATCCGGTGCCAAGCGTTTGAACATAGTTGCCGTTGCCGCTCACTTGCAAGCCAGCCGCACCGTTTAGATTAGATTGTTTGAGATAAAGAATGCCATTGTCTTGAGCGAATGTGACATTGCCGCCGGTGATTGTTAGGCCGGTTGAAGGCGAACTTGTGCCAATTCCTATGGCTGAGAATGCTCCTGCGCTGCGGACCGAAGTGCCCAAGGCGTAGGGCGAAGCAAAAACGGACATCAACGAACTAGGCGTGAGAACTCCTGATGAGTTGGAAGTGTCGAGGGTGCCGCTGACGAAGTTGGCAACTTGCTGGGCGACTATCCTGTAGCCGGCTGCATTGAGGTGAATGCTGTCATAGCGCAGATCGGTTGGTGGGATATCGTGACCAATATCCGTAAGATCTTGCGAGGAAGTGGCAATTCCTGCGTCACTCAAGCCGTGCTGAATGAGATAGCTCCGGATATCAAGGTAGTGCCCAGGATAGGTCGAGGCCAAATAGCTGTTGATGCTGACGATTTGGTTATAGCCAGATCCCCCGGAGTACTCATTTGAGCCAAACTCGCCGTTGAGAATTGAAAGGATCAGGTAGTGAGAGTTTGCGCCAAGCGCCGCGACCATGGCCGCAATATCGGACTCCACTTGGGAAGGGCTCGAATAGTTGTTTCTGCCAGCCCAAATGATAGCGGTGTTGTTGCTGTATGTGCCGGTGTCGACAACAAAAGTTGCGGACGATACGTTTACGGCGCTTCCAGAAGTCGCTCGTGTAAAGGTGTAGGTCCCTCCGGAGTACGTGACTGTTCCATACACTCCTGAGATTGTGCCGCTTACGCCTCCTGAAGGTCCTTGCGAGGTAACCGGTTCGTAACCGGTTGGGAAAGTAACGGTCACGCCACCCGATGCTGGGATTTGGCCGCCTGAAATTGTTGCGGTTGTTGAGACGCCTCCTTGCCGAACACCAATCTGTGTTGACGTCTGGCCGCCCACACCTTTGTTGGTAACGGTTCGGCCCGAGAGGTCGCTTGAGAGAGAAGAAGGGTAGGTGACTCCGGTGCCGTCCTCGTTGCCGGAAGTGAGGCTGTCACCCCACGCGACGATGCTATATGCCGAATAGACTGCACTGCTATTCGTTGCGTAGCTCAATCCCAGATTAGAACGCGTGGTGCTTGCATCGCCGGTGTTGAGTGAGCCGGCTAAGTAAGCAGAGCCAGCTACGGCGAACAGCGATGATGGCGATGTCGTTCCGACGCCGACATTTCCGCCCGACGTGATTGAGAGGCGGCTGAGGCCAGTGGTCTTGTCGTAGATGTCAAAGCGACCCGCGCCGCTCGTGTTTGCCGATCCCGTGGAAATGAGATCGTAAATGTGGCCGCCGATGTCCGCGTTAGAAAGCCGGATGATGCTGCCTAAGGTTGAGGTGGAGTCGATCGTGAGAAGTGACGATAGGGACGTCGTGCCAATGCCGACGTTGCCTGCAGTGTAGGAAATGTTTGCGCCGCTCGTTGCCCATTGACTGGTCGAGGCTACGACAATGCACGTGCCATCGCTCGGCGGGCACGTCGGGTTCAACGTTTGGCCGGGTTGGTAGGATGCGGAGGCTACTGCAGGGAGGAAGAGGCCAAGGTATAGGAGTGATGAAGCAAGGGCGGGTTTGGATTTCATATTTAAATCGCGGCCGGATATTTCAGTGTAGCACGGCGCTTAATTAAACAGGAAAGTACGAGGGTGAGAGCTACAGCACTCGTTTCAAGAGAGCGACTATCCTCCGCCACCAGCATGTTAGCCACGAACACGACGGGGTGGCTGCCGATGTGGCCGTCGTATCTGACACGTGCTTGGAGGCGTCGGCCGTGGTCGCATACAAGGTGACCGGCAGCGTTTCTGATACGATGGATTGCTGGCCATACTGCGCGGACACGCCGATCGTGTAGGCACCCGCGCCAAGGCCACTGGTTGGAATGCTGACGCTGAAGGCCGGTGATGCGGCAGGGACAAGCGTTCCGGTAATTGAATACGCTATCGAGCCGTCGGCGCGATACACGCGGTAGGCATAGGATACGTCTTGCGAGCGCTTCGTATCGTTGAGGGTGATGTTGAGCGCGAGAGGCTTGTCTACGACTGCCGTGGGGCTGGTGTAGATGGTCAAGGTGATGCTGGGCGTTAGATGGGCCGGTACTGTTGAGCCGCCGGTTGGGCCAGACTTTGGCTTGGTGGCAGTCGGTGGCGGCGTGGTTGGGACTAGTGACGAAGGTGTGGTCGATACGGCAGCGCTGCCGGTTGCGGGGCTTTGATACCCGTACGACTGCGCGCCGCTGATGGTGCCGCTACCACCGGTGTCGGTATTTGCGGCTGCGGTGGATGAATTGCGCCACGTGGTGGTGACGTTGCAGTAGGTGCAGTCAAAGGTCATCGTGCCAAAGAGCGATTGTGCGGTTGTTTGACCGTGGAAGCGCCCGCTGCTGTCGATCGTGACGCCGGTAAAGTTGATCCAACCGGTGTTAGCTCCCCAGGCATAGCCGCCTAGAGTGCCGGAGCTGTTTGTTATGCCGCCCTGATCGGGCGCCAGATTGATCCAGCCAAACCCTGCCGACCAGATGTAGCCAGTAAGCCCAGTGTCGGTGACGGTTACGTTGCCACCATTTGCATTCCAGTTTACGTAGCCTCCGTTGTCGTCCCATGCGTAATGATTGGTGGCATCGATCGTGCCGGTCGACGCGAGGGCCGGTTGCCAGGCAGCAACAAAGAATAGCGCGACTAGGAGCCCACGAAAAACATAGCTTGGCTGAAAACGCATAGCGGTTGTATGCCGTTATATTAGCATCGCTTTGCTCATTTGACATTGCTCAGTATCCGTCGAGTCTCAGCTTGGCTCAGTGTTGAAGACGGATGTTACTTGCCGGCACGTTTATGCGTGCTAGAAGAACGCCTCATATAAATCAGGAGCAGTGCGTGGCTAAGAAAGTAAAGAAGAAGACTATCGTTCGTCGGGAATATACCAAGGCGGACGTGAAAGAGCTGCGCACTCATTCGAAGGCGAAGACGCCCGTCGCAAAGATTGCGAAACTTACAAAGCGCTCCGAAGGCTCGCTGCGGCAAAAGGCGCTCAAGCTCGGAATTAGGCTTGGTCATCGGCGCTAGTTGGTTGAAAAGAAGAGGCTCGCCTTATTGACGAGCCAGCCGAACGTCCAGGTCATCGGAAAACGTCATGTAGACGTGCTCAATGAAGCGGGCGCGGTTTTCGGAGTTGCAGGTCATGTGATCGGCCAAGTGGGCGATCTCATGCAGAGCCGTGCCGCGAATCTCCCGTGGCACGGACTTGAAGATGACAATGATCCACGGAAGCTGAACGTCTCGAAAGATCGAGGCTCCCTGGTACTCCGCGGCCTCCTCGTAGTCCGTGCTGTAGTCCGCTATCAGCTTCTTTGGAATGATACCGGACTGCTCGACCAGCTTCGCGAATTCGGTAGGGTCGAATTGCTCCTGGACAACGAACAGACCGCGGACGTGTGTTTGCAGGAGCATGGGAAGTACATACGGTATGAGCATCATTACTCTCCTGAATGAGTTAGCCCTGCCCCACTGGTGGAGCACCGCTACGAATCGAACGTAGTCGGGGCGTGTCTCGACGGTCCCCCAACGGGGCATAACACTCGCCAGTGCGTTTAGCTGACCGATTGGCCTAGGTGGGAAGGGGCAGGGCTCTAACTATTTTACACCCTTGCCATCGAGCGCTCGTTCCTCGAAAGCGACTTCATTGCTATGGTGGTTAGCGCATGAAGAATGATTGATAGGAGACGCGTGTGTCATTAGATCGTGCATGTTATCTGGCTGGCAAGTTTTTGCATCTGTTTGCGCAAATCGAAGGTGAGCTAGATATCGCAATCGGGAAATTGTTTGAGCTTGAGAAAGATAATTCGCTAATTCTGACGGCCTCGATCGACTTCTTCAAAAAGTGCAACATCGTGAAGACCGCGCTCAATGCCCAAGACGACGGCAGCAAGGAGAAAGCCATTCGAGAGGCTTTCTCGGATGTCGCAAGAGTGAATGACTTACGGCAAATCGTAGCTCATTCGATGTTCGAGGGGCACGCGCCGGATGGGGTAGAGTTCCGACGCAATACAGCCAAGGGCGCTCTAAAGAAGGAAATAGTCGCTTGGAGCGAAAAGGATTGCGACGCCCATTTCATAAAGATGGAGCAAGTTAGACGAGATCTACACTTCTTGGTGCAGAAGATTGCTCCATACAAGCCAAGTCTGGATTTCTCCGACCCGCGAAATTCTATGTACCTCGGAATGTTTTGATGCAGCAGATCGCGACTGACGTCGTAGGCCGGGCTGACACGTCGACAAAAGGAAACGGCAGCCCTCGTTAGGCTGCCGCAACGGGCTCAATAGTCCTCCGCGAGCATAAGCAGTCCGACGCGTGCGGTCTTCGCTGGATCGGAAGGATCTTCAGATCCAGTCTGCATGTCGGGCGCGTAGTAGTCGCATTTCCAAAAGAACTTGCGATTGCACAGCTCGAATGTGAGAAAGTCGTGCTCATGGTAAGGATCGTTTCCGGCATCCCACTCGTTGAATTCCGACACTTTCAACCAAGCGGCCGACCGCACCATGTGTGGCAAAGCGGCGACGCTAGCCGACATCATCATTCTGCCGCCGGCAAACGTCTTGCGGAAGGCATCATTCAGCTCGCGGATGCGAGCCGTCTTGTCCTGCTCGTCACTCATAACGCTTCTCCTCACTGGCGGCACCCGAGAGGTCACGGATGCCGGGCAGTAGGGAGAAGAAAGGCCCGCACGCGGCGGGCCTCTATGTTCAGAAGAGCTCCAGGGTGTCGCAGTGCTTGGTCGCCATGAGGGCGGCCAGCATTTCGACCTGCAAGCCGGAGATTTCCGAAAGGAAGCACACGCAGTTTGTTGCGCCGGCTTCGTACGCTCGCAACACGTCGAGCACGTCCCGGACCAGGTAGAGGGTGCCGGCTTCGACCCGGTGAGCCCCGAAGATGATCTCCTGCGGGTTGAGCCCGTTCGGGATCGTGAGTACCGGCTGCTCGGTGCCGAGCGCGCGTCCGGCGAAGCCGAGGACGTTCCCGGCCGGGTCATGCAGCGCGATAGCCAAGCGGCCCCGGTTGGTCCCGGTGCTCGCAAAGCCGGCCTTCCAGTCCCGAAAGGTCTCGGCCGAGATCCCAAGCGCGGACAGGGCCGCGTGGGCGGGATCCAGCTTGGCCGCGTAGGTCTCCGGATCGAAACCTGGCTTCTTCTGGTGGGCAGGGGGAACGGTAGCAGGAACGGTACTGGTACTGTTCCGGCGGCCGGTCGTGGGAACAGTACCGTTCCCACCCAGGAAGGCCGCTGCTTCCGGAAGCGAGCAACCCCGGATGTGGGCCACCAAAGCGATCTGGTCGCCTCCTGCGCCCTTGGCGAAGCAGTAGAAGCCTCGGCCAGGGGTGATGACCAAGGCGCGCTCGCCGCCTGACTTGCAGGCCGGGCAGGGGCCTCGGTGTTGGTTGCCGTGCACCTTGAGGGCGAGGCCAAGCAGTCGCATGGCATCCTCCAAGGAGACACGGGTCTTCAGCTCCGCGAAATCGACGAAGGGCATTGGAGTCTCCAGCGACGTGGGGATAGCGAGAAGGTCCGTCCGGTTTGAATTGTACCATTGAGGCCAGAGGCAACCCGCAAAAGGAGAGTACCTGTGGCAAACCGTAAGCCCGACTACAAAGTCTTCGTATCACGCAACATCGCGAAGGAAGGCGAAGAGCCGAACAACTTCTATCACGAAGTTGGCGCGGCCTGGACGGTCGACAAAGATGGCATCTCGATCAGCTTGCACGCGCTGCCGATCGACGGCCGCTTGGTCCTCTTTCCGAACAAGGACTGAAAGAGAAAGGCCCCGATATGATCGGGGCCTTTTGTGTTGGCTAGAGTGCCGGCAACTGAGTAGCGGTTTCTTTTTCCGGGCAGGTTCGTGCTGAATGGCCCTCCTTGTTGCATTTAGAGCACTTCTGCGCGGCGCGAGTTTTTGCAGCGCCTGAACCGCCGAAGATTTCAGCTAGCTGCCGGTCGATGTCTTCGCGCTTCTCGATAAGGTCTTTCGCTTTACTGATGTCGTAGTCCATTTAGATCTCCTTCAGGTTTACGGGCGGGTGGATGGCACGGTGCCAATTCTCGAGAATTGACTGTGCGGGTGCGGGAGCTGCTTCGTAGCTCCCATATTCAGGCACGACCTTGAACAGGAACGGCTTATCCTTGGCGAGATTTGCCATGGTGTCGCGACGGGCTGTGTTCGTCGTGATCGTGAGCACGTTCATCAACTGCTGAACGCCGAGGTGGCGCTTGTAGACGCCTTTGAAGATCAGCTCGTGATAACCGCGGGCCTTCGTCGCGTACTCCTTCTCGCCGTGATTGCTCAGGTCGATCTCCCAAAAGAACATGCGATATTCGTTTGGATACTCGACGCTACAAATGGCGTCGGGTATGAGCTCGCCGCTGGTGACCGGGAAACGGAAGGGAGCCTTGAGCTGCTTCGTGGCACTGGGCGCGCGGGTGAGTATTGCTTCCCAGGGGATGAATCGCAGGCCAGCTTTGGTGACTGCAACTTCGAAGGATGCGAGAGCAAGGCAGACGACGAGATTGTGAACGGGCGTCCCACGCGAACCGGATTTAACCCAGATGGCGCGATCGGGGAGTAGTTCGCGGCTTTTCAGGTACGCGATCCCTTCGGCGGAAATTTCATATACCTGCGGATCTTTGAGGCGGTCGCGGCGAAAGAGATTGTTGGAGAGGCGGTTTATAAGCCCAGCGTCAAAGAGCCTGCGCAGTGCGCTCTTGGCGTTGCTATTTTCGCAGCCGATGAGCGCAAATATGTGCTTGCTATCGAGATAGCGATAGCGAGCGAGCGCAGAGAGAATCTGGTTGTGCCGCGAGGAAAGGCGGCGCAAGACGATGGGGAGGCGTTTGGTGCGAGGCCGATTCATACCTCATTGAATAACGGGCGGCGGCAGAAGAAAACGTTGGCTGTACACAGCCCGGAAGCACAATGCTCAACAGTGTGGAGGTATGCCGCGACAAAAAAAGTCTTTGACTACCAAACCTTGGAATCGCGCGGGGGAGGTTCTTTCTTCGGGTGATCGGTCGGGCTGCCTGTAAGACCTTCGGTTGTCTGGTGAAGCTTGGGAACATGCACTTTCAAGAAGACGTGCCCATAGCTGCCGTCAGGATTCGGGCGCCCTTGCCCCTTCAATCGCAGGATGGCGCCATCCTTGGTGCCGGGCGGGATGGTTATGAGAAAGCCGTGTTCTCTGGTTTGCCCACCATTTCGGGCAAGCTTCGGGCTGATTGTGATCTCCCAATGGAGATCGTAGCTCTCTTCCGCTATAGATGGACCGAAACGATGGCGCATGTATGCTAGCTGTTGCTGATACTCGACGGCTGTCATCGTGGGTAGCTTTTCCATCACGCCGTAGGGGATCGCAACTGCTACTGCGCCCTCTGGCGTTGCCTTCTTGTTGAAAAAGGCAAACGTCAAATCCGGCTGCCGGCGCACAAAGTCAGGATCCGAATTGCTCATCATTTGCGCGATCTTGAACGCGTCGGACGGACTGACGCCGCCCGCGACGATCGTATTGGCGATCGCGGCCAGACCCTCGTAGACGGGGTCATCAAGTTGGCCGAGCCATTGTTGAGCGACGGTGAGGCCAATGTATTGCTTGCGGGCTCTCGCGAGCATACCGACAAAGTTCTTGTCATCTTTGATGTACTGGTACGCTTCATCCAGATAGACGTACGTCGGAATTTTGGCGCGCTCGTCTGTCATGGCGGCGCGCTCTGCGACTGCGTTGCCAATGAGCGCAAGGACGAACCGCCCGAAGAATCGAACACCCGCCTCAAACAACAGGCTTTCCGCTGTGTTGACGAGTATGACGCGGCCGGAATTTATCTCGGCAAGCAGGTTGAGCTTGCATTCCTTTTGGCCAAACATGGCTTCAAACGTGGCGTTACGAAGCAAAGAATCGATGCGACTCTCGACTTCACTCTTTGTTTGGGCATAGTCGCTTGACGTGAAGCCGTTCTCGAAAAATTGCCTGACGGAAGAGGTCGATGGCAGTCCCTCGATGACCGGCCGATACTTGTCGATTCCGCCTTTTCGCATGATGTTGCGGAAATCGTGGATCGTGGCACCGTCGACCTGGAATAGCAATTCGGCGACGTATGCGAATAAAGTCTCCTGCTTGCCGGTCATCTCCCGGGCAAGTAGAGAGCTAAACAGGAAGCTATACAGTTCGAGGGTGGCGTTGATCACCGTTCTGCGTTGCCGGTCGTTGGAATTCAAGCGAAGGCGGAGATCAAAGAGATTGAGCGCGAGATCAACATCCATCGGATTGAGGACGGATAAGCGGCCGTGTAGCGGTTGGCCTGGCGCGAAGAATTGAAGTTTAGCGATGTTCGGGATGAGCTTGTTTTGGCTGTCGATCACGATGATCGAGCGGCGACCTGCGGCAACCTCCTTGAGGTCTTCTAAGATCATTCGCTGAAACAGCTGCGTTTTGCCATGGCCGCTATCGGCAACGACCCACATGTGCTGCATCCGCGATTGCTCGTCGACAACGAGCGGTATTTCGACTTCGAAGGTGCGCGGGAGGAGGGGAGCAAAATTCCAAAGGAAAGTACCGTTGAAACGGGCATCGAGCGGGTCAAGCTCGGCGAGGAATTTCTCTCGATCTTTCTCGAATTGGCGTTTCTCCTCGATCCACGTTTTGTGGTCCTGGCGAAAGCGCTCTTTGGCTTCTCGGAAGTCGCGGCGCTGATAGGGATCGGGGGCGATCGGTTCTCGGCGATCGAAGGTCGGCTCTGGATCGGAAAAGCTGTCGGTGAAGACGTGATAGAGCTGGCCCGCGCGAAACATGCCGAGTGCGGAGAGTGAGGGCATGGCTTCCGCAACGGAACTTACCAACGCCTCAATGGGCAGAGCGAGGTCGAGAAGCACTTTTTGGGAGAAGAGCGCGGAGGAATCAGCAGCAAAGGCGCGTGGGTCAAGCTTGCGATGAAAAGCAATTAGTGCCTTTACGCAGGCCTTCAGAAGGTGATGATAGGCCTCGTTCGGTCGCTCGGTCGATTGGGCTGCTACAAAGGCAGCACTGAACGCGCTAACCAATGATTGGAGCAGCGCATCCGGCATGGGCGAATTGGATGCGCAATAGTCGAAGTAGAGTGTGGAGAGGTCTAAGGCGAACTGCTGGCGAGACGGGTAGCTCAATGCTTCCTCAGCTCGTCCGCGAGACGCTTGGCCGTTTCCGATATCTCGGCCGGGCTGGCCGACCGGTACTCTTCTTTGGTTGCGTCGGCGTACCGCGCTTCTTGCTCTTGCCGCCTGGCTTCGTCGGCGTGCCGAAGAGCGGCTAGTTCGTCCCGAACGCGACCCCTCTCTTTGGCAAGACGCTGGTCTTCCTTCGCGCGCGCTCGTTTGGCTTCGGCCTCTTTGAAGTGGGGAAGATTCATATAAACCTTGCCCATGTACGCGATGGCGGCGGTAATCCCAGCAAACAAAAACAGACTTAGTTCGAGGGAAGCTTTGCTTGGGATGAAAATCAGAGCGACTAAAGCGCCGGCCATAGCTCCGCTATATTGCTCGACGCGCTTGTAGTAATGGCCGAAGTACCCGATGACGACGATCGTTCCAGCCGCGATGAGGTAGAGGAGGGGCGATGGCCGTGTCGCCTCGGCCCAGAGGTTGACGATGTAGACGCCGCCGACGGCGGCGGCGAGTAGAACGGGTATGCCCCAAGTGCTCCAGATATTGTCCTCGTCCATGCACAACCCCCAGCCACCTCCCGAAAGCTTATCTCAAGATGGTTGTACGTGTGGAGTCCCCACTTTCCGACTGTGCACCGCGATAGTGCGCTTCCTGACCGCGTTGAACCGACCGAGAGATGCTCGATCGGGCGGATAGGTGGCAATGGGGAATGGACCTGTTGGAGTGCCGTCTGCGAGGGTTCTTACCCACGCCTCAAAGTTCGCCGTGTCCTGCAAGTTTCCGGGATTGCCATGGCGTAATATTTTACCGATTAGGTCGCTGTCATCGGCACCGACCCGGAAGGCTACAAGGGTGCCGACGTTGCCCGATATGGCGGCCTGCAGGGCAGGGGGAAGTTGGGCGTAAAACTGGTTTGCGAGGATAAGCGAAAGTCGCATCTTGCGCGCTTCGGATAGGATGGCGTTGAAGCCGTCGTTTTGAAAGTTCTGCATTTCGTCGACGTAGAGATAGAAGTCGCGGCGCTTGTCCTCCGGGATATCAGCGCGGGCTTCGGCCGCTTGTGCGATGGCGATGATGAACAGACATCCAAGAAGCTTGGCGGGCTTCTCGCCCCACCGCCCTTTCGACAGATTGAGAATGAGTATCTTCCCCTCGTTCATGAGGTGGGAGATGTTGAGGGTGCTTGGTCCGGCCAAAATGTTCGCGAGGTGCGGATTTGAAAGAAAGGCGCGAAGCTTGTTCGTCGTTGACCGGATTTCCTCGGCCTTTTGCTTGTCAGCCTTAGCTTCAAACTCTTCTTGCCAGAAATGCTTGACCACTCTGTTCGTGCAGTTTCGTAGGAGTCGAGCTCTGTAGTCGCTGTCCGTGAGGAGGCGGAGCGTATCGTTCAAACTGGTGTGCTCGTTGTCGAGCAGGAGATAGAGCGAGTTGCGAAGTACGTCCTCCAAATTCGGCCCCATATTTTCGGGCCAGATATTCCAAAACATAGAAACTATGTGCTCGACCGTGAGCGACTTGTTTCGGGGATCTGCCGTCCGGAGGATGTTGAGCCCGAACGGGTGTTCGGGATCGTAGTCAATGTACGCAGTATCCTGGGTCCGGGACTCCGGAATGTTGTTCGCAATCCGCTCGGCACTCTGGCCATGGGGGTCGATAAAGCAGATGCCTCTCCCAGCACGGATATCATCGAGTGCCATGCTTTCGAGGAGCGTGGACTTGCCGACCCCTGTTTGGCCGATCACGTAGAGGTGCCGACGGCGGGCGTCAGCCGAAAGGTGGATCGGACTAAGTTTGGCTTTGTGGAAACCTATCGCGGTCATACATCGGCACCAGCTCGGAATGCGAATGCCGCGCCTTGTCAGCCCTTCCACCCCCGACTATCGGGCACCGATGTTTGAAAGCGAAAGAACGATTCCAAAAAAATTGTAACTCGCAAAATCGCAAATAGCGATTTTGCCGATGCGCCGGTTTTTCCGGCGCGCGGTCGGATTGGGGAAGGTGCAAAGGTCCGCACCTGTTCGTCTGGGGCGTTCAGCCCCGACCCAATCCTACCGCAGCCCGCCAGCGATAGCGCCTGCGGGTCTTCAAGTCTTTCCCGACTCATATATGGGAGGGAAGACCAAGGGAGGATTGGGTCGGGGCTGCTAAGTCCACGCGAACAGGTGCGGAAGTGTCTGTATTTAAAGCGATTTTTGCAACTGATGGGTGGCTACGCGCCATGGAAACGGGGGCCATGGTCGTGTCCATGGCTTGTTTCCGTACCGTAGAAACGGAAACACCCGCGTTTGGAGGCGCGGGTGTCGCTCCGGAAGGAGCTATGCCTTGCGGCCGGAATGGCCGTGAAGCCACTCGACTATTTGCGATAGCCACCAGACAGGATGAGAGTTGCGGTGTCTCCCAAGTTTAAAAGCTTGCGGAAAATCACCAGCAGCCATCATTCGCCAGATGTGCGCCCGCGAATAAGGAATTCCGAGCGCCTTCAGTCCCTTCCAATCAACCACTTTGTCGTCCATTGCAAAGCTCCGGGTTGGGAGCCGTTGCAACGGTCCGGTGTAAGCGGCCGTCCTGAAACTGTAGCCAAAGTTCCCGCACGTTGAAAGAGGGAAATGCGCAACTTGAGGAAGTGCAGCGGTACCGGCTTCAGGAAGTTTGGTCAAAGCTCGTCGGGTGAAAGAGGAGCGCGCCTTTCGTGTACAACGCGTGCAATCTCGACTGCATCCTCTGTGACCCGGTACAGAATGATATAGGGGGAAGAGAACGTTGCCCGGATTCCCGGGTATATCTCGTCGCGGGGCGAGCCCATGAAAGGTTCATGTTTGAGCCTGCCGGTAACTATGTCGATTTCCAGGAGCAGGTTTTCGGCAACGTCCGGAGAAGCGACCTGAGCAAAGTACCGGTAGATATCGAGTAGGTCTCGGCGGGAGGAAGGGGACCACGAGAGCCGCCTAGCTGCGGCCATAGGTGTTCCGAGCCTCCTTGATAACGTCTGACATGTGGAGTTCTTCTCCCAGTCCGCCTTCAAGTTCGCGGATGCCAACTTCCACGTCTGCACGCAATCGGGTCAGCAGCTCAACACTCTCAAGCACCTCGCGCGCTATCTTTTCCTGAGCCGCTTCAGGAAGGGCGGATGCCTTGGTCATCGCAAGTTGTAGGGTCTTAGTTGCCATAGCGACATTGTAGCATACTGCGGTCCGCTTTGCCGGGAGGGATAGGAATTTGCACGTCGATTGACGTAAATACAGTTTGTATGTCGATGACAAAAGAAAGGGCAGCCCGATCGGGCTGCCCTGAACGTGTTGTTGACTGCAAAGATCGAGGCTCTCGACGCTGGGGAGCGTGGATCAATTCTTCCTCAGCTCCTTCGCGAGACGTTTGGCCGTTTCCGTTATTTCGGACGGACTGGCCGACCGGTACGCCTCCTTGCTTACGTCGGCGAAATGGTCGGTGGCGCTGAGCTTGGCGATGAGTTCCAAAACTCCCGCCTTTAGCTCGTCGCCGCGCTCGTTGAGGAGTTGGGCGGCGGTACCGTCGAGCTTGGCCTTGTTGTAGGCGGCTTCGACGATCGACACAAACTGGAGGCCTTTGGGATCGCGAGACGTGATCAATGCGGCTTGCATCGTCATCATCCTTTTGCCCGGTGTTTGGCTCGGGCGAGCACTCATCTCCCATGAGACGAGCTCTCCGAGGCCGATGTATCAGCCACAAAGAGTTCGCCTCTGGGGGCAAAAACTAAAATCAGTTGCCAGAGTGCTTATGCATCGTAGCTAAGCGCGCGATCGTGCATCTGCCTAACTTAATTGAATCACGAATTATGAATCTGTCAAATTGTGAGCCAGGGTCGCGAAACAGATATTGTGCGACCTAATTTCCGTGGCTCTGTTGAGCCATATTTTGGAATGCCCCACTTTTGGATCGGTTGATGTGTGGCGGGAAATCCGACGTCAAAGACACTATGAGGGTTGAGGTTATTGACAGAAGTATGTTTGTGTTGCGGAAACAGACGCGACCATTCTGAGGCTTTGTTGAGCTATATTTTGAATAAGTGTTGGCAGTGCGGACGCAAGCGATGAGCCGTATTGCAGAGGCTCGGGATTAGCAACATCTCGCTGACCTTGGCACCACTGGCTTCCTTTTTTGAAGAATGAGCCCACACACAGAGTTAGAAGTTATAAGAGTATATAGGGATTAACCGGACGAGCTAGGAAATGGCTCTGTTGGGCCGCGCAAATGACCAAGTAGCGCCTCCAGCTCCGGTAGAACCCCCCAATTGCTCCGGTCAAACCCCCCGCCATCTCCGGCTGATCCCCCCACGGACTCCGGTCAAACCCCCCGGTCCATGGTGATCTCCACCGTCGATCTACTGTGTGGCTTCCTTCCACTTCTCAAATGTTTGGAATTCTTCGGGGTAACGATCGACAACCAGTCGAGTTCTTTCGACCTCAAAGAGAAGCTGTGAAAATGCCTTCGTGCCTCCTAAAGGCGGTCTTGCTTTCGATCTTGCGGCATTCTCTACGGGGATGCGCTCTCTATCTGGAAGTCGGTCAAATACCTGCGCTGCGGTAGTGCGGAGATATGCGCCGTAATCAGCCTGTAAGCGCTCCTCTTGCTCTTTGGCAAGCTGACTATTCTTCCTGGCGGTCTCGGCCGCCTGCCTCTTCCCTGTTGCAAGGAATGGATTGATGTATTGGCGAATGCCGGCCAGGGTCTGGGGTTCAAAGTTCGTCCTTCGGGCTTGGACTAGAGCAAAGTCGAGAAATGCGTCTATGCGTTCCATCGGAACGACGGTCAAAATCTCCTTAGCTGTCTCTACCTCTCGTGTCGGCACATAAGAAATGCCAGCCCGCTTCTTGCCGGTAATCTTTTCAGCAAACAAGTAGGCGACTTCTAATGGCTCGCCGATCGTTTGATTGTCTGTATTGAGCTCGATCGAGAACTCAGCTTTGGCTCGACTAGCGTAAAAGGTCTTGTAGTCAGCAGCGAATTGCTGCCCAGCCTGAAAGCTCAAAACGAACCCTTCCCTAGTTTCGGCTGGTGCAAGTGAGTAAGATTTCAAGAAGCCAACGGCTACGAGGAGGTCCAAATGCGTCCCGAGTTGATCGCGTAGAATGTCGGACCGGTACCGTTGAACGGTTATCCCGCCTAACCACTCGGCACAAATGTCGTCATAGCGCTTCTTGAACCCGACACGGTCCAAATGCTTTCCATCGTAGAGGATTGAGAAATGGTAGAAGAGCCTAATGTACAGCGCTGCTGCGATGGAGCTGAGATCCTGGATGAGGCTGTAGTTCAAGCAAGCAAAGTGGCGGTCATTAAGCGACTGAATGATCGGATCAGCAATGACGACTGTGCAGGCCGTAATCGGATCATTTGGTAAGTTTCGGCGTTCGATCAGCACCTCGTTAAATATACTGAAGTCGTGCTCAATAAACTTGTCCTGCTGTTTGAAGTGCGCGACCACGTGCGTGTAGCGGATCTGCTTAAGGGCCAGCTCTAACTCTTCACTATCGCGGCCTCCCCATGTTTTGCGGCCTGTCATCTTCATCAATTCACGTTGTGAAAAAGAGATGCGGTTCTGAGCTGGAGAACCAAAGCGTGACTGTTTGCGTAAGATTGCCATCGCGACTTTGTGTGCGAACGGACCTGGTTGTGCGTATTCCGGATCGAGCCGGACAGTAATTCCCTTTTCCGCGACGCCGCGGTTAATCTCGACTTTGCCTGTGCGCGTGCGGGCGCGCTTGGGATCGTGGCAAAACAAAACGCCAAACACGCGAAGTAAGGTGCTCTCAAGGTACACCGCTTCGGCTGCTAAGTGTCGCTGGTTGTCGGTCCTCGTCGTCGCTTCCATATGGTCATAGAAATTATGACACGGAAACGCAGCTGTGCGGCCTAGACTTGTGGACTGTCGGGCCGTTCCTCTGGTTTGCCCAACAGCGGTCGTAACAAGTTTTGTAACCCAGCAACGAGATGGTTTGTTTCGCGGGCGCGCTCAGTTAGTTCCGAGATTTGCGTGTTCTTCACTGCGATCTCTCCGCGCAAAAATTCGTTCTCTCGTTCAAGGAGCGACAGATACTTGTCGTCACCTGTCGGTGCTGTCGCGACAGGTCGCGGCTGGTCGGAGGATGTCGCAGGTATTTGTCGCCGCTTGTCGTCCTTATTTTCTGCGGCGACAGTGATCGCGACTGGTCGTTGCACGTCGGAGCCTGTCGTTCCTTCTTGTCGCTGCTTGTCGTCGGAATTTATCTCACTAAATTCTGTCGCGACAGGTCGCGGCAAGTCGCGACTGGTCGCTGCCATTACCTCCTTGATGTAGGCAATGTGCTTCTCAACCGATGCGCGGGTTATGAGATACTTCTCGCCAAACTCTGTCTCGATACGACGTGACGCAAGGTGTTGTTTTGCGCAGTATCTCTGAATGCTTCGGGGGGTGCGGGGGATGCCGGCTGCGGCGTAAAGGGCGAGAGCGTCCTCGATTGTTAGAGTAAATTCGCTGTCGCCGCTGGTCGCGCCCTGTCGCGACATGTCGATGTTTTCCATGGGTTGATGATAACCGGCCGGCTCGGCGCAGGTCGCCGGTTATCCCCACGGGCTAGGGGCGAGAAGCTGAGGGCAATTTCTTGATGCGTCCAACAATACGCTTGAGCTGCTTGGGATCGATCGTCTCGCATTCCCAGATAGTGAAGACAGTCCAGCCATCGGCTCGCAATGTCGCGGCATGTCGCGCGTCACGTTCGCGGTTGCCGGTGATCTTTGGATTCCAATACTGCTGATTCGATTGCACCCTGCGAGTCCCGTCGATGCACTTTGTACAGCCGTGCCAAAAACAACCATGCACGAACAGGACTGCACGGCGGCCCGGAAAAACGAGATCGGGTTTGCCCGGAAGGTCTCGACGGTGGAGACGATAGCGAAGGCCCGCGGCGTGCACGACCCTCCGGACGGCAAGCTCGGGAGTTGTGTCCTGGCTGCCTATGCGTGCCATATTTCTGCTGCGGGCTTCGGGACTTAGCCGATCCATAGTGATTCAAAGACTCGCTTCTAGCCGCCGATCGAGTAATCATAGGTTGCAGCCAGATTGCGATTCGGCCTGGCGGGTTGTGGGCGGGGAACAGGTTGGCTAAGGATACACCATTCGGGCAGGGAACGCGCATGCGCGTTCTCGAAGAATATTTTGCGAGCGCAGGCGAAGTCACTGAGCAGAATGCGTGGGAACACGTGTATCGCTGCTTGCTTTGGATGAACGTTGGCGCGGGCCTGGCTCACATCTACGATTCCAACCACATGCAGCCCGGTGGTGTTTTTCATGCTCGCGCCGCGCGGTTTACGGAGCTGCTTTGCAAACACTGGAATATCTCTCGAAAGGAACTCCCGTCGCAGATTGATGTCCTGTTTAAGGGATGCGTAGCCGAACTCAAGCGCCGCGAAGAAGAGGACGGCGAGATCGACAGCGAGACCGAGTCGGAACTTATCTCCGCAATTCAAGCGCACCTGCGTGGCGAGGGAATCAAGGAAGATCGCGCACTCGCGCTCGCGCGCACGATTGAAGTCCAGAGCCGCGATTTCTTCACGTTGGGCAACAAGCGCAAGAATGCACTCGGCGAAGGATTCGAAGATCTATTGCTAATTCTTTTGCAGCGCGTGTCCAAGATACCGCTCGAAAAATTGCCACTTCGCACGCCAGTATCCGGCTTGCCCGGTTTCCGGCGTGCGCCTCCACGTAACAAGGGCGATCCACGCAAGCGCGAGCCTCATCCGGATATTGCCATTGTTGAGGGCGAGATAACGCACGTCATCGCGACGGCGAAATGGTCGATGCGTCAGGATCGCGAAACGCAGTTCCAGTCGGAGTATCATTCGTTTCAAATGAACAAGACGCAAACCACCGAGCTGACCTACGCGTTGATAACGAATGAATTTGATATTGCCCGTCTAAAAAATGTCGTTAACGCAGAGCCGGGCCGCGATCGCGGCGGTTACATTTTCCACAACGTGTATCACATCTGTCTCCCGCTGCTGCGGGAGACGCATGGAGATCGCTTCAAGGAAATCGAGCCGTGGGTTGGCACCGGCAAGCTGCGCTCGCTCGACAACTTCTTGGTCGAAATGCGCGGGCGCTTCGGCGAGTCCTGACTAGAGCGCTAGCGCGAGCTGCTTCGCCTTATCCGCTTGCGTAAGAATGGAAGCGAGGGTCTGGCCGATAGCTTTGGCGAAGAGCGGTGGTACCGCATTGCCAACTTGCCGATATCTGCTGTGCCGATCGCCGGCCGGGAAGTGGTATGTATCGTCAAACGAATGAAGCCGTGCGAATTCGCGGACAGTGAGCGCGCGCGGCTTACCGTAGTGAAATACACAATCCGCCTTGGTGTTGAGCGTCCAACTGAAGTGCCGGGGATGCAGCTTGCGGTAGGCAAAGAAATACTTGCGGCTCAACGTCTCGCGGCCGAGCTCCGGGCCCCACTTCTTATCGGATAGATATCGCGTCGCTAGTTCGGGGGGCAGGTCGCGAAAGTTGCCGCCCTGGGGAATCGAGCGCAGCCGTAACACCGTATCCTCGCGAATTGACGGCACATCCGCGTTGAAGAGTTCGGTCGAGCCGGCACGACGGGCCTTTTGATATGCGGAGAGCGCTTTGCTTTCGTAGGCGATCGCTTCGTTTGAAGGTTTGCGCACGAGCTTTTCAGCGGGGTTGAGCCACGCCAAATCGCCGATCGCTTGCTCGACGGTGACCAGTTGCGCATTGTCAGGGTCAAGGAGCTTCGCGAGCGACCGAACCGTCTCTGAGGACTTGCCGTGGCGATACTTCCAACGATCGCCATTGGGCCGGCGCTCTAAGAAGGGGAGCGATCCCAGAAACTGACTTTCAGGGAAAAGTGGCGCAAGCTCCAGGTCTCTGCGAACGCCGATAAAGAGAATGCGCAATCGGTTCTGTGGCACCCCGAACGCGGCGGCATCAAGTACGCGGCACTCGACGCGGTACTCGTTGTCGATCGCGAGGTCTTCGAGGATCTGGTCGCGGACGGCGCCGCCAGCTAGATTTTCCAGGCCCGGAACGTTCTCCATTACGAACGTGCGCGGCCGGAGGGTCCGTATCACTGACACGTAGTGGCGATATAGCTTGTTTCGCGGGTCGTTGATGAGCCGGTTGTGATTGCGAACCTGCGAGAAGCCCTGACAGGGTGGCCCGCCTATCACAGCATCAAGCTCGACGTCCCTTACAGTCTCAAACAGCTCTTCCTTGATGCGCCGGTCGGATATGTCACCAAGCACAAACTTCGTGCCATGTTTGTGATGATTGTGAACGTACGTCCCGCCAGCCGAGGGGTCGATGTCGGTGGCCGCGACGGTATGGAAGCCGGCTTGGCGAAAGCCCTCGGAAAAGCCGCCGGCGCCCGCAAACAAGTCGAGGCAGCGGAAAGCTCGCAGTGGCTTCTTATACTTCGGGGCCTGCGGCATCAGGGCTGTTTCCGATCTTGCGGAGAAATATCCAACGTGAGCTGCAAGCCCTTGCTTTCGTCTTCAATGAGGCGATCAACTGCATGGCGGATCAGCCACGAGACTGAGACCTTCCGTCGCTCAGCCATGAGGCGTAGCAGGCGGCCTTGCTCGGCCGTCAGCGTTGCCGTTGTCCGCGGGTTCTTGCTCATCTCAGTCGCGCGCATCAGAGTGCATCACTTTGCAGCGGCATGATGCACACCCTGCCGGGCGAATCAAAACAATCCGTGAACTTTCCCACACTGTTCTTATTTTGTTCTATGTTCAATGCCAAAGTCGCGGCATGGCTAACTTGTTGATTGGGCGTATAAAAGTTGCCGTACCGGCCGGATAGGCACACCCCGTGCGTTCAGGATTTCGCATTATGCGCCTGGAATGGTGATATCCAGAACTGAGCGACAGGCCGGGATGGGGCCGCTTGTGTGCGTCCGGGCCCTGCCGCATCCGATATCTGAAGGCGAAAGAAAGCAAGAATGCCAGCTTTGGGTGAAGACGAAGATATTGCGGTCGCTGAAGAGGGAGAGGACCAGTCGGCCTGGTTCACCGACGACGGCTCCGAAGATATCGATGCAAGTTTCAAAGACTATGACATCACGGCTTCGCCGAACGATTTCAACATTCGAACGATCGTCGATTTCATCGAAGCTGGGCCCTTTCAGATACCAGGCTTTCAGCGGAACTATGTGTGGGACCGGAAGCGGGCTTCCAAACTGATCGAGTCAGTGCTCATCGGACTGCCGGTTCCTCAGATTTTTCTGTATGAGGAAGATCGGAACAAGTTTTTGGTGATCGACGGGCAGCAGCGCCTCATGTCGATCTACTATTTTGTCAAAGGGCGGTTTCCACGGCGCGCGCAACGCCCAGCCATTCGCCGGATCGTCGCCGAGAAAGGCCTCCTTCCGAAGGAGATACTGGCAGACGACGCATATTTTCAGAAGTTCAATTTGTACCTGCCAGGCGCTGCCGGCGGGCAGCGGTCTCGCTTCCATGGGAAGAACTTTGAGACGCTCGGCGAGGATCAAACGACGTTCAATTTGAGAACCATACGCAATGTGATCATCAAGCAGAATTCGCCCAAGGAAGACCGTGACACCTCGATCTTCGAGATATTCAATCGCCTGAATACGGGTGGCGTGAACCTCCGTCCGCAAGAGATTCGCGGAAGTCTCTACCACTCGCGATTTATGGAGCGGCTGAATAAGCTCAACATCGAACCGGTTTGGCGCGCACTGATAGGGCAACCGGAGCCCGACCTTCACGCAAAGGATACGGAGATTCTTTTGAGAGTTGTCGCGCTGACCATGGATGGTGAACACTACGCCGAGCCTATAGGCCAGTTTTTGAATACGTTCGCGAAGAAAGCGCGGGCCCTGGACGATACGCAGCTCAGCTTCCTAGAGAGCTTGTTCTCGGCGTTCTTAGCTCAGGTGAAGAACGTCTCAATGGACGTGTTCCGCGTGGAGCGAACGGGCCGTTTCAGCATTGCCATGTTCGAAGCGGTGTTTCGAGCTGCCTGCACTGATGCGCTTAAGAATCGATCGCTTGACGTGTGGCCGCTAACCAACGCGGCCCTCGCAAGCCTTAAGTCCGATAAGAAGTTTATCGAGGCAACGAAGGAAGGCATAGGGCGGGCGACGCACGTGACCGAGCGCTATGAGCGGGCCCGCGAGCTGCTTGCTATCAAGCCAGCAGGATAGTGATGCCGGCTGACATCGAAACCTTCTACGCATCCCACAAGGCTGTCGTAGATTTTCTGATAGCAAACGAACAGCCGTCCTTCGCGAGCGACACTAACAACAACTTCCGTCGATCCTTAGTTCTCGCAATCGCCAGTTCGTTCGAGCACGAGATTTCGGGAATTATTGCGGAGATACCGCGTGTTCATGCAAACGCAAATCCAATCGTGGTTGGCTTGGTTGAGCAAAAGGTGATTCCGCGCCAGTACCATACGTATTTTGATTGGGAAAAAAAGAACGCAAACAAGTTCTTTGCGATGTTTGGAAGCGAATACGCCGAACTGGCGAAAAGCCGAGTAGCGGCTGACGGCGATCTTGACCAAGCGGTTAAAGACTTCCTCGCACTCGGCGATACTCGCAACCGGCTTGTTCATCTCGACTACGTGAATTTCGATATCGAAAAAACGCCGGACGACATAATAGCCATGTACCGTTCCGCGCGTAAATTCGTCGGCTTCCTGCGGGAAACGCTACTAAAGGCGGCTGATGGGGACACCGAAGTCGAGCCGGCCGCCGCTACCTAAGCTGCCAAGTCGCGCGATCGGGTGATAACGTCCATCGCGTGGCGCTCCCAAGTTTCCATGGCAGCACGCATTTCCGGCAGGTAGGTCCAGAGGTCGTAGGTCTCTTCCATATCACTGCGAGAGGAGACGTGGTTGACCAGTCGCTCTGCGATGTCGGGTCTCACTCCCAAACGGCCAAGGCCGCTGCGGAAGGTTCTGCGGAGATCGTGTAGCGTCCAGGGAGCGATGTTAGCGAGCTCATCAAGTTCGCGTTTGCACTTGGACCAACCGTTGAAGGGACGCTCGATCGAAGTGCGGGAAGGGAAGAGGAGGGCACTGCTGCGGCGGTCGTTTGATTTGATCTGCGTCGCTATGAGCGTTGCCGCCATCTGTCCGACCGGGAAGGTGTGCTCCAGGTGGTTCTTGGTGAGCGAGCCCGGCAGTGCGACCGTTTGTTGATTGTGGGAGTAGAACGTATCGCGCAGCGCTCCGATTTCGCCGCGGCGCTGACCGGTGAGGAGAATAAGTTTCACGATCGCGCCGAAGAGGCCGCCAATTTGATCGGTCGCCAGCCATACGGCTCGTAGCTCTTCGTCGCTTAAAAGCCGTTTGCGCCGTTTGGCTTTGCCCTGCTTGAAGGACTGAAGGGGATTGGTGGTGAGATATTCTTGGTCGACCGCCCAATTGAAGAAGGTCTTGAGGTAGACGGCGGCGTGCTTCTGCTGCGACGGTGCATCGCTGAGGCGTGCGAGCTTTGCCGAGATATCCTGTTTGGTAATATCGGCAAGCTTGGTGTCGCCGAAAGGTAAGTACCGTCGCAACGCACGTTCGTATTCGTTGTAGGTACGCGGCCTATTCTTTGTTTTTGCCTCTGCCAAGTAAAGCTCAAGGGCCTTCTTCCAGGAGATCGAATTGGGTCGGTGCTTCCCAAGCGTTCGCTCCGCCAGGATCGTCTTTGCCTTGTCGCGGGCTTGAGCCAAGGTGATGATGGGGTAGCGGCCGATGGCCTGACGCCGCCCGGACCCCAGAAGAACGATGAAGGATTTTGCACCGCCGCTGCTGATCCGGACGCCGAAGTGCTTGAGCGTGCCGTCCCAAAGCGTGGTCGTGCCATGCTCGGGCGGCTTGACGGCTCGCAGTAATACGTCGGTCAGCGGTTGATGCTGTGGCACCGATTTGGCACTCCGAAAGCGCGTGCTGCAGGTTGCAGCGGCGGAGTGCTATGTAATGAAAACCGTACGCGATACAATGAGTTACCGGCGGTTACGTATACCATGACACACTATGTGGCAGTAAAAGATCTGACTCTTAATCAGCGGGTCCCAGGTTCGAGCCCTGGTGCGCCCACCATTTCAATAGCTTAGCTAGCAAGACCGTTTGAGCGTTGGATTTTCAAACGGTGTTTTCTCAGCAAGTAGAAAATTGCCAAAGCGCCGCGGCGAATTCCGCTCAAGCGGAGAGCACGACCTGGAGGCACGCCAAGTCCGAGCGCCAGAGGAAAATCGAGGTTTAGCCACGGTGAATAATCCCCTATAGGACCTGCTGGCCTCGGATCGCCACTATCGGCGCGAGTCCTGGCTCAGAGGTCGAAGCTTGTCCGGCGGCCATCAGCAGTCATGGATGATGCCCCTGATACAAGTCGATCTTGCGCTGAGCGTCTCCGTCTGTCGCTCAACGACGCACGCCCGCCAAGTGGCTGAAAATTTCGAAGTCGCTGCCGCGCGCGATGCCGATCAAGGTGAGGCCGCTGGCCTCGGCGGTGCGGATCGCAAGCGCGGTCGGCGCGGAGACTGCGACGACAATGCCGGCGCCGATCGCTGCCGCCTTCTGCACCATTTCGACCGAGATCCGGCTCGTGAGAATGACGGCGCCGGTGCGGCCAGATAGGCCCTGCGAGGCCAGCGCGCCGGCAAGCTTGTCCAGCGCATTGTGACGTCCGACGTCCTCGCGCAGGATCATGCCGTCATGGCCGGGCTGGAAGAAGCCGGCGGCGTGCGTGGCCCGCGTCGCGTGGTTGAGGACTTGTGCCGCACTGAGGCGCTCGACCGCGGCGCGGATCTGCTCTGGCGTGAGACTGATCTGCCGCACGACGGTGCAATGCATCCGGTTGGCTTCGGCAAGACTCTCGATGCCGCACAAGCCGCAGCCGGTCGGACCAACCAGTTGCCGGCGCCGATCTTTCAGCCGGCGTCCAGCCCGCGGCCGCAGCCAGGTTCGCAGTTCGATGCCATCGACACCGGGAACGACCGACAATTCCTCGATCTCGCCGGGGTCCTCGATCAGCCCCTCGGTCAGGCTGAAGCCGAGCGCGAGATCGGTGAGATCGGACGGCGTCGCCATCAGAACAGCCATGGTCGTGCCGTCAAACACGAGCGCCACCGGACACTCCTCGGCAATGACGCGCTCATCCCGCGTTCCGCCCGAGGTCAGCCGAGGCATCCTGATCGAAGCGGTAGGCGTCAAGATGCTATCGCGTCTGGTCGAGTGGGAGCCGTGCATGAGGTTCGTCCTGCGACGAAGTATCGACGCGCGAGCGCGCGCAATGTTCCTGATGCTGAGGAACCTGAGATGCCGCCTTCCGTTCTGCGTACGGGGGCTTGCAAGCAAAGGGCCCGCCAATGCGGCAGAAAGCCAAAGTCGAGAATTATGATGCTCCCGCCGGTGGCTGGGGCTCGCTCAACGCCGTCATGCATATACTGACGCAGGAGGAGGTTGCACTCCTGGGCAGCGAGATCCTGTTGAAGCAGAACAAGCCTGATGGCTTCATGTGCGTCAGCTGTTCCTGGGCCAAGCCGGCAAGTCCGCGTCCCTTCGAATTCTGCGAGAATGGCGCCAAGGCGACCGCCTGGGAAATAACCGGCAAGACGGTCACGCCGGAGTTTTTCGTTCAGCATACGCTCACCGAGCTGCGCGCCTGGTCCGATCATCAATTGGAGGAGCAGGGGCGGCTGACCAATCCAATGCGCTATGATCCGGTCAGCGACAAATATGTGGCAGTCGACTGGAACCAAGCGTTTCGCGAGATCGGCGCCGAGCTCAACAAGCTCGATCCCCATTCGGTGATCATGTACACGTCCGGCCGCGCTTCGCTGGAGGCCAGTTACATGTACCAGCTGTTCGGCCGGATGTACGGCACCAACAATTTCCCCGACAGCTCCAATATGTGCCATGAGACGACCTCTGTGGCCTTGCCAGAGGTCATCGGGGTTCCGGTCGGCACCGTGCTGCTCAAGGACTTCGAGAGCACCGACTGCATCTTCTTCTTCGGCCACAACACCACGACCAATGCGCCGCGGATGCTGCATCCGCTGCAGGAGGCTGCTCAGCGCGGCGTGCCCATCGTCACCTTCAATCCGCTTCGGGAGCGCGGCCTTGAGCGCTTCGTCAATCCGCAGAACCCGCTGCAGATGATCGCGGGCGGCACGCGCATCAGCACGCAATATCATCAGGTCCGCGTCGGCGGCGACGCAGCGGCGATTGTCGGGATTTGCAAATGGGTGATCGAGGCGGACGACAAGGCGATAAAGTATGGCGAGCCGCGCGTGGTCGATGTCGACTTCATCGCGCAGCACACCTCCGGCTTCGACGAGTTCGCCGCATTCTGCCGCAATCAGGGCTGGGACGAGGTCGAGCGGGCGTCGGGACTGACGCGGTCGGCTATGCTTGAGGCTGCAAACACTTATATGGCTGCGAACGCCGTCATCGCCAATTACGGCATGGGCGTGACCCAGCACAAGTATGGCGTCGAAACGACCAAAATGATCGTCAATCTGCTGCTGTTGCGCGGCAATATCGGCAAGCCCGGTGCCGGCATCTCGCCGATCCGCGGCCATTCCAACGTGCAGGGTCAGCGCACGGTCGGCATCTCCGAAAAGACCAAGCTGGTGCCGCTCGACAAGCAGGCGAAGCTCCACGAATTCGAACCGCCGCGCGGGGACGGTTTGTCGACGGTGGATGCCTGCGAGGGCATTCTGAAAGGTGAAGTTCGCGGCTTCGTCAGCTTAGGGGGCAATTTCGTGCGCGCAGTTCCAGACCGTTCGCTGATGGAGCCTGCCTGGTCGGGCCTCCGTCTGTCGGTGCAGATCGCAACAAAGCTTAATCGCAGCCACATCGTACCAGGCGAAGTGACGTATCTGCTGCCATGCCTCGGCCGCATCGAGATCGACCAGCAGGCCAGCGGGGCGCAGGCCGTGTCAATGGAGGATTCCACCGCCTGCATTCACGGCTCGCGCGGCCAGCGCAGGCCGGTCGCCGAACATGCCTTGTCCGAGCCGGCGATCATCGCTGGTCTCGCCAAAGCGACCCTGAAGCCCAACCCCAAAATCGATTGGGATGGCTGGATCGCCGACTATTCGCGCATCAGGGATGCGATCGAGCGTACCTATCCGGACCAGTTCAAGGATTTCAACAAGCGCATGTTCGAGCCCGGCGGCTTTCCGCGGCCGCTGGCGGCGCGCGAGCGCAAATGGAAGACGCCAAACGGCAAGGCCAATTTCACCGTTCCCAAGGCGGCCTTCGCGCCGCCAAAGGAGAGCGATGGCGTCTATGAGCTGATGACCATGCGCGCGGATGGGCAGTTCAACACGACGATCTACACCGAGGACGATCGCTTCCGCGGCATCCATGGCAGCCGCTACGTCGTGCTGATGAATCCTGATGACATGGAGGCGGACGGGCTGAAATCCGGCGACACCGTCACGCTGGTGACGGAGGTTAATGACGGTATCGAACGTAGACTGAGCGAGCTTCAGGTCGTGCCCTACGACATCCCGCGCCGGTGCATCGCTGGATACTATCCCGAATGCAACGGGCTGATTCCGCTTTGGCACTATGCCGAAGGCAGCAAGGTGCCGGCGGCGAAGTCCGTGCCGGTGCGGCTGTTCAAGGATGTCCCGCCCGAGATCATCGAGGGCGGCGAGGTACCGATCTCGGCGGCGTAACAGACCTCATAGCAGCAGGAATGTCGGATGAAGTCGAAGACGATCAATGACGGCGCCGAGCGCGTGTTTGTCCTGATTCTGGATCAGGGCGAGGAGGCTTTCAATCCATCACCGAGTTCGCCAATCTGGAGAACATCACCGGCGCCTCGGTCTCGGCGATTGGCGAGCTCGGTATCGCGCTGATCAGCATCTAGCGTCGGGATGCGCTCCTACCAAAGGCTAACCTGCGCATAGGAACCTCCAAATCCGGCTCACGTTGGCGACACGGGCCTGATGGATGTTCCATGCAGCGCAGAACCTTTTTGACACTCGCGGCCTGGTTTGTCGGCACGACATCCCTCACGCACGCGACGGTGATCCACAATCACGTGCCGTGGGCGCCTCGTCCGAACTCGCCGCCAGAGATGGTGCGCCCAGGTCCGTGGCAGTTCTTCACGCTCGATGAAGCCCGCGCGATGGAAGCGATCGTCGATCGCATCATCCCGCCCGATCCGGAGACGCCCGGGGGCAAGATCGCCGGCTGCGCGGTGTTCATCGATCGCCAGCTCAAGGGGCCCTACGGGTCCAACCAGAACCTCTACACGCTTGGACCGCATACCCACGGCACCAAGGAGCAAGGGCCGCAATCGGCACTGACCCACGCCGAGCTCTATCGCAAGGCGCTAGCCGCGCTCGACAAGCATTGCAAGTCAACCCAGGGCGGGAAATCGTTCGCAGAGCTCGATGCCGACGCCCAGGATGATGTGCTGCGAAAGATCGAGTCTGGGGAGATCAAGTTCGAAGCGGTCGATGCGAAGGGGTTTTTCTCGGCCCTGCTGAAGGATGTGCCGGAAGGCTTCTTCTCCGATCCCATTCACGGCGGCAACATCGACATGGTCGGCTGGAAGATGATCGGCTTTCCCGGAATCCGCTACGACTATCGCGACTGGGTCGGTCGTCACAACGAACGTTATCCGCATCCGCCCGTCAGCATCGCGGGGCGCGCCGACTGGACCCCGGCAAAATCGTGAGCACCGCACATGGCCCGCAAGCTCCCGCGGAAGGACGTCGTCATCATCGGGCTCGGCTGGACCGGCTCCATCATGGCCTATGAGCTCGCCGATGCCGGGCTCGACGTGATCGCAATCGAGCGCGGCCCGTGGCGCAATACGGCAACGGACTACCCGCCGGGCTACGCGGCCGACGAGTTGCGCTATCGCATCCGTCACGAGCTGTTCCTGAGCCCGAGCCAGACCACCTTCACCTTCCGCAACAAGATGAGCGAGACCGCGCTGCCGATCCGGACCTGGGGCGCCTTCATGCCGCCGAACGGCGTCGGCGGCGGCGGCGTGCACTGGAATGCCGAGACCTGGCGCTTCTTGCCGTCAGATTTTGTGCTCAAGACGCATCTGACCCAGCGCTATGGCGCAGGCTTCCTGCCAGAGGACATGACCGTCCAGGATTGGGGCGTGACCTATGACGAGCTCGAGCCGCACTACGATCGCTTCGAATATCTCTGCGGCACGTCCGGCCAGGCCGGCAATATCAAGGGCACGATCATGGAGGGCGGCAATCCCTTCGAGGGGCCGCGCTCGCGCGCCTATCCCAATCCGCCGCAGGACCAGCCATTCGGCCACACGCTGTTCGGCAAGGCGGCGCGCGAGCTCGGCTACAAGCCGTTTCCGCAGCCCTCCGGCAACATGTCACGGCCATACCAGAATCCTCTCGGCGTTCGCCTCGGGCCCTGCACCTATTGCGGTTTCTGCGAGTGGTTCGGCTGCGGCAACTATTCAAAGGCCTCACCGCAGACCACGATCCTGCCTGCGCTGGTGCGCAAACCCAACTTCACGGCCCGCGACAACAGTGAAGTCACGCGGATCAACGTCGACGGCTCCGGCAAGCGCGCCACCGGCGTGTCCTTCGTCGACACAGCGGGCGACGAATGGGAGCAGCCGGCCGATCTCGTCGTGCTCTCGGCCTATACGATCTTCAACGTCCAGCTCCTGCTGCTGTCGGGTATCGGCAAGGCCTACGACCCCGCGGCCAATACCGGCGTGGTCGGCCGCAACTTCACCCACCAGACCATCTCCGACGTCGTCAGCTTCTTCGATCCGGCAAAATTCGTCTTCAATCCCTTCATCGCCTCCGGCGCGATCGGAATGTGCATCGATGAGTTCAATGGCGACAATTTCGATCACGGTCCCCACGGCTTCGTCGGCGGCGGCTACATGGGGCATGTGCAGACCAACGGCCGGCCGATCGAAACCACGCCGGTGCCGCCGGGGACGCCGTCATGGGGTGCGGCGTGGAAGAAGGCCGTCAAGGAAAACTATCAGAGCGCCATCAAGCCCGGGACCGGCGTCCACGGCAGCATGTACAGCTACCGCGACGTCTATCTCGATCTCGATCCCACTTACAAAGATCGCTTCAATCGGCCGCTGGTGCGGATCACCATGGATTTCCACGACAACGAGATCAAGCAGAACAAATTCCTGACCGACAAGTTCGCCGAGATCTTTCAGGCGATGGGCGCAAAGCAAGTCCACAAGGAATATCGCAAGGCGCCTTACGACATCACCAAATACCAGACCACCCATCTTTGCGGTGGCGCGATCATGGGAACGGATCCCAATACGAGCGCCCTGAACCGTTATCTCCAGAGCTGGGACGTGCCGAACCTGTTCGTCCTGGGCGCCAGCGCGTTTCCGCAGAACGCCGGCTACAACCCGACCGGCACCGTTGCCGCGCTCGCCTATTGGGCGGCCGATGCGATCCGGTCGAATTATCTCAAGAACCCGGGGCAGCTGATCAATGCGTAGAGCTGCACAATTCGCGTTCGTGATGCTCACGTTTGCTGTTGGCGTCAGCAAGGCTATGAGCGCCGACGTGCAGAATTTCGCTGCAGTGGAGCGCGGGCGCTATCTGGCCGCCGCCGCCGATTGCGGCAGCTGCCACACGGTGCCCGGCAGCGATCATCCTTTCAGCGGCGGCCGTCCCATCGAAACGCCGTTCGGCGTGCTGGTCGCGCCCAACATCACGCCGGATCGGGAGACCGGGATCGGCGCCTGGACCGACGAGGAGTTCGACGCGGCCGCGCGGAAAGGTATGCGCCGCGACGGCAAGCGGCTCTATCCGGCCATGCCGTTTCCCTACTTTGCACGCATGACGCAAGAGGACGTCAAGGATATTCGCGCTTATCTGTCGACCGTGGAACCGGTTCATAATTCGGTGGCCGCCAACCAGCTGCCGTTCCCTCTCAACCAGCGAATGGCGATGACGGTCTGGGACAAACTCTATTTCAAACCGGGCGAGTTCATGGAGCAGCGGAACAAGTCGAAACAGTGGAATCGTGGCGCCTATCTCGTCGAAGGCCCCGGCCATTGCGGCGCCTGCCATACGCCGAAGACGGTGTTGGGCGGCGACAAGTCCGACAAGCCTCTCCAAGGCTACACGCTGCAGGGATGGGTCGCGCCCGATATCACCAGCGGGCAGGGCCCCCTTGCCGAATGGTCGGCCGACGATCTCGCGCAGTATCTCAAGACCGGCCACAACAGGTTTGCGGCAGCGGCGGGCCTTATGGGTGAGGTCGTCGAGCTCTCGACGTCCAGGCTCAGCGACGATGACACCAAGGCGATGGCGGCCTATCTGAAGGATGTATCGGGCCCGAAGGCTGCGGCGGACAGTTCGGCGGATGCGCATGTGATGGCGGCGGGCGGGGCGATCTATCAGGATCTCTGCTCGGCCTGTCACAAGTCGGATGGATCCGGCGTTCCTAATCTCATTCCGAATCTCGCTCATGCGGCGACCGTCAACACGGGCGATCCCACGACGGTGCTGCGCGTGATCCTTCAGGGCGCGCAGAGCGTCGCGACTGACAAGGAGCCGACTGGTCCGGCCATGCCTGCCTTCGGCTGGCAATTGAACGACGTGCAGGTCGCGGCGGTCGCGACCTATGTCCGAAACCATTGGGGCAAGGCGCCGCCGGTCAGCGCGGACCAAGCTAAGAAGGAGCGCGCGGCGCTCGATGCCAGGACGAACTGAAGAATCTCACGTCCGCGTCAGGAAATCCATCGACCCCAGCCATAACAGGATGCCGAGCCAGAACAGCCCCGCGCCGGCGAAGATGAGCGTGAGGCCGCCGCGATGCCGCAGCTCCATGAAGATGGCCGCGACAAGTCCCGCCTTGATCGTGCCGATGGTCAGGGCGACGACGCCATTGCCAGCTCCGAGTGGCAGGTAGGCCAGAGCCACGGTCAGCGCCAGCAAGGCCAGCAGGGCGAGCCAGGCACCGACGAGGGCAATTGGTGGTCGCCATTCCGTCATGATGTAGATCTCCCGGGCAGGTAGATCAGCGCGAATAGGAAAATCCAGACAACATCGACGAAGTGCCAGTACAGTGCCGCGCTGTGCAGGGCCGTATGATGGCGTTTGGTGGATGCCCTGCGGCAGATGATCGCAAGCGTGATCAGCAGGCCGATCCCAATCAGCATGTGCAACGCGTGGATCGCGGTTGCGATGAAGTAAAAGATGAAGAACAGCTGAACGCCGTTGGCCTTCGGGCCGGCGAACTGGAAGTTGATGCCGGGAACGAGATGCTCGTCATATTCGCCGCTGTACTCGAGGGCCTTGAGCGCGATGAAGACAAGGCCGAGACATGCCGCACCGACGAGCAGCCATGTGACGATCTTGCTGGTCGCCGGCGAGAAGATCTCGACGGCCCACGCCACCAGAAAGCTCGATGTCAGCAGCACGGCGGTATTGGCCGTCCCGATCACGATCTCGGTGTGCCGGCTGCCCGCGGCGAAGCCTTGCGGGAAGGCGTGGCGATAGACGAGATAGGCGAGAATCAGGCCGCCGAACAGCAGCACTTCTGTCGCGATGAAGACCCACATGCCGAGTTCGGCGGTATGGTCGCGGTGCGGGATCGATGCGTATTGCGGGGCGACCGCGGAGCTCTCAGGCATTTTGCGGCTCCGCCTCGAAACGCTCGTTGTATTGATACGGCTCGCGCGTCACCACGGGTTGGGTCTCAAAGTTGAACTCCGGCGGCGGCGAGGACGTCTGCCATTCGAGGCCCGGCGCGTCCCAGGGGTTCGCCGGGGCGCGTTTGCCAAAGAAGGCGGAGTAGCCGAGATAAAACAGCGGCATCAGATACGCGACGGCGAGGATCGCGGCGCCTCCCGAGGACAGCACGTTCCAGACCTGAAACTCCGGGGGATAGACGTGGTAGCGCCGCGGCATGCCCTCGGCGCCGAGAATGATTTGCGGGAAGAATGTGAGGTTGAACCCGAAGAAGATCAGTACTGCGGCCGTGCGCGCCCAATATTCCGAGTAGAGCCGCCCGGTGATCTTCGGCCACCAATAGTGCAGCCCGCCGAAATAGGCCGTCACCATGCCGCCGACCATAATGTAATGAAAATGTGCGACGACAAAGTACGTGTCGGTCGCGTGCACGTCGTAAGCGAGACAGGCCAGGAACAGGCCGGTGAGGCCGCCGATGGTGAACAGGCCGATGAAGGCCAGCGCATAGAGCATCGGGGCATCGAAATGGATCGAGCCCTTGTGCAGGGTCGCGGTCCAGTTGAATACCTTGATCGCTGATGGCACCGCGACGATGAAGCTCATGAAGGAGAAGACGAGGCTTGCGACCAGCGACTGGCCGCTGACGAACATGTGGTGGCCCCAGACCAGGAAGCCGACCGCGGCGATGGCGAGGCTGCACCACGCCACGAACTTGTAGCCAAACACCTCCTTGCGCGAGAAGCAGGAGACCAGTTCGTTGATCACGCCCATGCCCGGCAGGATCATGATGTACACCGCGGGATGCGAGTAGAACCAGAACAAATGCTGGAACAGCAGCGGATCGCCGCCGATACGGGGATCGAAGATGCCGACGCCGAAGAACCGTTCCGTCGCCATCAGGAGCAGCGTGATCGCAAGCACGGGCGTCGCCAGCACCAGGATGACCGACGTGGCGTAGAGCGACCACAGGAACAGCGGCAGCCGGTACCAGGTCAGTCCCGGCGCGCGCAGGCGATGGATGGTGACGATGAAATTGAGGCCAGTCAGGATCGATGAGAAGCCGGCGATGAAGACGCCGGCGGCGGCGACGATCACATAGCTGTTGGAGTAGAGCGTCGAGAACGGCGTGTAGAAGGTCCAGCCGGTGTCGATGCCGCCGGCAAGGATCGCAAACAGCGTGACGCAGCCGCCGAGCATGAAAACGTACCAGCTCATCAAATTAAGCCGCGGGAAGGCGAGGTCGCGCGCGCCGATCATCAGCGGGACAATGAAGTTGCCGAGCGTGTTGGGAATAGACGGAATCAGGAAGAACCACACCATGATGATGCCATGCATGGTGAAAAGGCGGTTGTAGACATCGGAGCTGACGAGATCGGCCTGCGGCGTCGCGAGCTCGATCCGGATCGCGGTGGCGGCCGCGCCGCCGACGAAGAAAAAGAAGATCAGGCTCGCGAAATAAAGGATCGCGATCCGCTTGTGGTCGGTGGTCAGGAACCAGGACCGCAGCGTGAAATCGGTGGTGAGATAGTTCTTTTCGCTCATGATTGATGTCCTGCGAGCGATTTGATGTAGGCGACCAGGCGCAACAGCTGGTCCTCGCTGATCTTGCCTTCGAATGAAGGCATCACCGGCTGATAGCTTGCGACCACCTGGCTGCGCGGCATCAGGATGGAATCCCGGATGTATTTATCATCTGCGATCACGGTGGTGCCGTCCGAGAGCGGCACGGGCTTCCCATAGACGCCTTCGAGAGGCGGCGCGCGGACTGCGCTGCCGTTACCATGGCAACCGCTGCAGCCGAGTTCGCGGAACAGCTGGCTGCCTTCACTCGCAAGCGGGCTCGATGGCGCCTGCTGTGTCAGCCAGTTGGAGAAATCGGACGGCTCCATCGCCACGACCTCGCCGATCATGCCGGAATGATCGGTGCCGCAATATTCGGCGCAGAACAGATGATAATGGCCGGGCTTGTCGACCTCGATCTCGAGGTCCTGATAGCGGCCAGGGACCACGTCATGCTTGAGGCGGAGGGCCGGGATGAAGAAGCTGTGAATGACGTCCTGCGACGCCATCACCAGGCGGACGGGGCGCTTGATCGGGATATGCAGCGCGTCGATCTCCGACTGGCCGCCGGGATGCTGCGTCTTCCACATCCACTGCTTGGCCACGACAAAGACATCATGCTCGTCGGCCGGCGTGCGGTAGATCTGGAAATAGACGCTTGCGCCCCAGATGAAGAGGCCGAGGAAGCAGACGAACGAGGCGGCAGTCCAGCTCACCTCCCAATGCCAGCTCTTCTTGACGCGATGATCCCGGTCGGTCTGGTTGCCGGCGCGATAGCGCGTGCAAAACAGCGTGAGCAGAAAGAACAACAGCCCGATCACCAGCGCGCTGACGATCAGAAGGCCCGCGAACAATAGATCGACGTCACCGCTGTGCGTGGAGAGCCCGGGCTGCCAGAACGGTATCCACTGGCGCCACATCTAGGGCAACCCCGATCGGGGCGCGCTCATGGAGAGGGCCATCCGGGCAATCCCTTGCGCACCAGGATATCGACCGCACGGTCGATCGGGATGCGAACCTCGCCGCGACTCCGATCGGCCCAGCCGTAGCTGCGCTCGATCTGCGCTTCCCCTTGTCGTGTCGCCTGCAACGTGGTTTGCGGGCTGACCTCGAGCGGAGGTGCATTGGAGCTCATGGCCGGGCGGCTCGCAGGCGTGACGTGTTTGGTCGACGATGGAAACATCAGGGGCAGGACGAGCGGAGTGACTACGACGAAAGTTGCAAGGCCTGCCGCGAGCCAGCCCACAAGGCGGAGCCTGACGTCCGACCGCTCGTAGTCGACGTTGTTGGTGTCCGCCATATGCTGCTGTCCTCGATCGCGGCGAGACAATGCACGCTCGGGGATTGTGTTCCTTCGTTAGGAACCAACGCGCGGGCACCAGATTGTTGATCGGACGGCTCGCTCTCAGGTCACGGCGAGAATGGTGCAAATATTCTCTCCTGTGGCGGACACCTGGATTCGCCTGTTTCTGATTGGCGGCCTGTCGCTCGCCGGCGGCAGCATCGTGGCCGCTGTCGGCTTCGCGCATTCGTCGTACATGACCGAGACCGATATTCGTCCGCATCAGCCGGTGCCGTTCAGTCATCGTCATCATGCCGGGGAACTTGGCATCGACTGCCGCTATTGCCACAGCAATGTCGAGGCCGGGCCGCAAGCGGGCCTCCCACCGACCGAGACCTGCATGACATGTCATTCCCAGATCTGGACCAACGCGTCGATGCTGGAACCGGTGCGGAAAAGCCTTGCCGACAACACGCCGATTCCATGGACGCGCGTTGCAAAGCTGCCTGACTACGTGTTCTTCCGCCACGACATCCACATTGCCAAGGGCGTCGGCTGCGAAAGCTGCCACGGCCTCATCGACCAGATGGCGCTGACCTATCGAGCCAAGGCGTTCACGATGCAGTTCTGCATCGATTGTCACCGCGATCCCGCGCCGCATCTGCGCCCCAGGGATCACGTCACCGAGATGGCGTGGGCGCCGCCTGCGAATGCGCGCAAGGAGGGCGAGGCCATCGCCGTCCATGAAGGCATTCGCTTCGGCGAACTCACGCATTGCTATGTGTGTCACCGATGAAGCGCCGCAGCGATCATCAACCGGCGGACGGGCCGCGCGTGTGGGCAGGCATCGAGGAGCTGTCGGACGATCCGCAGTTTCAGGCCTTCATCGAGGCGGAATATCCATCGGCCCTCGAATTCTCCAAGACAGCGCGCCGCGACTTCCTGAAGCTGATGGGCGCGTCCTTCGCGCTGGCGGGGCTGACCGGTTGCGAGAAGAGCTCGTTCGTCACGGCATTGCCCTATGTCGACCAGCCGCCGAACGAGACCATCGGCCTGCCGCGCTATTATGCGACAGCCGTGTTGCTCGACGGCTATGCCCAGCCGGTGATCGCCACCGCACATGCGGGTCGACCGACCAAACTCGATGGCAATCCACAGCATCCGGCCACGCAGGGCCGCAGTGACATCTTCATCCAGAGCGCGGTGCTGCAACTCTACGACCCCGATCGTGCGGCAGCGCCAGCGCGACATGGCGAAGCGGTGAGCTGGGCCGATGTGGAATCGGCGATCGGTACGATGCGCGAGAACTGGCGCGGCGATCAGGGCGAGGGCGTGCGGCTGCTGCTCGGTCCGACGACGTCGCCGACGTTGCTGCGGCAGATCGATGCCTTCCGGAAGCAGTTTCCTAAGGCGCGCGCTCATCTGCATGCCGCTGCTGGACATGAAGCGAGGCGACAGATCACCGCCGCAGTCTATGGGCAGGCTGCCGATCTCCATTATGATCTTGCAGACTGCGATGTCATTGTCGGCCTCGACGATGATTTTCTGGGTCCCGGGCCTGATCAGGTACGGAACGCGCTCGGCTGGTCGCAAGCACGCCGACGGTCCAGTGACCGGCCCGGCAATCGGCTGTTCATGGCGGAGAGCGTGCCGACCGCAACGGGCGCCCTGGCGGCGCACCGGCTCATTGCCGACGCAAGGCGAATGCCCGTGCTCGCGGAGGCGCTGGGCAACGCGCTCGGTGTGGCCGGCGCATCGAAGCCGGACGTGACGGACGCCGAGGCTGGCTGGGTTGCGCGCGTGGTCGCGGCTTGCAAGGATCGAGCGGGGCGTTCGTTGTTCGTCTCGGGAGTGAGCGGCGGCGCAGCTACAGCGCTCTGGATTGCCCGGATCAACCAGCAGCTCGGCAATGCCGGCCAAACGCTGAAGCTGACCGCGCCGCTGGTGGGACCGGCTGATGCGGGAACGCTGACCGAATTGGTGTCCGATATCAATGCGGAGCGCGTCACCACGATGCTGGTGATCGATTGCAATCCCGTCTACAGCGCCCCAGGTGAGCTCAATGTCGGCGACGCCCTCAAGCGCGTTCACTCCTCGTTTCATATCGGTCTGCACCGCGACGAGACCGGCGCGCTCTGCCAATGGCAGCTTCCCCTTGCGCATCCGCTGGAAAGCTGGAGCGATGCGCGCGCCGTCGATGGCACGGCGATCATTCTTCAGCCGGTGATGACACCATTCTACGACGTCAGATCGGTGCATGATGTGTTTGCGAAGCTGCTTGGCGCTGAAGATCAGACGCCGGATGCTGTAATCCGCGACACCTGGCGAGTGAGTTTCGGTGACGCATTCGAAGCGCGGTGGAAGCAGGCGTTGCATGACGGCTTCATCGCGGGAGCGGCAGCGTTCGTCACCGCATCGCCCGTAAGCAACACGATCGTGCCCCCGAACAGCGCTGGAGACCTTGACATCGTGTTCCGGCCGGACCCGACGGTCTGGGATGGCCAATTCGCCAATATCGGCTGGCTTCAGGAGCTTCCGAAGACGCTGACGACGGTCACATGGAGCAACGTGATCGCGGTGAGCCCGGCGCTGGCGACGCGCTTCAGCGCCACCAACGGTGATCACGTCGAAGTGACGGTCGGCGAGCGTCGCATCAAGGGACCGCTCTGGATCATGCCGGGCCAGGCCGACAACACGGTCGCGCTCTATCTCGGCTATGGCAGGACCCGGGCAGGACGGGTGGGGGACAATCTCGGCTACGATGCCTATCAGGTGAGGCCATCAGGCGAGCCATGGCTGGCGCAGGGACGCCTGCGCAAGCTCGACAGCCGCGAAGATCTCGCTGTGACGCAGCTGCATCATCGCCTCGAAGGTTTTGATCTCGCGCGGGAGCTGAGCCCCGAACAAGTCGAGAAAGTAAAGCCAGAGCAGGCCAGTCTTTATGCCCCCTGGCCGTCGGCCAAGAACGCCTGGGGCATGGTGATCGATCTCGATAGCTGCATCGGCTGCAATGCCTGCGTCACCGCCTGTACGGCCGAGAACAACGTTCCCGTGGTCGGCGCTGATCAGGTCCGAGCCGGCCGCGAGATGCATTGGCTGCGCATCGCGCGCTATTACACTGGGGACATCGCCGAGCCGCATAGCTTCTTCGAGCCGGTACCCTGCATGCATTGCGAGGAGGCGCCCTGCGAAATGGGTTGCCCGGTCCACGCTACGACGCACAATTCCGAGGGCGTCAACCAGATGGTCTACAACCGCTGCATCGGCACGCGGACCTGCTCCAGCTACTGCCCCTACAAGGTGCGGCGCTTCAATTTTTACGACTATCGGTCGCCCACGGATTCACCTGAACACGCCGCCCATAATCCTGACGTGACCGTCCGCTCGCGCGGCGTCATGGAGAAATGCACCTATTGCACCCAGCGCATCGAGGCGGCCCATGTCGCCGCCGACAAGGAGAACCGCCCGATACGCGACGGCGAGATCGTCACGGCCTGCCAGCAGGCCTGCCCGACCAAGGCGATCGTGTTCGGCGATATCAATGATCCGAACTCTGAGGTGTCGCGTCTGAAGCGCGATGGCCGACACTACGTCCTGCTGGAGGAGCTGGGGACGCGGCCTCGTACGACCTATCTGGCGCGCTGGCGCGACGATGATCCGGAATCGAGGCAGGGATGAGCGAGCACTCCGACATCCTGCCGACGCGCCAGAGCATGGGCGGCATGACCGACCAGCTCACAGGCATTCCCCTGCATTTCCCGGCGGACCGGCGCTGGGTGATCGCGATGACGGTCGCGAGCGCGATGCTGCTGTTGCTGATGGTCTCCGTGGTCGCGTTGTTCACGCGCGGCGTCGGCATCTGGGGCATCAACATCCCCGTCAATTGGGCGTTCGCGATCCACAATTACGTCTGGTGGCTCGGCATCGGCCATGCCGGCACGCTGATCTCCGCGCTGCTGCTGTTGACCGGCAGCGAGTGGCGCAACTCGCTCAACCGCTTCGCCGAGACCATGACGCTGTTCGCAGTCGTCTGCGCCGGCATCTATCCGTTCCTGCATCTCGGCCGTCCCTGGTACGTCTACTGGATGTTTCCCTATCCGGCGACGATGGGCGTGTGGCCGCAGTTCCGCAGCCCGCTGGAATGGGACATCTGGGCGGTGCTGACCTATCTGACAGTGTCGCTGGCCTTCTGGTACACCGGCCTGATCCCTGATCTTGCCGCGGCACGCGATCGGGCGACGCGGCGCGGCTGGCAGGTTTTCTTCGGTATCACCGCGCTCGGCTGGCGTGGATCGGCCAGGCATTGGCAGCGCTGGCAGCAAGCGTATCGCTTGACCGCGGGGCTTGCTGTTCCGCTGGTCGTCTCGGTTCACAGCGAGGTGTCGCTGTTGTTCGCCGCCGGTCAGATCCCGGGCTGGCACTCGACGATCTTTCCACCTTACTTCGTACTGGGTGCGGCCTTCTCCGGCTTCGCCGTCGTCTCCATCATCGCCGTGTCGCTGCGCTCGTGGTTCGGGTTGAAAAACCTCGTGACCGACGATCATCTCGATCTGCTTGGAAAAGTCCTGCTCGCGACCGGCCTGATGACCGGCTACGGCTACGTCTTCGAGGTATTCGATGCGGTCTATTCCGGTGAGGCGCACGAGATGCAAACGCTGGTGGATCGGTTCACCGGTGCCTACGCCTGGACCTATTGGGGCGCGGTGATCTTCAACTTCATCCCGCTGCAGGCGCTGTGGTGGCGCGCGGTGCGCCGAAGCGGATGGATGTTGCTGCTAATCTCCGTGTCGGTCGTGATCGGAATGTGGCTCGAACGCTACATGATCCTTGTCACCAGCCTCTATCGCGACTTTCTGGTCTCATCGTGGAGCCACTTCACGCCGAGCTTCTGGGACTGGTCGACCTATTTCGGCACGATCGGACTGTTCCTGGTGCCGTTCCTCATCGCCGTCAGGCTCGTTCCCATGATCTCGATCTTCGAGAGCAAGGAGCTGCTTCACGAGGAGAAGGAGGGGCAGCAGCATGGCTGAGCAGCTCTACGGCGCGCTGGCGGAATTCAAGTCCCCGGAAGATCTGCTGGCGGCGGCGCGCAAGGCGCGGGAGGCCGGCTATCGCAATCTCGATGCCTTCTCGCCGTTTCCAGTCGATGGACTGGATCGCATCCTGCGGTTTCCGCGGCCCACCATCTCCTTCATCGGACTCGGCGGCGCCATCGCCGGCGCGAGCACTGCGCTCGCGATGCAGTTCTTCACGAACTACGACTATCCGCTCAATGTCGGGGGACGGCCAATCTATCCAATCTCGGCCTTCGCGGTGGTGACCTTCGAGCTCACCATCCTGTTCTCCGCGCTCGCCATGCTGTTCGGGATGCTGTGGCAGAACGGGCTGCCCCGGCTCAGCTATCCCGTATTCAATGGGAAGCGGTTTCACCGTGCCAGCAAGGATCGGTTCTTCCTTTGCGTCGGCGCTGACGATGCCAGGTTCGATGCAGGCGAGACGCTGGCGTTCCTGAGCGGGGCCGGCGCGCTGTCGGTAGAGCTGGTGCCGGAATGAACAGGTGGCTCGCCATCGTTGCGCTCGCGGGCCTGCTCGCCGCCTGTGACCAGAACATGGACGAGCAGCCGCGCTACAGCGAATATTCGCGCGCGCCGCTGTTTCGCGGCAGCGTGCTGCGGCCGCCGCCGGCGAACACGGTTGCCCGGGATGACCTAGAGCTGGAGAAGGCGGCCAGCACCAAGCCTGCACTCTCGGCCGAACTGCTGGCGCGGGGGCGAGAGCGTTTCGGCATATTCTGCTCGCCGTGCCACGGCGCCGGCGGCGATGGAACAGGCATCGTCGTTCAGCGCGGCATGCCGCGCCCGACGAGCTATCACGACGACCGGCTACGGACCGCGGAAGACCAATACTTTTTCGACGTGATCACCAACGGTCACGGCGCGATGTATTCCTATGCGGCCCGCGTCCCGCCCAGGGATCGCTGGGCGATCGTCGCCTATATCCGTGCGCTCCAGCTCAGCCGCCATGCCTCGCTCGACGACATGCCGGCGGATGAGCGGGCCCGGCTGGAGAGCCGGCCATGAGTCTCCCCGGCAGCGCAAGAAGCTCGGTCGCTGTGGTGTCGGGCCTGGTCCTGATCGCAGGCTTTGTCATTGACGCCAGGTCGACGACATCAGCCTATCTCGTCGCCTGGAGCGCCCTCGGCGCCATTCCGATCGGCGCGCTGATCGTCTTCATGACCAGCTATCTGGTGCGGCGCCGCTGGACCGAGACGCTGCATCCGGTCTTCATTGCGACCACTGGCATTCTACCCGTCGCCGCGCTGACTTTCACTCCGGTGCTGTTGTTCATGAGGCAGATCTATCCTGCCATCGCGGACGGATCCTCATTGCCGCCGTTTAGGGCGCACTGGTTCTTGCCGTGGTTCTTCGTACTGCGCACGGTGGCCTATTTCCTGATCTGGATCGTGCTCGCCGAATGGCTTCGGCGATCCTGGCGCAATGACGAGGCCATGGTGCGCGCGGCATCGGTCGGTTCGATCGTCTGGACGCTGACCGTGTCGTTTGCCGGGATCGACTGGCTGGAATCACTGGAGCCGGAGTTTCACTCGTCGATCTATGGCCTCATCGTTCTCAGCTTCCTGCTGGCGAACGGAACGGCCTTCGTGATCGCAGCGGGGCTGTTGTCGCCGCGGAGCATCGGTCCGAGCCGCGGGTATAGCGGCCTCCTGCTCTCGGTGCTGCTGCTGTGGTGCTATCTCCACGCCATGCAGTACATCGTGATCTGGTCCGGCAACATCCCCAAGGAGGTCACGTGGTATCTGGTGCGAGCGGAGCACGGCTGGCAATTTGTCCTCGCCGCGCTCTCATTCGGGCAATTCGTCTTTCCGTTCTGCGCGATGTTGAGCAGCCGGGTGCGTTCCGACCCGTATCGGCTGCTGGCGCTATGCGGGCTGACGCTTGCGATGCGCTGGCTGGAGGCCGCGATCCTCATCCTGCCGGCCATTCACGGACTATCCATCGCGGTCACCGCCGCCATGTTGATCGCGGCCGGGCTCTTCCTTGGTTCGGTGTTCTGGATGGCGTTCGATACCGCGCTCACACGGTCCGGGGAACGAGAGCCTTCGGGCGCTATCTGGTGGCGTGCTCGCGCCGAAGCAGGAGCCCGATCAGCAAGGCAAGAACGATAGCGCTGATGGCGGACGTTGCGATCAGCAGCCGCCGCGCGGCGAACGTGTAGGTACCGCTGGCCGGATCGAAACCGTAGCAGAGCAGATGGATCTGGTCACTCCAGCCGCCGACGTGACTGCGGCCGGCCTCCACCAGCGCAAGGCGCAGACTGGGGGCATCGACCGCAAGGGCCGAGAGCGCACGGGAAATCCGCCCGTCTGCCGTCACGACGAAGGCGGCCGCGGGGTGAGCAAATTGATCGTGCTCGCGATCGTAGATGGGCCGAACGCCGAAGGCGTCGATCAAGGCGCCGACATCGGGCGCCGTCACCCGGAGAAACACGCTGTGCTCGGCGAGCCCGTTCCTCGGACTCAGCTGCGCATCCTTCATGGCCAGCGCCTGGGCGGCGGTATCCTTGGGATCGAAGCCGACGACGATCAGCCGAAAATCCCTGCCCGCGCTTAGACCGGTATCGGTCAGCGCGTTCGACACGATCGAGATTGCCGGCCCGCACAGTGTCTCGCAGGTGTAGTCGGCCAGGATCCAGACGGTCGGGACGCCGCCGAGCCAATCCTTAAGCGGCGCGCTGCGCTCGTTCTCATCGCTCATCCTGATCTGCAGGGGCAGCTGTGCGCTCGGACGACGAGTGAGGGTGACCGGTTCGAGCTGCGAAGCGGTAAGGGCTGCCTGTGCTGGCGATATTGCGATCCAGGCAATGAGCGCGACCGTCCATCCTACGGCTCCCGCGCGGGGCGGTCTTGTGGAGGGGGCGTGCGAACACTGGACCGGCAAATCGCGCCTCCGGGTCTGCGAGGATGCCCGGAACGAACATGCGCGCCCGATGATGGTTCCAAGAGATAGCGCCACGCCCGGGAGGGATCATCAGTCCTCTTGATCCGTTACCCCGCCACAAGTGATTGAGATCGTGCGACGAATGCCCACTTTCAGTCAGATAATCCCGGTGGTGCGACCAGTAAGTCATTGATTGTTCTCACCCCGGGGCGGTCTCTTAATCAGCGGGTCCCAGGTTCGAGCCCTGGTGCGCCCACCATTTCAATATCTTGGCCAGCAAAGCCGTTTGATCTTCTGATTTTTCAAACGGTCTTTTTGCAAGCGAACAACCGACAACGTTCGATGAAGGGGCGCGGCGGGCAGCAGCTCAGCAGTTCGTCGTGTGAGTAAAGCCTGAGGGAACACCAACAGATGGCGATCTCCGAATGATGCTGCGGTCCAATGACGGATTGGAGCAAGAGTTCAAGTTGTTCAGTAGGTTAGAAGGCAGCGCGGTCAGAGTCCAAGGCAAAAAGGAATTGCTGCCGACCAACATCAGCTCGTCCTGACGGAGTAGCAGCACAACCGTCGTCTTGAATAATTCTGGACCCCGCCGGTCGAGCTTCGACAAACAAGATCTGCCAGCCGGAGCGAGATAGATGACCAGCAGCAGAAACGCTACGTAGATTTCGAAGCTGCGGCGCAAGCTGCGTGCGATGAGGGTTGGCCAACCACGACTTCGCAGCGTGTAGCCATATGAGATCATGCACGTATAGCCCGACACGAAAACGAACACTTTGGAGGCGTCGCTTGTCTTGCCGAACGGCGAACCCCGTCAGATGGGCGTTGGCATCCATGTTGCGGCTGGGATCGCAATTCTCGCCCTGCTTGTGGGTCGCCCACGACGCCACCCCAGAACATCACTGAAAGCCCGATTTCAAGGGCGGCGCGAAGTGCTCAAGCGCCGAGGAGATCGCGGAGGGAGGATGCCGCGGCGGGACGCGATCTGATGTCGGGTCAACGACCGGTCCCGTCGCAAGATCCGGACCTATGATGGGTCGTTCCACGTCGACTGCCCCAGTTCCTTTACCGCGATGATACGCTCGCCGACCATAATCTGGGCCTCGGTGACCGTGGTTTGCCCGAAATCCTTTGCCCGCAGCCATGTGTCGGCAGCGGCAAGAGCAGCGGGTAGGTCGGGGGCATCGTATTCATGAAAGTCGACGGTCTGGTGAAGACCGAGGGCGTTTCGTTCTAAGGCTTCGACGCGATATAGGGCCATGGCGTACGTTATATTGTCAGAACGACGCTCGTCTGATCGTGTCAAATTGGGAGACTCAAGCCTGCGCTGTATTCGCGATGGCGCTTTGATCTATGTGAGACCAAGGCGGGATCGGCCCGAACCTGGGCAGGTGCCGGATGGTGAGCCGGACGCCGCGCATACGGGCACCCCATCTCGGCAGGCGCCTTCACCTATCGAGCAGCGGCAGCAGCAGAGGGAGCTGGTAGCGCTAGCGGGTCCCTGAGAATGACGATGTGGCGCGTGCCGTCGACATCAATCACTTCCATGCTAGATAGCTCCAGCCCCTGCGCTTCAACATAGATCTCCCGAGGGTTGCGAATCTGATGATCGTGGCCTTCGAGGTCGACATCCAGAACATCGTCCTTTGGATCATAAGAAATCCCGAGCAATGGCAACCATTCCGCTTCGATCTGGTCGCCCAGCTTGAGCGAGGCGACCTCTATCTCGGCTCGTTTGCCGGTCAGCAGTGCGTTCGTAATCCGGTCGAAGAAAATACCCCACTGCGATTTTTCGAGCTGTTTCGCCATGACTCTTCACCTCCAAATGCGTCACGCTTCTGCTGGCCATTTTGGGTGAGCTGGCTGCAGCCGCCATGACTGTCATCAATTTCGGAAGGAATTCGAGTGGCGGACCTCGTGCCGAAGCGGGTATCGGCAACACGCATCGCTGAGGCTACTCTGGAGTGGAAGATTGAACGCACCAAGGAATTCGGCGAGCAGATTCTCAATGAGGCGGGCAGGCGGCCTGCCGCACAGGCACCGTAATCCGAAAACTTCACCCACAGGTGACATCTGTCAGAATCGCCAAATCTCATACAGAAGTTGACGCCCGTCATCGCTACGATGCTCGCCGCTCCTACATTGGCCCGAAGGCGGTTTCGCTAGTAAGTTGGTGTTTTATGAAGGCAAACAGCCAAATCGAGCGCGAGGTTCGTGATGAGTTTGGAATGGGATCCCGACCTTGACGCAGACCATAGCTGTTCATGAATAATGACCAGCCCTACCAGAAGCCGCAATCCTGCGCCTTTGTCATCTTCGGTGTCACGGGAGACTTGGCCAATCGACTGGTGATCCCTTCGCTCTACAATCTCGCCGCAGCCGAACTCTTGCCAGGTAGATTCTGTATCATCGGCGTTGCGCGCCGCGCCATGACGAATGAAGCACTGCGCGAGAGCCTAATGAGGGGCCTGCACCAGTTTGCAACGCGCCGGGTCGATCACAAGATCGCGCATCGTCTCCTGGAATGCATCACCTCTGTCGAGGCCGATCCTGACGACGGCCCCTCTTACGACCGTCTCAATGAGCAGCTTCAAGAACTGGAAGCCGCGCGCGGCACCGGAGGCAATCGGCTATTTTATTTGGCAACGCCGCCTGATGCCTTTGCGCCGATCGTGCGCCAGCTCGGCCGTCTCGGCTTGTTGAAGGAGGATCATGGCGCTTGGCGACGGCTCGTGATCGAAAAGCCCTTTGGGACTGACCTGGCGTCGGCGCGCGCGCTGAATGCGGAGTTATTGAGCATTCTCAACGAGCACCAGATCTATCGAATCGATCATTACCTGGGCAAAGAGACTGTCCAGAACATCCTGGTGCTGCGCTTTGCCAATGGAATGTTCGAGCCGATTTGGAACCGTCATCACATCGATCATGTCCAGATCGTGGTGGATGAGCGGCTCGGCGTTGGGCACCGCGGCAGCTTCTATGACGCGACCGGCGCGTTGCGCGACATGGTCCCGAACCATCTGTTTCAGCTGCTATCGTTGATCGCGATGGAGCCGCCGACACACTTCGACGCCCACAACGTCCGTTCGGAAAAGGACGAGGTGCTGACGGCGATCCAGACCCAGAGCGAAGAGGAGGCGCTGAAAAACTCGGTGCGCGGTCAGTACACCGCCGGGAAGATCGGCGACACCGAGATTTCGGATTATCGCAAGAACCCTGACGTGAGGCCGGACAGCGTTACGGAGACCTTCGTCGCGCTGAAACTGAGCATTGACAACTGGCGCTGGGCGGGTGTCCCCTTTTACCTGCGCACCGGTAAGGCGCTCCCCATGAAGCGCACGGAAGTAGCGATTAAATTCCGCGAGGCGCCGTTCGCGATGTTTCGGTGCACGCCCGTCGAGCAATTGGCCGAGAACTATCTCGTCATCTGCATCGAGCCTAACGAAGGCATCACGCTGCAATTCAACACCAAGGTGCCGGGGCCTGTGATCAGGATCGACGGCGTACAAATGAAGTTTCTCTACAAGGATTACTTCGAGGCCGAGCCGGCAACTGGCTATGAGACCTTGATCTACGACTGCATGATCGGCGACAATCTTTTGTTTCAACGCGCCGACGGCGTTGAGGCCGCTTGGCGGGCGGTTCAGCCCTTTCTTGATGCCTGGAGAAAAGTGGGTACAAAGGGATTGGAATTCTATCCCGCGGGTAGCGAAGGTCCTCCTGGCGCATTCGAGCTGTTAAGGCGCGATGGTCGAAGTTGGCGGAAGCTCTGACGTCGATGGGTTTGCAGGAACAGTTGATTAGCGGCCGCCTAGTTCGTCGATGTGGAACAAAAGATCAGCCGGATCTTCGTAGACGCGAACAGCTCCGGCTTGCCTCAATTCGTCCGAACCGTAGCCGCCGCTGAGCAGCCCGACGCCCAACGCCCGGCAGCGCGTAGCCGCGAGCATATCCCAGATACTGTCGCCAACGACGAATGCGTTCTCGATCGGGGTCTCGAGCCGGGCCGCGGCAGCGAGGAACAGGTCTGGATCTGGTTTTGCGTACTTAACCTGATCGCGAGTGATGACGATGGTCTGCCGAGGATCGACATCCAGTGCCGCAAGGTTGACCGCAGCGGTTTCCATCCGCCCGCTGGTCGCAATTGCCCAAGGTATCGCGCTCTCGGCGAGCCAGGCGAGCAGCTTGCGCGCGCCAGGCAGTGCGTTGATGTCGCCGGCGTATCGCCGGTAGGCCTCGGCGTGGCGCCACCGCAGCCGTTCCATCCGTTCGGGATCAATTTCGACCTCGGTCTCACGCAACAGCTGATGGGTAAACAGGCCACCGCTCATGCCGATCTTGCGGTGGATGCGCCAGACAGAGATTTCGATACCCTCGGCATCGAGCGCGGTCTTCCATGCGAGAACATGCTGATAGACACTGTCGACCAGGGTGCCATCCAGGTCAAATAGAAAGGCCGGTTCGATGTGCATTTGTGAGATCTCCGCTCCAGCAAATCCGATACGTGCACGATCAACGACGCTCTGGCGACCGACACGCTGGCTCGTTTCGAACTCCTTGCCGCTGGCAAGCCAACGCTGGCGATCCATTGCCATCGCGCCATGCTGAAGGCAGGATAAAGCCCTCGGCGCAACACTTGTGCCCGCACGGCCTGACCGATCCGTCACCCGAGAAGACCAAACCGGCCACTCCTCCGCAATCACGCGCAAAAACTCCAAAGAAGCGGCGACAGCTTGATTGCCACGTTCCTCGACTTGGTCGTAATCCGCGATCAGAGGCGCGTACGCCTTGACGGTCGTCAAGGCCGTGCTTGTCCGGGCAGCTCAAAAGGCAAGTGGGGTTGCCAGACGTCTCGAGCGCACCGTTGCGGATGCTTCGTTCTCGGCTGGTAATCTGCATTCGGCGCCAGCACGCGCGCGCGAGTTGGTGAGCTGGGCCAATCCAGCGGGATCGCGGCCCCGGAAATCGACCCATACAAGTTCAAGTGTGTCCGTCGTTGGGATCACGAAGCGGATCGGCCTTGCACACACGGGACAAGGAACCGGAGTTTCTCTGCATGGCAGTGCCTGCGCTGAATCAAACATGGGGATGCATTGCCTGCTGACTGTTGCGGCGCGCGGCGCAGCGTTGCGCGGATATCGGCCCGCAAAGCCGGGTCTGCATTCCTGAATTGATAGCGCTCAAGGCTCGCCATTCAGGAAGCTGCTAGCTTGGCTCATACGTTCGGGATCGGTCGTGCGAAGGCCTTGCGTCAATGGTTGCGCCAGCATGCGCCTTCAGTCGCATCTGCCGCCTCATGAATACACCATCACGGTCTTGATGTTGACGAACTCCTTGATGCCATATGACGACAATTCACGCCCGTAGCCGCTTTCCTTGATACCACCAAAGGGCACCCTCGGATCGGAACGAACGTTCTCGTTTACAAAGACCATTCCCGATTCGATCTCAAACTCGGCGATCCTTTCTCCACGTGGAAGATCGCGGGTGATCACGGCACCGCCAAGTCCGAAGGGGGTGTCATTCGCGATCGCAATCGCCTCGGCCTCGCTCTTGGCGGGGATGATTGCCGCGACCGGGCCGAACAATTCCTCCTCATAGGCCGGCATGCCTTTCCCGACGTCCGTCAGAACCGTGGCCGGATAGTAGGCTCCCGGATGATTGGGGACGGTGCCGCCGAGGAGGAGGCGAGCTCCCATTCCGACGCTAGCGACGACCTGCCGGTGCAAGGTGTCGCGCAAATCGTGCCGCGCCAGCGGACCTATCTCTGTCCCACCCTCGAACGGGTCTCCCATCTTGGCCTTGCTCATCAACTCGACAAAGCGTTTCTCGAAAGCCGGCCTGGCCTCTTCCACCACAATAAACCGTTTGGCAGCAATGCAGCTCTGGCCCGAATTGACCAGCCGGCCTCTGGCGCAGATGGCTGCCGCGGAGTGGGGATCGGCATCTTCCAGGATCAAATAGGGGTCGCTGCCGCCGAGCTCGAGCACGGTCTTTTTGAGCACGGCGCCGGCCTTGCTCGCGACTGCGCGTCCGGCGGCGCCGCTACCCGTCAGGGTCACCGCGCGCACGAGTGGATGCTCGATCAGGGCGTCGACCTGCTTGCTCGCGATCATCAATGTGCGGAACAGGTTTTCGGGAAAGCCGGCGTCGCGAAAGATCTTTTCAATCGCGAGCGCACAACCCGGCACATTCGAGGCATGCTTGAGCAATGCTGCATTTCCTGCCATCAGGCTCGGTGCTGCAAAACGAAAGACCTGCCAGAACGGAAAATTCCAGGGCATGATTGCCAACACCACCCCAAGAGGGTTGAACGCGACGAATGTTTTGCGTGCATCGGTCCATACCGGCTGACGTGACAGGAAAGTCTCCGCATTTTCGGCAAAGTACTCGCAAGCTTTGGCACATTTTTCGGCTTCTGCAATTCCGTCGAGGAAGGGCTTTCCCATCTCCTCCGCCATCAGCTTTGCATATTCGCGTGCATTGTCGCTAAGGATCCCGGCAGCATTGCGCATCAGCGAAGCCCGGCGATCGAAGCCGGTTCGGTGCCACGCGACGTAATCCTGGTGAACCTTACAGACGACGTCTTGCGCCTGCTCAGTCGACCATTCCTCATACGTTGCGAAAAGTTCGCCGGTGGTGGGGTTGATCGATTGAAGTGTCATGGCGGATGGTGCTCGCATAGCAGCTCGGTCGGTTGTCCGCTGCGTCTGTCACCATGAGTATGTGAGGTTTGACGAACCATGACGGTCGTCAATTTGCCCAGTTTGCGCGCGGGGGGCCTGTAGTTATGGCCTGGTCTGGTCCACGCCGCCCCGGAAGCTGCCAAACAGCAGGCCTGCCGTCTAATGTACCTCGTCCGTGCTGCGCTGCCACGCCTCGATCAGTTCGCGGCTGTGAACGGCCAGCGTCCAGGCATTAGCCCTGAAACGTTGAATGGGGATAGTCAACGCCGACCATCAGCAAGAGCTAGCAATCTTGCATGGTTTCATCAACGGACGTCCTGTCAGCTTGGTTTTCCGGCCGCTGCCCGCCGCTCCTTCTTCGTGCGTGACGCCGATCCATTCGATCCCACTGCCGCACCTCCGGCCAATGGGACTCCTCCACAGCTTCCGCTCTACCGCGAATATACTGCCTCATTGTGATCGGCTTTCTCGAGAGAGATGCTCGCTTTCAGAGGAGTCGAGAGCGCATCCAGCTGATTGCGGGCATTTCAACTGATAACCGTCAAGGTGCAATTGGCGTGATGATGTGATGAATGCCGCTTTACCGCCGACGGTGGGGATCGGTCGTTTACGCGTAAGGCTCGCATCATGCCCACGGTCTGTCGCTTCTACGATGATTACGCCGATGGCAACCGCGTCATTCTTTCGTTGGACATTGAGGGCGGTCCGGTTTCAGACGCCAGCCTTGTTTCCAACAATTGTGATGCCTGGTACATCGGCGCCGTGGCATCTAACCTTGTGCCCTTGCGGAAGCATAGCGAAACCACCGTCGCCGGCCCAAGCATTAAAGATGCGAGCGCCGGTGCTGGGGGCGGGGCAACCGTTGGAACTGCCGCGCGCCTTATCACCATGCTCGTCGTGCCAGGGATCGGGCCTGTGGTCGGGGTCGGTTGGCTCGCAGCCATATTGGGCGGCATGGCGGCTGGTGGCGTAACTGGCGGCCTTCTGAGCGCTCTCACGAACGCGGGAATCAACGAAGAAGGTGCACATGTTCTGGTCGAGGGCGTGCGGCGCGGTGGAACATTGGTTGCCGCACGCGCCGCGCAGGAAGATGTGCCTCGCATCGAACCATTGATGAATTGCAGAGCCGTAAATCTTGAAGAGCGGAGTGAAATCTATCGCAAGGCCGGCTGGCTCGCTTTCGACCCCAAGGCGCCGCCCTACACCGCCGACCAGGTCCGCTGTGAACGAGCACTGCACGGCCGCTGAGCCGCCTTGCCGGGAGGCACGGCGATCGAGACGACGACTGGCTATTGCGCTTGCAGCACCGAGCGAGCTTACAGGAGCGAGTGATGAGCTATTATACGCCCAATGATCCCAATGCATCGTTCGGAATGGCAGCGCAAGCTCGCATCGAAGCCGGGCTGCGGCAACACATGCAGCGCGTTTATGGCTATATGGCAGGTGGATTGATATTGACCGGCCTCGTCGCCTATGCCGCCGCTTTCTCGGGCTTCTATCAGGCCATCGAGGGCACGCCGCTGCTCTGGATCGTGATGCTGGCGCCGCTTGGATTCGTGCTGGTTTTGAGCTTCAGGATCGAACGCATCAGCGTCGGCGCCGCGGTCCTGCTGTTCTGGATCTACGCTGCGGTGATGGGCCTGTCGCTGGGCGGAATCTTCCTGGTCTTCACCGGAAGCTCGATCGCGCGCGTCTTCTTCATAACGGCGGCAACCTATGGCGTCACGAGCCTGTACGGGTTTACAACGGGTGCCGATCTCTCGCGGTTCGGTTCCTTTCTGTTCATGGGCCTGATCGGCATTGTGATCGCCTCGCTGGTGAACATCTTCACAAGATCGGATGCCGTCCAGTTCGTGATCTCAATCG
>NZ_LJYG01000089.1:9232-33469 GCF_001440035.1 Bradyrhizobium manausense | reverse complement strand
TCCGTGCTGCACACCTGGGGCTCGGCCATGACCCACCACCCGCATGTGCACATGATCGTGCCGGGCGGCGGCATCTCGCCCGACGGCCGGCGCTGGGTGTCGTGCCGGCCGGGCTTCTTCCTGCCAGTGCGCGTGCTCTCACGCCTGTTCCGGCGATTGTTCCTGGAGCGCCTCGCGATCCTCCACCAGGCCGGGCGCCTGAGCTTCTTCGGCAACGACGCTGATCTCGCCGGAGCACAATCATTCGCCGCATTGCTTGCAGCCTCGCGCAAGACGGAATGGGTCGTCTATGCCAAGCGCCCGTTTGGCGGTCCCGAGGCCGTGCTGGCCTATCTGTCGCGCTATACCCACCGCGTCGCCATCGCCAACAGCCGCCTGATTGCCTGCGACCAGCGCGGCGTCACCTTCAGCTGGAAGGATTACCGGGTCGAAGGCCACGACCGTCAAAAGCGGATGACGATCGCCACAGACGAGTTCATCCGCCGCTTCCTCATCCACGTGCTGCCAAAAGGCTTCCACCGCATCCGCCACTACGGCCTGCTCGCGCGGAGCGCCTGCGCCGACAACGTCGCACGCGCGCGCAAACTGCTCCTCGTCAAGGATCGTAAGGATGAGCCGACCGAGACCATCGACAGCGGCACGCCGCCGTGTCCATGCTGCGGCGGTCGCATGATCGTCATCGAGGTTTTTGAGCGAGGCGCAACGCCTCGCCATCAAGCGAGCCCGCCAACCAGCGCCATCAGGATCGATACGTCATGAGCGCGCAACCGTCATGCTGCAAAGTTGCTCGCCATGCCCGCCGCTCATCGACCGGCCACGGCGGCATACGCTCCAACTGTCAGCTGTCGTTGCCAATCCGCCGACGATTGATCACGTTCGAACCCATCTACCCGTCATTCGCTTGCCCCGCCGCCGTCGCGCAGCTCGCTGCATGGACTCGAACTCCATCGGCCAGCTCGCCTGCAGAGCTCAAATCCCCATAGAGCCCGCCGCACCTTTCCTGCCCATCATGCGCGGTTTCCTCCCTTGGAGGCTTTCGGACGCCGGCCGCCCGAATATGCCGCGCCGTCAGTCACGCGGCCGGCATCCGAAACCCTTCACAAAACGCGAAGAACTCAGATTGAGCAAATCTGGTCCGCTCTGGCTCGACGAGCGGACTACCGACCCGGCCTTAGTTCAACTTACGCCGGAGCTTCTGGATGATCTCCCGCAGCTCGGCGGCATACTCCTCGATGATGCGCCGCGCCTCGTTCAGCCGTGATGGCTTGGCTTCCTTACCCTCGGTCTGCTTGTCAGGTTCGGGCATGGCCCGATGGTCCGGCATGGAGCTGTGCGCTGCTTGAGATAGATCAAGGAAGGTGCTTCACATTCCTCGGCAAGAGCCAGGGCATCAGTAAGGCCGCGCATGTGAACACGCCGCGCATGTGAGTTCGATCATCCTTTTGGCATTCGGTGCTTTTGCTGCCGTTCCTGACGGCGTGCGAGGGATGCATCTAGTGTCGTTCCGTCGATTGCGCCGTCGTCGCACCGAACGCGCGGATGGCGACTTCCTGCGTTGCCCACATGCGCCACTCTTCGAGATCACCGGCATAGCGCAGCATCGATTCGCGAAATGCCGCATCATCGACGCTCATGCCTTTGTCGAGCAGCAGGTAATTTCCATGCTTGACCAATGCCTCGTTCCGACGATCGATAAACAATTGCCGTGCCTCTTCAAACGTCATTTCGAGCCTCCGCGCTTAACTGCCAGTTTCCAAAATCCGCCTTCACCCGGCCGAACGCCGGTGTTTTCCGTCTCGGCATGCCAAACTGAACCGGAAAACGTGACGAAGCACCCCGGCTGATATGTCCGCGACGCGTCCCAAATGCCCAGGTACCGCAACGTCGGGCGCGATTCGAGTTCCCTGATCCGCTCTTTCAACGGCGCGGTCGCTTTCAGCACGAAATCGCCGATCACTGGTGCCAGGGATTTGACGAGACCTTCGATCTCGGCTCGCTGCTGTGGCGAAACCTTCGCTTCGATCGCACGGCGCTCTTCCGGAGTTGGGACGTTCATCGCATGTGCCTCGTGTCTGCTGGCCGGCCATGCCGCGCTTCGTAGGCAAGCTGCAACCGCGCCTGTTCTCGAACCAGTGTGCGCGCAGCCAAAACGTTCTCGGGCTTGTCGCGATGCCACAGCAGTTCGCGGATGCGCTTTTCCAGCCGAGCAATCGGAATCAGATCGTCGATTTCGGGCGAAAGCCGAACCACCCGGCACCCTGCCTTTGTTGCGGCAATCCGCCGCCCATATTCCAGATCGCTCGCTGTCAACCTGACGACCATGTGTGTCGGCCCTCAACTTTGAAGTTGATCTCTACAATAGCAGATCGGCCAACCCCCTCCTAGGAATTTAATCCCATTGCATACGGGCCAGCCCGTGCGGTCGCGGGGGCCGCCGCGTCTAGATTTTTGCACTCCCCCCGCCCCCCGGTCATCGGTCAATGAAACAGCGGGTGGCTTTTCGGCTTCGACGCGATCAGCAAGTCGCCGCAGCATGTCGGCTGCTCGAAGGGCGGCCGACGGCGACGACCAGAGGACTCGTTGCCGCCGACCAGGATCAACGGCTTCAGTCACGTCCAATCCGCCCGTCAAACGGCAGCCAGCCCAACACGGCGGGCGACGAGGTACTCGCCGCGTCGCCTGCGCTCGCGCTGGGCTCGCTTGCGCTCGGCCGCCGTGCGAGCAGGTCCAACGTCGCTCATGATGCTGACTGCCTCCGCTGTTCGTTGCCTGACCCACATTGGACCTGCGCCAGGAGGGACCGGTCTTGGGGCGCTTGGCCCTGCCCGCCGCACCGGCGGCGATCCGCATGTGCCGTTCCGGCCCGCTTTCGGCCCGCAGAGCGGAACGGCACCAAGCCCCTCGTCGTAAAAAAGGTTTCCATTTTCCTTTCTTCCTTGTTCCTCTTGTTCCGCTTTAAAAAGAAAAAGAATTACACGACAGTCAGAGTGCTGGGTGCCCTCCCATGAGCGGCACAAGCGGAACGGGCGCGCAAGCCATTCGCGGGCTTGGAAAAATCCCGTTCCGCGCAGCGAGCTGAAGCGGCACTTAAAACGGCACCTCGGCGGCATCCCACGCGGTCGTCTCAGCCTCGTCGTCGGCGTCTGCGGTCTGCCACTCTGCGAGCCTCGGATTGCGCCACTTCCAACCAGGAAAACGCCCCTCCCATGCGCGCCGGGCTTCACTCAGCTCTGGAAACGTCCAACCGCGGTGGCGCATGACCTTCTTGTCATTCGTGCAGCCTTGCTCGCGCAGGAAGTCCCCGAGCTTGTGATCGCTGACGTTGCGCAGCCGCGGCTCGATATTGCGGGCCTGATCGTAGAGACCAAGCTGGGTGACCCAGCGGTCGCCCACCCCCAATGTGACCTTATACTCATACTTGTTCGAGACTGCTCGGTTGGGCTCGTTCGGGTCACAGCCGGTTAAGACGCCGGTCTCCAACAGTTCGACCCACCAACTATCCAGCGGTCCCAGCGACAGCGCTTGCTGGCCGGCCAGGTCATTGCACTTTGGAAGCTGGCGGGGATGGAATTCACCAAGATCATGCTGAAGCAGGTCGTAGAGCATGGCGCCATAACCGCCATTCTCCAACTGGTCGTTGATCGCCTTGAACCAGTCATGATCCTGGAGCTTGTCGTCGTTGACCTTCAGAACAAAGTAGCGCCGCTCGCGCTCGCCGGCGGGCACCACCCAGTCCTCATTGCTGGCCATCATGACATGCAGCAGGTTCGGGACCTCGACACCGTCGCGGCCTTTGGCCTCGATGAAGATGGTCGGCTCGGTGACCAGGCGCTTGATGGTGCCCTCGGCGCCCTTGTTGCCAGGCCAATACGCTTCGTCCGCGAACAGCATCACAGTGTCGCGCAAGTGGCCGTTGAAGCGGCCCACCAGATGCTCGGCGCTCGAAATCTGCAAGGCGTGCTGGCCGAGCAACTTGCACATCGCATTCGCGACGGTGCCCTTGCCGGCGCCCCGCTTACCCTGCATCACAAGAACCACCTCGGCGCGCTGGTCCGGATGCTGCACGCACCAAGCAAGCCAGTTCATGACGTAGTCGAAGACCTCCTTCTTGCCGGAGGCGACCACGATCGAGATGTGGTCGCGGAGCTTGGACCAGTCGCCCTGACGCGGCTGGAAAGCCCAGCCGCGCCACAGGTTGAGCTTACCGTTGATCACCGGGGCGTTGTTACCCGGGTTGAATGTGAGACCGGCGTATTGCCGCCGCTTGGACTGCCGCAACCACCACGTTCCCAATTGATAGCACTTGCCGTCCACCGTCACCTCTTTGTTCATGTGCAGATTCTTGAAATCGGCAAAGCGCATCAGGACGAGCTTCCAGCGGCCACGCTCATGCTCAAACGTACCCACGAAAGTCTTGCCGCCCTCCTGGACGACGAAATAGCGCGCATTCATGGCGTCTAACCGCTTGTTGCCGGTCGGCAACATGGTCGGGTCGGCGGCGCCGCTGATGGAGGCCATCGTGTTCACGACTGCACCTCCAGCTTCTTGCCGAACTTGGCGACAGCGTCATCGTAGAGCTTCTGCACATCCTTGTCGTAGATGCCCCCCGCCGCATATGGCGCGCACGCGAACATGACCGCCTGCTCAGGCCAGCCCTTGCCGACCATCGACGCAGTCGCGCTGCGGATGCTGTTCCACCACTGGTGCGGCTCTCGACTTGCATCAAGCAATGCCAGCAGTTCATCCGCATTTCTGCCGCGCTTCGGCAAGTGCGCCTCACCATACGCGAGGAAATAATCGAGTTCGGTCCGACGCGGGCGAAGCGCGCACAGCGCTTCAACAGAATAGATGCCAGGGCGGCGGTTGGCGTGAACGGTCGTGACCTCAGTGACGTAGCCGCGGGCGACTTTTGCCGGCGAGGCGTAGTTGACCGTTCCGCCCACGCGCAGGACGCGCGCGGGATCGTCGACGTGATCGCTGCCGAACAGCTCCTTCAATGCAGCATTGGTGATCTTCAACTCGTCGGAGTTGCTGATCGCGTCCGCCAATTGGAAGTAGAGGTGACAGCGTTTGTACGGCGTATTGCCCGTCACCACCATCAAAGCCGGCTCAATGCGCTGGGCCTTGCAGATCGCAACCACGCGCTCATGATCACCCGCGGCGTCGTATTCGATCCACGCATAACGAGCGGCGGCGAAGTGTGACTTATTGGCGCGGCCGGACAGCGGACGATTGCCTTGGCGCAAGGCGGCGCCGATATAGACGTTGAAGCCGGCCGCATTGACCTTGGTCACAAAATCGATGATCTCTTTCAAATCATGGGCCGGAAAGATGCGGCTCTTGTTCAACGGCTCGCCCGGGCGAGCATAGGCGATCTCGATCCAGCCATCCGGATGTCCGTGCACGAAATCGGGCGAGAACAGCGTGGAGACGTGCGCGCTGATGCCAGCAACATTCGGCGCGAGGGAAGACGGTTCGGGTTGCGCCTGCGAGGCGCGATTGATATAAGACGATCGCATTTATGTTTTCCTAGGTTACTGAAGGCCCGGAGCGCGCGAACGCCCGGGCTTTTTGCTTTAGACTGAGTGTTGAAAGAAACGAGAGCGCTCGCTCTCGGGGATGATCTTGATCCCGCAATAATCAATGGCCTTGAGCTTGCCGGCCTTGATGTTGCGCCAGGTCGTGACGCGGCTGGTGCCGGTCATCGCCGACCACTCCGAAATCCGATAGCCGAGCCGGATGGGACCGCGTGAGCTGTCAGCGTTCGTAGAATTGTGGGGGTTCATGTAGCGACGTGATCTCCTCCTGGTTAAAATAGCTAGCCAAGAGTGTCGCTCGGTTACGTCTCTTTGGAGAGTTAACTTGCTGGGGAAGTTCGGGAGGAACTTAACGTTAGAACTTAACGGTTGCGTTTCCTCCATGAGTACGTCGTCTGTCGGACAGCCGCTGGATCAGGCGGAGTGACGCCGCACGCGCGATGCAAGGCTCGGACGGTCGCAATTAAAGGCTGGTGCTGACTGAAGTTGTGGATGTGATGTTCGCTCATTAGGCCGAGCAACGGCTCCCAAAGCACCGCTCGCTCTACGCTCTTGTGACTGCTGACGCCTTGGTGAGAAAACATACGCATAAACATTTCTGGATTGCGAACTGCACGTATGACACGCAGCATATCTGCGAGCAGTACTGTTGGATCAACCTCTTCCAACGACGACCTAGATCGCGCCTCCGACGATGCGAACATGATCGTGTTTGTTAGGCTCAGTCCTTTGTGAAACGGGCTCGCTTCCGCCCACAGCGATTGCAAGTTGACAGTCGCCCGCTCTAGACGCGCGAAGAGCCGATCGGCACTCGCGAACTTCAGAGGTACTTTATGAATACGAGCATGGTGCAATTGGATCGCCCACGTGTCGATCTCGATGGCGAGTCGCCGGCGCCCGGCCACATCCTGCGGGCCAAACGCTCGGACCACATCAGGGATATGCTCGCGCGCAACGATAAAAGGAGACAATCGCAGTTCGCCCGAGATGGGGTGGCGCAACTCGGCAAACCATTCAGATGCTTCGCTCCGGGACATGTCAGCATATTGCAATCCTGCCGGCCTGCCCGCAACAGGAGTAACACAATGGCACGGCCGAGTATCGAATTTATCTTAGTAAGCCACCGGACATTCCGTCGATTAGATTTGAAATGTTGCTTGGTCGCTGAAGTGTTGGTTGGTTGACCGTTGACGTCAGGTTGGTTGGTTCCTGGCATGTTGGTTGGCTGTTGACGTTAGCTAGGTTGGCTACTGACGTTATGGTGGTCAGTGAGTTTTTCGTTAGCTTAACTCTCTCGCACGCTCGCCTTCCTGTAAGACGGTTCTAGTGGGCGTGAAGACAGCCACGCCGGCGAGACGCGAGACAATCCTCGCGACCCGTTGCGAAGCAACCTTTTCCAGAACAGCCAGGAAAAATGTCTCATGTGACCTCTACAATACCGCAGGACCGGCCCGACGAGGCCATCCTTCGGTATGTGAGGGAGCTTGCCAAACGGCTCGCACGCGAAGATTATGAGGTCGAGATCGCGGCCCGCCAAGCAACCCAACCTGCGACGAGCGAACACCCATGATCCGCGCTGTCATCTACGCCCGATATTCTTCTGACCGTCAGAAAGATCGCTCCATTGACGATCAGATCGCCCTCTGCCGCGACCTGTGTGCGCGCGAGGGCATGGCGGTGATCTCGACGTTCGAGGATCGCGCGATCTCCGGCGCCGGAGCGATCACCCGCCCCGGCTTTCAGGCACTGATGCGTGCCGCCGAGGCGCGTTCGCTCGATGTGATCGTCGCCGAGGACATGGACCGGCTGTTCCGCGACCAGGCCGACTACCACATCACCCGCAAACACCTCGATCATCTCGGCGTCGCGATCCACACGGCCAGCGGTAAGATCGGCAAGCTCGATGGCGCGTTGCGCGCGCTCATGAGCGAGATGTACATCGAGAACCTGGTGCTGCATACGCGACGCGGCCTTGAAGGCGTGCTCCGTGATGGGCGGCACGCTGGCGGGCGCGCGTTCGGTTATCGCGCTGTGCCCGGCAAGCCCGGCGAGTTAGAGATCGTCGAAAGCGAGGCCGAGATCGTGCGTGAAATTTTCGGCCGCTATGTGCAAGGCGAGACGCCGCGCGCGATCGCGCATCAACTCAATAAGCGCGGCGTGCGTCCACCTCGCGGCAAACTTTGGAATGCATCAACGATCAACGGCAACGTCTCACGTGCCGGTGGCATGATCTTGAATGAACTCTATGCTGGGCGAATCGTCTGGAACCGGGTGCGTATGGTTAAAGACCCCGTGACCCGAAAGCGGCTATCACGGCCGAATCCGAAGGAGCAACACAAGACCGTCGAGGTGCCGCACTTGGGCATCATCGATGACGCTACCTTTAAAGCGGCACAACTGATCAAGGTCGAGCGCCGCCGCGATGCGACGCCAGCGACGGCCCAAAAAGCGCGCGCGCCGAAGCGAGTGTTCTCGGGATTGATCAGGTGCGGTTCGTGCGGCGGCGGCATGTCCTCGGTCGGCACCGACCGGAAGGGGTTGCGCTTACAGTGCTCAGCTTATCGCGAAAGCGGATCATGCGATAACAGCCGACGTATTTATCTCGACGACGTTGAAGCGCTTGCGATCAAGGGATTGCGTCAACACCTCGCGCATCCCGAGGTGATTGCTGAGTTTGTCGACTCTTATAACGTCGCGCGCAAGCGTCTCAAGAAAGAGGCGATCGCCGAACGCGCGCGGCTTGAACGGCGGCTCGGCGAGATCGGACGCGAGATGAAGCGGATCGTTGACTCCATCGTGATCACGGGCATGCCGCCAGAGCAGTTCGTCGCCCGGATGCAGGAACTTGAAGCCGAAAAGGCCAACGTCATGGCCGGACTCGAAAACGCCAAAGAAAGCGACAACCTCATCGCCCTGCACCCCAGGGCGCTGGACCGTTACAAGCGAGCAGTTTTGGAATTCGCAGATGAATTGAAGCGCGGCTCTCCGAGCGAGTTCGCTACCATCCGCGAGCTGGTGACCGCCATCATCGTGCATGCCAGCCCGAGCCGACCGGGTGGGGCGGGAACCAAAGCCAATGCCGAGGACAACAGGACTGTGCGGATCGACATCAAGGGGCGCCTCGCGGCGCTCTGCGGCAATCCCGCCCTGTTTCCGAACATGGTTATGTCGGGGGGATCGATGGTAGCGGGGGCCCGCTACCAATCCTACGATTTTGTACGTCAAACCACGATCTTGTGCGACTTGGCGCCCTTAGTGGAAGCAGTCCATTGCAGGGGCCGGAATCGCCTGCCAGCGAGACTTGACTCTCCTTGCTTCACCAGGGTGATCAACTCCGCGGTCAAAACGCTGCGCTGCAACCGCTCGACCTTCGTTAAGGACCGAGCGAATCTCCCCAGCCTATCCCGCCTGAGGCGTGGCTTGTCAGAAACCTTCAGTCCTTCGCGCCGGACCGTCTGAGCGCATTCCAGGCTGCCTGGTTGGCCTGATCGAACGCCTTGCGGGAGTCTGCAAGCGCTGCACTCAGCACCGATCAGGACTTGCCGCCAGCCTGCTTCAGCTTCTGCAGGCGCGCTTCGGCCTCCGTTGTGTCGCACTTTAGCTGCTTGAAGGCGGCGTCGAAGTCTCCGGTGCGAGTTGCCGCCACATTGCCAGCCGCCTCACGGAACTTGTCGGCAGCTTCGCGCCAATCCTTCGCTTGCGCGGCGGCAATGTCCTTGAACGTAGCCTGCTGCTGCTCGAGTTGCTTGCCGGCGCTCTCGAAATAGACCTTCATCTGAGCCTCGAAGCCGTTCCACTGGGTTTCGAGCTCCGTCTTGCTGCGTGCCCAGGCCGCTCCGCCGGCATCGGCTTGGGCCTTGAGCTGCACCTGGAATTCGTCGCGGCGCTTCTTCAGATCGGCGATGATATGCTCGGCCTTGACTTTCGACTCGGCCTTCACATCGCTCGCCTTGATCTCGAACGAGGCAAGAGCGGCATCCATTTCGTCGATGCGTTCCTTGGCCCAATTCAGATAGAAATGCATGCTGCTCTGCTCTGACATGATCGTCTCCATTGGCAGCGTGACCTATGCCGCTTCGGATGATGCGGAGATATACAGCGTCGTCGACGAGGTGGCACGGCGGGCGCTATGCACCGGGGCAAGGATACTGGCCGCGTCGCGAGAACAATTGCCGGAGCGAGCTCGATTGGCGGCAGTCCTTCGCTATCAATTCATTTGACCGCCGCCGACATCGCGGAAATTGTGGTGGGCGGAAGGCGCGATAGGCCGCAAAACGGCAGGCCCGAGCAGCGACAATAATTCTGTGACGCCGATGCATTTGCCTACGGGTCGGGAACCGCGATGACCAATCTAGTGAGGTTTGCGGTCATCTCGGCCGAATGCCGATCCGTCAGCGGTTCTGGATCTCCGGAGCTTCGGACCGGAGATGCCAGGTGACGAGCGTCGAGCGCTGAAGCTTGGAGCCGCCAACCTGAAGAAATCGCTAAGCCAGTCCTGAGGTCGTTGTTTCCACACGAAGCAAGTCAAGTAACAGACTCGCGCACGCCCGCGACGCGCCAGAAGCGAAACGCATCCACTATTGGGGTTCGGGAGCAGCGGGGGTGCCGGCCCGCAATTTGAAACCGCTACGATCGGGAGGCGAGATATTCCGAGATGTCGCTGGCGCTCAGGCCGGTCAAGTCCTTTGCAAGCTCCGCAACAATGGACTTTTGGACGGCGGGAGAAAATGATCGACGCAGATCTGCGAGCGTCCGCGGCGGTGCTACGACTACAAGACGGTCTGCTTGTAGCTCTCTCAGAAGGCGATCCAGAGCACCGGCGACAGTGCGCGCGAACCTATGCTTCTCTATATCGTGCCAGTCGGTCTGTTCCATCGCGCTGCGGTTAGGCTGGGTGCGAAACAGCGCGCGTCCCGGCTTGTCTGATCCTTGTTCTCGGGTCGGCGGGTTCTCATCTTCAAACGCCTGTTGGACTTTCAGCCGTGGGTTTAGACCATCCCCTTCATTAAGTAGAAAAAGGGCCTTGCGGCCGTCTCCGACAAAAACAAGGGCGCGATGCGGCAACCTGATGTACGCCTCTTTGTTCGACATGGACGCCCCGCAAGGTTGAGCTTTCAATCACGCCCTGAGCGTACGCTCGAACGTACGAAATCCTTCACACCTACCTGCCTCCTGTTCGTGATGGCTCTGGTTTTCATGGGACTTGGTGCCCTTCGCTAGTTCTACTTAGGACCCCTATTTTGCCATGCGGCTCTTTGGGCTTATGGACAAATAACTGTCACCGGCGAGGACTGTTCCGCCGCACTAACGCGAGCTCGAAGTCAACACCGGCGCTGTTCCGATCTGAGATACGAGAAAGCGTGCGCTAGAACGCTCCGGCTCTCTTCGCCGCAGCGACAATGGTTGTCGCGGCAGATTCCGCATTGTTAGCCTCATTCACCTCGCAACCGTACTTTCTAACGAAGCAGCTTAACTCTGCGCACCCAATGACGGCCGTCAATATTCTGACAGGCTTTCGTGTATCTGAGTACAAGCCACGGCCACCTGCCTTGCGGCAAGTCACGTGGTCACGGATATTCGCTTGCATTAGATTGCGCCGGAAATTCGTACCGCAATCGCGCGCGCGGTCTGAAGAAGACCGTGCTCGAGCTCGGCGGCAGCGATCCCTATCGGGTGCTCGAGGACGCCGACCTCGATCTCGCGGCAGCCGTCTGCGCCAGAGGACGATTGATCAATGCGGGCCAAAGTTGCATCGCCGCCAAGCGCTTCATCATCGTCGATAAAGTGGACGACCGGTTTGTCGAACTTTTCGTCAGGCGCATGGCCGATCCCAAAATGGGTGACCCGCTCAAACAGGACACTGAAGTTGGTCCGCTGTCGCGCCATGATCTCAGGGACACGTTGCATCGATATGCCGAAGCAGCATCGCGAAGGGCGCGCGTTGCGTACTCGGCGGCGAGAGCCCGAGGGGGCCCGGCGCCTATTATCCTCCAACCGTCCTTACCAAGGTGACGAAAGGCATGCCTGCTTATGCGGAAGAATTGTTCGGCCGGTGGCGTCAGTGATCCCGGGTCGACAACGAGGATGCCGCGATCGCGGCGGCTAATGATTCGGTGTTCGGACTGGGCGGCGGCGTCATCACAGGCGATATCGCGCGCGGTGAGTGCGTCGCCGCCGAGGTCGAGAGCGGCAATGTGTTCGTCAACGACAACGTCCGCTCCGCGGCCACCCTTCGGCGGTGCCAAGCAAAGCGGTTGTGGTCGCGAGCTTTCGCACTATGGCATCAAGGAGTTCGTCAATATCAAGACGGTCGTGGTGGGCTGAGGCGGGCCCAAATTGATACCCGTCAACGCTGCGATTGATCGCGGCGCGCTAGTAATGGCCAACCGTGTTGAAAGGACACTGCGATGGACGTTGGCTTCATCGGACTCGGCCACATGGGTGCGCCAATGGCGCGGAACCTGCTAAAGGCTGGCCATCATCTCATCGTCTACAATCGCACGCGCGGCAAGGTTGAAACCCTGGCGCGCGAGGGCGCGCAAATCGCCGGCCACATTGCCGATGCCTGCCAAGGCGACTGTCTTATCACGATGCTCGCAGACGACCGCGCCGTGGAGGACGTCGTGTTCGGAGACCGCGGCGTGCTTTCCGCGCTTCGCCGCGATGCTATCCACATTTCCATGAGCACCATCAGCGTGGGGCTGTCCGATCACCTGGCTGAGGCGCATGGCAAAGTCGGCCAGGGTTACGTCGCCGCGCCTGTGTTCGGGCGGCCGGCGGCTGCGGAGGCAGCCAAGCTTTTCATAATCGCGGCCGGCGCTGACCCGATGCTCAGTGGTTGCCATCAGCTGTTTGATGCGATGGGGCAGGAGACGTTTGTCATCAGCAACAGACCCTCCGAGGCCAATCTGGTAAAACTCTCCGGCAATTTCCTGATCGCGTCGGTGCTGGAGTCGCTGGGAGAGGCATTCGCTCTGGTGCGCAAATCCGGCATCGACCCGCACCGTTATCTCAATATTCTCACTAGCACGCTGTTTTCGGCGCCGGTCTATCAGACTTATGGGTCAATCATCGCCGACGAGAAGCAACCCACTGATGGCTTCAAGATGTCGCTCGGGTTGAAGGATATGCGGCTGGCGCTCGCCGCCGCCGACGCGCTGGCGGTTCCAATGCCGGTCGCCAGCCTGGTCCGGGATCATTTCATCGAGGGCGTCGCGCAAGGCGAGAGTGACGCCGACTGGTCCGGCCTGGCACGGCTTGCCGCGCGAAGGGCAGGGCTGTAAGGCTTCCGGCCGCTTTTCCAGATCGATCTCATGAACGTGCACGGCCTGCCCGTCATGCCCCTGCTCACGGGGCGTGGTGCAGCAGCTTGCGGTGCACACAGTTAGCGGGTGGTCACGCCGGCGCAGCAGCTGTCACCGTTGTAGCTCCCGTCCGGCAGCCCGGCTGCGCAGAGTGCTCTGCCTACCTTAAACGCAAGTGTGGGCTTTCACGCTAGGAAGCGAGCTGGCCAGAGATGCGGAACGTTTGTTGCAACCCGAGTCACCCGGGAGGCTGCTGCCTTGCCCGCGCCTTTTTGATTGCGCGATCTTCGGGTCTGTAGTTAGGCCAAATAAGCCTCTGATGAAGCTCGGCAGTCCGAAGTCTTTCAACCAGTTGGTGTCTGGCGTGTGTACGACGTGCATGCCGCGAGTTCACACGAAATCTGGGGACGCGAATTGAGCAGGTTGATCTCCACGGAGTTGCGGCATCAGCAACAGCGATCTCACGCCTGCATTTGCTATGCCGTTCGCGTGTTCCGGTTCGGCATTCCTCCAGCCGCGAGGATCTGCGCACTCAAAACCTCGATCGTCGTACGATGTCGCATTGCCGTTTGGCGAATGAGCGCGAACGCCTCCGTCTCAGACATATCGTGACCGCGCATGACCTGCAGGATGGCGGCGAACACAACCCGCCGGGACCTGATGCGATCCTCCAGCTTTTCGATGTGCGCGGCTTGCTCCACCCTTCGCTGCGCTGAATCGAACGCGATCACCAGGGCGGTGTAAAGTCCGGCAGAGCGGAGCGGCTTGACGAGAAAAGACGCTGGTCGCAGATCGAGCAGCCACTTCAATCGACTGGGCGTTTCCGTTCCGATCACCGCTATAATCGGGACGCTGCCCTTCCACAGGGTGGCGTGGTCAGACTTGATGGGAATGCTGTCTGCATCCAACAGGATGACGTCGGAAGGCCGGATCGGCGGCGGCTCGGCCGGATCATGCTCTGAAATAGTCATCCCGAGGCGACCGAGCTGGCGACGCACGATAGAGATTTCGCGCTCATCCCTCATCACCATGAGAGCGCGACGGCCGCGGATGGAAAAGGGGGAAGGTCTGGTCATTTCACGATACGCAAATGGTTCGAGCGCTTCGCGACGGCATCATTGCTCTTTCCCGACCTCCTGCCGAACGCGCTCAGGTCCAGGTTCGAAAGATACGGATCCGGACGTTCAGGAGCATCGGCTTCCCAGAAAATACTGAACTGACATCCAGGCATGGAGCGTGCCAGCCTTGGTGTAAGGAAGCAGTGATTGTTGTCCGGATCCACCCAAACCGGACCCTGCGGGGAATCGTAGCGATGATTTGCTGCGGCGCGCCGCACGGCGCCGACCTCCGCCGAACCCGCGCGGCGGATGGCGCGGGCAAGCAGCATAACGCAGACATAAGTGGACTGCCCGTCGACCGAGAGGCTGCTGTCTTCGCCATGACGAGCCTTCCATCGCGCCACAAAACTGCGATTTTCGGTGCCCTCGATGCTCTCGAAATAAGCGGATGAGGTGATGCACCCGACCGAGGCCGCCGATCCGATCAGCTTGAGCTCAGGCTCGCACAGGCTGCAGCTCAGCATTGGGATCGAGAGGCCGGCACGCGTCGCCGCCGCATGGAGGGCGCGCATGAACGCGTAACTGGATTCGCCGACCAGCGTATTGAACACGACCGGCGGTCTTCGGTCGATGACCTCCGTGACGATGTGGTCCACCGCGGTCTCGCCGAGTTCGAGCAGGCGTTCGGCAAGAATACGGCCGCTGGCGCTGGTCACGATTTCGCGGATGACGCGGTTCATTTCCCAGGTCCAAATATAATTGGACCCGATGCAGAATACGTCGGCGGAGATATGGTCGAGCATGTGACGCACCAGCGGCACGACATGCTGGTTGGGTGCGGCGCCGACATAGATGACATTGTCGCTGCTTTCGAACCCTTCGTAGCGCGCGGGATGCCAGAGCAGCCGCTCGGTTCGTTCGACGATCGGAATGACCTGCTTGCGTGAGGCCGACGTGTAGCAGCCGACGATATGACCGACGTGCTCCTCGCGAATGAGATCGGCGCATGCGGTGTGATATTCGGCGACTATCCCGCCGGGATTGCGGAGGTGAGGTGTGAACGTGAAGTCGAACGCGTCGCTTTGGTTGATTTCGTCGACCGCCATCAACGCGCTCTTGCGCATTTCGCCGGCCATCATGGTGTAGGGTCCCGATTGGGAGAACACGAGGCCGAGAGGGATGGATGGTTTGCTCACGATGAAACCCAAGCGCTGTGCGGCAACCGTGTCGCCGCAGGAAACTAGGCCCTGCTTCCTTGCATCGTCAATCCGCGCTGCACGCCATTGAAGCGGTCAGCATAAAAAAGGTGCTGGCCTCGCATTGACAAGGCTGGCGGCACTAAGACACAATAACGGCCACGTGAACGCGTGCATGGCGAAAGAGTTCTCGCACAGCCGATGACGTCTGAGTGACAACTCCCAAGTTTCGATCTGCACCGTAACCTACGCGACCATTGATAGCATCGGCATTGTTGCCATTCGGGGCCTTCTCGGGCCGCGGGTGGCTTTTTTCGTTTTGTCTCCCTGACATGAAGGGTGGAGCATGGCAGTTCGCCTTCCGACGGTGGAGCAGATCGAGGATCTCGGCGCCGACTTTGGTCTCGTCCTCACCACCGATGAGATCACTGCATTTCAGCAGGCTTTCAAGGGACCATTGACGTCCTACGGCCGCCTGGACGAGCTGGTGCCGCCGGCGCTGGCGCCGGTCGCGCCGCGCTCGCCGGGCTATCGGCCTGCGGCGTCCGAAAATCCTTACGGCGCCTGGTACTGGAAGACGAACATCCGCACGGGCGCAGAGGGGTTGTTGAGCGGCAAGAAGATCGCGATAAAGGACAATATCTGCGTCGCCGGCGTGCCCATGATGAACGGCTCGGCTCTGCTCGAAGGCTATGTCCCCGAACTTGACGCCACTGTCGTGACGCGGATCCTCGACGCCGGTGGTACCATCGCCGGCAAGGCTGCGTGCGAAGATCTCTGCTTTTCAGGCGCGAGCCATACCTGCGCCGGCGGCGTGATCCGTAATCCGCACAATCCGGCTCACAGCGCAGGCGGTTCCTCCGGCGGCAGTGCCGCGCTGGTGGCATCGGGTGAGGTCCCGATGGCGCTCGGCGGCGACCAGGGCGGCTCGATCAGGACGCCGTCGAGCTGGTGCGGCGTCTATGGTCTGAAGCCGACCTGGGGCTTGGTGCCGACCACCGGCTCGATGCCGATTAGCTACTCGGTCGATCATTGCGGACCGATGTGCGCCTCGGTCGAAGACGTCGCACGCCTGCTGACGGTCATCGCCGGTCACGACGGCTGGGACACAAGGACCATTGCCGCCCGCACCGGCGACTATATGGGGGCGCTCAGCAATCCGGCGCGGGGATTGCGCGTCGGCGTGCTGCATGAGGGGTTTGGACATCCCGAGAGCGATCCCGCGGTCAACGAGAAGGTCCGGCAAACCATTGCTGCGCTGGGCAAAACAGGCATCGCAAGTGAGGACGTCTCTGTGCCCTGGCATCTCGATGGACCGCACGTCTGGAGCGGCGTCATCCTGGAGGGCGCGGCCGAGATGATGCTGAAAGGCTACGGCGTCGGCAACAACGTCCAGGGCTACTATCCGGTCTCGATGCAGGATGCGCTTGCGCGCGGCATGGGAACGCGGATCAACGACGTGTCGCCCACGGTGAAGCTGGTGCTGATGCTCGGTGAATACATGCATCGCTACTATCACGGACGCTATCATTCAAAGGCGCAAAATCTCCGGCTCTTGCTGCGTCGGGCCTACGATGATGCGCTGCAGAAATTCGACGCGCTGGCGATGCCAACGATTCCTTTTACCGCGACGCCGATCCCGCCGCCCGATGCGCCGCTCAACACCGTGATCGACGTCGCGCTCAACATGCAGGCCAACACCTGCTCGTTCGACGTTTCCGGGCATCCTGCCTTCACCGTGCCATGCGGCCGCGTCAATGGTTTGCCGGTCGGCCTGATGCTGGTCGGGCGCCACTTCGAGGAGGCGACACTGATACGGCTGGCGCGGGCGATCGAGGCCGCCGGAGACTGGAAATCGAACTGAACAAAGTGAATCCGGCGTTGGCGTGCTTGCATTGCCGATTGCCGCCGAGGATTTCGCAATGACCGACGACACCTGGCTGAAGAGCTCGATCATGGCAAAGCGCGGCCTCGCCAGGGGCCAGGCGGGACGGCGCCACGAGCTTACGATCGAAAAGCAGGGTCCTTTCCATTACGTCTACGGTCCTTACGTAAATCCGGCCCTCACGATCGATCCCGGCGATGTCGTCGCCGTCGAGACCGAGGACGCCTTTGGCGGCGTCATCACCAGCGAGAAGGACAGTCCGACCGCAAAGCTGAAGTTTCCCTTCCTCAACCCGCAATGCGGCCCGATTGCCGTCAACGGCATCGGGAAGGGCGATTGTCTGGCTGTGCATATTCTTGCCGTGGAGACCCGCGGCGCGCAGCCGGCCGGCAAGACCTGCATCATTCCGGAGTTCGGCGGCCTTGTCGGAACCGCGTCGACCGCATTGCTCAATCCGCCGTTACCGGAGCGAGTGAGGGTCATGCATGTCGACAAGAACGGCGTGCGCTGGAGCGACAAGATCACTCTGCCGTACCAGCCGTTCATTGGCACCATCGGCGTATCGCCCGAGATCGAGGCGATCTCGTCGCTGCAGCCGGACTATCACGGCGGCAATATGGACCTGCCGGACGTCGCGCCGAGCGCGATCCTGTACTTCCCCGTGCATGTCAAAGGCGGTTTTCTCTATGTCGGCGACTGCCATGCCGCCCAAGGCGACGGCGAATTGTCGGGCGTCGCGATCGAGCAGCGCGCGACAGTGACGATGCAGATCGACGTCATCAAGGACTGGAGCTTTGCGTGGCCGCGGCTTGAGACCCGGGAATTTCTCATGACCATCGGCAGCGCCCGGCCGCTCGAGGATGCGGCGCGCATCGCCTATCGCGAGCTGGTCCGCTGGATGAGCGCCGATTACGGCTTCGACGAGATCGACGCCTACATGCTGCTCAGCCAGGCCGGGCGGATGCGGCTCGGCAACATGGTCGACCCGAAATACACGATGGGCGCGTCAATTCTGAAGAAATACCTGACTTCATGAAACATCGGCAACCGCGAGGAGGACTAGGGCTATGACGGTCAATCGCAGAACGTTCTTGCAGGGTACGGCCGTCACGGCCGCCGCCGGGATGTTGTCCTCCACCGCCTTTGCGGACGATCCGATCAACGTCGCCAGCATTCACGATCTCTCCGGCGGCCTCGACATCTACGGCAAGCCGATGGTCGACGCGATGACCCTTGCCATCGAGGAGGCCAACGCGGCGGGTGGTCTGTTGGGCCGGCCGCTCAAGCTGATCAACTACGACACCCAGTCGAACATGCAGCTCTACACCCAGTTCGCGCAGCAGGCGGCGTTGAAGGACAAGGTCGCGGTCGTCCATGGCGGTATCACTTCGGCCTCGCGCGAGGTGATCCGGCCCGTGCTCGACAAGTTCAAGACGCTCTATTTCTACAACACCCAGTATGAAGGCGGCGTCTGCGATCGCAATCAGTTCGATACCGGCGTCACTCCGGCGCAAACGGTGGAGAAGCTGGTGCCCTATGCCATGAAGAAATGGGGCAAGAAGGTTTACGTGATCGCGGCCGACTACAATTACGGCCAGATCACCTCGCAATGGGTGAAGAAATACGTCATCGAGAACGGCGGCGAGGTTCCCGCGATCGACTTCTTCCCGCTCGACGTCACCAATTTTGGCCCGACCATTTCCAAGATTCAGGCGGCGAAGCCGGATTTCGTGTGGTCTGCGCTGGTCGGTGGCGCGCACATCTCGTTCTATCGCCAGTGGGCGGCTGCCGGCATGCGCAAAAGCATTCCGATGGCGTCGACCACTTTTGCGGTCGGCAACGAGCACATCGTCCTATCGCCCGATGAATGCAACGGCATGCTGATCTGCTACAATTACTTCCAAGACCTAAAGAACCCGGTTAACGAGAAGTTCGTTGCCAGCTTCCTCAAGCGGTTCGGCGCCGACTATCCCAACATTACCGAGCTCGCGATGGGAACTTATCAGGGGTTCCAGCTGTGGGCGGAAGCGGTGAAGAAAGCCGGCAGTACCGACCGGCTGAAGGTCATCGAGGCCTTGGAGACCGGCATCAGCATCGAGGCGCCGTCCGGCAAGGTCACGATCGATCCGCCGACGCATCATTGCGTGCTTGATGTCCACATCGCCGAGGTCGCCGACAAGAAGCTCAAGGTGCTGGAGGATTTCGCCCAGCAAAAGCCGGCCGACACCGCCGCGGTCTGCGATCTCATCAAGAACCCGACCGACAACCAGCAATATGTGATCAAGATTTGAGAGCGGGCCGACCCTCAATTCTTGTTTGGGAAAGGTGAAAGTGGATCTCGTCGCTCTCCTGACTATCCAAGTCCTGTATGCGATCGCCAGCCTGGCGCTGATAAGCGTCGGACTGGCGATCATCTTCGGCATGATGCGCGTCATCAATCTCGCGCATGGCGAGTTCCTGATGCTCGGCGGCTATGCGGCCATCGTCGCGACCAACCACGGCACCAGCATCTGGATCGCGATGCTGGTGGTGGCGCCCATCGTGGTCGGCCTCATCGGCGTCATCGTCGAGCGGACCATCATCCGCTTTCTCTATGGCCGCATGATCGACACCATGCTGGCGACCTGGGGGCTCAGCCTGTTCCTGGTCGGACTGACTACGGCGATCTTCGGCAACACCACGGTCGGCATCTCGGCGCCGCTCGGCAGCTTCCAGATTGGCGCTTACCGCACCAGCGTCTACACGCTGTTCGTGATCGCGGTCGCGGTCGTGGTGCTGGCCGCGATCTTCGCACTGATGCGCTGGACGCGGCTTGGCCTGATCGCGCGCGGAACGATGCAGAACGCCAACATGGCGGCAGCGCTGGGCGTCAATCCGTCCCGCGTCTATGCCATCACGTTCGGCGTCGGCGCCGCGCTGTCGGGCCTCGCCGGCGCCGTGCTGGCGCCGGTCTCCGGCGTATTCCCGACTATCGGCGTTGCCTATGTCGCAAAGTCGTTCATCACGGTGATCGGCGGCGGCGCCGCGATCCTCAGCGGTACGGTGTCGGCATCGGCGCTGTTCGGGACCATCAACCAGATCGCGACCTTCGTCACCACGCCGGTGTTCGGTGAGGTCACGTTGCTCGCGGCCGCTATCGTCCTGATCCGTTTGCTGCCGCAAGGCATCACCGGTCGCTTCTTCCGGAGAGGCCTGTGAACGCCCGCTGGCTCAATCTCGTCGGCCTCGGCCTCGTCGGCGCGGTGGGCATTGCATTCCTGGTGCTAGTGCCGCGCGTCTTCGAACTCGACGTCGTGCTCGAGCTCACGGTCTACATGATCATGGCGATCTTGGCGCTGAGCCTCGCCTTGATCTGGGGTTATGGCGGCATCCTTTGTTTCGGCCAGTCCGCGTTCTTCGGGCTCGGCGCCTATACCTATGCAATCGCGATGTTTAACGTCGGCGAGAGCACGCTGCCTCTGCTGCTCGCCGTCATCGTGCCGGCGGCCTTTGCGGCGCTGCTCGGCTATTTCATGTTCTATGGCCGCATCAGCGACGTCTATCTCGGCGTGATCACGCTGACGGTGACGCTGATCCTGTTCAACTCCGTCAACTCGACGGCGGGGCCGGAATTCCACATCGGCTCGGCACGGCTTGGCGGCTTCAACGGCATTCCAGGCATCCCGCCGTTGAATTTCCCCGGCAACAAGGCCGCGCCGATCGATCTCGAAGGCATGTTCTACCTGGCGACCGCTGCGCTGCTCGCGACCTATTTCGGACTGCGCCTGCTGCTGGCGAGCCGGTTCGGCCGCATCATCGTCGGCATCCGGGAAAACGAACGGCGCGCCGAGCTGCTCGGCTATGATCCACGCGCCTACAAGCTTGCGACATTTACGATCGGTGGTGCGCTGGCCGGATTTGCCGGCTGCCTGTTCGCCAATTGGGGCAACTTCGTCAGTCCCACGATCTTCGGTCTCGCCCAGTCCGCGCAAATCATCATCTGGGTCATCGTCGGCGGGCGCGGCACGCTGATCGGGCCGATCGTCGGCTGCATCGGTATTCAATGGCTCACGACCGCGCTCGGCGCCAACCAACCGAGCGGCGGCTCGGACCTGTGGGCCAAGATCTTCGCAAATGCACCGTTGATCTTCGGCATCATCCTGATTGCCTTCGTGCTTCTGGTGCCTAAGGGGCTGGTGCCGACGCTTGGCGATATCGGCCAGTCGCTGCTCGCTTCGCGCGGCAAGGGCGCCAAGCGGCTCCAGCCCAAGCGGGCCGAGGAGAGCTGATGGCCGCACCGCTGCTTCAGACCCAGGATCTCAGCATGCATTTCGGCGGCGTTCGCGCCGTGCGCCATGTCAATTTCTCATTGGCCGAAGGCGAGCTGCGCTGCCTGATCGGTCCCAACGGGGCGGGCAAGAGCACATTCTTCAAGATGCTGACCGGGCAACTGGAGCCGACCCATGGCCAGGTGCTGTTCCGCGGCAAGGACATTTCGCACGCGCATGCCCACGACATCGCCCGGCTCGGCATCGGCATTAAGACCCAGGTGCCGAGCGTCTTCGATGGTCTTTCGGTCCGTGAAAACATCTGGCTGGCGGCAAACCGCCTTCATTCCGGCGATGAGGCGAGGCGCGTTGTCGACGAGATGCTGCAGCGGGTCGGCCTGGCGAACGGCGCCGAACGTCTGGTCGGGCAACTGGCCCATGGGCAGCGGCAATGGGTCGAGCTCGGGCTCGTGCTGGCGACCGATCCCGAATTGATCCTGCTCGACGAGCCCGCCGCCGGCATGACCCACGAGGAGGTCAACAAGACGGCCGAACTGGTGCGCGAGATCAACCGCACTAAGGCGCTGATCGTCGTCGAGCACGACATGCAGTTCATCCGCATGATCGCCAAGCAGGTCACCGTCTTCAACCAGGGCAGCGTGCTGGTCGAGGACACCGTGGAAAACATCATGCGCAATCCCAAGGTGCGCGACATCTATCTAGGCAAACAGGCGGCCGCATGATGCTCGATGTCCGGGGACTGCGAACGGGGTACGGCCGGATCCCAATCCTCAACGGGGTGAGCTTCTCCGTCAACGAGGGCGAGTTCATCGGCATCCTTGGGCACAACGGCATGGGCAAGACCACGCTCTTGAAGGCGCTGATGGGATTTTTGCCTGCGACCAGTGGCCGCGTGATGTTCGGCCATGACGACGTCACGACGATCCAGTCCTACCGGCGCGCGCGGCTCGGCCTCGGCTACGTGCCACAGGGCCGCGAGATCTTTCCCGGGCTCACCGTCTACGAGAATCTGCGCATGGGCTGCATCACGCAGGACGGCGTGGAAGGCGACATCATCGCAAACGTGCTGGAGGAGTTTCCCCGCCTGAAGCCGTTGCTCGATCGCCCCGGCGGAGCGCTGTCGGGCGGCGAGCAGCAATTGCTGGCGATCGCGCGCTGCCTTTGCGGCGACCCGCGGCTGGTCCTGCTCGACGAGCCGACGGAAGGCATCCAGCCCTCGATCATCGACGAGATCGTCGACACCCTGCAGCAGCTGCGGGCTAGGAGTGGGCTCACCATGATCCTGGTCGAGCAGAACCTGGACTTCATCGCTTCGCTGTCGCAGCGGATCCTGATCATCCAGAAGGGCACGATCACCCGGGAAGTCGCGCCGGGCGAGCTCGGCGACGCCAGCCTCGTCGGAGAATTCATCGGTATCGCAACGTAGGCCCGCCGCACGCGGGCATGATCAGAGGGAGACCAAAGCCATGGCCGTCAGGAGACCCACACTCGATCAGCTGCGCAGCGTCGCCGAGGACCTCGGCATGCACATGGGCGATGCGGAGCTCAAATCCTATGACGCGCTGATGCAGGCGAACTACGCCGCCTACGATGCTGTCGATGCCATGCCGGACTATGTCCCGGCGGTGAAATATCCGCGCACGCCCGGCTATCGCCCCGAGGGCGAGGAAAACAAGTTCAACGCCTGGTACGTCAAGACCGAGATCAAGGGCGCCCCGAACGGCAAGCTCGCCCGCAAGAAGATCGCGCTCAAGGACAACATCTCGCTCGCTGGCGTACCCATGATGAACGGCGCCTCGACGCTGGAGGGCTATATTCCCGACACGGATGCCACCATCGTCACCCGGATGCTCGACGCCGGCGGCACCATCGTCGGCAAGGTGCATTGCGAATATTTCTGCTTCTCCGGCGGCAGCCACACCTGTGCGGCGGGTCCCGTGCACAATCCGCACAGGATGGGATACTCCGCCGGTGGCTCGTCCTCAGGCAGCGCGGTGGTGGTGGCGACCGGTGAGGCCGACATGGCGATCGGCGGCGATCAGGGCGGCTCGATCCGCATTCCGGCTGCCTTCAGCGGCATTTACGGCATGAAAGCGACCTATGGCCTTGTGCCCTATACGGGCGTGATGCCGATCGAGCTCACGATCGATCACACCGGCCCGATGACGGCCAATGTGCGCGACAATGCGCTGCTGCTGGAGGTGCTGGCAGGGCCTGACGGACTTGATCCGAGGCAGGGCGCGATCAAGGTCGGAAAGTACACTGAGGAGATCGACGGGGGCGTCAGGGGATTGCGGATCGGCATCGTGAAGGAAGGATTTGGGCATCCAAGCTCGGAGCCGGACGTCGACGCCAAGGTCAAGGCGGGCGCCGAGCTGTTCCGCAAGCTCGGTGCCATCGTCGAGGACATCTCGGTCCCGATGCACCTCGTCGCGCCGGCGATCTGGCTGCCGATCGCCGCCGAGGGCGCCACCGAGTTCATGATGAAGGGCAACGGCATGGGGACCAACTGGCGCGGTCTCTACAACACCACGCTGCTGGACGCCCACTCGGCCTGGAAGCATCGCGCCGACGAATTGTCCGACAGCCTCAAGATCACGATGCTGCTGGGCCAATATTTCACCAAGCACTATCGCGGGCACTTCTACGCCAAGGCGCAGAATTTGAACCGCAAGCTACGCGCGGCCTATGACGACGCGCTCGCCAAATACGATCTGTTGCTGATGCCGACCCTGCCGATGAAGGCGACGCAGATACCCCCGGCGGATGCGCCGCGCGAGCTCTACATCCAGCGCGCGTTCGAGATGGTTCCCAATACTGCGCCGTTCAACGCCAGCGGACATCCGGCGATGAGCCTTCCCTGCGGCATGAGCAACGGGCTGCCGATCGGGCTGATGCTGATCGGCAAGTATTTTGATGAGCCGACGATCTATCGCGCCGCCGCCGCCTTCGAAGGTGCCGGCGACTGGAAAAAAATGTAAACCGGCCC
>NZ_LJYG01000089.1:4461-9222 GCF_001440035.1 Bradyrhizobium manausense | reverse complement strand
CCGCCGCACCAGCAACGGAGGCGACCATGGATCTCGGATTGAAGGGAAAGTGCACGCTTGTGACCGGCGGCAGCAAGGGCATCGGGCTTGCGATCGCCGAGCTGTTCGCGGCCGAGGGTGCCAACGTCGCGATCTGCGCCCGGAATGCCGACGAGGTTGGCAGTGTCGTGAAGGGCCTCGGGGCGAAAGGCGTCAAATCGTGGGGCAGGGCGGTCGATGTCGCCGATCCCGTCGCGTTGAAGGGCTGGATCGACGGGGCCGCTGCCGAGCTCGGCGGCATTGATATCATCGTCTGCAACGTCAGCGCGCTGGCGGTCGGCGACACCCCGGAGACCTGGGAGAAATCGTTCCGCACCGACATGATGCATACCGTCAATTCGGTCGCGGCCGCGGTGCCCTATCTGGAAAAGTCGAAATCGGCTTCGATCATCATCGTCTCGAGCGTGTCGGGATTCGAGGTCGATTTCGCCGCCGGCTCGTACGGCGCCTTCAAGGCGGCCCTGATCCACTATGCCAAGGGCCTCAGCAATCAGCTGATCGCCAAGGGCATCCGTGTCAACGCGGTGTCGCCGGGCAACACCTATTTCGAAGGCGGCATCTGGCAGAACATCGAGCGCGGCATGCCGGATCTCTACAAGACGGCGATGTCGCTCAACCCGACCGGACGCATGGGCACGCCGCAGGAAGTCGCGGCCGGCGTCGTTTTCCTGGCGAGCCCGGTTGCGAGCCGCATCTCCGGCACCAATCTCATCATTGATGGAGCGCTCACAAAGGCTGTCTAGCCAGACGTTCGTCGAAAGTGGTTGTTGTAACTCGCGGACCAACCTTCCTTTGATTGGTTCCAATCGGACCACGCTTGCTGGAGTTAGCTCAAACTTGCCGCTGATGGATTGGAGCGAGAGCTGAAGTTTTTCAATCGGTTAGAAGCCGGCGTGGGCAGGACGTGTGCATCGGGAGATCAAGAAAAATTCATCGCAGATAAGCGTCGGCGGTCCTTCGTTGGAGCTACGGGCGACGTCCGTAAAGCGTTGGCGGATAAAGAGCAGAGGCGCTGCGCAGGATCTAAAAATGCTTAGCCATCTCGCGAGCAGGGCTCAGCGTAAGTCTATACCGTGATGTAAGTAAGGTGCAGTGAGAAAACAAAAACCGGCGTCCGGACCTGATTTTCGGTCAAAAAGAACTGGCCCTGAAGAAAGGCTCTCGGACTAACATCCGGTCCAAAAGCAATTGCAGCGAGCCTAGCCCTTCACACCGGCAAGGCGCAGACCATGGAGTCACTGAGCAGCGTTTCTCGCTGCTTCAAAGTCTCCCCATCATTGAGGGCAACCGCCACGCCGGTGCCGGAACTTCGCCACACCGCAGAGCCAGCCGGCGAAGGCCCCTGACTGCGACCTGCCACGAAGCTGCTCCGCCGCCTTCTCGCCCGGATTGTCATTCAGGGAGGCAGGCGGGGCGGCTGGGGGCCGAAGTTCCCGAAGGTTCCGCGTGATCGTCCGATATCCTCTGCAACGCCGCTCTCATCGTGCTCCCTCGCGCCGCGCGCTCCTGCGCGGGCTTTTGTCGGCGGGCAGCGCTCTCGCGCTCGGCGGATGCGCTGGCCTGGGCGCGACCGGCGCGCCCTACGACGCGTCGTCCCTCTTCGTCGACCCCACATTGCTCATCACCACCACACGCAAGCCCGTGAAGGGTGGTCGCACGAAGCCTTGGTTCGGGCCTGAGCGCGCGACCACGATGACGGTCGCGCGGGCAACGCTGGTGGCGCCGGATGAAAGCAGACTTTCGCTCGCCTCGGTCGGACTGGGCGATTGGCGCCTCGATCAGATCGAACCGGTGCAGGCCGACATCGGTGATCTCGTTGCGCAGACCGGCGGGGGAGGAGACGTGCTGATCTATGTGCACGGCTTCAAGCAGACGTTCGAAACGGCCGTGCTCGATGCTGCCCATCTCTCCGACGGCATCAAGTTCCGCGGCCGGACCATGGTGTTCTCCTGGCCCTCCAAGGCCGGACTGTTCGACTATGCCTATGACCGCGACAGCGCGATGTGGTCCCGCGATGATTTCGAGCGCGTGCTTTCGTCCCTCGTGTCGAGTCCAAGCGGCGGCCGTGTCCATATCGTTGCACACAGCATGGGAACCATGCTGACGCTCGAAAGCCTGCGTCAGCTCTATGCGCGATACGGCGACACCGTGACGGGCAAGATCGGCACGGTCGTGTTTGCCGCGCCCGACATCGACATGGACGTGTTCTCGTCGGCGATCCAGCGCATCGGTCCGCTTGCCGGCAAGATCACCGTGATCGCCGCAACGAACGATCGCGCCCTTGCCCTGTCGGGACAAATTGCTGGAGGAATGACCAGGGTCGGCGCCGCCGAGAAAGCTGTCATCCAGAGGCTCGGCGTGCGCGTGGTCGATGCGTCCCAGGAAGGCTGGGGCATCATCAATCACGATCTGTTTCTATCGAACGCGGAGGTGCAGCGGGTGATCCGCCGCTCGATCGACGGCACGACCGCATGAGAGCGCGCACTTTCGCAACTAGTTCTTGGACTACTGACGACCCAGAAGATACGACGGCATGCCACTGCGATCGGTGTGACACAGCTTTTCGGGCCTCACGAATGCCGGCAGAGGTGTGCGTCGGCCGTAAATTACGATCTGCCGCCGTGGCGTACAGGTTGTTCACCTCTCAGGGGCTATATGAACTCGACAACGACCGAAGTCATATTCGCAGCACTCGCGCGATGATGGACGACTTCGCAATGCGCGCAATCGTTTGTTGCGACAAGCGTCCGCGCTCGAATGCCTCACCGGTGCCGATGGCGCCACCAGGTCGATCGAGATCAGCGGACTCCGATGCCGGGGACGCTCATGAGGTGCTGGCAGTTGGTTTCCTTTTCGCCGATCTGGTCGATCTCTCCGGCGAGGGCCTCGATCCGCTGAGCGAGGCCAAAGGTTTGGTGGTCATGGGCTGCTTCTCCGGATGCTGCAGGGTAGTCATTGCAGACTATCACCGCGGGGTAACCAACCGGTCCGTCCCATTGGCGGAACTAACGGGCACGCAAACAACCGCGCGCCGTTGTCGGTTAAGTTGATGCTCGCGCCAACAGTTCTGGATGAGCTTGACGGTTGAAATCTGCCATTCACCTTCATGCCCTGCGATCGAAATGCGAAGTCCGTGCACTTCGTCGAGATGGACATGACCAATCGTTCCAGCTTTGCCGTCGGTCACAACGACGGTCTTACCAATCAGCTCGTCCTCGGCAGCTTGCAACTCCCAGAGAATGCTAAGGGACTCTTTCCTCACCAGTGCGCGACGTCCGATGAGATCAATCTAGCTGCGGATCGTTACCGAGAAGGTCGGTCCGAGGTATTGGTCGTCGATCCGCCTGTATCGGTTGTGCTCGAATCCGTCGTGGTGCTTTCCATGACGATCTGCGTGACGAGCTTGTCGTCGGGATCGATCAGCACGATCCGGTCCGGCAATTTGACGAAGAGAAGATTCTTTGTCTCGGGAACCTGATCGGTGACGTTGCTCGGCACCGACTGCGCTGACATGGCATCGGGAACTTTGCTGCCAACCTGCGGTTGCTGGCCAGACGGCGCGGGCTGTGAAGGCGAAGATGCGAGCCCCTGGCTGACGGTCTGCTGCTGACTTGCCGTCAAATCGGGGTGAACCTCGCCAGACGACCGCTGGGCGGCGGCGAAGCTTACGCTACCAAAAAGCGCCACGGCGATTGCGGCCCCGCGAATGAGTTGATGCATGATCGTCTCCTAAATAGACTGAGGAATCAACCGTGGCAATCGTGGGCTACCACGACACTCCGCCGGCTGGTGATCAAGCATTTATACGTGTGACAAAGTCGGGCACGTTGACTGCCGTCAAGATCACACGGGTTTCGTGACTTCGATAATTGGTAAGAGACCGTCCATTGGGCTGCTGCCGCTTCGGTTGGCACTAGGATTCCGGTGTCGTAAGCCGGCGGTGGGGGCACTGCAATGACTAAAGTTCGGCCGACATGCCAAGACGGTCAGCCGATCAGGAATACGGGGCCCGTCGCGATGGCCGGTCGTGCCTCGCCTGGCAGCTGAACGTGCGCAAACGGGCATCGAGAACGGTTTCTTGCTGTCTACTTAAGAGGGCTGCGATCGTCGGTATCGTTCCGCCATTGCCAACAACGACTTGGGCCTTTCTTTTGGCGCCTTTCGGAAGCCCCGGCGCGAGTAGGAACAATGGCCGGCATCTCGTCTTGGGAGTCTCGCTAGTCCCCCGTCGGGCTGGCGGAGCGGCCCCGGCCTACCCCCAAAAGTCCCCTGAAGCCGGGGTCGTCTCTTCGCCATTCCTGCCGCGCATGCGAGGCTTGAATCTTATTACACGTTCTCGAGCCCTGTTTTGGAGTTCGGTCACAAGAGCCGCATTGGGGCCGGCGCAAACTGAAGAGGGACCAATGACCATCTTCGTATACGTCAACACCGCCAAGCAGGTCGGCGATAAAGATCACATCAAGCTATTCGCGACCCGACGCCGCAGAGAAATGGTTCGAAGAGAACGACCCTGAGGGCGTGGCATTCGAATACGAGGTTATGGAGTAGGGGCCCGCCAGCGTGAACTGGCGGGCCTCTGAGCGCGGGACCGAAGCTCCGCGCCGAGTGAACGCTGTTAGTTCCCGAGCGCTTTTCCGAAGCTTTGGCCGCTATCGGAGCAGGATATTTGTCGGTAGGGATACGATCCCGTCCTCGTGCAAGTGACGGTTACATTGCCCGCCG
>NZ_LJYG01000089.1:0-4410 GCF_001440035.1 Bradyrhizobium manausense | reverse complement strand
GGCGGGGGAGTTGTGCAGCGCGCACCATCGCGCCGTTGGGTGCGCTGCGAAATGGCGAGGAATTTCAATGGTGTATGAGTTCGAGATTTTATTCTGAATGGCGCGCCAACCAAGTTTTTTCGACGCTGAGCACGATCTGGTTCGCGGTTGCCGTCCTACCCCCGCAGCGCGCTCCGTAACAGGCCGATGAAGTCCTGCGCCACCTGCGAGAGGGCGTCTACGCCTTGACGGTCGTCAAGGCCGTGCTTGTGCAGGCAGCTAAAAGGCAAGTGGGGCTGCCAGACGTCTCGAGCACACTGTTGAGGATGCTTCGTTCTCGACTGGTAATCTTTGGCGCGGTTTTGGCTCTGCCATGATTCATCTAACGATCGTTCGAGTAACGGATTTCTGCGCCCGCCGGCACTGGGCGATCGTCATTGCCGGTACGCTGCTGATGCTCGCGGCTGCAATCTTCGACGTCAAACGCTTCTCAATCAACACCGACATAGAGGGCCTGATTTCGCAAGACCTTCCTTGGCACCAACGCCAGATTGCCCTGTCTAGAGCATTTCCGCCAAAAGGCATCATTGCGGTGGTGACGGCCCCATCAGCCGAAAATGCCGAACAGGCCGCGAACCTGCTGGCACAGACCCTCTCGCGACAGCCCGATCTATTCCCGCTGATGGAACAGCCCGATAGCGGGGACTTCTTCGAACGCAATGGGCTGCTGTTTAAGCCTCTCGCCGACGTCCGAAAAACCGCCGAGGGGCTCGCAAGGATGCAGCCCGTCCTTGCGGCGCTTGCCCTCGATCCGAGCCTTCGTGGCATTGCGAAGACGCTCTCGTTCGCGACCGCCGGCGTGAAGGGCGGCGCGATCAAGTTAGACCGGCTGACCTGGCCTCTCTCGCTGGCTGATCGGACCTTGAGCGACGTCTTGTCCGGCAGGCCGGCCACGTTTTCCTGGCAGGAACTGCTGGAAGGCCAGCCGCTCCCCGACAAGCAGCGGCGGCACTTTCTCGAGGTTCAGCCGGCTCTGGATTTTTCGGCACTTCAGCCCGGACATAGGGCGGAAGAGGGGATTCGCCGCGTGGCCGCAGATTTGCATCTGCAGGATAAATTTGGCGCCGCCGTCGCTCTGACCGGGCCGGTGCCGATGAATGACGATCGGTTTGCGGTCATTCGCTCGAGCGCGGTGCGCGACACGTTCACGGCGGCGTTCGGCGTCCTGATAGTTCTTTGGCTCGCGGTTCGGTCCTGGAAACTGATTGCCGCTGTCTTTTTCAGCCTCATAGTTGGCCTCTCGGCAACTGTGGCTCTCGGACTTGTCATGGTCAGCGCGTTCAATCTCATCTCGGTCGCATTTTTCGTGCTCTTCGTTGGCCTTGGCGTGGACTTCGGTATTCAGTTCATCGTCCGCTATCGGGCCGAACGGCACGAGCACCCCAATTTATATGAAGCGTTGCGATGGGCTGCGTGCAAAGTCGGAGATCCGCTCTCGCTTGCCGCAGCGGCCACCGCTGCTGGATTTTTAGCGTTTTTGCCGACCGACTACCGGGGCCTCTCCGAATTGGGCCTGGTTGCCGGCTCTGGCATGCTGATTGCCTTTGTCTGTAGCATCACTCTGGTGCCGGCGGTGCTGGCGCTGCTTCAGCCTCCGGGCGAGTTCGCCCCGGTCGGCTTTCGCGGGCTGACGCCATTGGACGATTTCCTCCAGCGTCATCGCATCGCGGTGGTCGCCGTAACTTTGATTGTCGTTCTTGCCGGTGCGCCGTTGTTGTCGAGGCTGACTTTCGACTTCAACCCCGTCAATCTGCAACGCTCCGATTCTCCCGCCGTCGTGACCTTTCGCGAGCTCCAGCATGATCCGGAAGCCAGCGGCAACGACGCGGAGCTACTAGCGCAATCGCTCGGAGAGGCCGATCAAAAGGCAAAGCGCCTGGCTGGGCTTCCCGAAATTTCGCAAACCTTGACGTTGAACAGCCTCTTTCCGGCGGAGCAGGAGCAGAAGATTGCTGCTCTAAGCGAAACGTCGCATCGGCTCGGCCCGGCTCTCAATCCCCCGCGCATGCAGCCTGCTCCGAACGACCAAGAAAATGCGGCTGCGCTCGATGCCGCTGCAGAAGACCTCGCCGGAGCTGCGGGCAACTCAGACGTCGCCGCGGCCGCTAGTGCGCGGCATGTGTCAGATCTGTTAAGGCAACTCGCGAGATCGGATGCCGCAACTCGAGCTCGCGCCGAAGACGCGTTTGTGCCGGCTTTGGTTTACGACCTCAACATGCTTCGCAAGAGTCTTGCCCCGCAATTCATTACGATCGACACATTGCCGAAAAATCTGGTGCGTGATTGGTTGTCGCCCGACGGGACGGCCCTGGTCAAGGCGTTGCCTAAGGGCGATCCGAACGATACCAATGTGCTGCGCGAGTTTGCGACCGCGGTGCTTCGCGCCGAACCGCCAGCGACCGGCGGGGCGATAAGCCTCTACGAATCCGCAAGAACCGTCACTGCGGCGTTTGTTCAGGCGGGTAGTCTGGCGCTCGTCGCGATTACCATTCTGCTCTTTATCGCTCTGCGGCGGATAACTGATGTGCTCATGACGCTTATCCCCCTTCTGCTTGCCGGAGTTGCTACGCTCGAGGTCGCCGTGCTGGACGATCTTTCGCTGAATTTCGCTAACATCATCGCGCTTCCCTTGCTGCTCGGCGTAGGAGTGGCGTTCAAGATCTACTACGTCATGGCGTGGCGGGCCGGAAAGACCGGGCTGCTGCAGTCGACATTGACCCGTGCAGTGGTATTTAGCGGCATGACGACAGGCACCGCATTTGGAAGCATGTGGGCGTCGAGTTATCCCGGCATGTCGAGCATGGGCAAGCTGATGACCATCGCACTGTTATGCACGATGGCCTTTGCGGTATTATTCCAGCCGGTTCTGATGGGGCGCCCGCGGCAAGTGAAGGAATATTCCGAACGGGACGCTGATCTACGTCAAGCCGCGGAATAAGTGTCGACCCCTGCATGTCCTTTCAGACGCAAGGCCGCCGAGGCTCGTTGTTCAAGCAAATCGATCTTGCATTCGGCGCTCGGCGGCACAGTAATGCGGGTACCGATGCCGCCTGCAGACCAGACTGGATATTTCATGCCGACGGTTGCGGCGCGCGGTCGGCGTGGAGCGGATATCGGGCAGCAATGCCGGGTCTCCATCCCTGAATTGACAGCGGTCAAGGCTTGCCATTCAGGAAGCTGCTATCGTGGCTTATTCGTTCGGGATAGCTCATGCGAAAGATGATCCAAGGTATCGCCGCGTTTCTCGCCATCGCTGTCGCGTCGCCAGCGTTCGCCCAAGGCAGCATGCGCTACGAGTTGTTCCCCGAGCCCGATGTCAGGTCCAATACGACTTACAGGACGGCTACGGCCTACGTGGTCGATAAGAAGGAAAATCAATTCTGGATTTGTTCGGCGCGTTACGGCTATCACGATCTCACGGCGAACAATGGTTCCTGCGTCAAGCTCGCCGCGACGGTCGGCCGCCCTTCCTTGAACGAGAACTATGTGGCCCATGCCGTGACGGGCTCCGCGATGATCAATCCGTTCTTTCCGGTCATCTGGTTTATCGATCCCAACGGCGGCGACGTTCAATTCTGCGACATCCGTCACGCCGGGCTGTGCGTGAAAATCGATTTGCAACCTTGATGCTGTTTCGTAAAAGAATCTCGTCGCACAACGCGCGGGCGCCGTCGGTGCTGAAGCCTTACGCCAATGGTGCGCCAGCATGCCGCCGACCAGGTCCGCTGTGAACGAGCACTGCACGGCCGCTGAGCCGCCTTGCCGGGATGCATGGCGATCGAGACGACGACTGGCTATTGCGCTTGCAGCACCGAGCGAGCTTACAGGAGCGAGTGATGAGCTATTATACGCCCAATGATCCCAATGCATCGTTCGGAATGGCAGCGCAAGCTCGCATCGAAGCCGGGCTGCGGCAACACATGCAGCGCGTTTATGGCTATATGGCAGGTGGATTGATATTGACCGGCCTCGTCGCCTATGCCGCCGCTTTCTCGGGCTTCTATCAGGCCATCGAGGGCACGCCGCTGCTCTGGATCGTGATGCTGGCGCCGCTTGGATTCGTGCTGGTTTTGAGCTTCAGGATCGAACGCATCAGCGTCGGCGCCGCGGTCCTGCTGTTCTGGATCTACGCTGCGGTGATGGGCCTGTCGCTGGGCGGAATCTTCCTGGTCTTCACCGGAAGCTCGATCGCGCGCGTCTTCTTCATAACGGCGGCAACCTATGGCGTCACGAGCCTGTACGGGTTTACAACGGGTGCCGATCTCTCGCGGTTCGGTTCCTTTCTGTTCATGGGCCTGATCGGCATTGTGATCGCCTCGCTGGTGAACATCTTCACAAGATCGGATGCCGTCCAGTTCGTGATCTCAATCG
>NZ_LJYG01000088.1:40925-52994 GCF_001440035.1 Bradyrhizobium manausense | reverse complement strand
CTTCGCATTGCCAAGACCGCCGCGATGATGGCGGGACGCTACGCCCATGCCAAGCAATTCAGGCGGCATCAGCGGCAGTTGCGGATCCTGCGCTCGAGGCTGGGCCGGATCATTCGCGATATCCGCCGCAAGATCGACGGTCAGGCCGTGCTCGAGAACGCGTTCGCCCTTCCGCTCAGCCGGGCCTCGCAGATCCGCTCGCAGCAGCAGCGCCAGCGCGGCTGGAAGCTTTATTCCTTCCACGCCCCGGAGGTGGAGTGCATCGGCAAAGGCAAGGCCGCCGCGCCTTACGAGTTCGGTGTCAAAGCCTCCATCGTCACCAACAACCGCCGCGCTCCAGGTGGCCTGTTCGTGCTCCACGCCAGGGCGCTCCCCGATAACCCGTACGACGGTCACACCTTGCGGGACGTCATCGACCGCGCCGAGACACTCACCGGCTGTCCGATCGAGCGGGCCTATGTCGACAAGGGATACCGCGGCCACGACGTACAAAATCCCCGTCGCGTCTTCATCTCCGGCCAGAAACGCGGTGTCTTCGGAGCCATCAAACGCGAGCTGCGACGCCGATCCGCTATCGAACCCATCATCGGACATTTGAAGACCGATGGTCACCTCGGCCGCTGTTACCTCAAAGGCCGCGCCGGCGATGCCGCCAACGTCATCCTTTCAGCCGTCGGCCACAATTTCCGCCGCATCCTCGCCTGGCTGAGGGCTCTCTCGTGCCTCATCCTGACCGTACTCATAGCAGCCATCAGTCGTCGCCCAGCGCTCAAATCGGCTTCTTAACATGGCGACTATTTCGCGCGCAGGCGCATCCCGAATCGCAAGTGGCGTCCTGTGCACGATCTTCAGTAGGCCACTGTTTGCGATGTGGTCTTCCGACCTGCGACACTTGGCTCTTGAGCGACATCAATGCGCCTTAAGAACGTCTCTATCTAGTTTGTGGCAGTAGCCGAACAACCCGCGCTACCGTGTTGCTGAGGCTATGGGCTCGGATTGCTGCGCAGTCCGGGCCCAACGCCTTGAGAAGCGCTTCGGACGGTACGTTTCCACGGAGCACGAATGCTTCTTGGTGACGACGCATCAGTGGGCTTCGAAAGTCGCAAACATTCCTGATGAAAAAAACCGTGAGCCGGACTGTCGTGGCTGCAGGCCGTAGCGAACTGGGGACAATTGTTGCCTTGGTGACAATTCGAATGACTTGATGTTCACAAAAGCTGTCCCTTCGAAGAAGCGCATGAGAACTGCTTGTAAATGCAGCGCTCTCGGTCGCGGCACACGACTTGCTTTGTTCAACGTAGCATCGTCACCCAGTCTGGTGATGTAGGGGCGGGCCGGCGCGCCCCCGCTTGTTCGTCAGGCCCGCCCTGTTCTGTTCTAAAAGCCAGCAGCGCTCAGGCCTGGTGGTAATTCAAAAACTTGAGACGGCCTCAGATTGAAGGTCGCCCGAAGGGACAATCGTATGGAACGCCTAGACCGATTACGGCCGCACTATCACTTGTCGCATGCTGGAGTGAACATGCGGAAGCCATGGTGCTATCTGCGACGCACCGTCGACTTGTTGCGTCGCGGCTTTCAACCATCGCCGGCAGTGTGCCCGCGCCAATTCATCTACATCAACGTCTGATTCCCGACGCCCGTCAGAGATCTGCCGTTCTACTCCCAGTTCCCACCAGCTATTGGAGAGATAGCCGATGCACAACGTCGTTTGCATAAAACAGGTTCCGGACTCAGCGCAGATTCGCGTCCATCCCGTAACCAACACCATTATGCGCCAAGGCGTACCAACAATCGTCAATCCTTACGATTTGTTTGCGCTCGAGGCCGCCATGGAGCTGCGCGACAGGATTGGTGGCGAGATCACTGTTCTGACCATGGGCCCCCCCGCCGCCGAAGACTCGCTTCGAAAGGCGCTGACCTTCGGGGCGGATCGCGCTGTGTTGCTCACCGATCGTGTTTTCGCAGGCGCCGATACGCTGGCGACGACTTACGCGCTGGCGGCGGCCATTCGTAAGATTGGAGAAGAGTACGGCACGCCCGACCTCATCTTCGCTGGCAAGCAGACGATCGACGGCGACACAGCGCAGGTTGGGCCTGGTATTGCCAAACGGCTTGGCGTGGTTCAGCTCACCTACGTCGCCGAGATCACGAGCCTTGATCTCGCGGCGCGCGCAATCGAGGTGGAGCGACGTTCGGAAGGCGGCGTGCAGGTGCTTCGAACCAAGCTTCCATGTCTCATTACCATGCTGGAGGCGACAAACGAGATCCGGCGAGGTGGCATGAAGGACGCGCTGCGCGCGGCACGTACTGACATCGTAAAATGGAACGCGCAGGATGCAGGCATAGTAGATACACAGAAATGTGGTCTTAAGGGCTCCCCGACAATCGTTAAGCGCGTGTTCGCTCCCTCCAAGCGCGCCGAGAAAGCAATGCTGGTCGAGGGGGCCGATCAACCTGTGCCGGCATTAATCGATGCAATTTTCAAGCAGCGGCCGAAGCTTGAAACTGAGCTTACAGCGCTGGCGCGCACTTCCGACGTGCGATCGGAGCGATGAGCCTTTGAAATGTCTCTCGATCTTCGGGTCGTCGTGTTGCCCATGAAGCCTTGGTACAAGATTCTGTACGCCCAGGTGTTGATCGCAATTATGCTGGGCACCATCGTTGGGTGGTTATGGCCCTCGGTCGCTACCAACGACTGGATCAAGGCGATGGGCGACGGCTTCATCAAGCTGATCAAGATGGTGATCGCGCCGATCATCTTCTGTACGGTCGTCTCTGGCATCTCCCACATCCAAGATGCCAAGAAGGTCGGCCGCATCGGCGTCAAGGCGCTGGTCTATTTCGAGATTGTGTCGACGTTTGCACTCCTGATCGGACTCATCGTCGGCAATCTCGTCAGGCCGGGCGCAGGCTTCGGCAGCGCCGCGGCGAGCGCCAACGCAGTTGCCAATTACGCCAAGCAGGCCGAGGGGCAGAAAACCGTCGACCTCATTCTGCACATTATCCCTGACACCGTTGTCGGCGCTTTCGCGCAAGGCGAGATCCTCCAGGTGCTGCTGTTCTCGGTATTGTTCGGCTTCGCCATCATGGGCCTCGGCGAACGGGGACACGCGATCCGCAACTTCATTGACGATGCCGCCTATGCCGTGTTTGGCGTGATCTCGATCGTGATGCGCGCGGCACCGATCGGCGCCTTCGGCGCGATGGCCTATACCATCGGCAAGTTCGGCACCGGCGCGATCCTCAACCTCGTCGGCCTGATCGCGACGTTCTACGTCACCGCGGCGTTGTTCGTGGTCATCGTGCTCGGCACCATCGCTCGGCTTGCCGGCTTCTCGATCTTCAAGTTCCTTGCCTATATCAAGGACGAGCTGCTGATCGTGCTCGGCACCTCGTCCTCCGAAAGCGCGCTGCCGTCCTTGATGGAGAAGCTGGAGCGTCTCGGCTGCTCCAAGTCGGTGGTCGGCCTCGTGGTGCCAACGGGCTACTCGTTCAACCTCGACGGCACCAACATCTACATGACGTTGTCGACCCTATTCATTGCGCAGGCGCTTGGCTTCGACCTCACATTAGGACAGCAGATGACCATCCTGGTGGTGGCCATGCTGACCTCGAAGGGAGCCTCCGGCATCACCGGTGCGGGCTTCATCACGCTCGCCGCGACGCTGGCGGTCGTCGACCCGCGCCTCGTGCCGGGCATGGCAATCGTGCTCGGCATCGACAAATTCATGAGCGAATGCCGCGCGCTGACCAATCTTTGCGGCAACGGCGTCGCCTGCGTGATCGTCGCCTGGTGGGAGGGCGAGCTCGATCGCAAGAAGCTCAGTGGGCGCGTCTGCCGAATCGATCCCACGAGCCTCAGAAAATCAAGATAGCTAGACGGGCCGGCGGATCTCGCTATAACCGGCTCGACACGTGGCGCCAATCGGTGCGGCTGACGAACCAGGCATGACCCGAGGCTAACCTGCCGCTCCGAATTCCGCTGCCAACATAAAATGACAGGGGATCTCGAATCTGAAGGCCACTGGCGGGTCGGACGTAGCCGATTGCTCTATAGCTCATGGATATCGCCGTTAGCTCGCGACGGCTATCTGAAGGCGACACCGATTAGCCGTAAAGTACGCAACGTTCCATGCAGCGACGAGAACGAGACAAGGCTATCTCCGAAGGAGGTCTGTTAGTGCGCTAACTGACTCTGCCGAGCAACGAATGTCCCCAATGTCCCGCGATAACGCGAGCGCTCTGACCGCTATAGCCGAAAGATCTGGTATCTGACACTCAAGTTCATTCAGGCGTTGTTTCTAGCTGGATCTGAAGTAGCTTAATCGCCGTATCTTTCTGTATTGCAGAGTTGATGCTCCAGTCCCGTAGCGCTCGCATGAGTCGTCCCCGTTTTCATGTCGCGCCATGTCTTAGCGATGTTCGTGGCCGGAATTGGGAATTCCGCGTCGAATGCTTGGCGGTTTAACGCCGCAGCAGAACCGCTCCTGCTATGGGCAGCCTTCGCATCCAACGTCATTGTTGACCAGCGGGCGCGGCCCTCCACAAGCGACTATGCTGGTAGTGGAATAAGGCTTAGCCCGGCATTGAAGTGGCTTGAATCTAACGTTGCGTCAGGTTGTAGGTCTTCAGACAATCGCGATCGACTTCACGGCGTCAACGTGTGTCGATGAGTCAGCCCTCAGGGAGAGAAGGCGGCCTCGCGGGGGATCAAACACATGTAAAGAGCGTTCGAATCAATGCGCGATGAAGGGCACAAGCGAGATCAGGAACGCTATGGTTGTAGCGCTCGTATCGAGGCGCCCGCACGCAATCGGCAATGGCAGAAGAAGCCTTTGGGGGTCGGCGCGGCGCGTCCGTTTCGTTTGCCTCCGATCATTGGCGGCCTCGGATTGAAGCATCGGACAAGACCGGTGGCGCCATCGGAACAAATGGAGCAGGTTCGTGTTTCGCTGATCGACTGCGCCATCACCATCGCTTTCCCTAAATTCTGCTGCGCGTGTTCTTTTGTCGAACGACGGCCCGCCGAACAGATTGTCTTATTCGGACCTAGGATCAACCGTTCACTTCAAGAGATGGACCGCTTGAAGGTTTGCAATCAGCTATGCCGCAGTGTGGCGTCACGGCGGCCGCTCCTTGCTTATCGATGAGCTCGCGTTGTTTTGGGGAGCTCGACCGCTCGTTCAGCTGCGAGCCAATGGGAGCGGCGGCAGAGCGGCACTCCCTCTCGCCTAATCTTAAGGCATTGCCCAGGTTTCGACGCGATCGGGCCTTGCGCCAAATCAGCACGAGCACGGCAGAGCTAAACGCGTGGAACAACGACGTATTTCATGAATGCAGAAAGTGAACGGATGAGGAAGCAGAATGATCAATACTCGGCAGTGCTCGAGGAAGCGTCTGAGAAGAATATGATCTACGCCAGCATCTGCACGGCAAAGGAGTTAGCATGAGAGCGCAAATTGGGGACCAGCTCGAGGGCGGTCGGGTACGATATGGACAGTTCGCCAGCGCACCTGGATCAGGTCCTTGCGGTGTCTTCATCGTGCAGGGACCCTGCGGCGCTAACCTCAAGATCGTCGGATCGCTCCACCCGCGCTGGGAACATGTCTCCGTCTCGATCCCGCGGCGCTGTCCGAACTGGCAGGAGATGTGCTTCGTCAAGGATCTATTTTGGGACGAGGAAGAGTGCGTGATGCAGCTTCATCCGCGCCGATCGGAATATGTAAATAACAGTCGCTACTGTCTGCATCTCTGGAGGCCGACTAATCAGGAAATTCCGACACCACCCTCGTGGTTCGTCGGGATAGTCGGGATCGGTCCATCTGAAGCGGCTAGGCTGGCTGCACGAATACCGGTCGGATGACCCGGCCCCGGATGGTGCGTTGCAGGCAGGTTCGCAGGCGTGAAGCATGGGCGGTGCATCGATCCATTTTTTGGGTCTTTAGAAACTAACGATGAGGATTCGCAACCCCTAGCCGTCCGCTAGCTTTTGCCCGTGACGAACGACCCATCCACTGTTCGGATATGTTCTATCTATACAATCGATTTTACGAGCGACCGCGGACGGTCGATAAGAAAAACGCTTTGAAACATGAATTCAGGTCTATCAGGATGGCACCGAGAAGAGTCTTAAGGTACGCCTCGAGCATCGAGGGCGGATGCCAGTTAAAGCAAATGTTTTCGGCGACCGTCTGGTCGAGGGCTGCCAGCAAACCTTTGTATAAATAGTCCAACCGTTTCGATGTCGGCTACCTACTTCCGTTCGATTGAACCACCGCTGGCTCCGGTCTTAGCTTCCCGGAAAGCGAGAACTATCGATTGCAGGTGTTGTTGAATGCTGCTTCAGAAGGATCGAGTGCAGTGCGGTCAGGTCGCCTCGCAGGTGCAGAAGAGGTCCCTCCTAGATTTAGTCCGAATGGCCCACACGCTCAATATCATCTCCGTCGTGTGCGACGATCAGTCGGTCCGTGAACCACTCATGAACATGCTCATTTCGGCCGGCTGCGTCGCCGAGCTGTTCCGAAGTGCAGATGAATTCCTGAGCTCAAACGGCTATAGCAGCACGTCTTGTTTAATCGCTGACACGCAGTTGCCGAGGTCAAATGGGCTCGGTTTATACGAGCAGCTCATCTTATCCGGAAACGTAATTCCCACCATTCTGCTTGTGACTGGCCCCGACGACGACAAACGTGCGCGCGCGCTGCAGGTCGGCGTGTCGCATTTCCTGGATAAGCCGTTCAACAATGGCGAACTGCTTGCGTGCATCAAATCGGCACTGAAAGATCGAACGATGATTCGACGTCGTCCTTGAATATAGGGTATGCCTGCTTGGAGATCCCGTCGTGCGGGATCCAGTTGAGCCCGATCCTGGCGACGAATGGGATGAGATTATTTATCACGCCGACCGCAATCGCATGGCAGCAACGATCTCGCTTTTCCAGCGTATTGAAAAAGGGGATCGAAGGCACGGGTCCAAAGCGTCGGGCGATAGTCGCACGGCATGAGTCGCACGTGCATTTAACCAAAGGAGAGGCTTGATGAAGATTACGCCCTTGTTCAGAGAGGATCTTCCGACGCTGTCAACGCAGCCCATACTTGAGGACTATAGCGCATGCTAGAATCGACCTCGAAGCTACATGTCCACGAGCAGCTTGTTTCACTTCTGGGAAATCCGAGCCCCGTTATTCTGGACATCGGCTGTAATGATGGAACCGACACGAAGCGGTTTGTGGAGCTGTGCCCCGAGGCGCGGTTCTACTGTTTTGAGCCGGACCCCCGTGCTGTGGTCCGCTTCAAGAAAAATCTACATTCGGCCCTCGACAAGGTGAGGCTGTTTGAAATTGCGATTAGCGATCGAAATGGAAAGATTGATTTCCACCCAAGCAATGGGGACGGGGAGGTCGAGGAATGGGACCTCTCTGGCTCAATACGCCGACCAAAGAATCATCTTGCTGAATATGAATGGGTTCGATTCGATAAGCCGATCTCGGTTGAAACTCGAAGGCTGGATGACTGGAGCAGTGAAGCTAAACTGGACAAGATTGATTTGATTTGGATGGATGTTCAGGGAGCGGAGTCCGATGTCATCGCCGGTGGCAAACGCGCTTTGAGCAATACGCGGTTCATCTACACGGAATATAGTGACCGCGAGCTTTATGAAGGCCAGCTGTCCCTAAACGCCATCCTTGAGCTTTTACCTTCATTCGAAGTGGTAAGGCTCTATCCCCGCGCAGTGGAGGGCGATGTATTGCTTAGAAATACGAATTGTTAGCGCCGTCCGTAAGCTTGCTTTGCAACCAGAGAGCCGCATCACGCGATCCGCGCGATGCGGCAGCGCAGTTCAGCCCGAATGGTTCTCTATTAAGTTGTTCGTTTCGCTATTTGCGATAGCGCTTGCAGATTAGTTCTCGCGCGACTATTTGATCGATGAAATTTTCTCGCGCTGGCAGACCGCAATGAAGATGAATGACCTGAAGTCAATGAGTGTCGACGAGCTGTGGAATCTCCACGAGAAGGTGTCCGCCGCTCTAAACCAACGGATTGCGGCGGAAAAGGTCAGACTCGAGGAGCGGCTGCGAACCATCGGAGCGCTCGATAACCCACCTCCGCCCACCCGTGAGCGCCGACCATACCCGCCAGTGCGGCCAAAGTATCGAAATCCGAAGAACCCGGCGCAAACTTGGTCAGGACGCGGCAAATTACCCAGATGGCTCGACCCGCAACTGCGCGCCGGCCGAAAGTTGGATGACTTCCTCATTGATCGATCTGCGCGTAAGCGTCGCCACAAGGCCTGACAGGCCGGTCAACAATCCTGATTCGACTTTATATGGCAGCGCCTGTTGCTTCTGACCAGGTACGGTTTTCGTCACGCGTGTCTCGCAAATGCTCGACGGCTTCGTTAGAGCCTTGGGCCGTGCACGTCCACACGTTCCAGGCTGCCAAATAGCTCACTGAGCGGCCAAAGCCGTCTGGTGAGCGCCGATGGTCTCAATTTCTGGACCTTTTTGACAAATTGTCTCCACAAAAGGATTTCGGCATCCTTGGGCCAAACCTTTCAGTGAAGCGATCGGCTGGGCAGCGCAGGAACGTGCCACGCATCGGCTGACCAAGAGATTTGGTCCATCTCCTTCAATCTGTTTGCGTTCGTGCCAAAAGCACCTGGGCGGCAAAAAAGCGGCTGTCAGGGGCTTCGCAAGGTCTTTGATGGCGGGACCAAGCAATCGATGAACTAAAGCCGGTCAACGTCATCCGTTTCTGAGGATCTATTGGATTGCGAGGACAGGTCCACATTTTGGACCGAGCAGCCTCACTCCACGAGCTATATAGCTACCGCGCGGCGGCTCAACGTAGTCGACCCCATCGATCCAAAAGGACATATCGTCGATCGCAAGCTGCGGATTATAAGTCCACCCGGTCTGGACGGCCTTCACCACGGCGAAGGCTCCGTGTGGCGAAAACGAGTCCGGGATAACGACATCAGCATCCTGCTCGCATCCTGATAGAACCTCAATAAGCTCTTTCACCTTCATTTCGCAGCCTTAGGATCGCATTTGCGGGAGTATTCTTCTATGACTTCTGTAGGATCTGTAAACGCCGCGTCAAGCTGAAGCTACCAATCGCGATGAAGCCTCGCTGCGTTTGCGCGCAGCTCCAGCTCTAGGCCGGTCAAAATGTCGACGCAACGCGACCTTTTCGCGTGCCTGTCACAGCTAACCGCGGACAATCGATCCGGTTGCCGCCGGCTGAACGCTCAGCTCGCTCAGCGCCGTGGCACAAGCGCAGCTAGGTGAGAAACGGGCGAGCGAATTGCCGATGTTCCACGAGCAGGAAGCTGGCTCGGCGCACAACTGATTCGTTTCTGACCCGAGATAATGCACATGAGCTGGTGCCGCCAGGTGAGCGGCTGAGCTATGTCAGCGGATATCATCGATCCATCTTCGACGATCTGCCCTTGAGCGAAGCAGTGTCGGCTGCCGCTTCCAGCATAGTATTGCGTCGCGAGAACCGTCGGGGGCTTGAACCGGACCCAGCGTCAAGTTGTAAAGGCATACCAGTGTCGACACAAACAACGAGAAGGGGCCGTTTCATGATCTCCTCGCTGTTCCGCCGGGAAAGCGCAACCGCTTTGGAAAGAGAGACTTCTTAATGACGCTGTTTCTAGTTCTGCTTCCTATCCTGTTCGTGGGGTTTGCAGCTGGGTTCGCTATTCGCGCATGGCGCTCTCGGAAAAGGCGTGAGCGCTATCGTCGGTACGGGCCTTACCTCCGGACAACATCGCGCGTGCCCGAACGTCCGTCTGAATTGCCTAAGCGCAGAGCATTCTGAAGCTTCATTTAGGAGTGTCGGCATGAAACTGAGGCGGATAGCCGAAAGGTGCGCATAGTCGGCGGTTCAGCCGATAATGCGTATCTTCCGGCAATCGATGCTCAACTTATCGACGATGCCGCGATCATGGACCAAAGGCGTGCGGACAAAGAAATCCGAGCTTGCCGCAGGTTAAGCGTCCAGCGAGTGCGGGTGCTTTATGGGACACTCGTTCGCGAGCCTCGCATCATCTGCCTGCAGAGCCCCCGCCGAGCGCACCGGCGGGGGTGTCTCCATGAATGCCGAAGCGCACATCGAGCTCGATCCGTCCGGAAGAAAAACCCCTCGATCATTGCCACCCTCCACCGTGGACTACCGGCGCCCACCCACCGACGTTAGGCAGGCGGCGCTTCTCTGTTTGGACCGCGCGCGTCGCTGCTCAATCGCTGCCGGCTAAGGCATTTACCACGGTTCCGCCGGGGGCGAGTGGAACGGGGGCGAGGGTAAGTCGTGTGGCAATGTTCGCCAGGCTGCTGAACGCCAGTGTTGGCGAAAAGTCCGCAAGCGTTTGTGAGTGTGTGGCCTCATGTTCGTTCACTAAATTGCTTGAAGTTATCGCAGCGTCAAGTTGTAGGCTTCAAAGATCGATCACGACCGAAAAGCGACTGCCGCCCGAAGGATGCAGGTGCACTCGCGGTTCGCGTGAATGCTGATGAGGTGTGCTGTAGTGCGAGCGAGATCTGGAGCATGTTTCAATTGCCGCGCGTTTTGTTTGGATGGGCCAAGACACTAATTGCGTAGCGGTGATCGAGGCCAGAAGCGACGCCGGGCAGGCGAAAAGCGATGAGGAGCCAAAACTCTAGCTTCGTCGGCTCCCACGATGGAAAATCGGCGTCCCGATCGATCCATCTGCTCTTACCCAATTCTAAGCGCGACCAACGCACTCCGACCGATCTGAGAGCAGACGATGGATCTGAAATTAATTATGAGCAAAGTCGCAAGCGGCGCCCTGTTAGATCAGCAGGAAATGGCCTCGGCGATTGACAGTATGATGTCGGGCAAGGCGACTTCCTCGCAAATGGGCGGGTTGCTATTGGGGCTGAGGGTGCGCGGCGAGACAGTGGAGGAAATCACCGGCGCGGTTTCCGCGATGCGCAACAAAATGCTGCGGGTCAATGCGCCCGCCGAATCGATCGACATTGCGGGCACGGGCGGCGACGGTTTGGGTTCGGTCAACGTCTCGACATGTGCTTCCTTCATTGTCGCGGGCGCCGGTATTCCAGTCGCCAAGCATGGCAATCGCGCACTCTCCTCACGCTCCGGCTCGGCAGATGTACTGGCATCGCTCGGCGTCAAGATCGACTTGAACGCGGACGGTGTCGCTCGCTGTGTCCGAGATGCCGGCATCGGGTTCATGTTTGCGTCGACCCACCATCCAGCGTTGAAAAACGTGAGCGCAACCCGGGTCGAGCTCGCGACCCGAACGATTTTTAATCTCGTCGGGCCGCTCTGCAATCCCGCAGGGGTGAAGCGGCAGATGGTCGGCGTGTTTTCGCGCAAGTGGGTGCAACCGTTAGCGGAAGTTTTGCAGAGACTCGGCGCGGAATCGGCCTGGGTGGTCCACGGCAGCAATGGGCTCGACGAGATCACGCTCACGGGTCCTACCTTTGTCAGCGCCCTCGACAAAGGTCAAATTCGCAGCTTCGAGGTGACGCCGGAAGAAGCCGGGCTCCCCCGTTCTGGAGAGGCGGGCTTGGCGGGTGGGGACCCCCATACCAACGCGCTTGCACTACGAAGCGTGCTCGAGGGTTGGCCAGGCCCATATCGTGATGTTGCCCTGTTGAACGCGGCAGGAGCCTTTATAGTGGCCGGTCGCGCTACAACTTTGAAGGAAGGAGTGGGGATCGGGCAGGAATCACTTGGCAGCGGCGCCGCCGCGGCGTGCCTGAAGCATCTGGTCGCAGTCTCCAACGCCGAATAGACAAGATGACTGACCTCGACATTCTGACGAAGATCGAGACATATAAGCGCGAAGAAATAGCAGCTGCCAGACGCGCGCTTCCCCGTGCCGAGCTCGACGCGCACGCACAGCGTGCACCGTCTCCGCGCGGTTTTCTCAACGCAATTCGTAAAAAGCACGCGTCAGGTGGCTATGCTCTCATCGCTGAAGTTAAGAGAGCATCCCCGTCGAAGGGGCTCATTCGCACCGACTTCGATCCGCCGTCGCTTGCCAGATCGTATGAAGCAGGCGGCGCCGCCTGCCTC
>NZ_LJYG01000088.1:0-40850 GCF_001440035.1 Bradyrhizobium manausense | reverse complement strand
CCTGCCAGTCTTGCGCAAGGATTTCATTTTCGACACTTATCAGGTGATCGAGGCTCGCGCCCGTGGCGCCGACTGCATTCTGCTGATTATGGCGGCGCTGGACGACGGGACTGCCAAGGAGCTCGAGGCTGCAGCCTTAGCGTACGGTATGGATGTGTTGATCGAGATCCATGACCGCTCCGAGCTTGATCGCGCCCTCAAACTTCGCTCGCGGATGATCGGCATCAATAACCGCAATCTGCGCACGTTTGTGACAAATCTCAAAACGACTGAAACGTTGGCGCCGCTCATTCCGAAGGATCGACTGATTGTCAGCGAAAGCGGAATCTGTGCGTTCACTGATCTCGAGCGGCTCTCACGTGCCGGTATCGCAACCTTCCTTGTGGGCGAAAGTCTAATGCGTCAGTCCGACGTGACGGCAGCAACTCGCACGCTGCTCTCAAAGAACTAAGCTGCCACCGGGGCATATCAATGACATAGAAAGGCTCCAACCAGTTGATTCGGAACGCTCAGATCCACGACGAGAACAGCAGCCTTCGCATGGTCTGTGGTTCGGCAGCACACGTCAATGTGCAGCCCGCCAAAGCAAATGGTTCTCGTGCGACGAGTTCGGAATCGGCCCGAGGACCGTGGCGGCCCACGCGAGCGTTCATCGCACGTCGGCCCGCGAGCAAGACAAGGACCGCAAGGGTACGGTCAAACTTGCAACGTTGCCCCACAGTCCGGTTGAAGTTTCTAGGTTGAATTGCCGATGAGCGGGATACGATCAATCGAGGCGGCCGAGTTTCGCCAGGCGATGCGAAATTCGGCCAGCGGCGTTGCGATCGTGACGACGGGCACGGCGCTTGAACGGCGTGGGTTAACGGTGAGTTCTATTGCATCGATTTGCATAGAGTCACTTTGGGATCAATATCAGTTCTGGGACACACGATGCGATACTTGCGAACGGCAAGTTTGGCGTGAGCCTCCTTGCTCTGCGATTTGTCGGCCGGGATGGCTCCAAAGGTGTCCAAAGGGTCGATACGGCTCCTTGGAGTCAGGGGGGCCTCGATGTGCCGCTATTGCAAAGCGCAATCTGCGCTCTCGAATGCGTTCTACACCACCACCAAGTCGTTGGCACGCACGGGGTATTCATCGGCCGAACGGGTTGCGGCGCGCGCAGGAGATGGTAGTCCGCTTAATAACTGTCGCGGCGAACTCCGAACATTGTTGCCACAGGGTTGAGCGCCGTTTTTGTCAGTTGGGTTTCGACAGGGGTGGCTAGACTGAGCGTCTGCGAGGGCGCCCAAAAAGAAAAAGTGTGGCTGTCGGCACTCCTACGCCACTTGGTCGACCCCGGACGTCGAATCCGTCACTTCCAACGCCTGCAGAGCGGCGCCGATTTCCCGCCTGAGGCGCGCAATCAACACTGCGCAGGTCCGCGTTCACCGCAACGTCTTCAGCCGTGGCCCTTCGACCAGAATTTGCGAGGTGAGCCGCATACTCGAGGCGATTCAATGACAAGCGAAAGGACGAGCGACGCTGCGCTAGGGGGACCTAGACAGGGTATGAAGTGCAGCTGAGCAATGGTTGAGGTAGCCGCCAGCGTTGGCATTTAGGAGGCGCCAAGAGACAGTAGGTAACCATTCCTCGCCAGCGCTGGCATGGCCAGCTTCATCTTCGGCCAGCTACCGCGATGGACCGAATAATGATCGCCGTATTCAATGAAGCCTCCAGGGGGATATCCCCAAATGCGAGCTGACAAAGAAGATAATTGGCACCCGCCTGTTCCAGATGACTAAGAAGCGTTTGTTGTATCGAAGCGGCCGTGCCGGCGACGCACAACTCACTCTCGATTGCTGCGTCAAAGGTCAAGGGCAGGTTCGGAGGAGTGGGGATGTTGTTGCGCTCATAAAGGAACTTAAAGCTCTTGAGCCAGCGGTCATAGGCAGACGCAGCGAGTGAATAAGCATCCGCTTCAGAATTTCCGGCTACGACCATGCGCAGCAATCCAAGAAACGGCGACGATTGATCATGCGTGTCCGAGCGTATTTCTCGACGCGAGCGGTAGGCATCAGTGACCTTTCGGACAGCCGATGAAGGTCCGATGCTTGCGATGTTTGCACCAATCTCAGCGGCCCAGCTTGCCGACTCCGGTCGATTTACGGCGATCCATGTCGGGGGATGCGGTCGCTGATGAGGCGCGAGCGCCAATGGAACGTCATCCAACTGGAAATGATCGCCTTCGTAGCAAAGCGGGCCGCCTCGCATGGCCTTAACAAGGACTTCGCTGGCTTCTGCATAACGGCCTGGTGCCGCATCCGCGCTGACCCCGAAATAGCTCAATTCTGCGGGAAGGGAGCCGCGCCCGATGCCAAGCTCAAGTCGGCCGCCGCTCAAGTGGTCCAGCATACAGGCCTCCTCAAATGCTCGCAGGGGATGATGAAGGCTAAGCAGCATGACCATCGGGCCGATGCGAAGATGTGTTGTGCGTTGTGCGACGCTGGACAAAAACAGATTCGGTGCGGGGCTTCTCCCATGCGGGGTGCAGTGGTGCTCTGCCAGATGATAAGCATAGAATCCCAACCGATCGCATGCCTCAGCGAGTAGGAGGCGATCGTTATACTGCTTGGCGACATCGTGGCCGTCCGCGTCCAGGTGATCGAAGATGCCGAACGCTAATTTTGAATGTTGGGTAGTTCTCACTCGATCACCTCATGTAGTGAAGCTGGATAATGATCAGTTTGGGGGTTAGTTTGACGATGAAGAAATGCGGCTTACGTTCGAAAGAAACACATCCATTTGCCTTTCTGTGCCGATCGTAATGCGTATAAAGTTCTCGAGACCGTTTTCGGGGAAGAACGCGACAAGCACGTTTTGCTTCTGCAATGCGGCTTGCCACCAGGCGCCATCCCGTCCTTCGGGCACGCGGGCTAGCAAGAAGTTGGCGTGGGAAGGCAACACAGTAAAGCCAAGCTTTGATAGCGCGACGCTCGTTCGCTCCCTTTCAAGCATGATATGTCGATGGTGCTCCTCGAACGCTGCTCGATGCTCAATGATGCTCATGCCGACCGCATGACCAATCACATTCATATTGAAGAGATTCTGCATGGTACGAAGCCTGCCGATAAGCTCGGGGTGACCGAAGCCGACACGAAGGCCCGCGGTGGCATAGCTTTTTGAGAAAGTGCGTAACAAGAGAATATTCGAATAGCGGTTGACGAGCCGTAGCGCATTATCAGGCGCAAAGTCGACATACGCTTCGTCAAGCACGATCAATCGGTCCGATTGTGCGACGAGCCTTTCGATGTCCGCGATCGGAACAAACGTTCCCGTCGGATTGTTCGGATTGGCAAGCACGACGAACTTGGCATCGTGGGCGGGGCCGAAAAGAAGCTGGTGCGTTGGTAGGGAATGGTCCTTACCCCACCCGATTTCCAGAAATTGGGCCTCGTGCAACATGGCGAGCTTGCGGTTAAATGAAAACCCGGGCGACATCATCGCTACGGCGTCGCCGGGAGCCAGAAACGCTTTGTAGATAAGGCCGAGGAGTTCAGACGAACCGTTCCCTGCAATCACCTGATCGGCGGAAAGGCCGTAAGCGGAGGCGGCCGCCTCCCTTAGGCCGACATTGTCATCTTCCGGGTACAGATAATGCCGCTCAAAGGCTGCAATCGCGGCTTCCCTGACGACTACCGGCAACGGGAATGGGTTCTCATTCATGTTGAGCTTGACGCAATTTGCGTCAAGCTCAGCCGGAGCGGGCGGCGGCACTTCTAACTGCTTTGCCACGTGTGAAAGGGATGAGAGTGCGCTTAGCAGTCTTGCGTCTGACATGTGGTCGCTCCGTCGGAAGGCATGGGTTCTGAGCATGGCGATAATCCCATCTGAGTGAAACATTCTGTATTTTGCACATGAGCTTCCGCACCAGCAGGTCGGTTATGTCTCTACACAGCCGGTCCGCGCGGGTCTTCACCACTTTCTATATGTCAATCCTAACAGTTGCATGAACTGTTGAGAAAAACTAATACTTGTGTAGCGAGGCCTGAATTGCAAGAGGGCGCTCGTCGGATGTGCGCTCTGTCATCATCAAGCGGACAAAAATGCGCAACTTGAGCGTGGTTCAACTCCAGCGAATACTCGTTACTGGCCTTGAGCACTTCAGCGACACTTCGCTGTAAGCTGTCGCTCGTAATTTCAGACAGAATGGTGTCTGCTGACCGGCCACCGCGGCGCTCAAGGATGTCCGTCCGTTGTCGCGTGGAGGGGCGACGTCGCTGCTCTCCAGCGGGCATACACAAATGCCTTTGGCTGGTTTCTCGGAATTGGCCGGGAGGCATGAGGGACGGGCGCAGCGCAAACATTTGCGTTTGAGACATCACAATCCTCGTTTTGAGAGACGAAGGCCCCGATGCCTTCCCCAGTTTTGGTAGTTTACAACTTCACCTTACGTTCGTTTCAAGCGATTTCGATGAACATCGGACAATGTGTTACTTGCTACAAAGAGCTCATAATGGGCGCGCTGAAGCGCCACGCCATGCATAATCTCGTGAGCGAGTCGTGGGCGGAGCATCCAGTAAGCGAATTGGGCAAACGTCAAAGTCGTATTCAATCGTCCTAGTCGTCGCGACGATTGAAAAGTTCTAGCCAACGCTCAAGAGACATCACTGGCGTAACGTCGCAGTAACATTGTTTGAGATTGGCACTGTTGTTGCACTTGCAATGCAGCGGAAGCATGCGAGCGGATCAACGAGCGTGGCGACATGGCGCGAGCGGGAGGGTAATGGGATGGAAGAGCAATTGGCATGAAGGATCTGAACGACGACAAGAACCTACGGGACACGGAAACTCTACTTTGTCACCTCGGCCGCGCGCCGGCGGAACACGCGGGGATGGTGAATGTGCCGATCTACCGCGGCTCAACCATTATTTCGGAAACCTTAGAGGAATGGGACGACCGGAATAAAGACAATCCTAGCTACGGTCGTTTTGGCTCGCCCCTGTCGCGCGCGCTTGAGGCTGCCATCTGCAAGCTAGAGGGCGGCTTTCGTTCGATTCTCTTCCCATCAGGGCAATCGGCTTGTACTCACTCGCTGCTGGCCTGTGTAAAAGCGGGCGACGCTGTTCTGATCAGCGACGGCGTCTACGCGCCCGTGAGAGCCTTCGCGGACAACGTTCTCTCGAGGCTGCACATTGAGGTGCGATATTTCTGTCCAACCAAGCCGTCAGAATTGGCCGCGAAGATCAGCGCAAATACACGCGCCATCTATTTGGAATCGCCATCGTCCATGACCTTCGAGGTTCAAGATGTGCCGGCACTCGCGGCCATTGCACATCTGTCGAACGCTCTTGTGATTATGGACAATACGTGGGCGACACCTCTGTATTTCAGGCCGTTCGAGCACGGTGTCGACATTTCGATTCAAGCTGCGACGAAGTATATTGTTGGCCATTCCGATGCGTTGCTTGGCGTTGCAACAGCGAATGAAGCGGCATGGGCCGCGCTGAAATCAACTGCGCATCATTTCGGCGAAATTGGCGGACCAGATGATATCTATCTGGCCCTCCGGGGACTTCGTACCCTAGCTTTGCGCATGAAGCGGCATTGGGAAAACGGCGTTGTTCTGGCGCAAAGCCTGCAAACCCACCCAGCAGTCGACAGGGTATTGCACCCGGCGCTTCCCGATGATCCTGGCCATGTCATTTGGAAGAGAGACTTTCTGGGTGCCGGTGGACTCTTTGGGGTTGTTCTAAAGCCGATGTCACGGCCGCAACTTTCGGTTCTCTTCCGTCGCCTACGTATCTTTGGAATTGGTTTGTCCTGGGGCGGGTACGAAAGTCTCGCATTGCTCTCGGAGCCACCGAAACGAACGGAAACCTCGCTTGCGTTCCCCGGACCGCTGATTCGCATACACGCGGGCATGGAAAATCCCAGCGAGCTGATCGCGGACATGCATAACGCACTGAACGCCGCCCGCGAAGCTGCAGGTAATGGCATCGTGACCCGAGAAGAGAGCGAGCTCGTCAGTAAATGTCAAATAGTCAGTTAGACTTGGTGCTTGATCCTAGGTCGGATTTTCGCGGTACCTCAAGGCTGCCGCACTGGCGCTCGGTCAGCGGCCCCTCGTGGAATTCGTGTTATGCAACTGGGAGGTAGCTGCCAGGCCCCAACCTGATGCACCCACGGCAATCTCACCCCGTGAGATATGACCTGGCCTAGCCGCGAACCCAGCCGCTTCTCGCGCGGGTCATCAATCCACTCGATGCTCCGGTTGGTCGCATCGGAGAGGCCATTCGGAAAGATCACTCTCGTTCCAACGCCGCGCTGGATTCCAAACTCAGCAACAGCGTTGGCAGAACTGCGACAATGTGTCTCGCGACGAGAAGTCGGTGTCAAAGCGCGAATGCCTCGTAGGTTTCACGGCCATGAATTGTTCGACTGCAATTCAGTCGTTGCCGGAATGATTTTCGAAGCGCGTGCGAGCCACCAGATCGAGCCAGGCCCTCGCGGCATGCGACAGATGGGCGCCGCGCCGCCAGATCATCGCAATGCGCCAGTCCGTATCGGCTTCGTCGAGCGGAACGCGGACGATCGAAAGATGTGTGCGTTGCTCGGCAATCATCCGTGGCAGAAAGGCGACGCCCATGCCCGCAGCCGCAAGCTCGACGATGAAGTCAACCTGGCTACTCCGCGCCGCGACGCGCGGCTCAAAACCGTGCCGTCGGAAACCTTCTATAATTACGCGGTTCAATGCAAATCCGGTTTCAAAGAGAATGAGCGGAAGCTCCCGCAAGGCCGGAATATCAAGGGATCGACACCGTGAAAGCTTGTGGTCAACCGGTAGCAGAACCGTGAGGGGCTCGCGCTTGACGTCCTGCCATTCAAAGCCTTCCGATACGGGAAGAAGCGAGGCGGCAAGTTCGATCTCGCCCGACAGCAAAATCTCCTCCAGGCGCTCGCATCCGTACTCGACGAGCCGGATGTCGACGCCGGGATAACTTTTGCGATAGATCGCAAATAGCTTCCCGAACAGCGTGCCGCTGCCAATCGGTGGCAAACCGAGCTTGAGAATGCCGCATTTCAGGCCGCGCAGCTCGTTCAGTTCGGAAACTAGATCATCCCGTTCTGCCAGAATGCTGATCGCACGACGATAAACAATCTCGCCGGCAGCGGTAAGTTTGCTGCGATGGCCGATCCGGTCAAGCAATGGCACACCAATCTCGTCCTCAAGCTGCCTGACCGCCTTGCTCACCGTAGACTGCGTCGCGAATACGACTTTGCCAGCCTTTGAGAACCCGCCTTGCCGTACGACCTCCACGAAAGCGCGTAATTTCCGAACGTCCATGTGAATTCCAAAGCCGAATAGACGCTAGTCGATCAATTCATTCGTTGCGCCATCGGAGTGTTCTCGAGGTGAGCTTGCGTCCCAAACTCATTCTTTGCATCGGACCCGCCAGGACAGTGCAACTCTGCGGGCCGAGAAATCCATTCTTGCTTTCGCTCGTTTGGGGCGGTTTTCTGTTCTGAACCGGTGGTCTTACATCCTGATCATGCTTTCCGGTTTGCCGCCTCGCTGTGAGCCGCGCACTGTCCTGCATGATGCTGAAGTTCCGCAGCTGCTACGCGATGTTGGTGCCGATCCAGGACGGACCGTCGGTGTGGTTTTCCGCTAGTAGCAGCATTCAGTTCGAATGCAACGGGTAATCCGGATGGCGCTTACTGGCTGAACTCTTGGGGATTGTTCTACAAGCAACGATCGGACTTCGCGCCACACCGTTGAGGCGTGCCGAAAACGTCAGGTACGATTTCGGCCTGGCGAAGACGATCGAGCGGAGTGCCCGTTCGCGTTGTATACAGTATTGTGTTTTAGGCAGCGACAATGCCTTGCATGCCTTAGCGCGTCGGTGCTGGAAAAAGCTCATCTTCCGGCTGGTTCATCACGAGCTGGGCGATTCGGTGTGAGCGAAGTAGAAATGGGCTCGGCCCCGGCGTTCCAACGCTCGCGATGTTGGTTGCGCGGTCAAAATCCACAGTCGACCGGTTGCCCGCATCCATCGCGCCAATGCGCCGAAGTGCTGCATCGAGCGACGAGTCGACATGCTCATGAGGCTGGCGCGCCGCAGGTCGGTCTTTTTTTTGCCCTAACGCAGCCAAACGTCCTTGCAAGGAGCCGCGCCGCCGGCGCGATACGTCGACAGGAGAGACGGTGCAAGTTTTGCAGGTACGAAGTGGCGTCTTCGATCCAGAAGACCTTTCAGTGTTGGGGAAGATCTATGATGAGACGGTGGCGGCGCTACCTGCAAGTATGAGAACTCCCGTCAATCGAACAGAGATTGCCAAGATTGTACTTGGTCGTACCGCCGCTGGTGAGGCCGAATTGGTTCTCTTAAGAAGGCTAATGGTGGCCATTGCGTCAGTCGCTTAGTCTAGCGCTTGGATACACCATGACGACTCGTCCGACGTCATGGCAGGAGAGTGGTGCTTGTATCTTGCATGTCACTCAGCCCGCTAAGGCGCTCCCCGCAATTCGAGGTTCGATGTTGTCGACGGAAAGTTGGCAACAAAATCTCCAGGCCGTTGAAACCGCTTGAACCTCACGTGACGTTAGGTTGTAGGTTTGAGAAAGAGAAACATGACCAGACCTACAGTATTCAGGCGTCGCTGGCGACGCATCGGTGAACTTGCAGAGGCGACCGGCGTGACGGTGCGCGCGCTGCGTCATTATGAACACACGGGATTGCTTAGAGCATCGCAGCGCACGGGTGGTGGTCACCGGATTTACGACTCTGAAAGCGTTAGAAGAGTTTATCATATCCTGGCACTTCGCGAGCTTGGCTTCACTCTGCAAGAGATCCGGAAAGCGATGGAGGGCAGATCCTCGCTTCCTAACTTGTTGAGCGAGCAATTGGAGCGAGCGGAGCTTCAGGTCGCGCGCGCAACCGAGTTGCGCGATCGTTTGCGCAACATCACGAAGAATGCCGAATCGAACGTGAGTGTGGACGAACTACCTGCTCGCCTCGATGCGATGTCGCATGATGGGTGCGGACATACCCGCCGGCGTGCACGCGCTCCAGATGATGCAGATCAATAGCCGGGTAAGAGGAACAATTGGATTGCGCGGACGATCGCTCAGACAAGGCGACGCTCTGTGCGTCCGCTAACATCCGCGACCGAGGTGCTCGAAACCACTGCAAGCCTTACCGCAAGAACAAACCACAGTTAGGAACGTCAAATGGCCTTCTTTAGCAAAAGTTCGGTTGCCGGCGCGGTGGTCCTTGCTTCTGTATTGGTTTCGGTCGCGTCCGCTGACGATATCTATATTGCAGTAGCGGGTCCCATGACGGGCAGCAACGCCGCGGTTGGTGCACAGATGCAGTATGGCGCTAGTGCGGCCGTGGACGATTTGAATTCTTCCGGCGTGTTTCTCGATACAAAGATCAGATTGATTGTTGCCGACGACGCCTGCGATCCTAAGCAAGCCGTGGCGGTCGCAAATCGATTGGTGTCGGATCAGGTCAGGTTGGTCGTTGGCCACTTTTGCTCCTCTTCATCAATTCCCGCCTCCGACGTTTACGATGAAGCAGCAATTATCCAGATTTCGTCTGGATCAACTAATCCTCAACTGACCGAGCGAGGCCTCAAGACTGTTTTTCGGATCTGCGGCCGTGACGATCAGCAAGGCCTAGTCGCCGCCGATTATATCTTGCGGCACTATTCGAAGAGTAAGATTGCCATCCTTGATGACAAGAGCACTGCCGGGAAGGGCATTGCAGACGTTGTTGCATCTCGTCTCAATGATGCGGGTCTGCAGCCTCTGATGCGGCAAAGCTATATGGCCGGCGAGAAGGATTACACGGCGCTGGTGACGAGATTGAAGAGAGAAGCCATTCAGATCGCTTATATCGGTGGCTACTACACGGAAATCGGCTTGATCGTACGGCAAGCGGCGGACGCACAAGCCGGCTTCACGGTCATGGCTAACGATCCCTTGATGACCGGCGAGTTTTGGGCGATTGCGAGCGGTACCGCAAACGGCACTCTCTTCACCTTCATGCCCGACGCCACCAAAAGGCCTGAGGCGGCCGACGTCGTCGCTCGACTGAAAGCATCTAGCAAGTCTCCGGAGGGCTACACGCTTTACACTTATGCTGCCGTACAAGCATGGGCCGACGCGGTGAAGCGCGCGGGCTCGTTCAACGCTCTGCGCGTGGCGAAAGAACTTCGGTCGCAAGAAATTGAGACCGTGGTCGGCCAAGTTCGATTTGATGCCAAAGGTGACAATGGGTCTGCCGCCTTCGTAGTCAATCGCTGGCGCGACCACGCGGTTGAGATGGTCGAGTAACCTCGATATTACCAGATCGATAGCCGTCACGTCGACGCCGCCGGCAGTTGATCTGACGAACCATTCGCCAAATGGCCTCTTTCTGGCGAGCCGAGTCGATTGGAGGGAAACGAGCGCTGGCCACGAGATGCAACGTGATCAATTGGCGGCCAAGTGCATTAATCGGAGGAGTGCCGGCCACTAAGCTGACGTCATCAAGTCCCGGCGAGAGCTGCGTGGAAAAGTCCTGATCGTGAAAAAGCGCTAGGGTTCAGACTCAATTGATCCAATAGGCGACGATGGCGGCGAGGTGGACGGCAGCCAAGAAGTTTCTGGCAAGTTTGTCATAGCGAGTTGCGACACGCCTGAAATCCTTGAGGCGGCAGAAACAGCGCTCGATGACGTTGCGCCCCTTGTAGGCGCGTTTGCTGAAGCTGTGGAGAGTGACCCTGTTGGATTTGTTTGGAATGACGGGCTTGGCACCACGATCGACGATTTCGGCGCGAAAGCCGTCGCCGTCGTATCCTTTGTCGCCGATGAGGGCAGACATGGGTGGGGCGAGTTTCAAGAGGGCCGGCGCTGCGGCAATATCTGCGTCCTGGCCTGGAGTGAGATGAAATGCGTAAGGCCTGCAATCAGGATCGCTCAGCGCGTGGATTTTCGTGGTCCGCCCACCGCGCGAACGGCCGATCGCCTGTTCATGCTCCCCCCTTTTCCGCCGCTCGCCGAGCGATGCGCTTTGATCGAGGTGGAGTCGATGGACAAAATCACGCCGTCCCTGCCGCAGCGGGCGAGCGCTTCAAAGATCGCCTGCCAATGTCCGCGCTTGGCCCAGCGATTAAAGCGGTTGTAGATCGTCGTGTAAGGACCATAGTCCTGCGGACAATCGCGCCAGCGTGCGCCGCACTGAAGCATGTGAATAATACCGCTGATAATGCGTCGATCGTCATCGCGCGCCGGGCCAGTCTGGTTCGTTGGCAGATGCGGCTTTATCTGAGCCCATTGCTCGTCGTTGAGCCAGAACAGTCCTTTGCGCATCCAAGTCCCCCCGCATCGAATCAACTCGGTGCGAGGGAATCAAAGTTCGCTAATTAGGTACAGACCCTAGTACAGCAAGCGCTATTGACTAACCATTATCATCGACATCAGTTCTTGGAGCAAGAAGCAGGTTAGGAGCCGGAGTTGCCATTTTTTTGAGCGTCTGCAGCCGAGTCGTTAGCTGGTGAAAGGTCGTTCGATGAATGGCTTAAACGAGTTTTGGAACTAGCGCGCCCAGGAGCTAGGCGAGCTGCCTCCTGTAACAAAACCTCGCGCATCCATATGCTCGCCGGATCGGTATTGTGGACCGAAGGCCACTGAACCGCCTCGGTAAAACCGGGAAGTGGTAGCGGAAGTGTGTTGATCCGCAGTGGCATCGTCTTTGCGAAGTACTTCACTAGCGTCAAGGGCATCGTGGCTATTCGGTTGGTGCCCACTAGCATGTGCGGGATCATGCTAAAGCTCGGCACGACGAGCTCAACCCGTCGCCTGAGGCCGTGCTCTCTCATGTACCAATCGTCGATGGAGGGCACTCGCGAACGGCCAAATTTGACCGCAACGTGCCCCATCGACATGTATCGTCCGAATGTAAGCTGCCGAGACAGATGCTTGTTCGAACGGCAACCGACGCACACAATTGTCTCGTCAAAGAGGGCCGCCCTGGGGTGCGTATGCGACATGTATACCTCAGGCACGATAAGAAAGTCGATTTCTGCGCGTTCGAGCGGGTGATCGAACGGGTCCGCGAGAGGCATCAACTCGAACCGTATTCCGGGAGCTTCTCGTGCGACGCGCTCGACGACGTTTCGGAACAACACGATCGTAGCAAAGTCCGACAGGCAGATTCTAAAACGGCGGTCGGATTCACTTGGCTTGAACGTATCCCGCGACGTAATCGAGACCTGGATGTGGAGCAGAGCCTCCCGAGTTGGAGCGGCGAGGGCTTCCGCACGCGGGGTCGGGATAAGTTCGCGCCCCCTCATCGTAAAGAGCTCGTCTCGGAAGTAAGTGCGCAGTCGGCCGACTGCCGCGCTCATGGCCGGTTGACTCAAATTTATGCTGCGTGCTGCCGCCGTGAGATTGCGCTCGGTCATGAGAGCATCGAGCGCGACGAGGAGATTTAGATCAAGGCCTCGGAAACGCATTGTCACCTATCCGCAATGTAGATGTTTCTCATCCAAACAATCGATTTTACCAGTTCGCTCAGCGCCAGCTAGGAAAGCTGACAGACTTTAAGAACTTGGTAGGTTTTGGAGCAGCGGAGCGTGACGCGGCAGATCGCAGAAGACGGCGACGAGGCTCCGTCCGCGGCTGCGCGCAGCCTAGCTCGACGGTCGTCATTCGATCGTAACATTCGAGTACATTGTACAGAGTCCAGCATTAACCAGTCGTGCGAACGATTTACGATCGCACACGCAGTGAGCCCTCACGCTCGTCTTAAGATCATTGAACGGCACGAGGTTCGTCGCGTCCATCGAGGACGATGCCAGAGTTTGCACGAAGCAAGTCATGGCGCGACCAACATCGTCCCGTCCCGCTTTATCCGCATGCAGTCAGCATTCCCGCTGCGCAAGCTGAGGAGCATAACGTCGGGTGCAGCAAAGTTGCGGCACCTTCGTAAAATGCTCCCTCCTGAGAAATGCTCTACATCAACGTCGTGTTTAATAGCAACCGCACGCCGTTTAATAACGCCGCCAGGAGCGCGGTTTAAACCATCGTATACTCCCTACATACGATTCAATGGCAGGTGCCTACTCCGATATGAGTGGGTAAATGCGCGCTCCTTCGATAGCTTCCTTGTTGCGCAGAGACGTCGCGAAGAATTGGCGTTCAGGCGTAATAAAGAAAAACGGAAGTGCGGAATAATTCATGAAGCAATAGCGGTAGCAGAGCCGGCCGTTACTCGCCTGAAGGAGAGGACGGCGACATTTAGCTGCGGTACGTTCAAGATCGGGAGTATCCAAAAAGGATTTCTCCTCGCACGTCGCGCCTCAAACGCCGTCGGCAAGTCAACATCATTCACAGTCTCTGACGACACCATGGAACGAGCGCCATCGCACTGCTCGTCGCTCGCCTGATGCGTGCTTCAGGAGCGCTGCAAGAAGCAGGAGATCCTTTCATGCGCCCTCAACTCCAGTGGAGGACGTGCTGGGAAAACGACTTACAGCTCGCCGACCACGTCGAGATCTCCGAGTTCTTTCGCAATGCCTACGGGCGAACCGGGGTATTTAACGCAAAACCCTTTGAAGGCGATCGAAGCTGGGCCGGCGCGAGACCCGAGCTCCGTGTAATTGGCTACGATGATCGCGGTGTGGCGGCTCATATCGGCGCGCTGCGCCGGTTCATCAAGGTCGGCGAAGTCGATCTGTTAGTCGCTGAACTCGGATTATACGCGGTACGGCCGGACCTCGAAGGACTTGGAATCTCGCACTCTATGCGCGTGATGTATCCAGTGCTGCAGGAGCTTGGCGTTCCGTTCGGGTTCGGTACGGTTCGACATGAACTCAAAGAGCATATCCACCGGCTACTCGGCCGCCCAGGGTTGGCGACGATTATTCCGGGCATTCGCGTGCGGTCCACTCTTGCGGATATCTATGCCAACCTGCCGCCAACTCGCGTCGATGATGCACTCCTCGTAGTGTTTCCGATAGCGAGGTCCATGAGCGAGTGGCCGCCTGGTACAATCATCGAGCGAAACGGGCCAGAGCTGTGAAACACGCCAATTTAGCCTTCGATGCGCGCCGCAAGCGCGCCGAGGATACGGTCGGCTGCGGCGTCTATTTGACGTTTGATGACGGGCCTAATTCCTATTGTACGCCGGATATTCTCGATGTGCTGGCGGAATTTCGTGCACCAGCGACGTTCTGCGTAGTCGGCACATATGCGGCGAATGAGCCGAGGCTGATCCGACGGATGATCGCGGAGGGGCACGAGGTCGCAAATCACACGATGACGCATCCGGACCTATCCAAGTGCAAACCGGATGAAGTGCAATATGAGATACTAGCGGCGAGCGGCGCTATCAGATGGGCGTGCCCGCAGGCGTCAGTGCGACACCTGCGTGCGCCTTATGGCGTCTGGACCGAAGAAGTGATGGCGATGTCAGCGAAGGCCGGCCTGGCTGCACTTCCCTGGTCAGTCGACCCGCGCGACTGGTCCTGCCCCGGCGTCGATGCGATCGTCGATGCAGTGCTAACAACCGTCCGTCCCGGTGCAATTGTGCTCCTGCACGATGGATGCCCGCCAGACGAGTTGGGACGGGGCATTCGTGCCGATCGGCGCAAGCAGACCCTGAAGGCGCTCCCCAAACTTATTCCAGCCCTGCGGGATCGCGGATTTGCGATCTGCCCGCTTCCCGAACTTCACTGAACAAACCAAGTCCCATGAATCTGATTGACACAGCTAGCACTGTTATCGTTTCGTCTTATGCGCTGCTCTCAGCGGTCTACAAGACCGCGCAGGCGTTCCATGCCTCGCCGACACACACGCCTTCGGTGTCGACACATGCGGTCCGCCCTGAAGCCGCGACGAGCGTGGATGTGATCGTACCATGCTTCAACGAGGACCCTCGTACGCTGTCGGCGTGTCTACAATCCATCGCAGGCCAAGACTACGTCGGAGAGCTGCGCGTCTATGTGGTTGATGACGGCTCTTCGAATCGCGAGGATGTGGCGCCTGTCCATCAAGAGTTTGCGCGTGACCCAAGATTTAGCTTCATTCTGCTTCCGAAAAATGTTGGCAAGCGGAAAGCGCAGATTGCGGCGATCCGCGCCTCGTCCGGAGATCTGGTGCTGAACGTCGATTCAGACACAATACTCGCGGGCGACATGGTCGGGAAGCTTGCGCTGAGAATGCAAGATGCCGGGATCGGTGCTGCCATGGGGCAGCTGACGGCCAGCAATCGGGACGCCACTTGGCTAACTGGCTTGATCGACATGGAGTACTGGTTGGCGTGCAACGAAGAGCGTGCAGCTCAAGCCCGTTTCGGTGCGGTCATGTGTTGCTGCGGCCCATGCGCTATGTACCGACGATCCGCACTCGATTTGCTGCTGGATCAATACGAAGCGCAATACTTTCGAGGGAAGCCAAGCGATTTCGGCGAGGATCGTCATCTCACGATCCTTATGTTGAAAGCGGGATTTCGAACTGAATACGTTTCCGACGCCTACGCCGCGACGCTCGTTCCGGATAGGTTAAGCCCCTATCTGCGCCAACAGCTTCGCTGGGCTCGGAGTACGTTCCGCGACACACTGCTTGCGTTGCGCCTTTTGCCAGGTCTCGACCCATACCTGACACTAGATGTTATCGGGCAGAACCTCGGACCGCTGCTTCTGGCGTTTTCGGTTGTAACGGGCATGGCGCAGGTCGCAGTCACGGGTACCGTGCCGTGGTGGACAGTTCTGATGATCGCATCAATGACTATGGTGCGATGCGCCGCAGCGTCCTTTCGTGCTCGTCAACTTCGGTTTTTAGCGTTTTCCCTGCATACGCCCATCAACATCTTTCTGCTACTTCCAGTAAAAGCGTATGCCTTGTGTACGTTAAGCAACAGCGATTGGCTCTCACGCAAGCCGGCCAAGACCCTCGGGGCTGGCGGAGAACAGGTGGTCAAGCAAAGCCAGCAGCCTCAATCAGACCCAGCGATGCCGGTCCGCAAGCGGGATGGCTCGCGCCGTCCTTCTGGCGGTGACGGGGCTGCGCTTGTGGCGAGTGACGGTGCGGACTGAGGAACGGCTGGCCATGAAGTTGGATGAGACTCATTCATCGTTGGATCGAGAGCTGGCTGCCGATGATCCCTGGCAACTGGACGGCAATCCGTTCGAGCGTGAGCGTCACGCGCAAATGCTGCGGCTTTCGCTTTCCAATGGCCTTATCAGGAATGCGCTCGAAGTCGGATGCGCTGCAGGCGCGTTCACGGAAAAGTTGGCGCCTAACTGCGACCGACTTACAGTGGTCGATGTCGCGCCGCGAGCGATCGCTCGGGCAAGTGTCCGGACGAAGCAATGGTCACACATCAGTTGGGTTGTCTCCGACATCGAACATTTCTCGAGAGCCGAGCCGTTCGAGTTGATCGTGGTGGCCGAAGTCCTCTATTACCTCCGCGATGTCGCCGAGATGCGTGCGGCCATCGGCAATTTGATACGCATGCTTGCGCCGAATGGTCATCTGGTTTTCGGATCAGCGCGTGATGCCACTTGCCGTCGCTGGGGCCATGCTGCCGGCGCAGAGACGATCATCGCGATGTTGAGCGAGACATTGGTCGAGGTCGAGCGGGTGCAATGCCAAGGTGAGTCGGCCAACGAAGACTGTTTGCTCGCTTGTTTTCGCAGTTCGAACCGCTCGTCGTTTCCATTCCAAAGCCAATCTTAGCATGAGGCACTATGCGCATCTGTGGCATCAAGCTGACGCATGACGGGTCTGTCGCTCTTGTGGAGGACGGACGTCTGGTGTTTTGCATCGAACAGGAGAAACGCGACAACAATCGGCGGTACCAGACCATCGAGAATCTTGACACGGTTGTTCTTGCCTTGGCGGAACATGGGCTCACTCCCAACGATATCGATCAGTTCGTCATCGATGGCTGGGATGGCGAAGTCGAATCGGAGTTCCAGGTCTTGAGTGGGTCGGAACGTCTCACTCTCAAAGGTGCGCCGTATGTGGAACGTACCGAGGGACTCCTCTTTTCAAACGAAGGGTGCGGCCTTGTGCTTGACGGCAAGAGTGTCTCTTACAGAAGCTATGCACACGTCACAGGCCATGTTACTTCCGCATACTGCACTAGCCCTTTTGCAAAAAATGGAGAGCCCGCCTTCTGCCTCGTGTGGGACGGCTGCATCTTTCCACGGCTCTATCATGTAGCACCTGGTGGCGGCCGCTTCCTGGAATGCCTATTCCCAATGATAGGCCATGCCTATGCCGTCGCCGGCCACCACTTTGGACCGTACCGGCAGCCTAACCGAACCAATTGGGACCTGGGTGTCGCGGGTAAACTGATGGCCTATATCGGTCTTGGTACGCCTGATGAAGACATCATAACCGTGTTTAGGAGCCTCTATGAGAAGCACTTTGCGGCAGACACGGAGTCCGCTCGGCAATACCGTGAAAACATAAGTAACGGCGAGGCGTCACTCGCGGCTACACACGACTTCTTCGCGGAAAGCGCCCTTCGATTAGACGCCAAGCGAGCCGAAGATATCCTTGCATCGTTTCATGTTTTCCTTGAGCGCCTGCTCGTGCGAGAGATGGCACTTGCGTTACTGCGGCATTCGTACTTTTCGGGGCCGCGCAACCTCTGCATAGCCGGGGGATGCGGTCTTAATATCAAATGGAACAGTGCGTTTCGTGAGACCGGTCTGTTCGATGCTGTATGGGTACCGCCGTTTCCGAATGACAGTGGCTCCGCAATCGGCGCCGCTTGCTCAGCGATGGTGGCGGACAAGGGGTTTGGGCCACTAGAGTGGTCGGTCTATAGCGGCCCCGCCCTCAGAAGCGGTGATGCGTCATCGGAATGGGACGCCAGACCGTGCAGCATAAGGGAGCTTGCCGCGCTCCTTGCAAGTAATAAGCCCGTGGTATTCCTCGCTGGTCGCGCCGAACTTGGACCACGCGCCTTGGGTGGCAGAAGCATTCTTGCCGCCGCGACTTCGCCGGGAATGAAGGACTACCTCAACGACATCAAATTTCGCGAACATTTCCGCCCTGTTGCGCCAATATGCCTGGAGGACCGTGCGCCGGACATTTTCGATCCTGGAACGCCGGACCCGTACATGCTCTTCGATCATCAGACGCGGCCAGAATGGCGAGACAGGATCCCGGCCGTTGTGCACCTTGACGGATCTGCCCGACTGCAGACGATTAGCAGAACATCGCAGCAGACGGCTGTTGAGTTGCTCATTGAATATGAAAAACTCACGGGCATTCCGCTGCTTTGCAATACCAGCGCTAACCACCATGGACGTGGCTTCTTCCCCGATGTCGCAGCTGCTTGCGAGTGGGGGCGCGTCGAACACGTCTGGTGCGACGGTTTACTCTGGACCAAAATGCTCGCAACGGAGGTGCCGTCGTCCGAACGACCAGCTGAGATGGACACATGTCGAGCGTAGCGATCGACCTTGCCGCGGTAGACAAATCATATCGCGGCAAGGTCGTTGTCAACGGGTTGACATTCACTGTAGCAGCAGGAGAGTGCTTCGGATTGCTCGGCCCGAATGGCGCTGGCAAAAGCACGATTGTGCGTATGGTCCTCGGTATGGTGCCGCCGGACGCGGGCAAGATTACTGTGCTCGGCAAGCAAGTACCGGCCCACGCTCGCTTGGCGCGAGCAGGCGTGGGGGTGGTCCCGCAGTTTGATAATCTAGAGAACGAGTTCACCGTCCGCGAGAACTTGGCGGTGTTCGGGCGCTATTTCAGCATGAGCGCGCGTGAAATCGAGGCAGTCATTCCATCATTGCTTGAATTTGCCCGTCTAGAAAGCAAAGCGGATGCACGCGTTGCGGAGCTATCCGGCGGCATGAAGCGGCGGTTGGTGCTGGCACGTGCGCTGATCAACGATCCGCAACTGCTTGTTATGGATGAGCCGACGACCGGTCTCGATCCGCATGCCCGTCATCTGATCTGGGAGCGACTGCGCTCGCTACTTGCACGCGGCAAGACGATCCTGCTAACGACCCACTTTATGGAAGAGGCAGAGCGACTGTGCGATAGGCTGTGCGTACTTGAAGAAGGACGTAAGATCGCTGAGGGCGAGCCTCACACGCTCATCAACGAGCAGATTGGCTGCGATGTCATGGAGATCTATGGCGGCAATCCGCACGAATCGATTGAACTGATCAGGCCTTACGCGCAGCGCATTGAACAGAGCGGCGAGACCATCTTTTGCTATGCGCCGGATCTGGAGCCGGTGCGCAAGCAGTTGCGGGGGCGTGCGGGTTTACGTCTTCTGGAGCGTCCGCCGAACCTCGAAGATGTGTTCTTGCGCCTTACTGGACGCGAGATAGAGATATGATCAGAATGACTTACGGAGCGGCCATGCCCGCTAACGCGCGCAACTGGACCGCGGTATGGCGTCGCAACTATCTGGCCTGGAGGAAGGTCGCGCTAGCATCGCTTCTCGGAAATCTTGCCGATCCGATGACCAACCTACTTGGTCTTGGCTTTGGCCTCGGCCTAATCGTCGGCAGCGTGAACGGAACTTCTTATATCGATTTTTTGGTGGGAGGCATGGTCGCGACCAGCGCGATGACCTCCGCGAGCTTCGAAACAATTTACGCAACATTCGCCCGCATGCACACGCAACGGACCTGGGAGGCAATGCTGTGTACACAGCTGACACTCGGCGACATCCTGCTCGGTGAGGTGGCGTGGGCAGCCAGCAAGGCCGTGCTGGCCGGCTCAGGAATCACAATCGTCGCCGCCGGACTGGGGTATGCGGCATGGCCATCCATGCTCTATGCGCTACCCGCTATCGCCCTCACGGGATTCGTCTTCGCAAGTTTGGCGATGGTCATTGTATCACTGGCGCCCAGCTACGACTATTTTGTGTTTTACCAGACGCTAATTCTTACACCCATGGTGTTTCTCTGCGGCGCAGTGTTCCCGATCACGCAATTGCCCGCCGCCTTCCAGCTCGTAGCCGCCTTGTTGCCGCTGGAGCATTCGATTGAGCTTATTCGCCCGGCGATGCTTGGCCGGCCAGCCGCCAGCGTCGGTACACATATTGGCGCACTTTGCATTTATGCGGTGGCTCCGTTCTTGTTGTCGGTTGCGCTGCTCCTCAGACGTCTGATGCGATGAGAGACCGCGGTGGAGGATAGAACCTACGCTCGGCCCATGGTTTGGAGATTCGTGGAGCCTCCAAGGTCTCGTGTGCCGGCGTTGTCGGGCTGGTGTATGCAGCGGCAAGTGGCTGAAAGGCCGGTTGTCACAATTGAGCCTTCTACAATCAATGGAGAGTAAAGATGCTGTGCCTCGGCGTGAGCGGCGGACTAGACAAGGTTTATGAATGTCGACCCGAGCTTCCAAGCACATTCCTTCACGATGGGGCAGCTGTGCTCGTGCGCGACGGGCGTGTTATCGCGGCCGTTGAAGAAGAACGCCTCAATCGGGTCAAGCACTCTAACAAATTTCCAAGCCGTTCGATCCAATACTGCCTCGAAGCGGCAGGTGTTCGACTGGGCGACGTTGATCGCATCGCGTTCTATGCAACCGAAGCCTACTGCAATACGATGCTCGAGCGCCTGTTCGTTTCGCAGCCGTCCGACGCTATTCCGATCGATGCCAGGCTTTTGCTGCGAACGATGCTGGCTCAAGAGTTCAACACCGAGCTTGATCCGACCCGTATCTCATTCGTAAGTCACCACCAGGCGCACGCGGTAAGCGCATTCGCAATGTCCGGATTTGAAAAAAGTCTGATCCTTGCAATCGATGGCGGTGGTGAGTTCCTCTCCGGCCTCGTGGCCATCGGAGACGGAAGCGAGGTTAACCAACTCGAGAGCTTCCCGGAGAGCAACTCTTTGGGGCTGTTTTATCTCGAGACGATACGATACCTCGGTTACAGCTTATTCGACGAGTACAAAGTCATGGGCCTTGCCCCGTACGGGGATCCTGTTCCTTATCGCAAGCTGTTCGAGCAGTTCTACGAACTGGGAGATTACGGCGGCTACCGGGTCCACCTGGATCGCATCGGTCCGGCGTTGGTCCGCAATATTCAGGTTCGGCGGAAGGGAATGCCATTCACTCAGCAACACCGCGATGTCAGCGCTTCGTTGCAGGAAGCGCTCGAACGGATCGTGTTTCACATACTTCGGCATTATCGAGAAGCCACGGGCATGACGCGCCTCTGCTTGGCTGGCGGGGTAGCTCACAACTGCACCGTGAACGGTAAGCTGCTGTATTCAGGACTTTTCGAGGATATCTTCGTGCAGCCCGCGGCGCACGATGCCGGTTGCGCGTTAGGCGCGGCACTGATGGCCTCTCGTGAGATTGGTCAGTCCGCGCCGCGCGAGCGGCTCCAGGAGGTCTATTGGGGGCCCGATCTCGGGACCGAGCATTGCGTGGAGCAGGAACTGAGTGCATGGGTCGGGCACCTCGATATTGAACGCAGTGATGACGTGGCGGGTAGGGCAGCCGATTTGATGGCAAACGGCGCAGTCATTGGCTGGGTGCAGGGTCGATCGGAGTTCGGACCACGTGCGCTCGGTAACCGCAGTATTCTCGCCGACCCGCGTCCAGCAGCTAACAAGGATCGCATAAACGCGATGGTCAAGAAGCGCGAGGGCTATCGGCCATTCGCGCCCTCCGTGTTGGAGGAGGATGCTCCCGAATATTTCGATCTGCCGGCTGGTTTGAGGGAATTTCCATTCATGAACTTCGTCGTTCGCGTGCATGAGTCAAAGCGCGACTTGCTGGGAGCGATTACGCACATTGATGGCACTGCACGGCTGCAGACAGTGTCCCGCAAGTCAAATCCAAGCTACTGGGGCCTTATCGATGAGTTCAAGAAGCGGACGGGAATTCCAGTTGTGCTCAACACCTCCTTTAACAATAATGCCGAACCGATCGTGGATTCGGTTGCAGACGCCGTCGCCACATTTCTGACGACCGAGCTCGATGCTCTTGTGGTTGGGCCGTTTCTGGTCAGAAAGCGAGCTGTGACGCTTGACGATTGGACGTCGCTTGCGGTTTCATTGCCACCTTATGCATCCCTGTATCGCGTTCGCGCTCACACCGCACGAGATCGGCAAGATACGGTATGCGAGGTCCGCACCACGGTTTCCGGCGGTGGCGCAGTCCGTATCTCAGATGAGCTGTTCGATCTGCTGATGCGGGTCAAGGGCGAAGCCGTCCTGCGTGACCTCTTCGATTCTATGGTCTTGGACCGCACGAAGCGTGAGGCGCTGGTCGAAGAACTGAGAGGCCTGTGGGAGCAACGGCGGGTTCGCCTGCATCCACCCTCATGCGCTACTCACTTGAAGAGTGACTCCCATCAGATGACAGAACTAGCATAAGCGCACCAGGGCGGGGCAAATCTCGAAGCATGAGCGGCGAGGCCCGGGGGAGGAGCGTACTCCGGTGATAGCGCTCCTATGCGGAGGAGCCGATGGACCTGCTCAATGTTGTGTCGAACACCATTGTTCGAGCTGATAGTCACTCGGTCCTAAGCAGCTCATCAGGAGTTGCCGGGTCGTGAAGCATGGCGACAGGCTCGGGCTAAAGTTTGCGCGACCTGCTGATCGATCCGGTACGTTGCGACGAGGTTAAAATGCTTGATGACGGAGTTAGGAAGGAAAGGTTCGTCGTTTCTCGGCGGCGTACTGGGTTCGGCGATTGCCTGTGGTCGCTGGCGGCAGCCTGGCAGTACGCCAAACGGACAGGCCGTACACTGGTTATCGATTGGCGGGACTCTTGCTATCTCGGTCAACCCTTCACCAATGCGTTTCCGGTATTCTTCGAACAAATTGATGAGATCGCCGGCGTACGTGTGATCTGTGATGATCAAGTCAACAATCTCTCACTTCCCGGACCATTCTTTCCAACGTGGTGGAATCGGCCAACGATCGACTGCGTGTATCGACCAGATGAGCAGATCTTCCGGGAGCGCGACGAGCTGAGGCAGCTTTTCGAGTCGAAGGACGATACAGACGCGAATACCGTGGTGTGCGATGCGTGTTTGATGTGGGCTTGTGATGAGGACGCCGAGCGACAAGTGTTTCGAAGCATCAAACTGCGGTCTGAAATTCAGGCGCGGATCAACGCGATATATCAGGAACACCTTGAGGGGTGCAGTGTAGTCGGCGTTCATGTTCGACATGGCAATGGCGAAGATATCATGGGGCACAGGCCCTACTGGGCCGATCCGGAGGTTGCCTTGCGGCAGGTGTGCACTGCCATCCAAAAAGCTAAAGCGCTGCCCCATGCAAAGCCAGTGAAGGTCTTTTTGTGCACGGATAGCCCGAAAGTTCGTGATCAAATCTCGGCCAAGTTCCCCGACCTCTTTACGATCTCGAAGCGCTTTCAAGCGGATCAAGCCGGCCCGTTACACAGTACCGAGTTAGGAGCGGACGGCGGATCTTCGGCCCTTATCGAGATGTACCTTCTCGGGCGATGCGACACCGTAATTCGTTTTCCCCCGACGAGCGCCTTTACGCGCTATGCTCGACTTGTCGCGCCCCGCATTATTGAGTTCGATTTGAATGATCCGGCGCATTTAATCCTGATTGAAGAGCCGGCTAAACGCTACCCGATCTCATAAACCGCATAACGCTGGCTCTCGCTTATCATACGGCGTCGTCGCGTGTCCTCTTACTTCCTCGGGGCGAGCGCTCTTGCCGAGGCTTAAACGGCACGGTGCCTGCGCAGCAGATTGCCTGGCTTCGTAATGATTCCCGCCGATTATACCCCGCGTGGACCCGTAGATGAAGCGCGTCCCGCAAGGCCATGTCGATTGCCGCTGAGCGGACATACGTCTTCGCGTCGACGAGCGGCCTGTTGGAGATCAAGTGTGTCTCTAGAGCGCACCGAAAGCAAAAAAAGGCGCCAACCGCTGGAACGACGCGCCTTCACGGCATGTCGCTCGCGCAGCGGCCTAGCCGATAAATCTGACCTAATCGGCTGCTTGCGTCTGGTTGGCAATCCCGGCCGGTGTGGTCAAGGCAATGAACACCGGCCCGCTTGACTGTCCTGCGCATCCAAAAGATCGGTGCCATCAATTCAAGGAACGCGCTCGCGGACGTGATGTTCGTCGGTTAGCTCACAAATTGCCTGCCTTTGGATGCATTGAAGGGTTTCGGACAAAAAAAGCACCCCTTTTGCGGTTGCGCAAGCCCGAAAAAGACAATGGTGCACATGCCTGCCGGCAGCATTTCGGGAGTTCGAAGAGGCACGAATACACGGCAAGTGCTGCTGTCTGAAGGACCCCGCGCGCCTGATGGCCGGAAGGGACTAAGCCGTTTGCGCGCGTGACATTGTCTCGCATCGTGCCAACGTCTTGTGTAATCCGACTGGTCCAAATCCTGCACTCACCTAGGCGTGAGTGAATGGACAACGACAAAAGAAGGAAAGATATCGTTCATTTATCGGCATGTCGTACGAGAGCGCGCTCCGGCGTCATTGTCGGAAATGGACGTTAGGGTCCGTTTCACGTTGCCGAAAGTTCATGCAGAATGCAGCACGTTTGGAAAAGAGGATCTAGTGCTCGGCGAAGACTGGGGTCACCTAGATCATGATCCATGACGGTGGAATAGATATGATCGGTTTCGCTCACACCGAAGATATCGCCCATTGTTGCTAAATGGACGTCGGTTGTGTTCGAAGAGTTTCCGCCCAATTGTTTGAAGGAACGTGAAGCGAATGAAAGCCCCTTCTTTATCGTCGTGCCATGAAAAAATGTTATATCTTAGCGCCATCAGAATTAGCGCGAGATCGAGCGTGAGATGCAAGACGATGTTTCGAAGTGCCAACTAACTGCATGTAGGGAGAATAAGGGCGGCGTCGACGTTGTGGGAGTGCAGATTGATTCCGAATGCGAGTGGCAAGGCCCGGAAGCCGGATCGAACCTTCCCGTGATCCTGCCATTGAACGAGATCGCACTTAGAGGAGTGTTCGAAATATCGAACATGCTCGCCAGCCCGTCGCGGCTCGAAGTCGCGTTGGCAAATGTCATCGATTTGCTGCAGTCCTCTTTGCAGATGCGACATGGTGTCGTGTCTCTCATGGCAGATGATGATGTGCCCGAGATTGCAGTCGGCGCTGGCTGGACCGAAGGAAGCGATGAGCGCTACCGTACGCGCCTGCCGCAAAAGGCGATTGAGGAGATCGTGACAACGGGCATGCCGTTCGTCGCTGAAGACATCGCCAAGCATCCGGCCTTTAGCGCAGCTGATTTGAACGTACTCGGCGTATCCGATCACATGCGATTGTCGTTCATTGGGGTTCCTATCAGCGTCGATGGAAAGGTGGTTGGCACCCTATCTATAGAGCGTGTGCCGGACCTGGACTCGATGTTCCCACTCGATTCCGATATCCGGCTACTCACCATGATCGCGAACCTGATAGGGCAGGCGGTGAAGCTCCATCGGTTGGTCGCGCGCGATCGCAAACGCCTCATGGCGGAGAGCTATCGATGGCAGAAGGAACTGCTCGAATTTAAGCAGCCTGCGCGAGAGCGTAAGAAGGTTCACATCGATGGTATTATCGGTACCAGCCCGGCGTTACGCGCACTGCTCGACAAGATCGCGGTGGTGGCCAAGTCGAATGTGACGGTTCTTTTGCGAGGTGAATCAGGCACCGGCAAGGAGCTGGTTGCCAAGGCAATCCACGAGCTATCCCCGCGTGCCAAGCGGCCGTTCATCAAAATGAACTGCGCCGCGCTGCCTGAGACGGTGCTGGAATCCGAATTGTTCGGGCATGAAAAAGGAGCCTTTACCGGGGCCCTTAATTCACGCAAAGGACGCTTCGAGCTTGCCGACAAGGGAACGCTGTTTCTCGACGAGATTGGCGAGATCTCAGGCTCGTTTCAGGCAAAGTTGCTGCGGGTTCTTCAGGAGCAAGAGTTCGAACGGGTCGGTAGTGGTCACACCATGAAAGTTGACGTCCGAGTGATCGCTGCAACCAACAAGGACCTGGAGGGGGCGGTGTCAAAAGGCGAGTTTCGCGCCGACCTCTACTATCGTATTAGCGTAGTTCCATTGCTTCTGCCCCCGCTCCGGGAAAGGCGCAGCGACATTCCGCTGCTTGCCACTGAGTTTCTCAAAAACTTCAACAGCGAGAACAGTCGTACACTAACGTTCGATCCGGATGCCGTGGACGTGCTGATGAATTGTGGGTTTCCGGGCAATGTTCGTGAACTCGAGAATTGCGTTCAGCGGACCGCAACACTGGCGCCGGGGCCATTCATTGTCAGAAGCGATTTCGCTTGCTGTCATGGTCAGTGTCTTTCCGCCCTACTATGGAAAAGCGGATTGGACGAAGCGAAGCCGCGCTCCCCGCTGATCAGTGTGCTATCGCCCGAGCCAGCTAGGCCAATCCGCGACGCCACCGCGTCGGTTGCGGTTCTGACTCCGCCTGTCCTGGCCGAGCCGGTTGCCGGTAACATCTCGAGCGGTTCGAAGTTGACGGATCGCGAGCGCCTCATTGCTGCCATGGAGAAGGCTGGCTGGGTGCAGGCAAAGGCGGCGCGCCTACTCGGACTAACGCCGCGCCAAATCGGCTACGCGCTGAGGAAATACGGCATCGAAATTAAGCGCCTGTGAGTAGCTGCTGAGCTCGTTAGGATGTGAGTTTGTCGGCCCGCGCAATCAACGGCAGTGCTCGTAGATCTAGCCGCGGAATGCGACGATCACCTTTGATCGGACTTCGAAAGAAGGCAGTCTGCCTCGCGCTCGCGGGGGCGGCTGTATGCTAACATTCTAGCCGGGGACGCGCAAACATCAGACGGACTTGTATGTCTACCTACTGGAAGCGGGCCGTACGGGTGCAACGGAGGCTGCAGCCAAACGAAGACCATTGCCTACCTTCAAGAGCGCCGATCCATGGTAGTTGGGACTTACGACCGCTTTCCGGGCCCCCGCGAGGGCGGCACTATACTCGGCTGCCGTCCAAGTTCGGTGCGTAGATTCCATATAGCGTTGTTTGCCAGATGAAGAACATCTTTTTCGCCCGTTTCCAATGAACGCTCCAGATGGATGCGCAGCCGAGCGCGGAGCAATGCCTCGGCATTATGGGTCAGGAACGGGTCTTTCTCTACAAAACGCCATGACTTCTCAAATGCCACGCTCACCAGAGCGTCAAATCCTTGCTGCTGTTGGGGAGGAGGGTGATCCATGAGCGGAAACTCCAGTAGAATATCCTTTCGGCAACGGCACGCTGCTGGCCAGAAGTGGGACGTAGCTGGCGCTGGAACGCGTCGCGAAGCAGTCGCAATCATTCATCCCACTGAATGCATGTCGATGCGTTGATCAAGCCTATACAGGCGCTCGTTGAAGCCATGATGACTATTGGTGTTTGAAGTGGCTTGTACTTAGCGAAATTCGATATTTTAGTACCTTCAATAGTAAGATTGATGCGTCAAATCACGGATCGAATCTATCTGTGCGCGGGACAGCCGCGGCTGTTGTCCCATTAGCGAGACGGCGCGGTAACTCTGTATGGACTGCGCTGTTCTCTCAAGAAAGACTCCGCGCAAAACCTCAATCCGTGCCGTTGAAAAATTAAGGATCTCTAATCAGTTACGGTTGACGAGCCGAAGCGGCGTCGTGTGTGCCACGCATCACGACTCGAAACGGACCGTTTTTGGGAAAGAGAGTATCCAAGCCCGGCCGGAGATCTGCCACGGGATGGTGTCACCGGAAGGCTTTAGATTGTTGGCTAAGGTGGCGACTATTAATATTCAAATACTATGGTCAGAGGCGCAAAACTCTAGTTCCGGGTGGTCCAAAGTTCGGTCTCACTGCAAAAACCCCGAGACTCTAACTGCCACCGGATGAAAACTCAGTGGCAGGTCAGATAGTGTTTACATGCGATGGGGGACTGGGTCGCTGCAACATTTCAAGCGCCCCGCAGAGATAAGCTGACAGGACAATCGAGGTAGCACAGTATGTCCATCGGAAAGCTCTGGTGAGCTTCTTTGTCGACGACGCAAGCTGAATTGGAGCTTGCGAAAACGTCGCGCCATCAGTAGCACCCATCTGAAATTGTGCGAGAAAGGTGTTTCTGAGCGATCATTTTAATTTGATGTCCCATTACGCCGTGCGATCACTTTTGCGGCGTTGTGCCGTGCTCCGATCGCTTGGTCTTCAGTCATGAATCCGGCTTCGATCAAGTTGTCCAGCACCATGTTGGCGCGAGCATGAGCGGTAGTCGGGTCGATGGGAGGAGCATATCTTGTCGGCGCGTTGATCAGGCCGACCAGCATCGCAGCTTCAGCGAGGGTCACATCGCGGGCAGGCTTATTGAAGTAAAAGCGCGCCGCACCATCGACACCGAGGGTATCGGCGCCCATATCGACACAGTTGAGATAAAGCCTCAAGATTTCATCTTTGGTCAGATTCCATTCTAGCCAGATTGCGAGCAGAACCTGCTTGATTTTGTGTCCGATGCTGGGCTCTGCATCCAAAAGCAGTGTCCTTGCGAGTTGCTCGGTGATTGTTGAGCTGTGCTGGTGGGAGCCGTTCTCCGCCTCAAGTAGCAGGTGGACAGTACCAGGGAAATCGATGTCGAGATGGTTGTAAAATTGGCGGTCCTCGGTTGCGATCGTGGCCTTGATCAGCGAGTCGGGAAGGTCCCTAAGCGGGATCGGTACCCCATGGCCAATCGGCCCGGCGCGTCCGTTAAGCAGGCACACCGTGACATCGGAAGCCTTCAGGCAATCCTCTTGCCAAAGGGCGCGGGTAGTCGAGATGGCAAACGCCAGCAGCAGAAGCAATCCACAGAAAGTGAAGGTCAGGGCCTCGGAAACAGGTTCGAGAAGGAGCCAGCGCTGCCACCGACCCAGAGAGATGCCGACTAGAAGCCTCGAGTAACAGTAATATAATTCCCGCAAGTCCCTCGCGTAGGACAGTAGGGCGAGTCCGAAGGACCGCTCGCGAGCCGACAAGCAGTGCCGGATGGTGGACGTCTTTGGTGGTATAATTTGAATCACGTGGATCTTTCAGGTTTACGTACACGGGCCTGCGGCGGGCGACTAGGCGTTCTTCGAGAGGGCTGAGGCAAACCTCAAGAATTGCATAGCTTAGCGGGATGCCTTTTCCGTTTGGCGCGGGAGGCAGAGGCCAGCGCGAGGTTGAGATACGCGGTCGTGATCTGCTGCGTCCCAGGGCCTTCGCCCGGATGCGCCCTGAGCGACAAGGTCCGATTCTGCAAATGTCATGGTAGCTATTCGGGTAAAGATTGCTCGAACGACGGTGAGGGAGAGCCGGATCGCACGTCGGTCTTAGCTTCAGCTCGCATGTTCGCGAGGCTCGCGGAAAGCGGAGTGAAGCGTTCGCTAATGCTCATCCGTGAAAGTATCGGTTATACGAACTGATGGATCGCGGTCGCAGCCGTTGGTGCCAAAAAAGATGCGAAGCGTCTATTCCATTCCCCGCCGTATCTCGAGAGGCATATCGAAACAGATTGACGTTCTGACCAAGCATCGATGCTCCCGCTGTCTGATGTGAGTTCTGCCTTCTAAATCGGCAAGCAAGCTCGCCCGCCAACATAGGGGGCAAGTGTGGCGGCTTCGCGCGGTTGCTGAAGCGAAAAATCGGCAGCACCTGACATCCACGGCAAAGTGCGTCAACTTTCGTCCCAAAAAAATCGACGAGCGACGTGTTGCCGACAGCTTCAGCCGGTCTGGTCGCTGGAAGGGATGTTCTTCATTGGAGCGTGCATTCGCCGATGATTCGCAGCGGCACGCGGCGCTGAAGCGCATGAACGTTATCGGTACAGGAAGAGTTGCGCGTACCCCCAGATGCCGTTCGTCAATCGCTGAGGGCATTCTCGCCTGAGCGAGCATCGAGCTGTTTGAGCACAGTATGCTGAATCTTACCCAGGGCCGTTTTCGGCAATTCTTCTATAAAAATGATTTCGCGCGGCGCTTTGAAGCGTGCAAGATGGGATTGCACATGTGTTACGAGTGCCTCGCCGTCTATGCGGGCTCCTGACCGCTTGATCACATAGGCAACCGGCACCTCATCCCATTGTGGATCCGGCCGGCCGATGACCGCGCACTCAGCAACATCGGGATGCTCCAAAAGTACGCGCTCGACCTCTGCCGGATAGATGTTTTCTCCACCGGAAATGATCAGGTTTTTCTTACGGTCATCGACCCAAAAATATCCGTCGGTATCGCGACGGGCGATGTCGCCAGTACGATACCAGCCGTCATGCATCACCTCGCGCGTGGCGGGATGATTGCCCCAATACTCCTGCAATACGTTAGGCCCGCGCACTGCGATCTCACCTGGCGACCCCGCGGGCAACTCGTTACCTGCATCATCCATGACAACCGCTTCGCAGCATATTCCGGGCAGGCCGGTCGACCCTTGCCGCGAAAGGTCGCCGCCGAGCCTTGTATAGATCGCAATGGGGCTTGTCTCCGTGGAGCCGTAAATGTGGAGCACCGGCACGCGAGCAACCAAGCGATCAACCAGGTGCTGCGGCACGGTCGAGGAGCCAACGGAAACCGCCTTCAGTGACGACACATCGGTCCTGGACCACATCAGGTGGTCGGTCAAGGCCTGAATGGTCGCAGGCACAAGGACTGTCAAAGTGGGGCGATCCTGCTCGAGCGCGGAAAGGGTAGCCTCAGTCGCAAACCGTGAATGGATTGTGACGGTCGCGCCGATATGCAATGCAGGCGTCGTCTGAATGTTGAGGCCGCCGACGTGGAAAAGCGGCAATACGGTCAGCACATGATCGTCAGATGTGAGGGCGTGCATGTGTTGGCTCATCACGCCGTTCCACAATAACGCCTCTTGGCGGAGCACTGCCCCCTTCGGCCGGCCAGTGGTGCCTGATGTGTAGACAATCAGAAGCGGGTCGGCCAGGTTTGCGCGAGGCTCGTAGCTGTCCCCCTGTGTCTGATCCAACAAGCCCTCCCACGTGCACGCGCCGGGAGACGCAAAGCCGAAGCCCACGGTTGCGATGCCGGGCAGCGTCTCCGACAATATCGGCAGAACGGCTCCAAAAGCCTGCTCGAGGACCAGAACCTTAGCGCCAACGTTCGAAAGGATGAAAAGCTGCTCAGCCAACGCCAATCGCCAATTCATCGGCACCAATATCGCCCCGATCCGTGCGCAAGCGTAGAGGAGAACTAGATAATCAGGGCGGTTGAGGCTCAGGACAGCGACGCGATCGCCCCTCTTGACGCCGAATGCAGTTTGCAGGGTCCGTGCCGCCCGGCCGATACGCTGATTAAAGTCGGCGTAACTTAAGGTGTCGCCTTGGAACTGGATCGCAGGTTTGTTAGGAGCGAACGCCGCGTTACGCTCAATCAACGTGGAAAGATTCACTATCCTTCATCCTGTGTCGTTGGGTGCTTACAGTAGCTATCCCCGTTCGCCAAACCATCGCTTCTCAGCGCTCTTGAGGGCCGTGATCGTGTGTTACGCCCCTTCGGCAAATGCAGCTTAAGCTACGATGGACCGCATTGTTTCCCCTGTCGGGCCTCACTTAACAGGACCATTGGGGGATCACACTCAGCTCGATATCGCGGAAGATAGTGTAATTCCGCCGAATCCACTGATGAAGTTCCGTCGAAGTGTCCTTCTCGTGGCGCAGATAGCCGGTGAAGGACAAACCTAGCCGGCAGATGTAATTATTGAGAAATACCGGCAGTGCCGCAAAACGCACCACGGGCCCGTGGTGCATAGCCTCGAACAGTTCGCCGCGGACAAAGAATTCGTTATGTACGGTGATTAGGATTTGCTTCGGGATCTGCCGCCGCAGCATCTCATGCGCACGAGCTGACACGCGATTAATATCTGCGACAAATAGAATGATTGGCACAACGTTTTGTCGTATCGCTTCGCTGAGGAAGCCGATCTCGCCGCACATCTTGAAGAACTCGTCGAAAGCGTGGAAGCCAAGGTCGATCACCTTGGCTACCCCGTCGTCAAGAATGAGTCGATCAACGAGCTGCATTTTGCCATAGGTATCGGTGACATCCGCCGTCTCTGTGATGGAGGGGAGGTAGTCGAGCAACGACGGCTCCTTCAAGTTGATATCGAAGGAGAGCACCGCACCGTTCTTCAGTAGCAAGAACTCGCTCAAGAGCCGAGCAATCAGCGTCTTGCCGACTTGCGGGCTTGCAGAGCAGATGATGTAGACCGGGGTGGCCAAAATCGCTAATCCAGCGCGTATGGATCCGCAAGGGACTATCTTTCGCCCGCACGGGTCACCGACTTAGCGCCGGCGAGATCGGTCAGGTTGATGCGGTCATACTCGCTCCAGACATTGGCGAGCCAATGCCGTACGTAGCCGCGCAGCACGAACGAGAAGTTCGCGGCGTCGTCGTGTAGTCCCTTGTTCGCGACGAAATTGACGAAAGGAACGGAGGAGACCTCGACCTGTTCATAGGCCATCTCGTTGAGCTTCGGGATGGTCAGATCGGTGGCGTCTTTGATTCGCTTAAAATAGGAATCGTAGGTCGACTGGTCCCACTGAAAGAACTGGGTGTCGTTGATGAAGTTCTTGACTAGATAGTATTTTGCGCCGGCCATGAAATCGCTTGTTTCAGCGATCTCATCTAGCGAGGCGATGGACGATCCCAATACGTGAAATACTGCGAAGGTGAGTTGGCCTGACCGCGCGGCCTCCAAAAAACCTATGTCGCGCAGGGACGCCAACGCTGGGGACATCAATCCGGCACGAACATCGATGACGGTAACTGATAGACTGGAGTTCAGCGTATCAAAGATCTTCATCTGGTCCGCGGTTCTCGTCATGTCAACGATCTCGGTGATCGCAGGGTGAAAGCGCTTCAGCGTGCCGCGGGGCGACTCGGTATCAAATGCGCGGGTCTGCACATTATTCGCGCTGAAATAATCCAGAAGCGTCCGAGATACGGTCGTCTTGCCGACTCCTCCCTTGTCTGCGCCGACCACAATTACAACTGGCTTTACCATAGAAGTCCTCTCAGGTTATCGCTTCATACGTGCGATCGCGAAGCGAGCGGTCTGTGTGTTTCCGGTCCTGCCTTCGACCCTGTGTTGACCGAAAGAGGAGATCGTCCGATTTGTGAATGTCGTTTGCAGCTATTGTTGCCGGAGGGCCCCGTCTATTGTCGCTCCGGAATCGGCTGCATCTTGTTCGTTGTCGGATTCTGCATGTTTTGATACTTTTCCTCGGTTTCGCGCTGTATGCCGCAGCCATAGAGGTCGTGGTGTGATCTTAACCTGCGTTACACTTAGCTCTTGGTAGGCAGGATCATGCGGCTGAGCAGGGCGCACACACCAAGCCCGTATGTCGCTCCTCTTCCATTCCTCGGCAGGATCTCTACGCGAGAAGCTCTGCTCGCGCGGAACGCGAAGAGAAAACCATCACAGTAGACGGCCGCAAAGCCGCGACTAAAATGATGGAAAAAGTGTTCGACCACGGGTGAGCTCCTACAGGTTCAGGCGCGACGGATTGTCAAGCCGGAATTCTCAAGCGCCTGGAGGATCTCGCTTGCAGCGCGCTGAGCACCACCGTTGTCTCTGCCGATCAAGTCGGGTGCAACGACATCGGCGACTATGGCGCACGCTCTTTTGTGCTCGGCCAGCTCGTCCTCAACATAGTCGGCGCAAGCGTTGCAGGCGATCACCGGACGGCCGCTCCAGGGGTCGTGTAATGCGCTTTGATCATTGGCATGACATTTCGGGCATTGCATGGGCAGGCTTTCGGGTGGTTCAGTGCGTGAGTGACTTCGTGGTGGTGAGAACGCGCTCGCTCCGCTGGACGGGAACAATGCGTCGGATTGAGTGAAAGGCCGGTCCCGTTGAATTGGAGCTCTCCTTGCGAAGTGCCTGTTGCGCGAGAGCGCGTGCTCAATGCGTTGCCCGCAGCTACATTCTAAAGACACCGTAACGCGGCGCTTCGATTGGAGTATTAAGCGAAGCGCTCAAGGCAATTGACAGTGCGGTTCGCGTATCTACGGGATCAAGAATACCGTCATCCCAAAGCTCGGAAGTTGCATAATAGGCGCTCGATCGCGCCCGGTACTCTTTCATGATCGGCTCTCGAATGACTGCCAGTTCCTGGTCGGACAAACGCCCGCCTTCACGCGCCAATTGCCTTGCTTTGACATGGGTGAGTACGCCCGCCGCTTGTTCCGCCCCCATGGCCGAAATCTGCGATTGTGGCCAGGTAAACAAGAAACGTGGATCGAATGCTCGCCCCGCCATAGCGTATGTTCCTGCTCCGTGGGAGCCATTGCAGATCACGGTGAGTTTGGGTACCGACGCGGCGGAGACGGCCATGATGAGGTTGGTGCCGTGCTTGGTGATGCCGCCATGTTCGTATTCTCGTCCAACCATAAAGCCGGTGGTGTTCTGCAGGAAGAGCAGGGGCGTCCGGTTCTCATCGCAGAGTTGGATAAAGTGAGCGCCCTTCAGGACGCTGTGGTTCTGCAACACGCCATTGTTTGCGATGACCCCGATCTGATATCCCTGGAGACGTGCGAAACCGCATATCAGGGAGCGGTCATAGCACGGCTGGTATTCATGGAATCGGCTGCCATCCACGAGGCGCGCGATGATCTCCAGAATGTCGAACTGAACGCGAGGATCCTTCGGAATGATGCCGTATAGTTCGGATGCGTTATAGGCCGGAGGCTCCGGAGCGGATTGATCAATCGCTTCTTTCGTTGGGCGCTTTATGCGAGCGACGATGTCCCGCGCGATGGCGATCGCATGCACTTCGCAAGTCGCAAAGTAGTCGCTCGTTCCCGAAACGCGCGTATGCATGTCAGCGCCACCCAGCTCTTCGGCAGATACCACCTCCCCGGTGGCGGCTTTTACGACTGGAGGTCCACCGAGAAAGATGGCCCCCGTTCCCTGCACGATGATGTTGTAATCGCTCAGTGCCGGAACGTAGGCCCCTCCCGCGCTACAGTGCCCCATGACGATGGCGACCTGCGGTACTCCCATCTTGGCGAGGATTGATTGGTTACGGAGGATTCGACCCGCGTGGTAGCGATCAGCGAAAAACTCAGCCTGCAGAGGCAAGAAGCCGCCGGCGCAGTCGCAAAGATGGACCACCATGAGGCGGTTCTCAATTGCGATATCCAATGCCCGCACAATCTTCTTCACGGATAGTGGATACCAAGCTCCGCCCTTCACACTGGCATCATCTGCGTGAACAATGACCTCGCGACCCGCCACGATGCCGAGGCCGACGATCTGCCCGGCGCCCGGTACCTCGCCATCATAAGCCTTGTTGCCAGCAAGCGTCGAAAGCTCGAGAAACGGAGTTTCGGGATCGAGCAACGCTTCGATCCGATCACGAACAAATAGCTTGTTTTGCCGCCGCAGGCGCTCAATGTCTCGTGTCGGCCGATCGAAGCGAGCGGAACGCTGGCGCTCCTTCAGCTCGGCAGCAAGCCTTCGGTTGTGGAGCTCGTTAACGCGAAATTCTTGCGAGGTGGTATCCACCCGAGAAATAATCCGCTGCATGTTACCGCCCTTCGTCGGAAAACGTAACCAGCGCAGCGCCTTGTTCGAAGCTTTGGCCCACTTCAAAGTGAACGCGATCGACCACACCGCCCCGAGGGGCACGTACGACAAATTCCAGCTTCATGCTTTCGACCAACATCAGCGTTGCGCCTCGGCTGACCGCATCGCCCCGCGAAACGTTGATCGCAACCACGACGCCGGGCATCGGCGCTCGGGCCGCATCATGACTTGCCAGCACCTCAGATAAATCGAATTCACTTAGTCTATCGCGGTATCGCAGGATGTGCGTCCTGCCGCGGACATGCAGGTGAAGCACGTCGCCATCGATTGCAAATCTGACTGGCACAGTCTCGTTCGCAATTTCCAGTATGCCGCTGCCGCCGAGATGATGGGAGAACGCCACTGGCGCAATGACCTCTCCGCCTAGGTGAAGGCGATAGTCGCGTTGGCCTGGTGAAAGCCATAATTCATAGCTCTCGGCCTTAAGCGCAAAAGAATGCCTCACGTTAGTTTCTCCACTTGCCGAGCTCTGCATGGAGCTTGGGCACGTTGTCTGCCGCATCGCGAACGGGCTTGGTCAGAAGTGCCGCGGCTGCCAAGATGGCGGGCAGATCGCTTCCGCATTGGCCGACGGCCAGGTGCGGGTTCTCATCGAGATAACCGGTATGAATCTGTCCGCTCAAAAAAGTGTCGTCCATGAGCAGGCGAGCCAGAAAATCGGCGTTGGTCTCACAGCCGAGGAGCACCAACTGGCGCATCACGTGGGCCGCCTTCAATGCGGCTTCACGGCGCGTGGCCGAATGTACGACGATCTTTGCGAGCATCGGATCAAACGCCGTCGAGATTTTCTGACCCTGGACTATACCGCTGTCGATTCGTACGCCTTCGTACTCTGGGTACTCCAACATGAGGATCTTTCCGGTTGTCGGAGCGTATTCCCGTTCAGGAGCCTCGGCGTATAGCCTCGCTTCAATTGCGTGACCGTTGGACACAATGTCGGATTGTGAGAGGGTAAGCTCGTAACCCGCGGCCACATGGAGTTGTTCGGCGACCAGATCGATGCCGGTGACCATCTCGGTCACTGGATGTTCAACCTGAAGTCGAGTGTTCATCTCGAGAAAATGGAACTCATGCCCATCGAAGATGAACTCGACGGTGCCAGCATTTCGATAATTGGCGCTACGGGCGATACCAACCGCCATTTCACAAACACGCTTCTGCAGATTGGCGGACAAGGCGGGCGAGGGCGTCTCCTCGATGATCTTCTGAAAGCGTCGCTGGACGGAGCACTCGCGCTCAAAGAGATGGACAACGTTTCCGAAGAAATCCCCGAGCACCTGCACTTCGATGTGGCGTGGTTTCTCAAAACACCGTTCGACGTAGAGCCGGCCATCTCCAAAATACCGCAATCCCTCACGACGAGCTTGAACAATCGCATCATCGAGGGCGCCGAGGTCGCGCACAATCTGAATCCCCTTGCCTCCACCACCTGCCGAAGGTTTCACCAGCAAAGGTAAGCCAAGGTCCCGCGCGCGGGACGCGAAGGTCTCTGGATCGTCTTCTTCTACGGCTGACGGTGCGACAAGAAATCCAGCCTGCTGAACAAATTTCCGGGCGCGGATTTTATCGCCCATCAATTCGATGCTTTCCGGAGTTGGCCCGACGAATGCGATGCAAGCGTTCGAAACGGCCCTCGCGAATTCGGGGCTCTCCGACAGAAACCCATAGCCGGGATGCAACGCGCCCACATTGGCTCTGCGGGCGGAAGCGATGATTTGCTCAGCATCAAGATAGGCCGCGATCGGGGAACTACCCTCGATGGCAATCGCTGTGTCCGCCATAGAAACGGCTAATGTCGCCGCATCCACCTCGTGGTAGACGATTGCTGAGCGCAAACCCAATTTACGCAACGTCTTGATGATGCGCACGGCTATTTCGCCCCTATTGGCGATCAAAACCGTATCGAATGGTAGTTTCTGCATTCGTCTATTTGCTCAAGCACAGCTCGAGAGCGCGACGCTCGAAAGCTGCGGGGACTTACGGTTCCGAGAAGAGTTGTCCCGGCTGGTCATAACGACGACACGCCAGGAATAATCCTATGGATCAGGGAAGCCAAACGAACCAGGACCGATCGAATGTGTGCCGCAATGTCATTTCGAGCCTGCTTTTGGTTTCGCGCTAATATGCGCTGACATCACGTAGCGACAATGGTCGCTCAAGCTGTTGAGCTTGGTTCGCAGGCAAGCAGTGATAGCGTCGACGTTCGGTATCTCATTGCGACACAAGCGAAGCACATCCGGGGTGCAAGCCGGTAGCTCTTCCTCCATGGCACGAAGCTCTCGAGCGACAGCGCTGAGAGAGCTCGTTGTCGTAAAAGCAATGAAAGCTCCTACATGCCAAACCGCTCTATAGGTCTGACGAGAAAGGGGGCAATGCGTTCGATTCACGATATCCTCTTGGGGGGCGGCGTGGAGCAGGACGCTCAACGGTGCCTGTAGACACAGTAGGCCAAAGGCTCAGTGGTGGGAGCGGCTACGGAAAGTGACCAATGAGAGAGAGGTCTACAATTGTCGGAGGGGCAGGGAAGCTACGCGTCGACTACCAAAATCACGCTGTTCGGTGTCGGACAGCTTGGTCGCGCATCGGACCGGTTGTAGATTGGATGTCGGTAATTTGTGACTTAGAGTACGCGGCAGAATGCGCCCTGGAGGCCGCTCTTGCAGTTGGCCTACTACGACGCGCCCATCTCCGCAGTCGTGTTTGGAGTGCTTGCTGTCCAAAAATGATACCAAATTGCATGCACGAAGGAGGTATGGATCCTCGCAGCATGGTGTGGCGTAGATCTTAACAGGCTGAGACATTGGCGATCCTTGAACTCGTTAGTGGCGTCGGCCTGGCCGGTGAGCCTACTTGTTCGAGATCCTACAATTTGACGCTGCGTGCGGTTCAACCCCTCCGAACGGCTGGTCGGACGAAATATGTTAATTCCAGTGCCGGCGGCAGACGCGTCATTCGCGAGACTAGCGGGTGGGCCGCCAAGGTAGACGAAAAGCCACCTCTACGAAGCACCGGGATTGGCCGGGCTGTTCCTCTGGCGATCCTTGAAATTGCTCGAAGAGCCGCTGTCGCTAGAGAAGCGGCGCTTTTGCGGCGTGCCGAGCTGCTATCAATCGACTTCGCGAGTTCCGCGACTGTTGCGAGGTTCGGGAACGCGGGCGAGACCGCGGCCGGTATTTACTAGATCTGGTGGGCGATCGAAGGAATAGCTTGAATCTCACGCAGCGTCACATTGTAGGCGTGGATCGCGGAACACGAAAGATACGCATCATGCTTCTACTGCACATGCTACGCGTTTATGCGCTCGACATAGATCATCATATCGATACGCCGGAAGTCCAGCGTGCTCTATCTAATGAATGCCGCGGGTCGAACGACGACGAGGCGCATAACATATGGGCCTACTGCTTCTCGCCTCGGGAGCGGATCAAGTACATCCGGAAAAATCGCTCGCAGTTTGAATTTCACGATTATTGTCAGATCGTAAGCGTCGTTCGGGGGCACTGTTTTACCGGCTGCGCATCGGAGCTGGTAAAATGGCGACGTCGATTCAGGGTAAGAGCGTGGCGCCTCGCTTTATTGTTCTGCGTCGCTACTTGGTTAATCTTTGTCCTCGCCGTGATTCGATCGGTCCGCTAGTCTAAGCGTTGGCAAGTTAGGCGGGTTCTGCGAACAAAGGGACTTTATTGAATAAGCTCGGACCGATTGAGCGCGAGAAAGCTCCCGAGCGTCCGAGCGTCTGCGAACCCCAACTACCATGCCGACAACATGCCAAGCGATGGTCCCTTCCATGGGTCCTCGTGCGGAGGCTCGGTCAGGTGATTGAGCGAACGTCGAGCGACGCCGCGAAACGAGCCCAGCCCGCCATAAGCTTTTAGAAGCAGCGGCTTGCTCGAGAGCGCTCTCGCTACTATCGAGCCAACCCACGGGGACGAATGCATCCCGACGCCACTTTTGATAGTCGTCCGTTCTTTAATCGCGGGCACGGTGTCAACCCCGATTAGACAAAAATCATCCACTGCCGGGTTCATGGTTCTTTCCGCGGTCGTCTCTACAGCCGCCGCATGATGGCGTTCAAGAGGTGTGCATCTCGATGTGAAGAGCGCGGTGCGTAACGCCCGCAGGGACGACTTCGAGATTGCCAACACCTTCGTCCCGGCAGGGACGCTTGTTCCGCCGGAGGCGGATCTGGGTGTCGGTTTAGGGTTACTTCATGCGGCGCGCATCTCTGCCTGGAACTCAGTGCCGTCGGTCCAGATGGAGTGGAGGATGACAGCCATTTTGCGAGCAACGGCAACCTTCGTCTTTTTGGCGCCGATCCTTTTTGTCAGTTTGCTGCCCCAGCGCTTGAGCGCAGAACCTCGCCTGACAACGGTCAGCAGGACGTTCGCGGCTTCGAACAGATAAGTCCGAACCTGATGGTTGCCGCGTTTGGAGATGCGGCCAGTGCGGTCGATCTCGCCGGATTGATGACGTCTTGGTGTCAGGCCGAGATAGGCACCAACGTCGGCGGAATGTCTGAAGCGAGCGGGGTTGTCGATGGTAACGACGAAGGCCAGAGCGGTCAGGGGACCGATACCGGGAACGGTCATCATTCGCCGAACAGTTTGGTCACCCTTCGCCATCACCAGAAGTTCTCGATCAAATTTTTCAATTTGCTCGGTCAAACAGGACTGAGCAAGGAGTAGCGGCGCGAAAATACTTTGCAAATCCGGCGATTCAGCGAGGACGGCGTTGACTTTGCGAGCCAGATTGGTCGAACCGGCCCTGCCGAGCAATATTCCCAGCCCCTTACAAAGACCACGCATCTGGTTGTCGAGGTCACGCCGCAGATCCACCAGCTTGCTTCGAGCCGCCAGCATCGAACGGGTTTTCCAGCTCTCCGCCCCCTTCACGGCAGCTTCCCGGTACCATCCCATGCGGGCCATTTCGGCCAATCCCTTGGCATCGTTTTGATCCGACTTGTTGATACGCATTGATAACGCCGCGTTGGCGTGACGCGCATCAAGGCAAATCACCGGAAAGCCCAGTGCCCTGAGTTGATGCCAAAGCCAATTGGATAGCGAGCCCGTTTCAAAGACGATCCGCTCAGCATTGCCGGCATGACGCCTTAGGAGCTCAGCGATCGCCTCCGGATTGGTCGGCGCACAACCTTCGAATGTCACGCCGCCGGCCTGGTCCAAAACGCAAATGCTGGTTTCTTCCATAGAGATGTCCAGACCAACGTACTGCTTCATAGCGCGGCTCCTTTTCGATTTGCTGACGCCGATCGTACCGATCCTCGTGTTCTCAAGAAGACGTCAGCCGCGATTACGCCATGTGAAGA